>NZ_PCDP01000035.1 GCF_003240585.1 Arminella tubonensis
GTCGCGGCGGCGCGATCGCGCTGGGCAACGGCCTGGTCACGCTGGGTCTGCAGCACCGGAACCTTGTTCTCGGCTGCCACGAGAGCGGCTTCGTCGCGTTCGACGGCCGCAGCGGCCTGGTCCTTGAGCGACTGGCTTTGCTCGACATGGGACTGTGTGCCAGCGCCGCTGGTGATCAGCCTTGCATTGCGTGCGGCATCGGACTGGGCGAAGGCCAGCGAGGCGCGGGACGCGTCAATCGAGGCCTTGGCCTGACCGATGATGGACTGCTGCAGATGAATCTGGGCGTCGATGTTGGTGATCGCCGCCTCGGCAGCCTTGACGTCTGCCCTCGCCCCTGCGAGCGCGGCCTGATAATCGCGATCGTCGATCCGGGCAAGAACCTGTCCGGCCTTGACGGTGTCGTTGTCCTTGACGAGGACGTCCTTGATATAGCCCGCGACCTTGGGCGCAATCGTCGTGAAGTCAGCCTTCACATAAGCGTCGTCAGTGGACTCGATGAAGCGCCCGACTGTCCAGTAGTGATAGCCGAAGTTCGCGCCGAAGGCGACGCCTGCGAGAAGGACTGCGGCGAGGATGCCGCGCTTGACGACACTGCGACCGGACTTCTTCGGCGCTTCGGGCGCTGCCGCTGCCTCGGCGGCGGGTGCGGCCGGAGCATCGGCGACCTTGGCCGTCTCAGCCTCGGCGGCCGTCTTGAATGCTTCCTTGCGGGGTATCTGAACCATTGTCCTTCTCCTGTGTCCTGCCCGGTCCGTCCGGGTGGGGCTTGCCCTGTGAACATGAAGATGGCCCGCTATCCCCAGTTTGATAATCCGCTTATATTGGCAAGGATCATAAACTCTGAGCGGATAATCAGGAGGCATGCTTGGATCGTCTCACAAGCCTTTCGGTCTTTGGAAAGGTGGTCGAATGTGGAGGATTCTCCGCAGCAGCGCGCCGCCTCAACATGTCGGTCACCATGGTCGCCAACCATGTACAGTCGCTGGAAGACAGGCTGGGCGTCCGGCTGCTGAACCGGACGACACGCAAGGTAAGCCTGACGGAAACCGGAAAATACTACTTCGAGCGCTCCACGCAGATCCTCGCGGATCTCGATGAGGCCGACCGTGCCGCGGCGGCGCTGACGACCACTCCGCGAGGCACGCTCAAGATCTACTCCGGCACCGCGATCGTCCGCTTCCTGCTGCCCGTCATCGACGAGTACCTCGATCTCTATCCCTCGGTCTCTCTCGACATGAACATAGGCGAGCGGATGATCGACATGATCGAGGACGGCTACGACCTTGTGCTCCGCACCATACCCTCTCCCGATTCCAGCCTCGTGGTTCGCAAGCTCACGCCTTGGAGGCACATCCTGGTCAGCTCGAAGTCCTACCTCGATACCCATGCCGAACCGAAGACACCCGACGACCTCGCAGGCCACAACTGCCTGCAATTCCCCTACTATCCCTTTGGAGACGAGTGGCGCTTTGAATCACTATCCGGCGAAACCCAGAGTGTGAGAGTTCAGGGAAACGTGCTTTCCAACAGCGCGGAGACGCTTCGTCATCTGACCGTCAGCGGCCGGGCGGTATGGCTGGCCCCCAGCTTCGTCGTCGCGGAAGACCTCGCCGAGGGACGCCTCGTCCGTCTTATGCCTGAATTCCGGGGTGTCGAGTTCGCCATCAACGCCGTCTACCCGAACCGAACGCATCTGCCGACCAAGGTCCGCCTTTTCATCGACATGCTGGCCGAGCGGTTCACGGAGCACCGCAAGTGGATGACCTGATAGATCAGCTTGGGCGTTTCGGGCAACGGATCGGAAGTGAAAGGGAAATCTTGTCGAGCTTTGCTAAACTGCAAACTGATGGCAAACCGGCAAACGGCGACCGCGCCACTTAAGGCGCGTTCGCTGTAAACCATTGATTTTGGTAAAATTTTGGTGGGTGATGTAGGGCTCGAACCTACGACCCGCTGATTAAGAGTCAGCTGCTCTACCAACTGAGCTAATCACCCGTAACCGCTTTTGACGGCGTGACCGGGCATATAAATAGGATCGGTTTCATTGTCCAGCCGCTTGACTGATTTTCTTTGGCTATTCGGCAAAATAATTTCACAAAAAGCCAATTATCGAACAAAATCAAAGTTCCAGTGTGCCGCTTGCAATGCGCACCGCCTGGCCGCCAATTCGCGCGTTGGAAATTTCGCCGCCGTCGACGTCGATATGAAGATGAATGAACGAAGGCCGACCCATCTCGACCCCCTGCTCTACGATGAAGGGGTAATGGCCGTCTGGCAGCCGGTCGAAATGGTGGATCGCGCCGGAGAGAGCTGCCACTGCCGATCCTGTTGCCGGATCCTCGACGATGCCCATTCCGGCAGCAAACATGCGGGCGTGAAACTTCGCGGTGTGATTGACGGCCCCGCGGCAATAGATGTAGGCGGACGCCAGTGAACCGTCGACGAAGGGAACCGTTTTCTCCCAAAGTTGCGGATCGAATTCGATACGCTGCGCCGCGCCAACGTCGTGTACCGGTACCATCAGGAACGGCACGCCCGCAGTCCAGATCGACGGCACGTGATTCTCAAAGCCGATCTCGGTAACCTTCAGTCCAAGCGCATCGGCCAGCCTCATCCTTTCGAGTGGCAAAAGGATCTGCTGCGACTTTCGCGGCAGGTCGAATTCGGCGAAGCTCGCCCGCTCCTGCTTGAGCCGCACGGCACAGCGCACCGGCCCGACTTTTTCCTCCAGTACGGAAACCAGATCGATATCGCCGCCGTGTCTCGCATGGGATCGTTCCGCAAGCGCTATCGCTGCACCAACCGTCGGATGTCCCGCAAAAGGCAGTTCCCGTCCGGGCGTGAAGATACGCAGGCTTGCGGTATGAGCGGGATTGGTCGCGGGGCGGACGAACACGGTTTCAGAAAGGTTCAGTTCGCGCGTGATCGCCTGCATCTCCTCGTCGCTCAGGCCGTCGCCGTCAAAGACCACGGCCAGCGGATTGCCTGCCAACTTGGTGTCGGTGAACACGTCGTAGACGCTGTATCTGCGGACCACCCCTGCCTCCTTCGATGACTTCCAAATTTCCAAACTGCCCGACCGCGCAATCAAGCGCAAGGCGGTACGCTTATCGCGGCCGATCGAAGAACCAGGCAAGGATCGGCAGCATCGAGACGTTATAGGGTTGCGCCTCCGGATCGGCGGAGCGGATCGCCACTGCACCCTCGATCTCCTGATCTGCGGCATGAGGCATATGGGCCTCGATCCGGGCAACCAGTTCGTCGGCCGTCACCGGGAAGCGAAAAAGACGGAACACCGTCAGCGAGTGCCTGAAATGCGAGGCGTGATAGCCGGGCTCGGCCAAGACGTCGCTGAGGTCGAGGCCTGTCTCCTCCAGCACCTCGCGGCGCATGTTGCCTTCGATATCGCAGCGGCCGTCGACTATATCGTTCTCGTCGAGAGATCCCGCCGCGAAATAGACCTGGCCGGGATTAGCGGTGTGCTGCCCCATGCGGATGGCCACCAGCGCATTGTCGGAGGTCACGAGCACGGGAAAGGCGAATACGTGGAAACCGCCCGCGCGCACCGTCTGCTTGCGCCACCAAAGAAACGTAGAGAACGGAACGACATAGGCATCGCCGAAAATACCGTCTTCGCTCACCGCCATGCGATGCTGAAAAACCATGCGGCCCTCGAAGAGCGCCGGGTTCGCCGTGATCTCCGTAAGCCAGTTTGCGCGCGCCGCCGAAGCCTCGTGCAGGTGAAACGGATGATCTCCCTCAAGCACACGGAGATCGATATGCCCCACCGGGAACACGGTCTGCTCCGGTGGCCAATTGGCCGTGTCTTCCTGCAGCGGGGTCTTCATTTGCAATCCCGAGGTCATCATTTGAAATCCCCAGTTGTCACTTGAAATCCAGTGTCATGACAACGGGGCAATGGTCGGAGGCCTTCGGTCGGTCCCAGCCGGTGCGCGGATAGCGCTCGACCTCCTGGCCAGGCGGAAAGATCGTGCGATATGGCTGGCCGGCGCGGATGATTTCGGGAAGACGATCAGAATTCGCCTGCGCGAGCGCCGGCGACAGCCAGAGATAATCCAGCTGGCAAAGCCATTGCTCCTGTGGTCCGCGTGCGTGGTACAGCGTCCAGCGGTCCATTGGGCTGCGGCGCGCGATCACGTTTTCCGCAAAGCCGCCATTGCTGAAGACATCGAGCGCGCTTTCCGCCTCCCGCTGATGTTCGAAGCGATAGCCGGTCCGTCGCCGGCCGATGACGTCGACGCGCTCCTGATAGTCGTTCATATCGCCGCAGATGGCGAAATTCCCGGTAGCGGTCTCGCCCGGCCCGAAACGGCTCTCGATGATGCGCCGCACGGCAAGGGTCTCTGCCCGGCGCACGGGCATCGTGACGTGGCGCCCGTCCACGCCGTCGCGGGGACCGCCCATCGACTTCAGGTGCACCACGTAGAGCGCAAACGGGACGTTACCGATCAACAGGTCGAGCTCGAGGCAATCGCGCTTGAATATCCTGTCATCGGGATGAAGCCCGAGTGCCGCCAACTCGTCGTTGAAGAGGTCAAACTCCCGGTATGTCACCGTAGCGTGACTGGTGATGCCCTTGAGCTCGATGCGCTCGCCGTCGCTCGTCTGTTCGCGCATGAGCACGGCGACATCGATGCCACGGCTGTCATTGCCTTCGACCAGATATTTCTGCCGATAACCATTCCCGACCATGCGGAAGAGATAGCCGTTTTCGAACGCCTGCAGCGCCGCCATGTTGTCGACCTCCTGCAGACAGAGGATATCCGCATCGGCATCGGCGATGGCAAGTGCCGTCATCTGCCGCGTGTCGTCGGTCGCTGCGACCACGCGCGCTTGCTCGAGCTGCTGATAGACGCCCTCGTTGCGCACCTCGAAAAGCTTCAACACGCGATCCTGATGCATCTGGTTGCGAAACCCGGTGAAATCGAACCGCGTCAGGAATTTTCGATATTGAACGTGGCGAGACGCAGGGACATGAGGCATTCCTGATGCGGACGGGTCCTTACCCGGCCTTGGCAGTTACGGTCGACTTGAACTTGCCCATGAGATACGGGCCTGACAGTACAGGCTCATATTTCGGCGCAGCACCTGGTTCGACACAGGATGGCAGGCAGGCGATCTCGGCGGACCAGTTCGGTTGATGGAAGAAGGCAAGCGACTGCCGGCGCTTCATGCCACCCTCCTCAGGCGGTGGATTGACGACGCGGTGCATGGTCGAGACCCAGCGATCATTGGTCCAGAGCGCCATGAGGTCGCCGATATTGATGACAAAAGCGCCCGGCACCGGTGGGACCGCCGTCCAGCTGCCATCCGGCGCGACGATCTCGAGACCCTTCGAACCGGGCTCCGGCAAGAGGATCGTCAGGCTGCCGTAGTCCGTATGGACGCCGGCACGCAGCTGTCCCGGCTGTGGTGCTACCGTCTGCTCCGGGTAGTTGAGGGCCCGCAGTGCACTGATCGGCGCATCGACGTAGCGATCGAAGAAATGTTCCTCAAGCCCCAGCCCTACCGCAAAAACGCGCATGATGCGGGAGGCGAGTTCCTCCATCGAACGATAATAAGCCTTCCAGGCGTCGGCAAAGCCTTCCGGTTTCTCCGGCCAGATAGTGGCGGCATAACAGAAGCCGAGCGCCTCCGGATCGACCATCCCCCGAGGCACCGCAAGAGGACCGCCATTAAAGCTCTCCTTGAGATCGGGCGGCGTATCGACATTACGCGACTTGGCAAGCGCCTCGGTACCCGGGCCTAGATAGCCGTAGGGATAGCCGGGAAACGGCGCTTTCGCGCCCTGCTTTTCGTCCGGAGACTGGTCGAAAAAGGCCCTGGCCTTTTCCCATATGCCGGCGATGACATCTTCGCCGACCCCATGATTGGCAATCGCCAGGAATCCGGTCGAACGGCAGATTGCGTCCACTGTCGCGCCGAGCCGCTTCTTCTCATCGACACCAGCCGCCTCGAAGGCACCGAGATCGAAAACCGGGAAGCTTTGGCTGGACATGAGACGATTCCCTGCTGACTGATGCGCAAATCAACCACAGGAAGACGACGGGAACAACCACCATGTCGCCCAGACTGCCCCAAGGTAAATTAGAGCCGCCATGCCGAGCGGATCACGACGGTGAGCCTTTCCCCCGGCACGACCGCGAAACGGCTGTAGGCCCGGAGCGACTGGCCATCGGGCAACCGCAGCCGCACCGCATAACGCTCCCCCTCATAGAGCGAGGACTCGACCACGCATGAAACGCCCCCGGCATCGGCGATGACGTCTTCGGGACGTACAAGGATATCTGCACGCGGTGAACCATCATTTCCGGGGCGATCACGGTCGTCCCCGGGGCGACCACGGTCGTCCCCCGGCCGCTTCAGCACCTCTCTCAGCGCCGCCCAATCCAGCAACCGCGGCCCGACATCGCTCGATATGGGCACAGACAGGATGGACCCCCGCCCAACCAGTCCACCGACCAGCCTGCCCTCCGGCCGGGCATAGATTTCAGCCGGCGCCGCCACCTGCATCAGCCGGCCCTCGGACATCACCGCGACATCGGTCGCCAGCGCCATCGCCTCGCTCTGGTCGTGGGTGACATAGACCATCGTCGCACCCGAGCGCTGGTGGAATTCGCGGAACGTCTCCTCCATCTCGGTCTTCAGATGGCGGTCGAGGTTGGCAAGCGGCTCGTCGAGCAGCACGACGTCGGGAGATGTCACCAGGCAGCGGGCAAGTGCCACCCGCTGACGCTGCCCACCGGAGAGATCCGCCGGCCGCCGGTCCGCGAAGTCGCCGAGGCGCACGGTCCCGAGCGCCTCCCGTACCTTTTCACGGTAGCGCTCGCCGGAAATTCCGCGCACTTTCAACGGATAACCGACATTGTCGGCGACGTTCATATGCGGCCAGAGCGCATAGGACTGGAACACCATCGCCATATTGCGGCGCTCGGGCGGCAGGTAGCTTTCGGAGTTCGTCAGCAGCTTTTCACCGAGACGGATCGACCCGCCCGTGGGCTGCTCGAAACCGGCGATCATGCGAAGCACCGTCGTCTTGCCGCAACCCGACGGCCCCAGCAGCGCCAGGAAACCGCCGTCGCGCACTTCCAGCGACAAGCCATCGACCGCCGATCGCCCGGTGCCGAAATCCTTGCTGACGCGATCGAGGATCAGTTTCGCCAAGGCACCACTCCTTTTGGAAGGCGCTTGGCCAGCAGTTCAAGCAACAGCATCATCGCGACGACCATGCAGACGACCAGCACCGACATCGCCGATGCCAGATCGGAGCTGCCGCTATCGTCGAGATTGTAGATGGCGACGCCCAGCGTCTGCGTTCCGGCCGACCAGAGCAACGCCGATACCGTCAGCTCGTTGCAGGCGATCAGGAAAACCAGGATGACCGACGCGCCCGCCGCCGGCGCGATCAGCGGCAGGATGATGTCCGCCAGCCGGCGAAAGAAGCCGGCGCCTGACAAACGGGCGGCCTCTTCGAGCGCCGGATCCAGCTGCAGGAATGCACTAAGGACGGGCTTCAGGCTGACGGCGAAATAGGCCGAGAAATAGGCGAGCAGGATGATCCATATCGTCCCGTAGAGCGTGACGTGGAGCACCGGCAAAGGTGCAGCAAAGACCAGGATGAACGACACCGCGACGATAATTCCGGGCAGCGCATAGGGAATCTCGATCAACCCGGCGACCACGCGGCTTGCCAGATCCCGCCGCTTGGTCAGCGAGTAGGCGGCAAGGACTGTCACCGCAAGGAGACATATCGACGTCATGCCGGCAAGAAACAGCGAATTGGAAAAGGCCGTGCGCGTCACTGTCTGGCGAAACAGGATCTCGGTAAAGGCGTGCAGCGAGGCGGTCCTGAAGCTGAGTGGGACCCCATAGGCCGGCACCAAGGCGCCTGCAACAAGTGCGAAGAACGGTGCGACGAGCATGACGAACAGGATCCCCCACAGAAGAGGAAGCGCCGCATAACGCCAGCGTCCCAGCGACAAGGCAGCCGAGGCGCCGGACAGACCGATGACGCGGTAGTCGCGGCCGCGAAGCGCCCCGCCCTGCACCGCAAGGCCCACCACCGATATCACCGCGATCATCGTCGACAGCACGGCGATATCGCCGAAGGTCCGGGGTCCGAAGGAGGAGAATTTGGTGAAGATCAGCGTCGAGAGCGTAAAGATCGAGGCCGGAATGCCGAGGATGGCCGGGATACCGAAATTCCCGACCGAGGAAACGAAGGCGATCGCCGCACCGGCGATGACGCCAGGCAGCGACAGCGGAAAGACGATGTCGCGGAAAACTCGAAAACCGGAAGCCCCTGAAAGCCGCGCCGCCTCTACGCCATCGCGCGGCAGGGCCATGAGCCCCGCCCGGAGCGCCAGATAGACCAGCGGCGCATGCTGGACGCCATAGAGCAAGGCAATACCGCCGATCGAGTAAAGCGGCTGCGGCGAGCCCAGCGGCGGCGCGATATGCAGCGCCTTCAGCAGCGGACTGGAAGGGCCAGACATCTGTACCCAGGCGAGCGCCGTTACCTGCGGCGGTATCATCATCGGCAGCACGAAAAGAAAGCTCAGTATATTGCGGCCCGCGATGTCGGTCAGCGTCAGCAGGAAGGCAAAGAGACAGCCGATGGCGAGCGAAATCATCGTCCCCAGCACCGCCGTCTCGACTGTGTACCAGGTCGAGCGCCATAGCGCCGGATCGGTGACCAGATCATAAGCGCCGCCGCGCAGCAGCGCGGCAATGCCAGCCTCCGCCAGCCGCGCCAGGGGCAGCACGCTCAGGATCGACACCACAAAAACGACGAAGGGAAACAACCACGCCGGCTGGCTGTTTCCCCTGCGGACATATCCGTACATTCAACGTCCAGAATGGGTCAGTAAGGCCTTGTAGCTCAATTCGAACCGTAGAACGATGAGAAGGTCTTCAGGTCCCTGTCGGTGTTCTTCAAGGCGACAGCGGCATTCAGCGGCAGGACCTTAATGCTGTCGCGGGTAGGGAAACCGGCAGGCAGCGCCATGCCGCCTCTTGCCGGAATATATCCAAGCTTGAGGAAGCCCTGCTGGCCTTTTTCGGATAGCACGTAGTCGACGAACTTCTTCGCCGCATCGGCGTGCTTCGCGGTCGAAAGGATCGCCACCGGCTCGGTGACCGCGGAGACGCCCTCCTTCGGAAACACGAATTCAAGCGGCGCGCCCTTGGCCTTTTCGCGGATCGGCATGTAGTCGACAACCATGCCATAGGCCTTTTCGCCCGAGGCAACAGATTTCAGCACCTGGCCGTTGCCACCGGCAGCAACCGCGCCGTTGCCTGCGAGGTTCTTATAGAAATCCCAGCCAAGGCTATCGACGTCGGCAAGCGTCTGCGCGTGAATGAGGGCAGCACCGGAGGCAAGCGGGCTCGGCATGACGACGAGGCTCTTGGCTTCCGGCTTGGTCAGGTCCTGCCAGCTCGTTGGTTTCATCGAGGCGCCTGTGTTGTAGACGATACCCGTGGTGATGAGCTTGGTCGAATAGTAGTAGCCGTCGGCGTCATAGAGCGCGGCGTCGTAGTTGGCGGCTTCCGGCGACTTGTAGGCCATCAGTTTGCCGGCTTCCTTGAGACGCTCCAGCGTCACCATGTCGGCGATCAGGAGCACGTCGGCCACTGGATTGCCTGCCTGTATCTCGGCTTCGAGCTTGGCCATGATCTTCGGCGTGCCATCGCGCACCCAATCGACCTTGATTTCGGGGTTGGCCGCCATGAAGCCGTCAACCGTCGACTGCGCGTCCTCGTTCGGCTGGCTGGTATAAAGCACCAGGTCGGCGGCATGCACCGAAACCGAAAGAAAGCTCGCGGCGAGCAGGCCGGCAACCGCGGTGACGAAGGTTTTCATGATGGCATCCCAAAGTGATTTCGCACAGGTTCCTTAGCCACGCCGGTTAACATGAATGTGACAGGCGGCTGAACCATTTGGGACGGCATCGACCGCCGTTGGGCTTGACCCTGCCGCCAAGCCCCTATTTGTTGCCCCAACATCTGCACCATTGCTGACACTGTCTTTCCGCGGAGGAACCCCTATGGAATACCGTCTGCTCGGCCGCTCCGGCCTGAAAATCTCGACCATCACGATGGGCACCATGACCTTCGGCGGCAAGGGTTGGGCAAAGACCGTCGGCGATCTCGGCGTCGGGGAAGCGCGCAGGCTGGTCGACATGTGCCTCGATGCCGGCGTCAACCTGATCGATACCGCGGATGTCTATTCGCAGGGTGCCTCGGAGGAGATTCTCGGCGAAATCCTCGGCGGGCCACGCAAGAACGGCGTGCTGATTGCCACCAAGGCTCGCTTCCCGATGGGCGATGGGCCGAACAACGCGGGCTCTTCGCGATATCACCTGATACGCGCCTGCGAGGCCAGCCTCAAGCGAATGAAGACCGACGTCATCGATCTCTACCAGCTCCACGAATGGGACGGGCAGACGCCGCTGGAAGAGACGATCGAGGCGCTCGATACGCTCGTCCGCCAGGGCAAGGTGCGCTACATCGGCTGCTCGAACTTCTCGGGCTGGCATATCATGAAGGCGCTCGGTGTCAGCGAAAAGGACAGCCGCGAGCGTTTCGTCAGCCAGCAAATCCACTACACCCTCGAATCCCGCGATGCCGAATACGAACTCCTGCCGATCAGCATCGACCAGGGCCTCGGCATCCTCGTCTGGAGCCCGCTGGCCGGCGGTCTCCTCTCGGGCAAGCATCGCCGCAACCAGGCGACGCCGGAAGGCACGCGACAGTTTGCCGGCTGGACCGAACCGCCGATCCGCGACGAGAACAGGCTTTGGAACATCGTCGACACGCTGGTCTCTATCGCCGAGAGCCGCAATGTCTCGGCAGCCCAGGTGGCACTTGCCTGGCTGATCGGTCGAAAAGGCGTGACGTCTGTCATCATCGGCGGCCGCACGGATGCGCAGTTCAAGGACAATCTCGCTGCTGCCGAATTGACGCTGACCCAGGACGAACGCCAACGGCTCGACGACGTCAGCCTGCCGCAGGTGCTCTACCCCTACTGGCACCAGATGAACACCGCCACCGATCGGCTCAGTGAGGCCGATCTGTCGCTGCTCGGACCGCATTTGAAGAAGTGAGCTAGTGACGGCGGCGGTCCCGCGACCGCCGCTGATCTCGCCCCACTCGCACAATCGTTCAAGACCGACGCGCGCCCTCCTCCTAGTGACATTCCATCAAGCAACATGGAGGAAGCATCATGCAAACCGAAAAACAGAAAACCTACACCCCTATCAATCTTGCCCAAAAATCGGCGTTGCTGACCGAGCACTGGCAGCCGCGCGTCATCGCGGAGCTCAACGACTACCAGTTCAAGATCGCCAAGATCATCGGCGACTTCATCTGGCATGATCATCCTGAAACGGACGAAGCCTTCATCGTGCTCGAGGGCGAATTGCGGATCGATTTTCGGGACGGGTCGGTTCTGATCAAGCCCGGCGAAATGTTCGTCGTGCCCAGGGGTGTCGAGCACAAGCCCTTCGCCGCGGCAGAGGTCAGGATGATGATGATCGAGCCGCGCGGAACCGTGAATACCGGCGAGGCTGGAGGAGAACGGACGGCTCAGAACGACGTGTGGATCTGAGCCGGCGTTTCCCGGGTGAAGTCAGAGCTTTGCCATCTCGCTTGCGATCAACGCACCGAGCCTCGAAATACCCTCGTCGATCATCTGATCGTCGGCACAGGAGAAGCTGACGCGGAACGTGTTCGGGCCTGAGCCATCGGCAAAAAATGCCTGGCCGGGCACGAAGGCGACCTTCGCGGTTTCCAGCGAGGTCGCCAGCAGCTTGGCGCCGTCCATGCCGCGCGGCAGGGTGATCCAGACGAACATGCCACCCTCGGGCTTCGTCCAGCTCGTTCCTTCCGGCATGTACTTGGCAAGCGCCGCCAGCATGCAGTCCCGGCGATGGCTATAGGTCTTGCGAACCTTGGCAACCTGCGCGTCGAACCCCCTCTGGGCAACCTCATAGATCGCCATCTGGTTGATCGTCGACGAATGCAAGTCCGCCGCCTGCTTCATCAGTACCAGCTTGCGGATAACAGGCGCGTTTCCAACGACGAAGCCGACCCTGAGGCCCGGCGCCAGCGTCTTCGAAAAGCTGCCGCAATAGATCGTCCGCGTCAGGTTGATATCGCCCTTGCGGGCGATTTCGAGCGACAGGATCGGCGGAATCGGATCGCCGTCGTAGCGCAGCGATTGGTAGGCCGCGTCCTCGATGATCGCGATATCGAGATCATCGGCAAGGTCGATCAGCTTTTCGCGCGCCGCAAGATCGATTGTCTCGCCGGTCGGATTGGCGAAATCGGCGGAGAGATAGGCAAACTTGACACGACCGCCGGCCTGTTCGGCAGTGATGCGATAGGCCTCGGGCGTGCGATTCCCGTTCGGCGTCAACTGGTCGTAGCTCGGCTCATAGGCGTTGAAGGCCTGGAGCGCACCGAGATAGGTCGGTGCCGTTACCAGCGCCGTATCGTTCGGCGACAGGAACAGCTTGCCTAAGTAGTCGAGCCCTTGCTGCGAACCGGAGACGATGAAGACGTTTTCGAGATCGCATGCAACGCCGATCGCCGCCATCTGCTGCACGAGCCATTCCCGCAGCGGCTTGTAGCCTTCGCTGACCGAATATTGCAGCGCCGAATTGACGGCCTCCCCGTCGAAGATATCGCCGTAGGCCTGCTTGAATTCCTCCGCCGGAAACAGCTTCGGATCGGGAATACCCCCCGCAAAAGAGATGATATCCGGTCGCTCCAACAGCTTCAGAAGTTCGCGGATTTCAGAGGCGCGCATACGGCTCGAGCGCGTCGCAAAGATGTTTTCCCAATTGAACATGGGGCTTCCTCGTAATTTTTTATCTTTAGACGACCAAACCACGCAAGAAAAGATAAGTCAATATTGCTGACCTATTTTGTTGGATGCGCTGGCGGTGTAAGGAATGGATTGAAGGTCGAGACTGGGAAATTGGCAAAATCCTTGGTGTTTCTGGTTACAACGGTCATGTTGTGAACGATAGCCGTCGCGGCGATCAGACAATCTTCAATTAGATCGTCAGACCGCATATCCATGAGTTGAGCCCATTTTCGAAAAACCAGCGCGGTGGAATCGAGCACCGAAATTGATTGAAGCATGCGGTCCAGCCACCGCTCTATCTCATCCGCCTTTTCTAGATCTCGCTTCCGTGTGATTTCTATGCCGGCTTGAATTTCACCCGCCGTGATTGCCGCGAGATAAAGCGAATTTGGGGATACGCTTCCGAGCCATTGGACAACGGCTCCGTGGGGCTTGCGACGCCTAAGCTCCGAGACGATGTTTGTATCGAGTATATACATCGGCGTCTTTATTCGAAGCCCTGAGGTTTCCGACGCCGCAAGCGGCCTCTATCCGGAATTTCCAGATCAAATCTCGGCTCGGGCGCCAGAAGCAATTCCTTCAAAGTTGGCCTCGCCCTCTTCTGCAAGTCCTCCCACTCGTCAATGGAAACCAGGACCGCGCGGGGTTGTCCTCGTTTGGAAACAAGTTGGGGTCCCTCCTCCATGGAAGCATCAAGCAATTCGCTAAACCGCGCCTTGGCATCCTGAACCGGCCATTGCTTCATCGCAACCTCCTAACTGACTAGTCAACATACTAGTCAGTTCACTTCAACAATTCAACTTATCTCTGAAATCACTTTTCGCGCCAATCATCACACTCGATCATTGCGCCGCAATTCTGCAAGAAGGCCACTGCCTTGCTCCCGCTCAGGAGCAAGGCATCCGTATCAACTGGCGCAAGGCCTTCAGATCAGGAGCGCAGCAGCGCCGAGAGCTGGGCATTGTTGGGCACCTGCCCCTGCGGAGTCGCCTTGTCCACGACGCCGGGCAGAACTTTGGCGAGCTGCTCGAGCAACTCCTGTTCGCTGACGCCCGCTTGCCGCGCGAGATCGCTGATCGTCTGCGATCCTAGCGCGCCGCCGAGACTGCCGGGCGAGATCGGCTGATTGGGACCCGGCTTGACCCAGGAATCGACGGCTGCACCCTGGCCGGCTTCGGTCAGCTTGCCAAGAAGGCCGCCCAGTCCGCCGAACAGTCCGCCATCGTTTGCCGGCGCATTCGCCTGCTGGGTGGCGGCCTCGTCGTCTGTGTTGCCTTTGCCGCTGAGAAGCTTCCCAACGAGCAAAGCGCCAAGCGCAATCATAATCGGCTTCGATATATTTCCGCCGGGAACGGCGTCGTCAAAAATTCCCATTGTCCCATCCTCCTAAAGTTTCCGTTGCGAATGCCAAGCTACTGATCGATTGCGCGCGACCGATCAGGCCTTGATTTAATATCTCGGCCATTTAGCTTACAGTTGAAATGGTTGTGTTATGTGACCATTCAAGGAGGGGTGCGAAATGAATGTATTTGCGTGGATTATTCTGGGTCTGATCGCCGGTTTCATCGGCAGCAAGATCGTCAACAAGAGCGGCTCGGGCATGATCATGGACATTGCGCTCGGCGTTGTCGGTGCAATTGTCGGCGGGGTAATATTCAATTTCTTCGGCGCGGCCGGCGTTACCGGCTTGAATATATGGAGCCTTCTGGTTTCCGTCATCGGAGCCGTCGTCGTCCTTTGGCTCTATCACGCCGTTTCGGGCCGTCGCGCCTGACCTGATCAGCCGGCTCAAAACGACAAAGGCCGGAGCTTAAAGCCCCGGCCCTTACTTTTTAATTCACGGAAATCGCTTAGTTGACGCTCTTGTCGACCAGCTTGTTCTTGCCGATCCAGGGCATCATGCCGCGCAGCTTGGCGCCGACTTCCTCGATCTGGTGGCTGTCGTTCAAGCGGCGGATGCCCTTGAAGCGAGCGCCGCCGGCACGGTATTCCTGCATCCAATCCGAAGTGAACTTGCCGGTCTGGATGTCCTTTAGGACGCGCTTCATCTCAGCCTTCGTCTCAGCCGTGATGATGCGCGGGCCGGAAACGTATTCGCCCCACTCGGCCGTGTTGGAGATCGAGTAGTTCATGTTGGCGATGCCGCCTTCATAGATCAGGTCGACGATCAGCTTCACTTCATGCAGGCATTCGAAATAGGCCATTTCAGGCGCATAACCGGCTTCGGTCAAGGTTTCGAAACCAGCGCGGATGAGCTCGACAAGACCGCCGCAGAGAACGACCTGCTCGCCGAAGAGATCGGTTTCGCACTCTTCGCGGAAGTTGGTCTCGATGATGCCGGAGCGTCCGCCGCCGACGCCGCAGGCGTAGGAAAGCGCCAGTTCAAGTGCGTTGCCCGAAGCGTTCTGGTGAACGGCAACGAGGCAGGGAACGCCGCCGCCCTTCTGGTATTCGCCGCGAACCGTATGACCGGGGCCCTTCGGCGCGATCATGACGATGTCGACCGATGCCTTCGGCTCGATGAGGCCGAAATGGATGTTGAGGCCGTGGGCAAATGCGATTGCAGCGCCGTCGCGGATATTGCCGGCGATGTCGGCCTTGTAGATGTCGGCCTGAAGCTCGTCCGGGGTCGCCATCATCATCAGGTCGGCCCAGGCTGCAGCTTCGGCAACCGTCATGACCTTGAAGCCGTCGGCTTCGGCTTTCTTTACGGTCGGCGAACCGGCCTTGAGCGCGATCGCAACGTTCTGTGCGCCGCTGTCCTTGAGGTTCAGTGCGTGGGCGCGGCCCTGGGAGCCGTAACCGATGATTGCGACCTTCTTGGCCTTGATGAGGTTGAGATCGGCATCACGATCGTAATAGACGCGCATTGATTTTTTCCTTCCCTTTGCTTGTCTGTTGTCAGTATCGAACCATCAGACGGTCGCTGCCGCTTCCGCCGAAACTTTTTCCGTGCCGTAGAGCCGGAGGAAAGCGCTGACCGCCCTCTCCGCCTGGCTGCCGGTATCCTTCATGCCGGGCTCTCCGAGCAGCATGCGCACATGCAGGTCGGAAACCACGAGCCCGTATAGTGTATGATAGGCCTCGTCGCCGTTGGAAAAGCGCAGCAGCCCTGCCCGCTTCCCGGCATCGATAAGCCCACCTGCACGCTTGTCGATCTGCCGTCGCCCGCGCTCCAGCAAGAGCGTGCCGAGCTTCGACCCGTCGCGGTTCGACTGGCCGATCGCCAGCCGGTTGAGAGCCAGCGAAACGTCTCCGGCTAGGACCTCGAGAAGATCACGGGCAAAGATGACAAGATGGTCGTGCAGGCTCGCAGCCGTCAGCCGCTCGCCGTTGCGCTCGAACGTCCGGACTTTGCTCGCCTGATAGGCGATCATCGCCGACAGAAGCCCGTCGCGATCACCGAACCACTTATAAAGACTTTCCTTGGAGCAATTGGCTGCCCGCGCAACGCCCGACGTCGTCAGCGCCTTCTCGCCACCATCGACCAGCAGCAGAAGCGCCTGCTCCAGAACGGCGTTCTGGCGCGGAGAAAATTCGCTCGACTGTGCTGCATCGCTTGGCAAGATTGCCACTCCCAAATACGTACCGTACCGTACGGTTCGCAAGCCTTATCGCGCAGAGATGAAGCGTCGTCAAGCGCTTTTCGCGCGTGACGTCGAGGATTTTTGCGATCGAAAGATGGCTAAGGGAAGACGTCGAACGGCCTATTCGGCGGCGATCGGGCTGCGCATGCCTTCGACATCCCTGAGTGGTGGCAATCCGTATAGGCGGCTGTACTCGCGGCTGAACTGGGATGGGCTCTGGTATCCGACGCGATGGCCGGCAGTCCCAACGTCGAGCCGTTCGATCAGCATCAGCCGCCGCGCTTCATGCAGGCGAAGCTGCTTCTGATATTGCATCGGCGTCATCGCCGTCACCGTCTTGAAATGATGGTGCAGCGACGAGACGCTCATGTTGACGCGTTCCGCCAGGTCCTCGATGCGCAACGGCTCGGTGAAGTTGGCGCGGATCCAGCCGACGGCACGCGCCACCTTGTTGCTCTGGCTTTCGGCAAGCGCGATGTGCAGCAGCCGCGGCCCATCGGGCCCGGTCAGCAGGCGATAGAGGATTTCCTGCTCGATCAGCGGTGCCATTGCGGCAATGTCTTCAGGGCGGTCGAGAAGCCGGAGCAGCCGGAGCGATGCGTCGAGCAATTCGGGACTGGCGATGTTGACCGCAAGCCCTCGCATGCCGTCTGCTGCAGCCGGCCGCGGAATGCTGACCCGCGCGAGAAGATCGCTCAGTCTTTCGCTGTCGATCGCGAGGCCGAAACAGAGGTATGGCGTCTCCACGCTCGCCTCGGTGACATGCGAAGCAACCGGAAGATCGAGCGAGGTGAGGATATAGTGGCCGGCTCCGTAGCGGTAGACATCCGTTCCGACCGTCAGTCTTTTCGCGCCCTGAGCCACGATCGCGAATCCGGGTTTGTAGGCAGAATGCAGCGGCTGGGTCGGCGAACAGCGCCGGAAAAGGCTGAGATTGTCGATCGCGGTCGGAAAATCCCCATCGTCGGTGGCAAAACGGGCAATGATCGAGGCGATCTCGGAATGAGGATGAAATGGCAGTGTCATGCGCAACCAGCTGTTTTCGGATCGTTACCTAGCTATGCCGACCCGCCGCTCCGAGAAATACGGCGAAGGGCAGATTTGCAGGATCATACATAAAGCTTGCAGGATCGCTCTAACACCCCGGCGTCTAAATATTGCATAGTTCGAACATATTCTCAGCCCCTCACCTTAAATGGAGTTACAGATGGCTATTGCAAAAGGCTATGCCGCGACCGACGCGTCCAAGCCGCTCACCCCCTTCACCTTCGAGCGCCGCGAACCGAATGCCGATGACGTCGTCATCTCGGTCAAGTATTGCGGCCTCTGCCACTCCGACATCCATCAGGCACGCAACGAATGGGGCAATTCAAAGTATCCCATGGTTCCGGGCCATGAGGTTGCCGGTGTAGTCACAGCCGTCGGTGAAAGCGTCACCAGGTTCAAGGTCGGCGATCACGTCGGCGTCGGCTGCTTCGTCAATTCCTGCGTCGGTCATGCAACGCGCAATGTCGATCTCGAGCAGTATATGCCCGGTCTCGTCCAGACCTACAACGACTTCGAGGCCGACGGCACGACGCCGACCTATGGCGGCTATTCGGACTCCATCGTCGTCAAGGAAGGCTATGTCCTTTCCTTCCCGGAAAATGTTCCGCTTGATTCCGGTGCACCGCTTCTTTGCGCCGGCATCACCCTCTACTCGCCGCTTCGCCACTGGAATGCCGGCCCCGGCAAGAAGGTCGCGATCGTCGGCATGGGCGGTCTCGGTCACATGGGCGTCAAGCTCGGCGCGGCGATGGGAGCTGACATCACCGTCCTCAGCCAGTCGCTTTCCAAGAAGGAAGACGGCCTGAAGCTCGGCGCCAAGGAATATTACGCAACGAGCGATGCTGAAACATTCAAGAAGCTCGCCGGCACTTTCGATCTCATCATCTGCACGGTCGGCACAGTCATCGACTGGAACGCCTATCTTAACCTGCTGAAGATCGACGGCGCCATGGTGCTGGTCGGCGTTCCGGAACATCCGGTCCCGGTCCATGCCTTCTCGGTCATCGGCGGCCGCAAGAGCCTGACCGGCTCCGGCATCGGTTCGATCAAGGAAACGCAGGAAATGCTCGACTTCTGCGGCGAGCACAACATCGTCGCCGAGATCGAGATGATCGACATCAAGGACATCAACGAAGCCTATGAGCGCGTGCTGAAGAGCGACGTGCGCTACCGCTTCGTCATCGATATCGCGACCCTCGCCTGATATCGTTGCGACAAGATGGCAAAGGGCGGCTCTCCTGAGCCGCCCTTTAGCCTGTTGACAAACCACGCTCGCTATTCGCCGTCATCCTCGGCCTCGTGCCGAGGATCTGCCGTAGATCAATCCGGTTATAGATGCTCGGGACAGGCCCGAGCATGACGAGAGAAGCTGGGAGTCACTGATCCTTCTTCTATTCCTCCCGCATCGTTTCCTTCTGTGTGATCAGCCGGGCGCTGTGCTGGCGGCTCATGTAGATCCAGACCCAGCTCAAGGCGACAGCCAAGCGTGAGCGCGTGCCGATCAGGAAGTAGATATGGGCGATGCCCCATATCCACCAGGCGAGCCAACCGCGCAGCTTCAGCCAGCCGAAATCGATGATTGCAGCGCTTTTTCCGATGGTTGCAAGGCTTCCCTGATGTCGATAGCGAAACGGCGCTGGCGCAGGACGACCGGCAAGCCTGGCCCTGATGACCTTGGCGACATAGGCGCCTTGCTGTTTGGCCGCGGGCGCAATGCCAGGCACTGGCTTGCCGCTTTCCCAGATCACCATGGCCGTATCGCCAGCCACGAAAATATCCTCCTCGCCGGGCGCCCTGAGCGCCGGGTCGACGACCACCCGTCCGGCCCGATCGGCCGGCGCGCCAAGCCAGGTCGCCGCCGGCGAAGCTTGCACCCCGGCCGCCCAGACGATCGTGCGGCAGGGCACAAACGTGTCCCCCATCGTCACGCCTTCCGCCGTGCAGGCGGTAACCGCATGACCGAGGCGGACCTCTACCCCGAGCTTCTCCAGCGTCTTCTGTGCATAGGCGGAAAGATCTTCGGCAAAGCTTGAGAGAACCCGCGGCCCCGCCTCGACCAGGATCACCTTGGTCGTCCGCGTGTCGATATGGCGAAACTCCGGCGGCAGCGTCACGCGCGCCAGCTCAGAGATAATGCCCGCGAGTTCGACGCCCGTCGGCCCGGCACCGACGATCACAAAGGTCAGCAAGGCCTCGCGGACCGCAGGATCGGTTTCCATCTCAGCCTGTTCAAAGGCCAGAAGAACACGGCGGCGGATCGTCGTCGCATCCTCCAGCGTCTTCAGCCCCGGCGCCACCGGCTCCCACTCGTCATGGCCGAAATAGGCGTGCGTGGCGCCCGTGGCCAGAACCAGCGTGTCATAACCAATGCTCTCGCCACCTTTCAGAAGGACCGTTTTTGCTTGCCGGTCGATGCCGGTGACCTCGGCCAGCAACGTCGTCACCTCGGGCCGGTCGCGATAGAGGCTGCGGATCGGCCAGGCGATTTCGGAGGTCGAAAGCAGCGTCGTTGCGACCTGGTAAAGCAGCGGCTGAAAAAGGTGATGATTGCGCCGGTCTATCAGCGTTATGCGGACGGGCGCCCCCTTGAGACCATTGACCAGTTGCAACCCCGCAAATCCACCACCGATGACGACAACATGATGTTCCTGCATAAAAATTCCCTCGTGGGCCCCGTGGCTAACCTAGGGCCGTTGTGGCCTGGCATCAATCTACCGCCAGCGCATGGCACCCGTGCAACCCTGGTCGACATGGCGCGAAAGCCTTTGACCTTCGCCACCCATTTATTCAGGTTGCCTCAAATGGCATAAACGGGGCGAAACGTAATGGTAGAAAAGGCGGAAACCGGCCGCGAAGAACGGTCGCTATCGCGGCATATCCTTCCGACGTCAGGAACGATGATCGCGGTATGCACCACGCTGATTGGGCTGGTGAAGGTCGTCGAAGGTCGCATCGGGCCAAGCCATGTCGACGAATATGCGGCCTTCGCCTCGCTGCTGTTCCTGGCAAGCGCTGCGACGTCCTATTTGTCGATCCGCAATATTCAGAAGCAAGCCCTGAGCAAGCGGTTGGAAACCATCGCCGATCAGTGTTTTCTTGTCGGCCTCCTCAGCATCGTGCTGATCGGCCTGTTCTTCGCCTATGAAGCGATCTGATAGCCGTCACTCGGCATAGCTGACGGGAATGGTGATACCGCTTTTCAGCTCTTCCATCGATATCGATGCCGCAACGTCGAAGAGTTCGACCCTGCGGACGATCTTCTTGTAGATGACGTCGTAGTGCTCGACGCGGGGCAACACGATCTTCAGAATGTAGTCGTGATTTCCCGTCAATCGGTGCGCCTCGACGATTTCGGGAATATCGCTGATCGACTTTCGAAATTTCTCGATCCACTCATCGGAATGATGCGCCGTCTTGATCAGCGCATAGACAGTTGTCGGCACCCCCATCTTCTCGCGGTTGAGCACGACGATGCGCCTGGCGATGTGGCCACTTTCCTCCAGGCGCTGGATGCGCCTTGAGCAGGCCGAAACGGAAAGCGCCACACGCTCTGCAAGATCGGTCACCGAAATGCCGGCATCGGCCTGCAGAAAATCGAGAATCTTGCGGTCGCGGTCATCCAGCATGGCGGCATCCTCCAGGTTGACGCGTCAGTTTTGCGCGTTCTGTCGATTATGCGCAATAAATCGTGACAATGCTAGCTGATGAAACAAAAGAACGCAAAGACGTCGCAGCGGAATCGTCGCAATATGGGGCCTGAAGACAAAAACGGAGAACAGCAAAAATGCGCACCATCGGCCTGATCGGCGGCATGAGTTTCGAGAGTTCGGCGGTCTATTATCGCCTCGTCAACGAGATGGTCCGCGCCGAACTCGGCGGCCTCTCATCGGCTGAGGTGTTGATGCACTCCGTCAATTTTGCCGAGATCGTGGCGTTGCAGAAGGCTGGCCGTTGGGACGATGCCTCAGCCCGCCTCGGCGATGTCGCCTCGAAACTCGAATTGGCCGGCGCCGATTGCGTGCTGATCTGCACCAACACCATGCATCTGATCGCCGACGAGGTTGCCGCCCGGATTTCGATCCCGCTGATCCATATCATCGACGAAACGACGGCCGCATTGAAGTCGGCCGGATGCAAGCGACCGTTGCTGCTAGCCACCCGCTACACGATGGAGCACGGCTTCTATGTCGACCATATGGCGGCCCTCGGCGTGGAGGTCATGGTGCCCGAGGCGGACGACCGGACCACTGTGCACAACATCATCTTCGACGAGCTTTGCGCCGGCAGGATCCACGACACATCGCGCGCAAAGCTGATGGCCGTCATAGACCGGGCAAAGGCTGCAGGCGCCGACAGCGTCATCCTCGGCTGCACGGAAATCTGCCTCATCCTCGACCCGCACGGCTTGGCCCTCCCCGGCTTCGATACCACCGCAATCCACGCAAGGGCAGCGGTCGATTTCGCACTCCTGGAGGACAGGGCGACGGGGAGAAACGCGGCGTAAGGCGGCGACGACGTCGTTTATCGCCGATCAGCGCGAGGCGACGCGCGTGCTCGAGCCTGATAGACGCGGCACCACGACCATGCGGTTGACTTCGCCGCGCTGGAAGGCAGCAAGGAACCGCCGGTAATCCTTGAAGACCACGCAGCCATTGGAATCGCCGCGCCGGCCAAGCATGTAGGTATGGGCGAGCAACCCGGTCCGACCATAGACTGTACCGCCGGCGATCGGCGTCAGACGCAGCGCCTGCACGCCATGGAACATGGATTCCCGCAACGTCAGCGCATAGGTGTTCGGCGGTGTTGGGCCGCGGTTCTTCGTGCTCACGAAGCGCGGATTATCGAGCATGTTGCCAAGCCCGGAATGAGCCTCCAGCCGCTCGCCGCTTGGCAGGTAAACTGTTCCGGCAGAGATGTCGTAGACGGCGACACGGTTGTGACCGCCCGGCAGCGAAATCGCATTGTTGAACGTCGGCGCATCCTCGGTAACGCCGTCGTCAGCCCGCGCATAGGCCAGTACCGGTTCGCTCGGCCGACGGAAACGCTGCTCGGCGGCCGAACGGGCGCTTCCTGTCATCCCGCGTGGCCTGGCGGCGGGAAGCGGCACACTATCAAGCGGGTCTTCGTCTGAAGACGACCCGGCATTTGCCATCACAAGATTGAACGGGTCTTCCGAAGAGGCGTCGTCTGTCAATGAAGCGGTCTGTGTCGCAGCGGCCGCCGCAATCGGCCTTGCGCTCGGTATCGGCGGCACGAAGTCCACGACGTCGTCGGCTTGCGGCGATGCGGCATCGGCGAGCGCAACACCGACTGCTCTCTCCATGGGGCCGATTTCAGCGGTCACGGGTTCGGCTTTCGCGACTACGCTGTCGCCGAGCGAGGCACTGTCGGCAGCCCTGACCGCCATCGCCGCCATTCCGCCCGACCCGCGATCTGCGTCCGGTTTGGCCGAACCCGCAAGCGCGATGTCGACACGCTTTTCGTTAGCAGCAATTGGTGGTGTCATGGGAGCAATGGCCGCGACCGCCGTGGTATCGATCACCGGCCGCGACGCGGCGTTGGCAAGCGCCACCCTGAGCGCATTCTGGACTACGGCGGCTGCAAGCTTGCGGGTCGCGTTTTCGCGGTTTCCCTTTGCAACGGCGACCGCATCGCTCAATGCCTGCTGGTCTGCGGACAGAAGCGGGTGCAGGCGCGAAAATTTGGTCACATGAACGAGGCGCTGGCCCTGGGATTCCGCGGCAGGCAAGTTCGTCCGCGGCGCAAGCGAAACCCGCGTCAGGCTATTGCGATCCGGCGAAAGCGACACGGCCATCGTCTGCATCGTGGCAAGCGTCGCCACCATCCATGCTAGCGAGGCGGTTACAACGCCGATCGCGACCGCACTGGCGAGAACTCCACGAAACCTACGCGAAGGAAGCACAAATCCGCTGAACGGACTGACGTCATTGAAGGTCTCGGTCGCAAACGCCATGATACTCGTCTTCCAAACTACTGACTCAAACCCGGCCGCATCACATGACGCAACTCGACTACGGTCAGTGTGGCGACCGGCAAGCGCCGAATACCCACTCCCGTCGCCACTTGCCGACTGTTTGGAAGAATGAAGAATCTTGGTAACTATTTCCTTTACGCCGCCCCGGTTTCGGACATCTAATATTTCTAATTGCTCACGTACCAGACCGAAGAGCATTCGGAAACCCGCCAAATTTGGCGTTTGCGTGGCGAAATCGCCTTGGCTGGCCGCTTGATTGTCGATGGCCGACGGTTGACGGCAGCGGTTGGAAGATCGGATAAGGTGAGCAAGCCGCATGATCTACCGGGCTGAAATCACTTCTAAACCAGGATCCCCAGCCGGGCGGAACCGCAGCGCCCGGCGCTATCGAGAGGCCTTTGGATGAGCAGCACCTTTCCCGAAATTTATCTGGTTCGACATGGTGAAACAGAATGGAGTCTGTCCGGAAGACATACCGGCCGTTCCGACATTCCGCTGACGAGCAGGGGCGAGGAGGCCGCGCGTGGCGTTGCCGGCCGTCTGCAGGGACAGTCGTTTGCCGCGGTCTGGTCAAGCCCGTCCCAGCGCGCCATGAACACCTGCGCGCTAGCAGGCTTCGGCTCCGAGCGTGTGGTCAAGGATGATCTGGCGGAGTGGGACTACGGCGCCTACGAAGGGCTCACCAGCAAGCAGATCCACGCCGAGCGTCCCGACTGGCAGCTGTTTCGAGACGGATGCCCCGAGGGGGAAGCGGCAGCCGACGTCGGTGCAAGGGCGGACGCGATCATCGGCCAGATCCGAGAGGCCAATGCGAGGATCCTGCTGTTTTCAAGCTCGCACTTCCTGCGGGTCCTGGGCGCCCGGTGGCTCGGCCTTCCGCCGGAAGACGGCGCCCGCTTCGTCTTGGACACGACGAGCATCAGCGTTCTCGGCTACGAGCACGACCTCGCCGAGCCCGTCATCCGCCGGTGGAACCAGATATAGGCAGCCCAAGGCGTTCCGATCAAAACATGTCGCCATGACGTGAAAAGCCATCGCTCTCGATGTCTTTCAAAGCTTTGAAGCGCTTGACCAATACGGCGTGCGTGGACAGTGCGTTTGCTATGCGAACGAAAAACTCTCCACGCTCCTCCGTACATTGCTCGTTCCAAGCCACAGGGTTGACCACTTTTTCGAGCCAAGGGCCAACTGCCAGCAACCGGGCTGAGCTAGCGTGATGAGGGCAAACCGCCATCGCTACGCGATCCGCGGAATATTCCTGGGCACATGTCGTCGCCCGTCCTGGCAAAACCAGGGTATTTGGAACCAACGAAATGATTATTCGCCACAATGATACATGGCCCAGTTTGTGGTGTGCGAGTTCATGCGCCAGCACAAACTCAACAATCTCCGGCGAAGTCGGCAAAAGCAATGCAATTTCAGAATGGATGACAACGTAGTTATGCCGCCGATTGCATGACAGCGCATATGCATTCACGACACCGTTGCCGTTCGTCAAATAGAGTCGCGGCAAATGTGCCATCGCCAGGCGTCGACCAAGCTCTTGATAAACGGCAAATAGTTCAGGAAATTGCTTCGGACCGATGAGAATTGAATTGCTGCGCGCAACGGCAGCCGCAAAAAACCTGTGAAGATAGATAGCAGCCGGAGCCAAGGGCAAAAGGATTGCCATTTCCAGCGAAAAAATAGCGTCATGCGCATCGCTATCGAGACCTTTCGCCCAATCCGTTTGATCAAGCTCAATCAGTCCGATGGCAAGCGCAAACGCCAACAACGTGATTATTAGGGAAAGCCGGATCATTGGCATTTCCCAACGATGGCGTAGATTGAAGAAATTACGGGCTGGAGATGTGGGGCTACACATGGAAATTTCCATTATTAATATTTTAGGTTGAAAATAATTTGGAAGTACCGGCACAATTTCCCAATGTTTTTTTGGAGATCTGTCGATAAACGTGCCGCGACACCAGATGTTCCAACTCTCTTAGATTTTATATAATTTTAACACACGCAAATCCACAACAGACGATCTACGACGTCTTGGCACTAAATGGACGTGGTTCGGTTTCGAGCAGACTTGCTGCATCGCAAAATTTCGATTGATTTGGAAACGATCATTCCCTATTCAAGGGGAATGATCACATCAACGATTCAGGCCACCAGGCTTCGCGGCCGTCCACGCGAATTCGACATGGACGCAGCTCTAGACAAGGCTCTCGCTGTCTTTTCCGAGCGCGGCTATCATGCTGCGTCGATCAGCGAGTTGACGGAAGCCATGGGTCTGACATCGGGCAGCGTCTATAAGGCGTTCAAGGACAAGCGCGGCATCTTTCTCGCTGCCTTCGATCACTATCGCACCATCCGCCGGAAAATCGTCGACGAGAAGGTGGCAGCTGCAAGCTCCGGGCGCGAGAAGGTAATTGCATTGCTCAACGTATACGCCGACGCTTCGCACGGTGCGCAGGGGCGTTGCGGTTGCCTGGTGGTCGGCAGTGCCACCGATCTCGGCTTGTTCGACGACGAGGCAGCAAAGCGCGTTGCCCTCGCCTTCGAACAGAACGAACAGCTCCTCGTCGATCTGCTCCGCCTGGGCAAAGCAGATGGTTCGATTCCCGATCATATAGACGTCGCGACGACATCGCGCACCCTGCTGTGCCTGATGAAAGGCATGCGCCTCGTCGGCAAGACCGGTCGGAGCCATGAAGAAATGTCCGCGGTCGCCGAGACTGCGTTGAAACTGTTGAACTGATTTCGCAATTTTTGATCCGGGTTCGCTCGGTCGCATCCGCACGCCCCTCGAGGAACCCGCATGACCTCCACCGCCGCAGCCACCCAAGAAGCCGCGATACCGCATAAGACTATCTCGCCCTGGATGACCTTCATGTTCGCCGCCGCTTGCGGGCTGGTGGCCGCAAACCTGTATTACGGCCAGCCCCTCGCCGGCCCGATCAGTGCAGCACTCGGCTTCACGCCGGCCGCAACCGGCTTGATCGTCACGCTGACGCAGATCGGCTATGGCCTCGGTCTGCTCCTGATCGTGCCGCTCGGCGATCTCCTGGAGAACCGCAAGCTCGTGCTGACACTGATCGGCTGTGCGGCGATCGCCCTGATTGCGGCGGCCTTCGCCTGGTCGCCGGCACTGTTCCTGCTCGCATCACTCTGTATCGGCCTCGGCTCCGTCGCGGTGCAGGTGCTGGTACCCTTCGCGGCACATATGGCCCCCGATGCGACCCGCGGCCAAGTCGTTGGCAATGTCATGAGCGGCCTGCTCTGCGGCATCATGCTGGCGCGGCCGGCAGCCAGCTTCCTGGCTGAATATTCGTCCTGGCACGCAGTCTATATCTTGTCGGCGATCGTCATGGTCGCCCTGGCCGGCGTGCTGCGCGCCGTACTGCCGGTCCGCATTCCCCATACCAGATTGCGTTATGCCCAGCTGCTTGCCTCGATGGGCCATCTCGCATTGCGCACTCCGCTGCTGCAGCGCCGGGCCATTTACCAGGCCTGCATGTTCGGCGCCTTCAGCCTGTTCTGGACGACGACGCCGCTGCTGCTTGCCAGCCCCGCTTTCGGTCTCAGCCAGAACGGCATCGCCCTCTTCGCGCTGGCAGGGGCTGCCGGTGCCGTCGCCTCACCGATTGCCGGGCGACTGGCGGACCGCGGATATTCGATGTGGGCAACCGCATTCGCCATGCTGCTCGCGATCGGCGCGTTGCTGCTTGCACATGTCTCCGGCGGCGGTTCGACGCTGGCGCTCGTCATGCTGACGCTCTCCGGCGTCCTGCTCGATTTCGGCGTGCAGACAAACCTCGTCATCGGCCAGCGAGCGATCTATGCCTTAAGCGCCGAACACCGCAGCCGCCTGAACGGCCTTTACATGGCGACGTTCTTCGCCGGCGGCGCCATCGGCTCCGCCATCGGTGGCTGGGCCTATGCGACGGGCGGCTGGAACCTCACATCCTGGATCGGCGTCTGCTTCCCCGTCGTCGCCCTACTCGTCTTTGCCACCGAACGCTTTAAGAAATAAGCAAGGGGCGCCGGCAAGATATCGGCGCCCTATCCCAATCTTCAGCCCGCGGCCTCGTCGAAACGTGTCCGAGCAGCCCTCACTGCGTCGTGGTTTGCCTCTGCCCAGTTCAGCAGTTCTGCCAGTGGCGCATAGAGCGAGCGGCCAAGGTCGGTCAGTCGGTATTCGACGCTCGGCGGTTTGGTTGGAAATACCTCGCGATCGACATAGCCGTCGCGCTGCAGGTCGCGCAGCGTCTGGGTCAGCATGCGCTGTGAAATGTCAGGAACCATGCGCTTTAGCTCGCCGAAGCGATAGGGTTTCTGCGACAGGCATTCGATCAGCAGCGTCGACCACTTGCCATTGATCTGCTGCATGACATCGCGCACCGGGCAGTTGGAAAAATCCAGCTTGCTGATATCGATGCAGCGCGCTGGCTCTACGGCGTTGCGCAGATTGACGACGGTTCCGGCCATGATGGTTCCCTTTTGGTAACGTACGGTCGAAAACCTGCCTCCTTTACAGCGTGCAGTCAATTCCTATTCTAGTGTTAGTCTCTTTTTGAGACCGATGTCCGTCGGGCAAGATGGCCGACACCAGGGAAACAAAGGAACGCCCACATGAGCAACACTCTTCTCGTCACCGGTGCCGCCGGCCAGCTTGGCCAGAGCGTGATCCGCCACCTGATCGAGACCTACCATGTCTCGCCCGGCAGCATCATCGCTGCCACCCGCAGCCCTGAAAAGCTGAGCAGCCTTGCCGCCAAGGGCGTCGTCGTCCGCAAGGCGGATTTCGACGATGCCACCACCCTACCCGCAGCCTTTGCCGGCGTCGATCGCCTGCTGATCATCAGCACCGATGCGCTCGACACGCCCGGCAAGCGGCTCGTCCAGCACAAGGCGGCAATCGATGCTGCCAAGAAGGCAGGCGTCAAGCATATCCTCTATACGTCGATGCCAAGCCCGGACAAATCGCTGGTCACCTTCGCGCCTGATCATCTCGGCACCGAGGAAGCCATCAAGGCGAGCAGCATCGGCTACACGATCCTGCGTGACGCCTGGTATTTCGACAACTACCTGATGGGCCTGCCGCACAGCTTGCAGGACGGGAAGTGGTACACCGCGGCTGGCACTGGCCGCGTTCCCAATATCTCCCGCGAAGACTGCGCACTCGCCATTGCAGCCGCCCTCGCTTCTGGCTCTACCGAAAACGCCGTCTACACATTGACCGGCGACCGTGCGTCTACGATTGAGGAGGTCGCCGCAGTCGTCACGGAGGTCACTGGCAGGCCTCTCCAGGTCGTGCAGGTCAACGACGAACAGCTCGCCGGCGGCATGACCGGCGCGGGCCTGCCGAAATTCCTGGTCGACATGCTGGTATCCGCCGACGCCAATATCCGCGCTGGCAATTTCGAAACCGTCACCGGCGATTTCAAGAAGCTGACCGGCAAGGAGCCGCAGACGCTCAAGGGCTTCCTGGAAAAGCACAAGGCCGCGTTGGCAGCTTAATTCCTTGAACAGGAAGGCCCGCCCCGCATCGGCGGCGGGCCCTCCCTAAACGATCAGACCGACTGTCCGCAGGCACGGCGAAAGCGACGAACTGTTTCAGCCATGCCGAATTCCAGAGCATCGGCCGTCAGCCCGTGACCGATCGATGTCTCGGCGAGATCGGGAATTCGCTTGATCAGCGGTGGCAGATTAGCGACTGTCAGGTCGTGGCCAGCGTTGACGGCAAGGCCGATCGCAATTGCCGCATCCGCAGTTCTACCCAGCGCATCGAGGATCGGCGCGGCACGCTCCGGTGCGTCGTAACAGCCGCCGTAAGGGCCGGTATAAAGCTCGATCCGGTCGGCGCCGACGGCCTTGGCGACCGATACCGCCTCCGCATCGCCGTCGCCATCGGCAAACAACGACACCCGACACCCGAGCTTCTTGTACCTGGCGATCTCGCCCGTCAGAAAGTCGCGATTCCGGCGGAAATCCCACCCGTGGTCCGAGGTTGCCTGCGCCGGATCGTCTGGCACCAGCGTCACCTGCTCCGGTTGAACACCGGCACAAAGCTCGAAGAACTCGTCGGTGGGATAGCCCTCGATGTTGAACTCCGCTTGTGGAAACTCATCGTCGATCAGAGCGCGAATGACCGGCAGATCGGAGAAGCGGATATGCCGCTGGTCCGGGCGCGGATGGACCGTCAGCCCGCTCGCTCCGGCTTGAAGCGCAATGCGCCCAAGCGCTTCGACGCTCGGCCACGGCAGGTCGCGGCGATTGCGCAGCATGGCAATGGCATTGAGGTTCACGGAGAGCTTGGCGGGCATGATTGAGGTCCACGTTTGGCTGTGAGAACGGATGCCCCGCTTTTAGGCCAATAGCCGGCCGGAGGCCAACGAGATTCCAACATCGACTCATGCAAAAGATTGATGGCGTCACCCGCATTCTCAGTGGGTTCGCCCCGGCGCTACCTCCTTCGGGCGATTCCTAATCCACATAAAACTCGTTACGGTCTTGACTGAGGGGTCCGCCACCAGAGGCTGACGGAATTGTAAGGAGGCAAAGCCTGCCATAGCCGCCACGCGTCAGCGGGCGGATCGATGACGTTTGCGACCAAGGGGTCGCGGGTTGCATCGCTATGGCATCGACGATCTGCGCTGCATCGGCCTCCTCAGCGAAACGTCGGGGAAACACGAGTTCAGGACATCGAGGCATCAGAGCTAGCAAGACGACAGACGTGAGGTGGATGAAAAATTAGAACACAAAGGAGAGGTTCATGCCTGACGGTTCCAAACGTCTGTTTGCTGCCGCCAAACTTGCCTCGGAGGCCCGTGCGAAATACCGGTTTCTGCCTGCAGCGGCATTGCCGCCGGACTTGCCGAGCGGACCAATCGCTATTGCTGACATGGCGAACGCCTTTGGCGTGACCCACCGGACATTGCATTTCTACGAGGAAAAGGGGCTGATATCAGCTGATCGCATCGGGCTTATGCGCGTCTACGGCATAAGCGACGTGCTGCGGATGGCCGTGATCAATATCTGCCGCGAAACCGGGATGTCGATCGCCGTCATCCAGGAGATGATGGATGAATTGCATAAGGCGGAGACGCAGGAAGCAGCGGAAGATATATTCCACAACGCGCTTTTTTCCCGCAAGCGTGAACTGACCTCGGAGGTCTCGACCCTGCATCGACAGATGCAACTGGTAACCGAACTGCTCGATTACGACAGCGCTGCCGAAACCGACCGCCTGAACGATAATCGCGATCAGTCTGCCCTGACCGACCAGGAACGTCGCTGCCTGGAACTGATGGTGGAGGGCCAGACGGCTGTGAAGATTGCCCGCGAGATGGAGATCAGGTTGGAAGAAGCCCAGGCTCTCGAAGCTGCCGTCATCCAGAAGTTCGGAACCAACAACCGCTTCCAGGCGGTGGCGAAAGCCGTCCTATTGGGGATCGTCAAGACCTGACCGGTCGCGCAATCGCGCGGCCGGCAATTCGGCGAAAAGGACGGCCAGTCGGAAAAAAATCAAGTCAGCGAACGATCGTCAACGTCTCGGCTGCCCGGGTGATCGCGGTGTAGAGCCACCGTTCCCGCGTGTCGCGAAAGGCCCAGCTCTCGTCAAAAAGTACAACGTTGTTCCACTGCGAACCCTGAGCCTTGTGCACCGTCAGCGCATAGCCGTAGTCGAATTCGTCGTAGCGCTTGCGGGTCGTCCATGGAATTTCGCCTTCCACATTCTCGAATGCGGTTTTCAACAGTTTTATTTTGGCGGCACCGCGATCCATGTCGTCGTCTTCCGGGCGGATCAAAAGGTTGATGCCCGGCTTCGTCGTTTCCTTGGAAGACGTCATCACCTGCCAGAGCGAACCGTTGAGCAGACCCTTCGTCGGGTCGTTGCGCAGGCAGACAAGCTTGTCGCCGGACTGCGGATACTCCGTCGTAAATCCCTTCAGCTCGCGCAGGCGCTGATTGTAGCGCTTTCGCGTCTTGTTGGTGCCGATCAAGACCTGATCCGCCTCAAGCACCAGCGGCTGCGTCACTTCGTTCTTGGAAATCACCTTCACGGTTCCGTAGTCGCCGTGCATGATCTCCTTGCCCTCGCGCACCTGCATGGCGATCTGGATGATCGGATTGTCCCGCGCTTGACGGTGGATATCCGTCAAAAGGTAGTCCGGCTCCTCATTGGTGAAGTACCCTCCACCGCTCACCGGCGGAAGCTGGCCGGGGTCTCCGAGCACCAGGATCGGTGTGCCGAAGCTCATCAGGTCCTTGCCGAGCGCCTCATCCACCATCGAACATTCGTCGACGATGATCAGCGCCGCCTTGGCGACGGGGCTCTGCCGGTTGATCGCAAACATCGGCGCGATCGAAGTCTTGCCGGTCTCTTCGTTTTCAACCGACTCTTCACCGCGCGGGCGGTATATCAGCGAATGGATGGTCTTGGCGTTGCTGGCACCGCGCGATCGCAGAACCTGCGCGGCCTTTCCGGTAAACGCTGCAAACAACACCTCGCCATCGACATTCTCGGCAAAATGGCGCGCAAGCGTCGTCTTGCCCGTTCCGGCATAACCGAACAGGCGAAAAAGCGGCGAACGCCCGTCCTTCAGCCATTTGGAAACGGCCTTCAGCGCTTCGTCTTGTTGCGGCGCGAGTTGCATTGCGCGACTTGGCAGGATTCGGGGTTGATAGGCAAGCCGTAAAAACTCGAGCAAAACTGGGAATAAACTCCGGCCTCACGGTGTCTCATGTCCGGCAACGCAAAACGCGGGGCCTGGACCGCTCGTCCGTCCAACATTCGAGGAGAAACACCATGAAAGCCATCAAATTTCTGCCGGTGCTCATTCTGGCGACTGCCGCCGCCACCGCGGCCTTCGCCGCAGCGCCGGTCAAGACCATGGAAAGCTCGAAAGGCAAGGTCCTGGCCGATGAGAAGGGCATGACGCTTTACACCTTCAAGAACGACAAGAAGGACGTCTCGAATTGCTACGACGATTGCGCCAAGGCCTGGCCCCCGTTCATGGCCGATGGAAAAGCCAAGGCTTCCGGCGCATACTCGATCGTCGACCGCAAGGACGGCATGAAACAATGGGCCAAGGACGGTATGCCGCTGTATTTCTTCGTCAAGGATACCAAGGCTGGTGATGTCGCCGGCGACGGCGTGAAGGGCGTGTGGGATGCCGCACGGCCCTGATCGGACCGACCGGGCCGCGGGGGTCGCCTCCCCCGTGGCCGACCCGTTCGAGGCACAGGTGCTGGCGCTCCTGCCATCGCTCCGGCGCTATTCGCGTAGCCTCGCCCGCTCGGACGCCGACGGCGAAGACCTGTTGCACGACTGCGTGGAAAAGGTACTGGCGCGCCGAACCCAATGGCGCGGGCTGAACCTGCGCGGCTGGGTGCTCACCATCATGACCAACGTCTATCGAAACGGCCTGCGCAAACGTGGCGGCCGCACCTTTATCGATATCGACGATGCCCCCGAGCTGCCCTCGCCGGAGGCCTCAGTCGATCCGCTGGAAAACGCGCGCCTCGAAGCTGCGCTCAACAGCTTGGCCGAAGAAAGCCGCGCGATCCTGATGTTGATCGTGGTCGAGGGCTACAGCTACCAGGATATCGCCACCATGCTCGATATCCCGATTGGCACGGTCATGTCACGGCTGTCTCGCGCCCGCACGCGACTGAGCGACCTGATGAATGCCGACAACGTCGTTACGCTTCGGAGGCCGAAATGAACGAAACCAACGGGACCGTGACCGAAGCCGAGCTGCATGCCTTTGCCGATGGACAGCTGCCGTTGACCGAGCATGCGAGAGTTGAGGCCTGGCTGCGCGAAAACCCCGAGGATGCGTCGACCGTCGCCGCCTGGAAGGCCCAGAATGCCGGCATCAAGGCCCTGTTCGCCCCGTATGAGATCTCGAAGGAGACCGACAGGGCGCTCGTCGTCAGCTCGACTTCGCGCGGCAACCAGATTGCGATGAGGCGCTGGGCTCTAGCTGCGGCCGCAGCAGCTATCTTCGTTGTCGGTGTCGCTGCCGGGCATTTCCTGCCACCATTCGCCGCTCGGCCGGAGTTACAGCTGGCAGGCATAGAAACACTGCCGCGCCAGGCGCAATCCGCGTTCCTGGTTTACGCCAGCGAAGTCCGCCACCCCGTCGAAGTCGGCGCCGACCAGGAGGCCCATCTGGCGACATGGCTCGGCAAGCGGCTGAATATCCCAGACCTGAAGGTGCCGAACCTGCAGACGCTTGGCTTCCAGCTCGTCGGCGGTCGGCTTCTGCCGGTCAACGAAACGCCGGGCGCGCTGTTCATGTACGAGGATGCGACCGGCAGGCGCATTACCGTTCTAATCGGCCACAACGGGGAAAACGAGACGACGAGCTTCCGCTTTGCCAATTCCGGCCCGGTGGATACGTTCTACTGGATCGACGGCGCGCTCGGCTATGCCGTCACCGGCGAAATCTCTCGCGATATGCTGCGGCAGGTGGCCGAGCTCTGCTACAAGCAGTTTCCATCCTGACCCGGCTCAGCGCGCCGGATCATTGGCAAGCACGATCGGCTGACCATGCGGCGTTGCCTCGGCGGCCCGCTGCCAGCTCTGCTGCAGGCCGAGGATCGCATCGGCATCCGCGATGCCGCGACTGACAAGGAGGCTAGAAAGCGCGGCAACCCAGCAGTCGAAATAGTCGCTGCCGTCTTCCGCCCGGCCGGGCTTGCGCAACTCCACCGAAAGGCAATCCGCCCATTCGCTCCATGCAAACAGCCCGCGCTCGTGCAGATGCACAGTCATCGCAAAGGCTTCCGCAGCCCACGGCTCGGGGAAGACCGGCTCGCCATTATATGATTTCGGCAGTTGAGGCGATTGCGTCAGCGGCGACGAAAGATTACGCGCGCCCAAGATAGCTCTCCCAGGCGTCGATCGACACCGTCAGCGTTGGATCGGCACCTTCGCCCCAGATCTCCGACGCATCGAAGACGACGGTATAGAGCCATTGTGGATTCTCGCCCTTTCCATGGGCATTGGTGTCAGGAAAGACGAACGCCCCCTGCACCGCCTCGACAACACCGCGCTTGGCGCGGGCATAGCGTGGCAGCCGCGTATGGGTCGTCGGATTGAAATTCCTGGTCCGCACCCGATTGCCGACGGCAAATAGCGGTTCCGTCGAGACCGGGCGGTCACAGGGCCCGCCCTTGGCGAGGGCCGCCGTGACCATATCCGCCTTCAACACCCGCTTCGGAGTAGTACCCTCCTGTTGGTTCCGGCCGGAGACAAGCTCCTCGCGCGTCGCAAAGCCGTGGCGCTCCAGCAGCATCTCGACGCCTCGCGTCCAGATTTCATAATAGCTGGCAGCGAGATAATCGGCGGGAGGAATGCTTTCGCGCGCATGCCTGCTCTCGTCGATGTTCCAGGCACCGAAGGCGCCGCAGGAAATCGTGATGCCAAGAGCACGTTTTTCTCACTCGGCATGAAAATACGGCTCGTCCTTCTCAGGCGCGACCGGGCCGAAGCCCATTTGTCCGCCAAGATCGTGCGGCCCGTTCATGGCCTTTCTCCCGGCGCCATCGCAACTGCGGTGCCGATCATCGCATCGCGGCTGACGAGATCGGCAAGCTCAGCCTCGCTCAATCCATCGGTACCGTCAGGTCGTTCGGGTATGACGAGATATCGCAGCTCCGCAGTCGAATCCCAGACGCGGATGTCCTTGGTCTCCGGCAAGGTCAAGCCGAATTCCGCAAGCACGCCGCGCGGATTGATGACCGCCTGCGACCGATAGGCGGGCGCCTTGTACCAGACCGGCGGCAGGCCGAGCACCGACCAGGGATAGCAGGAGCACAATGTGCAGACGACGAGATTGTGCGTCTCCGGCGTATTGAACACGGCGCGCATATGCTCGCCCTGGCGGCCGGTGAAGCCGAGGCTGGCGATCGCCTCAGTCGCATCCCGCCTCAGCCACTCGGCAAACGCCGGATCGCTCCAAGCCTTCGCCACCACCGCAGCGCCGTTTCGCGGCCCGACCTTGGTCTCATAGGTCTCGACAATCGCATCGATCGCCGCCGGATCGATCAACCCCTTCTCTGTTAGCAAAGTCTCAAGTGCCCTCACCCGGGCTTGCATGTCGGAATAATGGTTGTCGTGGGCGTGGTCATGATCCTGATGATGATCTTGCAAGACCGATCCTCCTCCATTCTGGCCATCTTGTTTAAACCGTAGGGCAAAAGCCGCCAAGCGTCTTCTTCGCAGAAGGTTCTTCAATCGCATGCCGCACCGCTAGCCCGAATGCCAATTTCGGCTAGTCTCCTTTCTCATGAACATCCTGATTCTTGGCGCGAACGGCTTCATCGGTTCAGTGGTCGCAGCGCGGCTCTTGAGGGATGGGCATAGGGTAACGGGGCTTGGCCGCCAGCCCGAAAGGGCGCGCCTCAGGCAACCGCAGATCGACTGGGTCAAGGCGGACCTGGCGAAAATGGCGGATCCAAAAGACTGGCTGACCTTGCTCGACAAGCAGGATGTCGTCGTCAACTGCGCCGGCGCGCTTCAGGACGGATTGGCCGATGACGTTTCCGCCGCCCAGCAAGGGGCGATGATCGCACTCTATGCGGCCGCGAAATCCGCCGGTACGGCGCTGATTGTACAGATTTCCGCGCGAACCGAAGGCGCTGGCAGCGACCGGCCTTTTCTTGCCACCAAGCGCAATGCCGATCAGGCATTGAAAGAAAGCGGCATTCCGCATGTAATCCTCCGCCCCGCGCTGGTCATCGGACGCAACGCTCACGGCGGGACAGCCCTTTTGCGGTCTCTTGCTGCATTGCCGTTTGCGTTGCCACTCGCGCATGCGGGCAACCCGGTCGAGACGGTCTTCGTTGACGATGTCGCAGCCGCGGTGGCCGCCGCCATCGATGGCGAGATCTTGCCCGGCGCTGATATCGGTCTTGCCGAAAGCAGACCCACGACACTTGCCGATCTCGTTTTGCAGCACCGAAGCTGGCTTGGCCTTCCTCCCGTGCCGGTCATCGCCCTGCCCTCAGCTATCGCCAAGCCGATCAGCTGGCTGGCAGACATGGCTGGCCGGCTCGGATGGCGATCGCCGCTGCGCTCCACCGCTATGGCCATCATGTCGGAAGGGGTAGTCGGCGATAGGGGCGAGCGACAAATTTGGAGCCGTCGCCTTACGACAGTTGCTGAAGCGTTCGCCGCAAACCCCTCAGGTGTTCAAGACCTCTGGTTCGCCCGCCTCTATCTGCTGAAACCGCTGCTGATCTGCGGCCTCTCGCTTTTCTGGCTGTTGTCGGGCCTCGTTCCGCTGATCGACCTCGGCGCCGCAAGCAGTCATTTCCTGCCTTTGATGACTGAATTTCCGGCACGGATGCTGACAATTGCCACTTGCCTGCTCGACATCGCGCTCGGTGCAACCGTCCTTTTTCGCCCTTGCGCACGCAGGGCTCTGCTGGGGATGGTTGTCGTGAGCCTTGTCTATATCGTCGGTGGGACCGCCGTGGAACCGAAGCTCTGGCTCGATCCACTGGGACCGCTGGTCAAGGTGTTGCCATCTATCCTGCTGACGTTTGCAGCCCTTGCCATTCTGGAGGAGCGCTGATGCTGGCGGAAGAAGTTTTGCGCCTGGTGCACGTGGTCGGCGCCACCGTACTTTTCGGGACGGGCGCCGGCATTGCGTTTTTCATGGTGATGGCCCATCGGACAAGGGATCCAAAACTGATCGCCCACGTGGCGGGGACGGTGGCAATCGCCGACACGCTATTTACTCTGACAGCAGTCATCTTGCAGCCCATCACCGGATACCTGCTCGCGCAGAGCGTCGGCTGGTCGCTGAATGAAGGGTGGATCGCGGTATCGTTGCTGCTCTATGTGTTGACGGGAATTTTCTGGCTGCCCGTCGTCTGGGTCCAAATTCGGCTGCGCAATATCGCCCGTGTCGCGGCACTGGCAGGAACCGACTTGCCCCCGGCCTATGACAGGCTTTATCGCATCTGGTTCGCCTGCGGCTTTCCAGCCTTCTTAGCAGTGCTGTGCATTCTTTGGCTGATGCTCAACAAGCCTCAAATCGGCTCATTTTAACATTGGCCACAGGCTAAGCACCAATAAGGCCGCCATCGTGATGTTGAACCATTTCAGCCGCACGGGATCGGAAAGCCAATCGCGTAGCGCCGAGCCGAAGCCGGCCCAGGTGGAAACGCTCGGCACGTTGACCGCCGCGAAGGCAGCACCGACGATGAGCACACTGGCGAAATAGAGCGACGGCACGGTGTAGGTTGCCATCGCCGTCACCGCCATCACCCATGCCTTCGGATTGATCCACTGAAAGGCGGCGGCGGAAAAGAACGACATCGGAGTGGCGCCGCTTTGCTTCTCGCTCAGGCTCCGCGAATTTGCGATTTTCCAGGCGATCCAGACGAGATAGGCGCCGCCGGCAAATTTCAGCAGGGTATAGACGGCAGGCACGGTATGGAGCAGCGCACCCAGCCCGAGACCTACGCCGAGCAGCAGCGACAGGAATCCAGCGCCAATCCCCAGCATATGTGGGATCGTCCGGCGGAAACCGAAATTCACACCCGAGGCAAACAGCATCATGTTGTTCGGCCCTGGGGTTATCGATGTCGTAAATGCAAACAGAAGAAGTGCCAGAAATGTATCCAGCGGCATGAAACCCTCCCAGTGCCGCACCGTCCTCGCATAGCCACGAAAATCGACGGCATCTTCTTTCCGGCTCCCGTCCCGACAGAACGGTACTGGCGATCAATTTAGGTCAATATAGTTGACCTAAATCAACCGGACCAGTCCTCGATTGTCATGGTGACAGGATTGACTGCTCCGACATTCGATAAGATGTCAGCATCTGGATATGTTGACCTCATCGGTGAGAGCCTCATCTCTCCTCTATCACTGAAGTTCAAGGAGAAAAAAGATGCACGATGTCATCCCCACCGTCGCCTTCCCGTCCGGCATCTCCGTTCCCGCTCTTGGCCAGGGAACGTGGAACATGGGGGAAGACGCGTCGCATGCAAAGGGTGAGATCGAAAGCCTGCAGGCCGGCATCGACCTAGGCATGACGTTGATCGACACCGCGGAAATGTATGCGGACGGCGGCGCAGAGGAGATCGTTGGAACGGCGATCAAAGGTCGGCGCGATGAGGTTTTCCTCGTCAGCAAGGTCTATCCCTGGAATGCCGGCCGGGACGGCGTGGTCGAGGCCTGCGAGCGCAGCCTCAAGAGGATGAAGACGGACCACATCGATCTCTACCTCCTGCACTGGCGCGGAAGCCACCCGCTTACCGAGACAGTCGCCGGATTCGAGAGCCTGAAGAGGGCTGGGAAGATCGGCGCCTGGGGCGTCTCGAACTTCGACGTCGACGATATGAAGGAACTGCTTAGCCTCCCCGACGGCGGTAACGTGGCGGCCAATCAGGTTCTCTACAACCTCGGTCGGCGCGGCATCGAGTTCGACCTTCTACCCTGGTGCCAGGCGCGCCACATACCGGTGATGGCCTATTCGCCGATCGAGCAGGGTCGCCTCGCCCATCACCCGGATCTGATTCATATTGGCAAGGCCTGCCAGGCGACGCCGGCGCAGGTGGCGCTTGCCTTCGTGCTTGGCCGGCAGGGCGTCATCGCCATTCCAAAGACCGCACAAGTCAGCCGAGCGAGAGAAAATCGCGAGGCTGCCTCGATCAGGCTGACAGAAGCGGACTATGCAGCGCTCGACGCCGCTTTCCCGCCACCGAAAAACAAAAAGCCGCTGGAGATGATCTGACCAGCGGCTTTGAATTGCGATTTTCGCAGTCTACATTCCCTGAGGGCCGCGGTTCATCGCGGCGATGCCGGTGCGACAAACCTCGATCAGGCCGAGCGGCTTCATGATTGCCACGAACTGGTCGATCTTCGAGGACTTGCCTGTGATCTCCAGGATGAAGTGCTCGACGGTCGCGTCGACAACCTTGGCATGGAAGGCATCAGCGAGCCGCAGGGTCTCGGCCCGCGTTTCACCTGTTCCAGCCACCTTGACCAACGCCACTTCGCGCTCGATCGGCCGCTCCTGGCCGAGTTCGCGGGCACGCACGGTGAGATCCACAACCCTATGGACCGGGATGATACGCTCGAGCTGCGCCTTGATCTGCTCCAGCACCTGGGGCGTGCCCCGTGTGACGATGGTGATGCGAGACAGGTGCGCCTGATGCTCGGTCTCCGAGACCGTCAGGCTCTCGATATTGTAACCTCGCCCCGAAAACAGGCCGATGACGCGCGCAAGCGTGCCGGGCTCGTTGGCGACGAGAACCGAGAGCGTGTGGCTCTCGGCAGCGGCTGTCTCCGGCGAAATGAAATACGCAGAGCCGGTTGGTTGAAGATGTGCATTCATTCTCTTGGTCCTGACCTTATTTGTTAGACGAGCTGCCGGCCCTTGGCGTCGATGGCGTTGGCAACGGCTTCGTCGGTGGCTTCGTCGGGAAGCAGCATCTCGTTATGCGCCTTCCCCGACGGGATCATCGGGAAGCAGTTGGCGAGATTTGCCACGCGGCAGTCGAAGATGACCGGCCGCTTGACGTCGATCATCTCCTGGATGGCCGCATCGAGATCACCTGGTTTTTCACAGCGCAGGCCGACGCCGCCATAGGCGTCCGCCAGCTTGACGAAATCGGGCATCGCTTCGGTATAGGAGTTCGACAGGCGGTTGCCATGCAGGAGCTGCTGCCACTGGCGCACCATGCCCATGTACTGGTTGTTCAGGATGAATATCTTGATCGGCGCATTGTGCTGCACCGCTGCCGACATTTCCTGGATACACATCTGGATCGACGCATCGCCGGCGATATCGATGACGAGGCTCTCCGGATGGGCGATCTGAACGCCGAGCGCCGCCGGCAGGCCGTAGCCCATCGTGCCGAGACCACCCGAGGTCATCCAGCGGTTGGGTTCCTCGAACCCGTAGAACTGTGCCGCCCACATCTGGTGCTGTCCGACTTCGGTCGTGATGTAGGTGTCCCGATGCTTGGTCAGTTCGTACAGGCGCTGGATGGCATATTGCGGCATGATGACGTCATTGTTCATCTTGTAGGCAAACGAATTGCGCCCACGCCAGCGGTTGATGTTATCCCACCACTCGCCAAGCTGACTAGCCTCCGGCTTCTTGGGCAAAGCTCGCCACAACCGGACCATATCCTCAAGCACGTTGCCGACATCGCCGAGAATGCCAATGTCGACATGGACGTTCTTGTTGATCGACGACGGATCGATGTCGATCTGGATCTTCTTGGAGTTCGGCGAGAAGGCATTGAGACGACCGGTGATGCGGTCGTCGAAGCGCGCACCAATACAGATCATGACGTCGCAGTCGTGCATCGCCATATTGGCTTCGTACGAACCGTGCATTCCGAGCATCTTCAGCCAGTTCTTGCCGGAGGCTGGATAAGTGCCAAGCCCCATCAGCGTCGAAGTGATCGGGAAGTTCGTCAATTCGACCAGTTCGCGCAACAGCCTGGAGGCCTCTGGGCCGGCATTGACGACACCCCCGCCCGAATAGATGACCGGGCGCTTGGCAGTCGCCATCAGTTCGATCGCCTGATGAATCTTGTTCAGGTCGCCCTGAATCCTCGGCTGGTAGCTCTTCTGAACATCATGGCTTTCCGGCGGTGTGTAAGTACCGGTCGCGAACTGGACATCCTTCGGAATATCGACGACGACCGGACCCGGACGGCCTGTCTGGGCGATCCGGAACGCCTCGTGGATGACGCCAGCCAGTTTATTGACGTCCTTGACCAGCCAGTTGTGCTTGGTGCATGGCCGCGTGATGCCGACCGTATCGCATTCCTGGAAAGCATCCGAGCCGATCAGCGTCGTCGGGACCTGGCCGGTCAGGCAGACGAGCGGGACCGAGTCCATCAACGCGTCCTGCAGCGGTGTGACGGCATTGGTAGCACCAGGACCAGACGTTACCAGCATGACGCCGACCTTGCCGGTCGAACGCGCATAGCCCTCGGCCGCGTGGCCGGCGCCCTGCTCGTGACGAACGAGAATGTGCTGGATATCATCCTGCTGGAAGATTTCATCGTAGATCGGAAGCACCGCGCCGCCCGGATAACCGAAGATGTGCTCGACGCCATTATCCTTCAGAGCCCGCAAGACGATTTCCGCGCCGGTCATCTGATTGTCGTTGGTCTGGTTGTCTGTGCCCGTCATGCCTTTGTTCCATTATCTGCTGAGTGTTCTGGAAAGCTCGGAGCCCGATTTCGGGCATAAAAAAAGGCTCCTTGGGGAGCCTGTTGTCTAGCGCATGGGTGCTATCGCCGGATGGTTACACCATCCTGCCCATGCGCCTTCCCACCACGATAAGAACCATCGAGATTTTCATGGGTCGAATTGATAGACAGAAAATTTCGGAGCGTCAACGCGTTCGGCAATAAAAAACGCCTCTTTTGCCGCTTCCCGGCAAAATGGAGCGGTTGCGAAAGGAATTTATTAAGTCGCCGGCTATATTACTGCTTGCTCAAGCAGGGAGTAACCCGTTTGCTGAACAACGATTTACAGACGTCAGGCAAAGCAGGCGAGCATGACCGCCGCGACGGCCAAGCAACAGGGAACCGGTTCCTTGGTCGTGTTGTTGCGAGTAGCGGTTCCCGCGTCACCATTTCTGCAGTCGCCGAAGATGGCGGCACCGATCTCACCGAACTCTGGTCCGTCGGTCGCCTGATTTCGATCAGCGTCGGCCCGAACCGCGTCGCGGCGCTGGTTTATTCGATGAGCACCGGCAGCCAGAGCTGGGGCGAAAAACAGGACAATCTCTTCAGGATCGAAGCAGAACTTCTCGGCGAAGTTCGCGTCGGCCCGGACGGACGAGAAGAATTTTCATCCGGTATTACCAACTATCCCTATCTCGGCGCCATCGCCCATCGCATCCGCTCGAGCGACCTGATGCGGATTTACGATAGCGGCAAGAACAGCAGCTGCGTCATCGGGAAGTTGACACAGGACGACACCATCGACGCCGCAATCCACATTCCATCGATGCTGTCGAAGCATTTTGCCGTTGTCGGCTCCACGGGCGTCGGCAAGTCGACAGCGGTTTCGCTGCTCCTTCACAAGGCGATCAGCTCGGATCCGAAACTGCGTGTTCTCATCCTCGACCCGCATAATGAGTTTGCTGCCGCCTTCCCCGATCATTCAGTGGTCGTCGATACGGACACGCTCGATCTACCCTTCTGGTTGATGCGACTGGAAGAGTTCGCGGAAGTCATCTTCCGCGGTCGGCCCGCGATTGCGGAAGAGCTGGACATGCTGCGCGACCTCATACCGGACGCGAAGCGTGCATTCCGCGGTAGCGATTCCCCGCTCATGCGCCGCCAGGCGGAAAAGAGCTCCGTCACAGCCGATACGCCCGTTCCCTACCGCATTGCAGACCTACTGGCGCTGATCGACGAGCGCATCGGCAAGCTGGAAGGCCGACAGGAAAAGCCGCATCTCCGCGCGCTGAAAATCCGCGTGATGTCCGCCATCAACGATCCGCGCTACCACTTCATGTTTTCCAACAACACGATCAGCGACACGATCATGGAGACGATCGCGCAGATTTTCCGGATCCCCGGCGACGATAGGCCGATCTGCACGTTCCAGCTCGCGGGCATTCCATCTGAAGTCGTCAACTCGGTCGCATCGGTGCTTTGCCGCATGGCATTCGAACTGGCGCTCTGGAGCGATGGCGCCATCCACATGCTGGTCGTCTGCGAAGAGGCTCATCGCTACATTCCCGCCGATCCGAACCTGGGCTTCATCCCGACACGGCAGGCGATCTCGCGTATCGCCAAGGAAGGCCGGAAATACGGCGTTTCGCTCGGCATCATCACCCAGCGTCCCGGCGAACTGGATCAGACGATCCTGTCGCAGTGTTCGACGCTCTTTGCCATGCGCCTCTCCAACGACCGAGATCAGGAAATCATTCGCTCGGCCATCCCCAATTCCTCAATCTCGACAATGAGCTTCCTGTCGTCGATCGGCAACGGCGAAGCCATCGCGTTCGGCGAAGCTATCGCCGTTCCGATGCGCATGCGCTTCACCCGCGTACAGGAAAGCATGCTGCCGAAAGCGCACGGCCTCGTCGAAAAACCGACCGAAGAATCCCCCGACACAGTCGACCTGCGAAACATCGTCAGTCGGATGCGAGCGATTTCCGGACCCGACATCTCTACTTTCCAGCAGACCTTCACCGCAGCGGCAAGCAGCGGCGACGACCATGTGGACGTGGAATACGACCACCGTGTGCAACCAGAGCAACCGATCAGACAGCAACCGGCACCGCAGATCGAGCCATATCATCCTGATATGCTGCCTCGCGTCAATAATGCGACGCCCGCATTCGGAGCCCAGCCACAGACCTCGATCGAAAGTAAGCTAGCTGAGCTGCGCAGGGATCTGCTCCGCGAAGACAGTCCGGCAGCGACCCGTGCAACGCCGACGCAGGAGAATCCGCCGTCGCTACGGCGAGAGCCGGGGACATCGCTGCGCGACAGCATCCTGAAGAAGCCGATCAGCAGTCTCTACAACAAGGATTGAACGGACTCTTTTCAACGCCGTTCCCAACTTTCATCCATCTGGTTTCGAAACCATGTCATCTGGCGCTTGGCATATTGCCGCGTCGCGGCCGCGGCGGTTTCAATAACCTCTGCGCGGCTCATCCTGCCTTCTATCATCGCCGCAATCTGGGCGACGCCGATCGCCTTCATGACAGGCATCTCAGGCGAAAGGTCTAGCGCCAGCAACGCCCGCACCTCATCCTCCGCTCCCATCTCAAGCATCGCCTCGAAACGCGAGTTGATACGGCCATGCAGAACCGCGCGCTCCGGCAGGACGACAATCTTGCGGGCGCGATCGGCATCAATGATGACAGGTCCGCTTCTCCCCTGGAAAGAGGAGATGGATCTGCCGGTCGCTTCCAGAACCTCGAGCGCCCGGACGACACGCTGGCCATCCTGCGGATTGAGGTTTTCGGCCACGGACGTATCACGGATACCAAGCTCGCGATGGAGTGCCTCCGCTCCCTCGTCGATCAACCGCCGGCGAAGCAGTGTCCGGATTTCGACCGGGACTTCCGGCATGTCCGAAAGGCCACCGATCAGCGCCTTGAAATAAAGCCCCGTGCCGCCGACGATAACCGGCATCCGACGCTCATCGTGCAGCCGTGCAACCAAATCCGAGATATCCTTCAGCCAGAGGCCGGTAGAATAGGCCGCGCCAGCCGGGACATGGCCGTAAAGATGGTGCGGCACGCCCTGCATGTCTTCATCCGTCGGCCTGGCAGTCAGCACGCGGAGCGTGTCATAAACCTGCATACTATCCGCATTGATGACCACGCCGCCGTGCTGCTTCGCCAGTTCCACTGCTAAGGCGGACTTGCCGCTTGCCGTTGGCCCGGTTATCAGGATCGCTTCGATGTCGTTCACAGGTTTTCCCATCATGGCCTTCGTTGCCACGCTTATTGCCAATCCGTCAAACCCTGTTCTCGCTGCCGCGCTCGCGGAAAAGGCCGCGAATGCGGTCAGCGCGTCCGGCCTTTACTGGCTGGCGGACGGCATTGCCTGCGATATTGCCCTTAGGGACGGCTTCGATCTGCAGGCGGCGGAGGCCGATATGCGGGCGGTCATCGCCGGAGCGCCAATCGACCTCGTCATCCAGGAGACAGAAAGTCGCCGCAAGAAGCTCCTGATCGCGGACATGGATTCAACGATGATCGGCCAGGAATGCATCGACGAGCTGGCGGCCGAAGTCGGACTGAAAGACGAGGTCGCCGCCATCACCGCGCGCGCCATGAATGGCGAGATCGCCTTCGAACCGGCACTGCGCGAGCGCGTCGCGCTGCTCAAGGGCCTGCCGATTTCGGTCGTCGACGAGGTCATCGCCAAGCGTATCACCTTGACGCCGGGCGGCCAGGAACTGATTGCCACGATGAAAGCGAAGGGTTTCTACACCGCCCTCGTCTCCGGCGGCTTCACCGTCTTTACCAGCCGGATTGCGGCAACTCTGGATTTCGACGAGAACCGCGCCAACATCCTGCTTGAGGAAGACGGCATACTGACGGGCTTCGTGGCCGAGCCGATACTCGGCAAACAGGCCAAGGTCGACGCTCTCGACGAACTCACCAAAAAGCTTCACATATCTCAAGACGAGGTGCTTGCCGTCGGCGATGGCGCCAACGATCTCGGCATGCTGCAACGAGCCGGCTCAGGGGTCGCGTTGCATGCAAAGCCGACGGTGGCAGCTGAGGCAAAGATGCGCGTTGACCACGGCGACCTGACCGCCCTTCTTTACATTCAGGGTTATCGCAAGACGGATTTCGTAAAGCCATAAAACACAACCATTGCGATTGACAAGTTGACAGAACAACGAGATTATCTCCATTGAAAATCATTGCAAAAATGGTATATTTGGATGAAATGGTCTGTGGAGTTTCTAGACGAGTCGATTGAATTGAAACTCGACAGTTTGCCTAAAGACGTCATTGCAAGCTTCCTTCGGATCGTTAGCTTGATTGAACTTAGAGGCCCGCAAGGCGTTCACGAGCCCTACGTCAAACACCTGGACGGGCCTGTTTGGGAGATGCGGTTGCGGGGAAAGGACGGCATTGCGCGCGCCGCCTACGTGACCGCATCTGAACGCCGGGTGATCGTCGTTCATGTTTTCACGAAGAAGACACGGAAAACACCGCGCCGCGAAATTGAATTGGCATTGAAGCGTGCGAAGGAGATAAAATAGTGAACAAGACGCTTTTGGTCTCCGAAGCCGCAAAAAAGTGGCTTCGCGATCCTGAAATTGCGGAAGCCTACGACGCCCTCGAAGAGGAGTTTGCGTTGGCGGAGGCGCTGATCAGGGCCCGGGCCGATGCAGCCATGACCCAGGAAGACGTCGCTAAGGCCATGGGCACGACGCAGGCGGTTGTCGCGCGGCTGGAAAGTGGACGCTCGATGCCGTCGACGCGAACGCTGCAGCGTTTTGCCGAGGCGACAGGCACCAAACTTCGTATAAGGTTCGAACGGCCGAAAGCGAAGACTTCGGCGCCCTGACAACGCCATTCAAACAATATGTCTGAAGCTCGCCCCATGATCATTCTCGAGACTGAACGCCTCATGATCCGCAACTGGCAGGACCGCGACCGCGAACTATTCTTTGAAATCAACTCCGACGAAACGGTCATGAAGTTCTTTCCCTTTCGCAGGGACAGAGCCGAGGCGGACGCGTTTTTCGACTGGATTCAAAAGCTTATCACCGAAACCGGCCTCGGCTTCTATGCGCTCGAGCTTAAGATCAGCGGAGAAACGATCGGGTTTTGCGGCCTCGCCCGGACCGATCTCGAACCGCATATTCCCTTGAACACCGTGGAGATCGGCTGGCGCCTGGCGCCGCGCTTCTGGGGCAAAGGCTATATCAACGAAGCGGCCGTCGCACTGCTGCGGCACGGCTTCGAGACATTGAAGCTCGATGAGATCGTCTCCTTCGCGGTTCACGATAACGTCCGTTCGACATCGGTCATGCGAAGGATCGGCATGCAACGCGACACTGCCAACGATTTCGAGCATCCGCGGGTTCCCGAAAGCCACCCGCACCTGAAGCGACACGTGCTCTACCGAATGACGGCGTCGGACTGGCGCCGTCGCCAATAGCTATTCGAGCGGAACGGCGATGAAGCGAAGGTCGCCGTTTGGAGAGGCGATCATCATCTGCGCGTTTCGACGGCCTTCCTTCTTCAGCGAGGCGACCTTCGCAGAAATGGCAGACGGCGATTTCATGAACTCTTGAGCCACCTCGACAACGACGTCGCCGGGCTTCAATCCCTTTCCGGCAGCAGCCGAACCCGGCGTTACCGTCACGATCACCACACCGTCGACGCTGTCGGCGATGCCGAAGGTCTTGCGGTTTTCGGCGCTCAGCGAGGAAAGCTTGAGGCCGAGTACGTCCTGCGTCACCTCGGGGCCCGGTGTCGCCGACTGGTCGCCTTGATCCTCGTCCGAACCGTCGTCGCCATCCTCGCCCTGATCGGGGTTGATCACGCCATCATTGCTGCCCTTGCCGTCGCCCTTATTGTTGTCGCCGGGCGCAAGGCCAGGCGTCGCGCTGTCTGCAGCGGTCGCAGCCTGGTTGCTGTCTTCCAGCCGCCCCAGCGTCACCTTGACCGTCTGCTGCTTGCCGTCGCGCAGCACGACTACGTCGACTTCCTTGCCAACGGGGCTTTCGGCCACGACGCGGGGAAGATCGCGCATTTCGTTGACCGCCTTGCCGTCGAAATTCAGAATCACGTCCCCAGCCTTGATCGAGCCATTGTCGACAGGACCGCCCTTGATCACACCGGCGACAAGCGCTCCCTTTGCACCGTCGAGACCAAGGCTCTGTGCAACGTCGTCGGTAACCGGCTGGATGCGGACGCCGAGCCAGCCGCGACGCGTCTCGCCGAAATCCATCAGCTGCTTGACGACGCCGGAGGCGATTTCCGAGGGCACGGAAAAGCCGATGCCGATGGAGCCGCCACTTGGCGAGATAATGGCTGTGTTGATGCCGATTACCTCACCCCGCATGTTGAAAAGCGGACCGCCCGAATTGCCTTTGTTGATTGCAGCATCCGTCTGGATGAAGTTGTCGTAGGGACCCGCATTGATATTTCGTCCGCGCGCAGACACGATGCCGACAGTCACCGAGCCGCCAAGGCCGAAGGGATTGCCGATCGCCATCACCCAGTCGCCGATGCGCATGGTGGAAGAATCGCCAAAATGCACTGACGTCAGCGGCTGTTTCGGTTCGACCTTGAGGACCGATAGATCGGTCTTGGTGTCCGTACCGATCAGCTTTGCCTTCAGCTTGTTGCCGTTCGGGAAGATCACCTCGATATCGTCGGCACCCTCGATGACGTGGTTATTGGTGACGATGTAACCCTTGGGATCGACGACGAAGCCCGAGCCGAGCGAACTGACCTTGTGGTTGCTGTTCTGGTTGTTCTTGTCCTTGAAGAAATCGTTGAAGAACTCCTGGAATGGCGAACCGTCAGGCACCTTCGGCGAGGCGACATTTCCCTCGTCCTTGACCTTCTGCGACGTCGAAATATTGACGACAGCGTCAAGCAAACCCTGCGCCAGATCTGCTACCGAAGCAGGTCCTGCGCTCATTGCCGGACTACCGCTCGCGGCCGGTGGGGATAAGGGCGCCGGAGCGACAACCGCCGGTGGGGAAACCGGCTCTGGCGCGACCGGAGCTGGTGTCGCCGGTGTGGCGGGGACCGGTGTGGCGAGAACAGCCTGCGAATTCGAAGTAGCCGGAGCGTTCGGGGTCGCCGGCGGGGCGCTTGTTGGTGCCGTCGATCCGTCCACCGTTGCAGGGGCCGCCTGCGCCCGTGCCCGTTCGACGCCATCGAGCATGGAGCCGGCAAAGATTGCCGCGCCGGCCATGAGGGCGAGCGATCGTCTAAAGGGCGGGCGAATGGTCGAGGCCATCAGGCATCCTCATGAAATTAGGGGAAGAGCAAATCTGAACATCAACATAAGGCGGAATGATGAAGGGCGGAATCACCTTTTTGAGATTATCCTGGCCGCATATACAGCATTTTCGCAAAAAGTGCGCATCGGCCTCTCGATAGAAAATGCGACAAAACAAAAGCTTAGAGCCCGCAAAAGATCAGGGCCACCCTTGCGGATGGCCCTGATTGAAGATCGTGCGGACGTTCCACCGTTGTTAGTTCGCGGCAGGCGCTACTGGAGCCGCAGTGGGGGCGGCCGAAGGCGGCGCGAGTGCCGGCGCACCGGCCTGGGGCGGCCGCGCCGCGCCATTGGCATTGTTGAAGAACCGGAAGAACTCCGAAGTCGGCGACACGACGATCGTCGTACCGGTCGACGCCAGGGCCGTGTTGTAGGCCGCCATCGAGCGGTAGAACTCGAAGAAGCCGGGATCACGGGTAAAGGCATCGGCAAAGATACGAGCCCGTTCGGCCTCGCCCTCGCCTCGAAGAACCTCGGAATCCTTGCTCGCGTCGGCCACGATCTCGACCACCTGGCGATCGGCAATGGCGCGACGACGCTGGCCCTCTTCCGTGCCTTCGGCACGAAGCAGCTCCGCCTCGGCAAGACGCTCGGCCCGCATGCGGTCGTAGGTCTTCTGCGAGACGTCCTGCGTCAGGTCTGTCCGGCGGATGCGGACATCCTCGATGTTGAGACCAAGGGTTTCGGCATCGCGATGAAGATCGTCGCGAACCTCGAGCATCATCGACACGCGCTCGTCGGAAAGTGCTGCATCGAACTCACGCAGACCGTAGACGCGGCGCAGCGACGAATCCAATCGAGTGCGCAATCGCGCTTCGGCGGCGTCGCGGTCGCCCGATACCGTTTCACGGAACTTGCGGGCGTCGGCGATCGTGTAGACGACGAAGGCATCGACATCGAAGGTAGCGCCGCCCTTGACCTGGACGCGGATATTATCGAGGTCGAAACGCAGCGCCTGCTTTTCGACATACTGGACCCGATCGGCATCCATGAAGCCGAAAGGCAGCTTGAAATAGATGCCGGGTGCAGTCTTGACGTCCTGGATCTGGCCGAAGCGAACGACGACAGCCTGTTCGCGGGCGCTGACGACGAAGACCGAGGAATAGACGATCAGCAGCAGCACTGCGAAGGCGATGAGGATGGCTGGCAAACGACTGGAGTTCATCACTTGATCTCCTGCGCTTGCGCCAGCGGCGCGACAGGGGTCTTGCCGATCTCGTTCAGCGGGAGATAAGGCACGACGCCCTGTTTCTCGTCGAGGATGACCTTGTTCGAATTCTTCAAGACGGATTCCATGGTTTCAAGGAACAGGCGTGTCCGTGTGACATCGGGAGCCTTGATGTACTGGTTGTAGACCGATACGAAGCGCTGCGCCTCGCCGTCCGCTTCCTTGACGACACGGTCCTTGTAAGCGGCCGCTTCTTCGCGAACCTGCGCTGCCTGACCGCGAGCGCCACCGAGCTTCTGGTTTGCGTACTGATTGGCTTCTTCCACCAGGCGCTGCTTGTCCTGGTCGGCTCGCTGCACTTCTTCGAATGCGTCGGCCACTTCGCGCGGTGGAGCCACGTCTTCGATATTCACGCGGTTGATGGCGATGCCGGCGCCGTAGCGATCCATCGTGCCCTGGATGATATTCTGGACTTCGCTGGCGATCGGCTGGCGGTTGTCGCGGAATGCGTCCTGTGCAGGACGACGCCCGACGACTTCGCGCATGGCGCTTTCAGACACCTGCTGCAGCGTTTCAGCCGGGTTTTCCAGCTTGAAGAGATAGGATTTCGGGTCACTGATCGTATAGAGAACCGAGAATTGGACGTTGAGGATATTCTGGTCGCCCGAAAGCATCAGGCCCGCCGTCGAGCTGGCGCTCGCCCGGCCGCCGATGTTCTGCTGCTGCTCCGTCACCTTGACGACCTCAACCTGGTCCATCGGCCAGAAATGAAAGTGGAGGCCCGGAAGCGATACTTCTTCCTTTGGCTTGCCGAAGCGCAGCTCGACGCCGCGCTCGTCCGGCTGGATGGTATAGACGCACTGGATGAGCCAGAACACGACGACCACGGCAGCGATGATCAGGAAGATGCCGCCGTTGAAGCCGCCGGGAACCAGACGCCGCAGACGATCCTGACCGCGACGGATGATATCCTCGAGATCGGGCGGACCGCCGCCGTTGCCGCGCGGACGGTTCGGCCCCTGCCCCCAAGGCCCCTGATTATTACCGCCGCCACCGCCGCCGCCCCAAGGACCGCCGCCATTCTGATTGCTCCAGGGCATCAAAACCTCTTTGTTCGTTAATTCTCCCACGCTGTGGCCCGTGGTCTCCCTCAGGCAACAGCGATTATTTCCCGTTATAGGTATCGAAACATCCGCTTTCAACGCAACTTCAGGAAGTTGGGCTGATTTATTGGAAAATAGTTGCTTTTGCCTGGCCTTGACGGCGGGCATAGGTGACGAACCGCGTCGGGTAGCTGTCCTTCTCACCCTCGGCGATATCGAGTTCGCTCTCAATCTGCCACAAGGCCGGATCGATCTGCGGGAAGGAAGTGTCGCCATCGACATCGGTTTCGACATGCGTCACGTCAAGCCTGTCGGCGATCGGAAGAGCCTGGCGATAGATCTCGCCGCCGCCGATAATGCAGATTTCGGCCGCTCCGTCTGGCTCGACAAGCCCCGCCGCGATCTCGATCGCCTCCTCCAGCGAATGCGCCGTTCGAACGCCTTCGACGCTGAAGCCCTGGTCGCGGGTGATGACCACATTCGGTCGCCCCGGCAGCGGCTTGCCGATAGTCTGGAATGTCTTGCGGCCCATGATGACCGGCTTGCCCATGGTCCGGGCCTTGAAACGCTTGAGATCGGTCGACAGCCGCCAGGGCATGTCGCCGTCGCGACCGATGATGCCGTTCCGGGAGACGGCGACGACGATGGTCTTCATGACATTGGACATATCAGGTCTCTCAAGCGGCTTTCCAAATCTTCATCGCGATGCCGCCACGCATCAATAGACGGCCTTGTATCCCTGGCTCGCCGCACAAGAAATATATGTCATTCGCGCCTGACTTTTAGCTTGGCGCTCTTCCTGGAAATTGTCGCCCGCAGATTGGGTATAGATGTTGCTCAGCCTTTCCCGCTTCTCGAACTCCTGCCGCGCCCTGTTGTAGGATTCGTTGGCATCGCCGACGCATAGCGGATGAACGACGGAAGCGGGCTGGGCAGGCGTACCGACCGACAGCAGCAACGGATCGTTGGCACGATCGACGCAGCTGGAAAGAACGGCGGCGGCGGCAACCGCGATAGACAGAGCGAAGATGCGTTTCATGATGTCCCCAGGGAATGCGGTGATGTCTGCAAAACCCGATCGCGATCCAGGGATGGCAGAAGCCACCCCGGGGGGACGGTACATTACCACCCCGGGGGATGGCACATTGCCACCCCGGGGACGGCAGACCGCCTGACAGTTCTTAGACCGCGATCGGCGCCTTTATGCTTGAATCAGCTTCGTAGCCGACCAGTTCGAAGTCCTCGTATTTGAACGAGAAAATGTCCCTCACCTCGGGATTGATCCGCATCGTCGGCAAGGCTTTCGGGGTGCGGGTCAATTGCAGGCGGGCCTGCTCGAAATGGTTCTTGTAGATATGCGTGTCGCCGAGCGTATGGACGAAATCCCCGGGCTTCAGCCCCGTCACCTGCGCCACCATCATCGTCAGCAAGGCGTATGACGCGATGTTGAATGGCACTCCGAGGAAGATATCGGCCGAGCGCTGGTAGAGCTGGCACGAGAGCTTTCCGTCGGCGACGTAAAACTGGAAAAGGCAATGGCAGGGCGGCAGCGCCATGTCGTCGACCTCGGCCGGATTCCAGGCCGAGACGATGTGCCGCCGCGAATTCGGATTGGTCTTCAGCCCTTCGATGAGATTGGCTATCTGGTCGATATGGCGCCCATCCGGAGCAGGCCAGGAGCGCCACTGCGCGCCGTAGACAGGTCCGAGATCGCCCTTTTCGTCAGCCCACTCGTCCCAGATCGAGACGCCGTTCTCCTTCAGGTAGGCGATATTCGTTTCGCCCTTCAGGAACCACAGCAGCTCGTGAATGATGGAGCGCAGGTGCAGCTTCTTGGTCGTGAGCACCGGAAAGCCCTTGCCAAGGTCGAAGCGCATCTGATGGCCGAAAACCGATCGCGTGCCCGTGCCGGTGCGGTCACCGCGGTCCGAGCCGGTCTCCATCACATGCGCCAAGAGGTCGAGATATTGCTTCATCGCGTTTCGCTGCCGATTCTTGTTGCAACGATATTTAAGATCAAGTGAAAGCAAAACCAACTGTCGGTAGCCGATGGAGGACAATTCTCCCCTGCTTTCGCGTCGGAAAGCGCGAAGGGTAATGGATTCATGACAATTGCCCTTCCCTTACCGGATGGAAAACACTATATCAGCCTTGCCGGTCTTCGGGTCGGCTATGGTGATAAACGAGCGATGGAATAAGCCTATTGGACCCGGGGGCGGTACCCGGCGCCTCCACCAAAAACCGGCGATCGAAGGCCGGCTTTTGATGGGGGCGAAATAGGATCGACAAGGGTGTAAAGATCGTCTTTTTGCTCGGCATTGTACCACCGTTATCGGGCTAAACTTGTAGTTGCAAATGACAACTATGCGGAAGCTCGTCTCGCTGCTTAATCGCAGTGTGACACTTCAAATCAAGTCCTGAAGGTTCGCACCTTAAGGCGGGGTCCGAAGGCACCTGGCAACAGAAGCCTTCACCTTCTCCCTGCTTTGGAAATCATGTATGATTGGCCACCGTGACTCGTGCATCGGGGTTTCCTGACGCAGCTTCGCATGGCATATAGCCTTAAAAACGCATATAGCGTTAAAAACGAAGGCCAACGAAAGACAGGAAAGCATGGGGCAGGATCATATCCGCTACGACATCTTGGCACAGGACGCACTGCGCGGGGTTATCCGTAAGGTTTTGACCGAAGTCGGCACCACCGGCCGCCTACCCGGCGAACACCATTTCTTCATCACCTTTCTGACAGGCGCGGCCGGCGTTCGGATATCACAGCACCTGAAATCCAAATATCCCGAACAGATGACCATCGTCATTCAGCACCAGTTCTGGGAACTGAAGATCACCGAGACGCATTTCGAGATCGGCCTTTCCTTCTCCGACGTGCCGGAAAAGCTGGTGGTTCCGTTCAACGCGATCCGCGGTTTTTACGATCCCTCTGTCAATTTCGAGCTGGAATTCGACGTGCCGCTGAGCGAGGAAGACGAGTTGCCCGCTGGCGAAATCACCGCATATCCGGTGAATTCCGACGAAATCGTCGAGCATGTTCAACCCAAGGACGGCGAAGAGAAGAAACCGGGATCGGTGGTTTCTCTGGACTCCTTCCGCAAGAAACAGTGATCAAGCAAGGGGAGGCAAGCGCTTCCCCTTTTCATTTCTCCATTCCTGCTTCGATAATCGAGGACCATGGGAGAAGGATCGATGACCGCCGAAATCGTCAACCTGAAACAGTTCCGCAAGAAGCAGGCCCGTTCAGAAAGGGAAAAGCAGGCCGAGCAGAACCGCATCAGCTTCGGCCGAACCGGTACCGAAAAGCAGCTGACCACCAAGCTCAACGAGAAAGCTCGAAAGGCTCTCGACCAAGGCCACATCGAGCCTCCAAAATCAGACGACTGAGACAGACGTCAGGCGCCAATTGCATCTGAAATCAATCACTTACTCCTCTATCCGGAATCAGTTTCCGAGCCCCTTGATTCAATTCGTGAAGCGCCGGAACCCCTGATGATCCGCAAGCATTCCGCGACGCTGCACGGCCACCGCACCAGCTTTTCCCTCGAAGACGCGTTTTGGGATGAGCTCAAGATCATAGCGGGCGCACGGGGCATATCGCAGGCCGCCTTGATCTCCGAAATCGACGACCAACGTCCGCCGGACAGCAACCTTTCCTCGGCGCTGCGGCTTCACGTTCTGCAGTGGCTGAAAGATCTCGCCGCCGAAGGTGGGGGATAGCGTCGGCGAGTACTGACCCTATTGAGGGTTGCCCGGCAGGGCGTTGAAGTTCAGCGAGCCGGCGCCCTGCGGAGAGACCCCATTCGTCGTCTGGCCTTGCTGCGATTGTGCTTTCGTCTTGGCATCCGCGTCGGCCTTTGCCTTGGCGTCGGCCTGCGCCTGGGCAGCAGCCTGCGCCTTTGCATCGGCATCCGCCTTTGCCTTGGCTTCGGCGTCGGCCTTCGCCTTTGCCTCGGCATCCGCCTGGCGTTGCGCAGCTGCCTGCTGTGCCAGCACCCTCAGCCGCTGCTCCTCCGCCTCCCGCTGCTGCTGGGTGATGGCGTCTCGCTGGCGCTGCAGCTCCCGCTCCACGGCGTCGTATTTGTAGAGCGCCACTTCGCGGCGCAGGCGCTGCTTTTCGAGCACGCTCGCCTGCAAGCGTTCCACACGCCGCCGTTCGCGCTCAAAGGCCCGCAGAGATAGGAATCCGGTGATATCAGTGACGTCGAGCGTGCGGCCGGGCGTCACCAGCGCGCCGGAAAAGTCGAGACGCAGCCCTGGATTGGCACCGGTCATCGCGTCCGCGCCGGCATTGAGGTCGATCCCGAGCGAGCCCTTGAGCCTTTGATCCGGCAGGTCGATCTCCGCATGCCCGGAGACCTTGGCAAGGTCGTTCACCGCATTGACATTGTCCACACGGACGACCCCGGACGAGATGTTGAACGGAACGCTGAGCGGACCGAGCGCGGCCTCGCCATTGTTGAGCAAAGTCTGCACGATCGGGCGAATTTTGTCGGCGGCCACGTCGCCCTGGATCTGGTCCGTCGCCGACAGCAGCGACGGCAGAATGGCAAGATTCAACCCCCGGATCTTGGTCTCGCCAAGCTTCAGTTCGCCTGAACCGCTCGCGGCGGCGGCAAGCTCGCTCATATTCTTGCCGCTCGCCTCAAGTGTCAGACCCATAGCAAAGCGGCCGGTCGCCAACGGCGCGCCGTCGCGCTGCCAGCCGACCGCGGCAAGATCGGCATTGGCGAGATCGAGCTTCGTCTGCAGCAGCGCGGTGCCGTCGGAATTGGCAAACATCAGCCGGCCGCTGAGCTTGCCGCCGCTCCAGCCGCCGGCGATATCGTTCATCTGTACAGCATCGCCCTTGTAGGCGACGTTGCTGCTGAAATCGCTGATCGGCCCGAAAACATCAGGCCACATCTGTTTGGCCGAAAGCTTGAGGTTGACGTCAAGCCCGTTGAACGTCGGCAGGCCGAGCTTTGCCTTGGTGAGATTGCCGGTCGCGGGATCCGTGACCGATCCATAGATCGCCTCCGCCAGCCAGCCGAGGTCGGCTTTGCCAAGTGCAATCTCGCCCGACGCCTTCAAATTCGGCGCCTTGCGGTCGAAGGTGAGTGCACCTGAAACAGGATTGTCGGCAAACTGCCCCTTCATATCGGAGAAAACCAGCTTGTCGGCATCGATCGCCGCATTGGCCTGGAACTTGGCCGGCATCCCCGTCCCCATCTGCGGTAAGCCGATGCCGTTCATGACGAGGTAGGGATCGAGATCGGCGCTCTCCAGCGACATCGCGATATTGCCGTTGAGAAACGTTGCCGGCCGCACGTCGACTTTTCCGTTGGCCGTAAACGAGGTCTTGTCGGTAGCAAAAGTCAGGGCCGCATCGGCGGGATCGGTGCCGTTTGCCGTAACCTTCAGCGTCAGGCGGCCATTGGCATCGGCCTCGACCGGCAGAGGATCGAGCCCTGCCTGGCCGAAGAGGATCGAGGTGACGGAGTTCTCGAGCGTCGCCTCCAGCGTTGTCGTCCCCTTTCCGGTGAGCGCCAGGAGATCCGACATGCGATAGTCGAGGTTGACGCGGCTGCCGTTCGAGACGCCGGCAAGCGTCAGCGCCAGACCATCGCCCTGATCGCCACCCAGCGTCAGTGCGCCGCGAAGTGCCGTATTGCCATACCAGGCCGAATTGCGCACGAGGCGGTCAAGGACGGGGTGATGTGGCAAATGCTTGCTCATCATCTCGAAGAACGCGCCGGGATCCGCCGCCTTGAAGGTGATCTCGCCGGAGCCCTTGTAGTCGAGCAGCGACCCTTGAGCCCTTCCCGTCGCGGTTATCTCGGCGCCGGCAAGGTCGCGCACGGACAGGCGGTCGAGCTGCAACGACCCATCGGCAATACCGAACGCGGTCTCGACATTCTCGGCCTGTACACCGAAGGCGCTGAACTTGTCGGCCTTCAGATGAGCGCTGATCCGGTGGTCGAGAACGTTGTTGCCCGCCTCCTGGCCGGTGAACAGGCTCGTCAAAGCCCTGAGCGCATCGAGATCGAGCGTATCGCCGGAAAGATCGACGGCAAGTTTCGGTTGCTCGTTCGCCTGCGCCTCACGGTCGAGCCGGCCCTTGAGGTTTGCCGAACCGATGGCGATTTCGAGGTTCTCGAAGCGTTGCCGCCCATGCGCCAGGCTGACATCTGCGGAAAAACCGGCGGCCTTCAACTGCCTGATTGCCGGATCGACAGCGCCGGAAAGCCACGAGGCGAGCCCCGACGGCTGGTTCGAAGCGACGACGATGTTGCCGGTGAAATTGGCGTCGCCATGAAGGGTCAGCCTGCCCTTCGCCTCGACCTGGGTTCGTCCTGGCAAGGTGCCAACCGCATTGTCGATCTTCCAGCCGGTCCCAGCCGGCTCGAGATCCAGCTTGATATCGCGCAACGTCGTGTCGCCCGCAACGATCGCCGGCAGCCGCACACTCGCGTGGCCCGGCACCTGCGGCACCGGTATGTCGGCAGCGATCGCGATCAGGTTGTTCAGCCGCTGCCGCGCCGAGACGCCGGGATCGCGCGTCGTCTTGCCGCTGGGGCCGGGATCGGCGAGCCGGTTGACGTCGATCTGCTGACCGTCGGCCGTCAACAGGAATTCCGGCTGGTTGCCGGTATCGAGCGTTGCTTCGCCGGTGATGACATAAGGGTCGTCGACCGCGCCGAGTTCAAGGCGATATTCGGGAACGCGGATGCGCTCGTTGGTCAGCTCGAAACGGCCCTTGATGCGCGGGTCCGACGACTTTCCGTCGCCCGAGGACTTGCGCACCTGCTTGGTTTCGACGCCGCCGGAGAAGAAACCGATATAGTCCGGCTTGCTGTTGACCAGTTTCAATTCGCCGTCGAGATCGATGTTGACCGGATGCCGCTGCGGCAGCAATCGGGTTCGGACCCGCAGGACGCCGTTCTCATCGGGCTGGCTGCTGGAAATTGAGAAATTGCCCTGCTCGCCGTCAAGCGCCGCATCACCCTCCACACGCCACGGGCCGGCGAGAGATTTGGCCGACATCTCGGCGTTGAGGCCGGTGATGTGGCGGGTACGGCCGGATTGCTCATCGATGAACTCGACCTCTCCGCCCTCGACATGCACGTTTTCGAGCACGACTGTCTTGGCCGGAATTTCGGACTGGCTGCCCCGCATCCAGTCGAGCGTGCCGTCCTTCAGTAACCTTAGACGTACCTTCGGCTGGGACACGCGCATGTCGAAGATCAGCGCTTCGCCGGAGAGGAACGGTGCAAGCTCGGCATCCATCGAGAATTCGGCAATCTGCACCAGCGGCGTCCCGTCCGGCTCTTGCCCGACACGAACGTCATGCAGCGTCACCGAGGGAAAGGGCAGCAGGCGAGCGTCGACGCTGCCGTGGACGGTGACCTTCTTGCCGATGATTCGGCTTGCCTGGTCCTCGAAACTCTGACGAAAACCGGTCCAGTCTATGAAGAGCGGAGCAAGCAGAGCCACGAACAGCACCACTACCAGGATTCCACCCAGAATAACCAGGACCTTACCTAACAATGAACACCGTCTCCGTTCCGCCTTCCGATTGCGACGCTAGCCTAGCGTCATTCGTGTCTGGAGCAAGCCAAGATCATGGCAATATTCTATTTTTCAATGCTCGCGGAAGATCTTGCCGGGATTGAAAATGTCGTCCGGATCAAGCCCCCGCTTGATTTGCCGCATCAGATCGACGGCGCCGCCAAGCTCCTGTTCGAGAAACGACATCTTGCCCTGGCCGATACCATGTTCGCCCGTGCAGGTGCCGTCCATCGCCAGCGCCCGGGCATTGAGCCGCGTCACGAAACCCTCGGCAACAGCAACCCCCTCGGGGGTCTTGTCGTCGAAAAGCAAAAGCACGTGGAAATTGCCGTCGCCGGCATGTCCGACGATTGCCGCAAGCAGCCCGTGGGTCTCGATATCGACCTGCGTCTCGGTAACGCAATCGGCCAACCGCGATATCGGCACGCAGACATCGGTTGACAGCGCCGCCATCTCAGGCGCCAGCGCCCTCGCCGACCAATAGGCGTCGTGACGTGCCTTCCAGAGCTTGTTCCGCTCCTCCGGGTTTCCCGTCCAGAGAAATTCGCCGCCGCCGCACTCCGCAGCGATTTCGGCAAACTCCGCCGATTGCAGCGGCACCGTCTCGTCTGTTCCATGAAACTCCAGGAACAGTGTCGGTTGTTCGGCGTAGGAGAGACCGGAATAGGCGTTGCATGCGCGCATCTGCACGGCATCGAGCAGCTCGATGCGCGCCACCGGAATGCCCATCTGGATTGTCATGATAACCGCATCGCAGGCAGCCTTGATGCTGGGGAAGACGCAAACGCCCCCCGCGATCTTCTGCGGGATGCCCTGTAGCTTGAGCGTCACCGAGGTGAGTATCCCGAGTGTCCCCTCGGCACCGACGAAGAGCCGGGTCAGATCATACCCAGCCGACGACTTTCGCGCCCGGCGCGCCGTGCGGATTTCCTCGCCGTTGGCGGTGACGACAGTCACAGCGAGCACATTGTCCTTCATCGTCCCATAGCGCACCGCATTGGTACCCGACGCCCGCGTCGACGCCATGCCGCCGATCGAGGCATTGGCGCCGGGATCGATCGGGAAAAACAGGCCCGTATCCCTGAGGTAGGTATTGAGTTCCTCGCGCGTCACGCCCGGCTCGACCGTGCAGTCCAGATCTTCGGCATTCACTTCCAGGACGCGATTCATGCGGCTGAAATCGATGGATATTCCGCCCCGCGGCGCGTTGACCTGCCCCTCCAGAGAGGAGCCCATGCCAAATGCGACGACGGGAACCTTGTGCTCGGCGCAGACCTTGACAGCAGCCTTCACGTCGTCGGCGGTTTCAGCAAAGAGCACGCCGTCCGGAAGCTGGGCGGGAATATAGGTGGTGGTGTGCGCATGCTGCTCCCGAAACGATTGGCCCGTCTGGAAACGGTCGCCGAATGCCTGTTTCAGAATGCCGAGCGCGGCGGCGATTCCCGCCTCGTTGCGCGTTCCTGCCGTTGCATCCGCCAGCGCCATTCTTCCGACTCCATCCCGCTATGTCATGGGTTCATTGAACGGTTCTATGGGACAACGGAACAGTCCTGTCCAGTCCAAGATTCCAGCGCGAATTCTTTGCGTGGCAGGAACTGAACAGGCCCTGCTTAGACCAGTGGCGGGTTAAGACGAGCAAATCCCTCCTGCCGCCTATAAGGAAAGTAAGGATAGGGCGCCGTCACGGCACTGACAGCATCAAGATGCGCGATCTGGTCCGCATTCAGGCTCCAGCCGACAGCACCGAGATTTTGCCGCAACTGCCCCTCATTGCGTGCGCCGATGATAACGCTCGACACCGTCGGGCGGCTCAGCAGCCAGTTGATTGCAATCTGCGGCACCGATCTACCAGTCTCCTCTGCGAGGATATCAAGCACATCGACGATTTCGAACAGCTTCTCGTCATCGACCGGCGGGCCGAACTCCGCTGTCTGGTGCAGGCGGCTTCCTTGCGGCAACGCCACGCCGCGGCGGATCTTGCCCGTCAGGCGTCCCCAACCGAGCGGGCTCCAGACCAGCGCACCGACGCCCTGGTCCGCACCGAGTGGCATCAATTCCCATTCGTAGTCGCGGCCGACCAGCGAGTAATAGACCTGATGGGCGACATGGCGCGGGTGACCGCCCCGGTCGGCCGCAGCCAGGGATTTCATCAATTCCCATCCGGCAAAATTCGATGCGCCGACGTAGCGGACCTTACCGGACGAAACCAGATCGTCCAGCGCCGACAGCACCTCCTCGACCGGCGCAGCCGCATCGAAGGCGTGGAGTTGCAAGAGGTCGATGTAGTCGGTGCCGAGACGACGAAGCGCATCCTCGGTCGAGCGGATCAGCCGCGCACGGGAGGTGCCCGCATCATTCGGTCCGTCTCCCATCGGCAGGCCCATCTTGGTCGAGACCAGGACGTCGGCGCGTCGACCCCGGATCGCCTGCCCCAACACCTCTTCCGAGGCGCCGGCGGAATAGACGTCAGCCGTATCGAACAGATTGACGCCGGCCTCAAGGCAAATGTCGACCAGCCGACGGGCCTCCGTCGCATCCGTCGTCCCCCAGGCGCCGAAGAGCGGGCCACTGCCGCCAAAGGTTCCCGCGCCGAAACTCAATGCCGGAACCTTGAGGCCGGATTTTCCAAGATTTCTGTATTCCATGTCGATCTCCTGTTGTTCCCATAGAGGTAGATCACCTGGCGGCTATGAGTTAGACTGCGTCAAAGCACAGCAATCATGAGTTCAATTCACAATGGGTCGACAGGATATCAACCGCTCCGGCGCGATGGAGGTCTTCGTTCGGGTTGTCGACCTCGGTGGCTTCTCCGCTGCCGCGCGCGACTGCCGAATGACGCCCTCCGCCGTCAGCAAGCTTTTGTCACGGCTTGAAGGCCGCCTCGGCACGCGTCTCGTCAACCGTTCCACCCGCAAGCTGCAGCTGACGCCGGAAGGCTGCGTCTTCTACGAGCGCAGCATCCGCATCCTGGCGGAAATCGCGGAGGCCGAACGGCACGCTTCGGCGGGCGAACAGCCGGCCGGTCGCATCCATGTCAACACGAGCGCCTCGTTCGCCAATCATATCCTGGCACCGCTGGTCTCTGAATTCCTCCACCGCCATCCCGCCGTCACGCTCGATATCAGCATCACCGATCTGGTCGTCGATCTGATGCAGGAGCGGGCCGACGTCGCGATCCGGGCAGGACCGATGAAGAGTTCACAGCTGATTGCCCGCAAGCTTGGCGGAACCCGGATGGCGATCGTTGCCTCGCCCGCCTATCTTGCCGAACGCGGAACGCCGACCTCGGCCGCCGACATAGACGGTCATTTGAAGATCGCCTTCTCCTATCAGCGCGCGGTCGAGGGCTGGCCGCTGATCGTCGACGGCGCGCGCATCGTCGCGCGATTGGAAAATCCGCTGCGCGCAAGCGACGGTGAAGCGATGCGACACCTGGCTCTGGCGGGGGCCGGCCTTGCGCGACTGGCGGGCTTCACCGTTCGTCGCGATATCGATGCCGGGCGGCTGGTCGAGGTTCTTGAAGCAGCAAACCCCGGCGATATCGAGGAATTTCACGCCGTCTACATCGGCCAGGGAGGGCCGCTGCCTGCTCGCGTCAGGGCATTGCTCGATTTCCTCGGTGAGAATGTCCGGCTTTCCTAATATCCCTGCAAACTCAAGCCGAGACGGGACCGCCGCCGATCATGCTGCCCCAGGCGCCCGGCGCAATACCGAAGGCTTTCTTGAAGTGCCGTGTCAGGTGGCTCTGATCGGCAAAGCCGGTCGCCGCCGCGACATCGGCAAGCGCCCCGCCGGCAGCGATCATGCTGCGGGCCTGCTGCAATCGGCGCATCAGCAGGAAACGGTGCGGACTGGTGGCGAAGGCCGCGCGAAAATGCCGGGACAGCGCAAAGCGATCGAGCCCGGTCACCCGCTCCAGCTCTTCTGAACGAACGCCGCGCATCGCATGCGCCTCGAGATATTCCCGCGCCGCATTCGCCTGCCTTAGCGCTACCGCCCCCAATGGTTTAAGCGGCGCCCGTGCGTGGCCGGCAAGGCCGTCGGCCACGCGGGAGACGAAGTCGTCGACGAAAAGCTCATCCAGTTCGCGGTCAAGGTCGCCGAGCGCACCGAGCAAAAGGTTTGCAAGGCGGTCGTCCACAAGGACAGGATCGTCAACGAAAGGCAGCCCGATGCGCGCCGCTCCAAGGCATCGGACCAATAGCGACGGCTCGAGATAAAGCATCCGATAGACAAGTCCGTCCTCGGTCGCCGCCCCGCCATCGTGCAGTTCGTCCGGATGTAGCACGATCACCCTGCCCGGCTGGCTGTAACGGCGCTCGCCGCGGTAGCGGAATGTCTGCACCCCGCGGATCGTCACGCCCAGCGCATAGGTGTCGTGCCGATGCAGGTCGAACGCGTCGCCGCGAAACTGCGCCTGGATACGCTCGATCCCGGGATAAGCCGGCGCCGAGAAGATGCCATTCGCCTGCGGCGTCTCGCACGAACGTTCAAGACCGGCAAAGACGTTGCCGGATACATCCTCGCCCAATGAGTGATCCTCGATAAACGGCATGGAAGATACATTTAATGTTCGATACCAAAATTGCGATCGTCCTGCGAAACAATCTTGCGTCATGGCAAAAGCTGAACGTCACGGCATTTCTGGTGAGCGGCATCGTCGGTCAGTATCCTGACGTCATCGGCGAGGCCTATCGCGACAATGCGGGCAACCTCTACAATCCGCTTTCGATCCAGCCGATGATCGTGCTCTCGGCGGATGACGAAACCATCGCCGCGATCCACCGCCGCTCGCTGGAACGCCGGATTACCTCATCGATCTTCATCGAGGAAATGTTTGCGACCGGCCATGACGTCGCCAATCGTGAGGTTTTCGGAAAGTTCGGGCCCGAAGACGCCCGTGTCGTCGGCATTGCCCTGCGCGCCGAAAAAAAGATCGTCGACAAGATCACCAAGGGTGCGACGATGCACACATAGTGCCCCGCGCCCTACCTGAAAGGACTATTGCCTATGCAGATGTGGCTCCAGTCCTCATGGTGAGGTGCGATGCTGCCGAAGCGAAGGCGGAGGCGGCGAAGCTCGAACCACGAGGGCTGGCCTCGGGGTGCATCGTTTAAGAAAATGGCCGGCATCCATGCAAGCGCCCTCGTCCTTCGAGGCAATTCTTCGAATTGCACCCCAGGATGAGGGCTCAACGTCCCACACGCGCGTGCTGCGCGACCTCCCCCATCAAGGGGGAGGTAACTAACACTCAGCCGTTTTGCGTGATCGGAGCGATCTGGATTTCGACGCGGCGGTTCTGCGCGCGACCGGCCTCCGTTGCGTTCGTGGCGACCGGCTGTGTCGGGCCGAAGCCGACGGCGGACATGCGGCGTTGATCGATGCCCTGGCTGCCGAGATAGCCGGCAACCGACATGGCCCGGCGTTCCGAAAGCTCCTGGTTATGCTGCATGCTGCCGGTCGAGTCCGTATGGCCGTTGACGTCGACGAGCGTACGATTGAACTTCCGGAGCACGATCGCCACGGAATTCAGCGTCTGGTAGAATTCCGGCTTCACCGCATCCTGATCGGTGTCGAAGGTGATCGCCGACGGCATATTGAGGATGATGCGGTCGCCGACGCGGGTGACCGAAACCCCCGTGCCCTGGAGCTGCTGGCGAAGCTCCGCTTCCTGTTGGTCCATGTAGTTGCCGATCGAACCGCCGGCGAGCGCGCCGATGCCGGCGCCGATAAGTGCTGCATTGCGCCGCCCGACCGGAGAACCGCCGACGGCAAGGCCCGCGATCGCGCCCAGCCCCGCGCCGATGGCAGCTCCACCCGCCGTATTGGAGACTTTCTGCTGACCGGTATAAGGATCGGTCGTCGTGCAGGCGTTGAGGAAAGCGGCGGAAACGGCAAGCAGGACGAATTTCTTTAGCATGGAATCAATGGTCTCCGGATCAGATGGCTGAGAGCTGATGAATGATTAAGGCAATATCATGGATGCACGCTTCCAAGCCACTGGAAGCACTCCCGAAACGGGTACTTCCATGGCCTTTCACACAGGATTGCAACCCTACTTTGCTTCGCCGCGTCAATGGATGTTCTGGAACAGCTGCGCGATCACGGTGAAACTGGCATTGGCGATCGAAAGCGATTGTACTCCGAGCTGCTGCTGGGTCTGCAGCGCCGCCAGTTTCGTCGATTCCTGCTCCATATTAGCGTCGACCAGCTTTCCGACGCCGCTCGTCAGCGTATCGCTCATGTTCTTGGCAAATGTATCCTGCATGTTCACGCGCGCCTCCAGCGAACCGAAGGCCGACCCCACATTGGTCATCTGGCCGAGCATCGCGTTGACGACGCTCAGCATGTCGTCGATCTGGCCATTGGTGGTCGTCGAATCGAGCGCGATCTCCACCTGCCCCGTCGTGCTGCCGCCCTGGTTCGTCAGCATCACGTAGTTTTGCCCGGCGCCGACCTGGGCTGCAAAGGCCGTCGACGTCAGCACGCCGTAACCGCCGCTGCCGCTGGTCCGATCGTCGATCAGATAGCGCGCATCGGAGGTCGAAAACGAGCCGGTGCTGGAGGCGGATCCGTCGTAGCTGAGCCGTCCGATGGAGAAGGTCCCGTCGGCACTGCGGATGATGGATGCCGGGATTTGCTTGGGTAGCGAAGGATCGGCATTGCCGCTGAGCACTACCCAGTTGTCGCCATTGAAATTCGCCGATTGCCCGACGCTGCGCAATTGTTGCTTCAGCTGGGTAATCTCGTCATTGAGCTTGGTCTTGTCGACGCTGCCCTCTTCGGCCGTCACAAGCTTTGCCTTGATCTGCGTGACGATGTCGACAGCGGTCGAGACGCTTGTGGAGGCGACGTTGACGGTCGCCTGCGCCAGACCCAGCGCATCCTGGACCGCAGAAACCGCGCCGATATCCGAGCGCGTTCTCGTTGCAATCTGCCAATAGGTAGCATTGTCCTTGGCTGTGCCGACGCGATAACCTGTCGCGATCTGCCTTTGGGTGGTCGTCAGTTTGGCCTGGGTATCTCGCAATACCTCCAGGGCCACCTTCACTGAAGGGGTCAAATTTACACTCACGGAACTGGTACTCCGACGCAACGATACACGGACGCAAAACTGAACAAAATGAACCTTCCGAAACGCAGTCATGCGCCTGGGCTGAAGAAATCAGCGATGGAGTGGAGGCGGAAAAAACAAAGGGCCCCACGCCGCGGTACGAAACCATTCTTCATCGAGTATACTTAATAAACGTATAAAATTTAGAAGCTCTTCATCATAACTAGTAACCATGACACTGACATCGAAGTATAGCGGCCTCCATCCGATGTTCCCCACGGTCACGACGGATCGAGGGGACGATCGAGAAAACGCCATCAATGTGCACTTTTTGTTCTTATTTTAGCCCGTTCCTTTTGCCTTTCGGAACCGAATCACTACATTGGGCCGCATGACGACAGGACATGACGATATCCCCTTCTTCGACGAGGAGCCGCAGGAGGCCGCGCCGCGCAGACCTGCCGCGGCTCCAAGTGCTCCCGCGGGCTCTGGCGTCGGCGGTATTGCTGCCCGCGCGATGGCTGCCCGCGACGCCGGCCGCCGGCCGGATTATCTCGCTGGTCTCAACCCGGAGCAGACCGAAGCCGTCGAGACTCTCGAAGGGCCGCTGCTGGTGCTCGCCGGCGCCGGCACAGGCAAGACCCGCGTGCTGACCACCCGCATCGCCCATATCCTGTCGACCGGCCGCGCCTACCCCTCGCAGATCCTGTCCGTCACCTTCACCAACAAGGCGGCGCGCGAGATGAAGGAGCGCGTTGCCCTTCTCGTCGGTGGCGCCGTCGAAGGCATGCCCTGGCTCGGCACCTTCCACTCGATCGGCGTCAAGCTGCTGCGCCGCCACGCCGAGCTGGTCGGCCTCACGTCCGATTTCTCCATTCTCGACACCGACGACGTCGTCCGCCTCATCAAGCAGCTGATCCAGGCTGAGGGCCTCGACGACAAACGCTGGCCGGCCAAGCAGTTTGCCGGCATGATCGACGGCTGGAAGAACAAGGGCATGACGCCGGCCGATATCCCCGAAGGCGACGCACGCGCATTTGCCAACGGCAAGGGCCGCGAACTCTACGCCGCCTACCAGGCGCGCCTGAAGACGCTGAATGCCTGCGACTTCGGCGACCTCCTGCTGCACCCGATCACGATGTTCCGCAAGAACCCTGATGTCCTGAAGGATTACCACCAGCGCTTCCGCTACATCCTCGTCGACGAATACCAAGACACAAACACCGCCCAGTACATGTGGCTGAGGCTCTTGGCGCAGCGGCCGAAGGGCGAGCTGCAGAATGTCTGCTGCGTCGGCGACGACGACCAGTCGATCTATGGCTGGCGCGGCGCCGAGGTCGACAATATCCTGCGGTTCGAAAAGGATTTCCCGGGCGCCAAGGTCATCAAGCTCGAGCGCAACTACCGCTCGACCGAACACATTCTCGGCGCTGCCGCGCACCTGATCGCCCACAACGAGGGCCGGCTCGGCAAGACGCTGTTTACCGACCGCACCAACCCCGACGACGACAAGGTGCAGGTGCATGCCGCCTGGGATTCCGAGGAGGAAGCCCGCGCCGTTGGTGAAGAAATCGAGCAGCTGCAGCGCGGCGACAGCAGCGGCCTGAAACACGCTCTCAACGATATGGCGATCCTGGTGCGCGCCTCGTTCCAGATGCGAGAGTTCGAAGATCGCTTCGTCACGCTCGGCCTGAATTATCGCGTCATCGGCGGCCCACGCTTCTACGAACGTCTCGAAATCCGCGACGCAATGGCCTACTTCCGCCTCGTATGCCAGCCGGCCGACGACCTTGCCTTCGAGCGGATCGTCAACACGCCGAAGCGCGGCCTCGGGGACACCGCGGTTCGCACCCTGCACGACTATGCCCGCGCCCGCGACATTCCGATGCTCGCGGCGGCACATGATCTCATCGAGACGGACGAGATGAAGCCGAAGCCGCGCAAGGCGCTGTTCGACGTCGTCATGTCCTTCCGCCGCTGGCAGGAGCGCCTCGAAAACACCCCGCATACCGAACTCGCCGAGCAGATCCTCGAAGAGTCCGGCTATACCGACATGTGGAAGAACGACAAATCGGCCGAAGCGCCGGGTCGGCTCGACAATCTGAAAGAACTGATCCGCTCGATGGACAGCTTCGAGAGCATGCGCGGCTTCCTCGAACACGTGTCGCTGGTCATGGATGCAGAGACGAACGAAAACCTGGACGCGGTGTCGATCATGACGCTGCACTCCGCCAAGGGACTGGAATTCCAGACAGTCTTCCTGCCCGGCTGGGAGGAAGGCCTGTTCCCGCACCAGCGCTCGCTCGACGAATCCGGCCGTGCCGGGCTCGAAGAGGAACGCCGCCTCGCCTATGTCGGCCTGACCCGCGCCAAGCGCCACTGCCATATCTGGTTCGTCTCGAACCGCCGCATCCACGGCCTCTGGCAATCGACCCTGCCCTCCCGCTTCCTCGACGAACTCCCGGCGACGCACGTCTCGGTCGCCGAGACGGAGCAATCCTATGGCGGTTACGGGCGCGGCGGCTACGGCCAATCCCGCTTCGACAAGGCGGAGCCCTTCGCAAACAGTTACTCAACCCCCGGCTGGAAACGCGCACAGGCCAACCGCACCGACGCCACCCGCGACAACTGGGGCTCACGCTCCGGCCACGCCGTCGAACGCATAGGCTACGGCGAAAGCGGCCCGAAAGCCCGCACCATCGACGGCGAACTCGTCGCCAAATCCACCACCGAAACCCCTTCCCGCTTCGCCATCGGCGAACGCGTCTTCCACATAAAATTCGGCAACGGCAACATCTCGGGGATCGAGGGTAACAAGCTCACGATCGAGTTTGATCGAGCCGGGGAAAAGCGGGTACTGGACGGGTTTGTGGAGCGGGTTTGAACTTCCCCTGAATCCCGAACGGCGTGCTAGCCTTTCACCGAATGATTCGTTCTCTTTTCAAGGTCGTGGCCCGAATGCAAAATAGATCACACGCTGTGATGGCGCAGCGGACTGAACCAAATGATAGTCCTGATGACTTCCCCACTCCACCGTGGGCGACAAGGGCGCTCCTCGAACACATCCTTTCCGACAAATCCTCGCTTGTCAGCAGAACTTGTCTTGAGCCAGCATGTGGTGCAGGACACATGGCGAAAGTCTTGAAAGAATATTTCGGCTCTGTGACTTCCTCAGATGCATATGACTATGGATACGGGACCGCTCGTGATTTTCTTGCAATTCCCTACGAGGCCAATTCCCATGACTGGGTTATCACAAATCCGCCCTTCCGGTTGGCGGAAGCGTTTGTGCTACACGCACTTAACGTCGCTCGCGTTGGCGTCGCAATACTTGCAAGAACTGTCTTTCTAGAAAGCATTGGTCGATACGAAAACATTTTTGTTAATCAACCACCTAGCAGGTTTGCTCAATTCACTGAACGAGTGCCGATGGTTAAAGGTCGGCTCGATAGAAAGGCAACTACCGCGACGGGCTATGCTTGGCTTGTATGGGAAAAGGACGTAGCTGAAAGCCCGCGGCTCATGTGGGTGCCGCCTTGCCGAAAATTATTAGAACGTGCTGGAGATTACGAAATGCCAATTTACTCGACCAAACAGCATTTGGACTTGTCCACTACTGGGCGCACCAGCGTAAAAATGCTATCTCAGGTCTAATATCATCCAAGTTTTTTTACGTCTTTTAGCGCTTGCTCAATATTCTTGGCTGCAAGATCGAGCGCCGCTTTTGCTTCTTCCAGAGCCTTTAGAGCCTGGTGAGCGGCTCTGCCTGAAGAATAAGGTCCGGGCGGTGGGAGGTCGTCGGTTGAAGCTACGGCAGCGCCTTGAAATTTTCTACCGGATATTACTTCCGCAATCCGTCCTTGATTTACGCCAAACCAAGCGGCGATATCATGGTGACGATCGTTGCGAGCGACCATGCCCTTAACTAAGGAAGCGTCTGCCTCGGAAAGCCGTCGGCCACTCGGTTCTGCTCGCTGCGTCACAATCTCACCTTTTATTGATGCTCCTTGCAACTATTATTACATAATGAAATTTTGACAAGACTGCCCATGGTTTTACTTCCTCCAATTTGAAATGCCTTCTTCTAACAAGATTCAATTCTAGCAAGTAAGCGTAACCATCACCACACCTGCCCCAAGCCCGCCACCCAACGCGTTGCTGCCCTGCAAAATCGACATCGCTAGCACACTACCAATATCGGACCCCTGAGCTATATCAATTCGTGCGGCCCGAGCCTTCCGTATCTTTGAACGGTCTCCCCGGCGAGCCGCTGCCAGTTCCGCTATCTCGGTGGACCTGAAGGAGTTATCCTGCTGGCAACAACGGATTTAAGGACAGATCAAGTGGCTGGGATAACAACAAGCAGCTCCGTCGCCGTCGGCACGTCAGTACGGCAGGGGCAGAACAACTATCAATTTGCGCTTGTCGCGCTAACGTCGCTGTTTTTCATGTGGGGCTTCATTACCTGCCTGAACGACATTCTGGTGCCGCACCTGAAGAATGTCTTCTCGCTCAACTACGCGCAATCGATGATGATCCAGCTCTGCTTTTTCGGGGCATATTTCATCGTTTCGTTGCCGGCCGGAGCGCTGGTCAAGCGCATCACCTACAAATGGGGCATCGTCGTCGGCCTCGTGATTGCGGCAATCGGCTGCGCGCTCTTCATCCCGGCGGCCCATTATAGGATCTATGTCCTGTTCCTCGGCGCGCTTTTCGTGCTTGCCACCGGCATCACCATCCTTCAGGTCGCTGCCAATCCCTATGTGACCGTCCTCGGCGCCCCAGATACCGCGGCGAGCCGGCTGACGCTCACCCAGGCCTTCAATTCGCTGGGCACGACCCTCGCTCCAACCTTCGGCGCCTTCCTCATCCTGTCGGCCGCAACGGTCGCTGTCGACAATGCGACGCCGGAGCAACTCGACGCGCTGCATCTGGCCGAGGCGAGCGCGGTCAAGTTCCCCTATCTGATCCTCGCCATTACCTTGATCGTACTCGCCGCCATTTTCGCGGCGCTGAAGCTGCCGCATGTCGAAGACGAGGAAACCGTCCAGCCGATCCGCGGCGGCGGCTCCGCATGGCAGTATCCTCACCTGATCCTCGGTGCGATCGGCCTGTTTCTCTATGTCGGCGCCGAAGTCAGCGTCGGGAGTTTCCTGGTCAATTTCCTCAGCCAGCCCGACATCGCCAAGCTCTCCGAAGCCGATGCAGCCCATTATGTTTCATATTTCTGGGGCGGCGCGATGATCGGTCGCTTCATCGGCTCGGTGGCGATGCGATATGTCGACGACGGCAAGGCGCTTGCCTTCAATGCCCTGATCGCAGCCATTCTGTTGTTGGCGACAGTCTTGACGACTGGCCATGTCGCCATGTGGACCGTGCTTGCAGTGGGGCTCTTCAATTCGATCATGTTCCCGACGATCTTCAGCTTGGCGCTGCACGGCCTTGGGCGATACACCAGCCAGGGCTCCGGCATTCTGTGCCTCGCCATTGTCGGCGGTGCCGTGCTGCCGGTCATCCAGGGCGTCCTCGCCGATACCATCGGCATCCATCTCGCCTTCCTGATGCCGATCCTTTGCTACGCCTACATCGCCTATTACGGGCTCAAGGGTCACAAGGCTGTCTGAAGCGAAGTCAAAGCCAAGCACTTGATCCTTGCACGAGTGCTTGGCATCGTGGCGACAGGAAAAACGAAGGACGTGCCGATGAAGACCCTGCTGCTGATCGATATCCAGAACGGCTTCTGCCCGGGCGGCAATCTGGCGGTGCCGGAGGGCGACCAGATTGTGCAGGTCGCCAACCGGCTGATTGGCAGCGGCCACTACGATCTGATCGTCGCCTCGCAGGATTGGCATCCGGCCGATCACGGCAGCTTCGCGTCATCGCACGCCGACAAGAAACCTTTCGAGATGGGAACTCTTTCCGGCAAGCCGCAGATGATGTGGCCGGACCACTGCATCCAGGGAACGGAGGATGCCGAATTCCATCCGGCGCTGAATACGGCAGAAATTCATTCGATCCATCAGAAGGGCCAGGACCCCTTGGTCGACAGCTATTCGGCCTTCCGCGACAATGATCAGGCAGCGCTGACGGGCCTCGCCGAATATCTGAGGTCGAAAGGGGTGACGGAGCTCGATCTCTGCGGCCTTGCGACAGACTACTGCGTGAAATTCTCCGCGCTCGACGCAGTCGAGATGCTTCCGGGCGTCAGGGTCCGCTTCATAGAGGACGCCAGCCGCGGCATCGATCCGGTCGGCGTTCGGGACGCAATTGAGGAAATGCGCTCCCGCGGTGTCAGCATCGTCGATAGCAGCGAGGCAGTTGCCGACACAGGTCACTAACACTGCCGAGCCCTATGATGAGGCCCGATGCCGGAACATTTTGACGAAAAAACTATAGAGGCCGAGGAGACAGAAGAACCCCCCGCCAACAACTCCGACAGCGACTGAAATCCACAGATTGTAGTTGAAGCCGGCTGTCGCAAGGACAGGAATGACGATCCCCACGGCAGACAGCGCCACCGGCTGCCAGATGAGATCGAACGGCAATGCGATAAGCACCTTTATTCCGATCAGCATTCCGATCACGGCGCCGACCATGCCGCCAGCCATCAGGATGCCGCCGCTCTGGCTCGAAACAAGATGGCCGGCGGCCAGCACGCCTCCATTGAGCAGCAGGCAATCCGCCAAAGACAACAGAAAGATCGACCTCAGGTGGTGGCGCAGATGCGACGGCGTCGGCAGCATGTTCTGGGTCAGCGCCCGGCAAACCGCAACACCGGTCACAAAGGGCGCCGCGGCCAGGAAACCCTGCTGCAGGCCGCTAGCGATGATGAAATGGCCGATCGGCTGGAGCAGCGCGAAAATGCCCGATGCAGTCATGAACGCGAAGCCCGTAAGCAGGGAATAATATTCGCCCAAGCTGCGGCGCAATAGCGACGTCTCCCCCTCGCGGTCGTAGAGAGCGACAATGTCGGGATATTGAATGGCCTGGAGCGCAGAGACGATGAGCACGAACGGCCGCTGGAGAAGATCGAGCGCCAGCAGCACTCCGGCTGCTCCTTCGGTACCGAGCATGCCTGTCAGGATCGATTTCAGTGTGAGCGGCGCCAGCATTGCGACAACGGCGGCGCCGGCGGCAACGCTGCCATAGACGAAATGCTTGCGCACCAGCTTGGGCTCGAAAGCCGCCGCCTCCGTGAGACGGTTCCGCGTCGCCAGGAAGGCGACAAGCGAATAGACGAGGTACCCCGCAAGCAGGCCCCCTGCGGTGAAAGCAAAGGTCTGCGAGAGCGCTGTACCGCCGAGCGTACCCGCGGCAAGGATTGTCGCGCGCGAGCCCTGCAGCCGGGAGAAGATGCGGAATTGCTGCTTGAAGCGCAGAATTGTCAGATGCAGATCGCTGGCGCCCTGGAATACCGCCACCAGACCGCCGAGCAACGCAATGGCGGGAGGGACGCCAAAGATGATGGAGGCCGCTGCGGCAAGAACGCAGAAAACGGCCGAGACGGCAAACTCAATTGTCAGGGCGCGACGCTCCGACGCTTCGCTGTGCTGCGTTCGGCCCGGATAGAAACGGCTGCAGGCAAAGCGAATCCACTCGAAGCAGAAAATCGCCGTGAACTGGCTGATCGAGATGAACAGGGAATAGCGGGAATAATCGGCCGGCGAAAGTACATGCGCTACAGTCAGCAACAGCCCGAAAGCTACTGCCGCCTGATAGAAATATGCCGCCAACGCCACGATCTTCGCCATCTCTGGAGATAAGCGCAAAAAGCTGAGGAAAGTCCTAAATTGCCGCGAGATCCGGCGCGCTTGCGGCAATCGGCCGTTCCGTGGGCCCGCTCGCCAAGGGATGGCGTTGGCGCGTCACGGCCTGTCCAGGCACGCTTGCAGCGCGCCCGGGGTATCCGAGGATCGACAGTTGCCCAGCCTTGACGGCTTCCAGACCCGGTTAGTTTATCTCGGGCATACGTCCCAGAATCCCGAGGTTCGGGCTGGCGTCGTGTAGTACCAGCATTGTCCTGCCTTCGGCGGGTTGCCGGCAATGGCAACGGCAGCGGCACCCGCGACAAACCCTACCGCAGCACCGGCAGCGATCGCGCCGCCGGGCCGCCAATAGCGACGCGGATTGACGACGACGACACCGGCCGGGCGTCGATACACTGGCCCGCCTCGGCGCGTGCCAACAGCAGCGCAGCCACGCGGACCGCAACCTGCGGCGGCACATCCGCGCGGGCCGCATCCGGCAGCACCACGGCGATAGTAGGCATCAGCAGGCGAAGCAGCCAGCATCGGCGCGGCGATGACCATTACGAGCGCGACAAATGCCAAGGAATTCCGAATGAAACTGAAAATTTTCATAGCCCTCTCCCAAACTTTTCGGTCGCATTAACGCCGAATGATAACACCCTCCCTGAGGTATACCAATATGTCTTTGATCGTAAGACGTGCGCGCAGATCGACGGTCCCGTTACGTGAAGTTGCGTTCACGACAATGATGACGACCTCCAAAGGTCCGAAAATTCCGGGTATCCCACGTGTCTGCCGCTCGGCCCGTTTGCCTTTCGCCGCAGCACAGGGTAGAGAGCCGGCAAATTACGAGGGTGGGATGACGGAGGGGCGAATGCCGCGCCGGCATCCGGTAAGGGAGCGCCTGATGGAAGTGATCGACACGATAGCCGCGATGCGCGAAAAACTTGCCCCGCACAGGCAGGCAGCCCGACGCATCGGTCTCGTGCCGACGATGGGCTATCTGCATGCCGGCCACATGGAGCTTGTCAGGCGTGCCCGCAGCGAGAACGACGTCACCGTCGCCTCGATATTCGTCAACCCACTGCAATTTTCCGCCAACGAGGACCTTGCAAGATATCCGCGCGATCTGGCCCGTGACAGCGACATGCTGCGCGAGGCCGGCATCGACTTCATCTTTGCCCCCGGCGTCACCGACATGTATCCAAGGCCGATGGAAACCGTCGTCGACGTGCCGTCGCTGGGCGCGGAGCTTGAGGGCGCGGTCAGGCCTGGGCATTTTGCCGGCGTCGCCACCGTCGTGACCAAGCTCTTCAATATCGTGCAGCCGGACAAGGCTTATTTCGGGGAAAAGGACTACCAGCAGGTGGCAATCATCCGCCGCATGGTCGAGGACCTAGCCCAGCCGGTCGAGATTGTCCCGGTTCCGACCGTGCGCGATACGGACGGCCTGGCGCTCTCCTCCCGCAATAGCTACCTGACCAGCGAGGAGCGGGCTGCAGCCGCAATAGTGCCGCGCGCGCTCGCAGAAGCGGAACGGCTTTATAGCGAGGGGGCGGACAACCCCGCCGACTTTGAAGCCGCAATCCGCAATTTCATCTCCCGCGAACCACTTGCGACGGTCGAAGTCGCGGCTGTTCGCGATCCGGAAACGCTGAAGCCCCTGCCAAGGCTCCAGGGCCATCCCGTCCTCGTCGCGCTCTTCGTCCGCATCGGGACGACAAGGCTGCTCGACAACCGGGTGATCGGCCAAACGAACGACAACAACCAGAGAGCGGATTGAGATGAGCGCCACCGGCCACGTAAAGCGGATCACCCCTGCACAGATCGAGGCGATGAAAGGCGGCCGCCCGATCGTGTCGCTGACCGCCTATACGACGCCGATCGCCCGCCTCCTCGATCCACATTGTGACCTGCTGCTGGTCGGAGATAGCCTCGGCATGGTGCTCTACGGGATGGAAACGACTGTTGGCGTGACGCTCGAAATGATGATCGCTCACGGACAGGGCGTCATGCGCGGCGTCAAGCACGCCTGCGTCATCGTCGACCTTCCTTTCGGCGCCTATCAGGAATCGAAAGAACAGGCGTTCCGCAGCGCTGCCCGCATCTTGAAGGAAACGGGATGTGATGGGGTCAAGCTCGAAGGCGGCGAGGAAATGGCCGAGACGGTCTCGTTTCTGACTGCCCGAGGCATTCCCGTTTTCGGTCATGTCGGGCTGATGCCGCAGTTGATCAACACCATGGACGGCTATCGTTCGCTTGGCCGCTCCGAAAAAGAGGCCGAGAAAATCCGCCGCGACGCTCGCGCGATCGCTGAGGCCGGAGCCTTTGGTATGGTCGTCGAGGGAACCGTCGAACCGTTGGCGCGGGAGATAACCGCCGCGATCTCCGTCCCGACCATCGGGATCGGCGCGTCGCCCGCCTGCGACGGCCAGATCCTCGTCTCGGACGACATGCTCGGCCTCTTCAACGATTTTAAGCCGCGCTTCGTCAAGCACTTCGCCGAGCTTGCTCCACTGGTTTCGAAGGCAGCCGAAGCCTATGCCGACGAGGTCAAGGCCCGCACATTTCCGGGACCCGAGCATACGTTCAAGCCGAAGAAATAGCCTGGCTACTTCTTGTCGTCCGGCTTGCGTTCCAGCAGATAGATGGCTTCGCTGAAATCTTCCATCTGCTTCGTCAGGGCTGCATGCGCATCCTGTAGCCCCTGATTATAATAGTTGGCGCCGATTTCGGTCGCAAAGAAGTCGAGCAGAAATTCCGCTGGAAGAACGCCGATCGTCTGGTCCAGTTCGTCTGCGAAATATTGCTGGATGCGCCCGACGATCGCAGCCTTTTCCTCCTTCGAAAACACGATCTTCTTCACCGGCGATTTCTCCTTGAAACTAGTCTTGGCAATGATGGTTCAGCGGAATCGATAGACCTATCAATGTATTTGAATTGCCCGCGAAGGCCATGCGACTTACAGCACAACATTAACCGGAGGGGCAGCAATGGCAATCAACCGGCCTGAATTCTACGAAGGCCTGCGCGGCGGCACGATGGTCGGGCTCGCAGCCGCACCATTTGGAGCACTTTTCGGCGCGCTTGCCCGCGACCAAGGCATGTCGCTCGGCGAACTGACGCTGATGAGCGGAACCGTCTATGCAGGCGCCAGCCAGATGGTTGGCCTCGACCTGTTCGGCCATAATGTCCAGGCTTGGCTGATCGTGCTCTCCATCCTAGCCGTCAATTTTCGCCACATCCTCTATTCGGCAGCGATCGCCCGATATGTCAGCGAATTCTCGCCCGTCCAGAAATTCTTCACCTTCTTTTTCCTCGTCGATCCGCAATTTGCCGCCGCCGCCAAGCGCGGCGAGGAAGGAAAGCCGGTCACTTTCATCTGGTATCTCGGCTTCGCGCTGGCGATCTATATTCCCTGGATCGCGGCGAGTATCATCGGCGGGCTGCTTGGCAGCCTGATCGGCGATCCGAGCATCATCGGTCTCGATATCCTGCTGCCGATCTATTTCCTCGGCATCGTCATGGGCTTCCGCACCCGCGACAATTTCCTGCCCGTTGTTGCAGCCAGCGCCATCGCCTCCGCCGTTGCCTACCGCTATGTCGGCTCGCCCTGGCATGTCAGCATCGGGGCGCTTGCGGGCGTCGCACTGGCGGCTGTGTTGCCGCTGAGGCCGGAAACGGAGCGAGATCTCGCCACTGAAAACGGCGAGGTCTGACGATGACGCAGTTTGATCCCCACATGGTCCTTCTTATCGCCGCTGCAGCGATCGTCACCTATCTCACGCGTTTCGGCGGTTATGTGCTGATCACGCGGATGGCGCGCATTCCGCCGCGCATGGAGGCGGCCCTGAATGCGGTGCCCGCCGCCGTGCTGACAACGCTGGTTGCCCCCGCCTTCTTCAACGGCGGGACGGACACCAAGGTAGCGATGGCAATTGCGCTCGTCGTCGGCCTGCGGTTCTCGCCTACGGCAATGTTGATCGCCGGCTGGGCCGTGGCCATGGCCTGGCGCCATCTGGCGGGCTGATAGCCGCGCTCAATGGCTGAGTGGCAGGGTTGCGTTTTCCAGCCAGCTTCGAACGTCCGCGTCGTGGATCAACGGCATCAGCGCCTCGCGGGTGCGGAGATGGTAGTCGTTGAGCCAATGCAGCTCCTCGTGCGTCAACAGCTCGCTGACCACAAGGCTGCGGTCGATCGGGCAATAGGTCAAAGTCTCGAAACCGAGCATCGCCATGTCGCCGCCGCCGATCTCCTCGGCGTCGCGGACATAGATCAGGTTCTCGATGCGGATGCCGAAACTGCCGGGCCGGTAGTAGCCGGGTTCGTTTGACAAGATCATTCCGGGCAACAATTCCTGCGTCGACAGACGCGAGATACGCTGTGGCCCTTCGTGGACGGAAAGAAACGAGCCGACGCCGTGCCCGGTGCCATGAGCGTAATCCGCCCCGGCCTTCCAGAGCGCGATGCGCGCCAGCGGATCGAGATCGCAACCGCGTGTTCCCACGGGAAAACGCGCTATGCTGATCGAGATCATGCCCTTCAGCACCAGCGTAAAGAACTGTCTCTGCTCTTCCGGCACTGTACCGATCGCGACCGTGCGAGTGATATCGGTGGTGCCATTGACATATTGCGCGCCGGAATCGACCAGGAACAGCTCGCCCGCCTCCAGCCTGCGGTCGGTCTCGGTCGTGACGCGATAGTGGATGATAGCCCCGTGCTCGCCGGCGCCCGAGATTGTGTCGAACGACACGTCCTTCAGTGGGTTCTGCATGCTCAGCCCGACATGGGCACGCACGGCTTCAAGCTTCTTCACAGCAGCGATCTCCGTCACCGTGCCTGGCTTGGACGTCTCCAGCCAATGGAGAAATTCGACCATCGCAGCGCCGTCCTGGAGGTGGGCAGCAGCCGAGCCATTAAGTTCAGCGGTGTTCTTCCGAGCACGCGGCAGCTTTGCCGGATCCGTCCCCTCGACCACCTCCCCGCCTTCGCGGCGGATGAGATCGGTCAGCGCATACGGTGCGAGATCGGGATCGACGAGGATGCGGCCGCCACCGGCTGAGGTCGCTGCCAGCCTGGAGGTCAGCTCCGACGGCGAAAGTTGGACGCAGATCTGCGCCAGATAGGCCTCCGCCTCGATATTGGTCTTGCGTTTGTCGAGAAACAGCTCGGCCTTGCCATTCGCATGGATAATGGCGCGCGCCAGCGGATGAGGCGTGTGCGGCACGTCGCTGCCGCGGATGTTGAATATCCAGGCGACGGAAGACGGATCGGTGACCAGCACCGCCGAAAGGTTCTTCTTCTCGAGCGACTGCGCGATTGTCGCAATCTTCTCGGTTGCGAGAACGCCTGCTTGGGCGACGGCCTGGATGATCACCGCACCCAGCGGCTCGCCGGGCCGATCGCTCCAGAGTCGATCAAGAGGATTGTGCGGCAGGAATACCAGCGTTCCGCCAATATCAGCCAGCGCCTTCTCAAGCCGGCGCACCTCCGCGCCGGTGTGAAGCCAGGGATCGACGCCGAGGCGAAGCCCTTTTGGCGCATGCTGCGGTATCCAGATGTGCGGTGCTTCGTTGACCAGATCGCCGCCGGTGAAAACCGTCTGGTCGACCTGCTCGACAAGCTGCGTGGTGTAGCGGCCGTCGACGAAGACGATCGCCTGCGATCGCGTCACCAGCGCGACGCCGGCAGAGCCCGTAAACCCGGTCAGCCACGCCAGTCGCTCCGAGCACGCCGGTACGTATTCGCCCTGGTATTCGTCAGCCCGGGGGATGAGAAAGGCATCGATGCCGAGCGCGTCGAAGGAGGCCCTAAGGCCCGCCACGCGTTCGCGGCCGAATTGCGGAGTGGAGGTGACGTCGAAGGACTGAAACATGGGCTACCCGGTGAGATGAACACGAATCCGCAGCCAGGCTGCACCCCCATGTTAGCCGAATTCATCACCATTGCGAAACAATGCGACGCGAAAACGCTCATCCGAGCAAATGCCCATTTTCCGAGCATAGATTCGTGATTATGGCAACACGACGGCGAAAGACATGCGATTGACGCATGGCTACCATGATGCATTCCCATCTGCCGCTCTGCGTCGGACTAGCTATATAGGGGACATCAACGGGTTCGGAAAACGAACCCACCCGAAAAGGAAATGAAAATGGCCAACTCTCGCTTCGCATATAGCAGCCCATTGCAGGCTGGCGAACGCCGGACCGTGCGCCATGTTATCGGCGCGCTTCGTCAGATCGAGGCCGAAACGTCGAAGATGGTCGGCGCAAGCCATGGTGATATCCGCCGTAACGGCGCAAACAGCTACGCGTTCTGATATATCGAGGTCCGGTCTCCTCCCCCTCCTCCGGATCGAAGATAAGAACGCTAGAGCCCGCTTGAGCACTCCTCCCCTCGAGCTCGCGGGTAAGGTCAGGTAAGACTGATCTGCAAGGCGGTGCCATTGGCACCGCCTTTTGCATTTCGGGGATTTCTTAGCAAGACAGCCTAGTTACGATCGCAGCCGGAATCAGTTTGCGAGGCGTTTAAGGACGATCGAGGTGGATCGTCACCCAGCCGTTGCGCCAGATCGTGCGGACATGGCGAAGATTTGCGCCGCTATAGGCAGCGATTACCTTCCAACGCTGGGAGGCGAGAATGCCGGACAGAATGACGGAACCGCCGGGCGCCAGATGAGCGGCCAGTTGCGGAGCCATGCGGATCAGCGGTCGCGCCAGAATATTGGCGATGATGAGGTCGAACGGCCCATGCCGCGAGAAAGACGTCGAGTGGAATCCCGGAGCGGTCTCCAGGCTTATCCCCGAGGCAATGCCATTGCGCCGGACGTTTTCGCGAGCCACACGAACGGCGATCGGATCGATGTCAGTCGCCAGCACCGGAATGTTCTTCAGTTTGCGCACGGCAATCGCGAGCACGCCACTACCAGTGCCGAGATCGAGCGCGTTGCGCACCCGCCGGCTGCGGACGACAGTCTCGATCGTCTCCAGGCAGCCTGCCGTCGTGCCGTGATGACCGGTACCGAACGCCTGGCCGGCATCGATCTCTATGGCGATATCGCTCGGACGGAGCTTGTCGCGGTCATGCGATCCATGCACGACGAAACGCCCTGCCCGCACCGGCTTCAGTCCATCGAGCGATTTCGCGATCCAGTCGACATCGGGGATCACTTCCTTCTCGATCGCAAGTTCCGGAAAGGCGGGCTTCAGCAGCGCCGCAAACCTTTCACGCACGTCCTCTTCCTGATCCATGTAGAGATAGATCGAGGCTTCCCAGATATCGGCCTTCTCGTCGATCTCCGAGGTTGCGATCGGCAATTCCTCGTCCTCGAAGACAGGGGTCATGAGGTCGAGGATCTGCTCGGCCTTTTGTTCGGTCGTGCTCACATACAAGCGAATTTCATTCAACGCGTCGGTCTCTTTCATTCGGCCCAGTCGATCCATGGCGGCTTCGGCGTGTCATAACCGGCCACGCCACGCAGCAGGTAATGCCTGGCAGACGGCAGGCGCAGAAGCAGCGGCGCCGCAAAGTCGCGGAGCGCAACCGCCAACGGGTTCTTCATGGTGATCAGCCTGGTCAGTCCGTAGGTTTGCTTTAAGACCTGCTTTACCGCAGGCATTCTGAGCGCCGAATACTCCTGTTCACGTCCTTCCGCAATCAGGTAGGCCAGCCAACTGGCGTCCTCTATGCCGAGATTCATGCCGCGCGCCCCTGCCGGCGAATGGATGTGCGCAGCGTCGCCGGCAAGGAATACGTTTCCAGCCGACATTCGGTCGACGTGGCGAAAGTGGATACGGAACTGCGAGGACCAGGTCTTTTCGTGATCGAGGTCCGGATGCGCAATCCTGCTTTCGAAATCCGGAAGCGTCGAGATGAAGCGCAGGGTATCGACGGCGAGCGGCAGACGCCCGACCATCCCTGGATCGAAAAGCCTGATTTCGGCGAAATGCGAATCGATCGGCTTGGAATAGCGAAAATCGGCGAGGTAGAAAGAGGCTTCGAGCGCCTCCCCGGGAAAGCCGAGGCCTATCGATTTGCGCACGACAGAATGCGCGCCATCGGCGCCGATGACGATATCCACCTGCACAGTCTCGATCGAGCCATCGGGCCGGCGCAGGGTCACTTCCGGCTTGTTTCTGTCCAGCCCTATGCCCTGCACTGCCGTGTTCCATTCGGGAGTGACGCCATATGAAACAAGTGCGGCAATCATCAAACGTTCCGTTGCCCCCTGAGCCAGACCGTGGAGGGCACTGAACCGTCCGGGAATCTTGCTGGTATCGAGCTCGAACAATTGCCTGGTCGTGGATCGCGCGCGAAAATGAGCGATCTGCTGGGCCTCCGCCAAGATGGTCTCGGTCACACCGGATGGCGATAGCAGCGTCAGCGTCCGGGCGTTGATCCCGAGTGCCCGGCTTTCGCTGAGCGGTGCCGGGCCATCTCCGTCATCGACAATCCGGGGTGAGAAGCCCCGCCTCGCCAGCTCAAGCGCAGCGGCAAGACCAGCAGGCCCCGCGCCCGCGATCAGGATCGTTTTTCCCCCGGCCATGATCTCCCCTACCCCTTCTTGATCAGGTTCTCCAATTTCTTGACCGCCGTATCGGGATCTTCCTGATAGGCGATCGACCCTGCAAACCGTCCCGATCCGTCCAGGAGGAAGACCAGCGCCGTATGGTCCATGGTATAATCGCCGGTCGGGTTCTTTTCGTCCACCGGAACCTTCTTGGCGTAGACCCGGAACCCCTTGACCATGTCCATGACCTTGTCGGGCGGGCCTGAAATACCGGTAATCCGCTTGGAAACATTCGAGACATATTCGTTCATGATCTGGGGCGTATCACGCTCGGGATCGACTGTGACGAAATAGGCGCCGAGCTTCGAGCCATCCGGGTCGACCTTCTGCAACCAGTCGTTCATTTCGAACAGCGTGGTCGGGCAGACATCAGGGCAATGGGTATAGCCGAAGAACACCACCGCCGGCTTGCCACGGAAGGCAGTTTCCGTGATCGGCTGGCCGCTTTGCGAGACAAGCGCAAAAGGAACGCCGAACGGTCCCTGAGCGGCCGTCGTGTCAGGCCCTTTGGTGATGCCGAGTGTCAGCCAGCCGAGCACTGCTGCCAGAATCAACACGACAACCCAAACCGCTATGCGAACTCTTTTCATGACTGCCTTATCCCCTGCGGCGGCTCATTTCCCAGCGAGCGGCCAAGAACCCCGCGCCGCGTGATATCGCGTCCGGACCACGGGTGCAATTCAACAAGACGTTTCTGCGCCGGGCGATATCTCGGGCACCCTAACACGAAGCGACAGAGGCATTGAGTGACATATGAGCGCAAGGTTATTTGGTTGGACGACGCGCCGTTAAGTCGATCGTAACCACTACAAGTCAACAATCGCAGCACTTGGCCCGCGCAAAGACACCATCCGCCAGCCAGATCATTTCGATTTTAACAGGGCATGATGCCCGCCGGGAAGTTCGAGCCGCATTTTGTCGTGCGCCGGACGCTCCTGATGCCCTGGAGCACATCGTTGCTCGGAGCTGTGAGCCTTTGATCCATTTTGCCGTGAAGGTCGCATCCTTCTAGGCAACTGCCAACCGGGAAGAGTTGACCATGACCAACGCCATCAAACAGACGGGTGCCTACCTGGAAATCGTATCCTTCCATCTCGGCGACCAGGAATTCTGCATCGACATCATGGCCATCCGCGAAATCCGCGGTTGGGCCCCGGTGACCCCCATGCCGCACACCCCTCCCTACGTTCTCGGCCTCATCAACCTGCGCGGTGCGGTCATCCCCGTCATCGACATGGCCTGCCGCCTCGGCATGAAGATGACCGAACCATCGGAACGTTCCGCCATCATCGTCACCGATATCGCCGGAAAGCTCGTCGGCCTGCTCGTCGAGCAGGTCTCCGACATGATGACCATCAAGAGCGAGGATCTGCAGCCGGCTCCGGAAATCATTCCGGAAGCACAGCGCGCCTTCTGCCGCGGCATCGTCGCGCTGGAGAAGACCATGGTCTGCTTCCTCAACCTCGACACCGTCATCGCCGACGAGCTGGCGCAGGCCGCCTGAGGTATCCTTGAGATAAAACGCAGATCGCCCTGGAGCAGGAACTCCAGGGCGACTGTTTGTCCATGCGCCCCGACTGGGGTGTTAGCCGGAATGCAGGCCGGGCAAGGCATGAACAGGGAAAATGAGCGTGGCTTTCGGCCAGTCCCTCCTCCATGTTCGGTGTCAGCTTAACCCTAAGTTAACCTCGATCAAAAGCCCGCCGCCCGGACAAACGGCAAATCCACAACCAAGGCGACCGACTTTTTTTGGTACAATTAGATCGCTTATTATATTACAGGCCTCAAGGCTTGCCGTTCTTCCATGTCACCGACTGTCCGTAGAGCGGAATGGTCGAAATCGACATCTTCGCCGAACCATCCGTCAGTTCCCGGCTATGGGCCAAGTAGATCAGCGTGTCGTTCTTCTTGTCGTAGACACGGTTGACCACCAACTTCTTCCAGATGAGCGACATGCCGGCACGGAACACCTCCTCGCCGCTCTCCGACAGGCTGATCTTGTCGATTTCGATCGGTCCGGTCTGGCGGCACGAAATCGAATTGTTCGACGGATCCTCGAACCACTTGCCGTTCTTCAACCGGTCGATGACGCTGCGGTCGAAATACGTGACATGGCAGGTGACGCCCGAAACTTCAGGGTCCGTAACGGCATCGATGATGATATCGTTGCCGGTCCAGTCGACCCCGACCTTGCCGACCACTTCGGCCGAGGCCGTCCCGGCGAAAAGCGTAAGAATAGAGGCGGCGAGAATGTGAATGCGGCGCATGGGCATGGGATCTCCCTGTTGATGCGATGCACTAGATAAGCCTCGCCTAGGCCATTGCAAGCAACGGACTATGCCCGGCGACAGGTACAAGGCTCGTAGCCGCGCGCCGTCAGCCGTCCGATCGACATGCCGATTCTCGCCGGGATAGACGCGATGTCAGCGGCCTTGACGACCTTCGCCATCTCGATCGCGGCTGCGGCGCATACGGCGGCATCTTCGGCGGCATTGTGATGCTTGAACCGCAGCGCCAGATGTTCGGCGAGAACATTCAGACGGTGCGAAAGAAGATGCGGCCAAATGCGCTGCGCCATCTTCAGGCTGCAGAGATAGGAAAGCTCTGGGTAGGACTGACGATAGTGATCGAGGCTGGCGCGCCAGACGCTGAAGTCGAAGGCGGCATTGTGCGCGATCATCGTCGCGCCACGGAAATCGTCGTGAAATTCGTCCATCACCTCGGGAAACGTCGGCGCGTCCTCGACATGCTCAGGGCGAATACCGTGGATGGCGATGTTGAAGCCCGAAAACCGCATCTCCTTCGGCCGGATCAGGCGCTCCTCGACGCGCGTTACCCGACCGTCCTCGACCCAGGCAAGCCCGACGGAACAGGCGCTTCCGCGCTGCTCGTTGGCAGTTTCGAAATCGACGGCAATGGTTTTCAACGGGACGTCCGGGTTGGCGGAAACAGGAAACCGCGGCCAGAAAGAATCGGGCCGCAGCAATGCCTTAAATTTGCACGACCCAACCTTGACTGCTACCCCGGCCGGTGCTGCGCCTGTGGATACAGCCTCAGCGATGATCCAGCCTTCGGACCAGGCGGTCGCCCAGCCATTGCATGCCGCAGACCAGCACGATGAGCACGACGACGACCGCGATCATGACGGTGGTCTCGAAGCGCTGGTAGCCGTAGCGAATGGCAAGATCGCCAAGGCCGCCGGCCCCGATCGCCCCTGCCATGGCGGACGCGCCGATGAGCGTCACCAGCGTGACCGTGAATCCCGCAACGATGCCCGGCAACGCTTCGGGAACGAGCACTTCGCGGATAATGGTCCAGCGGTTGCCGCCCATGGCGCGCACGGCATCCACCAGCCCCCGGTCGACTTCACGAAGCGACACCTCGGCGATACGCGCATAATAGGGCGTGGCGGCGATGGCCAGGGGCACGATCGCAGCCCAGGTGCCGAGCGACGTGCCGACAATCAGCCGTGTCACGGGGATCAGCGCGACGAGCAGGATGATGAAGGGAACCGAGCGGAACCCGTTGATGATGGCGCCGAGAACGCGGTTGATCCCCCGATGCTCGGCAATGCCGCCGCGTGCGGTGATCAGCAGCGCAAGGCCGAGCGGCAATCCGGCAACGAGCGAGATGATGCCGGATGCGCCCGTCATCAGGATTGTTTCCCAAAGCGAGCGCCAAAGCAGTTCAAGCATGATCGGTGTCATAGCCAAGTCCTTCCACCCGAGCCGATCTGGCCGTCAAAAACTGTTGAACCCGGGCGGGGAGCCCCGCATCCCTCGTCGGCACCGTGATGAAAAAGCGGGCGACCGGCTGGTTCTGGATATGATCGATCCCGCCATGAACGAGTCGGAACGAATGCGGAAATGCGGCCGAAAGGTCCGCGAAAAGCGCTCCATGGGCGGCTGGGCCAGCCAGATCGACGCTGAAGATCACTTCGGTGCCACCGCTCGGTGAAAGGCGGCGCGCGATATGCTCCGGCAGTTGCGGCCGGATGCCGGACAGGAGGCTGGTCGTCACCTCGCTCTTCGGCTCGGCAAAGATCGACCATACCGGCCCCTCCTCGACGATCCGGCCGGCATCGATGACCGCGACGCGATCGGCTATGCCGCGCACGACTTCCATTTCATGGGTGATCAGCAGGATGGTCAGGCCGAGCTTGCGGTTGATGTCCTTCAAAAGCGCCAGGATCGAGCGCGTTGTCTCCGGATCGAGCGCGGAGGTCGCCTCATCGGACAAAAGCAGCGCCGGCCTCGCGGCAAGCGCCCGCGCGATGCCCACTCTCTGCTTCTGGCCGCCTGAGAGAGACGAAGGATAGGCCTTCGCCTTGTCCGACAGCCCAACGAGCTCGAGCAACTCACTTGCGCGACGTAGGCGCTCTGTCTTGGCCACGCCGGCTATCTTCAACGGAAGGGCAACATTCTCTTCGACGGTCTTTGCCGACAGCAGGTTGAAATGCTGGAAGATCATGCCGATCCGGCGGCGAAGCGGCTGCAGCTCACGTTCCGAAAGCCCCGCAATATTCCGGCCTTCGATGTGGATCTCGCCGGAATCGCACTGCTCCAGCCCGTTGAGGCAGCGGATCAGCGTCGATTTCCCCGCCCCGCTCCGCCCGATGATCCCGAGTATCTCTCCACGACGCGCCCGCAGCGATATGCCGTCAAGTGCTGCCGTTTCGCCGAAACGTCGGTACACATCGACAAGCCGGACGATGTCGTCGCTGGCTTCATCCGATGAAGTTTGTCGCTCGATGGCGGCCGCTGGAACAATGGAATTCATAGACATGCTTTCATAATACTAGGCTTTGGCCAAAACACCGAAGGCGGCCCAGACAAGAATGCCTGAGCCGCCCGATGCCCCACCGCTAGAGGTGCAGGATCGTCAATTAATAGGCGCTGATGCCGGTTCCCTTGTAGACCTTGTCGAACGCGGCCTTGACGGTATCGTTCTGGTAGGAGGCGACCAGCGTCTTCACCCAGGCCTCGTTTTCGCTTCCCTGCTTGACCGCGATGAAGTTGCGATAGGGATTGTCGGTGACCGGTTCCTGCGCGATGCGGTCCTGTGCCGACAGCCCGCTCTTCAACGCCCAGTCGGTGTTGACGACTGCGGCGTCAAGATCGTCGATCGAACGGCCGACGATACCCGCGTCGAGTTCCTTGATCTCGATGTTCTTCGGATTGGCGACGATATCGGCGGTGGTCGCGAGAATGCCAGTGCCGTCCTTGAGCTTGATCACGCCTTCGTTCTGAAGAACGCGCAACGCCCGCCCCTCGTTGGAAGGATCGTTCGGAACGCCGATCACGGCGCCCTTCGGCAGCTCGGCGACCGACTTGTATTTCTTGGTGTAGAGGCCGATCGGCCAGACGCCGGTATAGCCGACGCGAACGATGTGATAGCCGTGCGTCTTCACCTGGTTGTCGAGATAGGGCTGATGCTGGAAGGCGTTGGCGTCGACCTCGCCATGTTCGAGCGCATCGTTCGGCTGGGTGTAGTCGTTGAAGACCACGGTCTCGACCTTGAGACCCTTCTTTGCGGCCTCCGATGTCACGACACGCCAGACGTCTTCGTCCTCGCCGCTCATGATGCCGACCTTGATCGTCTTGTCGGCGGCGAAGGTCGGAGCTGCGATTGTCAGGCCCATGAGGCCTACGACTGACGCCAGCAACAACGCGAGGCCGCTGCGACGAGAAATGCCGGTTGATTGAGTATGGAAAGCTGTCTTTTTGATCATTGTTTTATCCCGTCTGAAAAAAGAGGCTCGGCGCCCCAAAGCAATCGCATAATCGCAATTGCGAACGGGAGGCGCGACGAACGATTGTCCTAACTCAAGCTGATGTCGGGAAAACTCGTTTGGGTTGCCACGTATTAGCGAGATATAATTCCATTAATTTTATAGACTACCTCGAACGCGCCCCCGCAATGACCAGTCCCAAATTCGTCTCATTGCTCGTCGACAAGCAAAGAGAGTTATTATCCGCCGGCCACGGCAACCGCAAAACGCACGGCTCCATGAAACGATCATTTTTCCTCTTGGCTGCCGCGTTCTCGCTCCTGCCCGTCGCAGCAGATGCGCATCCCCACATCTTCATCGACGCGCAATTCGCAGTCGTCGCCGCGCCGGATGGGACGATCGCCGAGCTGAAGAACGTCTGGCAGTTCGACGAGGTGTTTTCCTCGTCCGTCCTTCTCGATTTTGACAAGAACGGCGACCTGAACCTCGACGCCAGTGAACTCAAAGCGGTCGGCAAGACCGTCCGCGAGTCCTTGGGCAAGTACAATTACTATACGAACGTCACGCTCAACGGCAAACCCGTGCCGATGGGCAAGCCTGACGTGATGCATGCGGACTACAAGGACGGCGCGCTGACACTGACCTTTTCGCTGAAGCCGGTTGAGAAGACCCCGCTCAAGGGGCTTCTGATCTTCGGCATCTACGATCCGAGCCTCTATACCGCCGTCGATTTCGCTGAAGACACCGACATGGCAACGACGGGCGCCGCCTTCGGCGCCTGCAAACGCAAGGTCGTCAGGCCCAATCCAGACCAGATCATCGCCCAGAACCAGGCAACGCTCACCACGCTGTTCTTCAACGATCCGATGGGGACGAACTTCTCCCAACTGGTCGCGACACGATTGGAAGTTCAGTGCTGACCCAATAGATTGGCGTCGAGTGCCAAAAGGCGATTCGGCATTCACCTTTCAAGGGGTGTGATTTGGAGACGACGCTTTATCTGCCGATCAAGAATTTCCTCGAAAAGGCGGGCTACACCGTCAAGGGCGAGATCGGCGGCTGCGACCTTCTCGCACTTGGTGATGGCGAGCCACCGCTGGTCGTCATCTGCGAGCTGAAGCTGAGTTTCAACCTCGAGCTTGTGCTGCAGGCGGTCGACCGTGCTGCGGCCAGCGACGAGGTCTGGCTCGCAGCTCGAATTTCCACCAAGGGAAAAGGCCGTGAAAAGGATCGCCGTTTTCGCGACCTCTGCCGCAGGCTCGGCTTCGGCATGCTCGGCGTCTCAGATCTCGGCACCGTCGACGTCCTTGTCAGCCCATGCTCGCCGATGCCGCGCAAGAATCCTCGCCGGAGAACCCGGCTCATCAGCGAGCACAAACGTCGCCAGGGAGATCCGACCGCCGGCGGAGGGTCGCGCATGCCTGTCATGACCGCCTATCGCCAGCGGGCCTTGGCCTGCGCTGCGGCGCTGGAAGCCGGCCCGCAGCGGCCAAGAGACATCCGTGCCCTCGCGGCCGACGCCGCCAAGATTCTGCTCGACAATGTCTACGGCTGGTTCGAGCGGGTCGATCGCGGCGTTTACGCACTGACCGAGCAAGGACGGCTGGCCCTGCAGCGCTGGCCGCAATTAAGTCCCGAGGCCGAAATCACGATCGCCGCCGAGATTTGACGAGACCTGCCGCCGCCAACTGTTCCGATCTGTGGCAGCTACTAGATATTTCGCGTATCCTTTATTGGTCTCATTCTCCGTGTCCCCTTGGAATTACAGTGAAAACGGGAATGTGGGCTCCGAGCTCGGTTGACAATTCAGCCGAAAGTAGAAAAGTGCGCCATATCTAAAGCACTGCGGGGGGTTCCATGTCTAAGCGCGCGTTTATCGGACTGTCGGCCTTTCTTTTTGCCACCATTGCTGCAGTGCTGCCGGCAGGTGCGGCAGATACCAAACGCCAGGCAGTCACCACACAGGACGGCGATTATTTCGGTTTCGACCTGCGCACTGAGCAGAACCTGACGCTCGACCAATGCGAGACAAGCTGCATCGGCGATCACTCCTGCCGCGCCTTCACCTATAACCCCAAGGTGAAGTGGTGTTTCCTCAAATCCGATTTCAACCAGCTGAACAGCTTCCCCGGCGCCATTGCCGGCAAGATCGTCGACGCCGCCAGCCAGCCTGACATTGGCGCCGCCCCGGCACTACCCTTCGTCTCCGACAAGCTGGTCCAGGACGCCGCCGCCGCCAAGGATGGCTTGGCCTTGAGCGATGATCAGAAGAACCAGGGCGTCGAAAGCCTCGTGGCGCTTGCACATGTAGACCTCTCCGCCGGCAACGCCGTCGACGCCGTCAAGGCCTTCTTGGGTGCGCTCGCGATCACGCCGGACAACAGTGCCTTGTGGATCGAGACAGCTCGCGCTGCCAACGGCATCAAGGACAATTCCGATGTTGCCGGACAGGCAGCACTTGCCGCGCTCAACGGCTACCAGCTGACGCGCACCACCGGGAGCCGCGCCGACGCGCTCGCTGTGCTGGCGACGTCTCTGGCGAACTCGCAGAACTACCGTGCGGCTCTCAACGCCTACAAGGCCAGCCTCGCTTTGGTCCAGTCGAGGGACGTCAAGGCGGCCTATGCGGATTTGAGAACCAGGCAGGGCTTCCGGATCATTGCCAACACCATCGACAACGACAGCATAACGCCGCGAGCCTGCGTGCAGTTTTCCGAACAGCTGATCAAGAGCGGCACGGACTACACCCCCTTTGTGCTGCTCGACGGTGCAACGCCGAAAGCTCTGGAAGCCAAGGGTGACCAGATTTGCGTCGAAGGCCTGACCCACGGCCAGCGCTACAAGCTGACGGTCCGCGCCGGCCTCCCCTCCTCCGTCGACGAAAACCTCGAGGCTCAGGCCGACCTCACGCTCTACGTCAAGGATCGCTCCGCAAGCGTCCACTTCACCGGCGACAATTTCGTCCTGCCGGAAACCGTTCGCCGCGGCATTCCGCTGGTCTCGGTCAACACACCGAGCGCCAACCTGAAGCTCTACCGCATCGGCGATCGCGGCATCGCCCCACTTCTGACCAGCTCGCAATTCCTGACGCAGATCGACAGCTACAGCGCCCAGCGGCTGCAGGACGAATCAGGCGAACTGGTCTGGCAGGGTGCAATCGATATCCAGTCGGATCTGAACAAGGATATCGTGACCAGCTTCCCTGTCGGCGAAGCGCTGCCGCAGCGCAAGCCTGGGGTCTACGTCCTGACCGCGACGCTTCCAAACGGCGGGCAGGAATGGGATTCACAGGCAACGCAATGGTTCGTCGTCTCCGACATCGGCATCTCGACCTATGCCGGCACCGACGGCCTCAACGTCTTTACCCGCTCGCTCGATAGCGCCAAACCGCTCGCCGGCATCGAGCTTCAGCTACTCGCCAAGAACAACGAGATTCTCGGCACGGCAAAGACAGACGCCAACGGCCACGCCACCTTCACCGCCGGCCTGATGCGCGGTACCGCGGCGCTGACACCGGCTGTCATCACCGCCAAGGACGGCGACAAGGACTACGTCTTCCTCGACATGACCCGCGCCGGCTTCGACCTCTCCGACCGCGGCGTCACCGGCCGCGCTTCCCCGGGTGCGATCGACCTGCTCGCCTGGACGGAACGCGGCATCTACCGCGCCGGCGAGACCGTTCATGCCTCGGCGCTCGCGCGCGACAGCGCTGCAGCCGCAGTCGAAAATCTGCCGCTCACTTTCATCTTCACCCGGCCTGACGGCGTCGAGGACCGGCGGATCGTCAGCAACGGCACGCTCGGGGGCTATACGATCGACCTGCCGCTGCAGGCCAATTCCATGCGCGGAACCTGGACGATGCAGGCCTTCACCGACCCTAAGGGTACGGCGATCGGCGAAAAGCAGTTCCTGGTCGATGACTTCGTGCCCGACCGGATCGAGTTCGACCTGAAGAGCGACGCGAAGAATATCGAGATCGGCAAGCCGGCGCAGGTGAGCGTTGACGGCCGCTATCTCTACGGCGCCCCCGCAGCCGGCCTCAACCTCGAGGGCGAGGTGTCGCTGAAAACGACGCGTGAAAACGCTGACTTTCCGAACTATCTGTTTGGCCTCGCCGACGAGCAGGCAAGCGAGGACACCAAAGTCCCTCTGGACGACTTGCAGCCGGTCGACGATCAGGGCCACGAGACCTTTGACGTCAACATCGCCGACGCGCCCGCGACGACCCAGCTGCTGAACGCCAACATCACTATCCGCATGCAGGAAGCCGGCGGTCGCGCGGTCGAGCGGTCGCTGACCCTTCCGGTCAAGGCCCAGGGGCCGATGATCGGTATCAAACCCGAGTTTTCAGGCGATCTTGCCGAGAACTCGATCGGCCGGTTCAATGTCATCACCCTCGACAAGGACGGCCAGAAGCAGTCGCTATCCGGCCTGAACTGGAAACTGCTGAGCATCGAGCAGAACTACCAGTGGTACCGCGACGGCACCGCCTGGAAATACGAACCCGTCACCTCCACCAAGCAGGTCGCAAACGGTACGATCAACACCACGACCGATGGGGGAGAAATCTCGGTTCCGGTCACCTGGGGCCGCTTCCGTCTTGAGATAGATACCGCAGCCGCTGATGGCCCGACCTCCAGCGTCGAATTCGAGGCTGGCTTCTATGTCGCATCGACCTCTACGGAGACGCCGGATGGTCTCGTCATCGGCCTCGACAAGGAGACCTACGCAATCGGCGACACCGCCAAGCTGAAGGTCTCGCCACGCTTCGCCGGCGAGGTGCTCGTGACGATCGGCACAGAAAACGTCATCGCAACCGAGACCGCCAGCATTCCGGCAGGCGGCGGCGAGGTGGACATTCCCGTCACTGCCGATTTCGGCGCGGGCGCCTATATCACCACCACGCTCTTCCGCCCCGGCACCGCCCAGCAAAGCCGCATGCCGATGCGCGCCATCGGCGTCAAATGGCTGAAGGTGGATCCGGCGGACCGCAAGCTCTCCGTAAAGCTGACGCCGCCTGAAAAGACATTGCCGCGCCAGCCGCTGGTCATTCCCGTTGAAGTCAGCGGCGCCGATGTCGGCACGGAGGCCTACGTCACGGTTGCCGCAGTCGACGTCGGCATCCTGAACCTGACCCGCTACGAGGTGCCAAGCCCCGATGGCTGGTATTTCGGCCAGCGCCAGCTCGGGCTCGAGATCCGCGATCTCTACGGCCGCCTGATCGACGGCTCGCTCGGCGCCACGGGCCACTTGCGCACCGGCGGCGACGGCGCCGCGGTCGCCCTGCAGGGCAGCCCACCCACCGAGAAGCTGGTTGCCTTCTTCTCCGGACCGGTGAAGGTCGGCCCGGACGGCAAGGCGTCCGTCAGCTTCGACATACCGCAATTCAACGGCACGGCGCGCATCATGGTGGTCGCCTGGTCGAAGCATGGCGTCGGCCACGCAAGCACCGATGTCGTCATTCGCGACCCGGTCGTGGTCACGGCCAGCCTGCCGAAATTCTTAAGCCCAGGCGACAACAGCCAACTCCGTCTGGACATCGCCAACACCGACGCACCCGCCGGCGCCTACCAGCTCCAGGTCACCAGCAACCCGGCGATAGCGGTCGCGCAGGCCGCGTCCCTGCAAACCATCAACCTGACCGCCGGCGGCAAGGTCGCCCTGACCCTGCCCTTGACCGGGCAGCAACCAGGCGACGGCGTCGTCTCCGTCAAGCTGTCGAACGCATCGGGCATTTCGCTGGAGCAATCGCTCGACATCCCGGTTCGCCCCTCTTCCCTGCCCGTGACGATAAGCCGTCCGCTGACCATCCAGCCCGGAACGAGCCTGACGGTCAACGGCGACCTCCTGGCCGATAGCCTGTTGCAGGGCGCGTCCGTCAGCCTCAACGTCGCCCGCGCGCAAGGCTTCGATATCCCGGCGCTGCTAATGAGCCTCGACCGCTACCCCTACGGTTGCGCCGAGCAGATCACCAGCAAGTCGCTGCCCCTGCTCTATTTGAGCGAGCTCTCCAAGAAATCCGGCTTGCCTGAGGATCCCGATACGCAAAAGCGCGTGCAGGATGCCATCTATCGGGTTCTGTCCTATCAGTCCTCGACCGGCAGCTTCGGCCTCTGGGCTCCAGGCTCCGGCGATCTCTGGCTCGACGCCTATGTCACCGACTTCCTGACCCGCGCTCGCGAACAGAAATACAACGTCCCGGACCAGGCCATGGTTCAGGCGCTCGACAATCTGCAGAACTCGACCGCCAGCGACACCAACGTCAAGGACAACGGCAACGAGATCGCCTATGCGCTCTACGTGCTCGCCCGAAACCGCAAGGCCTCGATCAGCGACCTGCGCTACTACGCGGATACGATGCTCAACGACTTTCCGACGCCGCTCTCAAAGGCGCACCTGGCAGCCGCACTCGCGCTTTACGGAGACGCGCAGCGCTCGAAGAGCACGTTCCTCGCCGCCCTGCAGATGTCGGAAAAGGATGCGGTGACCAAGGTGAGCTTCATCCGCTCCGACTACGGCTCGACGCTGCGCGACGGTGCCGCAGTCCTGGCGCTGGCTGCCGAAAGCCGCCCCGTGCCGCCGATCGTCCCGGAATTGACGAAGATCGTCTCCAAGGAATGGCAGCAGAAAGCCTATACCAGCACCCAGGAACAGACCTGGATGCTGCTCGCCGCCCGCGCACTGGCGAACGGCGATGACGACCTGAAGCTCGACGTCAACGGCGCTGCCCATACGGGTGCCTACAGCGCCCGGATGACTGGCGACGCCCTGCTCGAACACCCCGTCACGGTCACCAACCAGACGACGCAACCGCTGCAGGCGTCGGTAACCACCGTCGCCTCCCCGAAACAGCCGCTGACAGCAGGCGGCGACGGCTTCAAGATCGAGCGCGCCTACTACACGCTTGGAGGCGACGAGGCCAATGTCAGCCAGGTCAAGCAGAACGAGCGCTATGTGGTCGTGCTGAAGGTCACCCAGACCAACAGCTGGCCATCGAAGATCATGATCACCGACCTCCTGCCCGCCGGATTCGAGATCGATAATCCCGGTCTCGTCAACAGCGCCCAGCTTTCGAACTTCGACTGGATCGGCGAAGTCGAACCGGCCCATGTCGAGTTCCGCAGCGACCGCTTCATCGCGGCGATGGACCGCACCGGTGACGACAACGGCGAGATCACGCTCGCCTATGTCGTGCGCGCCGTGACGCCGGGTACGTACGATCAGCCGGGCGCCAATGTCGAGGACATGTATCGGCCGCAGTTCTTTGCCCGCACGGCGACCGGTCGCATGGAGGTCGAGGCGGCGAAATAATGTCGATCTGGCGAAAACTCGGGTTTGGCGTATCGGCGGCAGCCCTTCTGGTGACGGCGGCAATGTTCGGTCTCGACGTTGCCGACCGTGCCTTTCCGCCGCCTTTGCAAAAAGCCAACCTCGTCTCCTCTGAAGTTCTCGACGCCGACGGCCAGTTGCTCCGAGCCTTCGCGACACCGGAAGGCCGCTGGCGGCTGAAGACCACCGCCGCCGATGTCGATCCGCAGTTCGTCCGCATGCTGATTGCCTACGAAGATCGCCGCTTCGAGCAGCATCACGGCGTCGACCTCGTCGCAATCGGTCGCGCCGCCCTGCAGTTCGTCACCCACGGGCGCGTGGTCTCCGGCGCCTCGACGCTGTCGATGCAGGTGGCCCGCCTGCTCGAGCCGCGCCCCGAAAGGACAATCAGCGCAAAGCTGCTGCAGCTCGTCCGAGCAATCCAGATCGAGCGGCGGCTGAGTAAAGCTGAGATTCTCGACCTCTACCTGACCCACGCCCCCTATGGCGGCAATCTGGAGGGCATCCGTGCGGCGAGCCTTGCCTATTTCGGCAAGGAGCCACGCCGCCTGACGGTCGCGCAATCGGCCATGCTGGTCGCCATTCCGCAGCTCCCCGAGAGACGCCGTCCCGACCGTAATCTTGCAGCCGCTACCGCCGCACGCCATCGTGTACTCCAACGCGCAGCCGTTGCTGAGGTCATTGGCGATGGGGAAGCCGAGCGCGCCGAACTGACAGCGATCCCCACCGGCAGGCTGCAATTGCCGGCTTACGCCGCCCATCTGGCCGAAGCCGCACTTCGCAAGGAGCCCGGTGTCGACCAGCACAGGACGACACTGCGCCGACGCATCCAGCAGGGACTTGAGACCGTTACGAAGGAAGCAGCGGCTCGCCTGGACCCGAAGGTCTCGATCGCCATGGTCATGGCCGATTCCAAGACCGGCGAGATCGTCGGCGAGGTCGGCTCCGCCGGATATTTCGACAGCAGCCGCTACGGCTGGATCGACATGACCCGGGTCTACCGCTCTCCCGGCTCGGCCTTGAAGCCATTCATCTACGGCCTCGCCTTCGAGCAGGGACTGGTCTCGCAGGAGACCATCATCGAGGACCGCCCGGCGGACTTCTTCGGCTACCGCCCGAAGAACTTCGACACCACCTACCAAGGCGACGTCAGCGTCCGCCAGGCATTGCAACTCTCCCTGAATGTCCCCGCCGTCAGGATACTCGACGCCGTCGGCCCGACCCGGTTGCTCGTCCGCTTCCGTCGCGCCGATGTGAGACCTGTCCTGCCGCCCAACGAAACACCCGGCCTCGCGATCGGTCTCGGAGGCCTCGGCATAACGCTGAAGGACCTCGTCCAGCTTTATGCAGGCCTTGCCAATCGTAGCAATCCCGTCCGCCTCGGCGACGGCATCGTCGACAAGCCCGCCATCGTCGATAGCGAACCCCTGCTTGAACCGGTCGCCGCATGGAATGTTGCCGACATCCTCTCAGGCATCATCGCGCCGGCCGGTAGCGCCCAGCATGGAATCGCCTATAAGACCGGCACCAGCTATGGCTTCCGCGATGCCTGGTCTGTCGGTTACGACGGCCGCTACGTGCTCGGCGTCTGGGTCGGACGCCCCGACAACGGCGCCGTCCCCGGCCTCACCGGCTATGGCACCGCAGCACCGATCCTCTTCCAGGCCTTCGAAAAATCCGGCGTCGGCATTACACCCCTGCCAGCCGCCCCGACAGGCGCCGTCCGCATAGCCCAATCCCAATTACCGATAAGCCAGCGCCGGTTCTCTATGACCACAAGCGGCCTCCTCTCCGCTTCGACGCGCGAACCCGCCCCACAGATCGTCTACCCGCCAGAAGGCGCGCATGTCGAACTCGGCGCCAACGGCGACGGTACCCTGATGCCGCTCGTCCTCAAACTCCAAGGCGGCCGCGCGCCCTTCCGCTGGCTCGCAAACGGCAAGCCGCTCGCCGACATCTCCCGCAACCGCATCAGCCAATGGCAACCAGACGGCAATGGCTATTCGACGCTTACGGTGATCGACGCGGTAGGAAGGGCGGCGACTGTTGGGGTGTTTTTGACAAAATGACGCTGCCCCGAGCAAGCGCCCTCGTGCTTCGAGGCTCCGGCCAAAAGCCTCCGCACCTCAGCATGAGGGCTAAACGATCGCAAAGGCTAGAAAAAACCGCCGCCCCATCCCTCATGGTGAGGTGTAGGCGTAGCGCAGCGTAGACACACCTCCAACCACGAGGGATGGCCTCGGGGCCAGAGCTGACGAAACTCTAAGCCACCGCCAACTCATAAGGACGAACAAGCACATCCGCCGGCAAGCCCCAGGCTTCACGCAACCTGAAGATCATCTCGATAGTGAGCGCCCGCTTGCGATTAAGAATTTCCGATGCCCGGGAGCGCGAGCCCAGCAGCCCGGCTAAGTCACTTTGGCTTCTGTTGGTCATTTCCATGAAAGCGCGCAACGCGACTATCGGCTCAAGATCATCGATAGGGAAATGCCGGCTTTCATAGGCTTCGATCAAATCTGCAAGCACATCAAAGCGATCCGCCTCCGGCGTACCCGCTTCTGGCGGCATTTCAAAATAAGGCTCAATCTCCGAAATGGCCCAGGCAAGGTCCGCATCCGTTCTGATCGGTCTGATATTATCCATCATACGGTCTCCGCACTGATTTTGTCATATTCCCGATGGGTGCCGACAAACTTTATCAGCACGCGTTTGAACGAGTATGCGACATAGACAACCAGTCTATATTTGTTTCCTGCGATATCGAAGATCACTCTGTTGTCACCCACGAAGTCCACGTTTGAGCCGAACATCAACTTGATATCTGCTGGACGATGCCACTCGACTTTGCTGACAACCGCGTGCCACGTGCTTAACGGTATTTTTGCTTGGGGATGGCGCTCCCAAAATGCTCTCAGAGTTGACTTCGAGATGATCTGCATGCACGTTATTATTCCCAATATGGGAACATGTCAAGGCACAGCCACCCTACCCCCCGATCAACGCCAGCCACTCGTCCTCGTCCATGATCTGAACATCGAACTCACGCGCCTTGTCGAGCTTCGAACCCGCTCCCGGGCCTGCAACGACGATGTCGGTCTTTTTGGATACCGAGCCTGAGACCTTTGCGCCGAGGCTCTCGGCTTTGGCCTTGGCTTCGTCGCGGGTCATCTTTTCCAGCGATCCGGTGAAGACCACCGTCTTGCCGACGACCGGGCTTCCCGAGGCGACGGGCTGCTCGGCTTCGTCAGGCGTCACTTCCTTCAGCAGCCGCGAGATGACCTCGGTATTGCGGGGCTCCTTGAAGAACTCGACGACGGTGCGCGCCACGACTTCGCCGATGCCTTCGATGGCGTTGAGATCGTTCCAGGCATCTCCGTGCAAGGGTGCCGCATCCTGCATCGCCTGCTGAAAGGCGCCGTAGGTGCCATAGGAGCGCGCCAGAAGCTTGGCGTTGGTCTCGCCGACATGGCGAATGCCAAGCGCGTAGATGAAGCGATTGAGGGCGATCGTCCGGCGCTCGTTGATGGCCGCATAGAGCTTGCCGACGCTGACCTTGCCGAAACCCTCGATATTCTCGAGCTTGGTCAGCGAGTTCGCCTGCCGCGCCTCGAGCGTGAAGATGTCGGGCGCTGTGCGGATCTGCAGCGCGGGATCTTCGCTCTCGAAGAAGAAGTCTATCTGCTTGGCGCCCAGCCCCTCGATGTCGTAGGCATTTCGCGATACGAAGTGCTTCAGGTGCTCGGTCGCCTGCGCACGGCAGATGAAACCGCCCGTGCAACGCCGCACTGCGTCAATCTTGCCGGTTTTCTCGTTGATGTCGCGGACGGCGTGGCTGCCGCAGACCGGGCAGATCGTCGGAAATTCGTAGGGCTTGCTCGTCGCGTCGCGTTTCTCCATGACGACATCGACAATCTGCGGAATGACGTCACCTGCCCGCTGGACGATCACCATATCGTGGATGCGGATGTCGCGCCCTTCGCGGATCGGTTCACCCTTGTTGCCGATGCCCTTTATATAGTCCTCGTTGTGCAGCGTTGCATTGGTGACGACTACGCCCCCGACCGTGATCGCCTCCAGTCGCGCCACCGGCGTCAGCGCACCGGTGCGACCGACCTGGATATCGATGCCGACCAGATGGGTAAATGCCTGCTCCGCCGGGAATTTATGCGCCGTCGCCCAGCGCGGGCTGCGCGACCGGAAGCCGAGCCGCGCCTGCAATTCGAGGCTGTCGACCTTGTAGACCACGCCGTCGATATCATAATCGAGGTCCGGCCGCTGCAATCCGATCTCGTTGTAGTGCGCGAGGATATCGTCAACGGAATTCAGCCGCTTCATCAACGGGTTAACAGGAAAACCCCAGTTCTTGAATGCCTGGACCATCTCATATTGCGTATCGGCCGGCATCTCCGACATTTCGCCCCAGGCATAGGCGAAGAACTTCAGCTTGCGGCTGGCGGTGACCTTCGCGTCGAGCTGGCGCAGCGAACCGGCGGCGGTGTTGCGCGGGTTGACATAGGTCTGCTTGCCCTCGGCCTCCATCTGCGCGTTCAGCGCCAGGAAATCGCTTTTGGCCATATAGACCTCACCGCGCACCTCGACGACAGCAGGCGCTCCCTTTGGAAGCTGGTTCGGTATCTCCTTGATCGTCCTGATATTGGCCGTGACGTTCTCGCCGGTCGTCCCGTCGCCACGCGTCGCGGCGCTGACAAGACGGCCGTTCTCATAGCGGATCGACATGGAGAGCCCGTCGATCTTCGGCTCCGCTGTAAAGGCGATCGACTGGTCGGGCAGCCGCCCAAGGAAGCGATAGACCCCAGCCACGAAATCCTGGACGTCCTCTTGAGAAAACGTGTTGTCGAGCGACAGCATCGGGCGGGCGTGGACGACAGCCGAAAAAGTGACCGAAGGTGCAGCTCCGACCCGCTGCGACGGACTGTCGGCCCGGATAAGATCCGGAAAGCGCGCTTCGATGGCGTCGTTCCGCCGCTTCAGCGCATCGTAGTCGGCATCTGAAATCTCCGGCGCATCCTTGCCGTGGTAGAGCGCATCGTGATGGGCAATCTCTTTCGCCAACCGCTCAAGCTCGGCAGCGGCAGTTCCCTCGGTCAAGCTATCGACGGCAGGCAGATCGGTCGGCATGAGCATCACTCCAGAGATTCTGGAGATGGTTTTAGAGCAATTTTTGGCGATGAAAAGATGTCCACCTCCCCCTTGATGGGGGAGGTCGCGCGGAACGCACGGGTGGGGGGTGAACTTTGGGTGTCACAAGAGATCACCCCACCCCGGAGCTTCGCTCCGACCCTCCCCCTCAAGGGGAGAGCATTACTGACTACCCATTCCCCGCCAGCAACCTTGCCGCCGCCGCCCTCGCCTCGTCGGTAACCGATGCGCCAGCGAGCATTCGAGCGATTTCCTCGGTCCGGTCCTTGGGCTCCATCGCCGCGACTCGCGTAAATATCTTTTCCGAGCCATCCCCCGACGGCCCCTTCGAGATCAGCAGATGCGTCGCGGCACGAGCAGCAACCTGCGGCGCATGTGTCACCGACAGCACCTGCACCCGCTCCGAAAGCCGCTTCAATCTCTGGCCGATCGCATCGGCCACCGCCCCGCCAACGCCGGTGTCGATTTCGTCGAAGACGAGCGTGGGTGCGGAACCGCGGTCGGCAAGAGCAACCTTGAGAGCCAGAAGGAACCGCGAAAGCTCTCCGCCGGACGCGACCTTCATAATGGAGCCGGGTCGGGTGCCCGGATTGGTCTGAACGTGGAACTCGACGATGTCGATACCGTCGGCGGTCGCCGCGTCCTCGCTGCTTGAGATCTCGACCATGAAACGCGCACGTTCGAGCTTCAGCGCGGGCAATTCGGTCATCACGGCGGCAGCAAGCGCCTCGCCCGCGTGATGACGCTTGTCCGAGAGGGATCGCGCCGCTGCGTCGAATGCTGCCTTGGCGACGGTAAGCTCGGCCTCGAGCTTGCCCAGCCTCTCCTCGCCCGCATCGAGATCGGCAAGTTCGATGATCATCCGCTCGGCCAGCGCCGGCAGGCCCGTCACCGGCACAGAATATTTGCGCGAGGCAGCTCGCAGCGCGAATAGGCGCTCCTCGACGCGCTCCAGCTCCTTCGGATCGTACTCGGTCTTCCGAAGTGCGGCTTCGACTTCCATCTGCGCGTTGGACAGCTGGTCGAGGGCGGCATCGAGCAGCGCGACGGTGTCTTCCAGCAGCCCCGGCGCTTCATGGCTCTTGCGTTCGAGCCTTCGCACCAGAGAGGCTATATGCGGTACCGGCGAGGCGTTGCCGTTGAGAAATTCGGATGCCTCGGAAATGTCGCCGGCGATCCGCTCGGCCTTCATCATTCGCGAGCGGCGATCGGCGAGATCGTCCTCCTCACCGTCCTGCGGGGAAAGCGCTTCCAGCTCTTCCACTGACGAGCGAATATAGTCGGCCTCGCGCGCAGCGTTCTCCACCTTCTCGCGGTGCTTCTTCAGCGTCCGCTCGGTGTCCCGCCAGATCCTGTAGAGAGCAGATACCTGCTGCAGGTCGTCGTTCAATCCGGCGAATGCGTCGAGCAGCATGCGGTGGGCGTCGGTGTCGACCAGCGCGCGGTCGTCATGCTGCCCGTGAATCTCGACGAGCAACTGGCCTGCCTGGCGCATCAGCTGGACGCTGAGCGGCTGGTCGTTGACAAAGGCCTTGGTGCGGCCGTCTGCGGATTGGGTGCGGCGGAAGATCAGGTCGCCGTCATCGTCGATGCCGTTGTCCCGCAACAGCCTGCGCGCGGCGTGGTTCATGGCGACGTCGAAGACGGCAGTCACCTGCCCCTTGTCCTCGCCATGCCGCACGAGATCGCCGTCGCCGCGCCCCCCGAGGGCCAGCGACAGACTGTCAAGCAGGATGGATTTGCCGGCGCCGGTCTCTCCGGTCAGGACAGAAAGCCCGGTCTCGAAGGCAAGATCCAGCCGCTCGATCAGGACGATATCGCGGATCGAAAGCTGGATCAGCATCTGTGCTCAAATCTCACGTACCAAGAAGCAGTTTCTTGCCGGCGCGGGCGATCCACGAACCACTGTTTTCACGAGGTTCAGTGCCGCCGCTCTTCAGGAGCTTGTACGAGTCTGCATACCACTGGCTATCAGGATAGTTGTGCCCGAGCACGGCAGCGGCCGTCTGCGCTTCCTCGACAATGCCCATTGCATAATAGGCTTCGACGAGTCGCGCCAGTGCTTCCTCGACCTGGTTCGTCGTCGGGTATTGCTCGACAACGATGCGGAAGCGCGAAATCGCCGGCAGATAGTTTTTCCGCTCGAGGTAATAGCGGCCGATCTGCATTTCCTTGCCGGCAAGCTGGTCGCGGGCAAAACGTATCTTCGCCTGCGCATCGCTCACATATTCCGACTTCGGATAGTCGTTGACGACCTTTTGCATCGCAACGATGGTCTGCTGGGCTGCACGCTGGTCCTGCGTGACGTCGGTGATCTGCTTGGAATAGGACGAGCCGACCAGATACTGCACATAGGCAGCGTCGTCAGATGTAGGATATTGCTTCAGATAGGCATTTCCGCTTTCGACCGCGTCGTCGTAGTTGCCCTGGCGGTACTTCACGAAAGTGCTCATGACCAGCGCCTTGCGAGCCCAATCCGAAAACGGCTGTTCGCGGTTGATGGCGTCGAATTTCTTTCCGGCCTCGCCGAGGTTGCCGGCCTTGATGTTGGCAAGCCCCTGATTGTAGAGGGCCTCCGGAGGATCCGTATCGACGGCGAGCTTGGTGATATCGATGTCTTTGTCAGCCTGACATCCGGAAACCGCAGCACCCACACCGGCCAGGAGAAGCGATACGAGCAAGGCCCGTGCTGTATTCTTCATGCTTTCAGATCCTGCAAAACCCATCGGAAAAATCCCAATTGCCGTCGTGACGGAAACGGCTGCTTCTCGATGGCGTTTCTATCCACAAAAGCACCATCAGGGCAACGCAATGATGATGCATTAACGCATTTTTGTGGCAGTGCCGCTGAGATTGCGGTCTTTAGCCACTGAATTGACAGAAGTTTCGGCCGCGGCGGGGTATCCCTGACATAACCGGGCCGGACGACTTGCGCAGCGGGCAGATCCAGCCTCAAGAAAAAAGCCGCCCCCTTTCGGAGGCGGCTACCCTGATCACTGGAAATTCTGGAGGTCATGCCGACCAGGGTGCAAACTCGGGTGCGCTGACCGCGACGAAGTCGCGCGTGCTGGCGCGTTGGCGCGGTGCCGAAGCCTCGACAACTTCATAAGCTGTCGGATCGCTGAGAAGAGCCTTCAGCGCATTGGCATTCATACGGTGGCCCCCGCGATAGGAACGGTAGCAGCCGATGAACTGAGTGCCGGCAAGAGCCAGGTCGCCGACCGCATCGAGCGTCTTGTGACGAACGAACTCGTCCTTGGCGTAGCGCAGGCCTTCGACATTGATCACGGTGTCGTCGTCGGAGATGACGACCGAATTCTCAAGCGAGGAACCGAGCGCATGGCCCGACGCCCAGAGACGCTCCACATCGCGCATGAAGCCAAACGTACGAGCGCGGGACAGTTCGGACTTGAACGTCTTTGCAGTCAATTCGCCTTCCCACTTCTGACGGCCGATCAGAGGGCTGTCGAAATCGATCTCGACTTCGAAGCGTGTGCCGTCATGCGGGCGAAACTCGCACCATGAACCGCCTGATTCGATCCGGACCGGCTTGGTGACGCGGATGTACCGGCGCTTGACGCCGAGCGGAACGATACCCGTCTGCTCGATCGCCTCGATGAAAGGATAGGAGCTGCCGTCCATGATAGGCATCTCGGCGCCCTGTACTTCGATCAGCACGTTGTCGAGACCGATGGCATAGATCGCGGCCATGACGTGCTCGACGGTCGCGACGGAGCGGGCCGGCGAAAGACCGAGGACTGTGCAAAGGTCGGTGTTGCCGACCTGCGAGGAAACCGCACGCAGTTCGGTAACGTCGCCGTTGTCGTGCATGCGCTGGAATACGACGCCTGTATCGGCTTCAGCCGGGAGTAAGGTAATAGACACATTGGCCCCGGAATGAACTCCGATACCCGACATCGTCAGGGGGCTAGCAATGGTGGTCTGAAAACCCAGCAATCTGATTGCCATTCAATTTCTGCCTTCATCTTCCTTCACCGGACCGGGCGGCTCTTGGGGTGCCTGCCCTTCATTGCTTGGTCCAGTCTGTCATTTCACTGCGGAATTCGAATGCAATTCGCTATCGAACACGATTCCGGTAGTGCGCTTGGTACTTACATACGCGCCGGGCGATCGCATTCCAAATCACTGTTTCTTTCGCAATGTAACGGAAGCAGGCCTCTGAAATCCCTAGGTAATTTTCGAAAAACAGAATGGCTGAAAGTTCCAGCGCCCGAGGCGGAAAATTACCTCGGGCGATGGAGTGACGTTAAGTCAGACACTCAGTTCGATTGACGGCGCAGGAAGGCCGGAATTTCGAGCTGGTCGTCTTCCTGGCTCATGCGTGCCTGCGGTGCCGCGCGGCCATGATCGTCGAGCTGGCCACGACGCGGAGCATAAAGGCTAGCCTCCGGCGACGGTGCGCGACGCTGCTGCGATGCAGCGGTCGGAGCGGGTGCGGTCATGTCGGCGGCGGGGGCCTCTTCTTCGCGACGTCCGAGCGAATTGGTGATCCGCTTCAGAAGACCCATCGGGCCGCGATCTTCGGCTGCAGGTGCCGCATTTGGCTGAGAGCGATGATCCATCTCGGCCTTCACGACCGGAGAGAAATCCTCGACCTTCGGCATGCGCACCTGTTCGGGGGCCTGGCGAATGATCGGCTCGTGACGCATCTGCGGCTGCGCGGCCGGTTGGCTCATCGGCTGCGAGACGGGCTGCTGCATAACCGGTGCTGGCTGTGGTGCGGGCTGACGCATCACGGGTGCGGTCTCCGGAGCGCCGGAAAACAGGCGGCTCTGGGGACGGAAGGTCTCTTCCTGTGCGACCGGCTGCGGGGTCGGCGCTGGCTGGCGGATAGCGATATCGAGTTCGCGTTCCATTTGCGCTTCCGCCTCGCGGATGGTCATTGCGATCGGGTCGACGGTCTTCGGGGCCTGCGCGACATAGGCAGGCTGGGCTGCGGCCGCTGCCGGAACAACAGCCGCGGAGGGACGGACAATCGGCTTCGCGATAGAACGGAATTCCATATTCCGTTCTGCAGCTTCGTTCATCGCACGGTCGATGCCGGTGGCGACGACCGAGACGCGGATGATGCCTTCGAGCGATTCGTCGAAAGTGGCGCCGAGGATGATGTTGGCGTCCGGATCGACTTCCTCGCGAATACGGGTTGCCGCTTCGTCGACTTCGAACAGCGTCAGGTCGCGACCGCCGGTGATGGAGATCAACAGGCCCTGGGCGCCCTTCATCGAGGTTTCGTCGAGCAGCGGGTTGGCAATCGCGGCTTCGGCAGCCTGCATGGCGCGGCCGGAGCCGGATGCTTCGCCGGTGCCCATCATTGCCCGGCCCATTTCACGCATCACGGAGCGAACGTCGGCGAAGTCGAGGTTGATGAGACCTTCCTTCACCATCAGGTCGGTGATGCAGGCAACGCCCGAATAGAGAACCTGGTCGGCCATGGCGAAGGCGTCCGCGAAGGTCGTCTTGTCGTTGGCGATACGGAAAAGGTTTTGGTTCGGGATGACGATCAGCGTATCGACCGACTTCTGCAGTTCCTGGATGCCCATTTCGGCCAGCCGCATGCGACGGCCACCTTCGAAGTGGAACGGCTTGGTGACGACGCCGACCGTGAGGATGCCCTTGTTGCGGGCAGCCTGTGCGACCACGGGTGCAGCACCGGTGCCGGTGCCGCCGCCCATGCCGGCGGTGACGAAACACATATGCGTGCCGTTCAGGTGGTCGACGATCTCGTCGATGCATTCTTCAGCAGCTGCGCGGCCGACTTCCGGCTGCGAACCGGCGCCGAGGCCCTCGGTGACATTGACGCCGAGCTGGATGATGCGTTCGGCCTTGGTCATCGTCAGCGCCTGCGCGTCCGTATTGGCAACGACGAAGTCGACGCCCTGGAGGCCAGCGGTGATCATGTTATTGACGGCATTGCCGCCGCCGCCACCAACGCCGAACACGGTGATCCGCGGCTTCAGCTCAGTGATATCTGGCTTTTGCAGCTTGATAGTCATTGCATCAGTTCCTTCTCTCTATGGCCGCATCGCCACGCCGGCCAATTCACTCAATGTCATTCGCCTGGCCTTGCCCGGAAGCGTTCATCGCGATCCGGGGCCATGCACTCAGAAACTTTCCTTCAGCCACTGCCCGACACGGGCAAAACGGCTGTTGTTACCGCCCAGCGACGAAAGCAAACCGCTTCCTGCCGCATGTGTCTCCATGTCCGCGACCTGCGGATAAATCATCAGGCCGACCGCCGTCGAAAAGGCTGGGCCCTTGGCTGCCGTCGGCAGGCCGGACACACCCATCGGGCGGCCGATACGAACGTTGCGGGCAAGGATGCGCCGCGCCACGTCAGGCAGGCCGGTCAACTGGCTGCCGCCGCCTGTCAGCACCACGCGCTTGCCGACGATCGGGCTGAAACCGGAACGCTGGATGCGGTCGCGGATCAATTCGAGCGTTTCTTCGATGCGGGCGCGCACGATGCGCGACACCAGCGCCTTCGGCACATGGGTCGGCTGGTCGCGGTCATCCTCGCCGATCGGCGGGATGGAAATCAGTTCGCGGTCGTCAGAGGTGTTCGGCAGCGCCGAGGCATGCACGACCTTCAGCCGTTCCGCATCCTCGATGCGGGTCGAAAGACCACGGGCAAGGTCGGTCGTGACGTGATGACCACCGATGCTGACGGCGTCGGTGTGAACAAGCTTGCCTTCGGCAAAGACCGAGATCGTCGTCGTGCCGCCGCCCATGTCGATCGCGGCGCAGCCGAGCTCGACTTCGTCGTCGACGAGAGCGGCAAGACCGCTTGCGTAAGGGGTCGCCACCATGCCCTCGACCGAGAGATGAGCGCGATTGACGCTGAGCTCGAGGTTGCGAAGCGCGGCGCGCTCGGCAGTTACCACATGCATCTCGACGCCAAGCGCATCGCCGAACATCGAAAGCGGATCGCGGATACCGCGCTCACCGTCCAGCGAGTAGCCGGTGGCCAGCGAATGCAGCACGGCGCGGTCCTGGCGGATCGACTGATGGCAAGCGGCGGACAGCACTTTCTTCAGGTCATTGCCTTCGACTTCCTGCCCACCGAGATCGATCGTCGCGGTGTAGATATCGCTGCCAAGGCGTCCGGCAGAGACATTGACGATCAGGCTCTCGACGGTCAGCCCCGCCATGCGCTCGGCAGCGTCGACGGCAAGCCGGATGACGCCCTCGACCGCATCGAGGTCGGCGATGACGCCGGTCTTGATGCCGCGCGAACGCTGATGGCCGATGCCGATGACTTCGATATTGTGCGTGCGGCCAGGCAAAACCTGGCTCTCCTCGCGAGGCGTCAGCCGCCCGATCATGCAGACGACCTTGGTCGAGCCGATGTCGAGGACTGAAACGATATGCGACCGCTTCGACGAAAGCGGCTTCAGGCGCGGCAATCCAAAGTGGGACGAACCGAATAAGCTCATGTGCTCTGTCCCGCCTTTGTCAAAGCTTTTGTCCTGTTGTCGACCGCTGCCTGCCGGCGGATTGCCGCGTCGGGCGTCAGCTCGATGGTTGTACGATCCTCGAGGCGAAGATCCACCGCTGCGATATCCCGCTGCAGCAGATCGTTCTGCCTGTTCATCTTGCTCAGCTGGGCCATCGCCTGCTGGACGTTGTCTTCCGGCAACTTCACGACGATGCCGTTGTCGAGGTAGACATCCCACCGGCGACCGGCGATACGCACGAAAGCCTTGATCCGGCTGCGAATGTCAGGCCACTGGGCAAACTCGTCGACGACGGATGCCGCGGCCGTTTCGGCATCGCGGCCAACAAAAAGCGGCAGCGCTGCGAACTTGTTGTCCCTGAGTGGCGCAATGACGCTTCCGTTCTTTTCGATCAAAGACAGCTCGGAGCCGTGCTGCCAGATCGCGTAGGCCTGGCGCTCCCTGAGCTTCACTTCGACCGTCCTCGGATAGACCTTGCGGACCTCGACATTCTCGACCCACGGAAGGGTCGCGATCTTCTTGCGGGCAGCATCGACGTCGAGCGCGACCAGCGAAGTGGTCCCGTCGAGACCCAGCAGCTGCAGGATCTCGATTTCCGACGTCTGGTCGTTGCCCGAGACCTTTACGTCCTCGATGGCAAATCCGACGGCCGTCGTGGTCGCCTGCGCCACCGTCTGCGTATGGCCGCCAAGCGACATCCCGTAGAACCCGGTCGCAGCGAGAAACGCTACCGCCGATACGGTGCCAGTGTGAGCTGGAATACTGATGCGACCGGAGCCGAGGCTGACAAGGAAGCGTACGGCGCGGCGCAACGGGCGAGGCAGCACGAACAATTCGTCAGCGTCGTCGAAGGTAGCCACAGCCCGGTGACGGGATCGCCTCATTCTTTTCACCGTCAACGATAGCAAGACGCGTCCTCCACCATCCAACGGAGAAATTCGCCAAATGAGTAGCCGGCATGGCCGGCCATTTCAGGCACCAGCGAAGTGGGGGTCATTCCCGGCTGGGTGTTGATCTCCAACCAGATAATTTCACCGTCTTCGGAAAAGCGATCGTCATAACGGAAGTCAGACCGGCTGACGCCACGGCAGCCAATTGCTTGATGCGCCCTTAACGACAATGATTGAATTTTTTGGTAAATATTTGGTGAAATTTTCGCGGGAATGACGTGTTTTGATCCGCCTGCCGCATATTTGGCATCGTAGTCATAAAAGCCGTGACCGAGCGGCACGACCTCTGTGACACCAAGCGCCACATCGCCCATGACGCCACATGTCAGCTCGCGACCGGCGATATAGCGCTCGACGATCACCTGCTCGCCATAGCTCCACTCCGGCGACGAGATGATCTGCGGCGGGTGCGTCTGGTCTTCCTGGACGATCACGACGCCGAAGCTCGACCCCTCTTTGACAGGCTTTACGACATAAGGCGCAGGCATTGGATGCGCCGAGATAATTTCGAAGCGATTGAGGACCAGCGATTCGGCAACGGGAATGCCCGCGTCCTTGGCCACGACCTTCGCCCTCGCCTTGTCCATGGCAAGCGCGGAAGCCAGCACGCCGGAATGGGTGTACGGAATCTGCAGATATTCGAGGATTCCCTGGATCGTCCCGTCTTCCCCGAAAGGCCCGTGCAGCGCATTGAAGACGACATCGGGCTTGAGATCGGCAAGGCGCGCGGAAACATCGCGCTCTACGTCGACACGCGTGACCCGGTAGCCCTCAGCCTCGAGCGCCTCGGCGCATGCCTTCCCCGACGACAGACTGACCGGTCGCTCCGAGGAAAACCCGCCCAACAGGACGGCAACATGCTTGCTGCTCATCAACGCCCCCAAATAACCACCAACCCTAAGACCGTACGCTTGCGCGAAGCTATTTTCCAAAGAATCCCGCCACGTTCCGGTGAAGGCATTACAACTCCATTATGGTTAATGAAGTGTTTACTTTGGTTAACCGACGTCCGGTTTCGGAATGAAAAAATTCCGTCGAATCAAATCGCTCCGAAGAATTGTTACTTGGAATCAGAGAGTTGAGATCACTGCAAGCGCTTTTGCGCATTTTCCTGAAATGCAAAGACCCGCGCCGGCAGGCCGGCGCGGGTCCATGATGCAGAAATTGGAAGCGGTGGTCAGGCCTCTTCTTCGCCGAAGAACTTCCAAACGATCCCGCCAATGGCGCCGCCGACCAGCGGCGCCAGCCAGAACAGCCACAATTGCTGCAAGGCCCAGCCGCCGACGAACAAGGCCTGCCCTGTCGAACGGGCCGGATTGACCGACGTGTTGGTGACCGGGATGGAGATCAAATGGATCAGCGTCAGTGCCAGGCCGATGGCAAGCGGCGCAAATCCCGCAGGAACCCGGCCGTGGGTCGTTCCGAGAATGACGATAAGGAAGAAGGCGGTCAGCAGCACCTCGATGACCAGTGCCGATACCAGCGAATAACCGCCCGGCGAATGCTCACCGTAGCCATTGGCTGCAAACCCGCCGAGCTCGAACCCGGCCTTTCCGCTGGCCACCAGATAAAGCACTGCTGCCGCGGCGATCGCGCCCACGACCTGCACGACGATGTATGGGATGAGGTTCGAAGCCGGAAATTTACCGGCAACCGTAAGCCCGACCGAAACTGCCGGATTGAAATGCCCGCCGGAAATGCCGCCAACGGCATAGGCCATCGTCAGCACGGTCAATCCAAACGCCAGTGCGACGCCTGCAAAGCCGATGCCAAGACCTGGAAAACCTGCAGCGATGACGGCACTGCCGCATCCGCCGAAGACAAGCCAGAACGTACCAAGAAATTCTGCGATAAGTTTTTTCTGCACATTCGCCTCCAACAACGTTCACAACCAGAACGATAGATTGTGTCTACTGCAAACTGAGTCTCGTCAAGAGCCTGCGGAATAGGCGAATGCGCTGAAAATGCGCACCCAATTTGTTATCGGTGGCAACTTAATAAGCGCATTGAAATATTTAACTCTTCCCGGCACAGGGGCATTAGGTGCGCTGCAGCATCGAATTGCGTCGCAAAATTGCCGTCTTTGCGTTTCCGCAGACAGAAAATTGCGTTAAAGACACCGCCTATCCCACAAGGCAAACAGATTGAATCCAGGATTGGTAGAACAATGACTAACGCGATATCCGGGCTATCGCCGGCCCCCTCGTCGTCGAACAACGCTGCGCTCAACTCACCGGCGCGCGTTCTTCTCGCAAGCCTCATCGGCACGACGATCGAATTCTTCGACTTCTATGTCTACGCGACCGCGGCGGTGCTGGTGTTCCCGACGCTGTTCTTCCCGACAAGCGATCCGACCTCCGCCATTCTTCAATCCTTCGCCACCTTCTCGATCGCCTTCTTCGCCCGCCCGATCGGCGCGATCGTCTTCGGACATTTCGGCGACAGGATCGGCCGCAAGGTCACTCTGGTGGCGGCCCTCATGACCATGGGCGTCTCCACCGTTCTGATCGGCTTCCTGCCCTCCTACGCCTCGATCGGCGTTGTAGCGCCTCTGTTGCTCGCCCTCTGCCGCTTCGGCCAGGGCTTTGGCCTCGGCGGCGAATGGGGTGGCGCCGTTCTTCTTGCCACCGAGAACGCACCGGAAGGCAAGCGCTCGTGGTACGGCATGTTCCCGCAGCTCGGCGCGCCGATCGGCCTATTCCTCTCGTCAGGCGTGTTCTGGTTGCTTCTGCACTTCATCTCCCAGGAGGATTTCATTACCTGGGGCTGGCGGGTGCCGTTCATCGCGTCGATCGTGCTGATTGTGATCGGTCTCTGGGTCCGGCTGTCGATCACGGAAACGCCCGAGTTCCGCGAGGCGATCGCAAAGCAGGAGCGCGTCGCCGTTCCGGTCGCTGAAATCTTCCGCAGCCACAAGCGGAGCCTCGTGCTCGGCACCTTCGTGGCACTCGCCACCTTCGTGCTGTTCTACATCGGCACCGCCTATCTCCTGTCCTACAACGTCAAGGTTCTGAAGATCAGCTTCCTCGACGCTTTGCTGGTGCAGATCGTCGCCTCGGTATTCTTCGGGATATTCATCCCGGTCGCCGGCAAGCTTTCCGATCGGTTCGGCCGCCGCGCCGTGCTGGTCACGACCACGATCGGCATCATCGCGTTTTCCTTCCTTCTGCCGGCCCTGCTCAGCGGCGGGCTGTTTGAAGTCTACGTGTTCGCAGCGCTCGGCATGGCCCTCATGGGAATGACCTACGGTCCGATCGGAACAGCGCTCGCAGCGCCCTTCCCGACCGCGGTGCGCTATACCGGCGCCTCGATCACGTTCAACTTCGCCGGCATCTTCGGTGCATCGCTCGCCCCCTACATTGCCACGTGGCTCGCCTCGACCTACGGGCTCGCCTATGTCGGCTACTACATGGCGATTGCAGCGCTGATCACGCTGGTCTGCATTCTCCTGTCGGGCAACGATGAAATCTGACGCCTGAAGGCATTATTGAAAAGGCCGCGGCAGAAACCTGCCGCGGCCTTTTCGCGATATGAAAAATAGGGCGCCTAATAGCAATCAGTCAGCAGTCACACCCTGAAAGGGGCGAACCTCGCGGCCGGGCATGAAGACGCCGAGCCTCTTGATCTCCCATTCGAGCTTGATGCCGGAATGCTCGAACACCTCGCGACGAACCTGCTCGCCCAGATATTCGAGGTCATAGCCGGTCGCCTGTCCCATGTTGATCATGAAATTGCAGTGCAGCGACGACATTTGCGCGCCGCCGATGACGAGCCCGCGGCAGCCGGCTTCGTCGATCACTTTCCACGCGGAATGACCTTCGGGGTTCTTGAATGTCGAACCGCCGGTCTTCTCGCGAATCGGCTGCACGGTTTCGCGGTGATTGCGCACCGCATCCATTTCAGCACGAATCTTGACACGGTCCTCCGGATACCCCTCGAACACGACGTCGGTGAAGATCAGGTCGTCCGATGCGGAGGAATGACGATAGGTATAGCCCATCTCGGCATTGGAGAGCACATGCTTGTTGCCCTTGCGGTCGACCGCATGGACCTCGACCAGCCGGTCGCAGGTCTCGGAGCCGTTCGCGCCGGCGTTCATACGGGCGGCACCGCCGATAGCCCCGGGAATACCGTAGTAGAAATGAAAGCCGCCGATGCCGTTGTCCATCGCCATGGCGGCGACGTGCTTGTCCGGGCAGATCGCACCGGCCTTGATACGGTTCTCGCCAACCAGTTCAACAGCACCGAAGCCCTTGGCCGACAGCCTGAGAACGATGCCGGGGATACCGCCGTCGCGCACGAGAATATTCGAGCCGACCCCGACCACGGTCAGCGGCACTTCGGCCGGTAGTATCTTCAGGAATGCAACGAGATCGTCGCTGTCGTGCGGCTGGAACATCAGCTCCGCCAGCCCGCCGGCGCGGAACCATGTCACGCGATCCATCGGAGCGTCCGGTGTCAGCCTACCCCTGATGTCCTTGACGCCCTCACCGAGCGACGCAAGCAATTTTTCCCCATCAACTTGTTTCATGCGGACTTACCCGAAAGACCTTCCAATTCCTTTGGCAACGCTGCTGCCCAATAGGTTATGCTGCCAGCCCCTAACAAAACCACAAAATCGCCCGGCCGTGCAATCTCTTCCACCAACGGGGCAATATCCTCAGGCGAACGCAGATAACGCGCGTCGCGATGGCCGCCGGCCTTGATGCGCGCAACCAGCGCCTCTGAATCTACGCCCTCTATGGGCTCTTCCCCAGCGGAATAAACCGGCGCAAGGAAAATACTGTCGGCATCGTTGAAGCAGGTGGCAAATTCTTCGAACAGGGTGGAAAGTCTGGTGTAGCGATGCGGCTGGTGGACAGCGATGATCCGCCCGCTGCAAGCCTCTCGAGCGGCCTTCAGTACAGCCTTGATCTCGACCGGGTGATGGCCGTAATCGTCGAAAATCTTGACGCCGTTCCATTCGCCGGTAAGCGTAAAGCGCCGCTTGACGCCGCCGAAACCGGCAAGCCCCCGGGCGATATCCTCGTTGGAAATCCCCAGCCGGTTGGCGACGGCGATGGCGGCGACCGCATTGGAGATATTGTGACGACCGGGCATCGGCATGACGAGATCCTTGATCTCGATGATCTGGCCCGTGCGGCGCCTGCGAATCTCGATATCGAACACAGAGCGCGTGCCGTCGATGCGGACGTTCATGAAGCGGACATCGGCCTGCGGGTTTTCGCCATAGGTGATAACCTTGCGGTCCTCTATCCGCCCGACCAGCGCCTGTACCTCAGGATGATCAAGGCAGAGCACGCCAAAGCCATAGAATGGCACGTTCTCGACGAACTGCCGGAAAGCGGCACGAACCGCATCGAAGTTGCCGTAGTGGTCGAGGTGTTCGGGGTCGATATTGGTGATGACCGCAACGTCAGCCGGAAGCTTAAGGAACGTCCCATCCGACTCGTCGGCCTCGACTACCATCCATTCGCCGGCACCCATGCGGGCATTGGTGCCATAGGCGTTGATGATGCCGCCATTGATGACGGTCGGGTCGAGCCCGCCAGCCTCGAGCAGCGTCGCCACCAGCGAGGTCGTGGTCGTCTTGCCGTGGGTGCCGCCGATGGCAATGGCGTTGCGGAAGCGCATGAGTTCGGCGAGCATCTCGGCACGACGGACGACCGGCAGCAGCTTTTCGCGAGCCGCAATCAGTTCCGGATTACTCTTCTTGATCGCTGTTGAAACGACCACCACCTCGGCGTCGCCAAGATTTTCAGCGGCATGGCCGATGAGGACCTCGATACCCTTTTCGCGCAACCGCTGGACGTTGGCGCTTTCCGATTGGTCCGAGCCCTGGACCCGATGGCCAAGATTATGCAGGACCTCGGCGATGCCGCTCATCCCGATGCCGCCGATACCAATGAAATGAACCAAGCCTATAGCCTTCGGCAGCTTCATGCGCCTGCCCCCTTGAATTCTGCAATTGAACGTTTGCCCGCAATAGCCTCAACCATGTCCGCAAGCAAGTTTGCGGCATCCGGCTTGCCGGAGAGCTTTGCGGCTGCTGCCATCTTCACCAGCTTGTCCGGGGACGTCATCGCCCCCCGCAGGAGGCCGGACAGCTTCTCTGGCGAAAGCTCCGACTGGGCAATGACCTTGGCGCCGCCGTTGGCAGCAAGCGCTGCCGCATTGGCCGCCTGATCGTGATCGAGGGCATAAGGATAGGGAACGAGGATGGCCGGACGGCCGATGACCGAGATCTCCGAGACGGTCGAGGCGCCGGAGCGGCAGATGACGAGATGCGCGGCACCGATGCGCTCAGCCATGTCGTTGAAGAAAGGCGCGATGTCCGCGCCCATTTCCAGATGCACGACGCAGTTCTGGACCGTCTCCATGTCCTCGGGTCGAACCTGCTGGGTGATCCTCAGCCGCTTGCGCAATCCGTCTTCGAGAAGGCTGACCACGGTCGGAATGGCCTTCGAGAAGAACTGCGCGCCCTGGCTGCCGCCGAAAACCACCAGATTGAACGGATCGTCGGGACCTGACGGCGTGTAGGGGATCTTCGCAGCCTCGATGACGGCCGGCCGAACCGGGTTGCCCGTCGTCACGGTCTTCTCAGGAAACGCGCCGCCGTTTTCCGGCAGAAACCCGCCGGCGATTGCCTGCACCCGCCCCGCCAGCGCCTTGTTGGCGCGGCCCATGACGGCGTTCTGTTCGTGGATCATCGTCGGCACGCCCATGCGGGTCGCAGCGAGCAGCGGCGGCACGGTCGGATAGCCACCGAAGCCGACGACGCAGAGCGGCTTTATATTGCGGATCAGCTTGCGAGCCGCCCGCATGCCGGTCCAGAGCGTCCAGAGCGAGCGCGCTACCTTGATCGGGTTTTTCGAACCGATCGTCGCCGAGGGCACGACGTGGATCTCGTCGGCCGGAAACTTGCCGGCAAACCGCGCCGCACGGCTGTCGGTGACGAGATGCACCGAATAGCCGCGCTCCTTCAGCTTGTGGGCGAGCGCTTCGGCCGGAAAAACGTGACCGCCGGTGCCGCCTGCCGCCAGAAGGATGATGCCCTTGCTCATCGCCTCACTCCGCCGCAACGCCATGGGTGACGCGGAACAGGCTGCGTTCCTGCGCGCGCTTTTCAGGACGATGACGCGTCAACGCCAGGATGAAGCCCGCGGTGACGCAGATCGCGATCATCGAGGAGCCACCATAGGAGATCAACGGCAGGGTCATGCCCTTTGCCGGCAGAAGTTGCAGGTTCACGCCGACATTGATGATCGACTGTATGCCGATCTGCAGCACGAGGCCGGCAACCGCGAAGCGGTTGAAGTCGTTCTTTTCCTTGTAGGCGTGCGACAGCCCGCGCAGGACCAGCACGGCGAAGATCAGCACCAGGGCCATGCAGAAGATGATGCCGAACTCTTCGGCTGCGACCGAGAAGATGAAGTCGGTATGGGCGTCGGGGATGATGCGCTTGACGATGCCCTCGCCGGGTCCGACGCCGAACCAGTCGCCACGGACGATCGCCTCGCGCGCGGTGTCCACCTGGAACGTATCGCCTTCGCCGGTCAGGAACCGGTCGACGCGTCCCGCCACGTGGGGAAAGACGTAATAGGCCGTAACGAAGCCGCCGGCGCCAAGTCCGCCAAGTACCGTGATCCAGAGCCACGGCATCCCGGCCATGAAGAACATCCCGGCCCAGACGGCGGTCGTGAGGATCGTCTGGCCGAGATCGGGCTGCGCCACGAGCAAGGCGGCGACGATGCCGAAGAGGATGATAGCGAAAAGATTGCCCGGAATTTCCGGCTGACGGGCGTGCTCCGCAAACAGCCAGGCGCAGACGACGACGAAGGCCGGTTTCATGAATTCGGACGGCTGGATCGACAGGCTGGCAATATTGACCCAGCGCCGCGAACCCTTGACCTCGACGCCGAAGAACAGCGCGAACAGCATCATCGCCAGGGCGACGATCAGGATGATGACGGCGGTTCGCCGCACCTGCCTCGGCGTCAGGAACGAGATGCCGATCATCGTCGCCAGCGCCGGAATGAGGAAGGCCGCGTGGCGCTTGACGAAGTGGAAGGGCTCGAGCCCGATGCGCTCGGCAACCGCAGGCGATCCCGCAAAGGACAGCATGAAGCCGATGCCCATCAACAGGATGAAAATCGCCAGGAAAAATCGGTCGATCGTCCAGAACCAATCGGCCAAGGCCCCACGTTCAACGCGGCTTACCATGTCATTTGCCTCCTGTAGCTGAACCGATCAGCATTGTGATCCCGTCGAGCGCTGCAACGTGACTGACGAACGCGTCACCGCGAACTTCAAAATTCTTATACTGGTCGAAGCTTGCGCAAGCCGGTGATAGCATCACGGCCGAAGCGCCATTCTCGTCTTTTTCAGAATCGGCAGCAGCATGGGCCACCGCCTGTTCGAGTGTCCCCGATATCTCGTAGGGAACCGCTTCGCCGAGCGTCGCTGCAAATGCAGGCGCCGCCTCGCCGATCAGGTAGGCCTTGACGATGTGCGGAAAGAGCGGCGCCAGGGTGGTGATGCCGCCCTCTTTCGGCAGCCCGCCGGCGATCCAGTAGATACGGTCGTAGCTCGACAATGCGGGCGCCGCGGCATCGGCATTGGTCGCCTTGCTGTCGTTGACGAAGACGACGTTGCCACGCCTGCCGACCGGCTGCATTCGATGTTTGAGCCCCGGAAACGACGTCAGGCCCGCGCGGATCTCTTCAGACGAAAGCCCTACTGCAAGGCACGCGGCAATGGCGGCGGCGGCATTCTGCGCATTATGTGAGCCGCGCAGCGTCTGGATGCCGTCGAGGTCAGCAATGGTTGACGTTACGGCGCCGATAGCCTGCACGATACGGCTGCCCTCGGCGTATAGACCGTTGGCGAGGATGCCGCGGCGCGAAATGCGCGTTACCTTTCTTCCCCCCCGCTCGATGCGATCGGCGATCAGCGCCGAATAACTGTCGTCGACGCCGACGATGGCGACGCCACTGCCAGCCACCAGCCGCTCCTTGATGCCGGCGTAGTGCTGCATCGTGCCGTGCCGGTCGAGATGATCGGGCGTCAGGTTGAGCAGGATTCCGGCCGAAGGATTGAGCGTCGGCGCAAGATCGATCTGGTAGGAGGAGCATTCGACGACGTAGTATCGCTCGGCTTTCGGCGGCTCGAGCGTCAGGACCGCCGTGCCGATATTGCCGCCGAGCTGCGTATCGCGGCCGCTCGATTTGAGGATATGGGCGATCAGCGCCGTCGTGGTCGACTTGCCATTGGTGCCGGTGATGGCGATAAACGGACAATTCGGTGCATGCGCCCGGCGTTCACGCACGAAGAGCTCTACGTCGCCGACGATATCAACGCCTGCGGAGCGAGCCAGATCGACCGTCCAATGCGGCTTCGGATGGGTCAGCGGCACGCCCGGCGACAGCACGAACACCGAAAGCGCATTCCAGTCGATAGTCCTGAGGTCGGCGGTGTGTATCCCCTCGGCCGAGGCCTTCATCACGCTGTCCGGATTGTCGTCCCATGCGGTGACGTCGGCACCACCGAGGATCAACGCCCTAGCGGTCGCAAAGCCCGAGCCGCCGAGCCCGAACAGTGCGACTTTCATTCCCTTGAGCGTGGTGACCGGGATCATTCTCGTCTACCGCAGTTTAAGTGTCGAAAGGCCTACCATCGCCAGCACGACTGCGATGATCCAGAAGCGGATGACCACCTGGCTCTCCGTCCAGCCCTTCTTCTCGAAATGGTGGTGGATCGGCGCCATCAGGAAAACCCGGCGGCCGGTCATCTTGAAGAAGCCGACCTGGATGATCACCGACAGCGTCTCGATGACGAAGAGCCCACCGATGATCGCCATGACGATCTCGTGCTTGGTGGCGACCGCGACCGTGCCGATCATTCCACCCAGTGCCAGGGAGCCGGTATCGCCCATGAAGATTGCGGCGGGTGGCGCGTTGAACCACAGGAAGCCGAGCCCCGCACCGATCATCGCGCCAAGCACGACCGAGAGTTCACCGGTTCCGGGTACGAAATTGATCTGCAGGTAGTTTGCGAACACCACGTTGCCCGCGAGATAAGCAATGACGCCGAACGAGGCCGCGGCGATCATGACCGGGACGATCGCAAGTCCGTCGAGGCCGTCGGTCAGGTTGACCGAGTTGCCCGCAGCCACGATGACGAAGCCACCGAACAGCACGAAGAACACGCCGAGATTGATCATGAAGTCTTTGAAAAAGGGAAAGGCGATCGACGAACCGAAAGTCGATCCTGCAGGACCGGAGGAAAGCGCCGACCGCATCATGAAATAAACTGCGATGCAGGCGATCAAAAACTCGATGCCGAGGCGAGCGCGGCCGGAAAAGCCCTTGTCGCTCTGCTTGGTGACCTTGAGATAATCGTCATAGAAGCCGATGGCCCCGAACCCCAGCGTCACCAGCAACACGGCGACGACGTAGACGCTCGAGAGATCGGCCCAGAGCAGGCAGGATCCGACCACGCCGGCGATAATCATCAGCCCGCCCATCGTCGGCGTGCCGGCCTTCTTGAAATGCGTCTGCGGGCCGTCCGCACGGATCGGCTGCCCCTTGCCCTGCCGGACCCGGAGGGAGGAGATGATTTTTGGACCAAACAGGAAAACGATGATTGCCGAAGTAAACAGCGCGCCACCGGTGCGGAACGTGATGTACCTGAACAGGTTGAAGAATTTCACATGCTCCGACAGGTCGACAAGCCAGATCAGCATCAAGAGCCCTTTCTAGGGTCAAATTTCAGTTAGGACAGGATCCAGGGAGTCGGATCATGCCAATTCAATTGGGCCCCGTTTCGGAAAATGCGGCAAACTTGTCAAGCAAACCTGCCACGATCTTCCCGAACCCCGTTCCCAGCGAAGATTTCACCATCAAGACGTCGCCAGGGGCGACAGAATCCAGAATGAACGCCACGAGATCCTCGGTGTTCTCGCGATATTCGACATGCACGCTATCAGGCAACGAATCCCTGAGCGCAGCCATTTCAGGACCGGCCAGCCAGACATGCTCGATGCCGGCGGCAAGAAGCGGCCCCGCCAGATCCGCATGGACCTTGTGCGAATGGTCGCCCATCTCAAGCATATCGCCGAGCACGGCGATGCGCCGCGTCCGGCTGTCCGAGGAACTCGCAGCAAGCAGCGAGATCGCGGCCCGCATCGATGCCGGGTTGGCATTGTAGCTCTCGTCGATCAGCGTGAAATAGGACCCGCCGACCGACAATTTGTGCCGCTTGCCCCTGCCCTTTTCCGGCTGCAGGGTCGACAGCGCTTCGATCGCCTTGTCGAGATCCGCACCTACCAGCGTTACCGCGCCGAGTACTGCCAGAGCATTCTCTGCAATATGACGCCCCGGCGCGCCAATGGCGATTTCGAACGTCTCGCCGCCAAGCGTCAGCCAGAGGGCAGAGTTTTCTTCGGACCCATTGAACTCCGCCAGGCGGAAATCGGCCTTGGGGTGCTGGCCGAAGGTATGGATGTTCTCGACGCCGGCTGCCTGTGCGGCGCGATCGAGGAAATTGAACTGGTCGCTGTCGCGATTGAGAATGGCGTGGCCGCCGGGCACGATCCCTTCGAAGATCTCGGCTTTGGCCGTGGCGATCTCCTTGATGCTCTTGAAATTGCCGAGATGTGCTGCCGCGATCGTCGTGATGATCGCAACATGCGGCTGAACCATCTTCACCAGCGGGCGGATTTCGTCCGGATGGTTCATGCCGACCTCGAAGATGCCGAAGTCGGTATCCTCAGGCATCCGCGCCAGCGTCAGCGGCACGCCCCAATGATTGTTGAAGGATGCGACCGACGCATGCACCTTGCCGGACGGCGTCAACACATGCCGAAGCATCTCCTTGGTGGTGGTCTTGCCGACCGACCCCGTCACGGCAATGATCTTGGCCTCTGTGCGAGCACGCGCCGCGAGGCCGAGCTTGGCAAGGGCCGCAAGGACATCCTCGACGACGATCATCGGAACGGTCAGCCGCCCCATGGCCGGAAGCCGGGCCTCGCTGACGACGAGCAGCGCCGCACCGTTCGCCATCGCCATGCTGGCGTAGTCGTGCCCGTCGACACGATCACCCTTGATGGCGAAGAAGGCTTCGCCGGGGCCGATGGACCGGCTGTCTATGGAAATTCCGGTAATGCCTTCCGGCGGCGTGCCGAACGGCCGGCCCGCCATGGCGGCAATCATCTCATCCGTTGTCCAAAGCCAGCTCACGACCGCTCCTCCAACGCTTTGCGCACTTCCGCATGATCCGAAAACGGCAGGGTGACGCTGCCGATGGTCTGTCCTTCCTCGTGCCCCTTGCCCGCGACGATCAGCGTGTCGCCGGATTTCAACATCCCAACCGCCTGCCGGATCGCCAATGCCCGATCGGCGATCTCGGTGGCGCAACCGGCCGCCGCCATGATTTCTGCCCGTATCGCTGCCGGTACTTCCGAGCGCGGATTGTCGTCGGTGACGATGACGACATCGGCAAGGCGGCACGCGATTTCGCCCATGATCGGCCGCTTGCCCCTGTCACGATCGCCGCCGCAGCCGAAGACGGTTATGACGCGGCCGGTGGTGAACGGCCGTACAGATGCCAGGACATTTTCCAGAGCATCGGGCTTGTGCGCATAGTCGACATAGGCGAGCGCACCGTCCTTGGTGTGGCCGACCAGTTCCAGCCGTCCCGGCGCACCCTGCAGCTTCTCGAGCGCCGCCATCGCGACCGCTGTCGGAACCCCGGTCGAGATCGCAAGACCGGCTGCGACCAGCGCGTTGGCAACCTGGAAGTCGCCGGCGAGCGGAATATGCACTTCGAAGATATCCTTGCCGACATGGACCTCGGCAACCTGCTTGTGACGAAAATGCTCGACGCGCTTCAGCGTCAGGAAATCGCCTTTGCGACCGACGGTCCTGATATCGTGACCAGCAGCGGTAGCAGCGGCTATCGCCTTCTCGGACCATGCGTCGTCAGCGAAGATGACAGCCGGCGACCCCTTCGGCAGAAGGGCTGAAAACAGCCGCATCTTTGCCGCCATGTAGGCGTCGACAGTCGGATGGTAATCCATGTGGTCGCGGCCGAGATTGGTAAATGCGGCGGCTGCAAGCCGGACGCCGTCGAGCCGGAACTGATCGAGCCCGTGACTGGAGGCTTCCATCGCCGCGTGGGTGACGCCTTCCTCGGCGAGTTCGGCGAGAAGCTGATGCAGGGAAACCGGGTCGGGCGTCGTCAGCGAACCGTAGTCGTTGCGCGTTGGCGATACCACGCCTGTCGTACCGATCATCGCGGCAGGATGGCCGGCAAAGGCCCAGATCTGGCGGGTGAACGATGCGACGGAGGTCTTGCCGGCAGTGCCGGTGACCGCGACCATCGTTTCCGGCTGCTTGCCGTAGAAATGCGCGGCGGCGAGCGACAGAAGCCGGCGGGGTTCGGAAACCGCGAGAACAGGGACATCGCCCGCCTGCCCGGGATGCCCGGCGAAGATCACTGCTGCGCCGCGAGCGGCTGCATCTGCGATGAAGCTGGCGCCATCCGCCTTGGTACCGGCGACAGCAACGAAAGCCATTCCAGGTGCGATCTTGCGGCTGTCGGCGGAAAGACCAGAGATTTCAAGGTCACCAAGCGTCCCGTCGACATATCCGTTGAGGTCCGGAAATCCTTTTCCAGTGATGTCCCGCAATTTCATCGCGTATACTGCTTCTCTTTCGGGCCCCCGCGCCCTCGCGAATCGGCCGTTTCACCTATTTACACTTAATAAGACACCAGCAATGCGGAGCTATCTTGTCCGAATTTCGGTTGTACACCGAGATTCGGCGCAGCCCTTGCGATGATGTCACGGGCAATCGGCCCGGCCGTGCCGGCCGAAATTGTGTTGCCGTACTTGGCCTCACCGGACTTTGGCTCGTCACAGAAGGTCATGACGACATATTCCGGATTGTCGATCGGGAAGGCCGCAATGAAGGAGTTGAAGTTCAAGGTCTTGGAATAGCGCCCGTTGACGACCTTGTCGGCGGTGCCCGTCTTGCTGCCGACGTCGAAGCCGGGAACGCGGGCAACACGACCCGAGCCCTTCGAGCCGTTGAAATCGAGCAGGTATCGGATATCGTCGCTCGTGCTTTTCTTGAGGACGACCTTGGCAACCTCGTCGGCCTGCTCCCGCGTACGTGGGAGGAAAGTCGGCTCGATCAACTTTCCACCATTGACGAGGGCTGCGGCCGCAACCGCTGTTTGCAGCGGCGTCGTTGAGACGCCATGGCCGAAGGAGATGGTGATCGAGTTGATCTTCTTCCAGACATGCGGTTGCGACGGCATCTTCACTTCTGGCAGCTCGGTCTGCGTCTTGGTCAAAAGACCGACGCGCGTCAGGAAGTCCTTTTGCGCATCGATGCCTACCAGATCGACGATCTTTGCCGTGCCTATATTGGAGGAGTACTGGAAGATTTCCGGCACCGTCAGCACGCGGCCCTGGCCGTGGAAGTCATGGATCGTAAAGCCGCCGATATGAAGCGGTGCACTGGCGTCGAAGGCATCGTGCAAAGTGATCTTGCCGCTATCGAGTGCCATGGCCATGGTAAAGGTCTTGAAGGTCGATCCCATCTCGAACGTGCCGTTCGACATGCGGTTCAACCATCCTTCGGCAGCACTCGCGTTCGGATTGTTGGGGTCGAAATCCGGTGCCGATGCCATGGCGATGACCTCGCCGGTATGGATATCGAGTACGACCGCGCCGGCACCCTTGGCCTGGAAGTTGGTAACCGCATTGACCACGGCATCTCGTACGATTGCCTGGACCCGCAGGTCGAGCGAAAGCCTGACCGGCTCAAGCGGCTGATTGCTGGTCATGCCGACGGCAGCAAGATCGGCCAGACCCTGGTCGTCGATGTACTTCTCCATCCCAACCACGCCACGGTTGTCGATATTGACATAGCCCAGAACGTGGGAGGCAGTCGGGCCGCCCGGATAGAAGCGGCGCTTCTCCGGACGGAAGCCGATGCCGGGAATGCCAAGCGCCAGGATCTGGCTCTGCTGCTTAGGCGTCAGCTGGCGACGCAGCCATTGGAAATGCGACTTGGAGGAAAGCTTGCGATAGGTGCTCTTCGGCTCGAGATCGGGCAGCACGGTCGACAATTTCTCTGCCGCATCATCCGCATCGACGATCTTGTTCGGCTCCGCAAACAGCGACACGGTACGGATGTCGGTCGCCAGAAGCGCGCCGTTGCGGTCGACGATATCGGGCCGCGAAGCCATCAGCCGGTCCGGCGGCAGGATACTCGAGGTCGTATCCGGCATCGCAACGCCGTATTCGACGAGGCGAGCACCGATGATGCAGTAGACGGTGGTGAAGCTGAGGATCAGCAGGACGACGCGGCTCTTGGCCTGCCCTGATTTGCGCTTGCGCGTACCTTCGAAAATGGCGGCGCTGTAGGGGTCGGTCGGGCGGCTGTTGGCGCCGGCGGAAAAATGAGCCTTGCTCTTCAAAACCATGATGCGAGAGAGAAAAGACATCAGCGCTTCACCGATCCCGTTTTGATTTCGTCTGTGTCAGGCTTGCCGTGCTTCAGCGGAGTGGCCTTCGCCATGGGCTTCGGAGCGGGCTTGGAGGCAACGTCGGCGATCACCTTCCTGATGTCATCATCCGTGCTGCCACCCTTCGACAAGGCTACGCCTGCCGTTTTCGCGCCCTTGCCGTCCTTGCCATCTTTCCCATCTTTCCCATCCTTGCCATCGGCGACGATGGGGGCTTCCGGAAGCTGCGAACGAAGCATCGGCAGCTCCGTCGGCTGGACCATGGCGGTCGACAGCGTCGGAGCGAGCTTGAGCTCTTCGTTATAGTTGTTGACCAGCCGCTCCAGGCGGTTCGGCTGGATCACCAGCGCCCAATCTGCCTTCAGGAGCTCGATCGTATCCTTCTCGAGCTTGATCTCGGATTCCAGGCGATGCACCTCTTCGAGCTTCATCTCGGCCCGATGCTTGATCGTATAGGTCACGGCCGCAGCCGCGGTCATGATGCAGATCAGGATAATGTCAAAGGTCTTCAGCATCTCAACCTCCGAGCTTTCCGAGAGTGGCAAGATTGGGCAACTCGAAGATCGACAGATCGGCGGGCTCGGCGGGCGCGCCGGTCCGGAGACCCGCGCGAAGCTTGGCGGAACGCGCCCGTGGATTGACCGCTGCCTCACCGTCGCTCGCCGAAACCATGGCCTTGCCGATCGCATCGAAGGTCGCTGCCCGCTCATGGACGATCGGCAAGTGCCGAGAGCCGGTCGAGCGGCCTGACCGGTCGGCGAAGAATTTCTTGACGATGCGGTCTTCGAGCGAATGGAAGGTGACGACGACGAGACGCCCGCCGGGCTTCAGGACCTGCTCGGCTGCAAACAGCGCAGCGGCCAGTTCGCCGAGTTCGTCATTGACGAAGATGCGCAGCGCCTGGAAGACCCGCGTTGCCGGGTGAATCTTGTCCTTGGCCTTGCGCGGCGTCACCGTCTCGATCAGCCCGGCAAGATCGCGCGTCGTCTCGAACGGTTGTTCGGCTCGGCGCTTCTCGATGGCGTGAGCGATGCGCGGCGCCTGCTTTTCTTCGCCGAGGTAAACGAAGATCCGGATGAGATCGGCAAGCTTGGCGTGATTGACAACGTCAGCCGCCGAAACCCCGCTGGCCGACATCCGCATGTCGAGAGGACCGTTCTTCTGGAACGAAAATCCGCGCTCGGCCTCGTCGATCTGCATCGAGGAGACACCGATGTCGAGGACAATGCCGTCGAGGCCACCCTCTGGCGCATGCTCGGCAAGCTGCGAAAACTGCGATTGAATGAGCGTGAGATGGCCACTGTGCTTTTCGACCAGCGCCTGTCCGGCAGCAATGGCGGTCGGATCACGATCGAGCGCGATCACGTCGGCGCCGGAGGCAAGGATCGCAGAAGTATAGCCGCCAGCACCGAAGGTACCGTCAAGGATGACCTTGCCGGACGAAGGCGCCAGCGCCTCGATCACCTCGGTCAGGAGAACCGGAATGTGGCGAACCGGTCCGCCATCGGCATCAGAAGAACCTCCGCCTGGATTCGCCACCATTCCGTCCCCTCGTATGATCAGGAACGCCCGCCCGCCAGCCGGCGCTCCTCTCTTGCGGTCGCCTGCAAGGCCTGGAAGGCCCCCGGTTCCCAAAGCTGAAAATGGTCCGCCCGACCGACGAAGGTCACCTCGCTGGTGATGCCGGTGAAATCGCGGATGAAATCCGTGACCATCAGCCGCCCTTCGGCATCGAGCTTCATGAAGACCCCGCCCCCGTGGATAAGGAGCGACATCTGGTTCGCAGCCGGCGAAAACGGATCCTCGGCCGAAATCTGCCGCTCGAATCGATCGAGCAGATCCGGACCACCGACGCTGATCGCCGGAAACACGAAGTCCTGGAAACAATAAAGCTCCTGGACCTTGCGCTCCGACAGCACCGTACGAAACACCGAAGGTACGGAAACCCGACCTTTGGCATCGATCCTGTTTGTCGCATTCGACAGGAAGCGGTTCATCACGCGAAACACCCGTTCCCAATGGCAGGCGAACGATCATCCGTTCGCCGACACCGCCAAAATCGGACACAGCTTCGCAAGCCTCAGGAACGAACATCCCCTTGGCTCCCTCGTCACGAGGGTGGCCGTAGCTTTGCGATGAATGGGCACCGAATTGCCCTTGTGCAGTACGACTTTGGGATAGCATGGGACCATATGGGCGTCAATGGGATGCGACCAAATGAGCACTGTCGCAGCTTAGGATATTCATAAGCTGTTAAGTTTAACGAAAGGTTAGGATCGCCAGCTTCAGCCGGCGCGGACCCAGCGTATATGCAGGGAATCCAAGGAACCGAATTTCTGATTGAGAACATCTAAAACATATTGAATTTCAATAGCTTGCATGAATATATTCCAAGCGGCCGCATGCGCGCCGCCGGGAAAGGAGCGAATACCAGTTGGCCTGTAAGCCGGGTTCTGTAAGGCTCCGACCGAAGTCGGAACGTGGCAGCCATTCATCTGGGACGACACTTGCGCGCCGCCTCATGCAACCCACCCGGATGACCGGCCCGGAAACAGGCTGGAGCGCTTGCGCGCTCCGCGTCATCCCTATTCGGTTTTGCTCCCGGTGGGGTTTACCATGCCGTCGCTGTCACCAGAGACGCGGTGGGCTCTTACCCCACCCTTTCACCCTTACCCGCTCCCGAGGGAACAGGCGGTTTACTTTCTGTGGCACTTTCCCTGAGGTCGCCCTCGCCGGACGTTATCCGGCACCGTGTTTCCGTGGAGCCCGGACTTTCCTCACCTCACCGCCTTTCGACATTGTGAAGCGCGGCTGCCCGGCCAACTGGTAGCCGCTCATTAGCCGAGACCGTCACCGAATGCCACCGAAATATGCCTGACGAAGACTTATGGGGTCAGTTCAGAAAATGCCCTGAAAAATCCGTGCTGTAGGCTTGGTCCTTGATTCGACCTTCGAGGATCAGCTCCGCGCCGAGCCGTCCGATTTCGTCGGAGCTCTTCGCCGCCGTGCCGCATCCGCCTGTCAACACAGCGATACGCGGCGACGTCGTGTAGCTGATCATCGGATAATCGGTCGGCGGATAGGACGTGACGCAGGAACTGCTGGATGTCGAGATCGGCTCCAAACCGGGAACTAGCCCGTGGATCATTCCGGACAGATGCTCGCGCACCGTCTCTCGTCCATCGGTGCGAAACCAGGCGCGCAATTCGCCATCGCTGCCAAGTCCCAGATCATCCGGATCGCCGCCGATTTTCAAATAGTAGCGTCCATCTGGATAGCGTATTGGCGGCAGCAGGTAGATGCTGTCGGCATCGCTGGCGCCCTTGGTGATCAAGGACGGCATGGCGGAAAGAGCCCCGGCATCCGCCTCGCTAACCTCGAAGAACGCGACTGTCCGGCCGCGAATCTTCATGTCAACAGGCGTCGCCAAGAGATTCTCGGCAATGGAGAATCCGCCGGCGGCCATCAGCACCTTCTCGGCACGATAGCTGTGGCCCTCGCTCGTCGTCACGACGGCGAGGCCGCCCTCGTCGCGAATGGACGTTACCGTTTCCTTGATGACCCGAGCACCCGCCTTTTCGGCAAGCAGGGACTGCGCCTTCACCAGCCGACGCGGACTGATGTGCCCGGCACCATGTGGCTCGTGCACGCCCTCGCTGTCGGCGGCAAAGGAAAAATACGGGAAGCGCGCCTTCAGGGCGTGGTCGTCGAGAATGTCGGACCTGACGTCCAGCCGGGAAGCCGCATTGACCACATTCCCTATATAGCTGTCCGCCCCACCCCGCTTCGGACCGACAACGAGGCAGCCGACCTCGGCATAGAAATCAATGCCGCTGTCGCGCTCGATCTCGGCATAGCGGGCGATGGAGCGATTGGCGAGCAGTGCCCAGTTGGCGTCGGGATCGATGGTCCGGGTGATCCGGCCCTCGTCGTAGTGGCTGCCGAAGACGCCGTCGTGACGCTTCCGGTCCTTTGGCTCGTCCGGCCCGATCACCGCGATGCAGTCCGTCTGCCGCGCAAGGTGACGGGCTGCTGCCGCCCCCATCATGCCGCGCCCGACGACGATGAACCTGAAATCCGCTGCCATGTTCGACCCTCGCAAAAACCATCAACCGGATATCATGGTTGATGGTTGATTCAATACTTGAGGAGCAGGCAAAAGCGATTCAGTCCCAAGGACTTGGCAACTTTAGTCGAGAAGCGCCAGCACCTTGCCGCAATAGCGCTCAGAAATAGGGTTCATGCGGGTCGCGGCGTGGCCGGCATTGTATTTGAGGATGGTGTTGCAGGTAGGACCGCCACCGAGTTGCTGGGCCATGGCAAGATATTTCATGCCGATGCGGATATTGGTTTCGGGATCGTAGAGCCCCTTGGCCGAGCCGGTATAGCCCATCATCCGCGCGGTGGCAGGCTTGACCTGCATGAGACCGATTTCGCCGGCGCTGCCGCGCATCTTCGGATTGAAGTTGCTTTCGATCTGGACGACCGCAGTCGCCAGTTCAACCGGTACGCCATTTTGCGTGGCATACTTGGCGATCATATCCGTGTAGGGATTGGCCTTTGCGACGGATCCGCCCGGAGTGACGGCGGCGGTGGCTGCTGCGGCGACTTGCGGAGTGGCATATCCGGTGCTGCGCGTGACGGTCTTCAAGGAAACGGTCTCGACCTTCACCCGATGGCTCCGCTGGGCCACACGATTTTTGTGAACTAGGCGAGCCTTGTGGACTACGTGAGTCTTGTGAACCAGGTGGGTCCGGTGGACCGGGTGGGCAGGCTGGTTCTGGCCGGCGAATGCGCAATCATATCCTATAAGCAACATGCTCACGCACGCTGCAGCCACAGCAATCAGATTTTTCATGTAGTCTTTTGTCTCCGAGCAAGAGATCGCAGGACAGCGCGCAGCGCTATCGACCCGGACACTGCCATTGAATGGCAAGGGTGCCGCAACGATCCCCGTTGATTGATTTACGGCCACACCCAGACAAACAAACAGAGCGTGTGCGGCCGCCGTTCAGTGGCGCCGTTAGACCATCGCAATGAGGAGATAATAGGGAAATGATGTGGCAGCGCAGGGTGTTAGGGATTCTTGAGGCATTAGGAGAATTTTGCGCTGTGGAAAAGGATGCAACTTACGCTAGGCGAAGTTAGGCAAGGCACGGAGCAATCGATGCAGCGTATCGATCGTTGAGAAGTCGGCGATCCCGTCCACTCTCTCCTGCCGGAAATGCCGTTGGAAGGCTTCGACGTCGCCCGCCATGGGTTCCGAAAATTCGCCATTGATGTCAGTGCCGTAACCATAGAGCGACAGCATCGATTGCAGTGCCTCTATCGGCTGCCCGGCGTCGCCCTTCTGGAAGAAGCGTCCGCCGGTAATCGGCGTCGGCTCGACCCAGTGTCCGACCCCTGCAGCGTGCAGCCTTGCCCAGGGAAAGCGCTCGCCCGGATCGACCTTTCGGATCGGGGCCACATCGGAGTGGCCAAGCACCCTTTCAGGAGCGATCGACCAACGATCGCCGCAATCGAGACACAATTCGATCACTGCGGCTATCTGTTCGTCGGGGAAATGAGGCAGCCCGCCGGGATGGCCGGCATTGGCGATCTCGATGCCGATAGACTGGGAGTTGATGTCGCCCTGCTTGTGCCAGCTCCCCTTGCCTGCGTGCCAGGCACGCCGCTCCTCCGGCACCAGCTGGACGACGGTGCCGTCCTCGTGGATGAAATAGTGGCTGGAAACCTGGCTTTCCTCCCGACAGAGCCAGTCGAGAGCGCCGAGCGCGCTGCCCATGCCGGTATAATGCAGGAGGATCATGTCAGGCTTGCGCCCGCCCGCGCGCTCGCCATGGTTCGGCGAGGGCTGCACCAGCGCACGGCGATAATCTGCCGCAAACAAAGTCATGCGGCGCGGCGTTCTTTCTCGATTTCTTCGTAGGCAGCGTTCAGAATCGCCATCCGCTCGTTGGCGATGGCGTGGAATTCCTTCGGAACGCCGCGCGAAACGAGGCGATCAGGGTGGTTTTCGTGGACCAGCCCGTGATAGCGCCGGCGGATCGTCGGGAAATCGTCGCTCGGGGAAACACCGAGAACCTTATAGGGATCGTGGCCGTTGCCGGAAACATGGCGCGCCATGATCTGCTCGAAGCGCTCCTGGCTCATCTTGAAGATTTCGGCGACATGCGAGAGAAACGCAATCTCCTTGTCGTGGATCATGCCATCGGCCTTGGCGATATGGAAAAGACCGTCGAGCACGTCCTCGAGAACCGGGCAATTCTTGGCGCAGGTGACGCAGAGCGACGAAAGGCGTTCGGCATAGGCCTCGTAACCGGCAACATCCTGACGCGCCAGATTATAGAGCCGGGCGACGTTCTTTGCCTGGTCATCGGGAAATTCGAAGATCTCGCGGAAGGCGTTGACCTCTTTGTCGGTCACAACGCCGTCTGCCTTGGCCATCTTGGCGGAGAGCGCAATAATGGCCACGGAGAAGGCCACCTTGCGGCGCGTCTCCGGGTCGCCCTCGAACAGGGTGCGAATAGCCTCAACCACCGCCGACAGAGCATTGCTCGCGGTACCGACGGCATTCAGCAACTTTTCCCAAAACGACATGATGGTCTCGATCACTCTTCAGAATGAGAAACACGTTGATCAAATAATGGTTGCAAAAGCAAGCTGTCCATTGGTCGCATGTCTGAAAACACCTTTCACAATTCGGTAATGATCGGCCGCCCGCTAGCGACCCATCGCGTTCGCTTTTCGGCGCTAAAATCGAATGAATTTCGCAGCTTGGCCCGCTCCGGAGACGCTTTTCATCCGGAGTTCCGATGCCCTTTGGCGACCACCCTCGGCTCACCTCTTTGAACTGATCGGCCAGAACGGATTTCAATTGGAGGCTGGCGAGACATCCGACTGCCTGCGGCTGCCCTATCCGCGGCGTTCGCCTTTTTGGCGCTGCTCCCGCGCGCGCGCATCCGGCTCGGATGCAAAGCACGCCTTTCGTAAATTCTTTACTTTACAGCCTCCATTCCCTGTCGCATCCATTCCCACAGCAACTATCGGAAGGACGCAACGCGTCCCTGCAAGGAGGAACCTATGGCCAAACAGAAAGTCGCAATGCTCACCGCCGGCGGACTGGCGCCCTGTCTCTCCTCCGCGGTCGGCGGCCTCATCCAGCGCTATACCGACGTCGCGCCCGATATCGAAATCATCGCCTATCGCTCCGGCTATCAGGGCGTCCTGCTTGCCGACCGCATACAGGTGACCCCATCGATGCGCGAACGCGCCCATCTGCTTCACCGATACGGTGGCTCGCCGATCGGCAACAGCCGCGTCAAACTGACCAACACGGCCGATCTCCTGAAGCGCGGCATGGTCAAGGAAGGCGAAAACCCGTTGCGGGTCGCAGCCGAACGCCTGGCTTCCGACGGGATCACCATCCTGCACACCATCGGCGGCGACGACACCAACACCACGGCTGCCGATCTTGCCGCCTATCTCGGTGCCAATGGATATAACCTGACAGTGGTCGGCCTGCCGAAGACCGTCGACAACGACATTGTGCCGATCCGCCAGTCGCTCGGCGCATGGACAGCAGCCGAAGTCGGCGCCGCCTTCTTCGACAATGTCAGTAACGAGCAGACGGCGGCACCACGCTCGCTCGTCATCCACGAGGTCATGGGTAGACATTGCGGCTGGCTAACGGCGGCAACCGCCCGCGCCTATATCCAGAAAACCAGCAATAACGAATATGTCGAAGGCTTCATGACCAACGCCGAGATGAAGTCGATCGATGGTCTCTATCTTCCGGAAATGGCGTTCGACGTCCAGGCCGAGGCGGAACGTCTGAAGGAAGTCATGGACAAGTCGGGACATGTCACGCTGTTCGTCTCCGAAGGCGCCTGCCTCGACGCGATCGTGGCGGAGCGGGAAGCCGCGGGCGAAAGCATCAAGCGCGACGCATTCGGCCACGTGAAGCTGGACACCATCAATGTCGGCAGCTGGTTCCAGAAACAGTTCGCCTCGCTACTCGATGCCGATCGCTCCATGGTCCAGAAATCAGGCTATTACGCCCGCTCCGCGCCCGCCAACGGCGAAGACCTGAGACTGATCCAGGGCATGGTCGACCTTGCCGTCGAAAGCGCACTCAACAAGGTGTCGGGCGTGACCGGTCACGACGAGGGCCAGGGCGGTAAGCTGCGCACCATCGAATTCCCGCGAATCAAGGGTGGCAAGCATTTCGATCTCCACGCGAAATGGTTCGGCGAGGTCATGGATCACATCGGGCAAAAATACAAAGAAGCCTGATTGACAGCTTTTGACGGCGATGGCTTGGTTGCGGCGAACAGAACAGGAGGAGCAGATGTCCATTCAAACCTGGCTCGCGTTCGCCGCAGCGTCGGCGATCATGCTGGCCATCCCCGGTCCGACCATCCTTTTGGTGATCTCATATGCGCTTGGCCACGGACGCAGGACTGCGCTTGCGACGGTCACGGGCGTCACGCTCGGCGACTTCACAGCCATGACGGCGTCGCTTGCCGGCCTCGGCGCCCTGCTGGCCACCTCTGCCTCCCTGTTCACGATTCTTAAACTGATTGGTGCTGGCTACCTGATTTTTCTCGGAATTAAGCTCTGGCGCGCCCCAATCATTAACGGCCCAATGGGCGACAACGACAACCTTCCAGAAGAAAAACCACTGAAGATTCTTGCACACGCCTATGTTGTGACGGCGCTGAACCCGAAGAGCATCATTTTCTTCATCGCCTTCGTCCCGCAGTTCCTCGATCTCGGCAAGCCCTTCCTTCCGCAAACGCTTATTTTAGAGGCAACCTTCCTCGCTCTGGCGGCGCTCAACTCGCTCGCCTACGTCCTTCTGGCGGACATGGCACGAGGCTTCATTCGCAAGGCAAGCGTGCAGCGATTGGTCAATCGAACCGGTGGAACGCTGCTGATTGCGGCGGGTGCGGTGACCGCTGGATACCGTCGGATGGCTGCCTGAGCGTCAACCACGCTTGCGGCTCAATCACGAATAGGTTAATTGGGGTTCATAAATTTATTTTACCTGTGACTGTTTTACATCGCAGGTGGGGCGAAAATTTTCGGAAGCGACAGAATGGCAATGAATGGATTTTCCAGCCTTAAGCGCAGCTTTGCCTATTCGGCAATCCTGTGCGGCGCGCTGGCCGGCTGTGCAAGCACCGACCAGCATGCGTCGAAGGCAGAACTTTCCCCGGCACAAGCAAACGTGCCGCATCCGGCAACGGCTTCTACCCCGGCCGGCGTTGCATCGACGTCAGGCGCTGCCGCTGCGACGACGGTGGCGAGCGTAGGTTCTCCCCAGAATGATCCGGCAACGGCGCTTCCGAAATCCGGCCGCGTTCAAACAACAACCGCGATAAACCAGAGCCCGCACGGCAGCGCGCCGATCACCACCGTCGAAACGGCGAAGATCGAGCCTGGCCAGATCAACGCGGCGCAAGACCGTCTGGCGCAAACGCAGTCCGGACCGTCGGCGCCTCAATCCGGCCAGGCGCAGGTGGCGATTGCCGCCGCGACCGGAGCTACAACAACCAGCACCTCGGCGTCGGCCGCCTATGCGCCATCAGACCAGCCGCCCATCCCCACGATGGTCGCCATCCCGACGCCCAATCCGGCCCGTCCAGGTGACATGGCGCTTCAGCCCGTCGGCGGCTCCGCCGTCGACACGGCCTACGCTCCTATCCCGCTGACGCCCGAAATGGTGGCGATCCAGTCGGTAGTGCCGATCCCGCGCCCGGGCGAAGCTCCGGGGGCGGAGGCGACCATGGTTGCTTCGGCAACTCCATCGACCCAGCTCCCGGGACTTTCCTATGCGGATGCCCGTCCCCACTACGACTATAATTTCGATACGACCGGCCCAACCGTCATCCCGGCAGTCCTTACCGAAGGCAGTGAATACGACAGCAATGTTCCGCCGGCGGAAAAAAGCTACATCACCCAGCTCATCCAGAAATATGCCAAGCTTTACCAGGTTCCCGCAGCACTCATTCATCGCGTCGTCCATCGCGAAAGCCGCTACGATCCCAAGGCTTACAACAATGCAGGCTATTTCGGCCTGATGCAGATCAAGTACAACACTGCAAAGTCCATGGGCTACCAGGGCCCCGCCTCCGGCCTGTTCGATGCCGAAACAAATATCAAATATGCGGCGAAATATCTGAGCGGCGCGTGGAAGGTGGCTGATAACAAGCAGGACGACGCAGTGCATCTTTATGCTCGCGGCTATTACTACGATGCCAAGAACAAGGGCATGATGGATATCGCCACGGGCAACTACTAGGCCGCGCGTTTCTCAGGCCCGGTGCCGTCACTCAGCTCTTGATCGGCATCACCGCTTCCAGGATCTTCTTCAGCAATATTTGCGGTCGGTAGCCGAGAATGCCGGGCGTCAACCCGAGCCTGACGACCACGAGGTTGGCCGAGGGCACGATGGCCATGCTCTGGCCGTCATGGCCCAGCATCCAGAAGGTATCTTCCGGCAGGCCGAATTGGCTGCTCGACCCTCCCGGCCCCGAAAGCCAGGCCTGAACCTGCGTATATGCTCCGTTCGACGCGGCAGTTCCGGTACGCATCGCGCCGACGAAGCCTTCCGGCAGCAGCCGCTGACCATGCCAGACGCCATCCTGCAGCAGGAACTGCCCGAAGCGCGCCCAGTCGCGTCCTGTGGCATAGAGATAGGATCCTCCCACGAACGTGCCGCTCTCATCAGCCTCCAGCACCGCGCTCGACATGCCGAGTGGCGAGAACAGGGCTTCGCGGGGATAAGCAAATGCCTCGTTCTGGTTTGAAAACCTGTTCATCCAGATGCGCGACAACAGCATGGCTGTTCCCGTCGAATAATAGAATCGCGTGCCCGCCGGCTCTCTCTGCGAAGCATTCTCCGGCAAAACCGCCATATCGGGATCGAGAAAGAGCATGCGCGTGACGTCGGTCACCGCGCCATAGTCCTCGTTGAAGGCCAGGCCGCTTTCCATCGCCAGCAGATCGCTCAGTCGCAGGCTGCTGCGCTGATCCCCGTGCCACTGCGGCAACAGGTCTCGGTCATCGAACGACATGCGACCGGCCAGCATCAGGCGACCGATGATCGCCGCGTTCACGGTTTTCGTCATCGACCAGCCGATCAAGGGCTTGGCGGCATCGAATCCGTCGCCATAGGTTTCGGCAATGACGCGGCCGTCCTTGACAACGATGATCGCCCGCATTCCCGGTCCGGCAAGCGCCTTGTCCGTGATGAGCCCCGACACCGGCCCCTGACCGTCAACGTCGATTTCTCGGCCGTCCGGCCACAGCCCATCGCCGTCTACTGTGCCGGGCTGCTCCATTGCGGGCATGCTTCCCGCAGCTGCAAGATTGCCGTCCGGCAGGCTTACGCAGCCGAGCGCGCCGCGGTAAAGCGCATAGTTCGGTGCGAACAGCCCGAGAATGCGAGCGGTGACAAGGCCGGCGTCCCGGTCGACGGAGATCCGGATGAGCTTCAGAGCGGGATTGCCTGGGGCCTGCACGTCCTCGGCAAGCACGGCCTGCGCGTCACGGCCCGCAATGAAGACGTTGGAGCAGACGATCTTGGCGGCATATCCGTCGCCGACCCGCAACAGGTCAGGCGGAAAGAAGGAGAGCCAGGCGACACAACCGATAACGGCAAGCAGCAGGAGAACTGCGACACCCTGCACCACCCTCAACGCAACTCGCATGCCTCATCCTCCGATCCCCTGACACAATCAGGAAAACGAAAAATGTGAAAGGGCAACCACGATCAAAAGACCGAGACCGCCATCCCGGCGGCACTGCAGAAAGGATACCAACAGGCAGCGTCATCAGTCTGTAGCATTGCCGGGTTACACGCCCAGAACCTTAAAAAAGGGGTGACAGACTCACATGACGGAATTTGCACCGGATGCCGGCTTCCGCAAGAACCGGAAGCTCAAGGACGCCCTCCTCCAGCACAAGGCCCTTTCGAAGGCCGGCTTCTCCGAGCGGCTGTTTGGCCTGTTGTTCTCCGGTCTTGTCTATCCGCAGATATGGGAAGACCCCGATGTCGACATGGAGGCGATGGAACTCCAGCCGCATCACCGCATCGTCACGATCGGTTCCGGCGGCTGCAATATGCTGGCTTACCTGTCGCAGAGCCCGGCCTCAATCGACGTCGTCGACCTCAACCCGCACCACGTGGCGCTGAACCGGCTGAAGCTTGCAGCCTTCCGCCTGATGCCCGGCCATGGCGACCTCGTCCGCTTCTTCGCGACGCCGAAGCTTGGCGTCAACAGCCAGGCCTTCGATCGGTTCATCTCCCCCGGCCTCGACGAAGCCACGGCCACCTACTGGAACGGCCGCGACATGCTCGGCCGCCGCCGCGTCACGGTGTTCAATCGCAACATCTATAAGACAGGCCTGCTCGGCCGCTTCATCGGCGCCGCACATCTTCTTGCCCGCCTGCACGGCGTCAAGCTTGCGAAGATGACGGAAGCAAGGACTCTCCGCGACCAGAAGCAGTTCTTCGACAACGAGATCGCGCCGATTTTCGACCGACCGATGGTCCGCTGGCTTCTCGGCCGCAAGAGCTCGCTCTTCGGGCTTGGCATCCCGCCGCAGCAATATGACGAGCTTGCAAGCCTTGCCGACGGCGGGTCGATATCCGCGGTGCTGAAATATCGGCTGGAGAAACTGAGCTGTCATTTCCCGATGCGCGACAACTATTTCGCCTGGCAGGCCTTTGCGCGCCGCTATGCCGACCGCAACGAAGGTCCCCTGCCGACCTATCTGAAGCCGGAGCACTATCAGGCGATCCGCAATAATGCGGAGCGCGTCACCGTGCATCATGCGAGCTTCACCGAGCTCCTGGCCACCAAGCCGGCCGCCTCGATGGATCGCTACATCCTGCTCGATGCGCAGGACTGGATGAACGACACGCAGCTGAACGAGCTCTGGGCCGAAATCAGCCGCACGGCCCGCGAGGGCGCCCGCGTCATCTTCCGCACCGCCGCCGAGAAGAGCATCATCGAAGGCAGGCTATCGCCGGCGATCCGCGAACAATGGACCTACTTCGAAGAGAGGTCTCAAGGATTGAACGTCCTCGATCGTTCCGCGATCTACGGCGGCTTCCATATCTATGGTAAGAACGCGTGAGCCGCGCCGAGACCGAGATCGCTGCGCCCACGGACAACCATGCCGGCCTGATGGACGGCATGTACCGCTACCAGCGGCATATCTACGATCTTACCCGCAAATACTATCTTCTCGGCCGCGATCGGACGATCGATCATCTGGACGTACCGTTCGGCGGCTCGTTGCTCGAGGTCGGTTGCGGAACCGGACGCAACCTGCTGTTTGCTCATCGGCGCTTTCCTTCGGCGCAACTCTATGGTCTCGATATCTCCCAGGAGATGCTGCTCAGTGCACGCAAATCCTTCCACGGCATGTCGCAGATGCCCGATTTCCGCGTGGCTGACGCCACCGCCTTCCTGGCGACCGATTTTGGCACCGAAGGCTTCGATCGGATCATGATCTCCTACGCGCTGTCGATGATCCCGGATTGGCGGAGTGCCATCGACGCATCGCTTGACGCGCTCGCTCCCGGCGGCGAGCTTCACATCGTGGATTTCGGCCAGCAGGAACACCTGCCCGGCTGGTTCCGCACGGTGCTGAAATCCTGGCTGCGGAAGTTCCACGTCACGCCGCGCGCCGATCTGCGCGCTGTCCTCGAGGAGCGTTGTGCAGCCCGCGGTTCGCGTCTGATCTTCGAAGAAATCGGTCGGGGTTATGCCTGGCGGGCAGTTATTATGACCCGGCGAACATAATTCGCTTGAAGATAACGCAATTTTTACGTTGATATGGTGAAAAAGAGGTTATGGCCTCTTTTTACGGCAGCTGGGATTCACCTATCGCGGAAGCTCGAGCATTGGGGCATCAGGATTACTCGCGCCATCACGGGACGCCTATGCACCGGCTTTTGTTGTGCTTACTGCCGCTTGTCATGCTTCTTAGCAGCTGCACCGCTGGCTATGATTTCATGGAAACGAAGTCCATCAGGCCGAAGGCGCGCTTCCACGACACCAAGCCGCAGGATTTTGGAGCGGACCATCCGCAGCTGCACCCTATCCACGGCATAGACATCTCGAAGTGGCAGGGCGATATCGACTGGCGCACGGTGAAATCATCCGGCGTGGCCTTCGCATTCATCAAGGCGACCGAAGGCAAGGACGTCATCGATCAGCGCTTCAGCGAATACTCGCAGGAGGCCCGCGCCGCCGGTATCCCAAGCGCGCCCTACCATTTCTATTATTTCTGCTCGACGCCTGACGAACAGGCCGACTGGTTCATCCGCAATGTGCCCAAGGAAGCCATGCGCCTGCCTCCGGTCCTCGACGTTGAGTGGAACAGCGAATCGAAGACCTGCCGCTATCGCCCGGACGCGGCGACCGTCCGCAGCCAGCTCCAGCGCTTCATGGACAGGCTCGAAGCTTATTACGGCATGCGCCCGATCATCTACACCTCGGTCGACTTCCACCGCGACAATCTCGTTGGCTATTTCCAGGACTATCACTTCTGGGTTCGCTCGGTCGCCAAGCATCCGAAGGTGACTTATTCCGACCGGCGCTGGGCCTTCTGGCAATATACTTCGACAGGCGTCATCCCCGGCATCAAGGGCCCGACAGACATCAATGTATTCGCCGGCAATGAGCAGAACTGGCACAATTGGGTTGCGGCAGTAACAAAGCAGGGAAATTCTTGAGATAACGGACATTTCGTTCTTGCTTCTGTCACATAGTTCTGTGAAAGCGACCTCACCCGTAAGCAAAGAGGATCGCGCATGAGCCGCATCACCGTCCGAAACACTGCACTTGCGATTGTAATTGCCGCCGCGTTCGCCGGCACTGCGACAGCGCAGCAGAGCCAGCCCCAGGCTCCGACTGCGGAAGCCGCCCCTCAGGTCGCGTGCGGTGGAGACCTTTCAGCCTTCCTTGCAGGCGTCAAGGCAGATGCAATTGCCGCGGGCGCAACGGCGGAAAGCGTCGACAAGACCTTTGCCGGGGCACAGATTGACCAGAAGGTCTTGGCAAGAGACCGCGCCCAGGGTGTCTTCAAGCAAACATTCCTCGAATTCTCGCAACGCACCGTCAGCCAGGCCCGCCTCGACATCGGCCGCCAGAAGATGAAGCAATATGCCGACGTCTTTGCCCGGGCCGAGAAGGAGCATGGCGTACCTGCCAGTGTGATCACCGCTTTCTGGGCCATGGAAACCGACTTTGGCGCCGTGCAGGGCGATTTCAACACGCGCAATGCGCTTGTCACCCTCTCGCACGATTGCCGCCGCCCGGACCGATTCCGGCCGCAGCTGATTGCACTCACCGAGCTCGTTCAGCGCGGCGATGTCGATCCGGCCACGACGGCGGGTGCATGGGCTGGCGAAATTGGCCAGACGCAGCTGCTGCCGAAGACCATCATTGAATTTGGCGAAGACGGTGACGGCGACGGTCTCGTCAAATTGAGGGAAAGCGCGCCCGACGTCATCCTGACGACCGCCAATTTCATCGCATCGCTTGGCTTCCAGCGCGACCAGCCCTGGATACAGGAAGTCACGCTGCCGGCCAGCCTGCCCTATGAAAAATCCGGCATCGGCGGCACGATGACCGCCGGCGAATGGTTTGCTCTCGGTGTCACGCCGCGCGACGGCAACACGTCTTTCGCCAATCTGCCGTCGGCCCTGATCCTGCCGCAGGGCCGCCTGGGGCCGGCATTCCTGACCTATCCCAATTTCAACACCTATCTCGCCTGGAACCAGTCGTTCATCTACACGACGTCAGCCGCCTATTTTGCCACCCGTCTCGGCGGCGCCCCGACCTACAACAAGGGCACGCCTGAAAAGGGCCTGAGCGACACCGAGATGAAGGCTTTGCAGACCAAGCTGAAAGCACGAGGCTACGACGTCGGCGACATCGACGGCATCCTCGGATCCGGCACCCGCATCGCCATCCAGAAGGAACAGTTTCGCCTCGGAGAACCCGCCGACGGTTGGGCAACCGAAGCACTGCTGAACGCGCTTTGAGGTCACCATCGGGTTGAAGGAAACAGGCGGCCTTCGGGTCGCCTTTTTTCATGGCTTGTCCGAATAGTCCTACCCATTCTCGACCACCCGCTTTTTCGCCGGCCTGGCAGGAAACGGGTGGCGCGGGCGCCGCGGATCGCGATGATGGCCTGCAAGCAACGAGGGCAGACCAATGAAAACCGATACCGGCATGAATGCGCTAACCTGGAGCCTCTTGCTCCTGCTCGGCCTCATCTGGGGTGGCTCGTTCTTTTTCGCGCGCATAGCCGTTCACGAGGTTCCACCCTTCACGCTGGTCTTCCTGCGCCTGTCGATCGCGGCAATCGCGCTGCATCTCCACATCGCAGGGCGGCTTGATATATACCGCCTGCTGCGGTCCCACTGGCCGCAATTCCTGCTGCTAGGCCTCATCAATAATGCGGTGCCTCATGCCCTGATCTTTCTCGGCGAGACGGAAATCGGCGCCGGCCTTGCCTCTGTGCTGAACGCGACGACCCCGATCTGGACCGTGATCATCGCCCACTATCTGACCGAGGACGAAAAGCCGACAGCCGCGAAACTGCTCGGCTGCCTTGTCGGGCTCGTCGGCACCATGGTTCTCGTCGGCCCCGCAATGATGGTCGCAAACGGCGCACCGCTCTGGGCCCTGCTGGTGCCGATCCTTGCCGCGGTCTCCTATGGCTTTGCCGCCATCTACTCCAAGCGGTTCAAGGGCATGCCGGCACCGGTCATCGCAGCAGGACAACTGACGGGCTCATCGATGATCATGCTTCCGGTCTCGCTGATCGCGGACCGGCCCTGGACACTGGCAGTACCGTCGGTTGGCTCGTTCGCCGCCATCGTCGCCCTGGCGCTGGTTTCCACCGCCTTCGCCTATATTCTCTATTTCCGTATCATGGCACTAGCCGGCGCAACCAATGCCTCGCTGGTGACCCTGCTTGTTCCGCCAGGCGCCATTCTGCTTGGAGCTGTCTTCCTCGGCGAGCGGCTGGGCGCAACCGACATTGCCGGCATGCTTCTGATCGCCGTGGGCCTGCTTATTCTTGACGGGCGTTTGTACGCCAGGATGCGGCCAGGCCCGCGACCTGCATAACCCTACGGAAGTAGTCGTTTCGCGCTGCGGCAATATTAACGATTTGCGCCTGAAATTTAACAGTTCATTAAAAATCGTGAACGAGTCGACAACTATTTTTTACATTTAAAATCAACTGCTTGCCCTTCGATCGCCAAACCTCGCGACCGTCGATATCGCATCGCAATATCGATTTTCTTTGCCAGCGACATATTTGTGACATAAGCTTTAAGGGTTAACGGAGGAGGCAGACATGGGACTGACACAATCCTTTAATGTCCTATTGATCAGTGCTGCGTTCGTGTTCGTTGCGGCCATGCTCTTCATCTGAAGGCAGGCTTTGGCGAACTCAAAGACAGGAAATGCGACTCCTAGAAGCTAACAGACAGTCAATTCGAAGAAGCGCATGCCTTAGCGGGTATGCGTTTTTTTGTGCCTTCAGGCCGCCGCCCCGGCAGCCTTCGCCTTTGTGCCGCAGCTGAGACCGAGACATTCCAAAACCGATCCGACCAGCGGCGCGCGGTTCATCGTATAGAGATGAAACTCGTTCAGTCCACGACGGACGAGATCCTCGATCTGTTCGGCAGCGACGTCAGCCGCGACCTTGGCACGCTCCACCGGTTTCTCATCCAGCCCCTCGAAACGTGTATCCAGCCGCGCGGGAATGGTGGCCCCGCACATGCCGGCGAAACGCTTCAGCTGCGTCAGGTTCTGGATCGGCATGATCCCCGGCACGACTGGGATGCTGATGCCCGCAGCCCGCACGCGCTCGAGATAGGCTTCGAAGATATCATTGTCGAAGAAGAACTGTGTCAGGGCCCGGTCGGCACCGTTGTCGGCCTTCCGCTTCAGCATTTCGACGTCAGCCTTGACATCGCGGCTTTCGGGATGCTTCTCCGGATAGGCCGATACCGAAATCTCGAAATCGCCGAGCTCGCGCAGGCCCGCGACCAGCTCGGCGGCGTTGGCATAGCCGCCCGGCTGGGGCTGGTAAGCGCTGCCGACGCCATCAGGCGGATCGCCACGCAACGCCACGAAATGTCGAACGCCGACAGCCCGGAACTCGTCGACGACGCGATGGGTGTCCTCCCGGGTGGCGCTGACACAGGTCAGGTGGGCAGCCGTTGCAAGCGGCGTCTCGGAGATCATCCGTCGCACTGCTGCGAGCGTCGGCGCCTTAGTAGAACCGCCCGCACCATAGGTTACGGAAACGAACTCGGGCTCCCATTTCTCCAATTCCGCCACGGCGCTCCAAAGCTGCGCTTCCATCTCCTCCGATTTCGGGGGGAAGAACTCGAACGAGATGCGAATGTCGCGGCGGTGGTCTTCGGAATTCGAAGGCATATCAGGCGCTCCCGGCAAGCATGGAGGAAGACTGGCGATCCTGTTCGGCGGCCATCAGCAATCGCGGATCACGCGCCACCCAGATCGTCACCGTCAGGTTTTGTCCATTCTGCTTTCCGGCATGAAGGTCCTTGACCTCCTCCACCTCGAGCCCGGCATGCTCCAGCCAGTCGCCCATCATCTGGTGCGAAAAGCCAAGCCGCAGATGCGCGTGCTCGTCGCGCAGATATTCCAGCGCGTGCGGCGCAAGATCTATGATCACCAGGCGCCCACCCGGCCGCAGCATCCGCGCCGCCTCGCCGATCGCCAGCTCCGGCTGATAGAGGAAATGTAGCACCTGATGGATGGTGATAAGGTCGAAATCCTGCGCATCGAGCGGCAGGTTGAAGATGTCGCCATGGCGCACCGATGCCGTGGTGATATTCGCCTTGTCGAGATTGGCGCGTGCCACCGCCAGCATGTCGCGGCTGGCATCGACGCCGAGCCCGCGGCGATAGACGCCCGAGAGCAATTGCAGCATGCGGCCTGTACCAGTCCCGAGATCGAGGAACGCATCGACGGGCTTTGCACCGATCAGATCGATCAGTGCGCTGTCGACATCCTCGTCGGGTACATGCAGGCGTCGAAGCTCATCCCACTCAGCGGCATTGCGGCTGAAATAGGCCTGGGCACGCTCGGCGCGCACCCGCTTGACGGCAGCAAGCCGCTCGCCGTCACGCAACAGGATAGGATCATTCTCGGAAGTGTGCTTCAACAACGTCCGCACCAGCTGCACGGCCTTGCCATCCTGCGTCAGCCGGAAATAGGCCCAGGCGCCCTCCTGGTAGCGATCGATCAGCGAGGCTTCACCGAGCAGCTTCAGATGGCGCGAAATGCGGGGCTGCGATTGGCCGAGAATTTCGGTAAGATCCGTAACGGTGAGATCGCCGGCGGCAAGCAGTGCCAGCAGCCGAAGGCGCGTCGGCTCACCCGCCGCCTTCAGCACGTCGACCAAACCATCCAGCCCGAATTTCACCAGATTCGACATGTCAGCACCCAATCAAGATATAAACATATCTTTATGTGATTTGCTTTTTGATGGCAAGCGGGAATTGCGCAATGGGCATCTGGCCAAAGAAAAACCCCGGCAGAGCCGGGGTTCGCAAGCTTGTTGATCGGAAATCCGACTAGCGCGTCAGGCGCTTGTAGGTCACGCGGCTCGGGTTGAGCGCGTCGGCACCGAGGCGACGGACCTTGTCGGCTTCATAGTCCTCGAAGTTGCCTTCGAACCACTCCACGTGGCTGTCGCCTTCGAATGCGAGGATATGGGTCGCCAGACGGTCGAGGAACATGCGATCATGGCTGATGATCACGGCGCAGCCCGCGAACTTTTCGAGCGCATCTTCCAGCGCCGAAAGCGTCTCCGTATCGAGGTCGTTCGTCGGTTCGTCGAGCAGCAGCACGTTGCCGCCCGCCTTCAGCATTTTGGCCAGATGCACGCGGTTGCGCTGACCGCCGGACAGGTTTCCGACCTTCTGCTGCTGGTCGCCGCCCTTGAAGTTGAAGGCGCCGCAATAGGCACGGGAATTCATGTCGAACTTGCCGAGCTTGATGATTTCCGCACCGCCGGAGATTTCCTCCCAGACTGTCTTGTTGCCATCAAGCGCATCGCGGCTCTGGTCGACATAGCCGAGCTGCACCGTGTCGCCGAGGCGCAGGGTGCCCGCATCGGGCTTCTCCTGGCCGGTAATCATCCTGAACAGCGTCGTCTTGCCGGCGCCGTTCGGACCGATGACGCCGACGATGCCACCCGGAGGCAGTTTGATCGACAGGCCGTCGATCAGGAGCTGGTCGCCATAGCCCTTGGAGATGCCGTCCATTTCGATGACGACCTGACCAAGCCGCTCGCTGACCGGAATGATGATCTGCGCATCGCCGGGACGCTGCTTGTCGGCCGCATCGACCAGCTGCTCGTAGGACTTGATACGGGCCTTCGATTTCGCCTGGCGTGCCTTGGGGCTGGAGGCGATCCATTCCTGCTCGCGCGAAATTGCCTTCTGGCGGGAGGCGTCTTCACGGTTCTCCTGCGCCATGCGCTTGGCCTTGGCGAGCAGATAGGCGGAATAATTGCCTTCATAGGGTATGCCGCGACCGCGGTCGAGCTCGAGAATCCAGCCGGTGACGTTGTCGAGGAAGTAGCGATCGTGGGTGATCATCATCACGGCGCCGGGATAGGCACGAAGGTGCTTTTCGAGCCACGCGATAGTTTCGGCGTCGAGATGGTTGGTCGGTTCGTCGAGCAGCAGCAGATCGGGCTGCGACAGCAGCAAGCGGCAAAGCGCCACGCGGCGCCGCTCACCACCGGAAAGGCTGGTGACATCGGAATCGCCCGGCGGGCACCGCAGCGCGTCCATGGCCATCTCGACCTGGCTTTCCAAATCCCAAAGGTTCTGGCTGTCGATCACGTCCTGGAGCTTGGAGCCCTCTTCCGCCGTTTCGTCGGAATAGTTCATCATCAGTTCGTTGTAGCGCTCGAGAATGGCGGTCTTTTTCGCGACGCCTTCCATGACGTTCTCGAGCACGGTCTTATCAGCGTCGAGGTGCGGCTCCTGCTCCAGGTAGCCGATGGTGGCACCTTCGGCCAACCAGGCCTCGCCGGTATATTCCTTGTCGAGGCCGGCGATGATCCGGAGCACTGTCGATTTACCGGCGCCGTTCGGTCCGAGGATACCGATCTTGGCGTCCGGGTAGAATGACAGGTTGACGTTTTCGAGGATCTTCTTGGCGCCATAGGCCTTGTTGAGCCCTGACATGTGATAGATGAACTGACGTGCCATTGCTGCACTGCTCCTAGGCGAAGGGATTTCGGGTTTGTGCCGCGCTATGTAAGGTAAACAAGGCCGCCGGGCAACGCGAAAAGTCGATATCGCCTTGAGGCGAGGTCGCGCGATGGGCCCTGTCAGGGGCCGACAGCCTGCACCACGCCCTGATCGCAGCCGAATTTCGTGCTGCCGGCATCCTGGATCAACGCTTCCAGCCGCGGCCCCGATAGATTTGGCTCGATCGCGTCCTCCGAAAGGCCGATGGTCAACTCCGAAATGACCCTGGTCTTGCCGACACGGCGACAGCTCATCTTGACGCGCTCGCTGGCCCCTTCCCCGAAGCTCTTGTCGAACGCCGCCTTGATCGCCTCCGCATCCAGCGTCTTGCCGATATTCTGCGCGAACAGGTCGCGGACCGCCGAAGCGTTCAATTCCTCGATCAACCCGACGGCACCGGCAAAATAGTCATCCGCCGAAAGCTTCGTGCAGGTGCCGTGCTTGATCCACTCGTGACGCTCCAGGCCGGACTGCGTGCCGGGCATCGCCTTCGCCAGCAGCGAGCGCGTCTTCGCCGATAGCGGCACCTCGGGCAGGCTGTTCCAGTCGCTGTGCCCATCGGCTTGCCGCAGGTCTTCCGCCACGTCGCAATATTGCTGCCGCATCGGCCAAAGCCCATGCAACGAAAAATTCGTCGCATCGAATCCGTTGGGTTTTTCGCCCCGGCATTCCGCTTTTTTCTCGTTGGTAGCGCAGAAGGCCGGCTCCCAACTGGCGGCAAGGATGAACCGCGTCCGTCCACCCTTCTCCGCATCCTGTGCCGAGACGCCTACTGCAAGAATCGGCAGAAATAGCGCTGCAATAAGCGCACGAATCCAGAGCTGCATTATTACCCTCCAAACTAGAACAATATAGGAACAAATAAGCAGCTTGCTCTGATATTCGCAACCCTGAATCGCACCGACATGAATATTTTGTTCTGGTGTGCCGGCCGCCATTGCAAATCGGCGCCCGATGGCTTTTTGTCGCGCTCAAGTCGGAGGAGGGTTGCATGTTCGGGGAAACAAGCTGGCGCGACAGCCGGACAGGCGCGACGCTTGCGTTTCATCACGCCGCTCCTGATGGCGAGGCCCGCGGGATTCTCCTTGTCTGCCATGGACTTGCAGAGCATTCCAGGCGCTATTCGCGTTTCGCCGAAGCGCTGGGAAAGCGAGGCTACCACGTCTATGCCCATGACCATCGCGGCCATGGCGAAACCAGAGCGGCGGATGCCCCGATCGGCCTGTTCGCGCGACGCGACGGCGCAAGTCGGGTGGTCGAGGACGTCCTTGCCATACGCGATCACGCCGTCGCCGCCCATCCGGGATTGCCGGTCATTCTCTTCGGCCACTCCATGGGCGGCCTTGTCAGCCTCAACACGGTGATTGCCTGCCCGGAGAAATTCGATGCAGTTGCGGTGTGGAATGCAAATTTCAACCCCGGCCTCTCGGGTCGCCTGGCGCAGCTCATCCTTAAGACAGAGCGGATGCTGAAGGGATCGGACGTGCCAAGCGCCATCCTGCCGAAGCTCACCTTCGGCACCTGGGCGCGGTCGGTCCCAGATCGCCGGACAGATTTCGACTGGCTTTCCCGCGACGCGGACGAAGTGGATAAGTACATCGCCGATCCCCTCTGCGGCTTCGACGCTTCCGTGTCGCTGTGGCTGGATCTTTTTGAAATGACGTTCCGCGCTCCGCAGAAAGCCCAACTCGAGAGATTGCCCAGGGGCTTGCCGATCCATCTGGTCGGCGGCGGAAAGGATCCGGCGACGGAGTGGGGAAAAGCCGTGACCTGGCTGGCAAACCATTTGAAACGTCATGGTTTCTCCCATATCACGACCGAGATTTACCCCGACATGCGGCACGAAACCCTGAATGAGATCGGTGCCGACGAGGCGATATCGTCATTCGCGGATTGGTGCGACCGGTCAGTCGCACGGTCGCCAGCAGAAGGCCTCAAATGAGCAGCAGCAACTCCGTCCGTTCAGCGTCGCCCAACTCCGAGGTGACCATGGGCCTCACTCTGATGTTCTTGTCGGTTATGGTCTCGCCGATCATCGATATCTTCGCCAAGCTCGCCATCGTCACCGTTCCATCAGCCGAAATAACCGCCGCGCGCTTTGCCGTGCAGGCGCTCTGCATGCTCCCGATCGTGCTCTGGCGGCGGACATGGGCTGATTTTTCGTGGCGGCAGAGCGTCTTCCATGCGATCCGCGGCGCCATTATCACGGTTTCGATGGTGTCCTTCGTCACGACGCTGAAATACATGGCCGTCGCCGATGCCATCGCCATTTTCTTCGTCGAGCCGATCATGCTGACCATCCTCGGCAGCATCTTTCTCAAAGAAACTATCGGCTGGCGGCGCTACACCGCCTGCGGCGTCGGCTTTTTCGGCGCGATGCTGATCATCCAGCCGAGCTTCGAGGAGGTCGGCTACGTCGCGCTCCTGCCTGTTGTCAGCGCCCTCTGCATCGCGATTTTCGCCCTCATGACCCGGGTGTTGTCACATCGGGAAGACCCCTGGTCGATGCAGTTTCAGATGGGCCTGTGGGGATTGCTCTTCTGCGCGGTCATTCTGCTCCTCGGCCGGGGGACAGGCTCCGACATTGTCGACCCGGTCATGCCGGGAAGCGTCGCCTTTCTCTATCTCGCAGGCGTCGGCGCGATGGCGGCGATATCCGGCATTCTCGGCGTCTATGCCTATCGTTCGGCTCCCGCGTCCACTCTCGCGCCGCTGCAATATTTCGAGATCGTCTCGGCGACGATCTTTGCTTGGCTGGTGTTCGGAGACTTCCCGGACGCCATCAAATGGCTCGGCATCATCATCATCATGGGGTCCGGATTCTACATTCTATGGCGCGAGCGGCGCTTTGCATCGAAGCCCGTATCCGATACATCTGAGGCAATTCGGGCGCCATGAGCGCCGATCTGGAATGACATGACGAACAAGACAATGAAAAAACCTCCCCTTGCCGGCATCCGCGTCCTTGAGCTTGCCCGGGTCCTTGCCGGTCCCTGGGCGGGGCAGATGCTGGCCGATCTCGGCGCCGATGTCATCAAGGTGGAAAATCCCGATGGTGGCGACGATACGCGGCAATGGGGACCTCCCTTCGTCGAGGGCAAGGACGGCGAGAATCTGTCGGCCGCCTATTATCACTCCGCCAATCGCGGCAAGCGCTCCGTCACCGCAGACCTGAAGACGGAGGAAGGCCAATCCCTCGTCCGCCGGCTGGCAATCACATCGGATGTGCTGATCGAGAATTTCAAGCTCGGGGGCCTCGTCAAATACGGCCTCGATTATGAAAGCCTCAGGAAGATCAACCCGAAGCTGGTCTACTGCTCGATAACAGGCTTCGGCCAGAGCGGCCCCTATGCCGAGCTTGCCGGCTACGACTATATCGTCCAGGGCATGTCGGGCTTCATGTCGATCACCGGAGAGCCGGACGGCCAGCCGATGAAGGCGGGTGTCGCCATTGCCGATGTCTTCACGGGCATCTATGCGGTAGCCGCCATCGAGGCCGCCCTGATCCATGCGCTGAAGACGGGCGAAGGCCAGTTGGTCGACATGGCGCTGCTCGACGTCCAGTCCGCCGTCCTTGCCAATCAGAACATGAACTACCTGATCTCCGGCAAGGCTCCTGAGCGCCTTGGCAATGCCCATCCCAACATCTCCCCCTACGAGGTCGTGCCGGTTACGGATGGCTTTCTCATCCTCGCCATCGGCAATGACGGCCAGTTTCGCCGGCTGTGCACTCTTCTCGGCATAGAGGCGATCGCCAGTGACGAACGTTTTGCGACCAACAAGGCCCGCGTCGCCAATCGCATCGAAGTTCGCCGGTTCGTCTCGACGGAAACGCTGAAATGGACAAAAGCCGAGCTCCTCCGTCTTTGCGAACAGAACGGGGTGCCATCAGGCCCGATTAACACCATCGAGGAAATGTTCGCCGACCCGCAGGTCGTCGCCCGCAAATTGCGGATCGATCTCACGGACGCTGCCGGGACGAGCATCCCCGGCGTCCGCACGCCGGTCGTGCTGTCGGAAACGCCGCTGCGCTATATCAGGCCAAGCCCGCGTCTCGGCGAACATCAAGAGGAGGTCCTGGCCGAACTGGCAGACCTCGAAAGAAAGGCAAAGTCATGAAACGCACCGGCGGCCAGCTCATCGTCGAAGCCCTGAAGGCAAATGGTGTCAGGCGCATCTCCTGCGTTCCCGGCGAAAGCTTCCTCGCCGTCCTCGACGCGCTGCACGATAGCGACATCGAAGTCATCGTGTGCCGCCAGGAAGGCGGAGCCGCGATGATGGCCGATACCTGGGGCCGGCTGACAGGCGAGCCTGGAATTTGCATGGTCACCCGTGGTCCGGGCGCAACGAACGCTTCCGCAGGCCTGCACATTGCCCGCCAGGACTCGATCCCGATGATCCTGTTCATCGGCCAGGTCCAGCGCGACGCCCGCGAGCGCGAGGCATTCCAGGAAGTAGAATACCGCCGCGCCTTGACCGAGTTCGCCAAATGGGTCGGCGAGATCGACGATGCCGCCCGCATCCCGGAATTCGTCACTCGCGCCTTCGCGGTCGCGACGTCCGGGCGGCCAGGCCCGGTCGTGCTGACGCTGCCCGAGGATATGCTCCGCGACATGGTCGAGGCACCGCATGCCAGGCGCTACATGCCGGTCGAGAGCCATCCCGGCAAAACCCAGATCGACGACCTCTACCTCAGGTTGATCGCCGCCGAGCGACCGATGATCGTCCTTGGCGGCACGCGCTGGGATGAGCACGCTGTCGCCGACATCAAGGATTTTGCGGAACGCTTCCAGTTGCCGGTCGGCTGCTCCTTCCGCCGGCAAATGCTGTTCGATCACCTCCATCCGTCCTATGCCGGCGATGTCGGCATCGGCATCAATCCGGCGCTGGCAAAAGAGGTGAAGGAGGCGGATCTCCTCATCCTTCTCGGCGGCCGCTTTTCGGAAATGCCCTCCTCAGGCTATACGTTGATGGACATCCCCTACCCCCAGCAGTCGCTGGTGCATGTCCATCCCGACGCCTCGGAGCTCGGCCGCGTCTATCGCCCCGATCTGGCGATCTGCGCAGATCCCGCGAGCTTCGTCGCTGCACTCGCCGATCTCGCGACGCCAGTCGCCTTCGCCGCCCCTGCCGAACCGCGCTGGGCTGAGCGGACGGAGCGAATGCACGCGGCTTATCTCAAATGGTCGACCACGCCGGAAACAAGCCCTGGCACTGTCCATATGGGCCGGATCATGGACTGGATCGAGGCAAACACGGCACCGGATACCATCTTCACCAACGGCGCCGGCAATTACGCCACCTGGCTCCATCGCTTCCATCGCTTCCGTAAGTTCAACACTCAGGCAGGACCAGCCTCAGGATCGATGGGCTATGGCCTGCCGGCGGCGGTCGCCGCCAAGCAGCTTTTTCCGGAGCGTGAAGTCATCTGCTTTGCCGGCGACGGCTGCTTCATGATGCACGGCCAGGAATTCGCGACTGCGGTGCAATACGGCCTGCCGCTGATCGCGCTCGTCATCAACAACGGAATGTACGGCACGATACGCATGCATCAGGAGCGCGACTATCCGGGTCGGGTCAGCGGTACCGCACTGGTGAACCCCGACTTTGCCGCGCTCGCGCGTGCCTATGGCGGCCATGGCGAGACGGTCAAGGCGACCGCGGAGTTCGGCCCGGCCTTCGAACGGGCCCGCGCAAGCGGCAAGCCCTCGATCATCGAAATCGTGCTGGACCCGGAAGCGATCACACCGACACGAACGCTGAGCGAAATTTCCGCGGCAGCAAGAAGCCGGTAAGCTTGCACCCACCGGCTTAGTTCGTTGACAAAGCATGCTCCTTGTTCGACGTCATCCTCGGCCTTGTGCCGAGGATCTGCTCCATTCCATTAATCAGCAGATGCAGATGCTCGGGACAAGCCCGAGCATGACGGAGAAATTGGAGGCCTTATCAGCAGCCTAAGCCGTTGAGCTCTCATCCACCGGCTTAAGACACAATTGTCGCTCTGATCAATCAAGAGCCGCGGTGACGATGAATTCGACCTTGTACTTCGGTGCGGCCAGCTTTGCTTCGCTGGTGGCGCGGGCTGGCGTGTTGGCCGGGTCGACCCAGGCTTCCCAGGCGGCGTTCATCTCGGCGAAGTACGCGATGTCGGAGAGGTAGATCAGCGTCTGCAGGACTTTCGCCTTGCTGCTGCCGGCGGCGGCCAGCAGGCGGTCGACTTCGGCCAGTGCCGATTTGCACTGATCGGTAACGCTTTCGCCCTCGCCGACCTGGCCCGCCAGATAGATGGTGTTGCCATGGATGACGGCGCCGCTCATGCGCGGGCCGCTGTCGATGCGCTTGATGCTCATTATTCTCTCCTGAAGCTATCGGTATTTGTAAATAGTAGCCGTCGCGATACGGAATTTACGTCCGCATATGCTCGGATCTCTGGTAGATCGCCGTCGAGCGTGCGCCGGAGCGGCAGTAGCCGAGCATGGGACGTGGGAATTCGTCGAGCGCATCGACCATGCTTACCACCGCATCTTCGGTGACGCCCATCGGTCCGACCGGGACATGAGCGATCATCATGCCGAGTTCTTCGGCGCGTGCGGCGATATCGTCGAAAAACGGCTGATCCGGGCTTTCGTGGTCGGGACGATGGCAGACAATCGACTGGAACCCCATCGCCTTGATCTCATCGAGGTCATCGACGGTGATCTGGCCGGAAACCGAGTATTGGTCATCGATCTTGCGGATATCCATGCTTCATCCCTCTTTGAAACCGCAGGCCCTCGCACAGGGCTCTGCAAAACCTCGGCCACTGATCTACGCCGGGGGAAAGCGAGCGTCAACCGCCCGCCCCCGTTGCGGCCGCAGGCTATACAAATGCGAAGCTGAGCGCGAAATTGCGGCTTTCGCCCGGCTGGAGAATATTGAATTCGCCCGCCGCCTCAAGCTCCGCCCGAGAGACCCAGCGATGAGAAACCGGCTCTATGCCAAGCACATGCGCCGGTGCTTTCTGGTTGCGCCAGACCTGCAGGAAGGGCAGCGTTTCTGCATCGAAGCGAACCCTAAGGGTCTTGCCGCCAATCGCCGCGATCGGCCCGAGCGCGACTTCGGTCCATTTCCCATCAGTTGCCGGCGAAGGCACGCAGAACAGGCCGCCAAGCTCCTCGCCAAAGGTCCAGGGGAAGCCGCCGCCTTCGAGCATCTGCCCCGTCAGGCGCACTCCGTCGTCGAACCATTTGCCGCCGATATTCATGTGGTACATCAGGAAGACTGGCGCAGCCTCGTCGCCGGTATTGATGACGCGGTCGGTCAGGTGCACCTCGCCGGTCGCCCCGTCGATCCGCCAATGACGCTCCAGCCGGAATGGGCGACCTTCTGCGCCGACAAGATCGACATCGGCGCGGCATTCCGCATTGCCGTTTTCAAGCCGTGTCCACAGCACTTTCGCGGGGCTCGCTGAAAAAGACCCATGCAGGGGATATTTCTGGCCGCCGAATTCCGCGCTCATTGGCTCCGGATGACGAATGTGATCCGGGCCGCAGGTGAAGAGGAAGCCCTCGACGGAGTGCGAAATCCTGGCGTCGCCGTCGTCGGGAACGGCCTTGCCGGGTGAGAGATCCACACCCTCGACGATGCAGGCGCCAACGTCCATCGCCGAACCTTCGTCCAGCGTGAGCTTCGGACCCTTGTCAGCTGCGAAGTCAATCATCGGCCTCATCTCCCCTGTCGACGCGGCAGCAGCGTTAAGACGAGCGACGCTTCGCGTCAACGGGGAAAGGTGCGCCTTTACTCCAAGTTAACCATAGTTGCGCAACCTGATGGAACGACCTGCAACCACTACGAAACCATTTGGATTACCGAACGTTAAGACGCTATCCATGCAATCGTAATTTTTTATCTTTTATTCAGTATGATGCGTGAAATTCCACACTGGTGTCAAAATTCCAATGTGTGTGTGCCGGACCACTGATCAAGGAAGACCCAGACGTGAACCGATTCTTGAGGACGAGCATTTCCCTGGCTGCGATGGTCACGGCGTTTACCGTCGCCTCGCTCGATGCCGATGCGCAGCAATTCTATGGCCGGGGAAATGGTGATGTGGTTCTGGTAGCGCCTGACGGCCGGATCCTTAATCAGATACCCGAGGAGGGTGATGTCACCGTCGCCCGCGATCGTCGCGGCCGACGCGTGCTTATCGATCGCAGCGGCAATCTGATCGCCACAGAAATGCGGGCCAGCACCTATTACCCGAAGCCGCCGGTGCGCGACGCATACAATGGCGGATATCAGGACAATGGCGATGGCGATCGCTACGGCGATACCCGCTTCGACAACAACAGGGGCTACGGCGTCAATGACGGCTATGGCCAGGCCGAGCCCGGCGCGATCACCGGTGGGATACCGCGCGAAAGTTCTGTCCAGCGCCTCCCCCTCGACGACCAACTTGCGACCGATCCCAACGACCCGAATGGCGACAACAGCTACGCTTCGCTGGACCCTCAGCAGCAGCCGCCACCGGTTACGCAGCCGCCTGCCCAGCAGCCCGTCATCACGCTAAAGAACAAATCCAAGATGGAGATCACCGCGCTTGAGGTGTTCCTCGATCGCCAGGGAATCTCGCCTGGCGCCATCGATGGCCGCATGGGCGGCAACGTCACGAAGGCGATATACGCCTACCAGCAGATGACCGGACAGACGCTCGACCCGAACGACACCGACTCGATCCTTGAGCAGCTTCGCAATTCCGGCGGCATGCCGATTACCAGCTACACGATCACCCCGGCGGATGCTGCTGGTCCTTATGTTGCCGAAATCCCCGAAGACTACGCCCAGAAAGCAACGCTTTCATCGCTTGGTTACACGTCGACGACCGAAATGCTCGCCGAGCGCTTCCACATGGACGAGGGATATCTGAAGGAAATTAACAAGGGCGTCGACTTCACAATCCCTGGAACGACGATAAAAGTGATCGATCCAGGCCCGCCGAAGACCGGAGTCGTTGCCCGCATCGTCGCGGACAAGGGTAAGAAACAAGTCTTCGCCTATGACGCCAACGGCGCATTGCTGGCAGCCTATCCGGCAAGCATCGGCTCGACCGACACCCCCTCGCCGTCTGGCACGGTCACTGTCGAGCGCGTCGCTTTCAATCCGGGCTACACCTACAATCCGAAGATCAATTTCAAGCAGGCCGGCAACGACAAGATTCTGGACATCCCGCCCGGCCCGAACGGCCCTGTCGGCAATGTCTGGATGGCGCTTTCGAAGCCGACCTACGGCATCCACGGCACGCCCGATCCATCAAAGATCGGCAAATCCCAAAGTCACGGCTGCGTTCGCCTGACAAACTGGGATGCCAACGAGCTTGCCAAGATGGTCAAGCCGGGTGTCACAGTCGAATTCGTCGAATAGGGTGGGTTGAAATATAAAGACAAAAGGCCGCCGGAGCAAAACTCCAGCGGCCCTTTCTATTGTACTCTATTTTCAAGCGGCGCTTCTTATCGGGTCGTAGCCGAGGCTACTTGCTGAAGCCGTCAGACGAACAGGCACAATCCGCATCATCTCCTCGGCAAACGCGCAGGCGTTTTCCTGCGCCTTGTCGAGATTGCTGACGCGGCTCGGGTGCATCGTCTCCAGTGTCCCGCCGCAGTCGAAGATGTCCCGGAAGGCAGCGCGCTCGACGATCGCCGTTTCGAGCACCGACACCTGCCGCTCAGACAGGAGATCCTTCACAGTTTGCAGCGCCCGCGTGGTTACCAGCGGGTTGACACGTGTCAGCACCACCGAATGGGCAATGCGGATCCCCGCCCGCTGCGCCAGACAGTGCAGCAATTCCAGCACCTGCGCTCCGCCGCGCGCATCCATTGCACAGCCCTGTATCGGGACCAGAACGTGATCCGAAAGGCCGATGGCGGTTGCCAGAAGCGTATCCCTCGCACCGGGAAGGTCGATGATGAAATAATCGGCCTTGTCCTTCTCTTCCTTCAGATGGATCGGCAGCGAGGTCGTGGTGACAAAATCGATCACCGATATGTTCGGAACCGGACCGGAGATTTCATGCCAGCGGGAGATCCAGTGCTGCGGATCGGCATCGAGTATCGTCACACGATAGCCCCGTCGTGCCAGTTCGGTCGATAGAAGCAGGACAGCCGTCGTCTTGCCTGCTCCGCCTTTGGTGTTTGCGAATGTGATGGTGGCCATTGTCGATCCTCTGGGAGCTTCGACATCGCTCCTTTAGGCACCTCGGGATCATGGTGCGATTAATACATTCTTTCGAATTATGGTTAACAAAGTGCAAACGGTTGCACCCTAATTTAGCATCACTACTTCTGACCGTCCCTCGCCGGTCGTTTCGTGCAGCAAAAAGCCCGGGGTGCAGATGCATCCCGGGCCCTTCTGGTCCGCCTTGAAGTGAATGAAATAGATCAGAAGCAATCGCGGAAAAGTGCCTTGGTGTTTTCGAGCGTCAGTGCGACAGGATTGCCCCCGGCACTCGGATCCTCGATCGCCATCGCCGACAACTCGTCGATCCGGTCGCTTGCAATACCCATCGCGGTGAGGTTCTCGGGAACGCCGAGCTCGGAGCGCAGCGCCAGCACGTAGTCGTAAAAGCCGTCGAAGCCGCCTGAAATACCCAGATACGCGGCAGCCCGGGCGATCTTTTCTTCGATCACCTTGCGGTTGAAGCGCAGGACTGCCGGCATGACGACGGCATTGGTCATGCCGTGATGAGTGTTGTAGACCGCGCCGATCGGGTGCGATAGCGCGTGGATGGCCCCGAGGCCCTTCTGGAAGGCGACCGCGCCCATGGCGGCGGCGGCCATCATGTTGGCGCGAGCCTCGAGATCGGTACCTTCCTTGTAGGCGCGCGGCAGGTATTCCTTCACGAGCCGCATGCCCTCCAGCGCAATGCCGGCCGACATCGGATGATAGAACGGCGAAGAATAGGCTTCCAGGCAATGTGCGAAGGCATCCATGCCGGTACCGGCAGTGATGATCTTCGGCATGCCGACGGTCAGTTCCGGATCGGCAATGACGACGCCCGGCAGGAACTTCGGATGGAAGATGATCTTCTTCACATGCGTCACCGAATTGGTGATGACGCTGGCGCGGCCCACTTCGGAGCCTGTGCCCGCAGTCGTCGGCACGGCGACAATCGGCGCAATGCCCTCGACGCTGGCGCGGGTCCACCAGTCGCCGATATCCTCGAAATCCCAGACCGGCCGTGTCTGGCCGGCCATGAAGGCGACGCACTTGCCAAGGTCGAGACCGGATCCGCCACCGAAGGCAACAACGCCGTCATGGCCACCATCCTTGAACGCCTTGACGCCGGCTTCGAGGTTCTTCTCGTTCGGATTGGGATCGACGTCGGCAAAGATGGCGCGTCCGAGGCCTGCCTCTTCCAGAATGTCGAGCGCATTCGTGGTGATCGCCATTGACGCGAGGCCCCGGTCCGTCACCAGCAGCGGCTTCTTGATACCGAGGCTCTTGCAGGCGTCCGCCAGTTCCTTTATCCGGCCGCGGCCGAGCTTGACTGCTGTCGGATAGCTCCAGTTGGCTGTGATGTTGGTCATGCTGTGACTTTCTTCAGATGGTAGGATTTCGGACGCGTCAGATTGTGGAAGCCGATAACGGAAAGCGAGCCGCCACGGCCGGTTTCCTTGACGCCTGTCCAGCAGAGCGCCGGGTCGAGATAGTCGGCGCGGTTCATGAAGACTGTGCCGGTCTCGATTTCGCGGCCAAGCCTTGCGGCACGTTCGCTGTCCTTGGTCCAGAGCGAAGCGGTCAGGCCGTAGGGGCTGTCATTCATCAGTTCGAGCGCTTCCGCATCGCTCTTGACCTTCATGATGCCGACTGCCGGCCCAAAGGTCTCCTCGCGCATGAACGCCATGGAGTGATCCACATTGACCAGGATCTGCGGCGCCAGATACGCGCCGCCGTCATCGGCCGGGAACAGCTTGGGATCGACCAGCGCCTTGGCGCCCTTGGCAACCGCATCGGCTATCTGGTCGCGAACAACCTTGGCGAAGCGCTTGTGCGCCATCGGGCCGAGTGATGTCTCGGGATCGAGCGGATTTCCGAGCTTATAGTTCGACACCCAGGCGACCGACTTCTCGACGAAGGAGTCGTAGAGAGATTCATGCACATAGATGCGCTCGATGCCGCAGCAGCATTGGCCGGAGTTGAATGTCGCGCCGTCCATCAGCGTATCGACCGCCGCGTCGAGATCGGCGTCTTCCATGACATAGCCAGGGTCCTTGCCGCCAAGCTCAAGCCCGAGCCCGGTGAAGGTGCCGGCTGCCGCCCGCTCCATCGTGCGGCCGCCTTCGACCGAGCCGGTGAAATTGATGAAGTTGAAACTGCCGGCAGCGATCAGCGCCGAGGTCGTCTCGTGATCAAGGAAGACGTTCTGGAACACGTCAGCGGGCACACCGACCTCGACGAACGCCTGCACCAGCCGCTCGCCGACAAGCAGCGTCTGGCTTGCATGCTTGAGTATGACGGTATTGCCGGCCATCAGCGCCGGCGCCACCGTGTTGATCGCCGTCATATAGGGATAATTCCACGGCGCGATGACGAAGACGACCCCGTGCGGCTCACGCTCGATACGACGCTCGAAGCTGGCGCTGCTCTCGACAACCATTGGCGCCAGCGCGTCGGCTGCAATCGAGGCCACATAGTTCGAACGCTCATTGAAACCGCGATATTCGCCTCCATACTTGATCGGCCGACCCATCTGCCAGGCAAGCTCGGGCACGACGACGTCAGCCATCTCGTTGAGCCGCGCAACGCCCTTGAGCACCAGCTGAACGCGGTCTTCAAGCGGACGGCGAGCCCAATCCTTTTGTGCCTTGCGCGCCCGCGCAACCGCATCCTTGCCGGCATCCAGCGACAATGCCGGGCGCTCCGCATAAACTTCCCCATTCACGGGGGAGACGCATGTGATCATGCTCATGATCGAATTCCTATTCTCTATTCACAAACAAAAATTTCGTTTCCGGCGTGGGATTGCCCCTCACCCTAGCCCTCTCCCCGCAGGCGGGGAGAGGGGACGATCGTGGCTGCCGCACCCTTGTCCCCCACGGCAGTTAAGGGACGAAAGAAGGTGCGCCTATCACCTTCTCCCCGTCAAAACGGGGAGAAGGTGGCCGACAGGCCGGATGAGGGGCCTTTTGCGCCACAGATCTAAGCCCGCTCAAACCCCCGCGCAACTTCCCAGTCGGTGATACGGCTGTCATATTGTTCCTGTTCCCATTCGGCAGCCCGCGTGTAGTGGTCGATGACGTCGTCGCCGAAGGCGGCGCGGAGCATCTTCGATTGCGTCATTTCAACCGTCGCGTGCCGAAGTGTCCGCGGAATCTCCCGAACCTCGCGGGCACCATAGGCGTCGCCGACGAAGGGAGCCTCAAGTTCGAGCTTGTTCTCGATGCCGTTAATGCCGGCGGCAAGAAGCGCCGCGAAGGCAAGATAGGGATTGAGGTCGGAGCCGCCAACGCGGCACTCGATGCGGATGCCCTTGGTATCGGCGCCGCAGAGGCGATAGCCGGCCGTGCGATTGTCTGTGCTCCAGATCGCCTTGGTCGGCGCAAAGGTGCCGGCCATGAAGCGCTTGTAGGAGTTGATATAGGGAGCAAGGAAATAGGTGATTTCGCTCGCATGCGAGAGGAGACCCGCGACATAGTTCTTCATCAGCGGTGTCATGCCATGCTCTTCACCCTTGTCAAAGAACAGCGAGTCCTTGCCGTCGGCGCTCCAGAGCGACTGGTGGATGTGCGACGAACTGCCGGCGGAGGTGTAACTCCACTTCGCAAGGAAGGTGATGGCCTTGCCCTTGGCCCAGGCGATCTCCTTGCTGCCGTTCTTGATGATCACATGCCGGTCGGCCATGGTCAGCGCGTCAGCGTAGCGAACATTGATTTCTTCCTGCCCTGCAGACGCCTCGCCCTTGGTATTCTCGATCGGAATATCGGCACCCTGCAGGCCCTTGCGGATGGCGCGCATCACATCCTCTTCCTTGGTCGTCTGGAAGATGTGGTAGTCCTCGTTATAGGCGCTAGCGAGCGCAAGATTGCGATAGCCTGATGCCTGTGCCTGTTCATAGGTCTGGTCGAACAGGAAGAACTCCAGTTCCGTGGCCATGAACGCCTTCATGCCCATCGCTTCAAGGCGCTTGACCTGTTTCTTCAGGATGGCCCGCGGCGAATGCGGCACTTCCTCATGCGTGTGATGATCTATGATGTCGCAAAGTACGAGCGCGGTGCCTTCCAACCAGGGCGTCCGGCGAAGGGTCGAAAGGTCGGGCTTTATCGTGTAGTCGCCATAGCCCTTTTCCCAGCTTGTCGACTTGTAGCCGGAGACGGTTTCCATCTCCATGTCGGTTGCCAGCAGATAGTTGCAGCTATGCGTCTCCTTCCAGGCGCTGTCGATGAAGAATTCGGCCTGGAATCTCTTCCCCATCAGTCGTCCCTGCATGTCCACCTGACATGCCAGAACCGTGTCGATGCGCCCTTCGGCAACATCCTTCTTGAGGTCGTCGAACGTATAGCTGGTGCTCATGATTGATCCGCCTGAAAGACTTGAAGAAATATGGGCTCGAGGCCGGCGCGACCGGGTCTGCAAGCCAAATCGGGGCCGCAGGATCGCGGCCCCGTCTGATCGGTTCAATGTGGTCTACGATTCGCCGATGGCGCGTTCGGTGGCAGCGATCGCCGCCTGGCGCTTGGCGATCATGTCGCCGATCGGCGGGCCGAGGAAACGACGCTTTTCAAAGGCGAACCATACGATCGCGGTCAGCACCAGGAAGCCGATGGTGATGTAGAGCGCCCATTGGTTCGGAGGCTGCACGCCGATGATGAAGATGATCGCCATGGCGAGAATGACGAGGCACGCCACGACGCGATAGAGACCGATCCCCATGTTCCACGGACCCATGACCGGCCATTTCGCCGTTCCGATCGCCTTGATGCCGAGCACGATCGGCACGGCGAAGGAAAGGAACAGGAAGATGACCGTGCAAGAGACGACGATCGTGTAAGCCGACGAACCGGCGATCGTGACGAGCGAAGCGCCCCAGACGAACAGCACCGAAAGCACGCCGGCGGTCCAGATGGCAACCGAAGGCGTACGATACGACTTGCTGACGCTGGCGAGCGCCTTGGAGAACGGCAGGCCGCCATCACGCGAGAAGGCGTAGATCATGCGCGATGCGGAGGTTACGGTCGCAAGGCCGCAGAGGAACTGCGACACGAAGATCGCGATATAGAGGAGCTTCGCGACAACGGGGTTGGTGATGCTGTCGATCGTCCAGAAGAACACGTTCCAGCCCTGCTTGGACGCGTCGTCCATGTTCGGGATGGCAAGCAGGAAGGCGACCAGCATGATGTAGCCGAAGAAGGACGACCACCAGACCGACGAAACCATGCCCCGAGGAACCGAGACCGAGGCCTTGATCGTCTCTTCGGACGTATGCGCCGAGGCGTCGTAGCCGGTGATCGTGTAGATCGGCAGCAACAAGCCGAGGGCGAAGATGTACCAGATATTGTCAGTCTTCGGCCAGACTGAAGCATCGCCTTCCGGTGTGCCGGAGTAGTTGGTGAAGGTCCAGATACGGCTGATGTCCCACTCCTTGACGCCGATCAGGCAAATGATCGTCAGTGCCAGTGCGGCGCCGAAAATCAAATAGCCGGACATGTCGGTCAGCTTTGCTGTGAGCTTGATACCGAAGTGGTTGATCAGTGCCTGCAGGCCGGTAATGACGGCAACGAAGATGATCTGGTTGGCAAAGCCAGCAGACGTCGTCGTGTCGACATTCATGCCGACCCAGCCACCGATCGAGCCGGCAAAGAAGCCCCAGGTGCCGGCATTGATGGCGCCGAGCACCGTGATGAGGCCGAGAAGATTGAGCCACGCGGTCAGCCAGCCGGTGAAGCGGTTGCCGAGGATGGAGCCCCAGTGATAAAGCCCGCCCGCCGTCGGATAGGCGGACGAAATCTGCGCCATGGCAAGCGCGAACACGCCGGAGATCAGGCAACCGATCGGCCAGCCGATGCCGATAGCAGCCCCACCCGCACCCGATGTTGCCTGCGCCAGCGAATTGATGCCGCCTGACAGGATGCAGATGATGGAGAAGGAGATGGCAAAGTTCGAGAACGAACTCATGCGCCGTTCGAGTTCCTGGGCATAGCCCATGGAATGCAGGATATGCACATCCTGCTTTTTGTCTGTTTCGGAATAGTCCGACATGAATGCCCCCTAAATACAGATCATCCGCGGAATTGCGGACGGTCCACCAGCCAAACTCCGCGCGGTACCCACCGTGCGGCCTGATCGCAGTTAAACTGCTCCCCGGGGTCTTTTTCTTTGGTAGTCAGGCGTCCAGGCTTCTCTGGATCAGCCCCGTCAGATAGTCGGCCACGACCCCTTGGCCTATATCGTCCGCGACGAGGTCGTTGCGGACCTCGATCATTACATTATGCAACCCATTGGCAATTCCGTGAAGCTTAAGCGTATGGGTCACGCCGTCTTCCGGTCCATAGGGGCTGTTGCGTTCGGTTTTGTAGAGCGGCGCATCCTCGGCGGCGTTCAACATGCGATCCGCGAGATAGCTGTCTTCGTCGTGCAGAATGCCGAGTTCGACGTCGCGCGATGCACCCATGTACACCGGCGTGAAGCTGTGGACCGTAACGATGACCGTCTCTTGCCCCCTCGCCCTCCGGTCCCTGAGAAGAGCGCGAATGCGGTCATGAAACGGAATGTAGAGCGCCTCCGTGCGCGCCTGACGCTCGGCAGCGCTAAGGTGCTGATTGCCCGGGATCGTATAGATCTCGCTGACCTCCGGCATCGCTCCCGGCGATTCCGGTGGTCGATTGCAGTCGTAGACCAGGCGCGAAAAGCGCTGATGGACCAGCGTTGCATCCAAGGCCGCCGACATGCCTCTCGACACCGCCAAGGCGCCCGGATCCCAAGCGATATGGCTGGCCAGCGCCTCGCTTGAAAGCCCGAGATTACCAAGCCGCTCCGGCAGCACGCAGGAGGCGTGCTCGCAGATGATAAGAACCGGGCTCTTCCCGTCCGGCTTCTCAACCGCGACGCAGTCCCCGTCCGCTTCGGTCAACACTGTTTGCCGAGCAAGCATCGTGCTGCTCCACCCATCGCTTAATAAAAACTTACTAAAGAAAAGAATTCTTCAGGTTTGCATCCCTGTCAACCCGAAACTGAAAATTTCTCTTCAAATAAGACATTGACTCCATATGTGACAGCGTTGTTAACTCATTAGGAGATCGGCAAAGACCGGTCCGGGGAGCAAAACCAGAGTGAACAATGCGTCGAAAACAGTCTCGGACGTCATAAATGCGCATTTCGACGGGCTGACGCGGGCGGAAAAGCAACTCGCCAAGAGCCTGTTGGATAACTACCCGGTTTCGGGTCTGGGAAGCATCACGACGGTGGCCGAAAATGCACGCGTGTCGACGCCGACGGTGGCTCGCATGGTGCAGAAGATTGGTTTCAAAGGTTATCCGGAATTCCAGTCTCGCCTCCACCAGGAGGTCGAGGCGACGATCTCCAATCCGCTCACCAAGCGCGACCGTTGGGCCTCCAATGCGCCGGGAACCCATATCCTCAACCGCTTCGCCGATGCCATTAGCGATAACTTGCGCCAGACGCTGAAGGACCTCGACACCTCCACCTTCGACAGCGTCGCCACCCTGCTTTCGGAACATCGGCGCGGCCTCTATTTCGTCGGCGGGCGTATAACGGGCGCGCTTGCAGAGTATTTCTTCACTCATATGCAGGTCATCCGGCCGAACACGACGCTGCTATCGGCCAATTCGAGTTCATGGCCGCAATACGTCCTGAACATGAACCCGGGCGACCTGCTGGTGATCTTCGACATCCGCAGGTACGAGCAGGAAATGGTCAGCCTTGCAGCCGCCGCCCGTCGTCGCGGCGCAGATATCATCGTCTTCACCGACCAATGGGCGACGCCCGCCGCCAAGCACGCCAGACATACCTTTCGCGTGCAGATCGAGGCGCCCTCGGCCTGGGATTCGTCCGTCGTCACGCTCTTCATCGTCGAGGCCCTGATCGAGGCCGTTCAGAATGCGACCTGGGACGAGACGAGCGAGCGCATGAAAACACTGGAGGGCCTGTTCGAACAGACCAAGCTCTTCCGCAAACTGGGTTAGGAGGGAAAAGGGGGGAACAAGATTTTCCGACGCAGCCCGCGCCACAGCCCGGAATAGTCACCCCGTAAAAGGGTAAGCCGAGAGGCTGCTAAACCAGGGATTTGCACGATCGGTGCCCGTCATACAAGCTTCATGCAATGTCATTAACAGCTTCGCCAGACACTGGAAAATAAAGGAGAAAAACATGACCACGAATTTACGCCGCGTCCTTTCGCTCTCGACTGCATTGGTCATGGCGTCCACCGCCATCGCATCGGCCGCTCCGAGCGACGACCTGATCGCCGCTGCCAAGAAGGAAGGCTCGCTGACCACGATCGCTCTCCCGCACGACTGGTGCGGCTACGGCGACGTCATCGCAGGATTCAAGGCCAAGTACGGCCTCACAGTCAATGAGCTGAACCCTGACGCCGGCTCCGGCGACGAAGTCGAAGCCATCAAGGCCAACAAGGGCAACACCGGCCCGCAGGCTCCTGACGTCGTTGACGTCGGCCTCTCCTTCGGCCCTTCCGCCAAGAAAGACGGCCTGCTGCAGCCTTACAAGGTCTCGACCTGGGACTCGATCCCGGATAGCGCCAAGGATGCCGAAGGCTACTGGTACGGCGATTATTACGGCGTTCTCTCCTTCGTCGTGAACAAGGACATCGTCAAGGAAGCCCCGAAGGACTGGGCTGACCTGAAGAAGCCGGAATTCGCCAACACCGTCGCTCTCGCAGGCGACCCGCGCACCGCGAACCAGGCCGTTCAGGGCGTCTACGCTGCCGGTCTCGCCACCGGTGAAAAGGATGCAGCCAAGGCTGGCGCAGCCGGCCTCGCCTACTTCGCCGAACTCAACAAGGCAGGCAACTTTGTTCCTGTCATCGGCAAGGCCGCTCCGCTGGCTCAGGGCTCCACCCCGATCGTCGTCGCATGGGACTATAACGGTCTTGCATGGCGCGACAGCCTGAAGGGCAACCCGCCGGTCGACGTCATCGTCCCGGCCACGGGCGTTGTCGCCGGTGTCTACGTTCAGGCGATTTCCGCCTTCGCGCCGCACCCGAACGCTGCCAAGCTCTGGATGGAATACCTCTATTCGGACGAAGGCCAGGTTCTTTGGCTGAAGGGCTATTGCCACCCGATCCGCTTCAACGATCTTGCCAAGAACAACAAGATCCCTGCGGACGTTCTGGCCAAGTTGCCGCCGGCCGAAGCCTATGCAAAGGCCGTCTTCCCGACGCTCGACGAGCAGGGTGCTGGCAAGACGGCAATCACGACGGGTTGGGACAAAGTCGTCGGCACCAACGTCAAGTAACCAAGGTGCTCGCCTCCCCGCCCACAGGCGGGGAGGTTCTTTTTCTCCGACGCAAAAGTGACTGGGCTTGATGAGCACCGTTTCGACATCCACGATCAGCACCCACGCTCCCCTGATCAGCAGGAAGACCATCATCGACTGGCTGGGGATCGCGCCCTTCACTATTTTTGCGTTGATGTTCCTCGTCGTCCCGACGATCTATCTGATTTCGGGTGCGTTCCTGACGCCCGAAGGACAGTTCACGCTCAAGAACCTCGCCGATCTCAATACGCCCGCTATCCGGGATGCCTATTGGATCAGTATTAAGATATCCATCGCCTCTTCCATTGGCGGCGCCTTCATCGGCTTCTTTTTGGCTTGGGCCATCGTGCTCGGCGGCCTCCCCTCCTGGATCCGCAGCGTGCTGCTGACTTTCTCGGGCGTCGCATCCAATTTCGCCGGCGTACCGCTGGCCTTCGCCTTCCTGGCAACGCTTGGTCGCACCGGCCTCGTCACCGTTTTCATGCGCGACTGGTTCGGCTTCAACCTCTATTCGACCGGCTTCAACCTGCTGAGCTTCGTCGGCCTGACCATCACCTACATGTACTTCCAGATCCCGCTGATGCTGCTGATCCTGACGCCGGCGCTCGACGGTCTGAAGAAGGAGTGGAAAGAGGCTGCCTCGATCCTTGGCGCCACCAACGGCATGTACTGGCGCATGATCGCCCTGCCCATCCTTTGGCCGAGCTTGCTTGGCACCACATTGCTGCTCTTTGCCAATTCCTTCGGGGCAATCGCCACGGCTTACGCGCTGACGGGCAGTTCGTTGAACATCGTGCCGATCCTGCTCTATGCCCAGATCCGCGGCGACGTGCTCCACAATGCGAACCTCGGCTACGCCCTGGCGCTCGGCATGATCGTCATAACCGGCGTCTCCAACGTCATCTATATCATGCTGCGCATGCGCGCCGAACGGTGGCAAAAATGAAAATGGGTCGTTTCTTCGCCTGGCTCGCAATCGCCATCGGCGTCATCTATTTCATCGTTCCGCTCATTGGCACGTTCGAATTCTCGCTTCGGGCACGTCGGGGCGTCTACAGCTTCGATGCCTACGAATCGGTATTCTCCGACGCCTCGTTCCGCGAAACCTTCGGCTATTCGATGCTGATGGCACTCTTCACCATCATCTTCGGCATGCTGCTCGTCGTGCCGACGGCCTATTGGGTGCGCCTACGCCTGCCGCAGATGCGGCCCGTCGTCGAATTCGTCACGCTGATGCCGCTGGTCATCCCCGCGATCGTCATCGTCTTCGGCTATTTGAGGATGTACAATTCGTCCTCGATCCTGCCGCTGACTGGCTACGGCTCCACCACCAACCTGCTGCTCGTCTGCTCCTACATCACGCTGTCCCTGCCCTATATGTACCGCGCGGTGGACACGGCGATGCGCACCATCGATGTCAGGACACTGACAGAGGCGGCCGAGAGCCTCGGCGCCAGCTGGACGACCATTATGTTCAGATGCATATTCCCGAACGTCATGAGCGGCGTTCTCTCGGGTGCGTTCATCACGCTGGCGATCGTCATCGGTGAATTCACCATGGCTTCGCTGCTCGGACGCCCGGCGTTCGGCCCGTATCTCCAGCTCGTCGGCGCAAACAAGGCTTATGAGCCTTCGGCGCTGGCAATGATCGCATTCGCGGTGACATGGCTCAGCATGGGCCTGCTCCAACTCGTTTCCCGCTTCAATCGAGCCGCTCCGGCCAAGGTTTAAGGTACTGCACCATGGCGTTTCTCGAACTGTCCAACATCAAGAAATCATTCGGCAACGTGCACGTGGTGCACGACTTCACCATGCATATCGAGAAGGGCGAGTTCGTCTCCTTCCTCGGACCGTCGGGCTGTGGCAAGACGACCGTGCTGCGGATGATCGCCGGCTTCGAAACGCCGACCGCCGGCTCGCTTTCGATCGCCGGTAAAGACCAGCGCCCTCTGAAGCCGAACCAGCGCAACATCGGCATGGTGTTCCAGGCCTATGCGCTGTTCCCGAACATGAGTGTGCATGACAATGTCGCCTTCGGCCTCAAGGTCGCAGGCGCTCCGAAGGAAGAGATCGACAGCAGGGTCAAGGAAATGCTCGGGCTCATCAAGCTCGATCATCTGGCTGATCGCTATCCATATCAGATGTCCGGCGGCCAGCAGCAGCGCGTGGCGCTTGCCCGCGCCCTCGCCGTCAAGCCGCAGGTCCTTTTGCTCGACGAACCGCTGTCGGCGCTCGATGCCAAGATCCGCGTTTCGCTGCGCGAGGAAATCCGCGCGATCCAGCAGAAGCTTGGCATCACCACCGTCTTCGTCACCCACGACCAGGAAGAGGCACTCTCGATCTCCGACCGGATCGTCGTCATGAACGCCGGCCGCGCCGACCAGATCGGCACGCCTTTCGAGATCTACAACACGCCGGCGACGCGCTTCGTCGCTTCCTTCGTCGGTACCCTGAACCTCATAGAAGCCAAGGTCGTCGACCCCGACAAGAACCGCATCGTCATCGGCGATCAGGGCGTCACGCTGAAGCAGTCGGTCACAGCATTCAAGGCTGGCGATACCGTTTCCCTGGCGCTGCGTCCGGAAGCAGGCTCGCTTGCCGAAGGTGCCAAGGGCGACACGGCACTGACCGGCGACGTGACTTCGGCGCACTTCCTCGGCTCGGTCATCCGCACCCGCATGAACGTCGGCGGCAATACCATTTCCTTCGACATGTTCAACACCCCGGGCAAGATGCCACCGGCCGTCGGCGAGCGTGTCACGCTGCGTTTTTCAGCCGAAGACCTGCTGGTCATTCGCGACTGATCGCTCTTCTCGAACAAACTGTTCACGAACGCCTCATATTTTGAGGCGTTTTTGCTTTGATTTTCTGTTTGCGCAGCGTTTATAGTCCAGGTGTTCTCAGGGCGGGGTGCAATTCCCCACCGGCGGTATCGGGACTTGTCCCGGAGCCCGCGAGCGCCTTCCGCCCCCAAAGCGGAAGGGTCAGCAGATCCGGTGCGATGCCGGAGCCGACGGTCATAGTCCGGATGGAAGAGAGCACGTTGGATCGACGGCCTTTCCGCACCAGGGGAGGCGTGGGCCCGGCATGTTCGCCCAAGGGATGTTTGTAGCAAACCCTTGAAAGGCAAGACCAGGAAATGACAATCTCCGTTATACCGCAAAGAGGCAAGATCGCCATCGTCCGTGCCCGCTGGCACGCCGACATCGTCGACCAATGCGTAAACAGCTTCGTATCTGAGTGGCAGGCGTTCGAAAGCTCGCCCGCAGCCGTCGAGATATTCGACGTCCCCGGCGCGCTCGAAATTCCCCTCCATGTCCAGACGCTTGCCCGCAGCGGCCGCTTTGCAGCGATCGTCGCCACAGCCTTCGTCGTCGACGGCGGGATATATCGCCACGATTTCGTCGCCGGCACCGTGCTTGACGCCATGATGCGCGTCCAGCTCGATACCGGCGTCCCGGTGCTCTCGGCAGTCCTGACCCCGCACCATTTCCAGGAAACGGAAGCCCATATCCGCTTCTTCAAGGACCATTTCGTCATCAAGGGCAAAGAAGCAGCCAACGCCTGCCAACAGATCCTCGGCGAACGCGCCAAGCTGCTGACGTTTGCAGCCTGACGGTTCCTTTCTTACCTCAAACCGCAAAGCCAACGATCCCCCTCTCCCCGTCCTTACGGGGAGAGGGTCGGGGTGAGGGGCAGTTCCGGGCGCCGAACCGACCAAAATAGAGCGGGGCTGCCGCCGCCACCGAGTACCCGTCGTCTTCACGTCCGCATCTTAAAATCTGCTTCTCCCCGTGGAATGCCCCTCACCCTAGCCCTCTCCCCGCAAGCGGGGAGAGGGAACCGCTCCGAATGTCCGCGTCTCCTACCGCCCATCAAAAACCTCTTGAAATCCTCCCCCCGATCCCGCATGCAACCATTGGAGTGAGGAAATAACGTTTCAGCAGAGGACAGCGCCATGTCTCCTACCACGACATCTTCGGCGGCCCCTCGCCGTCTGACATCACAGGATTTTCGCACGCTTGGATTGGCGGCCCTCGGCGGAGCGCTCGAGTTTTACGATTTCATCATCTTCGTGTTTTTCGCCGCCGTCATCGGCAAGCTGTTCTTCCCTCCTGACATGCCGGACTGGCTGGTGCTGATCCAGACTTTCGGTATCTTCGCGGCCGGCTATCTCGTGCGTCCCCTCGGCGGCATTGTCCTTGCCCACTACGGCGATCTCTTCGGCCGCAAGCGCGTTTTCGCCTTCTCGCTGCTCCTGATGGCGCTGTCGACGCTCGGAATGGCCGCGATGCCGACCTATGCTTCGATTGGCATCGCGGCACCGATCCTGCTGGTCGTCTTACGCATCCTGCAGGGCGCGGCCATCGGCGGCGAAGTGCCCGGCGCCTGGACCTTCGTTGCCGAGCACGTCCCCTTCCGCCGCGTCGGCTTTGCCTGCGGCTTCCTCTGCTCGGGCCTCACGCTCGGCATCCTGCTCGGATCGTTCATCGCCACGATCATCAACACCGTATTCACGCCTGATCAGGTCGCAGCCTATGGCTGGCGAATCCCTTTCCTCATCGGCGGCATCTTCGGCCTGATCGCCGTCTATCTTCGTCAATGGTTGCAGGAAACGCCGATCTTCGCCGAGATGAAGCGCAGCCGCTCGCTAGTATCCGAACTGCCGCTCAAAGCCGTGCTGCGCGATCACCCGCGCGGCATCGTCATCTCGATGCTTCTGACCTGGATCCTGTCGGCCGGCATCGTCGTCACGACGTTGATGACCGCGACCTTCCTGCAGAAGCTTTACCACTACACCGCCCAGCAATCGCTTGCCGCTACCAGCTTTGGCACCCTGTTCCTGATCTTCGGGACGGCAGCTGCCGGCGCCATCGTCGACCGCGTCGGCTCGGGCAAGTTCTTCACCGTGGCGAGCCTGTTCTTCGGTGCAGCGACCTTTACCTTCTACACCTACGCCGCGACGTCGCTGACTGTCATGTTCACCCTTTACGCCGTCATGGGCCTCTCGGTCGGTATCGTCGGCGCCGTGCCCTACGTCATGGTCCGCGCCTTCCCCGCCCGCGTCCGCTTCACCGGCTTGTCGTTTTCGTACAATGTTGCCTATGCCATCTTCGGCGGTCTGACCCCGATCGCCGTAACCTCGCTGCTCGCCGTAAACCCCATGGCGCACGCCTACTACCTCCTCTTCATCGCCGCCCTCGCCTTCGTGCTTGGCCTCTATCTCATGGCCAATGGCGACAAAATCGAAGCAGACGCTGGCATCGAGGAATTGACGACAAGGCTGGCTTTGGAGTCGTGAACCTACTCACGATCGCCGCATGGTTCCGTTTCGGTACCACGGCTTGAGACTGTCGCGGGCCTCTTCGCGCGACAGTCCGATGTCCCTCAACAACTGATCGCCCTTTCGTAGGGCGATCAGTTCAAGTGCGCTGCGTTGAGCCAGGTACAGGCGCAGCATTGCAAACCTGGAAGACAACTTTTCCTGCCCATCTGCGTCACACACCACGATCGCTCCCATCATTGTCTGGAGCAGATGTGAGCCGCTATTTGACATCGCACAAACGAATAGTGACAATGTCAACCATTGAAAAATTTCATGGCGAAACCGATGCATCTCCCCCTGGATAGCGATCTGCTGCGAATGTTTCTGGTTGTCGCCGATACGGGCAATGTGACGCGCGCCGCGGCGGATGTCGGCCGCACGCAATCGGCTGTCAGCCTGCAGGTCAAGCGGCTGGAAGAAAACATCGGCAAGCCGCTTTTCGCACGCGGTCCCCGGGGCGTGACGCTGACCGAAAGCGGCGTGCAGCTTTTGCCCTATGCGCGCCGTATCGTCGGGCTGATGGATGAAACCACCGCCGCCATGCGCCGCAAACCGCTGGACGGCCTGGTCCGCATCGGCATTCCGGAAGAGTACGGCCATACGGTTCTCCCGCGTGCGCTGGCCGCGTTTGCGGAAAGCCAGCCCTCGGTCGATGTCACCGTCCTTTGCGGGTACACCGCCCAGCAAATGGACGCGCTGGACAACGACCTGCTCGATCTTGCAGTCGTCTTCGACTGGGGCGCGCAGACATCGGGAGAAGTGCTGTTCATCGACCCGACCGTCTGGGTGACATCGTCAGTCCATAGACTGCACGAGCGCGACCCGGTGCCGATCGCCATCTACGGCCGGTCCAACTGGTGCCGCGATTTTGCAATCAGGTCGCTCGAACAGCACAGCCTGCCCTACCGCATAGCCTATAGCTGCGATACCAGCGGCGGCCTCAAGATCGCCGTCACGGCAGGCCTCGGCATCGCGCCGCTCTCGCGCAGCAATATCCCGCCCGACTGCCGCGAACTGACGCTGGAAGACGGCTTTCCCCCGATCGATTCGTCACGCGTCGTCCTCAGGCGCAATGCCCATCACTCCAGCCCTGCCGTCGAAAGCATGGCCGACGTCATCCGATCGGCCTTCCGGCCTATATCACAAACGGGCTTGCGATCGGCGTGACGTCAACGGCCATCGCCCTCACCCGAGATCGACCTTGAAAGTCACCCGCTCGGCCGACCAGAAGCTTTCGGCATAGGCAATGGGTCTGCCGTCCTTGTCCGCATCGACCTTCAGCACGACGAAGATCGGCAGGGATTTGGGCTGCCGCAGCAGCCGTGCCTCTTCAGCGTTGGGCATGCGGGCCTCAATCTCGGTGGACTGCCTATCATAATCAGTAATGCCATAGGTTGCGAGCGAGGCGGTGATGGTGGGATGCTCCAGTCTCACCATGTCGAAATCGGGAAAGCGATCCGCCGGATAGAAGGTATCGCCGAGTTCGACCGGGACGCCGTCTGCCGTCATCACGCCGCGACGGTGTATGACGAGCGCCCCATCCGGTAGCCCGAGGCGCAACGCGACCCGCGCGGGCGCCGGAATGATTTCATGGATCAGCAACTCGCCACCCGGCTCGAAGCCTTGCTCCATCAGATTCCGGGAAAATCGCGTCTTCTTCGACAGGGTGTAGTCGAGCATGCCTTTGTGAACGAAGGTTCCGCGCCCTTGCTCGGCGCGAACCAGCCCCCGTGCCTCCAGATGCCCGAGCGCCTGGCGGACGGTGAAGCGGCTGACGCCGAAGCGCTCCATCAGCTGCGGCTCGGTCGGCAGCCGTTCGCCCCCGGCAAGCGTCCCGGCCGCGATCTCCGCGGCCAGGACTTCGCCGATCTGATGCCAAAGCGCACTGCCGCTGTTGCGATCCACCATCGGCTTTTCGCTCACGCGCGCTTTTCCAACCGAAAGAGCAGCTTGTATTCTGCCGGATAGGCGAGCGCGTCGAGAATGCTCGGATAATATTTGCGATCCTTCGATGCCTGCACGAAGCCGTTGAAGCCGAATCGCTTTACCGAGACTTCGAAACCCGCGGCGACAAAAGCGTCGATATAGTCTTGCGGAGAATAATCCTGCACCGGCGCATTGCTATTGCCGCCGATCAGCTCTCGAAATTTCGGCCAGAGCGGCATCTCCGTGTGGCAACCCGTGACGGCATAATAGACGCCGCCATTGCGCATAACGCCGTACATCTGGTTGGCATGTTGCTTCAGCTCCGGAAGCAGGTAGACGACCTCATAGCTGAAGGCCACATCGAAGCTGTCCGCCCACGGCGAGAGGTCGGTCGTCACATGAAACTGCACTGGCATGCCGCCCTTGGCCGCATCAGCCGCCGCAATCGACTCCGAGGCGATATCAATGCCGACGCCGCGCCGGAATGGTCGCAGCGCATGCAGAAGCCGCAGGAAACCACCACGATTGCAGCCGAAATCCAGAACTGTCTTCGACGAAAAATCCCGCTCCGGGATCGTCTCGATGAAATGCCGCCAATAGGGGCTGTGTGATTCCGCCATGGAGACATCTCCCTGCGGCTCGGTGTGCCATGTCGCGTATGAGGTAGCTGCGCTCGTCATTCTTGTGCTCCGGCTCGGGTTGATCAGCCGCAAATTAGGGGATCACCATGACAATTACATGAATTCGTCCGGACGACCGGACGAACAAAAAAAGCCCCGCACGAGGGCGGGGCTTTGCGCTATCGGGGGGCGCGAAGTGCTAGGGCCGAATGGCCTGGTCGTTGGCGTCGAAGCGGTGCATGTGGCCGGCATCCGGGGTCGCGTAGACGATCTCGTCCGGCTCGTACTGGTGCTCGCCGAAGAGACGGGCGGTCAGCAGCCCGGTCTGGTCGGATTCGAGATAGATGATCGTGTCGGCACCAAGATGTTCGACGTGGACGACCTTGGACGCCCAGGTCCCCTGCTCGCGCGAAAGCGTGATGTGTTCGGGCCGTACGCCGATCGTCTTGGCCTCCCTGTCGCCGAGCCTGTCGCCCGGGATCATGTTCATCTGCGGCGAGCCGATGAAGCTGCCGACGAAGACGTTTGCCGGGCGGTTGTAGAGTTCCATCGGCGTACCGACCTGCTCAATGGCGCCGGCGTTCAGCACGACGATCCTGTCTGCCAGCGTCATCGCCTCGACCTGGTCGTGGGTAACGTAGATCATCGTTGCCTTCAGGCTGCGGTGCAGACGGGCGATTTCGAGACGCGTCTGGACACGCAGCGCCGCATCGAGGTTCGACAACGGCTCGTCGAAGAGAAACAGCGCCGGTTCGCGGACGATGGCCCGGCCGATGGCGACGCGCTGACGCTGGCCGCCGGAGAGTTCTGACGGACGCCTTGCGAGGTAGGGACCAAGCGACAGCATGCCTGATGCCTTGTCGACCCGCGCCTCTATCTCGTCCTTCGGTGTGCCTGCCTGCTTGAGGCCGAGGCCCATGTTGTCCTTGACGGTCAGGTGCGGATAGAGCGCATAGGACTGGAACACCATGGCGATGCCGCGCTTGGCCGGAGGCGTCACGGTAACGTCCTGGCCATTGATCAGCACCGTGCCGGATGTCACATCTTCGAGCCCGGCGATGCTTCGCAACAGCGTCGACTTTCCGCAGCCGGAGGGACCGACGAAAATGACGAACTCTCCGTCCTTCACCTCGAGGTCGATGCCCTTCAGCACATCATGCGTGCCGTAGGCCTTGCGGATGGATTTCAGTTGAAGCGATCCCACAGTCTTTGATCCTTACAAAAATACGGTCTTGCCGGTGCGAACGCTTTCGTCGGCAGCCAGGCAGATGCGAAGCGATTGCACGGCGTCGTGCATGTGCCTTGTCAGGTCCATGTCCTCGCGAATGGCCTTCAGCACGAAGGCTTGCTCGAAATTGCAGAGTTCCTGATGCCCGGGTTCGCCGTCCATGTGCAGGTCCTGATCCGGATGGATGAACTTGCCGTTCGGACCCGTTTCGGCGTTGTGCAGGCGGATGACCGATGTCTTGGTGTGCGTGTCGATATCGTCGGACTTGGCGTTCGGGTCCATCACGATCGACACGGCGCCGTTCGGTGACATGACGTCCTTCACGAAGAAGGCGGTTTCGGAGATCATCGGACCCCATGCCGCCTCGTACCAGCCGACCGAGCCATCCTCGAACTTCACCTGCAGATGGCCGTAATTATACATATCAGGTGCGATCTCGTCGGAAAGCCGCAGGCCCATGCCGCGAACCTCGACCGCCTTCGCGTCAGTGATCTGGCACATCACGTCAACATAATGCACGCCGCAATCAACGATCGGCGAGGTCGTCTGCATGAGCGCCTTGTGCGTTTCCCAGGTCGGGCCGCTAGACTGCTGGTTCAGGTTCATGCGGAAGACATATGGCCCGCCAAGATTGCGCGCTTCCGCGATCAGCCGCATCCAGGACGGATGGTGGCGCAGGATATAGCCGATCACCAGCTTGCGGCCGGCTTTCTTTGCAGCGGCAACCACCCGCTCGGCGTCAGCAACCGTCGTTGCCAGCGGCTTCTCGATGAATACGTCGCAGCCGGCCTCGAACGCCATCACGGCATAGTCGGCATGGCTATCGGAATAGGTGCAGATCGAGCAGAGATCCGGCTTCAATTCCGCAAGCGCCGTCTTGAAATCCGGGTGGATCGTGTAGTGGTGCAGCTCTTCCGCCAGCACCGGCTTGGAGCGGTTGACCAGGCCGACGATCTCGAAGCCTGGATTGTTATGGTAGGCCAGCGCATGGCTGCGGCCCATGTTGCCGAGACCTGCGACCAGCACGCGGATCGGTTTTGCAGAAGGGTTCACTTGACGGCTCCAGACGTGATGCCGCGGATCAGCTGCCGCGAGAAGATGACGTAGAGGACGAGGATCGGCAGGATCGCGAGCGACAAGGCCGCGAGCACCGCATTCCAGTTGGTGACAAACTGGCCGATGAATATCTGCGAACCGAGAGTGACCGTCTTGGTCGCCTCGCTCGGCGCGAGGATCAGCGGGAACCAGAGGTCGTTCCAGATCGGGATCATCGTAAAGACCGCAACCGTCGCCATTGCCGGACGGACCAGCGGCAGCACGAGGCGGAAGAAGATCGCATATTCGGTCAAGCCGTCGATACGGCCAGCATTCTTCAAGTCATCAGAAACGGTGCGCATGAATTCCGACAGGATGAAGATCGCCAGCGGCAGGCCTTGCGCGGTGTAAACCAGGATAAGCGCCGTCAGTGTGTTCACCAGCCCTGCGGCGACCATGCCCTGCAGGATCGCGACCGTGCCGAGACGGATCGGGATCATGATGCCGATCGCCATGTAGAGCCCCGTGAGCAGATTGCCGCGAAAGCGATATTCAGACAATGCGAAGGCAGCCATTGCCCCGAACAGCAGCACGATGACGATCGAGGAGATCGTGACGATGGCGCTGTTTTCGAAATAGATCGCGAAATTGCCCTGGCCGAGCACGGTCTGGTAGCCAATCAGGCTGAACGTCGACGGCAACGGCACGCTCAGCGGCGAGCGGAAGATCGAAGCGCGATCCTTGAACGAATTGACGACCGTCAGAAACACCGGAAACAATGCGATCAGCGTATAGCCAAGCAGGGCGACGTGGACGAGGCCGGTGCGGATGGTGGAGTTGCGTGCCTTGGACATCGGGCGCCTCCTCAGAACTGGTAGCGGCGGATGCGCCGCTGGACGATGAAGAGGTAGAACGAGACGCCGGCAAGGATGATGAGGAACATCACCGTCGCAATCGTCGCGCCCATCGAGCGGTCGCCGAGCTGCAGCTGGAAGCCGAAGAAGGTGCGATAGAGCAAGGTGCCGAGAATATCTGTCGAACCATCGGGTCCGGCAAGTGCACCTTGCACCGTGTAGACTAGGTCGAAGGCATTGAAATTGCCGACGAAAGTCAGGATCGAGATGATGCCGATCGCCGGCAGCACCAGCGGCAGCTTGATCTTCCAGAACTGGCTCCAGCCGGTAATCCCGTCGCATTCCGCGGCCTCGATCACCTCTTCGGGGATGTTCAAGAGCGCCGCATAGATCAGCATCATTGGAATGCCGACATATTGCCAGACGGAAATCAGCGCCACTGCGATCAGCGCGGTTCCGGGCTTGCCAAGCCACGGCTCGAAGAACGACTTGAGCCCAATGAGATCCATCATCCCGGGCGCCACGCCCCAGATCGGCGACAGGATCAGCTTCCAGATGAAGCCGACGATAACGAAGGATAGCAGCGTCGGCAGGAACATTGCCGTGCGGTAGAAGGCGACAAAACGGAGCTTCGGCAGCGAAAGCAGCGCTGCAAGCATCACGCCGATCGGGTTCTGCACGCACATATGGATGGCGAAGAAGACGAGATTGTTGCGCAGCGCGTTCCAGAAGTCATGTGCCCAACGCACATCGCCGAACAACACCTTGAAATTGGCAAGCCCGACGAAGGCCAGCTGCCCGTCGACCAGATTGTACATCGACTGCCGCAGCGTCTCGATCAACGGCAGGATCATCACGACTGTGTAGACCAGGAAGGCCGGAAAAAGAAAAACGAGGATATGCCAGCGCACCGGGCGCTTGATTGGAACCGCATCAAAGGCGGCTTTAGTATCGACGTCGCTCATGGCTTTTGCCTGCTCTTGTGTCCCTGGCCATGAAGGCGCAGCAAAATGAAAATGGATGATCGCTGTCGAGGTTCTAAATCGCGGCGATCTCCACCTCCCCCTTGATGGGGGAGGTCGCAGCGAAGCTGCGGGTGGGGGTGATACCTGCTCTGAAGGAATCACCCCACCCCGGCCTGAAGGCCGACCCTCCCCATCAAGGGGAGGGTGAAGCTCATTCACTTACTTCGCAGGCTTGAACCAGCTGTCGAGGCCAGTCTGCAGCTTCTTGGCGGCGGCGTCAGGCGTATCGGTGCCGTTGATGACGTTAGCCGATTCGACCCAGGTCTCGTTTTCGAGGTTCGGGGTGCCGCGCGACAGGATCTGGTAGGTCGAGCGAACGGTCGACTTGCACTTGCCGCGCCAGGAAACGAATTCCTGAGCGAGCGGATCGCTCATCTTCACCGGTGTGGAGTTCAGGCTGAAGAAGCCTGGCAGCGAATTCGCGTAGATGTCGGCGAACTCGGAAGACGCGACCCAGCTCAGGAACTTCTTGGCTTCCTCGGGATGCGCGGACTTGGTGTTGAGGCCAACGCCGATATCCGGATGGTCCGAGATGTAGCAAGTGTCGCCAGCCTTCTGGACCGGCGGCGGGAATGCTCCCATCTTGAACTGCGCCTGGCTGGTGAACAGCGCGATTTCCCACGAGCCGGCCGGGTAGATGGCAGCGCGGCCGAGCGTGAAGAGGTTCTGGCTGTCCGAGTATGTCTGGGCTTCGAAACCGTCGCCGAGGTAAGGCTTCCACTTGGCAAGCTGCTTGTAGGGCTCGACCCAGTCGGCATCGGTCAGCTTCTGCTTGCCGGCCATCAGGGCGTCGCGGCCCTCTTCGCCCTTCCAGTAGTTAGGACCGATGTTCTGGTAGCCCATGGTCGCGGCTTCCCAGAGATCCTTCGTGCCCATGGCGAGCGGAATGTAGGTGCCGTCAGCCTTGATCTTGTCGAGGGCTGCGTAGAATTCGTCCGTTGTCGTCGGGATCTTGATCCCGAGCTTGTCGAACGCATCCTTGTTGTAGATGAAGCCGTGGATGACCGAAGCCATCGGCACGCAGAAGGTCGACTTGCTGTCGTCCGTGCTCCAGGCAGCCTTGGCGACCGGGGAGAAGTTCTCCATGCCGGGCAGCGCGGTCAGGTCGACGAGATGCTTCTTGTTGAAGAGATCGAGCGAAGCGTCGAACGGACGGCAGGTGATGATGTCGCCTGCCGAGCCTGCATCCAGCTTGGCGTTGAGCGAAGCGTTGTACTCGGTCGGTGCGGTCGGCGAGAAGGTAATCTTGATGCCCGGGTTCTTGGCTTCGAAAGCCGGGATGATCTTCGTCTGCCAGATCGCCAGGTCGTCGTTACGCCAGCTTTCGACATTCAGAGTGACGTCTGCCGCATGTGCAAGGCCTGCCGAACTGATAAGGCAGGATGCAAGCAGCAAGCTTTTCAGAGCTTTATTTTTCATTTCCCTCTCCTGTTTTTAAGCACTTGGAACAAGCGCCTGATTTGGTCTGAAACAAGCGGTTGGCGTGCATGAAGAGACACCCAACGCCTATAAGGATCGCCACGACTGCCGACCCCGAATGCGCAAGGGCGCTTGCGGCTGTTATGCCAAAGCCACCCGACTTGTTTGCTCTCCACCAATAGTCCGGATGGAACCGCAATAAACTCAATCAAGGAAAAACGATGCAATGCCGCCGCACGGATCTTGATGATCCGCACTTTGTCCGACATCGGCTGGTCCGCCACCTTCGCGAGGCCCTCCGGCTATTTTATGCCGGTATTGCCGCTGTCTGTTCACACTGTTCCCTTGCGACGAATTAAGTCCAAAAAAATACCACTTGTCCAGCCGAATTTAACTTATTTGAACCAAAAAAATTAGATAAAATATTTTATTAAGCAAAATCAAATAGTTAAAAATGACAAAAAAGAACGACATCGCCACTTGGTAAATGGTATTTTTTTGGTATTGTAATAAAAAACACGGGAACAGCCGGCGTGCGGAGGATCAGATGACACAGTTTGCAATCGGCATCGATGGCGGCGGAACGAGCTGCCGCGCCGCTGTGGCAGACGAGAAGGGCAATATGCTCGGCATCGGCAAGGCAGGCGCTGCCAATATCATGTCCGATCCGCAAGGCGCCCTGGCCAACATCGTCGCCTCGGCGCGCGATGCCTTCAGCAATGCCGGCCTTGATCCCGAAGCTCTACGATCCAGCGCAGTCGTCCTCGGCGCCGCGGGAGCCAATATCGGCGCTTATGGAGCCCGCATCCAGGAAGCCCTCCCCTTCGCGAAGAGCCGGGTGGTCACCGATTCGCTGATCGCGCTGCAGGGCGCGCTCGGCCGGTCCGACGGCGTCGTCGGCGCATTCGGTACCGGCTCTGTCTATGGCGCACGCCGCAATGGCGAGGTGAAGGAGATCGGCGGTTGGGGCTTTGTCGTCGGCGACCAGTCGAGCGGCGCAAGACTCGGCCGCGATCTTCTCGAATTGGCGCTGCTTGCCCATGACGGCGTTTGCAGCGCCACCGACATCACGCGGATCGTCATGGACGAATTCGCAGGCGATCCGCAAAAGGTGGTCGAGTTCGCACATATCTCCAAGCCTCGCGACTTCGCCCGCTATGCCCCAATGATATTCGATCAAGCCCGACTTGGAGACGCTGTTGCGGTTCAGATTGTGCAGCGAGCTGCCCGCGACATCGACCAAAGCCTCGATGCACTGCTATGGCCGGAATGCAAGACAGTCTGCCTGCTCGGCGGCCTTGCCGGCGCATATCGAGCCTGGCTGCGCCCCGACCACCAGGCACTCCTCGCCGAACCGAAGGCCGATGCGCTGCAGGGCGCCGTCTCCTTTGCAATCGATCTCGCGGGCAACGGCGAAAGGCTTCATGCATGACCGAGGACCTGACCCGGATCTTTTCCCCAGAGCGGATGCTCGCAAACGGCACCGGCCCTCTTTACATCAAGCTCCGCCGTTCACTTGAAGACGCCGTCAGGGCGGGAGCACTGAAACACGGCGATGCCCTGCCTGCCGAACGCGACATTGCGGAATATGCTGCGGTCAGCCGCGTTACCGTCCGCAAGGCGATCGACAATCTCGTCGCCGATGGTCTGCTGGTTCGCCGCCATGGCTCCGGCACTTTCGTCACGAAACCGGTCTCCAAGGTAGAACAACGCCTGTCGCAGCTCACCTCGTTCACTGAGGACATGGCACGACGCGGCATGACGGCGCGTTCCGAATGGCTGCATAAGGGCATCCACACCCCCTCGCCTGATGAGATGATGATCCTCGGCCTCGCGGCCGACACTCGCGTTTCGAGGCTAAGCCGCCTGCGCATTGCCGACGACCAGCCCTTGGCTATCGAGCACGCGAGCGTCTCGGGTGAATTCCTGCCCGATCCCTCGACGGTGACGACGTCGCTTTATGCCGAACTAGAGAGGCGCCAGGTCCGCCCGGTCCGCGCCGTTCAGCGAATTTCCGCGACCAACATGAAGGAGACCGATGCCGGCCTCCTCGGCGTGCCTGTCGGCGCCGCCGGCCTGTCGATCGAACGCATATCCTATCTCGGCTCCGGTCGGGCCGTCGAATTCACCCGCTCGCTCTACCGCGGCGACGCGTATGATTTCGTCGCCGAACTGACGATTGGGGTGAGCTGAGGCGCCGCTCGTCTAGCAATAACTAACATCTATTGTTATAATGGGCGATTAACGGAGGTCGTTCGATGACCAGCATCGCACTCAACGAGCACTACGAGCAGTTCATAAGAAAGCAGCTGGAATCCGGTCGCTACAATAACGCCAGCGAGGTTGTCCGTGCGGGCTTGCGACTGCTCGAAGATTATGAGGACACACGCGAAAACTGGTTGCGTACCGAAGTGGCTTCGCGATTTGACGATTTGGAACGCAGTCCTGCAAAAGCTATCCCCGCAGCCCGAGTATTTGCTGACTTGGAGGTTCGACACAAGAGGCGGCTGGAGAAAGAAAAATAGCTGATGGAATACCGCATCGACTTCCATCCAGCCGCGGAACAGGAGCTTGCGGATATCTACGAATACATCGCCGACCAATCAGGCGCGACGCGCGCATGGAATTTCGTGTCAGGAATTCGTGACCATTGCACGGAATTGACAACGTTTCCGGAGCGCGGAACTCGCCGTGACGACCTCAGGCCTGGCTTGCGAATTATCGGCCACAGACGCCGCGTCAGCATAGCCTTTTCAGTAAAAAATGACTCCCTTCGCATCCTTGGGATATTCTATGCCGGCCGTCAGATTAGCGCCGAAATCCTTGAACAGCGGGAGTAATTTTATTTGATAACGCGTCTTACGGCCGCGAAACGCCCCGCCTCGAAACTGCATCAGCTTTCCGAATCACCCTCTCAGCCAGTCGCCCCAACCCGCCGAAAAGACTCAACAAATCACGCCGCGTCCTCGATCTTCGCTTCGCGCGCCGTCGGCACGTAGTTGAGCACCGGTCCCAGCCAGCGCTCCACCTGATCGATCGGCATGTTCTTGCGGGCGGCATAGTCCTGCACCTGATCCCGCTCAACCTTGGCGACGCCGAAGTAGTAACTATCGGGATGTCCGATATAGACGCCTGAGACCGAGGAGCCCGGCCACATCGCGAAGCTCTCGGTGAGCTTCACCCCCGTGGCCGCTTCCGCGTCGAGCAACCGGAACAGCGTATCCTTCTCGGTATGGTCGGGCTGAGCAGGATAGCCCGGTGCCGGGCGGATGCCGGCATATTCCTCGTTCAGGAACTGCTCGGCAGTCAGGTTCTCATCCTTGGCATAGCCCCAGAATTCGCGCCGTACCCGCTCATGCATGCGCTCGGCGAATGCCTCGGCGAAGCGGTCTGCCAAAGCCTTGACCAGGATCGAGGAATAATCGTCGTTGGCTCGCTCGAAGCGCTCGGCGATGGCAATCTCCTCGATGCCTGCGGTGACGACGAAACCGCCGACATAGTCTTTGGCGCCGCTATCGACAGGCGCCACGAAATCCGACAACGCGACGTTCGGCCGGCCGTCGCGCTTGGAAAGCTGCTGGCGAAGCGTGTAGAAGGTCGCGAGCTCACTTTCGCGCGTCTCATCGGCAAACAGCCGGATGTCGTCGCCGACGCTACCGGCCGGCCAGAAGCCGATGACAGCCCGCGGACGAAACCATGTCTCGTCGATGATCTGCTTGAGCATCGCCTGCGCATCGGCAAAAAGCTGCCGAGCCGCCTCGCCCTGCTTTTCATCCTGGAGGATCGCCGGATAGCGCCCCTTCAGCTCCCAGGTCTGGAAGAATGGAGTCCAGTCGATGTATTTGGCAAGTTCGGCCAGATCATAATTCTCGAACACCTTCGTGCCCAGAAACGACGGGGTCACCGACTTATAGGCTGCCCAGTCGAGCTTCTCCGCATTTTCACGAGCGCGAGGAAGCGGCAGGCGAACCTTCTCCAGTTCGTTGCGAGCATGCGCCGCCGCGACCTTGGCGTATTCGGCCCGCACCGTGTCGACGTATCCCTTCTTGGAATCCGGCGACAGAAGGGCGGACACGACACCGACAGCACGCGATGCGTCGGTTACATAGACGGTCTGGCCCTTTTCATAGCGCGGATGGATCTTGACGGCGGTATGGACGCGGCTGGTCGTGGCGCCGCCGATCAGCAGCGGAATATCAAATCCCTGCCGCTCCATTTCCGCAGCCACATGCACCATCTCGTCGAGCGAAGGCGTGATCAGGCCGGAGAGGCCGATGATATCGACATTCTCCCGGATCGCCGTTTCGAGGATCTTGGTTGCCGGCACCATGACGCCGAGGTCGATGATCTCGTAATTGTTGCAGGCCAGCACGACGCCAACGATGTTCTTGCCGATGTCGTGAACGTCGCCCTTGACGGTCGCCATCAGCACCTTGCCAGCCGCCTGCCGCTCGCCGCTTCCGCCATTGGCAAGCTTTTCGGCTTCCATGTAGGGTAGCAGCACGGCCACCGCCTGCTTCATGACACGGGCCGACTTCACCACCTGCGGCAGGAACATCTTGCCGGTGCCGAACAGATCGCCGACGACGTTCATCCCGGCCATCAATGGGCCTTCGATGACATGCAGCGGCCGCGCGACGCCCTGACGGGCCTCTTCCGTATCCGCTTCGATATATTCGGTAATGCCGTTGACGAGCGCATGCTCGAGTCGCTTTTCGACCGGCAATTCGCGCCAGGCGAGGTCCTGCACCTTGGCTTCGCGAACCCCAGTGCCACGGTAGCGCTCCGCGATTTCGAGCAGCCGCTCGGTGCCGTCGGCTCTCCGGTTCAGCACGACATCCTCGCAGGCTTCGCGCAGCTCAGGGTCGATATTGTCATAGACGACAAGCTGGCCGGCATTGACGATGCCCATGTCCATGCCCGCCTGGATGGCGTGGTAGAGAAACACCGAATGCATCGCTTCACGCACCGTCTCGTTGCCGCGGAACGAAAAGGAGAGGTTCGACACGCCGCCGGAAATATGAACGAGCGGCATCTGCTGCCGGATCGTCCGCGTCGCCTCGATGAAGTCGACGCCGTAATTATTGTGTTCGTCGATGCCAGTGGCGATGGCAAAGACATTCGGATCGAAGATGATGTCCTCGGGCGAAATGCCCGCTTGCTTGGTCAATATCTTGTAGGCGCGGGCGCAGATGTCGACCTTGCGCTGGTAGGTATCCGCCTGCCCCGTCTCGTCGAATGCCATGACGACGACGGCCGCACCGTAGTTGTGCACCAGCCGCGCCTGAGCGAGGAACTTCTCCTCGCCTTCCTTCAACGAGATCGAATTGACGATCGATTTGCCCTGAACGCATTTGAGGCCGGCTTCGATGATCGAGAACTTCGACGAATCGATCATCACAGGCACGCGGGCGATGTCAGGCTCCGCAGCGATCAGGTTGAGGAACTCGACCATCGCCTTCTCGGAATCGATTAGCCCCTCATCCATGTTGATGTCGATAATCTGGGCGCCGTTCTCGACCTGATCGCGGGCAACGACGAGCGCCGCATTGTAATCGGCATTGGTGATCAGCTTGCGGAATTTGGCCGAGCCGGTGACATTCGTGCGCTCGCCGACGTTGACGAAAGGAATGTCCCTGGTCAGTTCGAACGGCTCGAGCCCCGACAGCGACATGAAGGGCCGGTGCTCGGGGATTTCACGCGGCTTGTATTTCGACACCGCGGCGGCGATCGCTGCGATATGTTCAGGCGTCGAGCCGCAGCAACCGCCGACGATGTTGACCAGACCCTCGCTGGCAAACTCCTCGACCTGCGCCGCCATCATCTCGGGCGTCTCGTCATATTGGCCGAACTCGTTCGGCAGGCCGGCGTTCGGATAGGCGCAGATGAACGTATCGGAGACGCCGGACAATTCCTGCAGATGTGGCCGCATGGCGTTGGCGCCGAGTGCACAATTGAGACCGATCGTGAAGGGATTGGAGTGGCGCACCGCGTTCCAGAAGGCCGTCGGCGTCTGGCCAGAGAGAGTACGGCCGGAAAGATCGGTAATGGTCCCTGAGATCATTACCGGCAGGCGAACGCCCTTCTCGATGAAACGCTCTTCGCAGGCAAAGATTGCCGCCTTGGCATTCAGCGTATCGAAGATCGTCTCAATGAGAATGATATCGGCGCCGCCGTCGATCAGCCCGTCGATCTGCTCGCCATAGGCGATACGCAGATCGTCGAAGGATACGGCACGATAGCCGGGATTGTTGACGTCGGGAGAAATCGAGGCGGTACGGTTTGTCGGGCCGATGGCGCCGGCGACGAAACGACGCTTGCCGTCCTCCCGCTCTGCACGGATGGCGGCACGACGCGCAATACGTGCACCATCGCGGTTCAAATCATAGACCGCGCCTTCCATCTCGTAGTCGGCCTGGGCGATACGCGTCGAGGAAAAGGTGTTCGTTTCCAGAATATCGGCGCCGGCCTTGGCATAGCGATAATGGATTTCCTCGATCGCATCCGGCTGGCTCAGGATCAAAAGGTCGTTGTTGCCCTGCTGGTGACAGGCGCAGCCGATGAAACGCTCGCCGCGGAAGTGATCCTCGTTGAAACCGAGGCCCTGGATCTGGGTGCCCATGGCGCCATCAAGCACGAGGATGCGCTCGCGAGCCGCCTGTTTCAACGCCGCGAACACGTCGCTGCCATCGCGTTTCGCCGATGCGGGACCGAAAAGATCATCAAACACGAGCGTATTCCTTTGGCCTGATTGCGACTCTCACTCCAGATCACATAAAGATATCTTTATGTCAATATATGATTGCCCTGCGATTTCGCTGGCTGTGTTTTTCAAGTGCTGCCGATGACACCGGACTCTTAGGAAGCTATACGGGCTTCAACGAAAGCTGCGACGTCGGAGGAACGGGCATGAACCTGGAAGCAGAACCATCAACTTTGGGAAACTGGAGCAAGCGAACCTATCACCGGCGCTGGCTGCTGGACCAGGCGAACGGTCTCTTCGATTTCTTCCAGTACCGCGCCGTAAATCCGAAGGGCGGGTTCTACGACATGGACGATGTGGGCAACCCGCTCGATCCCGTCAACCCGGTGCGCGGCATTCATTCGACCGCCCGCATGGTCCATTGCTTCTCGATCGGCACCCTTCTCGGCCGGCCGGGCTCCGAGGCGATCGTCGATCACGGCATGAACTACCTCTGGAACCAGCATCGCGACAAGAAATACGGCGGCTACGTTTGGTCGGTCGACAATGACGGCCCCGTCGATGCAAGCAAGCAGGGATACGGCCACGCCTTCGTGCTGCTGGCCGCCTCCTCTGCCAAGACGATCGGCCATCCACTTGCCGACGGCATGCTCGCCGACGTCACCGACGTGATCGACAACAGGTTCTGGGAAGCAACCCATGGCGCCATTGCCGAGGAGTTCAATCAGGATTGGTCACCGATCGGTGACTATCGTGGCCAGAATTCGAACATGCACCTGACCGAGGCGCTGATGGCCGCTTTCGAGGCGACCGGCGACGGGGCCTATCTCGACAAGGCGGAAAGCATCGCCGATCTCGTGATCCGACGCCAGGCGGGCGATGTCGGCTATCGCGTGCCCGAGCATTTCAACGATAAATGGGAACTCGACAAGAACTATCGCGGCAACGAGATGTTTCGCCCATCCGGCACGACCCCCGGCCATTGGCTCGAATGGGCGCGGCTTGTCCTGCAGCTCTGGACGCTCGGCGGCAAGCGCCACGACTGGATGCCCGAAGCCGCCAAAGGCCTGTTCTCGCAGTCGATGTCACTGGGCTGGGACGACGAAAAGGGCGGCTTCTTCTATACGCTCGATTGGCAGGACGTTCCGGCCAAGCGCAACAAGCTCTGGTGGCCGGCCTGCGAGGCCGCTGGTGCCGCGCATTATCTCAACGAACACGCACCGAGCGATTTCCACGAGGACAGCTATCGCAAGATCTGGGGCATTATCGGCCAAGCGTTCGTCGATCACCAGAACGGCGGCTGGCATGAAGAGCTGAGCGAGGACCTCGTCCCCGCCCATACGCTCTTCCCCGGCAAGGGCGATATCTACCACGCACTGCAGGCCTGCCTCATCCCGCTCTTCCCGGCCAGCGGCAGTTTGACGAAGGTCATCACCGAGGCCGGCGGCAACATCTAGGCTGCGGCATAGGCGGGCGACGGACTGTCGCCCGTCAGCGGTCGGAAAGGCCCAGGTTGTGGAGCTCGTGACCGAGCATCAGTGCCAGCGCCTCCACCACCAGATTGTGGTCGTCGCGCTGCGGCAGGCCGGAAACGGTCACCGCGCCGATGCAGCCCGTACCCTTGACATAAATGGGGAAACTGCCGCCGTGCGACGCGTAGTCGGCGACACTTAGCCCGTTGGATTCTACTGTCTTTTCCTGTTTTTCCAGCGCAAGGCCACTTGCGTAGCTGCTGCGGAAATAGCGAAGCACCATGTTGCGCTTGCGCCGAATCCAATCGGCATTGTCAGGTGTCGAGCCCGGCAACGCGACATAAAACACCGGCATTGAGTGGAACGTGACATCGATGGCGACGCCCAGATTGCGCTCGCTCGCAAGATCATGAAGCAGCTTGCCGAGCACCCACGCCGTGGAAAGATCGAAGGCGTCGAAGCGCAGGGTCTCCTCCTGCAGCGCGATGCGGCTCAGATCGTGTTCTATGGTCATGGTCGAATCCTCTCCCGAAAAACTTAAAGGCTTGCCTATCAAGCGCGCCGTGCAGCTTTTGTCCACCATTTCGCTCGTACCCGATCGAAGGAGCGGCAGCCGACCGCCAATCTCCTGGAATCCCGTTCGATGTCTGGGCGATTGTGACGCAGATGCTACCGGAAGCCGAGAGGCCTCTTGCCCGTCGCCGTCGATCTCTGCATTGATGGTGGATCGACGATGCCGATCGGGAGAAATACAGTCTATGAGAGTAAAGATCGTCCTTCTTGCCATCCTGGCTGCCATCTCACGCGTGGCATCGGCCCGCGCAGGCGACCCCGGACAGGAGGTGCTGCGGGACGGCTTCGACGGGAAGGACTTTTCGCCCGCCGGCCGTCTCTACTATCGCGAAAATTTCGAACAGAGCGCCGGCAGCTACGAGTTCCAGTCGGACGTGACCCGCAATGGCGGCGGGGCGCTGAAGCTCAGCGTCAAACCGCTATGCCCGGCCGCAAAGGAGAACTGCAGCGAGCGAGCCGAGGTCTGGGAGCGCACGAAACATCGTGTCCCTTACACGCAGGGCGTCTGGTACGGCTTTGCAGTCAAATTCGACGACCCCATTCCCTCGGGTGACCACCGCTATCTCATCGCCCAGTGGAAGCGTGAGATCGGGCCGGATGCGAAAGGAGATTTCAGCCCGTTCCTGGCAATCAGGCTGAACAACGGCAAGCTGTTTGCCACCGTCGAGACCAACTATATCGCGCCTCCCACCGGCTCGGCAAACGGCGACCCGAAATCCTGCAGCGATGGAGAAGCGCCGGTCTGGTACCGACCGGATAGTAACCAGATGCGTGCGCTGGTGGCCACCGATCCCACCTGGACAAAGGATGATGGCGGCGAATTCAAGAGCTGCACCAACGCCCTCACCGTCACGGACCGCGGCAACAGGCTTCCGACGCCGGGTTCCGGCTGGATCGATTTTGCGATCTATACCAAGCCAGGGCCCGATGGCAGCGGCCGCATCGAAATCTTCGCCAACGACAAATGGATTGTCACCGTCAAGGGACATATCGGCCACGCCGATGCCGGCCTTGGCAAGAACCAGTATTTCAAGTTCGGCCCCTATCGCGACGCCGACACGACCAATTGGACCCTTTATTACGACGACTTCCGCCGCTCGCCGAATTGCGCCGACGTGCTCGGATCAGCCAGCCTTTGCCCGGCGGAATGAGCGGGGCCAGTGCTTACAATTCGTGATCAGAATTCACTGAACCTTTTTAGCCCCCCGGGGTTATAAGCAGTTAGCTAAGGAGGTGACCAAAATGCTTACCACTAGCCGGGACTGCAAGCGCGACAGCGCCAGGAATGCGATCCCCTCCCTGGGCGAGATCGAAGGACGGATGGCCGTCCTCGAAGTCGTGGCGCAGGCAGCGTTGACCCATGCTCTCACAGAGGGTGACGACAACGTCGACAGATCGTTGATTGCGGAAATTCGAGAAGCCATGCACGACAAATGCGGCGAACTGAAGCTCGACAGAACTGACGCAAGATCGGCTGTAATCTACGCGGAAGAACTAATCTGCGCGGCAATACAGGCGTCCCACATCGTTCGCCAATGATCGGGTCGCGTGCCAAACTCATACTCGTAGCAATGATCGCCATGGCAGTTGCTCTTGGCGTGCTTCTTTTTGTCGACCACTATGGCCGCAGGGGCACGCCAGCCATAAACTCAGCCCTGCACCCTCCTGCCCAGACGCCGGCGCAATAAGCCGGATCAGGCGCGCTCAAGACGCTGTCTCGATATGGGACGACGCCTGTGCCATATTCGGGCGGCGTTAACGCCAGCGCGCGAACTATCTTGCAAACCTCTAAAATAAAATCAGTCTTGCGTCGTTCGCCTGCTCCGGGCGAATCGACGCTCCACTCAAACCAGAGGTATCGCTCATGTCCATGATGCTCAATTCGTCTATCCATTCCGACGATGTCGACGTTCTCGCCGGCGCCCTCTATGCGTGGTGTGCCGAGCGGAGCATCAGGCTTCACAGCCAGGAAGGCCTGTCTATCGCAAGCAAGGCGATCGACCTCTACAATGCCGGTCACCAAACGCAGGACCAGCTTCTCGGCGCCCTGCATGGAAACGAACTTCACTAAAAAGTGCGCGCATCGAGGGCGCTATTCGCGTTCTCCAACGGAACGTTCGCAGCGACGGACTGTTTCATCCCTTGAATGAACCTGTCTCGGCATCGCCAGCGTTGACAAGGCGGCTGGGTGGCCGTAGTTCCAAGGAGCGTGAAAATGAATTCCCGTCTGACGACGAGCGTAATGGCCTTCTTCATGATCGTCGGTCTGATCTGTTCCATCGGCTATTCGCTCAGCGAGAAGCCCCGCAAGGAAAAGGTCCAGACAGACCAGACGCAGAACGAAAGCAGCCAATAGGTTCGGCACAAGGAATTCGGCTATGGCAAAATTAGCAAAAGCTAATCTTGTCGAAACGAAAGTGGAACATTTGCAATCCAATCGGTGTTTGGAGAGCATCGCACTCAAGGTTGATCACCCAATTGGGTAACAACCTTATCATTAGTAAATTGACCGTTAGAGATCGGACATATATTCTGTCCTGGATTTTGGATGGATGCGTTTATGCATAGTTCTGTTGATAGAGATTCGCTTAAACGCAAAGCCGCTTTTTTGAACGCGATGGCGAACCCGCATCGCCTCAAGGTGCTTGACCTGCTCGCAAGCCAGGAGCTCCCCGTCAATGCGCTGACGGAGCTCGTTGGCCTCAGCCAATCCGCGCTTTCGCAGCATCTTGCCAAATTGCGTGCACTGAAACTGGTGAAGACCCGCCGAGATGCTCAAACGATTTACTATTCTCTGAGTTTCGAGGGCGTCTCCGTGATTCTGGACACCCTGACCCAGATATTCGACGGCTCACGCTCTACCCAGCTTCCGGAAACAATAACGTCTTCAAGCCGTTAGCTCTCCGATGCCCCCGGACGATTACTTGAGATGCCGCGGCCGGCCAATGAGAAGCGCCGTCAGCAAACCGAACGGCACCTTGTGCAGAACCTTCCCCAAAGCGTAGCTCGCAACGGACGCCGCGCCGAGTTTCAGCCAGGGATAGTCACCGAGCTGCGCATGGGCGCTCGCGTTCAACGATGCTCCCTCGGCCGACACGACGCCTTTCGCCCGCGCACGGATTGCGGCCAATCGCTCCCTCAGCAGAAATATCTCGTCCTGGAGGCGCTCGACCTCCAACTGTGCCCTGGCCCTGGCTTCGTCCAGCGGTGTGGACGACTGGACGCCCTGGGCGGCGAAACGAAAATCCTCGCCTGCGACATAGTCTGAACCTTCCGTCTCCGGGGAAACTGGCCTCGGAGGGACAGAGTCCCCCGACTTGAATGCATCCGACATCAGTATTTCTCCTAGCTGCAGGCAGGAACGCCTCTCCCCTTTGGAAGTTCCCGAAGCGAGCATCGATGTCGAGGAGCGATCACTCCGCCGGCGCGGATTGAAGCGACCCGCCGTCAGCCCTCGCCTTATCCCTAAAACGTTTGGGAGCCATTCCGATCGCTCGTTTGAATGCGTTGCTGAAGGCACTTTCCGAGGTATAGCCGAGGGACAGCCCCAGCGTGGAAACGGGCGCATTGCCCTCTCGGAGGGCACGCTGGGCAAGCCGCATGCGCCAGTTCGTGAGGTAGGTGAGCGGCGGAACACCTGCGACCTCCCTGAAACGCGACGAGAACGTGCTTCGCGACATGGCGACGGAGTGGGCGAGCTCCTCCAGATGCCAGTCCCTGCTCGGATCGCCGTGCATCAGGCGAAGCGCCGGCGCGATGCGGGGGTCCCCGAGCGCGCGCAGCCATCCGGCCGCGAACGACCCGGAGGCAGCAAGATGCGCCCGCAGGATCTGCACGAACATCAACTGCGCAAGCTGGGCCGACGCAAGGCTGGCGCCCGGAAGGTCCGCCACCCGCTCGCGGACAAGCTGGTCTAGAAGCCACTGCAGGACGGTCGCCTGCGGCGAAGAGGCCCGAACATGGATCAGCGGCGGCAGGATATCCGCAAGCAGCCCGCCGCTTGCGGGATCCAGCCGCACATGGCCGCCGATCTGGATGCAATCCTCGCCGTCGCCGATCTCGGCGAACTTGCTGGCACCGCCGCCAAACAAGCTCGTTGCGTCGATCGGCACCGCCGCGAGATCACTCGACAGAACAAAGGAGCGTTGCGCTGAAAGGAGGAATACGTCGCCTTCCTCGATCCGCACCGGCGCCTCCTCGCCGTCCATGGACAGCCAGCAACGGCCTTTCACCAGACCAAAGAACTTAATCTTGTCGGGCGCCGGAAAGCGAACCGCCCACGAACCGCCGGCGGCAAATCCGCCTGACACAACGGATTGCGCATTGGTGAATTTGAGGATGTCTGAGAAAGGATCGTCGACCATTTTCGTACTATGGCGCAAAAAATGCGGACTTTCAAACATTCATAGTCCGAAGAGTGCAGCATATGGTGATGTGCAACAGAGGACAGCATTCTGAGCGAACGCGATCCCCTACCCACCCCACAAATATGGCATGCAATAAGGAGCTACGTTATGTCCACTCTGCAACAGCCGCTCGGTTCCGGCTTCAACGCGGCGTCCACGGCCGAAGATGTCATCGATGGCATCGACCTGACCGGCAAGTTCGCGATCGTCACCGGAGGCTATTCGGGCCTCGGTCGAGAGACCGCGCGGGTTTTGCGATCTGCTGGAGCCACCGTCATTGTGCCGGCGCGTGACCGTGAAAGGGCCGCCCGCGCACTTCAGGGGATCGATGTCGAGGTCGAGACCATGGACCTCCTCGACCCTGCCTCGATCGATGCCTTCGCGGAGAGGTTTCTGGCCACTGGCCGGCCGCTGCATATGCTCGTCAACAGCGCGGGCATTATGGCCTGCCCCCTTGCTCGCGACGCCAGGGGCTATGAATCCCAATTTGCAACGAACCATCTGGGCCATTTCCAGCTCGTCTCCCGCCTCTGGCCGGCTCTCCTCAAGGCAAACGGCGCGCGTGTCGTCTCCGTCTCGTCCTGGGGACATCATTACTCCCCGGTCATATTCGACGACCCCAATTTCGAACGGCGCGACTACGATCGTTGGGCGGGCTACGGCCAATCGAAGACAGCGAACATCCTGTTCGCGCTCGCACTGGACCATCGCGGCAAATCGGAAGGCGTCCGCGCCTTTTCCGTCCATCCCGGCAGCATTGTTGGAACCGGTCTTGAAAAGCACCTCTCGACTGAAGAGCTGCGCAAAGCCGGAGTCATCGACGAGAACGGCAAGCCGATCCTCGATCCCTCGCGAAACCTGAAGACGATCCCCCAGGGAGCCGCCACCAGTGTCTGGTGCGCCACCAGCCCACAGTTGGATGGCATAGGCGGCGTCTATTGCGAAAATGTCGACATCGCCTCGTTGGAACCCCTCGACCAGAAGACGGGCTGGAAGATCGGCGACGCTACGAGGCGAAGCGGCGTGATGTCCTACGCCGTCGACCCCGATGCCGCCGAGCGCCTCTGGAGGCTGAGCGAAACCCTGTTGCTCCCGGGCGACAAGAGCGCGGTAGGCTAAGAGGTCATTGAAAACCTGCGACACAAAGGCGTCCTAATCCTCGCCTAATTTTGCGCTGCTATTTTGGCTGCGAAGGAGATGTGTCATGGTCAGGTTTATCAGTCGAAACATAGCCCTTGTATTGGCAGCCGTTTTGGCAGCGGTTGCCATATTCTCGTATGACATGCTGCATTTGCTTGCGCGGGACTACCCGAGGACCGTGCACAGCATATACTTTGCAATCGCCGCAATCATCCTTTCCGGTCTATTCTACGCGGGTATCAACTACATCAAAATGATGCCGGAAGAGGATGACTAGGCGCGGGCCTCATCAATCAGAGCCCGACGCACCGTCCCGATCTTTGCGATAAAGACCGGGACAACAAATGGCAGCAACGGTTCGGCCTCCGGCTGGCGGCGTTGAAGAACACACTCCCCAACGACCCATCTTCGGAACAGATAACCTTCGCTCAGCTTCGAGCGCGGCGGAAGACGACTGAGTAGCGGAATCGCCACGTCGCTTCATTGTGGTCCACAGGTTCGTGGCTCCATCGCACCCAGGGCCACCCTCCCTTCGAGGGATCGGCAGTCCAGATATCCTCTTGCCGGTCGAGGACGGGGTCGAAGTTCGATGCCTTCAAGATTCGCGTCTTGAGATCGATGTCGATGCCTTCGACGACCAAAATGCCGCCGGGCTTCACGAGCTTCATGATGTTGCGCAGACAAGCTTCGGCAAGGGGGTCTTCCATTGGTCCAATGAAATTATTGGCCAAAACGATATCCTGCTGACCGACGATGTCGACCAGCGAGCGAGCGGTGGCATCGGCCGTGAGCCAGGTTACATTTTCGCGAAGCCGCTGATGCACGCTCAGCGTCCCGTCCGGCAGGATTTCAAGAATGCCGCCAAGCGCGTCGATGTCCTGACTGGAAACCTCCGCGCGGCCGGCAAGATAGAGCCCACCCTCAGCCGAGGGAGCGTTGGGGCGATAGATGCCGCGACGCGCAACCTCGACGACTGCTGTCGAAATATCAGCACCTTGTGCCAATATCTTCAAGTCGGGCCGCGCCTGGCGCAGAACATACAATGCCGAATACAGCTCCGCACCTGTGCTGCATCCGATCGAAGCGAGACGAAGTGTCGATCCCTGATCGTAGTTGGTCAAAAGGCCTGCAAGAACCTCCAGCAGCGGCGGATTTCTCATGAAATGCGTATAGTGGCTTTGAAGACGGACGACATTGCGAGTGAACCTTCGATAGATAAACCTCCCGGTATGGCGCATCGGCACGGTCTGCATGACGGGATTTGGCATCGTATCCCACACTGCTCGGCATAGTTTTCGTGGTGTCTGGCGAATGACGTTGGTGACATTGCTTGGCATGGCGAATCTCCTGGGTTTGAAGCACGGAGCAAATCGAGTGAAGGCTTGATCCCCGCTTTCGCAACTGCAATCGGACAAGGTCCGGGAAGATCGCTGCGCGAGGGGAGACCCATTGAAATTGGTCGAGGACTGCCGCAAACCATCCCGGTTGCGGTTGCCTCAAGGCGGGCCTTGGCGACGAGCGAAGACAATGTCGTGTTGGGGGTATTTTGGTGCTAACAGCCGGCGTCTATATCGACCAGACTGTCCCGGCTGACCGTTCGCGACCAACTCTCCACGCGACCAATTGCTTGTCGTGCGAGACCGCAGCTCAAGCTATCGGAGGACGATGAAGAATTCGGGAAACGATGAAAACATGTTCCACGCACTCGGCGTTCGCCTCGATGTTCTTTTGGCGATGGAGCGGAACGGCGGCGACCGAGGTCAGAATTGCAAGAATTGGGCAGGCCGCGCTGCAGCACCTTCGGCCACCGAACTTGCCACGGTGCCTGTCAGGGTCAGACGTCCCTACCTTGTTGACGCAGTCAACCTTGGCGACATGATAGGCGAAAACAGTCTTGTGGATCAGCAATTCGCTATGGTTATCTGTGGCAAATGCCTGGTGATGGGCACCCAAGTTGAAAGCGACCAGCGATAGGACCATCGCAAGTTTTATCAGGTCAAATACGAATGAAACGGTTCGCTTTCCCATGTCTCATTTTTAGATTACCGCTAGATCGAGAGCAACGCATCACTCGGACATCTGCCTTAGGCCGAATTGGGTAACCGACCTACCCCTTGCTTTCGCTGCCACAGAATATCAGTCGGAAACTGCTCGAATTCCTTCAGGTTCACTCACCTTACGGGAGGGCTCGAGATTCCATTTCGGCCGATGTCGCTCGTCTCCGACATCGCCAACAGGCTGGAAACGGCCTCGCCCGTCAGGGGTTTGGACAGCAAAAATCCCTGCATCTCGTCGCAGCCCAGCTTTCGGAGCAGAAGGTTTTGCTCAGCCGTTTCGATGCCTTCAGCCGTTGTTTTCAAGCCCTTTGCCCGTGCCAGTCCGATGATTGCTTCAACGATAGCTTCGCTGCCACCGGGCTTTCCGAAGCCGCTTATGAAACAACGGTCGATTTTGATCCGATCGACATCAAGACTCTGCAGTCGCCCAAACGAAGAAAACCCGGTTCCGAAATCGTCTAGCGCGAACCTGATGCCCATCTCACGCATCGCGCCGATGTTCTTCTCGCACTGTCCGGTGTCATCAGTTAATGCGCTCTCCGTAATCTCAATCTCGAGCCTGCTTGGATCGAATTCAAGCCGATGCAACAACGCAGCGATCTGCAAGGGGTAGGCCGGACTGCGGAGTTCGATAGCCGAAGCGTTTACCGACAGCGACACCTCGTGCCATTGCTTCGCGGTTCGGCAGGCCTCTTCGACGATGGTCTTTCCGAGACGCTCGATCAGGCCGATTTCTTCCGCGACAGTGATGAAGACATCCGGCGGAATCATTCCTCTCGTCGGATGACGCCAACGGGCAAGTGCCTCGACGCTGGTTATTCGCTGTTCCAAGGCTGAGTAGACCGGTTGATAATGAACTTCGATCTGAGTGCGTGATTCAACGGCGACGCGAAGGTCGCGCTCCAGATCCGCGCGCGCCTGAATGACGGCATCCATATGCGTGCCGAAAATCGCGAACTGGTTTCTTCCGGCCGACTTGGCGTGGTAAAGGGCGATATCGGCCCTTCGCGTGAGGTCGGCGCCATCGGGTCGATCCTTGTCAGTCATGGCAACACCGATGCTTAGGCCAATTAGAACCGGCTGCCCGGCTATGTCGAAGGGCTCTCGAACGGCCGCTATCAACTTGCCGCATATTTCCTTGATGTCCGGCGCGGATACGCCTTCCAGCAGCACGGTGAACTCGTCACCCCCCAATCGCGCAACCATCGCGTCGCCAACGATTTCCTGAAGCCGCGAGGCCACCTGCATGATGACCTTGTCTCCTACCGCATGGCCGAGCGTGTCGTTGACATACTTGAAGCGGTCGAGGTCGAGGAAAAGCACCGAAACGCGATTTGACGCCGCAGCGCCAAGAGCCGATTTTAGCCGTTGATTGAATGTCGCACGGTTCGGAAGTCCGGTCAGCGTGTCATGGTGCGCAAGGTGGCTAAGCTTGGCTTGGCTTTCAGCCAGCTTCATCGAACGGCGCCAAATAATCGCGCTCAACGCGCTCACGCCTCCAAGAAGGACGAAGGCAGACAAGGCAAGCACGGGCTCGAGCGTTGCCCGGACGCCGGCGCCTGGTTCGAACGGCGTCCAGGTCAGATAGCCGATTGGACCCGATGTTCCGACAAGAGCCGAACTGGAAAGCTCATCGGCATCCTTTGCGCTCCAGGCAAAACGCATGTTTTGGAAGAGATACTCACGTTCCAGCATTGTCAGGAAATTCCCATCGAGGTAGCGCACCGCAATATGGAGCACCTCAGTGCCTGGGACCTGTTCGACCTTGCCGCTGTCGGACACGATCGGCTTGACGCTGAGGATCGCCGGATGGCCGTGGACGGTCGTCAGGTCGCTTTCGCCAATGCTGAGAACCTGGTCCGTTATCCCGGTTTTATCGCCGCGCGCCAGCCGTTCCTGAAGTTTCGCGATGAGCGGAGCCGCTTGCGGTTGAACGTCCTTGTAGGCCGCGCCCTCGTCGGGCTCGTCGATCAAGAACGAAAAGATGGGCTCACCATCGGACCTGACGACAAATGCGCCGTCGTGTCGAAAGTAGGTATGCGTCCAGCTTCCGAGATTGGCGTCGATCCACTCCTTGTCGATGGTTCCCGTCACCGCCTTGACGGCATCGTCCCAGACAGTGGCACTCTCCTGATCATGCGCGACGTTTGCCCTCAACTTCGAAACGACGAGTTCGACCAATTGCTTCTGTCGAGCAATCGCAGCGATGTCGGTCTGCTTCGTGGACCATCGCATCGTGCCAAAAATAGCTGCAACGATGAGAACCGTGACAGCAAACGGCATGACGAGCTTCAGAACGAGCGATACTGGTTTACCTGAGTGACCCATGGGACCTTCCGACCGTGTCTTCGCCTCCTTCGTACCAATTACAGGTTAAGGCGTTGCGAACATGCACGCAACGCCACCCCAACTTTTCCCAGCCCGACATTTCCATTGTGGAATCGAATGCCAAGTGCTCGTCTTGCGGCCTAGCGCGTGCCGTAAACCACCTTGGCGGTCGAAAGCATGCGCACCTGACCGTCGCGCGCAGACTGCTTCGCCAACCCGAGAACCTCATCGCGGATAAGTGCCTGGGTCGCCGCGTCTGCTTTCGATAGTCCGGCCACGACAGGCGCTGCGACATCCGTCATGAAATCCCAATAGCGCTCGGGGCTCTCGTGGATCATCGTCGACGAGATTTCTTCCTCGCCAATATCGCGCAGCCCGGCCTTCGCGAATGCCGCCGAAATGAAGCCATCCGGCGCGCAACGGAACAACCCGGGCGAACCGCTCGGCGGTGGTGGTATCTCCACGTGGCGGGCGATCGGACCCATGATGGTCGTCGCCCACGGGTTCTTATCCGGAGCGCTCCAGACGGCTGCACAAATGCGCGCACCGGGCTTCGCCACCCGCGAGAATTCCTTGAGAGCCATGGCAATGTCCGGAAAGAACATGAAGCCAAATCGGCAGAGGACCGCATTGAAGCTGGCGTCGGTGAGCGGCAGATCGCCAGCGTCACAAACTCTGGTCTTGAAATTTCGAAGGCCCCGGCGACGCGCATTTTCTGCCGCCACCATCAGCATCCGCTCCGAGAGGTCGGTAATCGTCACCTCGCCATTCGGTATCAAAGCCGCAGCCGTCAGACCCGGCTCGCCAGTTCCCGCAGCCACATCGAGCACGTTGAAGCCGTCCTTGATCTCGGCATGGCGGATCATCGCCTCGCCGAAGGGCGCCAACCATCCCAGAACCAGATTATCCCACCTCTTCCAGCCTGACGAAAATTTGTCCCATGTTTCACGCTGTTGATCTCGAATGCGGTCGCGGTCCAATGACATCGACATCTCTCCTCCGTGATGCGCAGATGCAGGTGGGATCGGCGGAGTATGAGCCTGTTATGTTGGAAATCAACAATCCTGATGGAAACATGGCGCACCGCTGGATGTTGCCTTCAGTACTCGAAGCGATCGGCTTCAGGGCATTGGGCTAGCGCCAGGCCACTCTGTTGCTGGACGCGGGACCGCTGCAGCAAGCCACCACATCGATAGCTGAAGCCCGCTCGGCAACTGCGGAACTTAGACCCGTTGGCTCGCCTTAACGATATCTTAACGGCGATATCAACCGTTTTCGGCACATAGGAACGAGTTTATCTATTTTATCAAACACTACTTAAGAGGGTTCTGACAAACAAAGAGCTCAGAAGAAGCTCTGGTTTCAACGAGGCATGCCAATGTCTATCGCCCGCGTCTTGCACCCCATTCTTGAACGTCTCGTTTCAAATCGAGGCGGAAATTTCGGCATCATGACGGCGTTGGTACTGCCTGTCCTGTTGGGTGCAGGCGGCATTGCCGTCGATGTCACAAATGAGTTTCTTGCACAGCGCCAGCTTGAACAGGCGACCGACGCGGCGGCTCTTGCTGCCGCCACCGCATTGGCAAGCGGAACATCCACGATTGCCGAGGCGCAAACGCTTGCGGCCAACTTTGTCGCCGGCCAGATGTCGAACTATGCCACTGCAAGCGAACTTGCCGCCATCAAAGCAGGGACAACGGCGACGGCCGCCCAGACATCGACCGGAACCGGCAGCAAAACCTACACCGTCAAGGTGCAGGCATCCTATGGCGTCGCCTTGAATGGGCTGACCCAACTGGTCGGGCCAAAGACGGCGACGGTGGGCGCCTCCAGCTCTACGACCAGCCAGTCCGCCAGCAAGAACGCGATGTCGATGTATGTCGTGCTGGACCGCTCGGGGTCAATGTCATTCGTTACCGACGTCGTTCAATCGTTGACCACAAAATGTATGAACTTCACAAGGGACAATTGGGTAGACCCCCCGATCATTCCGACGACCAAGCCCTGCTATGTAAACAAGAGCGCGGCACTCAAGCTGGCCGCCGCCACGCTCCTTGACCAGCTCGACGCTGCCGAAGCAGCCGACACGACGGATACGCTTGTTCGAACCGGCGCGGTTTCCTTCACCGATACGATGCAAACGACGCAAGACATTGCATGGGGCACGGCAGGCGTCCGGACTTACGTCAGCAACATCCCTGCTTATCCGACCGGTGGAACTGACATGACAACTGCGATGAGCACGGCCTACCAGGCCTTGATGGACGCCAAGGAAACCACCAACCAGTCGAGCAAAGGCAACACCACGTTCTCAAAATACATCGTCCTGATGACGGACGGCGAAAACACCGGGAAGAGCAGCAACTGGAACAAGGCGCTGGATGACGCCACGCTAACCACCTGCACTAGCGCAAAGGCGGCGGGCGTTACGATTTACACCGTGGCTTTCATGGCGCCGGCGAACGGAAAGGCGCTCCTGCTGTCATGCGCTGGGTCCGCCAGCAACTACTATGCCGCCGACGACATGGCGTCCCTCGTCGCTGCGTTCAAAGACATCGGCCAGAAAGCCGCTGATCAGAGCACCCGTCTGACGAACTAGCGCCCAAATTGCAGGTGCATTCAGCGCTGCCGCCGATCTATTCGGCGGCCGTCCTGTCCGCAGATCGTTGAACCGCGCCAAAACTCTCGCTCGCTCCAAATCCGTGCGACGGAACTTTTTGTTACATTCATGGTTTTAATCTCTCAGGAGGAAGAACCATGACAAACGATTTCAATCGACCAAATCCCGATTTGCGAACGACGCCAATCCGCGACCGCTCTCCATGGACAATGTGGGCCAGCGTGGCTGCTGCCATCGTAGTCCTGGCATTGGCTTGGTCTTATTGGCCGCGCACGAGTGCCCCGCCGGTCACGGCACCGGCCGAAACATCCACAACGCAGCCACCGGCCACCACGACAGCACCCGCAACGCCGCCAGCAACAACCACTGCGCCCGCAACGCCGGCTCCCGCGCCAGCTCCAGCTCCTGCGCAATAAAAAATAGAGCCGCCAGAGATGGCGGCCTCCTCAACCTACCTGCCGGCATCCATCCCGCAACGATGCCGGCAGATGGAAGCTGTCGACTGTTGTCTTCATTGGGAACGTTATAGCGGCGAAGCAAAACAGCAGCGAACGCCCAGCCCGCATGGCTGGCGAAAAATCTATTGCAAATTGACGATACCCATCAGCGGCGATTCAAGTAAGTTATTGAAATCGTTAGAGCTCGGCGATTATCGCGATTCGGTGCGAGCCGCACGATGACGTCTAGGCTCAGTCCCGCTTCGAAAGCCACCATCTTGTTGGTTTCGTTAAAATAGCGAGGCGTTACCGTGTAGGTGTAATCGCCGAACTCCGGCGAGAGACCCTGGTGGTCCTGTCCCGGTACATGAAGCCATCTGAATTTGTGGATCGGCGCGTTCATTGTCGAATTCTCGGCTTCGGACGGGTCGCGCGCGTGCTGATCCGGATGTTCGAACTGAAGATCGTTTATCAGGTAGTACGCTTCGCGAGTTGGCGGCTTCACTTTGATGGTGAAGCCGGCGAGGCCCTTTTTGGCCGAATCCGTCAGAACGTCGAATGCGAGGAGCGTCTTTGCGTCCCCGCGATGCGCCGCAATGGAAACCGCGTCGTTCTTAGCACCTGCAACAGCCATGGCATTTCCCTCCCAAGAAGCGCCCAGACGCGTCCGCGCGGCAAACGTGCCCCGTCATAGCTCGGTTGAATCTAAAGCATATGATTGCGTATCTATTATTACAGTTGTATTTCCAGCACGGCAGCACTGAGGTTCACCGCAAAGCGAACGACTACGAGTCGCATTCGCCGCTCGGACCGTCTCAGCATCCGTCGATAAAACTCGGGCGTCCTCCACACAACTCGGCACTTTTGGCTCGGTTCTAGGAAAGCCAGCACGCGTTGCTTGCCACAACGATACTCGCTCACGTTGATCGATCTTGATAGCTGCCCGATATTACTACTTCAACTTTATCGAGCATATGCTACAGTCTGGCGTTCGCTTTACGGTCGGGGGGTCGATATGCGTGCCAGCCTTCTGTTCATACCATGCTTCTTGGTTTCGGGTCTGGCGATGGCCGCCGATCTGAACGACAATTTCGATGTCAAGACGTTGAACAAGTCCAAGTGGACAGAGCAGGAAATACTGCCCCGTCAATGGGATTTCATCTCGCCTGGCCGATGTGGAGCATCCGCCATCGACGTCGTGGTGCAGGCGGGTGACAACGGCGACAAATGCGAAGACGACTGCCAGCGCGCCGAAATCCGAACCATCAAAACTTCCTGGCCCACGTTCGGCGACGAGGTCTGGTATCAATTCAGCTTCCGAATAAACGGCGACGTGCCGCCGACAGGCAGTGCCAGATCGGTGATCGGGCAATGGAAGGGACCTGGCGACGGCAGCCCCATGGTCGCTCAGCGCTTCGACAACGGCGTGTTCCACATAACGGTCCAGGACAACGAGGTACGACGCGTCGTCGCCAAGGCGGAGGGCGATCCGGACGCGCTCGTCGCAGCGCAGGCGGCTCTCCGTAAGCTCAATCCGCTTGACGAAAAGGTCGTCAGCGGGATCAGGACGTTGCAATCGCTCGATCTTCTCACCAAGTCGCAGCCCGCGCTGGCCCAGCAGTTTTTCAAGGAGGACCTTCTCAAGACGCTGAAGCCGGAAGCGCCCGCAGCCAATTCACAACAGCTGTCGGACACTCTCGGCATCGCCGATACCGCCGTCGTCTCACAGTTCAGCGCGCTGTCCTTCGTGGCCGAACCTGAAAAATACTTCGGCAACGCAGATATCACGATCGAGCCGGAGGCAAACCGTCCGCTACCCGACCCGCGCAAAGGGTGGGTGGACATGATGTACCGGATAAAGCCCGGCCGTACTGACAACGAGTATGGTCCGCAAACTCCCGGCGAGGTCGATATATGGGCCAACGGCCAGAAGATCGTCTCGGTCCGCGGCAACATCGGCGCGACGTTGAAAAGCAGCGCTAAGCTTCCGCTCAGTGGTCCGTATTTCAAATTCGGCACCTACAGGCTGCGCATACCAGGGACGTTCCACTTCCAATTCGACGAGTTCTCGCAGTCTTCGGCGGAGCCGGGTTTGGCGAAACTCTGCGCGGCGCAGTGACGCGATGCGGGCGGGGAGCTTTACAATCGCTTGGTCGGCACTGTCCATCATGTTCCGCCCGCTGGGCGTTCTCGCGATGGCCGCCATCATCATGCTATCGGCATGCACGACAATCAGTTTCGACGAGCTGCCGCCCGGCAAGTTTACCGGAAGTCTCTTTGTCATGTGGGTCGGCGAAGGCGGATCGTCGGGTGACGGTAAGTTCGTATTCGTACCGGATCCCTCCGACCGCCTCACCTTCCAGCGAGGTGGAACCGGACCGGGTCAGACCATCGTACCGGGCGTCATGTATACCGACGGCGGATCGATCCCGCAGGTCTTCCAAGTCTTCCGCGGGCTTCATCCGTGGGGATACGCGCCCGCATACGTCGTTCACGACTGGCTGTTCACTGCTCATCAGTGCCTTAGCGACGGCCGCACGGACAAGGACTACCGGGCGCTCTCGGACGTCGACTTCGATAACTCCGCGAACATCCTTGGCGAGGCTATTCAGGCCTTAATCAAACAGCGGCAGGTATCTCGCGACGACGTCGCAGGCAGCGCCATCACGGCCGCTGTCGCCAGCCCGATCGCGCGGAATTCATGGAACAAGAAGGGGGCGTGCGCCGACGACGAGGTGACGGAAGCCGACCTGCGGGAGATCGAGAAGGCGGTGCCCGGCTCGACCACTCGAGAGGCGCGCCGGAGAAACCTCGACATCGCAGCCGGCGCCAAGAACCTCCGTCGGGCTTCAAGGGCGAGGCTCGTTACCAGAGTCAGCCTGCAATGATTAAAATCGGTCTCGTGCGACCAACGAAAGGAGCACCCCGTGAACCGTCTTAAGACCTTGTTGCCCGCCGCGTGCCTCGCTCTCATAACGGCAGCCGGGCCCGCGATGGCCTGGGGTGACCGAGGTCATTCCATCGTCGCAGAGATAGCGATGCGCCATCTCACTCCTGCCGCCGCAGCGCAGGTGGCGGCCATGCTCGGCAACGTGTCAGCCGCTTCAATTGCAAGCTGGGCGGACGACTACAAGAATACTCCCGAGGGCAAGTCGACCAAACCTTGGCACTTCGTCGATGTCGACTACGGGGAGGCCGAGTACAGCGAGAAGGATTGCAAGAACTCGCAATGCCTTGTGTCTGCGCTGGAACGACTCGCCAAATCCGTAGCGGACAAGACCGAGGCTGCAGAAGACCGCCGCCGCGATCTCATGCTTTTGATTCATCTTGTCGGGGATTCAACCCAACCCCTGCACTGCGCCGAGAAGAACGGCGACGGCGGCGGCAACGCGACGCTCGTGCAGATGGAGCTCGCCGACCCGAGCGGTGCGCCCCTCCCCTCCGGACCGGTCAAGCTACACGCGCTCTGGGACGACTACCTCGTGGGCGCGGCGGACTGGAGTTGGGGATCGTACGCGGATCGCTTGGACCGGACGATCGTCCCCAACCTTCCGCAGCCTGCTATAGGCCAGGGCTTCGCTGTCAAATGGATCAACGAGTGCCATACCATCGGCAAGCAGGTCTACGATCTGACCCCTCCACTGGGCACCGACAACAAGATTCACATCGGACCGGACTATCAGGCCGCAGTCCGGGAGACTCTCGACAAGCAGCTCGCGACGGGCGGCGCCAGGCTCGCTGCACTGCTGAACACGGTCATGGCAGAATGATCGTGGCCGGGGTCGCGTTTTTGTACAAGTGACGGACCCTGCGGCTGGAACACCTGTGAGGCTCCTCCCGAAAGCACCCCGCCTCAAACAAGGATACCGCCATGCGGATTATCGCTGTTTTTCTCTTGATCTGTCTGGGCACCGCGCAAGCCTCGGCTGAAAACTCGACAATTCCGCGGTCCGCGCATCCTTCCTCTTTGCCTCGGGGCGAGGCTCTCGGTGACGTCGCTATCGATTGCGCCGGGAAAGGCTCTAAATGTTCCATCTCAGAGTTCATGAGGGACGCTCGAGTATGTGCGCTCCTCGTCATCAAGAAGGGGCGGATCCGGCTCGAACGGTATGCGAAGGATTCGTCCTACTGCAAAGACGATGGCGCGTCGCCAAACGGTCCCACCAGGCCCTACGGAATCGCGTCGGTTACGAAATCGATCACCTCCACGCTGGTCGGCGCCGCGATAGCTGAAAAGTTTCACGCTCGGTCAGCGGCTGATTTCGCCTCGGTGCTCGCCCGACCCATAAAGACGTTCGTACCCGGCGTGGCTCGCGATCCCGCAAGCGCGTATGCGGATGTGCCGCTTGATCATGTGCTTCGCATGCGGTCCGGTGTCCGATGGAGCGAGTGGGGATGGCACGGGTACTTCTCTGACAATGCACGGCTGTTGAAGAATGTTCGGGAAAAGAGAACGGAAAGCATCGAGGACTTCGCCAGGGCATACCGAGCCCGCGTCTCCGCACAACGGCCACCCTTCGCCTATTCCGCACTCGACGCGGCGATCGCCGCACTAACCTCGGAAAGGATCGTCGGCAAGAAACTTCCCAATCTCGCGTTTCAGAAGCTTTGGAATCCGATCGGGGCTGCTTCGATCGCAAAATGGGGCGTCGACAGGACCGGCACGGCCATGGGCAACTGTTGCTTCAAGGCGACGGTGGACGACCTGGGGCGTTTTGGCATGCTTGTTCTCAACAGAGGATCGACCCTGGGCGGAAGACACGTTGTTCCTGCTGCCTGGTTTGACCTGGCGACAATGCGAATGCAGGGCGGCAATGATGCGATCCCTGAAGGCAATCCGTCGCAGAACGCCTCTTGCCCAATGGACTATCGATACTTCTGGTGGGTGCGCGAGAAGCGCTCCGATTTCACTGCCGTCGGAACGGACGGACAGTTCATCCATATCTATCCGAAATCAGCCGTCGTGATTGTGCAGATCAGCGACTGGAAAGGCTGGAAAGTGGTGACAGTCGCGAATGCGAGTCGTTCCGGGCGCACGATGCGTTTGTTGATGCGCTCGGTCGATGAGCCGATGCACGAGGTGAGCGGTCTGAGGCACTGCGCCGCTCCTTGTTCCGACCTTTCTCTGTGAAGCTGGAAGAAACTGCCGCGTCTACGACATCTTTGAGTGATCCGAGCCGTCGCCGATATTCGACGTAATCGGGATCTAAGCGAACATCGGCGAGTTAAGGCTGTGAAGCATAATTTTGTCGCGGACTAGGGCGACGAACTCGCTTGCACTTCGCAAAGATTGCAATTCCTTCCGAGTAATCACCAGAAGGTTTCTCCTCCGGAGCCGTGCGGTTTGTATGACCGAATGCGCGTGAGACGTTTTCTTACCCGCTCCTGTTATCCCATTGGCTGCGACTAAGAATGCCCAATCCAACTGATGATCGTCCATTTTGGAGATAAACTTGCGGACATCGCCGCTGCCTACCGGCCTGCCGGTATTCTTGCATTCGATGACGATCGCGGCGCTGGCGAAATTAAAGGGATTTTGACGAACATCGTTTTGAAAGCATACATCGAACTCTGCATCGCCTTTGTTCGTGATGACTCGGTTCCTCCAATGCGTGAAACCTGGTAGCGCTCCAAACACGTAACGCACGATCTCCTCAAGAATTCGACCGCGCTCGTGATTGCTGTCGCTAGCGTCCGAGCGGACCAATGCTTCGGCGATCGCGCCTACGAAATCCAAATCGGTTTCCATGAGTTCACCGCCCGCCTTCGGCGGCGCTGTTGCGGGCCACCGATATAGCGCGCCACAGCTCACCCTTGGCAAGCAATTCCACAAGCGCTTCCAATCCCACCACGATCGTAAGGGGGTCGGTGGCCCGAACGTCGAGAGAAGCCGTTGCGCCGTCGACGACAAGCATCGCCGTGCCTATTCCGCCTTCCGTGGCGTACTTGCGGATCTGCCCGATCTTCCGTTCTAGAGAAAATGCGGGTCCAATCGCTGCAACCTCGACCACTATCGGATTGACTATGGTTCCATGGTCGTTGTCCATCCAGATGGCGAAGTCAGGACGAAAGCTACGGTCGTTGAGGATCGGCGGCGCATGTTGGATCGCTCCAATCTCCGTCGCGAGTTGGAACGCCTCATAGAGGTGTCGTTCCAACATCGAGTCCGGCATCTGAAAATGATGTGAGCTGCCCCTGGGCAGCGCGGGCGCGCGGCCGGCGGCTTTCGGTCGACCGACGTCCTTTTCGACGCCTTCAAGGAACGCGGCCACGTGGAATCGAAGAGCTTGTTCGTCTGTCAACTTACCCTGGAAACGAGGTAGTGCCGCCAGAATCGAGTCCGTGCGGAACCTGTCGAGAGTTTCGCCTGCAATTAGAAGAACGGGGCGTTTGCTGCCAACCGCCAATCCCAGCCTGAAGGCGACATCTTGTAGGCTTTGCCTATCGAGGACGGCGATCACCGCATCGGCCGCCGCGATTGATTCCGACACCGTCTCATACAAGTGCGCGCTGCCTGATCGGTCTCCCTCTACGTTGACGACCCACCACCCAGTCTCCTGAATACACGATATCAGAGGATGAAGATCCACTCCGAAAGAAGCGACGATAAAGCATCTACGTTTGGACACTGTTGCTACCTACGACGCTTTAATCGGACGGACATCGAATTGCATGCGGGCAAGGAAGGAGCCGCGGGCTGGATCTGGAATACAAACCGCATAAGCTGAAAAACTTGTAAGTTTCTGAACAATCGAAAGTCGAAGATCGGAATTCTACGAAGAGTCGTTTCAGGCTTCGGTCCCCCGTCCCTGTCGTGGGCAAGCGAGTCGAGCTTAGTAAGCCGAAACAGATTGGCGCTGTCCAGGGCTCAATCAAGAATTCGACCATCAAAGGGTTCGCCCACACTTCCGGCGACAGTGATGCGGCCGAGCGCGACGGCTTCGCCGCGCGGTACAGCTTTGCAGCCAGGGCGAATTGACAGCCTCGGGCTTTCGAAAGGCTTGGGAATGGGTCGATGTTGTTCTGGTAGACGAAGCCCAATCGAACATTGTCCGACCTAACATTTGCCAAATGAGCGCAGCTCGATCCTTCGATCGACGACCAGTTCGGCGGTCAAGCGCATAAGCCGGCCCTTCTCTCGGGTCAATAACTCCTTCACAGCCTTCCACTCTTTCGCCAGGATCGCATCGATCTCGGCCCTGATTTCAGGCGGAGGCCTATAGGATTCGCCGACACGGGAGTGCTCGGCGTCGAAGCGGGGAACCTTGCCGAATCCATAACTGGCGACCATGCGCGTCGCAATCTGGGTCGCGTTGTCGAGATCGGAACCCATGATCCCGCCTGCACCTATCGAACGACTGCCTTGGACCACCTCCTCGGCCGCCATACCGGCGAGCGCGATCCGGATTTTGGCGCGCAACAGGTGTTCCGTCGGCAGCATCGGTTCGTTGATATCGTAGCGGGTCCGACCTCCCGATTGGATGCTTCCCCCTTCAAGGATTGAATCCTGCAGTTCGAGGGATACTACGTCGACAAACCCCGACGTCATCGCGACTATCGCGTGGCCGCACTCGTGGGTCGCGATACGGCGCAGTACGTCGTCCGAAAAGTAGATGCGCCGCGGTAGGCTCGCTTCGATGTCCGTAACCTGAACCGCGCGCTTTTGTCCTCGCGCAATCCTTTTAGACCTCCTTGCCAGCCATCCCAGATCTGCTGGCGTGACGTCGTGCAGCAGGTCGGTTACGGGCCGAATCTTCTCGGCAGCAAGTCCGCCGCCTAGATGGAAAGCCAGGATTGCCGCACGCTCTTCCGGATCGGGGAGCCCGATCTCGATATGCTTCTCGAACCGACCGGCTCGAAGGATTGCCGGATCGATGTCTGCTGGTCGATTTGTCGCACCGAGAAGGATCACCCCCTCCATCGTGTCCAGCCCTCCCGTCAACTCCAGGAAATTGTTGACAACGTTTGCCTCGTAGAACTGATATTGGCTCGAATGCGATCGATTTCCGATGCCATCGAGTTCATCGATGAGCAGCACCGCGCAAGATTTCGACTTCGCTTCAGCGAAAGACGCCCGCATCGCGCGGAGCGTGTCGCCGAGATATCCGCCATCCGTGGACTGCCATTTTCCGACCGAAGCCAAGACAAGCGGAATTTTGAGCTCCGCTGCCAGCGTCGCGGCGAAGAGCGTCTTTCCGACACCAGGCGGTCCCATCAGCAGTGCCGCCTTGTCGATTTCCGACCAGGCAAGCTGCCCGGCCCTCCATAAAGCGAGATCGGCGACAAGCTCGGCAGCCCACTGGCGCGCAGGCCCGAATCCAGGCAGCTCACTCAAGCGGGGAGCGTCATGAACCTCACCCTGGGCGGCCGCCAGGTTCGCGAAGTCAATCTTTTCGAACGATTGCCGACCGACCAGGGCTCCGATGGCATCCCAACCTTGCTTGGCGAGCCCATCCGCAGCAGCCGCGTCGATTGCCGATCTCCCTGCGAGTTTCCGGGCAGCCATGAGGTGTCTCGCCGTCGGCTTCTCGACTGTGACGATCACGTCGGCGGTCAGCCGCAGGTTTTGAGGTAATGCCTTTAGGGAGTCGGTCACCACCATTGTTTGATGCCGCGGCGAAAGCCAGTCGATGTCGATCTTTCTCTTCGATCCCGTCTCGAAGACGACCACCGCCCGCCCCGATGTCCTGGTATTGAAGATTGTGCGCCTTCGGCCGGAGAGAAGCAGTTCGGCCGCACGTTGGAACCGTTCGATCCACCGCCTGTCTACGACGACGATCATCAATCCGCCGGCGTTGCCTCGAAACTGGAGGGTGCCGCGAAGAGCGCGACGTAGTACGCAATACGCGATGAAGAAACCAAGGTGTTTCGCCAATTCCTTGAATGCGCTGGCGGTCATCTTGTGCTTCATGACTTGACCTCCGGCGCCGGGGATCCGATCCGGTACCAACGACTGAGCGTCCGCACGAAATGCTTGTCGTCCTCGACGTAGTGGGCGAAGAGCTGGCTGGTGATGATCTGATGACCATCCGGAAGCGTCGGATGGTCATGGACGACGCCCGCAAGGCACGCCTCCGCCCTCTTGGTGAAGCTCCAGTCGTTTAAGGTGGGGATGTCCAATAAGGACGAAGCCTTCACGGAACCAACCTTCAGCCGTTGAAGGTCGGCGACTAGCCGCTGAAGGCGGGGAAGATCCAGTAGCATTTGAAAGTTCATGATTCCAAGCGCCTCCTATATCGGGCTTCTCAAGGATTCGAAGCGCTAGACGCCGCGTGCGCTACGGAATAGCTTGTCGGCTCCTTAGGCGCCATTAATGGCGCCTGTGGCGCCATCGAGTCAACAGATTTTTCTTCGATTTGCCGACTCGACCGATCCATGCCAAAGAATCCTTATGCTGGTAGCGCCGCCGACCATATTGCAGATAGCGCGTGAGTTCCTTGGCCTCAGCCAGGATCAGGTCGCAGCGTTGTCTGGTGTCTCCCGCAAAACCATCCAGCGGGCCGAGAAGGGTGACCAAGGGATAACGCGCCAGGTTGCGCGGCTGCAGCAATTTTACGAATCTAACGGTATCGAGTTCGTCCCACCGGCAACGGGAAAGGGATGGGGTATTTTTAACCACAACACTATTGAAGACCCCCTTCGACTAAACCGGCTTCCGGAGATCAAAACCGAGAGAAAGAAGAAGACGTCCGAGAATTCACACTCCCTCAAAATTCCGAAGATACCAGATTGAGGAGCGGGCTCACGTTCGCGCATAGAGATTCGTAGGCGGTGCGGCGCTGCGCCAGGCCGAAGCTGAACGACTATGCGCTCTAAACGACCGTCCGCGACCAAGGATTCGTGCACACAATTCAATTCGCTATTTTGGGTAGATCTGGGCCTGTTTAGCCGAAAACGCTCTGACAAATTAGTTCAAATAAGAGCAGAAGATATTGCGGCCAAATTGCGGCAATAGCAACGGCAACAACGCAATTTTATCTATATTATTCAAAATCTTATAAAGAGAACGGCGACGGACGTTAGTTCACTATTTTGCGCAATTGGCTCGCCATTTTGCGCATTTGTTTCGCAATTAGTGGGTATCGTCACAAATAAAGAAATTTGGTGGGCCCGGGAGGACTCGAACCCCCAACCAAGCGGTTATGAGCCGCCGGCTCTAACCATTGAGCTACAGGCCCGGCGGCGGCAGTGCCGTCGCGTGGCGACGGGGCAATGGTCCCCCGAGGCAGACCCGCTCTAGCGTAATTTCCCTGGCTCGACAAGAGACCGCCGCAATACGTTCACAATCAATCGACAAAAAGCAATTGCGAGGAAACATCAACCAAGGAACGAACCATGTCATTGACCAAAACCAGGAATTTCGCCCTCTCCGCCGTGATGGGAGCAACCCTTCTGGCGGTTGCCGGCACGACAGCGTTTGCCGAGGATGCGAACCCGCGCCAGGCCGTCATCGTGGTGTCGGGCGAAGGTCAATCGGCGATCGCTCCGGATACCGCGCTGGTGACGCTCTCGGTCGTCAAGCAGGCGAAGTCCGCCCATGACGCGCTGGACGAGAACAACAAGGCAATGGGCGCCGTGCTGGCGACGCTGAAGGACAGCGGCATCGCCGAGCGCGACTTGCAGACCTCGGGCTTCTCCATACAACCGCAGTACAATTATTCGAATGGGACAAACGGCCAACCCCAGCCGCCGGAATTGATCGGCTACCAGGCGACCAATTCAGTCTCGGTTCGGGTGCGGGATCTCGCCAAGCTCGGCAGCCTGATAGACCAGGCGGTCGGCCTTGGTATCAACCAGGGCGGCGACATCCAGTTCATCAACGACAAGCCGGATGCCGTTCTCGATGAAGCCAGAAAGAACGCCGTGGCAAACGCCCTAGCCAAGGCCAGGACGTTGAGCGAGGCAGCCGGCGTCAAGCTTGGCCGCGTCATCGAGATATCGGAGGATTCGAACCGTCCGGCGCCGCAACCGGTCTTCCGCGCGGCGATGATGAAGCAGGCAACAGACAGCGTCCCCGTCCAGAGCGGCGAAAACACCTACAATGTCACCGTCACCATCACCTACTCCATCGAGCAGTAAGTCGCATAGGCGGTAGAGCGCCAGTCGCCAAAAACAGAACCGCCCTTTGCACAATCCGGGAAGACGGGCAAAGGGCGGTTTTTCTGCGCGTCAGTGAAGACGGACAGGCTCTCTTGTCGATCAGCGACCCATCACGGGGCAGCCGCGAACATTGGCGAACACCATGGTGTCAGGCCCGCGACGGCTGTAGCCATCGACGATGACGCGTCTAGGCGTGACGTCGCTGACGCGTGCGCGGCGCAGACCGTAGTCGCGGGCGATATCCACAGCCTGGCGGGGATCGCAGCCGCGGCGACCGTAGTTGCCGCCATAGCCGGGTGGCGGCGGTGGCGGACGGTCATAGTCCGGCGGTGGCGGACGGTGATAACCAGGCCCGACGTAGATATCGAGATTCTGGGCAGCGGCGTTCGTCACCGTGCCCGAGAATGCGCTGACGGCAATGGCCGCAGCGATCCCGAGTTTTGCAAGAACTTGCTTCATTTATCTCTCCCTCAAGCGAAACGCTTCTGTCTTGGCCGAAGCCGCCTTTCTCAAGCGGTTGCCAGATGTAACGACAAGATACCGAACAAGTTCAGAATCAGTCATTCACGCAGTGATCAGTTAAAAGGAAGGCCGGCGATATGCCAGAGCCCGGATCGACTGGAACAATGAAAAAGCAAGCCGCCATCGCAGGGCAAGACAGCTTTGCTACACTTCGCGACATGCCAATCAGCGACGGATGACCGGGCAGCCGGGCACATTGGCAAACACGATGCGATCGCGACCGTAGCGCCCGCGGCCTTCGACGATCACACGGCGGGGGGCGATCTCGGCAACATGCGCATGCCGCATTCCGTGGGCGCGGGCCTTGCGAACAGCCACGACCGGCGAGCAGACGCGCGCGCGATGATGGTCATAACGGACCTCGTGGACAACACCGCCGAGGGGTGCTGCTGACGCCGTCGAAATCATCGCGGACATGGAGCCGAGCGCGATCAGCGCAGCGATACCGGCCTTGGCGAGAATGGTTGTCATTGATCTTCCTCCTGGGTGTGTCATCTCGATGATCCCTCGTGCAGTGGGATTGCATGGAGAATAGGACCGCCAAGCTGAACGCCGGTCCAACCAGGCGTTCATCCGGCGTTCAAGTCGATTAACGTCTCGATCAAGTGGTTAACCCATTGTTTAGACGCCAAGATGAAGAACGATCTCGCGGCGGTGCGGTCTATCGCGATGCTCGAACAGATAGATGCCCTGCCAGGTTCCGAGCGCCAGGCGTCCGCCGGAAACGGGGATGCCGATCGAGACCTGCGTCAACGCGGATTTGATATGTGCGGGCATGTCGTCCGGCCCCTCCGCCGTGTGGACGACCCAGCGCATGGATGGATCGGACGACGGCGGCACCAACCGGCGAAAAAACATGTCGAGGTCTGCCTTGACGTCGGGATCGGCATTTTCCTGGATCAACAGCGAACAGGAGGTATGCCTGACGAACACAGTCAACAGGCCTTCGCTGTTGCCCGCCTTGCGCACGAAATCGGCGGCCTGGCTGGTGAATTCGTAAAGGCCCTGGCCCTGCGTCTGGATGGTCAACCCGATCTGCGGCATTCGATCTCCTTTCCCGGCTTGCGGCCTATGACCGGGAGCCGGCCGGCAGCGACAGCGGTCGATCTTTGCCGCGAGGGTATTCGCTTCTCAGCAGGCCCATCATCACGGTGTCCCATCGCTCGGACCCCACTCGCGTCGAAGAGCGGCGAACACCCTCGCTCACGAAGCCGAGCCGTTCATAGGCACGCATTGCCGGAATATTGAAGCTGAAGACATTGAGCTCCAGCCGCTCGATCTCCGGCATCGCAAAGGCAAGGTCGACGATCTGGCCCAGCATGTCGGAGGCAAACCCGCGACCGCGCTCGGCAGGGGCAATGCCGACGCGTGCCAGCCTGCCGATACCATTGCGCCAGTCGAGCGCAAGCTGGACGTGGCCGACGAGACGATCCTCGGCCACCGCCATCCACGCCAGCCGCTGCAGCGGTTGCTGCCGCGTCTCTGAAAGCATGGCCAGAAGCTGGTCATGATCGAGCGGGAAGGTCACGGTGGCGCCGGCCCATTGCACCGCCTCCGCCTCTGTCGAAAACCATGCGATCAGCGGGCCGAAATGCGCTTCTGTGAATGGAACGAGCGTGATCATGTGCTCTGAGTTAGCAGAGCAAGCCGCCTGCTTCCAGTCGGCTGTCCGCGGTCTGTCTTCAAAAGATTATGAAACATTTGTAGGACTGGATCGGTGTCGGGCGTCCTCGGAGCAGTCAATCGCACCAAGGGCAATCGCACCAAGGGAGGAATGAACATGCAGAAGATCACACCGTTTTTGTGGTTCAACGACCAGCTGGAAGAGGCCATCACCTTCTACACCTCGATCTTCGAGGATTGCCGCGTCACCTATATGAAGCGTGGGCCGGATGGCAAGGCATTCACGGCCAGCTTCGAGCTCGCAGGCCAGCATTTCATGGGCCTGAATGGCGGACCGCACTTTACCTTCAGCGAGGCGATTTCCTTCTTCGTTTCCTGCAAGGACCAGGCCGAAGTCGACTACTATTGGGAACGGCTGCGCGACGGCGGCAAGCCTCAGCAATGCGGCTGGCTGAAGGATCGCTACGGCATCGCATGGCAGATCATTCCCGACGCACTCATGCGCTATCTGAACGACCCTGACACCGCCAGGGCCAACCGCGTCCAGGCAGCCATGATGCAGATGGTGAAGATCGACGTCGCCGGGCTGGACGAGGCCTACGCCCAATAAGGCCGGGCTTTGTTCCAGCGCATGCCCTATCTGAAAACCGCCGCTCGACATACGCTAACCCTGCAGCGTCCTGACCTTGGTCAGATCGGGAAAAAGGCGCATCCACAGCAGAACGACGACGATAGTGCCTATGCCGCCGACGATGCCGGTGGCGACGGGGCCAAGCACGCCCGCCAGCATGCCGGACTCAAATTCACCCAGCTGGTTGGATGTCCCGATGAACAGCGAGTTGACGGCATTGACGCGCCCGCGCATCGCGTCCGGCGTCAGCAACTGCACGAGCGAGCTGCGCACCACGACGCTGACGGTGTCCGATGCGCCGACAACCAGCAGCGCGCAGACGGATAGCGCAATGTTGGTCGACAGCGCAAAGACGACCGTCGCTACACCGAAGATGAAGACCGCTGCCAGCATTTTCTTGCCGACCTCCGTCTGCAGCGGTCGCCGCGCCAATACGATCGACATGGCAAGCGCGCCGACGGCAGGCGCTGCCCTGAGCAGCCCCAGACCCCACGGGCCGGCATGAAGAATGTCGCGGGCAAACATCGGCAGCAGCGCCGTCGCGCCGCCGAGAAGCACGGCGAAGAGATCGAGCGAGATCGTGCCAAGCATCAGCGGCCGTCCCTTGATGAAGGACACCCCGGCAAACACCGAACTCAGGGTCACAGGTTCGCGCGACGACTGTCGCCGCTCGATCCTGATCGACGCAACGTTGAAGCTGGCGACTGTGAAGAGAACCGCCGCCATCGCAAACGGCGCAATCGGGCTGAGCCCGTAGAGCAGTCCCCCGAGCGACGGGCCGATGATCAGCGCCGTCTGCATCATCGACGTCGAGGTCGCGACCGCCTTCTGCAGCAGCGAGGGACCAACGACGTTCGGCAACAGCGCCGCCATGGTCGGCCGCTCGAAGGCGGTCGCCGCGCCCATGATCGCGACTGCGCAGAGGATGACGGCAGGCGTTACCCAATGCTGCCAGACGGCGACGGCAAGCACCAGCGAGGTCACGGCTTCGATCATCTGGCAAACGAGGCCGATCCGACGTCGATCGAACCGATCCGCGACGTGGCCGACGACGAATGTCAAAAGCACCATCGGCAGGAACTGGCAGAAGCCGACAAAGCCGAGGGCAAAGGCGCTATGCGTCTGGTCATAGATCATCCAGCCCATCGCGACGGTAACCGCCTGGAACGACAGTGACGAGAACACCCGTGACGCGGCAAAGGAGCGATAGCCGGGGTTGCGAAGGACGCTGCCCGGAATGACTTGTTGATGGTCCATGAAAACTTTCTGCGATCCGCGCCACTGGCAAGGCTCGGAGCGGAACTCAATCTTTGCTTTCGGCAATACTGATATTTGGACTGCCCTGCTGTCCCCGTTCCGCCGTCATGTCAACCAACATATCCGTTATCGACAATTTGCCGCAGCGCCTGCGGTGTCAGGGGCGTTCCAACACCGCCTTCACCGCCGAGATGTTCTCGCGGTGAACAATCTCATAGGGCTGGTAATAGGAGACGGCGCCCGAGGCCACGTCGTCGGCGACGAAATCCTTGAGCGACATGCCTTCGCATCGGCCAAGGTCGTCCGGGTCGGTCAGCCTCTCCAGATAGCTTCGGTTAGCATCGATCAAATTGGCTGAATAACCACCGGCCAAGATGCGGTCCGGGGCGCCGTGATTTGGCAGTATGCGGTGGATCGGCCAGGTTCGCATGCGCGCAAGCTCGCTGATGTGTGTCGCGATATGCTCTGCCTCGGAAATATAGGTGGTCGTATCTTCCAGCGTGTCGCCGGCGAGAAGGAGCCGGTCTTCCGGCAGCCAGACAACATTGCCGTCGGCGCTATGGATATCGAAATGATGCAGCTCGACCTGACGCCCGCCGACAGCAAGGTTCAGCTTCCCGTCGAACATGCGGTTGGGCATGACGAGCGGCGATATTGGCGGATCGCCGGTTTCGATCTTCTCGCGGTTTGCTGCCATCGCCGCGGCAGTCAGCGTCAAAGCGATAATCTCGCAATCGGCGAAGATCTCGTTTCCGGCAATATGGTCGTCATGCCAATGGCTGAGCACCACGCGAATGGAGCCAACACCGAGCCCTTCGAGATGGGACCTGATGGCACGGGCATGTGGCAGGGACATGTGGGTATCGTAGACCAGCGCCTCGCCCCGATCGACGATGGCATAGGAGGCGATGCCAAGACTGTAGGCACCGTCGTCGAGCCAGTTCGGCGCGTCCGAATGGAGCCGCCTTCCCTCAATGCGACCGTCGTAATAGGCGTACAGGCCCGGATAGGGCTCAAGAACTCTGAGCGTCGAAGTGGAGACGGACATCTGCAATTCCAAAGGTTATGGCCACCGGGCACACAGGCAGCCCCTCACGGACGTTCGTCGCCGAAGTCCGCTTTGGCAAGTCGTATTTCCCCGGAGCCGCATCCCGCTCAACATGCAAGGATGCCACGCCACACGGCAGCTACACGCCGTCTCAGCCGAGCGAATTGATGATTTCGCGATAGGCCGCTTCGGGGAAAGCCTTGAGGGTACGGGTGCGCACGCTGCCACCCGAGCCGAGCGAAAGCGCAAACCGCGCAGCGACTGCATCATCAGGCGCGTCGCACACCGCCACCATGTCGTGCTCGCCCATGGTGAGATAGAAATCCTTGAAATTGCCGCCCATCTCGCGCAGCAGCTTCTTGGCCGCATCAAGCCGCCGCGGCGACTCCCGCACGTTCTTCACGCCTTGCTCAGTCCAATCGATCAACACGATGTAAGTGCTCATTGCAGACCTCCTCGATGGAGGCACGGCCGACCGCAGGCGCCACGCTACGCCCAAACGTCTCCTCTACGCTGAAACAAACCCACTTTGCGCCGGCAAATGGCCCTCTCGCCCCATCGGCGGCAAGTATAGTCCTCGCCTCAGAGGCAAACAAGCAATCGCGGTCGCGCAAAGCATGCGCCGTCGGCAAGCGACCGGGCCGTAGGCATCATAGCGGCATAACTTAGTGAAAGGTGGTGTGGGAGATTTCGAATTTCAGGATCTCTAGCGCTTCCTCGAGGGCTGCCACGAGAATGTCGGTGAGTTCATCGCCCTTGTTCTCGAGAAACATCAGGCTCACGACTTCGTCCTGCGTATCCAGAAAGTGCTCGACTTCATTCGACATATCATTGTCCCCTCTGATTCCGGAACCATCCCGGTTGCAGGGGTGACGTTAGGTGCCCGTTCTTGCGCCAAGCTGTCGGGATTATTGATGAGGCTTGAATGCCTTAGTCTGCCGAAAGGTGACGACGCTTCCATTCGTTTCGGGGAATCGGACTTCCTACAGAAAACTGGAGCGAGACCACTTTTGTTGCAGCGTCATCGACCTCACACCGGAACTTCAGACCGTACCACACACCGTCGCTGAGAAATGCGCCGTCGTTTACGATGACAACGTTGGCGGATATCGGAGGATAGCTCGGCATCCCATCTGTGCTATAAGCGGGCGTTGCCTGCTGAAGTTGTACAGCCAGCTCCGTGACACAGAGCGGTCCAACACGCGTATCCCGCGACCGGTTGCCGATGGCTGTTACGGCCCTCGAACCTGAATTAGCTTTCTTCGACAAAAGTGTCTTCGTCCGGTTCAACCTATCTTCCGGAGGCTTTTCCGGCGGCGTCGGCATCGAAGACGCATCCTCCTGCTGCGATTGACTTGCCTTCGGGGGCACGTCCGGCTCGAAATGTGTCTTGGCCTCGTCCGCGCCCGCGATCGTCGGCCCATCATTCTCGGCATGGCTGGCAGCCGCGTCAATCTTCGGCAGATTGATGTCCGCAGGCACCGGGCTCGCCAAGAGTGGCTTTACCAAAGGAACTGGAAGGTCTGGCTGGCTGGGCGCTTGCGCTACAGCGGGCTCAGCTTCCGTTTCTGCGGCGTTACCCTTGTCTGATAGTTGCGGTCCCGCCTCTTTGTCGCCAAACCCGAAAATTGGCTCCACGCTACGGAAATCCTGCTTGAACGGCTGCTTTTCAGCCTCCGGTTTCGGCGGCTCTTCCTGCTTCGGCTCCTCCTGCTCCTTCGGCGGCTCCGGCTTTGGTTGTGCTTTTGCCTCCTCCTTCGGCGGCTCAGGCTCTGGCTCTTCCTTCTTCGCCTCCTCTTTCGGAGACGGCGGTGCAGGTGGCGGAGACGGCTCTTCCGCTTTCGTTTCCACCTTCGGCGGCTCCGGCGGCTTCACGGGAGGCTTCTCCTCAGGCTTCTTTTCGTCAGGCTTCTTCTGTTCCTGCTTCGCCTCCTCCGGCTTTTTCTCGTCCGGCTTTTTCTCCTCGGGCGGCGGAACCAGCTCTACATTCACGGCCTGCTCTGGGTCAGGCGTCTGCTGTTTGGCCGGAAGATTGACAAGAAAGGCAGCAGCAATCGCAACGTGAATGAGGATAGAGACCGGGGTGCCCCATTCGATTGATTTTTTCGGGTTTGCGGAATCTTGCTGCATGTTGGAACAGACACTCGGACGGCAGAAAGCATCAGGTTTGAACGCCAGCGTCCCGTTGGACGAAAAGGCGGAAAACAAAAACCCGGCCAGTTTAGTCTGACCGGGTTCGATTTTACAAGCAATGCGACATGTTCTCAGCTGTCGAGGAAGCTCCGCAGCTTGCGGCTGCGGCTCGGGTGCTTCAGCTTGCGCAGCGCCTTCGCCTCAATCTGACGGATGCGTTCGCGGGTAACCGAGAACTGCTGGCCGACTTCTTCGAGCGTGTGGTCGGTGTTCATGCCGATGCCGAAACGCATGCGCAGCACGCGTTCTTCGCGTGGCGTCAGCGAGGCGAGAACACGCGTGGTGGTCTCGCGCAGGTTCGCCTGGATCGCCGCGTCGATAGGCAGCAGCGCGTTCTTGTCCTCAATGAAATCGCCGAGATGCGAATCCTCTTCGTCACCCACGGGGGTTTCGAGCGAGATCGGTTCCTTGGCGATCTTCAGGACCTTGCGGACCTTTTCGAGCGGCATTGCCAGCTTTTCGGCCAGCTCTTCCGGGGTCGGCTCGCGGCCGATTTCGTGCAGCATCTGGCGCGATGTCCGGACGATCTTGTTGATCGTCTCAATCATGTGCACCGGAATACGGATCGTGCGGGCCTGGTCGGCGATCGAACGGGTAATCGCCTGCCTGATCCACCACGTGGCGTAAGTCGAGAACTTGTAGCCGCGGCGATACTCGAACTTGTCCACGGCCTTCATCAGGCCGATATTGCCTTCCTGGATGAGGTCGAGGAACTGCAGGCCGCGGTTCGTGTATTTCTTGGCGATGGAAATGACGAGGCGAAGGTTCGCTTCGACCATTTCCTTCTTGGCGATGCGGGCCTCGCGTTCGCCCTTCTGCACCATGTGCACGATACGGCGGAATTCCGAGATCGAGATACCGGTTTCGGTCGCCAGATTCTGGATTTCCTGGCGGATGTCGCGAATGGTGGTGTTTTCGCTCTTGGCGAATTCCTTCCAGCCGCGGGCGGCCAGATTGCCGATCGACTTCATCCAGTTCGGATCAAGCTCGGCGCCGCTGTACTGTTCGAGGAAGCTGTCGCGCTTGACGCCGTAGGATTCGGCCAGCCGCAGCAGCTTGCCTTCGTTCTGCACGAGGCGCTTGTTGATGTCATAGAGCTGCTCGACCAGCGCATCGATGCGGTTCTGGTTGAGCGACAGCGACTTCACCGACTTGATAAGCTCGTCCTTGAGCTCCTTGTAGCGGCGCTCCTGGGCCGACGACAGCGTGCCGGAAGCGGCAAGGCGCTGCTCGACCTGCTGGTCCTGCAGCTTGCGCAGCTTCTTGTAGGTCTCGGCGATCGTGTCGAGCGTCAGCATAACCTGCGGGCGCAGCTCGAATTCCATCGCGGCAAGCGACAGGCTGGACTCGTCCTCGTCGTCTTCCTCTTCCTCGCCCTGCCTCCCTTCGCCGCCCACATCGGTGATGTCGTCTTCGCCGGAGCCTGGGAAGCGGATCTTGCGGGCCTTTTCCTTCTCTTCAGCCGCCTTGCGGTCGGCCTCGATCTTTTCCGGGCTCTGGAACTGCGGCGCAGCCTTGGCTTCCGGGCCGGAATAGGTGGTTTCGAGATCGATGATCTCGCGCAGCAGCGTCGTGCCTTCGTTGAGTTCGTCGCGCCAGATGATCAGCGCCTGGAATGTCAACGGGCTCTCGCAGAGGCCACCGATCATCGTTTCGCGGCCAGCCTCGATGCGCTTGGCAATCGCGATTTCGCCTTCGCGCGACAGAAGCTCGACAGAGCCCATTTCGCGCAGATACATGCGCACCGGATCGTCGGTGCGGTCGGTCGGTTCTTTCTTCTTGGCAGTCGCCAGCGCGGAACCGCCTGACGGAGCAAGCTCGCCGCCTTCGCTTTCCTCGTTGTCGTTGCTGTCGTCGTCGTCGGCAGCAGCAGGCGTACCCGGCTCCTCGACGTCTTCGTCCTCGATGACGTTGATGCCCATGTCGGACAGCATTGCCATCGTGTCTTCGATCTGTTCCGACGTCACCTCTTCGGACGGAAGGACGGCGTTGAGCTCGTCCATCGTCACGTAGCCGCGCTTCTTGGCGGCCTTGATCATCTTCTTGACCGCGTCATCCGAAAGATCGAGAAGCGGGCCGTCGGAGGCGCCGTCGCGTTCGACTTCAGCTTCTTCGTTTTCTTTGACTTTGGTTGCCATTTATATCGTCGCTTTCCCTGACGCTTTAAACTTTGCTTCGGCGAATGGCCGTCGTATGGCATGGCGCGCGGAGCGCCAGCCTCGAATCACCCACATTCAACTAAAGGAATGACCTTTAATGCCTGCTTAACCACGATTGCCGGCGTCGGACAGCAGAGCTCAATCGCGTTTGAAATTCCGGCCATGGTTGTGTGATCTTCCTGACCCAGTTCACGGTTTCCTAGGGGTTAACGCTGAGTTTCCCCCGGGGGTAAACGGTGATTCCCACAATTTTCGTTCGCGTCAAGCTTTTCCAGCGAAATAGCCCACGAAAATCGCAAAATAGCCTTATCCACAGGCTTTCGCGCCATACCGACAGTTTCCATAATTTAGGAAGCCTCGGTGCGATGACAAGGGCGAGCACCGAAACTTAAGCGGGATATAGCGATACCGCGCTCGAATTACCACAACATAATGTCACCGGCCTCGCAGCGCCTTCCATCACCGGCCGCGCGAAAGAGCGGGTCTTACGCCCAGTCCATGACCACCTTGCCGGAATTGCCCGAGCGCATCGCTTCGAAGCCCTCGCGAAAATCGTCGATGCCGATGCGATGGGTGATGACGGGCGAGACATCGAGCCCACCCTGGACAAAGGCGATCATCTTGTACCAGGTCTCGAACATCTCGCGGCCGTAGATGCCCTTGAGGTTCAGCATCTTGAAGATGACCTTGTTCCAGTCGATCTCGAACCCCGCCGGCGCAATGCCGAGAATGGCAATCTTGCCGCCATTGTTCATCTTGTCGATCATGTCGCGGAACGCCGGCGCCGCGCCGGACATTTCCAGCCCAACATCGAAACCTTCGGTCATGCCGATCGATTTCATCACGTCGGAAAGGTTTTCCTTCGACGCGTCGACCACGTAATCGATGCCGACCTTGCGGGCCAGTTCGAGGCGGATGGGATTGATGTCGGTGATGACGACCTTGCGGGCGCCGGAATGCTTGGCGACCATCGCCCCCATGATACCGATCGGCCCCGCGCCGGTCACAAGCACATCCTCGCCAACGAGGTCGAAGGAAAGAGCGGTGTGCACCGCATTGCCGAACGGATCGAAGATCGCCGCAACCTCGTCGCTGATATCATCCGGGATCGGCACGACATTGGATTCAGGAATACAGACGAATTCACCGAAGGAGCCCGGACGGTTGACACCGACGCCCAGCGTATTGCGGCAGAGATGTCCCCGCCCCGCCCGGCAATTGCGGCACTTGCCGCAAACGATATGCCCCTCGCCCGAAACCCGCTCGCCGACATGGTACTTGGTCACGGAGGAGCCGATCTCGGCGATCACGCCACAGAATTCATGCCCGACCACCATCGGCACCGGGATAGTCTTTTGCGCCCACTGGTCCCAGTTCCAGATATGAACATCCGTGCCGCAGATCGCCGATTTCTTCACCCGGATCAGCACATCGTTCGGCCCCACCTCCGGCACCGGCACATGCTCCATCCAAAGCCCGACCTCGGGCTTCGCCTTCACCAGCGCTTTCATCATGTTCGACATCGGGTTTCCTTAAGTTTCTGTCTTCACCTCCCCCTTGATGGGGGAGGTCGCAGCATAGCTGCGGGTGGGGGTGACCGTCTCGGCATTCGCAACGCTCAATGGATCACCCCACCCCGGACCTGCGGTCCGACCCTCCCCCTCAGGGGGAGGGTAAAACATCAAATCACTCCCAGTTCTCTCCCCGCCTCGGCAAACGCCGCAATCGCCCGCTCCACATCCGCCTTCGAATGAGCCGCCGACATCTGCGTTCTAATACGAGCCTGGCCCTTCGGCACGACAGGAAACGCAAACCCGATCACATAGACGCCCTTCTTCAGCATCAGCGCCGCCATGTCCTGCGCCAGCTTGGCATCTCCCAGCATAACCGGAATAATCGGATGACCCTCGCCGGCAAGCGTGAAGCCGAGCTTCGTCATCTCGGATCGGAACAGCGCCGCATTGCTCGAAAGCCTGTCGCGCAGGGCATCGCCATTGTTGATCAGGTCGAACACTTTCAGCGACGCCGCTGCAATTACAGGTGCCAGCGTATTCGAAAACAGATAGGGCCTCGAGCGCTGCCTCAGCCAGTCGACGATCTCAGCCTTTGCGGAGGTATACCCACCGGACGCGCCGCCGAGTGCCTTGCCGAGCGTTCCGGTGATGATGTCGATCCGGCCTTCGACGCCGCAATGTTCGGCAGAGCCGCGCCCATGCCGACCGACAAAGCCGACCGCATGACTGTCGTCGACCATGACCATGGCCCCGTATTTCTCGGCGAGGTCGCAGACGCCGCCAAGATTGGCGATAATCCCGTCCATCGAGAACACGCCGTCGGTGGCGATCAGCTTGAACCGGCAGCCCTCAGCCTTCTTCAGTTCTTCCTCGAGCGCCGCCATGTCGTTGTTGGCATAGCGAAACCGCTTCGCCTTCGACAGACGGACGCCGTCGATGATCGACGCGTGGTTGAGCGCATCGGAGATAATCGCGTCTTCATCGGAGAGCAGCGTCTCGAACAGCCCGCCATTGGCATCGAAGCAGGAGGAATAGAGGATCGTGTCCTCCATGCCGAGAAAGGACGATATCCGCGCCTCGAGCTGCTTATGCTCCTCCTGCGTGCCGCAGATGAAGCGGACCGAAGCCATGCCATAGCCGTATCGATCGAGCGCCCGCTTCCCCGCCTCGGCCAGTTCGGCATTGTCGGCCAGCCCCAGATAATTGTTGGCACAGAAGTTCAAAACGCGCTCGCCGCCGGCAACGGCAATTTCGCCGCCCTGCTTTGACGTAATGACGCGCTCGGTCTTGTAGAGGCCCGTCTCCTTTAGCCCGGCGATTTCGGATTTGAGATGGTCGATGAATGCTGTTGTCATACCGCTCGCTCACCCTTTCGGAAGAAGTTCATCTGCGTCTGAAACGAACGCTGACACGCGACACAGATAGCATCTTGCGCCCTCTCATGATTAAGCCCGGACGCCCTAAAACGCCAGTCCAATGGCGCATTGGAGATAGCCGAAATTGAGATGCGACACACAGGCGTCGCATTGTTGCGCCCCTCGCCTGCCGCCGCTGGCTAACCGTCAAGCTGGGTACGGATAACCGCGAGAAAAGCATCGCCGTAGCGCTCGAGCTTGGCCTGCCCGATCCCCGGTACGCCAAGCAGCTGATCGCGATTTTTCGGCCGCCCAGTCGCCAGCGCGATCAGCGTCGTGTCCGGGAAGACGACATAGGGCGGCACTTCCAGCGCCCTTGCGATCTTTGTCCGCTCGGCGCGCAGAGCCTCGAACAGCTCGGCATCCGGGACCGAGAGATTGGACTTCGCACCCGATGCGGCCGTACGCGTACTCTTGTCCTTTCGCCCAACCACCGGCCGGTCCTTGCGGAAAAACACCTGCCGCTCGCGCTTGAAGACGGCCTTTGCCTCCGCCTCGAGCTTCAGAGCCCCGAATGCCGTGTGGTCGACACTGATCAGGCCGCCGGCAAGCAGCTGCCGGAACACCGATTGCCACGTCCGCGACGGAATATCTTTGCCGACCCCGAAGACCGGCATGTCTGCATGCCCGAAACGCTGCGTCTTCTCATTGACCGTCCCGATGAGAACGTCGATCACGTGCCCCGCTCCAAACCGTTCGCCGGTGCGATAGATAGCAGCCAGCGCCTTGATCGCGGCCTCCGTCCCGTCCCAGGTCTCGACCGGCTTCAGGCAGGTATCGCAATTGCCGCAGCCGCCCGCATGCGCTTCGCCGAAATGCCCGAGGATAGCCTGCCGCCGGCAGCCCGATGTCTCGCAGATGCCGAGAAGCGCGTTGAGCTTCGCCTTTTCCACCCGCTTGATCTCGTCAGCCGCATTGCCTTCGTCGATCATCCGACCGCGCTGGATGACGTCGGCCATGCCATAGGCCATCCACACTTCCGACGGCAGTCCGTCACGTCCGGCGCGGCCCGTCTCCTGGTAGTAGGCCTCGACGGAGCCCGGAATATCCAGATGCGCCACATAGCGCACATCCGGCTTGTCGATGCCCATGCCAAAGGCGACTGTCGCCACCAGACAGAGGTCGTCCTCCTTCAGGAACGCATCCTGGTTGGCGTCGCGCACCGAGCGGTCCATGCCTGCATGATAGGCAAGCGCCCTGATCCCCTGCCCGTTCAGCCACTCCGCGGTATCCTCGACCTTGGCCCGCGACAGGCAATAGACGATGCCGCTGTTGCCCTTGTGACCGCTGAGGAACCGCAAAAGCTGCTGGCGAGGCTGGTCGCGCTCGACGATCTCGTAGGCGATGTTGGGTCGATCGAAGCTGGTCGAGAACACCTTTGCCCGGTGTAGCGACAGCCGCTCGATGATGTCGTCGCGCGTATGCGGATCGGCCGTCGCCGTCAGCGCGATGCGCGGGACATCGGGAAACTGCTCCGCAAGCTTGCCAAGGTCGCGATACTCAGGCCGGAAGTCGTGGCCCCACTGCGAAACGCAATGCGCCTCGTCTATGGCGAAAAGCGCGATCTTCGCATTGCCGATCATCTGCCGGAAACTGTCGGTGAGTATCCGTTCCGGCGTCACATAAATAAGGTCGAGCGTCCCGTTCGATACCGCCCGATAGACATCCTGAGCCTCCTCGCGCGACAGCGACGAGTTCAGCGCAGCAGCGCGAACCCCCAGCTGCTTCAGCGCCTGCACCTGATCGCGCATCAGCGCGATCAGCGGCGAGACAATGATGCCGAGGCCGTCGCGGCAAAGCGCCGGAATCTGGAAGCACAGCGACTTGCCGGCGCCGGTCGGAAAAAGCACGACGGCGTCGCCGCCCGCAACGACATGCTCGACAACCGCCTGCTGCTTCCCCCGAAACGACGAATAGCCATAGATCCGCTTCAGGATATCTAGCGGTTCCGATGACTTAGGCTGTCCTTCAAAAAGCGCGTCGGCTGCCGAAAACCGCGGATCGTCCAATGGTGGCTGCAACATCTAGCTCTTTCAATCAGACCAGTTCTTTAGAGATCAGAATCATCAGGGCATGATCGTCCCTGGCGGACCCGATGCAAGGGATTTATCCAGCCGTCATGGTGAGGGGCTCTTCTCGGCCGCAGCCGAAAAACGCGTCGAGCCACGGGCCAGTCCGAAATACACGCTCCACCGTCAATGCGCCGCAACGCCCTTGACCCGACCCGACAGCACGCCGAAACCATCGATGATCGCTTCCTGGTTCTCCAGCCGCAGCCCCTCGAGATGGATTTCCTCAAGCGCCCGCATCAGCTGGTCGATCTGCTCGCCATTGCCGGCCTCTGTCGCCTCGGCGATCTCCCGCTCCAGCTCGACCCGCTGCCACCGCAGAGCCTTCGAGCGTTGGTGAAGTGCCAGCGTCTGGCGATACCCCTCGCGGGCATCCTCCATCGCGGCCTCCTCCGTCGCGGTCCAGAGGCGGGCATTGCGCACCTGCTGGTCGAGAACCTTCAAAAGCGCACCGAAACCCAGCTCCTCCAATCGCTCGATCAGCAGTTCGCGGGTCAGATGGATTGCCGCCACGGTCGCCGCGGTCCCGAGCATCGCCGACCAGAGTTTCTGCAGATCGCGGCTTTCATAGTCGATGGCGGCGATCTCGTCATATTCGTCCTGCAGCAGTTGCGGATGGTTGACGATGGTGAGCGCCAGCACGCTTTCCCGCAGCGCAGGCACCGTGTCGTGCCCCCGCACCATACCGGACCCGGTCAGCCGGTCGGAAATCGCGTTGGTAGGAGTCCGCGGTCCCGCCGCTCGCTGGCTGCCGCCACCGCGTTGGCCCTCAGGGCCGTTTCGCTTGTAGTTTCCACCCTGCTGGTTGCCACGGTTTTGATACTGCGGCTGGAAAAATGCGTTGAGCCGCGTGCGGATATCCTGCTGGTAGTGCCGGCGGACATTCTCGTCGGCGATGACGGCAACCAGTTGCTTCAGCCGCGCCTCGAGCTCGGCGCGCGCCTCCGGAGTATCGACCTTGCCGGCATTGAGCTCGCGGTTCCAAACCATCTCAGCCAGCGGTCGCGCCTGCGCCATCACCTTGTCGAACGGGCCACGACCGTCATGCCTGACGAGATCATCGGGGTCCTTGCCGTCTGGCAGCATGGCAAACCGAACGGTATAGCCGGGCTTCAGCCGCGGCAGGGCGAGATCGACCCCCCGATTGGCGGCGCGAATGCCGGCTCCGTCACCATCGAAACACAGCACCGGTTGCGGCGTCATCCGCCAAAGGAGCTCCAGCTGGTTCTCGGTCAATGCAGTCCCGAGCGGCGCCACGGCGTTCTCGATGCCGGCCTGATGGAGGGCGATGACATCCATGTAGCCCTCGACCGCTATGATCGTTCCGGTGGCGCCCTCGTCCGGTCCGGCACTGCTGGCCCGCCCGGCAACCTGGCTGGCGCGCCTGGCTCGATTGAAATTGTAAAGAACGTTGCCCTTGTGAAACAGCTCGGTTTCATTGGAGTTCAGGTATTTCGCCGGCGCATCGGGCGCCATGGCGCGGCCGCCGAAGGCAATCACCTTGTCGCGGGAAGACAGGATAGGAAACATGATGCGATCGCGGAAGCGGTCATAGGCAACGGGGATGTCCGGCCCATGCACGACAAGCCCGCAAGCCTCGATCTGCTCCTTGGACACGCCCTTCCCCGCCAGGAATTCCTTCAGTGCGTTGCGGCTGTCTGCGGCATAGCCAAGGCGAAACGTCTCGATCGTCTTCCCAGTCAAGCCTCGGTCGCGCAGATAGGCCCGCGCCTTCGCGCCGACAGCGGCCTGCAACTGGTCTTGAAAGAACTGCGTCGCCATCTCCATGACGTCGAGAAGCGATGTCCGCTCCTTGTCGCGCTGTTCGGCGACCGGGTCCGCCTGCGGCATGGGCACGCCGGCCATATCCGCGATCTGCTGCACCGCCTCGGGAAAGTTCAGCCCCTCTAGATCGGTGAGGAACCGGAAATGATCGCCGGTGACCCCGCAACCGAAGCAGTGGTAGCGGCCCTTGCGATCCTCGCAATGGAAGCTCGGCGATTTCTCGCCATGAAATGGGCAGCACGCCCAGTAGTCGCCCCGCGAGACATTGGTCTTGCGCCGATCCCAGCTGACACGACGACCAATCACGTCCGAAATCAGAACGCGGTCGCGGATATCGTCGAGAAACGAATTGGAGAAACGCATGAATACCTCTGGCTTGATCCTCCATATAAGCCGGAACCGCCGGCAATGCCACGAGCCTTGTTTCAGTGCTGCCCGCTATTCACAGGGTTGACCATGAGTGCCTAGGAGCAATTTGATTCTAGGAACGGGCATCATGCGACGTGCCGGATCATTTCAGCCCATGCGGCACACCAAAATGAGCAAAGAGCATATCGTCAGATATTAGGCCGGCGAAATCACTGAGATGCTTGCGAAAGGCGACGATCGAACCGACTGGACGCGTGTCGATGCCCTCACCGATGAGGATATCAAGCGCTCCATGCGGGAGGATCCCGACTGGGCAGATCACATCGACGTGAACTGGGCCGATGCGGAGGTCGTCTATCCGGTCGCCAAGAGAGCGCTTTCCATACGGTTGGATCAGGATGTGATCGACTTTTTCCAGGCTCAGGGTCGAGGTTATCAGACCCGTATCAATGCCGTATTGCGGCATTTCATGACCGAAAAAAAGAAACAAAACAAATAGTTGGGATTTTGAATCCTGTGGGGTTCGCAGAACTCTGCAAGGTCGTTCGCCGTCATGGCGGGTGCCGCCTTTCCGCCCGCGATTGCCGCCATGGTGGCTGATTTAGGGCGCCCCTTCGCGTCCAACATTATATTTTTGTAATTTGAAACTTGGGGTGCAGCGCAATAGCGTTCTTCTTACGGATTGAGACATGCAGATCATCAAATTTGCATGTCGAGATATTACCCATCCCAACGTGAGGCACCATCCCTACCCCGGCGCCGCCTCACATGGGTGCCTTTGCAACAAACGCTCTGATTTTTGGGCCCCACCCTGCGTCATCAGACCGTGCAAAGAGCAAGAAGGCAGGAGCTCCCCCAGCTCCTGCCTTCTCTATTTTATGCATTCGCACGTATATTTCAATTTACTGTATTTCCTTCCAAGCAAAATTCGTGGACAAGTGCCGTCCCCGCGTCGATCAGTGCCTGCCGGCTTGGACCCACACATGGCTTTTACTGCAAAAGACCTCGCCTCCAGCGACCATTTTCTAACTGCGATCCTGCGTTGTGCGAACGAATTGATCGCCATCTACAAGGAAAGCCCGCGTATCGCCTCGATTTTTGCTGCCCAGCAACGGTGGCTGATGGCCCATGCCGGCTTTGCGCTGTATTATGGCTACCCCGACGAGCCCGGTTCGGCCCTCTATGCCGCGCGGTTTGTAAGCCTGGTGCTGAAGCAAAGAATCGCCAGCCGCAACACCGCGGTCGCTTTCATCCAGGAAATGCTGGCCTATCGTTTTCTCCGCCCGCTGCCAGAATTTTCCGACCGCCGCACGCGTCTGCTTGAACCGACCGAGACCGCCAACGAGCATCTGATGCGCTGGGTCAACACCCACCTCTTCATCCTCGACCACCTGGACGGCGGCAACAGGGTCGAGAGAATGGCTGCCGACTCATCGGCGCTGGCGGTGATCCAGTCGGAAATTGCAAAGCGCATCTTCCAGAGCGAGGCCGTTCGCAACCCGGGCGCCACCTTCAATTTGTTCAATTGGGCCAATTCCGGCGGCGTCGTCATGGATTATCTGATTTCGCGGATCGAGAGTGTCGATCCCGAATCGGAGAGGGTCGTCATTGGTCCGATCTCGTTGAAGAATATCCGCGAGCAGTTTCTGATCTCGAATACGCACCTGAAGCGGCTGCTTCGGGAAGCCGGCGTTCTGGGAAGCGTTGGCTGGACGGGCGTGCCCGGCAAAAGCGGCTTCTGGCTTTCGCACGGCTTCGTGACTGAATACTGGAACTATCAGGCCGCAAAATTCGCGATCATCGACGCCGCAAGCGAGATAGCGCTCGGTCCCGGCCGGTGATCGATATCCAGCCGGCCGCCTGACAGGCGACCGGCCGTGCCGTCATTTCATTTCAAGAGGTCCTTGAGAGCTGCGGAAGCCTTGGCGAAGTCCATCTGCCCGGCATAGCGCTCCCTGAGGATCGTCATGCACTTACCCATGTCCTTGACGCCTTGTGCGCCGATTTCGGCAACGACCGCGGCGCAGATCTCCCGCACCTTTTCATCCGAGAGCTGGACCGGCATGTAACCCTGGATGATCGCGATCTCTTCGCGCTCCTTGGTCGCCAGCTCCGGGCGCCCGCCCTCGTCGTAGATCTTGGCTGATTCGTCGCGCTGCTTGATCATCTTGGCAAGAATCTGCAGAATCTCGTCGTCGCTTGCCTGCTCCTTGCCCGTGCCGCGGTTGGCGATATCCCGGTCCTTGATCGCCGACAGGATCAGCCGCACCGTCGAAAGACGCGCCGTATCCTTGGCTTTCATAGCCTCTTTCTGGGCATTGCTGAGCGTATCGCGTAACATGTTTCGTACTCCTTGACGGACCGAGGCCCCAGGGCAGCCGGTCCGTTGTTCTGTTCAGCGCTGTCATAGACTATCTGCCCGACGCCGATCAACGCATTTACGTGGCCGCAAGTCGCGAAGACAGATTGACCCGCAGCCCGCGTTTGGCTATTGACCGACACCTGCACGAAAATCGATTTCGGGGACCTTTGGCGCGCGACCTTTGCTGCGCGCTCCTGTCCACGAACCAAAATGGCGGATGGTCCCGGCCTTTGCAAGGCCGTGGCGAGCGCCGGAAACGGGATGACAATGACCGCAACAGCCCCCTGGACGATCGAAAAGCCCACTGCGATGCTCGTTCTGGCCGACGGCACGGTGATCGAAGGCAAGGGCATCGGCGCGACCGGCAAGGTCCAGGCCGAAGTCTGCTTCAACACCGCACTGACGGGTTATCAGGAAATCCTGACCGACCCATCATATCTCGGCCAAATCGTCACCTTCACCTTCCCGCATATCGGCAATGTCGGCACCAACGAGGAAGACATCGAAGACCTGACGCCTGCGGCGCGCCACGGCGCTGTCGGCGTCATCTTCAAGGCTGACATCACCGATCCATCAAACTATCGCGCAGCGAAACATCTCGACGCCTGGCTGAAGGCCCGCGGCATCATCGGCATGTGCGGCATCGACACCCGCGCTCTCACCGCCTGGATCCGCGAGAACGGCATGCCGAACGCCGTCATCGCCCATGACCCGAGCGGCGTTTTCGATATCGATCAGTTGAAGACCGATGCAAAGGCCTGGAGCGGTCTCGAAGGCCTCGACCTTGCCAAGCAGGCGACCTCGGGCCAGTCGTCGCAATGGGCGCAGACCCCCTGGGTCTGGAACGAAGGCTACGGCGCGCTTGGCAACGACGAGGCGAAATACCACGTCGTCTGCCTTGACTACGGCGTAAAGCGCAACATCCTGCGCCTCTTCGCCGGCCTCGACTGCAAGGTCACGGTCCTGCCGGCAACGGCCAGTACCGAAGACGTTCTTGGCCTGAAGCCGGACGGTATCTTCCTGTCGAACGGCCCGGGAGACCCGGCGGCGACTGGCGAGTATGCCGTGCCCGTCATCAAGGACCTGATCGACAGCGAGATCCCGCTCTTTGGTATCTGCCTCGGCCACCAGATGCTGGGCCTCGCGCTCGGCGCAAGGACCGCCAAGATGCACCAGGGCCACCACGGGGCCAATCATCCCGTCAAGGACCACACAACGGGGAAAGTCGAGATCGTCTCGATGAACCACGGCTTCGCGGTCGACTCGAATTCGCTGCCTGAAGGTGTTGAAGAGACTCACATTTCGCTCTTCGACGGCTCGAACTGCGGCCTGCGCCTTTCCGGCAAGCCGGTATTCTCCGTCCAGCACCACCCCGAAGCCTCCCCCGGCCCGCAGGACAGCCACTACCTCTTCCGCCGCTTCGTCAATCTGGTCCGCGAAAAGAAGGGCGAGCCGGCACTTGCCGAACGCTAGGCCCGAGCTACCAATCTCGTAGAAGGTCAAGCCCCGGCTGATATGCAGCCCGGGGCTTTTCTATGGGCCAGAAACGTTAAGTTCGATCACGGCCGCCCAATCAACCGGCCGCCTTCTCCAGCCCCAGCAGCACATAGAACCGGACGCAAAGCATCACAGCCGCGGAGCCGAGGCCGAGGAGGAAGCCGAGCCAGATGCCGATGCCGCCGAAGCCCAAGGGGAAGGCGAGCAGCCAGGCGAGGAAGAAGCCGATGGGCCAATAGGCGATCAGTGCCATGATCATCGGCACGCGCGCATCCTTGAGGCCGCGAAGCAAGCCATTGGCAATCGCCTGCAAGCCGTCGACCAGCTGGAACAGGCCGGCAACCACGATCAGCGGCGCGGCATAGGCAAGCACCTGCGGAGCTTCCAGCGACGTAACATCGAGAAACCAGCTCGCGAGGAACGTTGGCATGGTGGCAAACAGGATGCTGCCGATGATCGAGATCGAGCACGAAACGATCAGCACCGCGATCGCCGCCCGCGTCAGCCCGAAATAATCTCCCCGCCCATGGGCCACGCCGACGCGCACGGTTGCTGCCTGTGCAAGCCCGAGCGGGATCATGAAGGCGATAGAAGCCCATTGCAGGGCGATGCCGTGTGCGGCAAGCTCGATGGTGCCGATACGCCCCATCAGCAGCGAGGCAGCCGTGAACAGGCTGACTTCCGCAAGCACGGTGACGCTGATCGGCAGTCCGAGACGGATCACTTCCCACAGCGCGTGCCAGTCGGGACGCCAGAGCCGCACGAAGATCTCATAGCGGCGCGTATCGTCGCGCGTCTGTACATAGGCGACAATGAAGAGGAAGCCGGCAGTCTGCACGGCAAGCGAGACAATCGCCGCACCGCGGATCCCGAGAGCGGGCATGCCGAAGTGGCCAAGCACCAGCCCGTATGCCAGAAGTGCGTTCATCACCAGCATGGCGATGGTGACATAGAGGATGATGCCGGCGCGGCCGATCGCGCTGACCAAAGCCCTGATGACGTTGTAGAGCAGCCCCGGAAGCACCGCGAAGTGACCGATCGCGATATAGTCGCCGGCAAGCTTTGCCACCTCAGGCTTCTGGCCCGCGGCCAGCAATATCCCCTCGGCATTGAAGAACACCGGCTGCATCAGCAGCCAGTAGATCGTCACGACCCATAGGCCCATGCGCATGGCGCGTCGCACGCTGACAATATCGCCGCGCCCATAGGCTTGAGCCACCATCGGGACGACCGCAATGGCAAAGCCGGAGCCGAAGATCAGTATCGTGAAGAGGAACTGCGCCGACAGCACCATCGCCGCAAGCTGCTCCGCCCCGAGGCGGCCGACGATCATCACGTCGGTCGTGTTGATGCCAAGCTGGGCCAGCTGCGCACCGATCAACGGAATGCCAAGCGCTAGCGTGGCGCGAAAATGCGCGGGCCAGGAATTGCTGTTTTCACGCGCGAACGTGCGCGCATCGATAGGCGTATCCATGTCGGAATCTCGTCATTAAGCCGCGCGAAATTGGCCAGCGGGGTCTGCGCGGAAGTTCCGCCAATACCGCAAGAAGGCCGATAAAGCCAGTCCGCGGCCTGCATTTGATGAAGAATTCATCAGGTCATCAATTTTTCTGATGACTTTTTAAGCTGCGTCGAAGACTTCGGTGACTTTGCTGGCACGCACCTTCCAGGCGAACACGGCAAAGGCGACCGCGATGAAGCTGCCCGCCATGGCATAGGGCGCACCGGCAAATGCGAAGGGTGCGCTCGGTCCGGTGAAATAGCCGAACAGCTGCGTGAAGATCAGCGGCCCGACGATCGTGGTGATGCTGCCAAGGCTCGTCAGGGCTCCCTGTAGCTCCCCTTGCGCCGACGGAGGCACCTTGGCCGCGGCCAGACTTCGCAATGGCGGATCCGCGACGCCTTCCAGCGCTGTCGCTATGATCACCGCATAGACCATCCATCCCTGCCAGGCGAGCGCAAAACCCGCGAAACCCGTTGCGCAGAAAGCGAGACCCACGAGCGCCGTCTTCCATTCGCCAAGCACCGGCACCAGCCGCGGCAAGATGAAGCCCATGACGACGGCGCTGCCGATGCCGAATATCCCGAGCGAAAGCCCGATCTCCCCTTCGCTCCAGCCATAGCGATAGACGGCGACGAAAGGCCAGACCGCGGGATAGACGGAATGCGCCAGCCAATAGAGAAACATGACAAGCCCGATCCAGCCGATCCCCGAATAGGACCGCATCTGCTTCAGTGCGCCGAGCGGGTTGGCCCGCGAAAGCTCGAAGCGCCTGCGATTTTTACGCTCCAGCGTTTCCGGCAACATGAAGCAAGCCAGTATGAAGTTGAGCAGCGAGACGGCCGCCGCACCGTAGAAAGGCACGCGCGGACCGAATTCACCAAGGACGCCGCCGATGACAGGCCCGAGCACGAAGCCGGTGCCGAATGCCATTCCGATCAGGCCGAAGTTCTTCGACCGGTTCTCGTCGTTGCTGATATCGGCGATATAGGCCGAGCAGGTAGCAAAGCTCGCGCCGCTGATGCCCGCCAGAACCCGGCCGACGAACAGCATCCAGTAGCTGACGGCAACCGCGCAAATGAGGTTGTCGACCGCAAACGTCAGCACCGAGGCAAGCAGGATCGGGCGCCGGCCGAAGCGATCACTGAGATTGCCGATCAATGGCGCAAAGAGAAACTGCATCCCGGCATAGACCAGCAAAAGCCAGCCGCCATCGACCGCTGCCTCGCTGACCGAGCCGCCGGTCAACTGCTCCAGATAGGCCGGCAGCACCGGCATGATGATGGCGATACCGATGACGTCGAGAAACAGGATGACGAAAACAAGAAACAGGCCGCGCCGAACGAATTTGGGATCGATCATGGAAACCAGCCTTTTGATGGGCTCCATCTCCATGAAGAGACAGAACGGGAACGGCGTCGGGGATACTTCAATAATCAAAACGGCGGACAGAAACAATACGTGAACAAGTCAAAGTTGTTGATCCAGCCAACGAAATTATTGATCAATGAACGGAACATTGCGGGAAACTACGGCCGGAATCGCCAATAGGTCCCATCTCTCCCCCGGCTGCACGGGTCCAAAGGGCGGGTCGAGACCTGAGGCTCGACCCGGTTGGCTAAGGTGAGGAGCTTCCCCGTCTACACAATCAAATCGGGTTCGAGAATGTGTCACAGGAAGTCAGCTTGCCGCTATCGAAGCCCTGCTTGAACCATCTGACGCGTTGTGCCGACGTTCCATGGTTGAAGCTTTCCGGCACGACATAGCCCTGGCTCTTCTTCTGCAGGGTATCATCACCGATCTGTTGGGCGGCATTCAGCGCCTCGCCAAGGTCGCCAGCGTCGAGGATGCCCTTCTGCTGGGTGAACTTGCCCCAGATCCCCGCGAAGCAGTCGGCCTGGAGTTCGACTTTCACCGACATCTTGTTGCTGTCCGCGTCGCTCATCTGCTGGCGCATCTGGTTAACCTTCGGCAGGATGCCGAGAAGGTTCTGCACATGATGGCCGACCTCATGGGCGACGACATAGGCCTGCGCGAAATCGCCGGACGCGCCAAGCTGGTTCTTCATCTGCTTGAAGAAGGCCATGTCGAGATAGACCTTGTGATCGCCCGGGCAATAGAACGGGCCCGATGCCGCCGATGCGAGACCGCAGGCAGAATCGATGCGATTTGAGAACAGAACCAGCTTGGGGTCTTCATAGGTCTTCCCCATGGATTTGAAGATGCCCTGCCAGGTATCTTCCGTCTCGGCCAGCACCACGCCAACGAACGCTTTCGTCTCGTCGTCGGCAGGATTGCTTGGACCTGAGCTGCTCTGCTCGTAGCCGGCCCCACCTGTACTGCTGCCACCCTGGTCGAGTATCTGCAGCATATCGATGCCCATAGCCTTGAGGATAAGGTAGATCACAACCAGCACGATGATCGTGCCAATGCTCATCCCGCCGCCGGCACGACGCATGCCGCCAGAGGGAAATCCCATACCGCCGCCATCTCCGCCGAACGGACCTAATCCGCCGCCGGACGAACCGCGCTCATCTTCGATATTGTCGGACTGACGACGTCCCTTCCAATCCATAAAGCACCTCCCGGCGATGCGCTGAAGCTATTTCTACCTGCCACAAGTTATATATCCGCACGTCGCCGGAAAGCCAGTTGTGTCAGGCGATTGTCTCAAATCAGCTGCCGTTGCGCCCGTCCCCGGCTCCAGGCGAGCCAGACCACAAAACCGACGATCACGCACAGAATGACGATCGGAAGTATTTCGCCACCACTGAAAACGACCTTGTTCATGATCCGCCCGGGAATGAGCGTGAACAGCCCGGCAATGCCGATGCCGCCGAAATAGAGGCCAGTGACGGTCTTGCGGTGCCGCTCGATGTCATGACGTCGCGCCGCGGAATACGCCTGCCAGCTCGCGTAAAGCACATAGATGGACAGCAGGTGTATCGGGCTGAACCGATAAAACATGTTGAGCTCATGGATGAAGAAGCTAGACAGCGCCGTGATCACCATCAGCGCCAGCCAGATCTTGCCGAGCAACCGATGCACCGGCGTACCCTTCCGCCGCAAGAGGAGATAGGCTCCGAGAACAGCCGCGGGAACGACCGCCATCACGTGGATCTTGATGGCGAGCGAGGCATCGAGAAGCGGTTCGAGCGTCATGGCTGAATATCCGGTTAAATGCAGCGAGCTCTGACATTGCACCATATCGCTTCAAGACGAAACGTCGAATGAGATAACAAGCGGAAACGCTTGACGCGACTCCGCTTTTTGCGATCCATGGGCGGGAGGATTTACGGCTGGAGGAAACCACCAATGAGAGCAGTTCGCCTGGAATCAGTGGGCAATATCTTCCTGCGCGAGGTCGAAAAACCAGTTGCAGGACCGGGAGAACTTCTCGTGCGCATCGAGGTGTGCGGCATCTGCGGCACCGACCGGCATCTGTTTCTGGGTGAGTTTCCCTCAAAACCGCCCGTCACCCTCGGCCACGAATTTTCCGGCATCGTCGAGGCTGTCGGCGCCGACACGCCGGGTTTTCGCGTTGGAATGCGCGTCACCGGCGATCCCAACATTGCCTGCGGCCGTTGTGTCCACTGTCAGCGTGGCCGCATCAATCTCTGCGAAAACCTTCGAGCAATCGGTATCCATCGCGACGGCGGCTTTGCGGAATATGTGGTGCTTCCGATCAAGCAGGCGTTCGAGCTGCCTCTCGATCTCGACCCGCTCCATGGCGCTTTCTGCGAACCCCTCGCCTGCTGCCTGCACGGCATCGATCTGGCCGAGATAAAGGCGGGCTCCTCAGTCGTAGTCCTTGGCGGCGGCGTCATCGGCCTGCTGGTTGTCCAATTGGCGAGGCTTGCCGGCGCCACATCAGTGGTTCTCGTCACCCGCCACCCGGGAAAGCGGCGTCTCGCCGAAACGTTGGGAGCAACCGCCTCCATCGATCCGGGCGCAAGCGATGCCATTAACGCGATAACTGCAAAAGACGGCCTCCTGCCTGGCGGTGCCGATGTCGTCATCGAATGCGCCGGCGTCGCCGAAACCACTAGGCAATCGACCCGCATGGCAAGGTCGGGAGGCACAGTCGTGGTCCTCGGCGTCATGCCGCAGGGCGAAAAGATCGAGATCGAACCATTCGACATCCTCTTCCGGGAATTGAAGGTCCTCGGTTCGTTCATCAACCCCTTCACCCACCGCCGCGCCGCCGAACTTATCGCCTCGGGAACCATCAAGGTGGCACCGTTGATTTCGCAAAAGATCGGTCTGAAGGACTTGTCCGAAGCGGTCGCCCACCCGCCTCGATCAGGCGATATCAAGGTGCTGGTCCTCCCCGGTTTGTCATAGCGATCCACAGGTCGAGGGATTCCTGTCGATTCCGCGATTTATGGGGTTCCGTTTGCAAAAACATTTGCCTATAAGCCGCTTCTAGCCTTTTGAGATGCAGAGTGCGCGCCCGGCCGGTGGAAAACACCCTGGCCGGTTTTTCGCGCACGCGGAAAATGGATAGAGATTATGCCGAAGCGCGAAGACATCAAATCGATCCTCATCATCGGCGCTGGGCCGATCGTCATCGGCCAGGCATGCGAATTCGACTATTCCGGCACCCAGGCCTGCAAGGCGCTGAAGGAGGAAGGCTACCGCGTCATCCTCGTCAACTCCAATCCCGCGACGATCATGACCGACCCGGGCCTCGCCGATGCCACCTATGTCGAGCCGATCACCCCCGAAGTCGTCGCCAAGATCATCGCCAAGGAGCGCCCCGACGCGCTGCTCCCGACCATGGGCGGCCAGACCGCTCTCAACACCGCGCTTTCGCTGAAGCGCATGGGCGTGCTCGACCGCTACAACGTCGAGATGATCGGCGCCAAGCCCGCCGCCATCGACATGGCCGAGGACCGCGCCCTGTTCCGCGAGGCAATGTCCCGCATCGGTCTGGAAACACCGAAGTCGCTCCTGGCCAACGCCACCGAAATCAAGGATCTCGACCGCAAGAGCCATGAGGCCGAGCGCACAAAGCTGAAGGCCAGCCTCTCGGGTCCGGCGCTCGACACCGCACTCGACGCCCTCGAAAACCACTGGAACCTCGGCGAAACCGACCGCAAGCAGCGCTACATGAGCCATGCCATGGCAATTGCAGCGCAGGCGATCGACGTCGTCGGCCTTCCCGCGATCATTCGCCCGTCCTTCACCATGGGCGGCACCGGTGGCGGTATCGCCTACAATCGCTCGGAGTTCTTCGAGATCGTCGGCGGCGGGCTGGATGCCTCGCCGACCACGGAAGTGCTGATCGAGGAATCGGTGCTCGGCTGGAAGGAATATGAAATGGAGGTCGTCCGCGACAAGGCGGACAACTGCATCATCATCTGCTCGATCGAGAACATCGACCCGATGGGCGTCCACACCGGCGATTCGATCACCGTCGCGCCGGCTTTGACGCTGACCGACAAGGAATACCAGATGATGCGCAACGCCTCGATCGCGGTGCTGCGCGAGATCGGCGTCGAGACCGGTGGTTCCAACGTGCAGTTCGCCGTCAACCCGGCCGACGGTCGCCTCGTCGTCATCGAGATGAACCCGCGCGTCTCCCGTTCCTCGGCGCTGGCCTCCAAGGCGACAGGTTTCCCGATCGCCAAGGTAGCCGCCAAGCTTGCGGTCGGCTACACGCTCGACGAACTCGACAACGACATCACCGGCGGCGCGACGCCTGCCTCCTTCGAACCGTCGATCGACTACGTCGTCACCAAGATCCCGCGCTTCGCCTTCGAGAAATTCCCCGGCGCCTCCCCCGTTCTCACCACCGCGATGAAATCGGTCGGCGAAGTCATGGCCATCGGCCGGACCTTTGCCGAATCTCTCCAGAAGGCCCTGCGCGGCCTCGAAACGGGCCTGACCGGCCTGGATGAGATCGAAATTCCCGGCACAGAAGAAGGCGAAGGCAGCCAGAACGCCATTCGCGCTGCAATTGGCACGCCGACGCCGGACCGCCTGCGCATGGTCGCCCAGGCGCTGCGCCTCGGCATGAGCGCCGAGGAAGTGCACGAAGGCTGCAAGATCGACCCGTGGTTCATCGCGCAGCTGAAAGCAATCGTCGACATGGAAGCCCGCATCCGCGAGCAGGGCCTGCCGACCGACGCGACGAACCTTCGTATGCTGAAGGCCATGGGCTTCTCCGACGCCCGTCTCGCAACGCTGACATCCAAGCGCCCGAAGGAAGTCGCCGAACTCCGCAACGGCCTGAATGTCCGCCCGGTCTTCAAACGCATCGACACCTGCGCCGCCGAATTCGCCTCACCGACCGCCTATATGTACTCGACCTATGAAGAGCCCTTCGTCGGTATCGCCCGCTCGGAAGCCAGGGTTTCAAATCGTAAGAAGGTCGTGATCCTCGGCGGCGGGCCGAACCGCATCGGCCAGGGCATCGAGTTCGACTATTGCTGCTGCCATGCCGCCTTCGCCCTGAGGGATGCCGGCTATGAAGCCATCATGATCAATTGCAATCCGGAAACCGTCTCGACCGACTACGACACGTCAGACCGTCTCTATTTCGAGCCTCTGACCGCCGAAGACGTCATCGAAGTCCTGCGCGCAGAGCAGGAAGACGGCGAACTCGTCGGCGTCATCGTCCAGTTCGGGGGCCAGACGCCTCTCAAGCTTGCAGAAGCGCTCGAAAAGAACGGCATCCCGATCCTCGGCACCGCGCCGGACATGATCGATCTCGCCGAAGATCGCGACCGCTTCCAGAAGCTGCTGATGAAGCTCGACCTCAACCAGCCGAACAACGGCATCGCCTATTCGGTCGAGCAGGCCCGCCTCGTCGCCTCCGAGATCGGTTTCCCGCTGGTCGTGCGCCCGTCATACGTGCTCGGCGGTCGCGCCATGCAGATCATTCATTCGGAATCGATGCTGCAGAGCTACCTGCTCGACACCGTCCCCGGCCTTGTTCCGGAAGACATCAAGCAGCGCTATCCGAACGACAAGACCGGCCAGATCAACACCCTGCTCAGCAAGAACCCACTGCTGTTCGACAGCTATTTGAGCAACGCCATCGAGATCGACGTCGATTGCCTGGCCGATGGCAACGACGCCTACATCGCCGGCATCATGGAACACATCGAGGAAGCCGGTATCCATTCCGGCGACAGCGCCTGCTCGCTGCCATCGCGATCGCTGTCGCCTGAAATGCTCGACGAACTGGAACGCCAGACGAAGGCGATGGCCAAGGCGCTCAACGTCGTCGGCCTGATGAACGTGCAGTACGCCATCAAGGACGGCACGGTCTACGTACTGGAAGTCAATCCGCGCGCGTCCCGCACCGTGCCCTTTGTCGCCAAGGCCATCGGCGCACCGATCGCCAAGATCGCCGCCCGCGTCATGGCAGGTGAAACGCTGGACACCGCCTTCGCCGCCTATGGCACAAAGCCGGACCCGCGCAAGCTGAAGCACATCGCCGTCAAGGAAGCCGTCTTCCCCTTCGCCCGTTTCCCCGGTGTCGACACGCTGTTGGGTCCCGAAATGCGCTCGACCGGCGAGGTCATCGGCCTCGATACCGATTTCGCTCTCGCCTTCGCCAAGGCCCAGCTCGGCGCCGGCGTCGAGCTGCCGCGTGAAGGCACGGTCTTCGTCGCCGTCCGCGACGACGACAAGCCCCGCGTTCTGCCCGCCATCCGCATCCTCGTAGAGCTCGGCTTCAAGGTCCTCGCCACCGGCGGCACTGCCCGCTTCCTCGGCGAAAATGGCATCGTCGCCACCAAGATCAACAAGGTCCTCGAAGGCCGCCCGCATATCGAGGACGCTATCCGCAACCGCCAGGTCCAGCTCGTCATCAACACGACCGACAGCAACAAGGCGATCTCGGACTCGAAGTCGCTGCGCCGCGCAACGCTGATGCAGAAGGTGCCGTACTATACGACAATGGCCGGAGCCGAAGCCGCCGCCATGGCCATCAAGGCCCTGAAGGCAGGCAATCTCGAAGTACGGCCGTTGCAGAGCTATTTCTGAGGCTGGGCAACGCGGAGTCCCGAGGCGATCGTTAAGCCCTCATCGTCAGGTGCCTAGGCCACAGGCCGAAGCCTCGAACGACGAGGGCGCTTGCTCGGCGGCCCAACCCGAGATTGCATCATTTGCCCTTACGTGATATCGCTTCCCCACGGCATGATCGGGGGCGGGCATGGCCAAGAACATCGTCATTCTTTTTGACGGAACGTCGAACGAGATTTCGGCAGATCGCACCAATATCCTCAGATTGTTCGGCGTGCTCAATCGCACCGAGAACCAGATCGTTTATTACGATCCCGGCGTTGGCACCTTCGGCGCCGCCAACGCATGGTCGAATGCTTACCGCAAGACTGTTGAGATCTGGGGACTGGCGACCGGCTGGGGCCTCGATCAGAACGTCAAGGACGCCTACCGCTTCGTCGTCGAAAATTATGACCACGGGCCGCTGGACGGATATGGCAAGTCGACCGGCGAAGGCGATCGCCTCTATATCTTCGGCTTTAGCCGCGGAGCGTACTCGGCGCGTGTCCTCGCCGGCTTCATTCATGCCCTCGGCCTGATGAGCACCTTCCATCTCAATCTGATCGACTACGCCTATAATACCTACAAGGGCATCAGCCAAAGCGAACAGCAGGACGATACGCCGCTCGCCGTTGCCGACCAACATGCTCCTTCCGCATTTGCGACGATGCGCCTCTACGAGCGGACCCTGAAAACATTTCGCCCGCCCATCAAGCTGCTCGGCCTTTTCGACACCGTGTCGTCGGTAATCACATCCGGAAAATGGTTTCCCCAGCTCGAAACGCTGCCTTTCACCCGTCACAATCCGAGCGTCGAATGCATACGGCAGGCGCTTGCGATCGACGAACGGCGGACAATGTTCAATCCACTCCCCTGGGCACTCGACCAGCCATACTGGGGAGGCCCATTCCGCCCGCCGGTAGAGAGACAGCAAAACGCCAAGGAAGTCTGGTTCTCAGGCGTCCACGGCGATGTCGGCGGCGGCTATCCGGAAAAGCAAAGTGCCGCCGTCAAGATTCCGCTTGCCTGGATGATCGCGGAGACGAGACCATTCGGTCTCGACTACAACACGGAAACCGTGGACGAAATCGTTCTCGGTGAGAAGCCCGGCAAGAGCTACGTTCGGCTGGATTCGCTCGGAGAACTGCATGACTCGATGAACTTCGCCTGGCGAGTCCTCGAATATCTGCCGCGCCGCGTGCCGGAAACCTCCTGGCGCCGAAGACGCAATCCCAGGGGATATTATCTGCCGATGGCCGACCGCCGTCTCATCCCCGAGGGAGCGACCGTCCACCAATCCGTACTGGATCGCCGGGAACGAGCATCCCCAGACGCACCTTATGCGCCCCCCAACCTCCCAATCGCCTTCAATATCGAGCCGTGGTCGAACGACGACCATTCTACCAAGCCCTGATCCCCTTACCGCATCAAGCTGCGCACGCTTGCCAAGTCGTCACGGAAGCGGGCCGACGCCTCGTGCTTGCGCCCTTCGCCCGGAATACGCAGCAGATAGGATGGATGGACCGGCCCCGGCCTGACCAAGCCCATTTCGCGGTCGAGCCACCAGCGGCAATAGCGAACTTCCCCCATATTGGGATTCCGATGGATGCGACGTTTGCCACGCGATTCCATCCAAGACCGCCCGATTTTGCGGAGTTTCGGTTCGACGTTCCACTCGAGGCGCAGGAAGCGTCATACTTGGCGGCACCTGACAGAATGGCGAGACGTTCGTTCAGCGACTTCCTCATCTTTCTGTTCGCTATATGTTCTTTTGCACCCAGTCAGGAACGCTCCAGCCAAAACCGCCGTCGCCCCGAATCTCCATGAGGTCCAAAATCGCACCTGTGCAGATTTCCATGCGAATTTTCTGGAAATTTGGCAAAATGATCTGATATAAGGGACCGAATGATGACTATTGCACGGTTCCGAAGTTCCGCTTCGGGACCTGTTTTCTTTTGTGTCCGCACCAGAGCGGCACGGGGAGTGAAGGACAGGAAAAATGGTTGATAAGGTACCGATGACGCCGAACGGGTACGTCAAGCTGCAGGAAGAGCTGCGCTGGCGTCAGCAGGAAGAACGCCCGCGAATCATCGAAGCAATTTCGGAAGCCCGCGCCCATGGTGACCTCTCCGAAAATGCCGAGTACCACGCCGCGAAGGAAGCCCAGAGCCACAACGAAGGCCGCATCGGCGAAGTCGAGGACCTTGTTGCTCGCGCCGAGGTCATCGACCTGTCGAAGATGTCGGGCTCGAAGATCAAGTTTGGCGCCAAGGTCAAGCTGATGGACGAGGATTCGGAAGAAGAGAAGAACTACCAGATCGTCGGCGACCAGGAAGCCGACGTGAAGGCGGGCCGCATCTCCATTTCCTCCCCGATCGCCCGCGCGCTGATAGGCAAGGAAGTCGGCGACAGCATCGAGGTCAATGCTCCAGGCGGCTCAAAGGCTTACGAAATCCTTGCCGTTTCCTGGGGCTGATCGCCCGTGCGCGATCGCCCGCCATCGCATCTGAGTGATATCAGCGAAATCGAGATCGTCGCGCCGAACTTCAAGCGCCGCCTTTCCGGCGTGACGTCGACGATCGTGCAGCTGATCCCGAAACAGATCGAGCTGGGCTGTCATATCGTCACGCTAGGCCCCGGCTTGCCTGCGCATTTGCCGAAGCTCGGTTGGGCGCGGCTGCCGGGCCTGTGGACACGACCGCGCAGACATCGTGTCCGGGTGTGGCATGCCAGGCGAAACAACGAGATGCTGTTCGGCCTGCTGCTGAGAGCAGTCCTGCGCATGCCGCTGAAATTGTTGTTCACATCGGCGGCGCAGCGCAAGCATTCCGCCTATACCCGCTGGCTGATCCGCCGCATGGACGCGGTGATCGCCACAAGCGCCGGTTCCGGCGCGTTCCTGAAGGTGCCGCACACCGTCATTCAGCACGGCATCGACCTCAAGCTCTTCCACCCCCCCGAAGTGCCCGACGACCGCATGGCCGCAACCGGCCTTCCCGGCCGGTATCTCGTCGGCTGCTTTGGCCGCGTTCGCCACCAGAAGGGCACGGACCTCTTCGTCAAGGCAATGATCGAGCTGCTGCCGCAATATCCCGAGTGGACCGCGGTCGTCTGCGGCCGAGTGACTTCAGAACACCGAGCCTTTGCCGACGAGCTGGTAAAGGCCGTCGCAGCAGCCGGTCTCTCCGATCGCATCCGGTTTCTCGGCGAAGTCGACGACATCCGTCCCTGGTATCGCCGGGCGACGCTCTATGTCGCCCCCTCCCGCAACGAGGGCTTCGGCCTGACGCCTCTCGAAGCGATGGCCTCGCGGACAGCCGTCGTGGCCTCTACCGCCGGAGCCTACTCCGAGATGATCGTACCAGGCGAAACCGGCGCGATCGTGCCGGCGGGTGACTGCGACGCTCTGACGAAGGCCATTGCCACCTATCTTGCCGATCCGGAAGAGACCGTGCGCCAGGGCGAAAACGCCGTTCGCCACGTCCGCAGCAACTTCGCGCTGGAAAAGGAAGCCACCGCGATCAGCGACATCTATCGGCTGTTGCTCGCCTGACGCCCTGAACCGGCCTACCCCCCAAGATCGATCTTGTTATGCTCGACGAAATCGATCATGGCTCGATCCTCGATTACATCAGCCTCTATGTGCTTGACGACGTTGAGCACCTTGTCCCGGTAATAGGTGGTCGATTTGTCGTAGGACCAGCCCCTCGCCACTTTCGCCATCAGCTCCTCGGTCGATTTGCTGTAGTAGTGGTTGAGCTGGAGGAAGTCGTTCGAATAGAACGCCGCTGATTTCCGCGCCTTTCGCGAAAAGCGCTTGCCGGCGTCGTTTGCGGTCAGATCGCCGAATTGCCGGGTCTTGAACTGATGAACCGTCACCTCGGTCACTTCGCAAGGATCGACGATGCACTTGAAGTTGCGCACGTCGTCCTCGTCCGTCATCGGATCGGCTCCGCGCAACGTATAGTTCAACACCAGGGGCCCATCGGGACGCCTGAGGTGACCGCTGGTTCCGAACATATGCCACGGGAGCGAGACGTTCGGGAAATCGCCGACCGTCCCCAACGCCTCCTCAACCGTCCGGCCCCTCTTCGGAAGCAGGAACTCGTCGACGTCGATAAACGCCATCCATCTGTAATGGCCGCCGAAATTCAGGATGGCATGGGCAAAGACGATCACCTGGCCGTTCATCGGCGTATCCGTGGATGCATCCACCATCAGCCCGGCCCATGGAATGATCGTCAGCGCGTCAGGCCCGAGCAAGCCGCTGAGGACGGCGCAAGTGCCGTCCGTCGAGCCGTTGTCGTAGATATAGAAATGACGAATGCCGACCGCCCGGTGGAAGCGCACCCATTCCTCGATGTAGCTTGCCTCGTTCTTCACGCAGGCGACGATGGCGATCCCGTGGCGTCCAGGCTCCGGCTTTGGTGGCGCTATCGCAATCCGTTTCGCGGCGGTGACACTCTTCTTCGAAAACCAGCCCATGACATTCCTTATGGGGACGGCAATGCCGATCCGTCATCCTTCAAAACCGCGAACCTGCCGTCATACCCAAAACCGTGGTCCACCAGGATCGAAACCGGGGAAAAGTTCATAACCTCGACATTGTGTTCCCCAGCGGTCTTTTTCGCCAAAACCAGGTGGGCGACAATTCGCTTCTCGGCACCGGCGATACCCGAGAATGCCGTCTGCTTGCCTGTCTCGTAAAATCTGGGCTGATCAGCATTGGAGATGTCTATCCCGAACAGCCCGATGGTTCGCGGCCGGCAGTAGAGTGCAAACTGCAGCACCGATACGGCGACCGATCCGCCTTGCACAACGCCGCGATCCGGCAACAGGGATATCGCCGCCGAACGATCCTCGTTAAGCACCACGAAATCAAAACGGGCGATCATATCGATCGAGCGCCGCCGTTCCCCATAGGGCTTCCTGATATAGTCGATCAGCACGACCTTCTTGTCTCTGAGCCATCGACGATCATGCTCGCAGATTGCTCTCAGAACCGCGACCGAAAGCAGGCAGACCGTATCGGCCGCGACCTTCTCCTTCACGAGATCGAAGTGCCGCCAGATGAAGCGTTCATCTTCTATGGCGATCGCCAGCGGCATGGCGATCTGTTCGCCGATAAGGGTGATCGCACCATTCAGGAGGATGGCACTCCCCTCTTCAAGCCGGCTCAGATCGCAATTTCTGACCGAAGGGCCGGAACCGACGATGTAGACGTTTTCGGGGGACCGTTCGCGCAGAAGGTCCGCACCTGAAAGCGTGACGACCTTCTCGCCGCGATAACGAACGTCGCGCGCACCGGTCGTCGTGTCCAGATCGATCCTGAGGCCGGGAAACCAGTCCTGGACATGGGCGCGCGGACTGCCAAGAAGCAGCAGCGCACCGCTCTTTATCATCGAGCGATGCCACGGGCGGTCCGACCTGGCCACGCGCTTAGAGCTCCACCAGGCCAAGCTTCTTCACCTGGCGAATGGTGAGCATGGTCCGGACCGTGTCGACGTGCTCGTTCGCGGTGAGAACTTCGATGACGAAGTCCTGGAAGCTGGTCAGGTTTTCCGCGACGCAGTGCAGAAGGAAGTCGCTGTCGCCCGACACCATCCATGCCTGGCGGACAAGTTGCCATTGTGCGGTCGCGGCGGCGAAGGCCTTCAGATTGGCCTCGGACTGATGCTTCAGCCCGACCATGCAGAAGGCAACGAGATCGAGGCCAAGCTTGGGGCTGTTCAGCATCGCGTGGTAGCCCTCGATGATGCCTGCATCCTCGAGTTTGCGCACCCTCCTGAGGCAGGGCGGCGCGGAGATGCCGACCCGGTCGGCAAGCTCGACATTGGTCATGCGCCCATCGCCCTGAAGCTCACGCAAGATCTTGATGTCGATGGCGTCGAGTTCAGCCCTGAGCACGAATTGGCCTTTCTTTAATTCCATCGCGGCAGTTTCTATATAAAGCGGCGCGATACGCAAGAATGTTTCTCAGAAGCAACCGAATATTACATTGGGCACGATTTGCCCTGTTAGTAACGCAAGGCTGCCCTTGAATAAATGCATACGGCAATCATAAATGGTACTGCGGATCGCGAAACCGCCTGATTGCCCGCTTAGGCGCCGTGTTTCCCGAAGCGCTCTCATCGAAAGGACGTCTCCATGCCTGCCCGCCATACCAAGGTGCTCATCATCGGTTCAGGACCCGCCGGCTACACCGCCGCTGTCTATGCCGCGCGCGCCATGCTGAAACCGGTCCTCATTGCCGGCCTCGAACAGGGCGGACAGTTGATGATCACCACCGATGTCGAAAATTATCCGGGTTTTGCAGATCCTATCCAGGGTCCCTGGCTGATGGAGCAGATGCTGCAGCAGGCGACCCATGTTGGCGCCGAGATCGTCAACGATCTCGTGACCGAGGTCGACGTCAACCAGCGGCCATTTGTGGTCCGCACCGACAGCGGCACCGTCTGGACAGCCGACACGCTGATCATCTCCACCGGAGCCAAGGCCAAATGGCTCGGCATCGAAAGCGAGCATCAGTTCCAGGGCTTCGGCGTCTCCGCCTGCGCGACCTGCGACGGCTTCTTCTATCGCAACAAGGACGTGATCGTGGTTGGCGGTGGCAACAGCGCCGTCGAGGAAGCGCTCTATCTCTCGAATATCGCGAAAACGGTAACCGTCGTGCATCGTCGCGACTTCTTCCGCGCCGAGAAAATCCTGCAGGAACGCCTCTTCGCCAAGGCAAACGTCAAGCTGCTCTGGAACACTGAAATCGCCGAGATCACCGGCACGCCCGCCAAGCCGCCGATGCCGCCGTCGGTGTCAGGCGTGCGCCTGCGCGACACGCGCACCGGTGTCATCACCGACATGCCGATCGACGGCGTCTTCGTAGCCATTGGCCATGCGCCGGCGACCGAACTTTTCAAGGGCAAGCTGAAGCTCAAGGACAACGGCTACCTCTGGACCGCACCGGACTCGACCGCGACGAGCCTCGAAGGCGTGTATGCCGCAGGCGACGTCACTGATGACACCTTCCGCCAGGCGATCACGGCAGCCGGCATGGGCTGCATGGCAGCACTTGAAGCAGAACGATATTTGACGGGCGCCATGCCTGTCGCCGTAGCGGCGGAGTGATCCGCCGATGAGGGGGAGCGGAATGCCATTGGATTGGGACAAGCTGCGAATTTTCCACGCAGCTGCGGAGGCAGGCTCCTTCACGCATGCGGCCGACAAGCTGCATCTGTCCCAGTCCGCTATCAGCCGCCAGGTCAGCGCGCTGGAGCAGGACGTCGGCATCAAGCTCTTCCACCGCCATGCCCGCGGCCTGATCCTGACCGAACAGGGCGAGCTTCTCTACCGCACCGCCCATGACGTGCTGCTGAAGCTCGAAACCGTCAAGATGCAGCTCACCGAGACGACGGAAAAGCCGAGTGGCAAGCTGCGCGTCACGACCACGGTCGGTCTCGGCCAGGGCTGGCTCACCGACAAGATCCAGGAATTCCTGCAGCTCTATCCTGATATGCAGATCCAGCTGATCCTCGACAACGAGGAGCTGGACGTGAACATGCGCCACGCCGACTGTGCCATTCGCCTGCGCCAGCCGCAGCAATCGGACCTTATCCAGCGCAAGCTCTTCACCGTGCACATGCACGTCTACGCCGCGCCCTCCTACATCAATCGCTATGGAGAGCCGCAGTCCGTCGAGGATCTGGATGATCACCGCATCATCAGCTTCGGCGAGCCGGCGCCGATGTATCTGCTCGACGTCAACTGGCTGGAGGTCGCCGGACGGTCGTCCGACAACAAGCGTCCGCCGCATCTGCAGATCAACAGTCAGACCTCGATCAAACGGGCCTGCCTGCTCGGAATAGGCATTGCGGTGCTGCCGGATTATATCGTTGGTCGAGATCCTGGGCTCATTCAACTTGCGATCAATGCAGATGTGCCCTCGTTCGACACGTATTTCTGCTATCCCGATGAGATGAAGAATGCTGCAAAGCTTAAGGTTTTCAGGGACTTCGTCGTCGCCAAGGCCCGCAACTGGAATTTCTGAATAAGTTTAGCTGCAGACGAAATATCCGCTCATGCATAACGCGCATGGCAGATATGCACAATAGTGAGTTGCCGAATGCACATTTAAACACCATATCGCACTCAGCTGATGCACATGGTGGCTTTTCCTCCCAGTTCCACCGCAGCAGCTGTTCCCCTCTGGAGGTTATTTAACCTTCATACCTATAAGGGCCTCGGACTTTCCGGTGGCCCTTTTTTTTGTCTTTTTTCCTGTTTTAGCGTCGACTGCACAAACGCATAGCTGCCCTGCACAAAAAACTATTGCGCACTGCACAATTTAACACCATCTTGAGTACAGCTGATGCACATGGTGGCTTTTCCTCCCAGTTCCACCGCAGCAGCTGTTCCCCTCTGGAGGTTTTTGACCTTCATACCTTAAAGGGCCCTGGCTTACGCCGGTGGCCCTCTTTTTTTGCTTTCCTGCTTAAAGTTTAATCATCCTCATCCGCAGCTATGCTCACGGAGACGTGAACTCGGCCAGCTTGATATATCGATAAAAGACGATACATAAATCGTCATCAATCAATATTCGAAAGCTTGCTTCATGGACCGGGATGAAATCCTGAAGGCGCTTGCCCACCCAAAACGCATCGAAATCCTCAACTGGCTGAAGAAGCCGGAGGAGCATTTCGCCGATCAGGATCATCCGCTGGAGATGGGTGTCTGCGCCGGTCAGTTCGAACGGTGCGGCCTGTCGCAATCCACTGTCTCCGCCCATCTCGGCACTCTGCACCGCGCAGGCTTGGTAACGACGAAACGCGTCGGCCAATGGGTCTTCTACAAACGCAACGAAGAACTCATCGCCGAGTTTTGCGCTAGCCTGAAACAGGAACTCTGATATGCCCCTCGCCCTCCTTGTGCTTGCGCTAAGCTCATTCGCGATCGGCACCACCGAGTTCGTCATCATGGGGTTGCTGCCCGACGTGGCAAGCGATCTCGCGGTGACTATCCCTCAGGCCGGCTGGCTGGTGACGGGCTATGCGCTGGCAGTTGCCATCGGCGCACCGATCATGGCGATCTCGACCGCGCACCTGCGCCGTCGTTCGGCGCTGATCATGCTCATGGCCTTCTTCATTCTCGGCAACCTGCTCTGCGCCATCGCCCCCGGCTATTGGGTCCTGATGATCGCTCGCATCGTGACAGCACTTTGCCACGGTGCCTTCTTCGGCATCGGCTCGGTGGTCGCCGCCGGCCTGGTTGCCGAGGACCGCAAGGCTCGCGCTGTCGCATTGATGTTTACGGGCCTGACGCTTGCCAACGTCCTCGGCGTTCCGCTCGGCACCGCCATCGGCCAGGCATTCGGCTGGCGCGCGCCGTTCTGGGCTGTCACCGTCCTTGGCATCGCCTCGATAACGGGCCTGATGCTCGTCCTTCCGAAACACGAGGAAGTTCGCCAGGGCAATCTCCGGCGCGAAATCTCCGCGCTGCGCGGCACCGGCCTCTGGCTCGCGCTGCTGACGACAGTATTCTTCTCGGCCGCAATGTTCGCGCTGTTCACCTATATCGCACCGCTCCTGCGCGACATAACAGGCGTCTCTCCGCACGGCGTTACCTGGACCCTCTTCCTGATCGGCATCGGCCTGACGATCGGTAACCTGGTGGGCGGCAAGCTTGCCGATTGGCGGCTCGGCACGACCCTTGCCGGCGTGTTTGCAGCCATCGCCCTGACATCGGCAATCTTCAGCGTCACAAGCCAGTATTTCATCCCGGCAGAGATTACCCTGTTCGTTTGGGCGACCGTCGCGTTTGCGGCAGTCCCTGCCCTGCAGATCGCCGTCGTTCGCTTCGGCAAGGAAGCCCCGAACCTCGTCTCGACGATCAATATCGGCGCCTTCAACACCGGCAACGCGCTTGGCGCCTGGGTTGGCGGCGCGGTGCTCGATGCCGGCTTCTCGCTGACCCGCGTTCCCCTGGCCGGCGCCGCTATGGCCGTCCTTGGCCTCGCAACCGTGACCCTCACTTTCGCATCCACCAGGAGCCGCGCCCGCAGTGCTGGCCTCGCCCTCGCCGAAATTCCTCTCAACCTCCCAACAGCTACAAAGGACTGCCTATGATCAAGCTCTTCGAACCGACAAAGCTCGGCGACATCGCCATCGCCAATCGTGTTGTCATGGCGCCGCTGACGCGCAACCGCTCGCCGGGCGCTGTTCCGAATGAGATCACCGCCACCTATTACAAGCAGCGCGCCAGCGCCGGCCTGATCATATCGGAGGCGACAGCGATCTCCCACCAGGGACAAGGCTATGCCGATGTGCCCGGTCTCTATACGAAGGAAGCACTCGACGGCTGGAAGAAAGTAACCGACGGCGTGCATTCGCAAGGCGGCAAGATCGTCGTGCAGATGTGGCATGTCGGCCGCATCTCGCATAACAGCCTGCAGCCAAACGGCGGCAAGCCGGTTTCCTCGACCTCAAGGATCGCCGGGGCCAAGACCTTCCTCGTCAGGGACGACGGGACCGGCGAATACGTGCCGACCTCGGAGCCTCGCGCGCTCGACCTATCCGAGATCCCCGGCATCGTTGAAGACTATCGCAAGGCTGCCCGCGCCGCGATCGACGCCGGCTTCGATGGCGTCGAAGTCCACGCAGCCAACGGCTACCTGATCGACCAGTTCCTGCGCTCGGGCACCAACGACCGCACCGACGAGTACGGCGGCTCGATAGAGAACCGTGCCCGCTTTTTGTTCGAAGTGATGGACGTCATTGTCAAGGAAATCGGCGCAGGCCGCACCGGCATCCGCCTCTCCCCGGTGACGCCGTCAGGCGATAGCACCGACCCGCAACCGCAGCCGCTCTTTACCTATGTCGTCGAGGGGTTGGCCAGGTACGGCCTCTCCTACATCCACATCGTCGAAGGCGAGACGGGCGGGGCCCGCGACTTCCGGCAGGGCGACAAGCCCTTCGACTACGACGCCCTGCATGCCGCCTACAAGGCTGCCGGCGGCAAGGCAGGCTGGATGGTCAACAACGGCTACAACAGGCAGATGGCCATCGATGCGATTGACAGCGGCAAGGCCGACGTCGTCGCCTTCGGAAAGCCGTTCATCTCCAATCCGGATCTGGTCGAGCGCCTGAAGTTGAACGCGCCGCTGAATGCGCTGGACACTTCCAAAATCTACGGCAAAGGAGGCATCGGTTACACCGACTATCCCACGCTCGAAAAGGTAGCGTAACCGGGCATATGCAAGCTGCAGCGCCATCAACGCTTAGCTATATTTCAATTTATACGCACATATTTTAAAGCAAACTGATTTGAACGAGTGGCGAAAGTCACTCGTTCTTTTTCGTCGAAGACTCTCGAAAATAGGGGAAATCGCTTACTTCACGAGAGAATTTGGCGGTTCTGCGAAGATAGTAGATTTCTGGGCTGCTCGCCAAACCGCTTCCCACAGCCAGGGCAGTGCGATCCTGCTCTTCATAAAACGAATTTCCACAACCTGATGGAACAATTATTAAAACTTTGCATTGTGTGTATTGCCGACCATGATGGTACGGTTTATAACAATTTAAAGGAGTATTTTTATGAGAATAATCTCTTTTGGTGTCGCGACGCTCCTCCTCAGCACGGTCGGCGCCTTCGCAATGGATCCTGTACTGGAAACCGTTGTCAATGGTGCCAAGATCTATACCGACCCGAAGGGCATGACGCTCTACACCTATGACAAAGACGGCGTCGGCGCGACCACCTGCTACGGTCAATGCTCCACTACCTGGATACCATTTGCAGCTCCTGCGGGTACCGTGACTGGCGGCGACGAGTGGACTTTGGTTGATCGCACGGACGGAACCAAGATGTGGGCTCATCATGGCAAGCCGCTCTACACATACCTTGACGACAAGAAGCGTGGCGACACGTTGGGCGAAGGCAAGAGCCCGGACTGGCACGTCGCCACGCCGGACTGAGCCGCCTAGCCCGTCGGCGGCGCCCTCCTCCCGGTGCCGCCGACAGCCTCTTAAGAAACGCTGCGTCTCGGCAACTTTCTAGTTGAGATTAGAGGCAGCCGATCGATGCAAGCGTCGTGCGTACCGCTTCGTCGATCGGTGTCCGGGGCTCGGAGCCCAGCGCCGCGACCAACCTGTCGTTTCGCATCCGCAGCGGTTCCTTCCAGAGATACAGCATCTCGCGAAGCTCCCGCATAAGGGTGACGAACGGCGCTGCAAGCGGCAGCATCCACCAGGGGAAGCTCCGGATCTTAACCCTGCGACCGACAGCACGCTCGATGGCGCCAATCATCTGCCGGCCGTTGGCATCCCAGAAGCCCTCCATATGATAGACGCCGAATGCGGGCAACTCGTCGCCCTTTTCGACAAGACGGATCATCGTTTCGGCCACGTCTGGAATGTAGGCCCACTGATGCCCAAGCCCGCCCGTTCCAGGATACATCACCGATCTGACTGGCTTGCCTGCCTTGACCAAACCCTGGCCGAACCAGTTGTTGGCTGCATCCGGCCCGAAGTAGTCCCCAGCGCGGACGATGATGACGGGAATTCCATTCTTCGAGGCGCGCTCCAGGCGCCGCTCCATTTCCACCCGGATGGCGCCCTTCTTCGTGACCGCCTTCTGCGGGCTGTCCTCCGTCAGGATCGGAAATGCGTCCGGACCGAAATTATAGACGTTGCCCGGCACGACGATGCGGGCACCGACGGCATGGGCTGCCGCGATCGTGTTGTCCAGCATCGGCAACACCAGTTCACCCCAGTTCTTGTAGCCGGGAGGGTTGACCGCGTGGACGATCAGGCTGACGCCCTGCGCCGCCTTGAGCACGTCGCGGCCCTCCATCGCGTCGCCCTCTACCCACTCGTAGTCGGGAAGCAGCTGAGAGGCCTTTGCCACATCGCGGTTCAAAGCCCTGACATGCCAGCCACGCGCGGCAAGACCGCGGGCGACCGCTCCGCCAATGCCGCCGGTGGCACCGAGAACGAGGGCTATGTTTCTGCTGTCTGTGTGTTCGCTCATCGTCATCTCCATTCATTCGATGAAATGACAATGCCTGGGGAATGAGATAAACGAAATTGCGTAAAAATGTGCAGCTGATATACAAATACGTATGATAGAACCAAGCTGGGATTTCTACCGGACCTTCCTGGCCGTGCTGCAGCATGGCTCGCTGTCGGCCGCGGCGCGCGAACTCGGCTTGACCCAGCCGACCGTCGGCCGTCATGTCGATGCGCTCGAACAGGCAATCGGCGCCGAACTCTTCACCCGGTCGCAACTCGGCCTGCTGCCGACCGAAGCCGCGCTCGACCTTCGACCCTATGCCGAGACCCTCGCCGCAACCTCCGCAGCGCTGCTACGCGCCGCGTCGGGTCAACGCGACAATATCTCTGGAACGGTACGCATCAGTGCCAGCGAGGTGATCGGCATCGAAGTTCTTCCTCCGATGCTCGCCAAGCTGCAGCGGTCTTATCCGGACCTGACGATCGAACTCTCCGCCTCAGACGCGGTGGAGGACCTTCTGCAGCGCGAAGCCGACATCGCCGTGCGTATGACCGATCCATCGCAGGACGCCCTCGTCGTCCGCCGCATCGGCATCATCCCGCTCGGCTTCTTCGCCCATCGTCACTATCTGGAAGGGCGCGACAGTCCGGAGCGCATTGCCGACCTTGCCCACCACCGCCTGATCGGCTTCGACCGCCAGAGCGCCTATATCCGTACGATGATGAAGCGCTATCCTGTCCTCGACTCGGCGCGGTTTGCCTTCAAGGCCGACAGCGGACCGGCGCAACTCGCAGCCCTGCGCGCCGGTATTGGTATAGGCTTGTGCCAGATACCTCTCGGCGGGCGGAACACGGACCTCGTTCGGCTGCTGCCGGAGTTCGAATTGCCCCTGGGCACCTGGGTGGCGATGCATGAGAACCTGAAATCATCGCCGCGTTGCCGCGTCACCTTCGACGCTCTGGTGGCCGGGCTGCTGGATTACATTGCGTAGACGGTAGACGACCCTGTTAAAGCGCCTGTCAACTAGGCTTCCGGCGACGCCTCCGCCGGCCGCTTCATCCAGCGACCGTCGATCACCTCGGTTTCCGGGCGATCGCCGCCATCGGTATATTCCTCGTGCCAGCGTCCGTGCTCGTCCTGGTAGCTGATCTCGGCGGACTCGCCACCAACCTGCTGTTCTGCAGCAACGATGCGGGCGGCCTGCAACGCATCCGAATGGGTAGGAAAGGCTTCCGAATAGACATCCGCCAGCTTGTAAGCCCAGCCACCGTCGTGCGGAACGACTTCGTAAGTAACCTTGACCATGCAGATGTCTCCCAATTCTTCTTCTGAGCGCCTGAGAGCGCCCGTACGTTCCGGATTGCATCTCGTTCCATCAGTGGCGTCCGGGAGGCTGCTTCTGATATCCGCAGCATCTATCCCGCAGCGCGATTTGGGGGAGTATTCCACCAAAAGGACCCGACTGCAAATTTTTGCTAGGTCCCGGCGCGCTTGATGTGAGAAATCATTGTCTTAGATTGCGAAGCTGAATCGAGATCGGAGCTGGGGACTGTGGGGACATCGACCATTCTGAAGGAGGAAAGATTTCTCCTTGTCGCACTTGCCATCGCGGTCGTCGCTTATTTCAGCGAGCATGCGATCCTGGAGATGGGTAGAGGTGCCGCGATCATCGCGGCTGTTGCGCTCATAGCGACAATCGTTCTCGCGTCCGTTCGCGTCGCCCATCATGCGGAAGTCCTTGCCGCCAAGGTCGGCGATCCCTACGGCACCATGATCCTGACGCTTTCGGCCGTCGCCGTTGAAGTGATCATCCTCGCCATCCTCATGAGTGGCGAAAGCTCGCCGACGCTGGTCCGGGACACGATCTATTCGGCCGTCATGCTCGACATCAACGGCATCCTTGGGCTGGCAGCACTCCTCGGCGGCCTCAAGCATGGAGAACAGTCCTACAACGACGATAGCGGCAAGACCTATGGCGTGATGATCCTGACCGCCATGGGCATCTCGATGATCGTCCCGGAGTTCATACCCGACGCCAAATGGCACTATTATTCGGCCTTCACCATCTGCGCGATGATCGCGCTCTATGCCCTGTTCCTGCGCATGCAGGTCGGCCAGCACAGCTACTTCTTCAGCTACAGCTACCCCCGCACTGAAAAGAAGAAGGAGAGCGAGCAGGAAGGCGAGACGGATGAATCGACATCGATTTCGATCGCCACCATTCTCGTCGGCGTCGTAATCATCGGCGCGCTGGCCGAGTTCATGGCCGCTTTCATGAACGTCGGACTGAAGGACAGCGGCGCACCGCCCGCCATCGCTGCTATCGTCGTCGCGGCAATCTCGGCGGCTCCGGAAATCCTGACCGCCCTGCGCGCGGCACTCAGAAACCGCATGCAGGCAACCGTCAACATCGCAATGGGCGCCTCGCTCTCGACCGTCATCCTCACCGTCCCCGTCATGGAGGCGATCGCCCTCTACACCGGCCAGCCGTTCGTCATGGCGATGTCGCCGGTCCAGACGGTAATGGTCATCATCACCCTGATCGCCGCCGCCATCAACCTCAACGACGGCGAGACCAACGCCATCGAAGGCATGACCCATTTCATCCTCTTCGCCACGTTCATCATGCTGACGGGACTGGGGCTTTGAGAGGGATATCAATGGGATAGTGGTTGAGGCGGAATCAGGTCGGGAGATTATTGAATCTCTACGCGAGGTTATACCCCTGGCCTCCAGGCAAGCCGATGATCGGTCAGCGCTCTATCGACTGTCACAAGCAGCATGGCTTCGATGTGGCATTGGGCGAGCAGTAGCCTATCGAAAGGATCGAGGGTGATCGGAACCGGATCGACGGCGATCAGTACGTGCGGAACGTCGATAGCAATAATATTCAACCCGGTCGAAAGTAGAAAACTTGGGATAGCCTCAACAGGCAAACTCGGAGACAGCTTACCCAGTCGCGTCTTGATTGCGATTTCCCAGAGACTAGCTACGCTCACGTAACCGGTAACCCCCGCGTTTTGGAGCATTTGGCTGATATTGGGAAACCGCCGGGCAGTACTTCCGTCGACCACGGCTAGGACTATGTGGGTGTCGAGTAGAAGCCTCATGCTTATGGCAAGGGATTCAAAAGGAAGTCTTCAGGCAATGGATCGTCGAAATCATCGGCGATGTACATCTCCGTCCTCTTGATACCTTTTGCACGCAGATAAGCCTCGCCTGCTTCCAGGTCCAAGCCCCCGCGCTTCTTGTGAGGAACCAGATCCAGTACCGGGCGACCATTCCTGGTGACGACGATAACCTCCCCCTCCTCGACTTCTCGGGCAAGCTCTGTCAGCCGGTTCTTTGCGTCTCGGATCGATACGGTTTTCATGCCGTAAATGTAGCCACATGCAGCTACATCGTCAACAAGTCGCAAAATAAGAAAGCCCGCCATCGCTGGCGGGCTCTTGGTCATGACAATGCGCAGGGCTTAGCTGCAGGCGTTGCAGAAGCGCTGGATACGGCGGCAAGCTTCTTCGAGCAGATCTTCCGAAGTAGCGTAGGAGATCCGGAAGTTCGGGCCAAGGCCGAATGCGGAGCCGTGGACGACGGCGACGCCTTCCGATTCCAGCAGTTCCGACACGAAGTCCTCGTCGTTCTCGATGACCTTGCCCGACGGTGAGGTCTTGCCGATCAGGCCGGCGCAGGATGGGTAGACGTAGAACGCCCCTTCCGGCACCGGGCAGGAAATGCCCTTCGCCTGGTTCAGCATCGAAACCACGAGATCGCGGCGGCCTTCGAAGATCTTCTTGTTCGCCGGAATGAAATCCTGCGGACCGTTCAGAGCTTCTACCGCTGCCCATTGCGAGATCGACGCAGCGCCCGAGGTCTGCTGGCCCTGGATCATGTCCATCGCTTTGATGAGCTGCAGCGGACCTGCCGCATAGCCGATACGCCAGCCGGTCATCGCATAGGCCTTCGAGACGCCGTTCATGGTGAGCGTGCGATCATAGAGCGCCGGCTCGACTTCGACAGGCGTGACGAACTTGAAGTCGCCATAGGTCAGATGTTCGTACATGTCGTCGGTCAGCACCCAGACATGCGGATGCTTCATCAGCACATCGGTCAGGGCCTTCAATTCGGTATGGGTATAGGCAGCGCCAGACGGGTTCGACGGCGAGTTGAAGATGAACCACTTGGTTTTCGCAGTGATCGCCTTGTCGAGATCAGCGGCGGTCAGCTTGAAATTGTTCTCCTGCGTCGCCGAAACGAACACCGGCGTGCCGCCGCAAAGCGCCACCATCTCCGGGTAGGAAACCCAGTACGGTGCCGGGATCACGACTTCATCGCCCGCATTCATCGTTGCCATGAAGGCGTTGAAAAGAATCTGCTTTCCGCCAGTACCGACAATCGTCTGCTCCATGGCGTATTCGAGACCGTTCTCGCGCTTGAACTTCGCGACGATCGCCTTGCGCAGTTCCGGGATACCGGAGACCGGCGTGTACTTCGTTTCGCCGCGGTTGATCGCGTCGATCGCAGCCTGCTTGATATTGTCGGGCGTATCGAAATCCGGCTCACCGGCGCCAAGGCCGATCACGTCACGTCCTTTTGCTTTCAGTTCGCGCGCTTTCTGGGAAACGGCGATGGTGGCAGAAGGGTTAACACGGGAAAGAGCGTCGGCAAGAAAGGCCATGGTGATCGGTCCTATTCGATTGAAAACAGCAGAAACACTAATGGACCGCATGTCATCGGACCAGATTTCCGCGGTAAGGTCTATGTCGAATGTGGGGCCGGGTTTCAAGCGCAAAGGCGTCACAGTGACGTTATTTCTGATCGTCGGCGTACCGCAGGTGCTATCGATGCTAAAAACCGTGGCGCGGACATTCGCACAAATGCGTTACCCCTGCGTCGACCCGGCTTGAACCGCCGCCGCTCTCCCCCACGTTGCCATAAGGTTGTCGGCAAGGAGACAGGGTCTTGAACAGCACGCGGATCACAAAAATCGTGGCGTTGATATCGACGGCGTTGACCGTCGCGGCACCGGTCGCGTCGACCGCTGCGACGAAGATCATCAAGACCCGGCAGGTCACCGTCAAGGTCGAGACCATTGCCGCTCGGCTCGAGCATCCGTGGGCCGTCGAGGTCCTGCCAGACGGTGCCTATCTTGTCACCGAGCGGCCCGGCAGGATGAGGATCATTCGTGACGGCAAGCTCGCAGATCCGATCGAGGGCCTGCCCGATATCGCCGCCCGCGGCCAGGGTGGGCTTCTTGATGTCGCCCTGGATCCAAAATTCGCCGAAAACCGGACTATCTATTTTACCGCATCGGTGGCCGGCCCCGGCGGCATCGGGACGGCCGCGTTCAGGGCCAGGCTATCGAGCGACGAAACGCGGATCGCCGACGTCAAGCGCATCTTCCTGATGAACCACCTTTCCCCAGGCGGCCTGCAATTCGGCTCGCGCATCGCCATAGCCAGGGACGGCAGCCTGTTCATCAGCCTCGGAGATCGCGGCGAGATGGATAGGGCACAGGATTTCAGGGATGACGCCGGCTCTATCGTTCATATCAATGCCGACGGCAGCATTCCTGCCGACAACCCGTTCAAGGATGGCGCGAAAGCGCTGCCGGAGATCTGGTCCAAGGGCCACCGCAATCCCGAAGGCATCACCTTCGATAGTGCCGACGGCAAGCTCTACACCGTCGAGCACGGCGCAATGGGCGGCGACGAGATCAATCATCCCGAAGCGGGCAAGAACTACGGCTGGCCGGTCATCACCTACGGCCGGGACTATTCCGGCACCAAGATCGGTGTTGGAACGGCGAAAAAAGGAATGGAGCAGCCCCTCTTCTATTGGGACCCGTCGATCGCGCCAGGTGGGCTCGCCATCTACCACGGCAAGATGTTTCCGGAATGGGACGGCGATTTCCTGGTCGCTGCCCTGAAATTCAAGCTGCTCTCCCGCCTCGACCGTGACAAGAGCGGCAAGATCGTCGAGCGCGAGCGGATGTTCGCCGGCGATTTCGGCCGGCTGCGTGATGTAGTGGTCGCGCCCGACGGCGCGTTGCTCATAACCACGGATGCCGACGACGGCGCATTGCTGCGGATATCGCGGGCAGCGGACACGAACTGAATTGGCGCGTCGCGGCCGTTTGCATATCCGTTGCGCACCCTTGCCCGGAAGAAACACAACTGCTAACCGTCGCGCCTTCTGCAACCATTCCTGATTTAAAGGCTGGAAATGACGCGCATTCAGGCGAATCTGGTTCTGTTGCTTGCAGCCGCCATCTGGGGCGGTGGCTTTGTCGCGCAGTCGACGGCTATGCATGCAATCGGTCCGTTCTGGTTCATCGGATTGCGTTTTGCCGTTGCCACCGTCGTCGTGCTTCCCTTCGTCTGGCTGGAGGGCCGCAAGGCGGCAGTACCCCTCACGCGCAGGAATACGTTGTCGTTCCTGTTCATCGGCCTGGCGTTGTTCGGCGGCGCAGCCACGCAGCAGGTCGGCCTGCAGACGACAACCGTCACCAATTCCAGCTTCATCACCGGGCTCTATGTCGTCTTCGTGCCGATGATCGCGGTGGTCTTCCTGCGCCGCCCGCCGCACTGGGTCATCTGGCCGGCGGCCCTCATGGCGTTGACGGGCATCTACCTGCTCTCGGGCGGCTCCTTCTCGCGCCTCACGGTCGGGGATCTTCTAACCGTCGTCTGCGCAATCTTTTGGGCCATCCAGATCACGCTTGCCGGAACGGCGGTCCGCGAGACCGGTCGGCCGCTTGCGATTTCCGCCACGCAATTCGCGGTGACCGCAGCCGCAGGCCTTGCCGTTGCCGTCGTCGCCGAACCGATCAGCTTCGAGGCGATCGGCAGTGCGATATGGGAAATCCTCTATGTCGGCATTTTCTCCTCGGGCCTCGCCTTCGCCCTGCAGGTGATCGGCCAGCGCTACACGACCTCCTCGCAGGCGGCGATCTTCCTCTCCTCCGAGGCTCTGTTCGGCGCCTCGCTTGGCGCTCTCATTCTCGGCGAAACGGTTTCTCCGCTCGGCTACGTCGGATGCGCACTGATGTTCGCGGCGATGCTGGTCGTCGAACTGGTGCCGGAAATGATCCGCCGACGGGCTCTCTCCGCCTGAAATCCTGACGCGAGTGCCGCATCTGACAATTCCATCAGCACGATATGATTTTCTCGAATCACCAAAAACCGCCGCTTGAATGCCTTCGTTTGGCAAAATTTCGCGGCAGTTATATCGCCGACGATGCAAAACGGGCGACTATCCGGCATGATGTAGAAAAAATTTGGCGAACCGCCCTTGACTTCCTTTCGAGGAAGTCCGCTCGCCGTGAAACGTTAAAAAACTTTTGCTTGCCAATTCCCGTTAAACCCAGCACTCTCAAGGGTGTTCGGGCATTTTACGAGCATGGGAAGTCCTTATAAAAATGCGCGCCGGAGACGCCAATACTCCGGTCAGCCTGATATGAAAACGATGCGCGATATCGATTTTGTTATCATGGCCGAGGTAGAGGGACCCTTTCCTCAGACTGCGAGAACTGCCTGCAAGCGCCCGCAAGGGTAAGACAGTGATACCGCCCGTACGGACGGCGGGCGGAGAGAAAAGGGACTTGACGCATGGCCGAGACTGGCATTGTGAAATTCTTCAATACCGACAAGGGCTTCGGTTTTATAAAGCCCGACCGGGGCGGCGCCGACATCTTCGTACATATTTCCGCGGTGCAGGCCTCAGGCCTCTCGGGCCTTTCCGAAAACCAGAAAGTCAGCTTCGACACCGAGCCGGATCGCCGCGGCAAGGGACCGAAGGCCGTCAACCTTCAGGTTTCCGGCTGACGCATCTGGACGTCGATAGCAGTCTTGAGGCCCGGTCGGGACGCCGGGTCTTCTCATTCAGCCTGTATTCACCTTGCCGCCGTTAGATTGGCACAATCGAAGCGCATGAAACGGCTCTTCTCGCTTCTCTGCAAGGACAGGACAATGAATAGTTTCGGCAAATCCATTATAATCTCTGCAGCCGCTTTGGCGATGACATTTGCATCCCTCTCGACGGCATCAGCTGACGACGGCTGGCATCACCACCACAACAATGACGGCTGGGCTATCGGCGCGGCAGGCCTCGCGACCGGCCTGATCGTCGGCTCGGCCATTGCCAGGCAGCCACGCTACGTCGAGCCCGGCCCCTACTACGACGAAGATGTTCCGCCGCCCCCGCCCCCGTACTATGCTCCCCGCCGCGTTTATGTCCAACCGCGCGAAGCTTACTATCCCGGTCCGGTCGCAGTCGGCCTTCGTCCCTGGTCTCCGCAGTGGATGCGCTATTGCTACGACCGTTACGGCAGCTTTGACGCCCGCACCGGTACCTTTGTCGGCTACGACGGCGCTCGCCACTTCTGCGTCGCCAACTGACTAGACCTTGACGAAGATAGCTAGGACGCCGCTCTCGGAGCGGCGTCTTGCGTTTAAGGCATCATATGCCGCGAAGGAACGGGTTGGTCCGCCGCTCCTCGCCGATCTGACCACCCGGTCCATGTCCGCAGATGAAACCGACGTTGTCCCCGAGCGGAAGCACCTTGTCGCGGATCGAATCCAGCAATTGCTTGTGATTGCCACCTGGAAGATCGGTACGGCCGATCGAGCCGTGGAACAATACGTCGCCGAGATGGGCGAACCCCTGCTCCCTGTTGAAGAAGATCACGTGGCCCGGCGAGTGCCCGGGGCAGTGAAACACCTCGAATTCGTGCACTCCGAACGAGACCTTGTCGCCATCGTTCAAGAACCTGTCCGGCGTGACGTTACGCACGCCTGATATGTTGAAAGCCTTGCCCCTGTCTTCGATCACCTGCAGCAGCGGCAGATCGTCCTCATGGGGTCCGATGATCTCGAGGCCGAGGGCTTCCTTGACCTCCTTGGCGCCTCCCGCGTGGTCGATATGCCCGTGAGTCAGCCAGATCGCCTTCAGCGTCAGGCCGTTCTCACGCACCGTCTCCAGGATGAGCTCCACATCGCCGCCGGGATCGACGACAACACCTTCCTTGGTGTCCGGATCGAACAGGATCGTGCAATTCTGCTGGAAGGGTGTCACCGGGATGATGCCGGCCTGGAGCATGCCCATAAGCGCCTCTTGGGTTGAGATACCAGCCTTCCGTATAGCTCCAAACACGCCGAAGTGCAGCCCCTTTGCCCTGAAAACAACGGAAAGACGGAGCCCCCGCAAAGCACATCCTTGCCTTGTGGTCTGGCGCCGTCTCGACAATATCCGAAAAAAGGTACTCCGGAGAAAATTGTGTATTTCCTATAATTTTCAATAGTTTGAATACCGATTCTCACCTTTTGCAAACTGGCACGCTCCTCAATTTCGGAACATCCAGGGAAACCGCACGTTGTCGAACCATCAAGAGATCGTCAACAAAGGAGAAATCCGATGAGCTTGAAGAGAAATATATTGCTGGCGGGCGTCATCCTCGCCTCAAGCGCCGGACTGGCTCAAGCCGAGATGTCGGCCACCACGATCTCCGACATTGATGTACGCAGTGGCCCCGGCACGCAGTACCCGTCTGTCGGCACTGCAACGCGCGGCTCAGAGGCTGTCCTCGACGGATGTGTCGCCGGCAGCCGGTGGTGCCGCATCGACGTCAACGGGATGCGCGGCTGGGTTTATGCGCAGTATCTGAGCGTCGAGCAGAACGGCGGCCCCGTGATTGTCGAGCAGCACAGCACGGACCTCGGCGTTCCTGTTGTCACCTATCAGCAGACGGACGACCTGAGCACTGGCAGAGTCCAGCCGCAAGCCCAGCCCGGCCCTGACGACGAGCTTATCGGCCCGGCGGACAACCAGGATGCGGTAACACCGCCACGGACGGTCCGCGCCTATATCGAAGAAAACCCTGTCGACGCGGTTCGTCTCAACGGACGCGTCGCAGTCGGCACGGAACTGCCGCGCGACATCGCCGTCAACGCCATCCCGGACTATCAATACAGCTACGTCCGAATCAACGGCCAGCCGGTTCTGGTCGATCCCGGCACCCACCTGGTGGTGTATGTCTACAACTGACAACAGCGAAAGGCGGCCCAGGTGGCCGCCTTTTTTACGCGAATTGCAGTTTCGCACACCTCATTTCTCTCGTGTCGGTTGCCTTTCTATCCCTTTGTACAATTGCATGATAAACTCCGCTCTCATGAAGGGTGGTTGCCCTTCATCGTCTAGGACGGAGACGTGACATTGGGATCCGGACCGATGGGGGCCGGAGGATAGAGGGGACTAGCATGGAATCTTTGATGCCAATCATCACTCAGCTGATCGCGGGCGCGGTCGGCGGGAACCTCACGAGTGCCGTGCTGAAGCAGGAGGCGATCAACGTTGTCGCCCGAACCATCGCCGGTGCGATCGGCGGTGTCGGCGGCGGCATTCTGCTCACTCTGGTCGGCGGCGAAGCTGGCTTGACCGGCCTTGTCGCCCAGGGCGTCGGCGCACTGATCGGTGGTGGCGTGCTCTCCGGCATCGTCGGTGCCGTCATGAACCGCGCCAAGTAATATCGACCTTTCGAAAGCCGGGAAGCGCAATGCCCGCCCGGCTTTCGATCAGCGTTTGAGCTATTCAGCGGCGACGGCCGCTGCCGGATGGACTTCCTTCACGTAGTCGTTCATCAGCGTTTCCGAGATGGTTGCCGGCGTGAACCTGTAGGGTCCGATTTCGGAAACTGGGGTCACTTCCGCAGCCGAGCCCGTGAGGAAGCATTCGCTGAAGCTCGGCAATTCTTCCGGCATGATCGCCCGCTCGACCACCTCGATGCCGCGGCGTCTTGCCAGCTCGATGACCGTCTGCCGGGTAATGCCGTTCAGGAAGCAATCCGGCGTCGGCGTGTGGATGACGCCATCCTTGACGAAGAAGATGTTGGCACCCGTCGCTTCGGCCACCTGTCCACGATAATCGAGCATCATCGCATCCGCATAGCCCTTGGCCTCCGCCGCATGCTTCGAAATGGTGCAGATCATGTAAAGCCCTGCAGCCTTCGAGGCGCAAGGTGCGGTGCGCGGATCGGGGCGGCGATATTCGGCGATATCGAGCCTTATCCCCTTCAGCTTTTCGGCCGGGTTGAAATAGCTGCCCCATTGCCAGATGGCGATTGCCACGTTGATGCGGTTGGATTGCGCCGAGACACCCATCATCTCGCTGCCACGCCAGGCAATCGGGCGTACATAGGCCTCGGAAAAACCCTGGCGCTTCAAGAGTTCGATGGTCGCCTTGTCGAGCTCTTCGACGCTGTAGGGGATCTTGAAGCCGAGGATGTCAGCCGAGTTATGCAGGCGTCTGTTGTGTTCGGTCAGCTTGAAGACCTTGCCGCCATAGGCGCGCTCCCCCTCGAAGACAGCACTGGCATAATGAAGTCCGTGGGTGAGCACATGGATCTTGGCATCCTTCCAGGCAACGAACTCGCCGTTGAACCAGATTTCGCCATCCAGTTGGTCAAAAGGAACTGATGCCATTCGTCTATCCTCCGGCGCCCATACGCCAAGCCTGTTGATTGTTGCTCCGAATACACTTTATCCAGTGACGCAACTGGCAGAAAGTGTGTTCTGTTGGAGTTTTGCGGAGCCCGGCCTAGTCTGCCCGACAAGGCCCATATCGTCCAGCCGCCGCAAGTTTGCGGAAACTAGCATGGCATCGTATTATGTCAACGATGCTGACTTATAGTTGCTGATGCATGTCGCCCGAAAGCGTACTGTGGTCCAAGGGATAGCGACTTGCATAAAAACAAGGACTTAAAGTGTCCGGACTGCCCTGATACACGAAAGGAAATGCCAAGGTGCCACGACAGACGAGCCAGAAGGCAGTAAAACCGGAATTGCTGGCAACACCGATGGGAAATGCCGATATCGTCGATTTCGAGATCATCGAACTGCTCTTCTTCGCCTATCGCGACTTCGTTTCCGACCCTGATGCAATCCTTGGCAAGAGCGGCTTCGGGCGGGCTCACCACCGCATCGTGCATTTCGTTAACCGCGAACCGGGCATGACCGTTGCAGACCTTTTGGAAACATTGAAAATCACAAAACAGAGTTTGGCGAGAGTCCTCAAACAATTGATCGATTCAGGCTATATTCATCAGGTGGCCGGCCCGGAAGACCGCCGCCAGCGGAAGCTTTACCCGACACAGGCGGGACGCGACCTTGCGCTGGCGCTGGCGGAGCCGCAATCGCGCCGTATTGAGAAGGCATTCGAGAACGCCTCTGCCGCCGAGCGCGAAAGCGTCAAGAGGTTTCTGAGGGGCATGCGGGACAGAAACAAGATCGAGACGAATTGAATGACGACAAAAACAGCCATTTCGGACGATGCGGCTCACTTGCTGGTGGTTGACGACGACACGCGCATCCGGGCGCTGCTCAATCGCTACCTCATGGAAAAAGGGTTTCGGGTGACGGTTGCCGCCGATGGCGCCGAAGCCCGCCGCAAGCTCGAAGGGCTCGATTTCGATCTCATCATCATGGACGTGATGATGCCCGGCGAGTCCGGCATAGCGCTGACGGCGGGTCTGCGCGATATCAAGAATATCCCGGTCATCATGTTGACGGCGCTCGCCGAGTCCGACAGCAGGATCGCAGGTCTTGAGGCTGGCGCTGACGACTACCTCTCGAAGCCCTTCGATCCGCGCGAACTGGTGCTGCGCATCAACAACATCCTCCGGCGCAACACGCCGACCGACGCGCCGAAGATCGAACAGGTCATGTTCGGCCCCTATACCTTCTCGCTGTCGCGCAAGGAGCTGAAGAAGTCTTCCGAGCTGATCCGGCTGACGGACCGCGAACAGGAAATCATGTTGCTATTCGCCAAGCGCGCCGGCGACACCATTCCGCGCCACGAACTGATCGGCGACGATGCCGATGTCGGCGAACGCACCATCGACGTGCAGATCAACCGTCTCCGACGCAAGATCGAGGAGGATCCCGCCAATCCCGTCTGGCTCCAAACGGTTCGAGGCATCGGCTACCGATTGAGTATCGACTAGAGTAAGAAGGGCCGTCTCTACGGCAGCAGGATCAGCAGCAATGGCGACAATCGAGACGATCAGGCGCGATCATGAGCAATCCTCGTCTGCGGGGTTGCGCTGGTTCGCACGCTGGCTGCGCCGGCAATTGCCGACCGGTCTCTATGCCCGAGCATTGCTGATCATCATTATCCCGATGGTTCTGCTGCAGGCTGTCATCGCCGCCGTGTTCATGGAGCGGCACTGGCAGATGGTGACCCAGCGCCTGTCCATGGCAACGACCCGCGACGTCGCCGCCATTATCGACATTATCCAGACCTACCCGCAGGACGCCGATTATACCGAGGTCACGCGGATCGCCAATGAAAAGCTCGGCCTGAGCATATCGATAGAACCCGGCGGCGATCTGCCTCCACCCCGCACGAAACCATTCTTCTCCATCCTCGACAGCATTTTGAGCGATGAGATGCGGGAGCAGATCGACCTTCCCTTCTGGGTAGACACCGTCGGCGACAGCAAGCTCGTCGAGATCCGCGTCAAGCTTCCCGACAAGGTGCTCCGCGTTTTTGCCCGTCGCAGCCAGACCTACGCGTCGAACACGCAGATCTTCATCTTCTGGATGCTCGGAACGTCGCTGGTGCTGATCGGCATCGCCGTTCTCTTCCTTCGCGGCCAGATCAGGCCGATCCAGGCGCTCGCCCGTGCTGCCGAGAGTTTCGGCAAGGGGCAGCGACTTGAAAACTTCCTGCCAAGAGGCGCCGATGAAGTTCGCCGCGCCGGCCTCGCATTCATTCTCATGCGGGAGCGTATAGAGCGCCAGATCGAACAGCGCACCGCGATGCTGAGCGGCGTCAGCCACGACCTGCGCACCGTTCTGACGCGTTTCAAGCTGCAGCTCGCGCTTGTCGGCGATAACCCGGAACTCGCCGGCATGAGCGAAGACGTCGAAGACATGCAGAGCATGCTGGAAGGCTACATGGCGTTCGCGCGCGGCGAGGCCGAAGAGGATGTCGGCAAGGTGACGCTGAGCGATATCTTCGACCGACTGGAAGCCGATTTCAGGCTGCACGGCAAGGATTTCAGCTACTCCATAGAGGGCGAGAATACGGTCGCTGTCCGGCCGAACGCCTTTACCCGCCTGGTCACCAATCTCGCTTCCAATGCCCGGCGCTATGCCCATACGCTGAAGATCGATGCCAAGCACGGCTCCAAGTGGCTGACCCTGGTGTTCGACGATGACGGACCGGGCATTCCAGCGGCCTCGCGCGAGGATGTATTCAAGCCGTTCTTCCGCCTGGACGCAGCGCGCAATCTCGACAATTCAGGCACCGGCCTCGGCCTTGCCATTGCCCGCGACATCGCCCGCAGCCATGGCGGCAACGTTACCCTCGGCGACAGCCCGCTCGGCGGCCTGCGTGCAACGATCCGCATTCCCGCCTGAGCCCGCTCTTCCATGAGAAAGAAACACATGCCGATCGACCTCAAGGACATGACGTGGCTCAATCCGCCGCCCTTTGCCGAAGTTCGAGGCGAACGGTTGATCGTCCGTTCCGGTCTGAAGACCGATTTCTGGCAGGGAACCTATTACGGCTTCCACCGCGACGATGGCCATTTCCTGCATCAGCGCCGCCACGGCGATTTCACCGCCAACGTCACCTTCATCGGCCACTACGAAGAACTCTACGATCAGGCCGGCTTGATGGTCCGCCATGATGCGACCCACTGGATGAAATGCGGGATCGAGTATACCGATGGCGCAAGGCACTTCAGCGTCGTCGTCACCAACGGCCATTCCGACTGGTCCGCCTTCCGGCTAGACCACGACTTCGAAGCGATGTCAGTGCAGGTCACGCGCAACGGCGACGCGCTCTTTATCCAGTACCGAACGGACCGCATGGAAACCTGGCGCATGGCCCGCCTCGCCTATTTCGATCCACTATACGAAGAACTCTCCATCGGCCCCGCCTTCTGCTCACCCCAGCGCGAAGGATTCGAGGTGGAATTCCTGGATTTCAGCATCGGCGATCCGGTGTCGCGGGATATTCATTGACCAATGTGCCCCCGAACAGCGCCGCGATCTCATTCGGTCTTTCCGGTCAAGCAGGCCCCTTAGTCAGCCAGTCGACGTAGCGCTGCGACCCCACCCGCGCGCCCTTGAGCGGCAGCAAGGTGTCGTCATTCAGTTCGACGCCGTAGTAGCGTGCGCGGTCATCGGTAATAACCTGGCGTATGTCTTCGTTTGCTGCGAGGTGCATACGAGCAATTTGGTCGAGACCGAATTGCTCCTCCCCGCCGATCTCGACTATATCGTTCCTTGGTGCTCCCACCGCTAATTCGACCAGCATTTCGGCAACGTTGTCGGCAGCGATGGGCCTTACAAAGGCCGAGGGAAGCCGGAAACCATCTCCATCTGACCCCATGTCGACCACGCCGCTGATAAACTCGAAGAATTGCGTGGAATGAAGAATGGTGTAGGGACGCCGCGCCGCCCTGATGAGATTTTCCTGCACCATCTTCGCGCGGAAATAATCACTTTCAACGAGCCGAGACGTTCCCACTACCGAAAGGGCGATATAGTGCCTGACGCCAGCATCCGCAGATGCGGCCAATAGATTCCGGGTGGAGGCCTTGAAAAACGCCAGCGCCGAGTTGTCGCCGAATGACGCGGCGTTGGTGACGTCGATGACGACGTCGGCTCCCGCTATGGCTGGCTCAAGGCCTTCTCCTGTTACACTGTTCACCCCGAGAGACGTGGATGCGGTAACCACTTCGATACCTGCCTGTCGAAGGTTCTCAACCAGTCGCGTCCCGATGCGCCCGCTCGCTCCCATGACCGTGATTTTCATCGACTTGCTCCACCTATTGTCCCGAACAACGATCTGGTCTGCCTCGGGTCCCAAGGACCCCCAGATCGGAAGCGATGCCGGAGGTGGCGTCCGACCGGCATCCGCCATCACTCTAAGGCGCTTGGTTCCTCGCCATCTTACCGAATGTCACTTCAGCGGCATGAGAACCGGAGCGTCCTTGTTCTTCAGCAGCACGACGATAAACTTCGCCGGTTTGGACTTGCTGGCATTGCGGCTGATCAGGTGAATGTCGGAAGGACCTTCGTAAAAGGTTTCTCCCGGCGACAGGGTGACTTCTTTCTGTCCCTTGAGCTGCATCACGATCGAGCCCTCCAGAACGTAGACGAATGCGTTTGCCTCATGTTTGTGAATAGGCGTGGAACCTCCTGGCCCATAGTCCACCGAGATCATCAGCCCCTCCTTGCCAGGATAATCTGGAAGGTCCTTTTTCATGAGCGGTGTGACGGCTGCAGTCTCTCCGGCAGCAACAGGCAAAGTGCCGAGCAGGCAAACCGTGACTGACACAAACAGCGCTAACAGAGCTGAATTCATTGTCCTAACTCCTTGTGTTGAGTGCAGATGTGCGTTTGCATGAATGCGTTTCGCGGTCGAAAACGCCGGGCCAAAGATCAGCCGGCTCGGTTTTTCGGTGCCTGGACTTCCCTCGGCTGCTGGGACTGTCGGAACCAATCCTCGAAACCAACCCTGCCGAGCCTCGCACCCTCGCCGGGCACAAGCGATCGATCATCCAGCTCAGACCCGAAATAGCGCGCATGAACGTCTGCCTCGACCCTCCGCGGATCGTTGATCGCTTTCAGATAGCGGGCGACGATCTCATTCATGCGAAAGCGCTCCGGACCTGCAATCTCGATCATTCCGTTGATCGGCTTTGCAAGGGCAACATCCGCCATGATGTCTGCAACGTCGTCCGATGCTATCGGCTGGAACGCTGCCGGAGATAGACGCGCGACTGTGCCGACGGTGGCTTCATCGGCGATACCCTTCAAGAATTCTAAAAATTGGGTGGAATGAACGATCGTGTATGGAATGGGCGATCCCTTGATGAGCCTTTCCTGGGCAAGTTTAGCCCTGAAATAGCCGTTCTCCGGCAGCCGTTCCGATCCGACGATAGACAGGGCAATATGGTGCTTTACGCCAGCCTTGGCTTCTGCGGCGAGCAAATTGCGGCCCGACGTTTCGAAGAACTCGAGGACTGCCTTGTCTTCCCACGAAGGTGCGTTTGCAAGGTCAACGACGACTTCAGCCCCGACCAAAGCATTCGCCAGGCCTTCCCCGGTGATGGTGTTGACGCCGGTGTTTGGCGAGACGGCCAGAACCTCGTGGCCTCTATTGCGCAAACGCGCTGCGGTCTTGGACCCGATCAGCCCTGTGCCGCCGATAATAACAATCTTCATAGCGAATCTCCCTGTTGACAGCCCTCTCGGGCCAGATGTCCCAAGTTTCGATCACGCAAGCCGGTATCAGCCGCTAAAGATGTGTGAGGCTTCGACAACTCAAAATCGCGTCATGCATCGTCGCCATGGCTGAGATCAGCCGAGGCCGAACCTGGCATCGCGGCACCGGAAATAATCTTCCTTAATGAGATCAGGCGCAACCTTAATTGACGAGAGGCGGGAGATTCAGTGCAATCCCAATGACATGCGCCGGGCGCTTCAGCACCAGCAACATATCTTAACAAATTGGAACAAAACCTTGCGAGGGCCGCACTATTCTAGGTTGGACGCGCAATCGCTAGGAATTTCTGGATGATCCACACAAGTCACTCAAGCTTTGAAGCCAAGCAGGTTCTGCTTTGTCTGGCCAACCCGCAGGCCGTGGCGGGGCTGAATGCACTTCTCACCGATAGCGGAATTGCCGTGACGAGCACCTATACGTTCAACGAGTTCGAGGACGCGATAGCGACGGTCAGCTTCGACGCAATCGTCACGAACACCGCCAGGATCAAACAAGTGAGAACGACGTCGCAGGTTCCGATCGTCAACGTCGAAGCCTTCATATTCACAACGCCGCATGCCGCTGAAAATTCACACGCATCCAGGAGCTTTGACGGCGATGCCTTCCTTGCCCGCATCATTGCAACAGTGAATCACAGCTATCGCAGGCTGGGACAGCAGCCGAAGCCGACCGCGACAACAGGCGACGTTCGGACAGGCTAATAATGCGCGACCTTCGAGCAAGCTTCACCCCAGGCTTGCTTACGGGGAAGCCAAAGAAAAACACGTACAGCGCATATCCAGCTGCCGGGCTCCGCATGATGCCCGGCTTTTTCCCTTTGCAAACGACGAGATCGAAAACACCGCTCGAACGTGGCATAGATAGCAACCGCCGCACACACGCTTGTTGCCATGGTAACCGATGACCAGAATGAACAACGCCTCTGCCGAAAAACCTCGCATCCTGATCGTCGAGGACGACCGCGATATCGCTGAGATGCTCGTGGAGCTCATGATCGAGAACGGTTACGAGGCCTCGGCGGCAACATCTGCCGGCGAGATGGATCGGCTCCGGCGCCGCCATGATTTCGATCTGGTCGTCCTGGACGCCATGCTTCCCGGAGAAGACGGTTTCAGTATTTGCAGACGGCTTCGTGCCGCCGGCACGACTCCGATCTTGATGTTGACGGCCCTTCGGGAGGACGTTGACCGCATCGTGGCGCTGGAGCTTGGCGCGGACGACTATGTCACCAAGCCCTTCAACCAGCGCGAACTGATGGCGCGGATAAAAGGCCTCCTGCGAAGGGCATCCTACGGCTCCGCAACAACTGAGCGTATTGCCCCTATGAGGTTTGCCGGCTGGCGCATTGACGCGACGGCCAGGCAGCTCTGCGATCCGGAAGGCGTGGAAGTATCGATGACGACGGCGGAATTCGATATCCTCCTCGCATTCTGCCGCAATCCCGGGCGGGTGATGACCCGAGAGCAACTTCTCGCACTGACCCATGCCGGAGCAGCCGGTCCGGTTGAGCGCAGTATCGATGTCCACGTCAGCAGGGTGAGGCAAAAGATCGAGCCCAACCTTCGCGAGCCGACGCTCATCAGAACCGTGCGGCTCGGCGGCTATCTTTTCACCCCAAAGGTGGAGAGCGAGAGATGAGATGGGGATTGAACCTGGGGTCCATACGCGACCAGATCTTCATGCTCACCGCCCTTCCGATCGTAATTTTGTCTGTCGTCGCCAGCGCCTTCTGGCTTTCGATCAACAACAGTGAAAGTCGGGCAGAATGGGCAAACCACGTTGTCGGCGGCGTTGAAATGGTCGCCGATCAGGTCCGGTTCGCGGGGTCGGCTCAAGCCGAGGATACGGTGCTGCAGGCCAGTGCACGTGCGGGCCTGTCGGCATCCATCGTTTCCGCCAGCGATACCGACGGCATCAATGCTATTCCGCACGCCCCGAATGCTGCTGCCAGGCTCCTCCTGGGAAAAGGAAGACCTGAAACCGACCGGTCGCTACAAGGTGCCGTTGTCGATGGGCAATTGACGGATTTGCTGGTGGTGCGCCTCGATCCCAGTCGAGCCCTGGCCTTCCGCGTGCCGGTAGCACCTTCATTCCCCTGGCTTACGAAGGCGTCGGTGCGGGGCTTGACGATAATCGCGGTCATCATGCTCGCAGCACTTTTGATCGCATTCTACGCCAGCCGCCGGATAACGTCGTCGTTGGTCCGCTTCGCTGCGGAGGCGGAACGCATCAGCCTCGACGACAATTCCAATGAACAATTCAACGCTGTTGGCGCGCTGGAGATACGAAGCCTGGCGGAATCTCTGAATACGATGCGCAGCCGGATCCTGCGGATGTTCGGGGATCGCACGCAAATGCTCCGCGCAATCAGCCATGACTTGAGAACACCGCTCACACGCTTGCAAATGCGGGCCGAACGCTCGCAGGAGCCCGAGCTTCGGCAATCGATGCTGGCGGACATCTCGACATTGACGGAAATGACCGATGAGTGCCTCACCTTCCTCAACAAGGTACCCGTGGAAGAGACCCCTCGAAAGGTCGATCTGACAAGCCTGCTCCAGACCGTGGTTGCTGATTTCTCAGACGTCGGCGTTGCCGTGACATTCAAGGGACCTCGGCGCCTTGCATATACATGCAGGCCGCAATCCCTAATTCGTGCCGTCTCGAACGTGATCGACAACGCATCTCGTTTCGCTGCCCTTGTCGAAATCGAATTGATCGAAATGCCTGACGGCGGTGCCGATATCACCATAAGCGATGATGGTCCTGGGCTTTCCGAAGCGCTGAAAAAGCGCGTCCTCGAGCCCTTCTTTAAAGTGGATAAGGCCAGGAAGGTCGGAAAGGGAGGAGGCTTTGGCCTCGGCCTTCCGATTGCGAAAGGTATCATCCAGCATCACGGCGGAAGCCTTCGCCTGTCCGATCGGAAGCCAAACGGCCTCGTCGTCGAATTTCATCTCCCCTCTCTCACCAACATCCCTGACGGGAAGATACTGTGATATATCTCTTAAGTAGAAGATTGAATTAGGCTCGGCAACATTTCTTAATCTAACAACAGCCACCTAAATATTAGAGCGGCTATTTTTTGCCTCCAGGAACGGCTTCCTTTGAAGCGTTCAACGGAGCCGAAATTGTTCAAGATTGACGGAAATAGCCTGCTCCTGTTTGCGCTCTGCTCGCTGGGTGGCGGATGCTCGAGCGCCTATTCGGGCCTCGCCTCCGTCCGCGAGGGAGCGGAAGCTTTTGTGGCGCAGACGAAATGATCAATCCGCTGCCGACACGAATTGGGACGAAATCGCGAGGATTTGGCAGCATCCTCCTTTTCGTCCGGAGCAGGGTTCTCGATAGCGCACGCGCCAAACGAGAGCTGCTGGTATATGCGGGGTGCCTCATGACATTCTGGGTGATTGGTGCTGCAGCAGCGAGCGGTCTCGCGCTCACCGCGCTTTTTCTGGTCGTCGCTGTCATGGAAGGGGCAAGGAACCTTACCCACTGGCTTCTAACTCGCTCGACGTCGAAGCGCGCGCTCATTGCCCGATATGTCACTGGCCTGATGTCTTTGACCTTCTTTGGTCTGCTCGTCGGTCGCGCATGCTACATTGTCGCTGTCGTGGTCGACACCGCATTTCGAGACGGCGAGACGGTTGGTCTTGTGGCGCGCATCTCAAATCCTCTTCAATAAATAGACCTGAGCGACGTCAAGATCACATCATCTTGCGGCCATTGGGCGTCGGCCTCTCGACGGCCGCAAGAACGATGGCGCCGGCTTCGTCCTCGAAGCCGAGGGTCAGGACCTCGGAGCGGAACGGGCCGATCTGGCGGGGTGGGAAGTTGAGGACGGCAAGCACCTGGCGGCCGACGAGCGTCTCAAGCGTATAATGCACCGTGATCTGCGCCGAGGATTTCCTAATGCCGATCTCGGGGCCGAAGTCGATCTTCAGCTTGAACGCCGGCTTGCGGGCTTCGGGAAATGGCCCCGCCTCGACGATCGTCCCGACGCGGATGTCGACGCGCTCGAAATCGCCATAGGTAATCTCGGTCGCCGCTGGTGATTCACCCGCCATTGAAGTTCCCTTGAATCAGCCGGCCAGTTCCTGGGCACGCTTGCGCGCTGCCTCGAGAGCTTCGTCGAAAAGCGGCTGCATTCCGTTTTCAGCCATCAGCACGGCAAGCGCCGCCGCCGTCGTGCCGCCGGGGGAAGTCACGTTCTGGCGCAATCGCGAAGCGTCATCGGGGGACTGGTGCAGAAGTTCGCCAGCCCCCGCGACGGTTTCCCGTGCGAGGCGCATGGCGAGGTCCGCCTGCAGGCCGAGCTTCCGGCCCGCCTCCGCCATGCACTCCACGAGATAAAATACATAGGCCGGTCCGCTGCCGGAGACCGCGGTAACGGAATCGATGTCCGTCTCGGCGGGAACCCATTCGACAGGGCCAGAAACTTTCAGCAGGTTCTGCACAAGCTGTCTTTGGTGTTCGCCGACGCGCTGATTGGCAAAGGCGCCGGTAACTCCACGCCCGATCATCGCCGGCGTGTTCGGCATGGCGCGAACCATCGCCGCCTCGCCGAGGTGTTTTTCAAGAAAAGCCAGCGTCTTGCCGGCCGCGACCGACACCACGACCGTCTCCGGCCCAACCGCCGCCTTCAGCGCCGGCAGCACGGTTTCCATGACCTGCGGCTTGACGGCAAGAAAGAGAACGCCCGCCTTGACGGCGCTGGCAAGGCTGGTCGCATGCGCGGCCCCCGCATCGGCGATCAGCTTCAGCATCTGAGCGGAGGGACCCGGATCGACCACGATGACGGAGGCGCCGGGGATGCCGCTTTTCAGCCAGCCCGTCAGCATCGCGCCGCCCATATTCCCCGCCCCGACCAGAACGATCGGGCCGGAGAGCGCGGAGGCGCCTGACGTTGCTGCCGATGTCATCTCAGGCCTCGCCTACTGTTTCGAAGAGGACAGCTTCCATGGCGCGCTTGGCTTCCATGCCCGACCAGACGACGAACTGGAACGCCTGGTAGTAGGCCTCACAGGTATCGAGCGCATTGGAAAGCAACACTTCCACCTGCCGATTCGTCGGCTCGGCGCCGCCCGAAAGCAGCAGCGACTGCCGGAAGATCACGATGTCCTCCTGGCGCCAAAGATCGAAATGCCCCATCAGCACCTGGCCATTGACGCAGGAAAGCAGGCGGATGACTTCGTTGACGCGAATATCGGGAATCTTGACATCGAAGGCGCAGGCGATGTGCAGCGCCTCGAACTCCTCCATCCAGGAGAAGGATACATGATAATCTGCCCAGTGCCCTGCGACAGTCATGGCAAGCTCGTCTTCGCCCGACCGTTCGAACGACCAGTCATTATTGGCGGCGACGAATTCGATCATATCGACCGGATTCGACTGTCGTTCAAATTCAATTTCCATCAGGCTCATGCAGCACCTTCTTGACCGGAATGAATCTCGCTATTTCGTGTTTCGACACAAAACGACACAGATACTTTTACTCCGGGACAACCACTGGGAATGATGTCGAACCAACGCCAGGCTAACGCAAATACCATGCCTGAGGCTTACCAAGTCCGTTCCGAATCATCATTTAAAATCAGTGTATAGCGGCATGAACCCTGCGCCATCCCCTCAATCCGCAATTCGCTCGCAGCGCTGTGGATAGCCTCTCGGATTTAGATTCAGGAGCGAGTCATAAGCGACTCTGCCGATTGGCTTTTTTGACAGTGTCCACAGGCACGATAAATTTGATTAATTTTTTGTGAAAAAGAGCGCGATCGAGGTGTGCCGCGCTCTGCCAAGCCCATCTCCGGCTCTATTATTTGGTTTTCGAAGCCAAACGGGCTTCCAATGCTTCAATCCTTGCCAGCAATGCTTCGTTTTCGTCGCGCGCCTTGATGGCCATCTCGCGCACGGCTTCGAATTCTTCGCGCTTGACGATATCCATACTGTTCAGCCAACGCTCAGCCTGAGCATTGAAGGCGGTTTCTATTTCGCGGCGAACACCCTGGGCAGCGCCTGCGGCATCGGTCATCAGCTTTGCGAATTCGTCCATGATGCGGTTCGGTCCAGTGCTCATGATGGGTCTCCCTTGCGGCCGTAGGCCCGACTGATGATGGGGCAAGTCTTTCACTTCCTAGATAGTCCTGACGTAGGATTTCGGAAGTCCCGATGCAAGCGGTTTAGCGCTGCGCGAGACGGGATGCATTGCGCGCTGAAGGGGTGCTCGACAACAATCGACTTGACCGATACCCGCCGCAACGGCATGTTCCGGCCAAATCAACGGACCGAACACATTGCAGACAGCCGCATCCCTTCTTGCCATATTGCCCTATCCGGAAATCGATCCGATCGCATTCTCGCTTGGGCCGCTGGCTATCCATTGGTACGGCCTGGCCTATGTCGCGGGCATTCTTCTCGGCTGGGCCTATGCGCGGCGGGTCGTCAATCAAGGCCGCCTGTGGCGGGGAGACACCGCGCCGATGACAGTGGCTCATCTCGACGATTTCATCGTCTGGGTGGCGCTTGGCATCGTGCTCGGCGGCCGCATCGGCTACATCCTGTTCTACGACCTGCAGGCGGTCATCGAAAACCCGATCCGCGCCTTGGAAATCTGGAACGGCGGCATGTCATTCCACGGCGGCCTGATCGGCACGACCATCGCCATGATCCTCTTTGCCCAGCGCAGCAAGATTCCCGTGTGGAGCCTGTTCGATATCGTCGCTGCCGTCGTTCCGATCGGGCTTTTCTTCGGGCGTATCGCCAATTTCGTCAATGGCGAACTCTGGGGCCGCATCTCCGACGCTCCATGGGCCATGGTCTTTCCGACCGGAGGCCCGTTCACGCGTCATCCGAGCCAGCTATATGAGGCCGGGCTCGAAGGTATCGTGCTTTTCCTCGTCCTGGCGCTGATGACCTATCGGTTCCTGGCGCTGAAGACCCCGGGCACGATCACCGGCGTTTTTGTGATCGGTTATGCGCTGTCCCGCATTTTCGTCGAATTCTTCCGCGAACCTGACGCGCAACTCGGCTATCTCCTCGGCACCAACTGGTTGACGATGGGCATGGTCTTGTCGTCGCCGATGATCCTGCTTGGCATCTGGGCGATCTTGCGCGCCCGGCATGCCACAGGCAAGCTGGCTTGATACCGGTCGGGGCCATTTGCGATGACGACAGCTCTAGGCGAGAAGATCAAGGCAATCATCCGGGCAACCGGACCGATCAGCGTGACCGACTATTTCTCGCTGTGCCTGGCTGATCCCGAATACGGCTACTACAAGACACGCGAGCCCTTTGGCACATCAGGTGATTTTGTCACGGCGCCCGAAGTCAGCCAGCTCTTCGGCGAGATGATCGGCATTTTCATGGTGCATGCCTGGCAGCGCCACGGAATGCCCGCTGACGTCCGCCTTGTCGAGATCGGGCCGGGTCGCGGCACGATGATGTCGGACATGCTGCGGGTCATTGCCCGCATTGCGCCCGCCCTCTACGAGACGCTTGGCATACATCTGGTCGAAACAAGCGAGCGGCTGCGCGGCTTCCAGCAGCAGACGCTTGCCGATTACGAAGGCAAGATTGCCTGGCATTCGGGCTTCGACGAAGTGCCGTCAGGCTTCACCCTGCTTGCCGCCAACGAGTTGTTCGACGCCATCCCGATCCGCCAGTTCGTACGCACTGCCAACGGCTTTCGGGAGCGGGTGATCGGGTTGGATATCGATGGCGAACTGACCTTCGCGGCCGGCGTGGCAACCCTCGACCCGACACTGCTCCCCGATACGTCGCGCCCGCTGCCGCTCGGTACAACCTTCGAGATCGCCCCCGCCCGCCAGGCGGTGATGACGATGATCTGCGACCGGCTGGCGGCCCATGGCGGCACCGCCCTGGTCATCGACTACGGCCACATGACGACGGCATTCGGCGATACGCTGCAGGCTGTCCGCATGCACGAATACGATCCCCCGCTGGAGCATCCCGGAGAAGCCGATCTTACAAGCCATGTCGACTTCCAGCATCTGGCTGAGACCGCCCTCGCCTCCGGCGTGCATATCAACGGCTGCGCCCACCAGGGCGATTTCCTCATTGGCCTCGGCCTGATGGAACGCGCCGCAGCCCTCGGTCGCGAGCAGGCCGGCGCGATACAGCAAGGAATCCAGTTTGCCGTCGAACGGCTTGCCGGCGCCGGCGAAGGCAAGATGGGAGAACTTTTCAAAGTGCTGGCGGTCTCCAGCCCGGCCATCGATCTGATGCCATTCCGCCCGGTGGATTGACAGCGAGCGTATCCGCGGGCCAACATTGGGGAATAAGGACGCTTCGCCGGACAGGCTGGCGACAACAGCGACGGCACCCCGAAAACCATGGCCGCATGATGAAGGACGACGCATTGCCGACTCCGATCGAGAGTACGCTTCTGAGGCGCGCCGGCAAAGCCGGCATTCGCCACGGCTATTTCACCCGCAAAGGCGGCGTCTCCGACGGCATATACCGGGGTCTCAATGTCGGCCTCGGATCGAATGACGACCGCGACAACGTCAACGAGAACCGCCGCCGCGTCGCCGCCTGGTTTGGCTTGTCGCTCGCAAAGCTCGCGACCGTACACCAGGTCCACTCGCCCGATGTGGTCACCGTTGATGCCACCTATGACGGCGTTCGCCCGGAGGCGGATGCGATGGTGACGGCGACACCGGGCCTCGCCATCGGCGTGCTCGCCGCCGACTGCGGCCCCATCCTTTTTGCCGATCCTGAGAACCGGGTCATCGGCGCAGCCCATGCCGGCTGGAAAGGCGCGCTCAACGGCGTGCTCGAAAACACCGTCGAGGCGATGTTGGCGCTTGGGGCCAAGAGAAAGGCGATCGTCGCCTGTCTCGGACCGTCGATCAGCCAGGCGAACTACGAGGTCGGACCGGAATTCGTTGAACGCTTCGTGGGCGTTGATCCCAGTTACTTCAAGTATTTTGCGCCGTCGGAGCGCTCGGGCCACTCGATGTTCGACCTGAAGGCATTGACCGTCGATCGACTGCTCGCATCAGGCATATCGGCCGAAAGCCTCGACCTCTGCACCTATCCCGACACCGAACGTTTCTTCTCCTATCGCCGCACTACGCATGCGAAGGAACCGGACTACGGACGACAGATTTCAGCCATCGCAATTGAGGATACCTTCTAATGGCATTGCATTTCGAAGCGACCGAATTCGGTGAACGCCTGGCCAAGCTGACTGCAAAGATGCAGGAGGAAAAGCTCGACGTCATGCTGCTCTTCGCGCAGGAAAGCATGTACTGGCTGACCGGCTACGACACCTTCGGTTATTGTTTCTTCCAGACGCTCGTCGTCAAGGCGGACGGCACGATGACGCTGCTGACGCGTTCCGCCGATCTGCGCCAGGCGCGCCAGACCTCTGTCATCCAGGACGTCCATGTCTGGGTCGATCGCGTCAACGCCGATCCGACGCTCGACCTGAAGAACCTGCTCGTTGAAATGGACCTGCTCGGCACCCGCATCGGTGTCGAATACGACACCCACGGCATGACCGGCCGGGTTGCGCGCCTGCTCGACAGCCAATTGACCAGCTTCGGCCAGCTCGTCGACGCCTCATACCTCGTAAGTGGCCTTCGCCTCGTAAAAAGCCCAACCGAGATCGCCTATGTCGAGCGCGCGGCAGTACTCGCCGACGATGCCCTCGACGCGGCACTCGCCATCATCAGGCCCGGCGCCGACGAAGCCGATATCCTTGCCGCCATGCAGGGCGCCGTCTTTACCGGCGGTGGCGATTATCCGGCCAACGAATATATCATCGGCTCCGGCAACGACGCGCTGCTCTGCCGCTACAAGGCCGGACGCCGCAAGCTCGAGGCCAACGACCAGCTGACGCTCGAATGGGCCGGCACCTACGCGCATTACCACGCCGCTATGATGCGCACCGTGGTCATCGGCGAACCGACCCATCGCCACCGCGAGCTCTATAGCGCCTGCCTCGAAACCATCCAGGCGATCGAGACGGTGCTTCGTCCCGGCCATGTGTTCGGCGATGTCTTCGACATGCATGCCAAGATCATGGACGAGCGCGGGCTGGCGAGGCATCGGCTGAACGCCTGCGGATATTCGCTCGGCGCCCGCTTCTCTCCATCCTGGATGGAGCACCAGATGTTCCATGTCGGCAATCCGCAGGAAATCCTCGAAGGCATGTCGCTGTTCATCCACATGATCATCATGGATTCCGATACCGGCACGGCAATGACCCTTGGCCAGACCTATCTGACGACCTCGCAGGGCCCGAAGACACTTTCGAGGCATTCGCTCGACTTTCTTAACCGTTGATGCCGTAGACTGCCCGGCACGATTGGAATTGAGGAAAGCGGCTGCCGCTTTCGCCAATCTCTCCGATATGCACTAGGAAAGGGCGGGTCGGGCGATGGGACTGGTCAAAACTGCGTCGATATCGGTTGTCCTCTGTTTTCTGCTTGCGGCCTGCAATACGACCGACGCACTCACGCCGCGCGTCGGTATCGGCGATGACATGTCCGACAACGGCTCTTCGCCCGTGACGCAGAACGATACCGAGCGGATGGCCGCGGCACAGCCGCCGCGCGTCCTCGGAACCGAAACTCAGAACACCTACCATTCCGACTATAATCAGCAGGCCTACCAGCCCTATCCAGCCGCGTCGTCCGCGACGCTCGACGAGCAGGCCGATGCCCTTCGAACCAGCGGCGTCAATCCGCAAGCATCGCGCCCATTGGACGACGGACAGTCGCAGCAGCGCACCACCGGCTACGGCGCCCCGCCCTCGACGCTGTCCGAGCAGGAGGAGGCCGACCGACGCCTCGACGAACAGCCGATGCCAAGGCGGCGAGAGCCCGTCCAACAAGAAGAACAGCAGCAGGAAGAGGCCCAGCAGCCGGAACAGCCACAGCCCGAGCAACAGGCTTCGCTGCCGCCCGCCTCGTCTGCCGATAGCAACACCATCCGCTTTCTGCCGATCATCGGCGCGCCCGTCGAGGCGGTGACGCCGTTGTCTCGTCAGCTCGGCCAGGAAGCACGCGCCAACGGCCTCTCAATCAAAAGCTCCGGCGACACCTCGAGCAGCTACATCCTTAAGGGCTACCTGACCGCCTTCGCCGATGGTCCCCAGATCACCGTGTCATATGTCTGGGACGTGCTCGACAACAGCGGCGCCCGCCTGCACCGCATTCAGGGAACGCAAAGCGTGCCGCTGAAAAAGGGTGACCCGTGGACCGCTGTCCCCGCCTCCGTCATGCAGCAGATCGCCACCAAGACCATGGCCGACTTTACCTCCTGGCGCGCAACGCGCGGTGGATAGTGGCCTTCACTGGCAGAAATGTTAAAGCCCATTGAGCCTAACCCCTTGCATTCGCGATCAGGCCCGTTAAAAGCGCGGCTATCAAGTTGGCAATAGGCGGACCACAATGAAGGTTTTCGCAGGCAATTCGAACCGGCACCTTGCCGAAGCGATCTGCAATTATCTCAATGTTCCCTTGGGTAGGGCTAGCGTCCGCCGGTTCGCCGACCAGGAGATCTTCGTCGAGGTCCAGGAAAACGTGCGCGGCGAAGACGTCTTCCTCGTGCAGCCGACATCGTTTCCGGCCAACGACCATCTTATGGAACTGCTGATCATGATCGACGCAATGCGTCGCTCGTCCGCCCGGCGCATCACCGCAGTCCTTCCCTATTTCGGCTACGCTCGGCAGGACCGAAAAGCAGGTGGGCGCACGCCGATTTCGGCAAAGCTGGTGGCCAATCTGATCACCGAAGCCGGCGCAGACCGCGTCATGACGCTCGACCTGCATGCCGGCCAGATCCAGGGTTTCTTCGACATCCCGACCGACAATCTCTATGCCATGCCGATCCTGTCGCGTGACATCAAGGCCAATTACGACATCAGCAATATCATGGTGGTGTCGCCCGACGTCGGCGGCGTGGTGCGCGCCCGGGCACTCGCCAAACGGCTGGACTGTCTGTTGGCGATCGTCGACAAGCGTCGCGACCGCCCGGGTGAATCCGAAGTCATGAACATCATCGGCGACGTCGCCGGCAAGGACTGCATCCTGATCGACGATATCGTCGATTCCGGCGGGACGCTGGTCAATGCGGCTGAAGCTCTGCTGAAGAACGGCGCCACCAGCGTCACTGCCTATATCACACACGGCGTGCTCTCGGGCGGCGCGGTCACCCGCGTCACCTCGTCCAAGCTCAAGGAGCTCGTCATAACCGACAGCATCCAGCCGACGACCGCGGTCCAGTCCGCCCCCAACATCCGCGTCGTCAGCACCGCCAGCCTCATCGGCGAAGCCATCAACCGCACCAGCCAGGAAGAATCGGTTTCCAGCCTGTTCGATTGAGACGCGGCGAAATCGGTCCACTCTCCCCCCTTGTGGGGGAGATGTCGGCTATGCCGACAGAGGGGGGTAACCCTCCTCGAATTCGGACGCCCCCTCTGTCACTTCGTGACATCTCCCCCACGAGGGGGAGATCTGCCGATAGCTCCGGCCTCATTACACCCGCCTAGCCACCAGCGGCACCGCACAAGCCTCGCCGCCATTGAACAACCGCGACCGCGTCAGGAACCGCTTCTCGCGACCGTTGTCGAGCGAGAACATGCCGCCCCTGCCCGGCACCACGTCGATGATCAGCTGGGTATGCCTCCAGGCCTCGAACTGGCTGCCGCCGATATAGACCGGCACGCCGCCGATTTCGCCGAGCTTGACGTCATTATCGCCGACCATGAACTCGTCGGCCGGATAGCACATCGGCGAGGAGCCGTCGCAGCAGCCGCCGGACTGGTGAAAGAGAACGTTCGGGTGATCCACCTGGATCTCGCGGATCAGCTCCAGTGCCGCCTCCGTAGCCAGTACCCGCGGTTCGCCATTGATCGTCTCCATTCGCTGCCTCCTATAAATGCCGTTGCCCTCCCCCTGCAGAACAGGGAGAGGGCTTTTGGCTAGTCCACGCCGGGCTCTCAGAAGAAGCCGAGCGCCTTCGGGCTGTAGCTGACCAGCATGTTCTTGGTCTGCTGGTAGTGGTCGAGCATCATCTTGTGGTTCTCGCGACCGACACCGGATTGCTTATAGCCGCCGAACGCCGCATGCGCCGGATAGGCGTGGTAGCAATTGGTCCAGACGCGACCTGCCTGGATACCGCGGCCGAAACGGTAGCAGCGATTGGCATCGCGGCTCCACACGCCGGCGCCGAGGCCGTAGAGCGTGTCGTTGGCAATCTCCATCGCTTCCTTCTCGTCCTTGAAGGTCGTCACCGAGACCACCGGCCCGAAGATTTCCTCCTGGAAGATCCGCATCTTGTTGTGACCCTTGAAGATCGTCGGTTGGATATAGTAGCCGTTGGCAAGCTCGCCGCCGAGATCGTTGCGGGCACCGCCGGTCAGCACTTCAGCACCTTCTTGCCTGCCGATATCGAGGTAGGCCAGGATCTTTTCCATCTGCTCGGTCGAAGCCTGCGCCCCGATCATCGTCGCGCTATCGAGCGGGTTGCCCTGCTTGATGGCCTGGACGCGCTTGACGGCCTTTTCCATGAAGCGGTCGTAGATGCTTTCCTGGACCAGCGCGCGGCTGGGGCATGTGCAGACCTCGCCCTGGTTCAATGCGAACATCGCAAAGCCTTCCAGCGCCTTGTCGAGGAAATCGTCATCTGCGGCCATGACATCGTCGAAGAAGATGTTCGGCGACTTGCCGCCGAGCTCGAGCGTGACCGGGATCAGGTTCTGGCTGGCATATTGCATGATCAGCCGCCCTGTCGAGGTTTCGCCGGTGAAGGCTATCTTGGCGATGCGCGGGCTGGTCGCCAGCGGCTTGCCGGCTTCGAGCCCGAAGCCGTTGACGATGTTGAGCACGCCCTTCGGCAATAGATCGCCGACGAGCTCAGCCCAGACGAGCAGCGATGCAGGCGTCTGTTCAGCCGGCTTGATGACGACGCAGTTGCCTGCGGCAAGCGCCGGCGCCAGCTTCCAGGCGGCCATCAGGATCGGGAAGTTCCACGGAATGATCTGTCCGACAACCCCGAGCGGCTCATGGAAATGATAGGCGACTGTATCGTGGTCGATCTCGCCGATCGATCCTTCCTGCGCGCGAATGCAGGCGGCGAAATAGCGGAAATGGTCGATCGCGAGCGGTATGTCGGCAGCCATCGTCTCGCGGATCGGCTTGCCGTTGTCCCAGGTCTCCGCCCTGGCGAGCAGCTCGAGATTGTCCTCCATCACCTGCGCAACCTTCATGAGGATGTTCGACCGCTCGGTCGTCGACGTCTGTCCCCATTTATCCTTGGCCGCATGAGCCGCATCGATGGCGGCGTTGATATCCTTCTCGTCGGAACGTGGAATGTCGCAAATCTTGCCGCCGGTAACCGGCGTGACGTTCTCGAAATACTTGCCCGAGATCGGCTCGCGCCACTCGCCACCGATATAGTTGCCGTATTTCAGCTTGAACGGCGACTCGACGATTTTCTGGTGCAGCATGACATCCTCCATCATAGACTGGCCCTGACAGGACCGATGGAGGGAAGCTGCACCCGCTTCGTGTCGATAGGTAGGGCACCGGATCAATGCCGCAGTGCACAGTGTTTCACTTGTGCGACAGCGGGGCCGGCATTCCTGGGTTGCTAGGCCATACCGGACAATACCCAAATGCATTGTTCGGTCTTGAGGGCACCGCTTAGGTGCCCCAGCTAGCACTAGCTAGCGTTGTATCTCACGTTCCAGCTTATCTCGCCTTGTCCATTGATGGACGGAGAAGAAGTTGTCGTGCATGACGAATTGCTGGCGTAAGATTTCCATGAGTGGCTGGTAACAGAGGGAACGCCATCCAAGAATGTAATCGTGATTAGTGCTCTGCAACCCTTCTTGGTCAAAGGCATTCCGAAATATTGCGAATAATCAATGCTGTAGGTAAGGCTCGTGGCACCCGTTGTGGTAGCCGCGGTTGAAGTACGAGTCTCTTTGGAGAGAATCGTCCCTGCAGTTACGGTAGTGCAATTCGTGCACGGAGGGACTGTATCCACACTGATCGTTTTCGCAGAAGCATTGGTGATCGAAAGATTTACTGTGGCGGCATTCGCCAAAGCGGCTCCGGAGACGGAAAGTGCAGTCGCAACAAGCGGGAGCTTCAATAGGTTCTTCATATTAATCTCTTTTAGGTTTAAAATTGCGCGAAAAGTCACGCAACTTTCAACAACCTCAGTTTGAGGCAGAAAGCCAGCCCTCGCCTAAGCTTTCCTTGTGAGGTAGGTGCTGAAAATTTCTTGATCAGAGATCACTAAAAAAGATGTGCAATTTCAATAGAGGCCTGAACCCTACGGGGCGCATTTCAGCTAATGTAGCTAAAAGTTGATAAAAAATTCAAAAAGCAACCTTTAAGAGAAATTAACTTAGTATTCAGCGTTAGCGCGCTAGGGTGCAAGCGAGCATGATGCTCCCTCCTACTTCTGAGGTCGCCCGTTGGTCCGGGGCGGTGGCTACCATTTGAGGGAAATATTATGATCTCGCCAGTGAACTCTCTTTCCAGCAGTCCCATCTTGTCGCTTTTTGGGATTAGCAGTTCGCCAGCCAGCAATACGTCCGGTGCGGAGAAACTACTCAATAACGTTACCGGCAATACGGACGACGCTCTGAAGACCGGCAACGCTCTTGGCACGATCATTGAGTTGGTGTCCGGCCAGAAGCAGTCCGACACCCTTTTCCAGATGATCAACGCCCAGAAAGCGTATGCGGCAGGCGGGGACTATAGCGAGACCGCAACCGGCACGGGCACGGTGATATCGGAACAGCAGATGACGGCCTCGACGCTGGCGAGCGCAAATGCCCAAGCTGGCGGAACAGGACCGGAAGCGAACCGAGCGAAAGCCTATCTTGATGCACGGGCCAAAGGCACGCTTCAACAAACCGATTTGTCGACAATGGGCGTCACCGCGACAATGACCCAAACCTACTACTACCACGCAGACGGCACGGAATCGGGCGAAAGCGGAACCTATGACATAAAGGGGCTGGCTCAGTTCCTGAAAAAATTTGCCACCGTTGGAGATGATGGTCTGACACGGGACAAGGCAACCGGCAAATACGCCACCGTCTCACAGAATGGCACGAAATTTACCTACAACGTCTTTTGAGTGTTGAAACCCATCGTGACCCCGCATCGTCAGCCTAGGGTGCAAGCGAGCATAATGCTCCCTCGCGCTTTTGAGGCCGCCCGTTGCTCCGGGGCCGTGGCTACCATTTGAGGGAAATATTATGATTTCGCCAGTGAACTCTCTTTCCAGCAGTCCGATCTTGTCGCTTTTTGGGATCAGCGACAATTCGCCAGTCGCCAATACGTCTGGTGCGGAGAAACTGCTCAATAGCGTTACCGGCAATAGGGACGATGCGCTGAAGACCGGCAATGCTCTTGGCGCGATCATCCAGCTGGTGTCCAATCAGAAGCAATCCGACACTCTTTTCCAGATGATCAACGCCCAGAAAGCCTATTCGGCAAACGGTGACTACAGTGAGACGGCAACCGGTACAGGCACCGTGGGCTCCGACGAGGCTGCCCAGAAAATGGCACTCGATTACGTGCGAGAAGAAGCGAGGGGCAAAGGACCGGAAGCGGACGGGGCCAAGGCTTATCTCGATGCACTAGCAAAAGGCACGCTTCAAAAAACCGATATGTCGACCATGAGTGTCAGTGCAACAATGACCCAAACCAACTATTACCATGCAGACGGCACGGAATCGGGCGAAAGCGGAACTTATGATGTAAGAGGTATGAACCAGGCTCTGGCGCAATATACCGTCATCGGAGACGATGGGCTCTTGCGGGACAAGGCAACAGGAAAGTACGCAGGTATCAACCAGAACGGTACGAAATTCACCTACCTCGTTTGGTGACATCGCCATTTTATCTGGCCAACGTTCGGGGGAGCATACCTCCCCGCCCCTTGGGAAATCCCGTATCCCCAAATCCTCGCAACGCCCTAATGCAGCTCCAGCTTCTTCATTTTGCGATGCATCGTCGCGCGGCTGATGCCGAGTAGCGTGGCGGCTTGCGAGACATTGCCGCTTGTCCGCGACAGCACGCGGCGAAGTGCTGCCCGTTCGGCCTCGACAAGGTCGCCACCGTCGTCGTTCCGATGCTCGTGCAATGCGTCCGAAGCCGGTAGCCCGGCCGCAATATGCGCGTCGTCAAGCTTCAGCGCCAACCGCGCGGCACGGGTTGCACCGAGGATGAGGTCGTCCTTGTCGACGGCGAGCAATGCCGCCGTCGGGTTCGCGCCTGCAGGTACCATGACAAAGCGGGCGCCCGGAAAGGCACTGCGGAAAAGATTGGCTTCGATGCGCAGCGCCGCATCGCGGACGGCTTGGGACAAAATGGCGAGCGCCACCTCGTTGACGTCTTCGCGGCATGTCGAGATATCGAGCGCCGCGGTTATCTGGCCGCGATGATCGCGGATCGGCGCGGTGGTGCAGCTCAGCCGGATATTGGAGGAGAGGAAATGCTGGTCGCGGAAGATGGCGACCGGGCGCTCGTCGGCGATCGCGGTGCCGATGCCGTTCGTCCCGACGCTCGCCTCCGTCCAGATGGACCCCGGCCAGAGACCCAGCCTGCGAAAGTCCTTGTCGTCGCTGATGGCGCCACGGCGATCAAGGGCGACGCCGTTGCGGTCGGTCAGAAGCAGGCAGCATCCGGCTTTCCCGACAGTTGAAAAAAGCCGGTCAAGTTCTTCGGCGGATTCAGCAATCAGCCGTTCGGATTGCTGCCGAACAGCGCGGAACTCCTGCTCGGTTAGCCTCAACGGGCCGCGTGCTTCCTCCGGTGCAAGCATATGCATGGTCATGCAACGGCACCAGGAAGCGATGATCGGGGAACTGGCTGCGGCGGATTTCTGTTGCGCGCTTAAATAGACGCGCTCGGCGTGAGCGATCTCGTTCTGCATCTGCTCCTCCCAAAGCCCGACGAGTGTGTCGCGGAATGGAGACAGTTGCAAATACTAAAGGCGGAACGATGTCGTTCTGGCCCAGCAAAAGCGCCACAACTGTCTCAATGCTGAGACAGCGTGGCTTTCAGCTGACGGCTTAAAAAGTGACGTCAGTTCTTACTTCGGCGCTTTGATCACCTGGCCGTTGACCGTGAAAGTGCCGTCGTCGGCAACGCTCACGTCCCAGCGCTGGCGGCCGTCGGCATCGACCTTGGCAAACCCCTTGGCCATCATCATCACGAACGAGACCTGGTTCAATTGGGCATCGGTCTTGGCGGCATTCTGGACGAATTCGATCGTCTTGTCGTAGTCGCGGGCGAGGATCGACGCCTGCAGCGAGTAGCGGTCCTTCTGCTTGGGATAGCCGGTAACGCTACCTGAAACCTCGAAATCATAGACGCCCGACGTCGCCGCGATCTTCGGAAAATCGACAGTCACCGATCCCTTCGGGAATACGACATCCCCGATCCTGTCGGTCTGTGCCTTGGACAGAGGCTCGGCCTTCGAAAAATCGGCTTCCAGCAAGATGTCCATCGCGGCTGCAAAATTCATGTCGGGAATACCGACCTCGATAACGGTCGTATCGGGCACCAGGGCCTCGTAGCCGGCCGGGATCATCCCGGCATCGAGCTTGAACCCATCCGCCTTCATGCCGAAGCCGATGCTGGACGCCTTGGTGACGCCGTTCATGTGGAAAGAGTAGTCGAGCTTCTTCAGCCCAAAATTTCCCTTGTCGGTCACGACAGAGAGATTGTTGGCCGACGCCGTCTCCTCCAGCGAGCCGAAAAGCGGCAACGCATCGCGGATCAGCGCCTTGAACTTGTCGCCGCCGCTCTTCGACAACGTCTTCGCCTTGACGTGTTCGAACACGAACCGCACCAGCTCGCGCAGCTCCCTGATCGGAACGTTGGTCGCCTTGGCATTGAAATCGATCGCATCGGCGCGCACTTCGACCGGCAGCACCGTCGGCGCGGTGATCTTCTCATAGAAGCCCGGCATCGTGCCGCTGGTCAGGAAGTCGATCTTCCCCGGCTTGCCGGTGTCTGTCGTCGAAAGCTTGGAGGTCATTCCGGCGATGGTGGCCTCGACCGTCTGCGCGGCGCTTTTCGAGGACATCTTGATGTCCTTAGCGGTCACATCAAGCGAGCGTAGATAGCTGATGCCAGGGTCGAAGACCCCGGTATAGACGAGCGACGCCAGTGAATAGCTGATGTCGGTCGCCGGCGCGTCGCCCATCTTCGAATGCGCCGAGATGTCGAGGGAGTTGTCGCCATCGATGCTCCACAGCCCCTTGTCCATCGGCGCTGCGAACATCGTCAAAGGCTTGAGACCGGCAATCGAGAAATTGGAAGAGCTGATCTTGTCGAAAAATTTCGACAGGTCATAGGTGACTTCATAGCGATTGGTCGACGGCTTGACGGTGATGAACCCGCTATCGGCAAGGTCGCGCGACAGATACTGCGTGAGCACGCCCCGCAAATCTTTCGCGCCCTGCTCGCTGACGTCGGCCGCCTGGGATGAGACCGTGAGCCCGAGGCTAAAAAATGCGGCGGCGGCGAATACATTGGAACGCATGAAATCGAACTCTCTTTTTTGGCAGCTTCGGCGGCGGGAATGTGGAAGACTCTCGGGTCGGATGTCAACCGACCAGACGGCAGAAAGCAGCAACTTCAGGTATATTAAGCCGCGGCCTTGCCCTGCTCTCCGCGAAGCTCGGCATTTGCTTCCGCGTCCGGTTCGCCCGCTGCGCCATCAGTTCCGTTGACGATATCCTCGATGCCGGATCGGGGCGTCGGTTTTCCGAACAGGAAGCCCTGCACTTGCAGACACCCTTCGTTGCGCAGGAATTCCATGTGTTCCTCGCGCTCGACACCTTCCGCCAGCACCGGGATGTCGAGACTGGCAGCAAGGATCAGCGTCGAGCGAACGATCGCGGCCGACTGCTTGCTGGTGACGACGCCATCGATGAAGGCGCGATCGATCTTGATCTTGTCGAATGGAAAGCTCTGCAATGTCGAAAGCGAAGAATAGCCGGTGCCATAGTCGTCCATCGCCACCTTCACCCCAAGCTTTTTCAGCTGGCGGATCGCATGCAGCGCATATTGGTGGTCGGAGATGATGCTTGATTCGGTGATCTCGATTTCCAGGCGCGCAGCCGACAACCCGCTTTCAAGCAGTATCTCGTGGACGAGCCCCGGTAGCCGCGGGTCGGTGAGCTGTTGAGGCGCAACGTTGACGGCAATGCGCAGCGGACGCTTCCACGAGGCGGCTTCTGCACAGGCTGCTCGCATCACCCACTCGCCGAGCTCGAAGATGAAACCCGTCTTCTCGGCGATCGGGATGAATTCCACCGGCGAGACCATGCCGCGCTGCGGGTGAAGCCAGCGAAGCAGCGCTTCGAAGCCGACGACCTCGCGGCTGACGGTATCGTTTTGCCGTTGATAATACAGCTCGAATTCGCCTCGCTTGAGACCTTCGCGCATTTCGATGGCCAGCGCATTGCGCTCGCGCGCCGCCTGGTCCATCGACGGATCGTAGAAGCAGATCGTGTTCGAAACCGTTGACTTGGCGCGATACATGGCGATGTCGGCTTGCGACAGCAGGTCGTCGACGTTCGACGCCTGGCCGGGAAAGGTCGAGATGCCGACGCTTGAGCCGACAAAGAGGATATGTTCATTCCACTCGATCGGCTTGGTGACCTCGTCGAGAACACGTTGTGCGAGGGCTCTGGCATCGGCGCGGATGAAATAGTCGCGCATCACGGCCACGAACTCGTCACCGCCGACGCGCGCGACGAATTCGCCGTGCTGCATGGCGTTGCCGAGGCGCTCGGCCACCGTCCTTAGAACATGGTCGCCGGCTGAATGGCCATGCACGTCGTTGATCTCCTTAAACCGGTCCAGATCGAAGCAGAGCACGGCGACATGAGCCGCCATGTCGGCGGGACGGTTCGTCAATCCAGCCAGGTGGTCGTTGAAGGCCGCCCGGTTCGGCAGGTTCGTCAGTGGATCATGGAGCGCAAGGTGCCGATAGCGCTCGACCGCCGCCTGCGTCGACTGCATGTCGATGACATAGGTCGAGGCGCCGAGCAGAAGGATTATCGCCATCACGGCGCAAACAATGCCGGTCATGATGCCGCCCGAGATGATTTCCGGCGAAAGCGGTATACTCGGATCGAGATTGATCGTCAGCCCCGCCATGCCGATGAAGTGGGTCGAGACAATCGCGAGGATCAGCGCGGAGGAGGAGCCGTATTTGCAGAACCGCGTTACCGGCCGGCCGATGCGGTTGGTGGCAACGGCTCCGAAGAATGCGCCCGATATGATCGAGGTTATCACGTAGGCCCGGTCCCACTCGAGTTGCCCCGCCGCCTGGTAGGCCGCGATGCCGATATAGTGCATCAGCACGATGCCGAGACCGACGATCACCCCACCGGCCTCGATCAGCGCGCCTTTGCGGCTGACGGAAGCGATGGAGAATCCTGCGATGGTCATCACGACACCGACAACCAGCGAGATCAATGTCAGTGTCGGGTCGTAGCCGTTGACGACAGGCGTCTTGTAGCCGAGCATCGCTACGAAGTGTGTCGTCCAGATCGTCGAACCGCCGACGAAGCCGGACAGGAACAGCCAGTTGAGCCTCTGGATCCCCTGGGTCCTGCGCACCCGCGAAAACAGCCGCATCGCAAGCACAGACCCAAGCACACAGATGATCGTAGCGAAGATCAGATCGGTGAAACTATGCTGGACGGTGATGCAGGTAATCAGTCTGAACATGCTGGGAACCGTAATATTTGAATTAGATTGGAATATGCTCACCCGCAGAAGTATATTTTGTTAATTTTGATGGAATTCCAACTTGATCCTTAAAGCTTTCTGTCGATATACAACCGATAAGCTGAAAGGCCGATAATTGGACGCGGCGGGATTGTCTTCGGGCGCCTTTTTGTCCGCCATTCCAGCAGTCGCCAAGCCAACTTGCGTTTCGACCTTCTTTGTACTATAGGCACGCGTCCGCATAGACACCCTTGGAGGCAACGCGGATGAGGTGGGCTCGCGTCCTCCTCCAGTTTCGTCAAGAGCGGCTCGCCGCGACGGCAAAACTCTCCATATAACCTTGAAAAGGAATAGCCATGAGCCACGAAAGCTATGAGCTTAAGGCCGAGGCGCGCGAACGGGTCGGTAAGGGGTCCGCCCGTGAACTTCGCCGCAACGGATTGATTCCTGCTGTCATCTACGGTGACAAGCAGCCCCCAATCTCGATCACTCTGAACACCAATGACGTCACCAAGCGTATTCACGCTGGCGGCTTCATGACCACGATCGTTACGATCGACATCGGTGGCAAGAAGATCAAGGTTCTGCCGAAGGACTACCACCTCGATCCGGTCCGTGACTTCACGATGCATGTCGACTTTCTGCGCGTATCTGGCAACACCCAGGTCACCGTTGAAATTCCGGTCCACTTCATCAACGAAGACAAGTCCCCAGGCATCAAGGTCGGCGGCGTCGTGAACATTGTTCGCCACGAAGTCGAAGTCCATTGCCCGGCCGATGCGATCCCGGAAGCCTTCACCGTCGACCTCACCGGCGCGAAGATCGGCGACAGCATCCATATCTCCCAGATCACCCTGCCGAAGGGCGTGGTTCCGGTCATCACCGACCGCGACTTCACGATTGCGACCATCATCGCACCTGCAGGCGGCCTCTCGGGCGAAGAAGGCGAAGAAGAAGCTTAATCCTCTAAGCCATCCGCAAGGATACAAACCCGCTTTTCCGGAACGGCGATACCGCCGCGGTCGGGACAGCGGGTTTTTTTGTCTTCGAACTTCCTCGACCGGCCGATAAGAGGAATTTCAGCAATTTCCGTTCTATTAGCGACCATTAACCCAGCCGTTTCAGCAACATTTAACAAATTCATGAAAGCGTGCAGCATAAAGTTGTAACACGCCCCGCTTCCGGTGCGGGAGAGAAGCGGAACCATGAGTAATTCCGTAGAAAACAGATTTTTCGCAATCGTTTGCGGCGCTCTGCTTGTATTCGTGGCACCCCTGTTCGTGCTGTTTCTGTTTCTTTCCTCCGAACGTGCCGAGAAGGAAATCCGCGACCATATCTCCGTCCTGCTTGTCGCCAACGCCCAGGCGCTTGCCAAGCCGCTCTGGGATCTCGATGAGGACAGTGTCACCCAGATCAGCGCCACGACTGTTGCCGAGGGCGCCATAGTCCGGGTCAACGTCCGTGATACATCCGGCCAGCTCGACGTTACCCAGTCGACGATCCCGAAGTCCTACACCGGCGAGCTCGAAGCCATTTCCCGGCCGATCGTCTACAACACGGTCGACGGCAAGAAGAGCCTCGGTACCATCACGGTCTATTACCCGGCGCTCGGCCTGTTCGACGGCTTGAAGCATGAGGAGGTCGTCTTCATCTCGATCTTCATCTTCGCTGTATTGACGGTGTTCGGTACCGCGCTCATCGGCAACCGCATTTTCGTTATCCAGCCGCTGATGCGCCTGACCCACGCAATCGAAGCGACACGCCAGCTCGGCTCCCGTCACCATGTCGACTGGCAGTCGAACGACGAGATGGGCCGGCTCGCCCGCAGCTTCAACGAAATGCAGAGCAAGCTGGAGCGCGAGGAGACCGAGCTTCGGCTGGCCCATCGCCGCGCGACGGATACTTACAACCTGACGCCGGCCATGCTGTTCTCGCTCGACGCCGACGACTGCATCGTCGCAGTCAGCGATTACTGGCTCGCCGCGACCGGCTATGAGCGCGACCACATGATCGGCCGCAAGTTCGCGAGCCTCGTATTGCCGGATTCGCGCGAGGACTATGTTCAGCGCAAGGAAAACCGCCACGACGGCGGCGCGCGGCTGAACGTGACCGTTAAATTTCTTTGCCGGGATGGCCGCGTCATAGACGTGCTGGTCCTGGAATCCACCGCGATCCAGAATGGCCGCACACTTTCGGTGATGACAGACGTCACGGATCTCAAGCAGTCGGAGGACCGCAACCTTCGCCAGGCGATCACCGATCACCTGACCGGCCTGCTTAACCGCCAAGGTTTTGAGACGGCGCTCGACGCCAAGATCAACGAAGCCGACCTGCGCGAACGCGAACTCGCCTGCCTTTTCATCGACCTCGACCGCTTCAAGTGGATTAACGACAATCTGGGCCACGCGGCAGGCGACGCGGCGTTGCGCGAGCTGGTGTCGCGAATGCATGACCGTCTGGGCCCCGGAGACATCGCCGCCCGTCTTGGCGGCGATGAGTTCGCAATCCTGCTTTTGTCGGAAGATGCCGAGAAACGGGCGTTCGAAATGGCAGCCGGCATCGCTGACATGTTCGAGGTTCCCTTCGTCGGCGACGCCCGCCTCAGCGCCAGCATCGGCATCGCGATCTACCCCAAACACGCTTCCAATGCTTCCGAACTTCTCCTTAAGTCCGATATGGCGATGTATGCGAAGAAGCGTGACGGCAAGAACGGCGCACAGGTCTTCAACAACGGCATGCTGGACGATGCCCGCCGTCGCGCCGAGATCGAGGGCTACATCGAAAATGGCCTGAACGAGGACTGGTTCGAGGCGCACCTCCAGCCGATCGTCAATATCGAGGATCGCTCGATTGCCGGCTTCGAAGCGCTGATGCGCCTGCATCATCCGCAAAAAGGCATATTGCCGCCGAAGAGCATCATCGACGTCGCCGAGGAAACAGGCTCGATCATCCGCATCGGCAACCGCATCATGGAAAAGGCAATCTGCGGCCTGGCGCGCATGCAGCAGATCGAGGGCATGCAAGACGCCTATCTCGCCATCAACTTCTCGCCCATCCAGTTCGAGCCCGCGCTGCCCGCAAGGATCGTCAGTCTTCTCGACCGCTACAACATCCGGCCCGAGCGCATCGTCGTCGAGATCACCGAAGCCGTCCTGATGGACGACAATCCGGAAATCCGCACCATCATCAACGAGATCTGCCGCTTTGGCTGCCGCATCGCCCTCGACGACTTCGGCACCGGCTATTCCTCGCTGAGCTACATCAATCGCTTCCCGGTCGACATCATCAAGATCGATCAATCCTTCACCCGTGCCATCAACGACGGGTCGCCGGATGTTCGTCGCAAGAGCCGAATGCTGATAGAAAGCATCACCACCCTGTCGCACAAGATGAACTGCACCGTGATCGCCGAAGGCATCGAGACCGAAGAGGAATGTGCGACGCTTGTCTCGATGGGCCTCGACTACGGCCAGGGCTTCCTGTTCCATCGGCCGCAGCATCCCGACGTGCTTCTCGAAATGCTGGCCGGAACGCAGTATCATATTCACGGCTCAGTCGCCCAAGCATCGTGAACTAAGGCATTTCCCGAGAAAGTGGCAGCCGGTTTCTTGGACTAAAATGCAACAAAACAAGAGGTTGGAGCTTCCGATTTGATCATGCCAGGTTGGAAATGGCTCTAATTCCCACCCCCGAGGAGAGACCTATGCGAAAGCTCTTGCTTCTGGCCATCCTCAGCCTGCCGCCGCTCGCCCACGCTTGCCCTACCCACGCCGAGACCGTTGCCTTCACCACGGAAGAATACCCGCCTTTCGTCTATCGGGACGGAAAGGAGGTAAAGGGCGCGGCGACCGAACAGGTGCAGCAGGTAATGGCGGCGATCGGAGCCGACTATACGATCGCGGTGATGCCTTGGGCGCGTGCCTATGCCGAGGCGCAGAGCACGCCGATGACGTGCGTATTCGCAACGGCGCACAATGCCGCGCGCGACAAGCTGTTCAAATGGGTGGAGCCGCTGCTGATCGACCGCAACATCCTCATCAAGCACGCAGGCGCAGACATCACTGCCGAGAATCTCGATGAGGCCAAGCAATATACCGTCGGCACATGGCGCGAGGACTACACCGAGAAACTCCTGCGGCAATCCAATTTCCCAAGGATCGATGTCGCAACCGATTTCAAGGCGACGTTGAAGAAACTGATGAGCGATCGGATCGACCTGATGCCGATCTCGGAGTTCTATTTCGACAAGCTGAAGCAGGAGGGTCAGCCGATCGAAAAGGTCGTCCCGTTCTCGCAGCAACCCCTCGCCGTCGCCTGCCAGAAGGATTTCCCAGGCGAACTGCAGAAAAAGATGCAGACGGCTCTCGACAAGCTCATCGCTGACGGGACGCAGAAAAGCATCTTCCTGAAATACGGGCTGCATCTCGATAACTGACGGCGACACAGTCCAAGCACCGCGATTCCGTCTTGACTTTGGCAGCCGTTCCCGCCGATGAACGGCTTCGTCATGTTCGGAAGGACGGAGCGGATGCTTCTCATCGCGGGTCTCGGCAATCCCGGCGCCAAATACCGGAACAACCGCCACAATATCGGCTTCATGGCGATCGATGCGATCCATCGGCGCAACGGCTTTGGCCCATGGTCGAAAAAGTTCAAGGCCGAAATTGCCGAGGGTGAGCTCGACGGCCAGAAGGTCCTGCTGATCAAGCCACAGACCTTCATGAACCTCTCCGGCGAGTCCGTCAGCGAAGCAATGCGCTTCTACAAGCTCGAGCCCGCCGATCTGGTCGTCGTCTACGACGAACTGGACCTGGCTTCGGGCAGAGCCCGGCTGAAGACCGGCGGTGGGCATGGCGGCCATAACGGCATCAAGTCGATCGATGCCCATTGCGGCCGCGAGTACCGACGCCTGCGTCTCGGGATAGGCCATCCCGGCGTAAAGGAACTGGTGCAGAGCCATGTGCTCGGCGATTTTGCCAAGGTCGACCAGACATGGCTGGAACCCCTGCTTGACGCCCTTGCCGACAATGCCGGCATGCTGACGCGCGGCGAGGATTCACAGCTGATGAACAAGATGGCCCTTGCCCTGAACGGCAAGGCTGAATTGGAAAAGCCGAAGCCGGAAAAGAAGCCTGACAGCAAGCCATCCGGCCAATCCCACATCCACAAGGCACGCGACCACAAACCGAAGCTGCCGACAACGGGACCGATGGCGGAAATGCTGAGGAAGATGTTCGGCGCCAAGGACGATTGAGATGGACAAGGTCGCCAGCTTGGACGTCCGTGCCGCGCGTGCCGAAGACCTGACGGCTCTTCTAACTCTTTATCGGCAGCTGAACCCCGACGATCCCGCTATGGCGGAGCACGATGCTCTTGCTCGCTTTAAAGAGGTTCTCGCTCATCCGGGAATGACGATATTCATAGCCCGCGCCAACGACGTGGCGGTCTCCTCGGTGACCCTGGTGGTGATCCCGAACCTCACCCGCGGTGCGAAGCCCTACGCCTTGATCGAAAATGTCGTGACGCACGCCGATCATCGCCAGCGAGGCTATGCAAGGGCGCTGATCGAAAAGGCCATCACCACCGCCTGGGATGTCGGCTGCTACAAGGTGATGCTGCTGACCGGCTCCACGGAGGCGGCGACGCTTCGCTTTTACGCGAATTGCGGGTTTTCGCAGAACAAGACCGGCTTCCAGATCCGCCGGCCATAAGCCGTTACTCTTCAGGCTCGGTGGTGAACATCAGCGGAAACCCGGCCTCGCGGCCATAATCCGTGGCTTCCTTGGCCTTGGTCTCGGCAATGTCCTTCGTGGCGACGACGATGACGCAGGAGCCGAGCTGGTGGGCAGTCAGCATCATGCGAGCGCCCGTTTCTTCGCTCATGCGGAATACGGCCTTGAGCACCATGATGACGAACTCGCGCGGCGTGTAGTCGTCATTGATAAGGATGACCTTGTGAAGCTTCGGCTGCTCCGTCTTCGGCTTTGTCACCGTTTTCGGCTTTATCGTCGTTCCGCTGCCACTCATGGAAGTCCGTCCCCTAAAGACACCTGAGCCTTGAAGAGCCCGCTCATCGCCTATATTGCGCCGCAACCGCCGCGATTCAAGAATGAACTCGCAGATTCGGTCCCTCAAGTGCCCTCAAGCAAAACGCACTTTTGTCCTTGCCCCTTCAGCACGATGATCGCCTTCTTATCGAAGCTCGCAAACGTATCTCCGCCGAGACCCTGCCCCTCGTAAGCGATTGCGCCATCGGCGAAATCGCCTCCGGCTTCCATCATTATAAGCCCCGCCGTTATTGCACCTCGGTCCAGGACCACGCTTTCGATGGCAAGCAGTGCCTTGGTTGCCTGGACAAGCTCCAAATGGGTCAGCTTGTAGAGACGACGCAATACCCAAATCATCTCACAGACGGCGATCGTCGGAATAACGACAATGTCTGACCCTAAAATCTCTGTGGCCCGCCTACCCTCGGCCGGGGGGTCCAGCGTGATTGCGCGAACGAGAATGTTGGTATCGACTATGATACTCAACTCTCTGCTTCTCCCGCCCACCCTGCAGCGGCTGCTTCGTCGAGTTCCTTCAACGTAAAGCTCCTACCGGTCTTGTTTCTAAACATGCCAAAGAGATCTTCGATTCGGCCTTTCGGCAGGGCTTGCACGGATACCTTGCCCTTGGGCAGAAGATCGACTTCGATTTCGTCGCCCGGTCTAACGTGTAGATGATCGAGCACTTCTTTCTTCAATGTAACCTGCCCTTTTGATGTGACCTTGAGCCTGACCATAGTGCTACTCCTTGGAGCGCATAGTAAGGCAACTCTGCCTTACCCGCAATACAAACGCCACCGCCAATACCGAAAGGCTTGACCGCCCTGCTCCTTTATCTCATACGCACTGCCAAAGAATTCAAGTAAAGCAGGTGTCAGAGCCATGGGCTTCAAATGCGGTATCGTAGGACTTCCGAATGTTGGGAAGTCGACCCTCTTCAACGCGCTGACCAAGACGGCGCAGGCGCAGGCAGCGAACTACCCGTTCTGCACCATCGAGCCGAACACCGGCGAAGTCGCCGTGCCTGACCCGCGCATGCGCAGGCTTGCCGACATCGCCAAATCCAAGGAGCTCATCCCGACGCGCATCTCCTTTGTCGACATCGCCGGCCTCGTGCGCGGCGCCTCGAAGGGTGAAGGCCTCGGCAACCAGTTCCTGGCGAACATCCGCGAAGTCGACGCGATCGTCCACGTGCTGCGCTGCTTTGAAGATGACGACATCACCCATGTCGAAGGCCGCATCAACCCGGTCGGCGATGCCGAGACGATCGAGACCGAGCTGATGCTCGCCGACCTCGAGAGCCTGGAGCGCCGGACCGAGCAGACACGCAAGCGCGCCAAGAGCAACGACAAGGAATCGGTGACGATGCTGCCGATCATGGATGCCTCGCTGAAGCTTTTGAACGAAGGCAAGCCGGTCCGCACCCTGCTGTCGAAGCTTGATGCCGAAGAACTGGTGATCCTCAAGAGCCTCAATCTCCTGACCTCGCACCCGGTCCTCTACGTCTGCAACGTGGCGGAAGAAGATGCCGTATCCGGCAATGCCCACACCGAAGCCGTCGCCGTCATGGCAAAGGAGCAGGGCGCCGAAACCGTGATCATCTCCGCGGCGATCGAATCCGAAGTGGCGCAATTGCCGGAAGACGAAGCCAAGGAGTTTCTGTCCGCCCTCGGTCTCGACGAGGCGGGCCTCGACCGCCTGATCCGTGCCGGCTACAAGCTGCTGCACCTGATCACCTATTTCACCGTTGGCCCGAAGGAAACACGGGCCTGGACGATCGAGCAGGGTACCAAGGCACCAGCCGCCGCCGGCGTCATCCACTCCGATTTCGAACGCGGCTTCATCCGCGCCAACACGATTGCCTATGACGACTACATCGCCTTCAACGGCGAAACCGGCGCCAAGGACAACGGCAAGGCGCGCGACGAAGGCAAGGAATACGTCGTCCAGGATGGCGACGTCATCCACTTCCGCTTCAACACCTGAGCAGCCCGGCGCACCGGTCCTGCGCTGAACGCGCGCCCGTCTCAGAGGGCGCGCGGCAGCCTCTCCGACAGGCTATGCGGCAGCAACCGCAATGTCAGCCGCCTGAGCGGCACCCAGCCGATACCGATGACAAGAACGATGACGCCCACGATCAGCAGCGTCAGGTAGAAATAGGTGTCGACGCCTGCATTTCCCTGTTTGAACACGCCGTAGATCGCAACGCCGAGCGACATCAGGCCCGCAGTGACAAACGCGCGCCGGTCGATGATGAGACCGATCAGCATCATCGCAGCGACCGTTACAACGACGGCGGAGAGCCAGGTGCTATAGCCATGGTCTTGGCCCAACAGCGAAATCCCTCCGATCCAGACTCCGAGCACGCTGTAAAGCAGCGCTGGCGCTGTTCCCAAGTGAAGCCAGAACGCAATATCGGAGCGCAGGGTCTGCCGCCTGACATCGCGCAGGTCGAAATAAAGGGCGATGGCGAACAGGCAAAGTGCTGAAATCAAGAGGATGACCGAAAACAGCCTGAGATTATTGAGCGGAAATGACGGATCGTCGCCAAGATAAGCCACGACGCGGATGAAAAGGTTAACCGCGAAAACGAAGGCTGCCATCACCGCGAGAGCAAAGGACAACGGCACGCGGTAACGCAGATAGTAAAGCCCGGAGGCCACCGGCAACGCGGCCAGCAACGGGATTGGAAAATGTGAAGCCGCCAAGAAATCGGGATTGATCGGAAACCACATGACCATGAGGTTCGCGGTCCAGACGAAGAGCGCGACCGTCAGCGCGACAGCTGGCAACGCAAGCCGCTGACGCCGCACCAATACCTCCGAAAGAAGGATAATGGCCGGAAGCACCACATAGAGCGACGCGATGCCCCAGAGACCGCTGAGCAGGATGACGACACCGATAGTGATCAGGATGTCGTGAAAGCCGCGAACGAAGCGCGGTGTCTCCGTATCCGGCTCTACGGACAATAGCTCCTCAGCCAGCGTATGCGGTCGTTGCGATTGTGCTGCCTCGAAACCCTCCTTCACGATAACGCCGCGATCCATCAGAAAAGGCAGCAGTTTTTCGCTGGTCTCGGGTGATATCAAAGCGGCTTGCGCAGCCTCGTCGAGCACCAATCTCAGATCAGCCATGCAGTTTATCCCTCGGGAATCGTTGAGCCTCGTCCAAGGCTATTGTAAGCAGGCTCGCGAGGATAGGGGAGAGCCGGACGGATGCACAAACAAAAATTGCAGTTTGAAGATTTTCAACCCGGAAGGACGTTCCCGCTGGGTCCGAAGCCGGTTACATCAGCAGAGATCGTCGAATTTGCCACCGAGTTCGATCCGCAGCCGATGCACATGGATGAGGCGGCCGGACGCGCCAGCATCCTCGGCGGCCTCGCCGCATCCGGTTGGCATACCTCCTCTATGTTCATGCGGATGATGATCGACAGCTATCTCCTGAATTCGCAATCGGAAGGCGCCCCCGGCGTCGATTTCATGGATTGGAAGAAACCGGTGCTCGCGGGCGACACGCTTTCCGGCTGTTCGACCGTGCTTGAAGCTCGGCCGATGCGCTCGCGTCCCGGCATCGGCATCGTCAAGTTCCGCCACGAGGTCGAGAACCAGCGCGGCGAACTGGTTTGCCTCGGCGAAAACTCGACGATGTTTCGCATGAGCGCACCTGCGGAGGTCTCTCCATGAGAATGACGGACCTCTATGAATTCGGGGCAAAGACCGAGATCGGCAGCTATACTTTCGACGAAGAAAACATCATCCGCTTCGCATCCCGGTTTGATCCCCAGCCCTTCCACATCGACCCAGAGGCGGCGAAACGCTCGCTCTTCGGCGGGCACTGCGCGTCGGGCTGGCATACCTGCGCCGTCTGGATGAAAACTTTCGTAGCCTATTGGCTGCAGGAGACAGCGCGCCTTGAACGCCAGGGCCTCAAGCCCCCGACGCTCGGCCCCTCGCCCGGCTTCCAGAAGCTGCAATGGCTGAAACCGGTTTTCGCTGGCGATACCGTCACCTACTCCGTGACGCTCACCGCCAGCCGCGCACTCGCCTCTCGCCCAGGCTGGATCCTCAACAACATCCTCTGCGAAGGCGAAAACCAACACGGCGTCCCCGTCCTCCGCTTTGAAAGCACCGTGCTGGAATTCGAATAGCGCTTGGTGTGTCAGGGCTTTTGCTTGTCTAGCCGCCCCCTCATCCGCCCTCCGGGCACCTTCTCCCCGAGGGGAGAAGGGGGGAATCGATGGTGCGGCATACTTCCCTTCTCCCCTCGGGGAGAAGGTGGCCCGAAGGGTCGGATGAGGGGGGCCGCCGAAACAGAGACGGACCTTCCAGCCTCAATGCCCGCTGAATTCGACCAGCGTATGAACCGGCACGTTGAGCGCCTCGAGCTTCTTGCGGCCGCCGAGATCCGGCAGGTCGATGACGAAGCAGGCGGCGACAACTTCGGCGCCGATCTGGCGGAGCAGCTGCGTGGCACCGACTGCGGTCCCACCGGTGGCGATCAGGTCGTCCACCAGGATCACCTTCTCGCCCGGTTCGACCGCATCGCGATGCATCTCCATCTCGTCGACGCCATATTCCAGGCTGTAGGCGATGCGCACGATGTCGTGCGGCAGCTTACCCTTCTTGCGGATCGGCACGAAACCGGCCGAAAGCTGGTGAGCCACAGCACCGCCCAGAATGAAACCACGGGCCTCCATGCCTGCAACCTTGTCGATCTTCATCCCGACATAGGGTTGCACCAGCGCGTCGACGGCGCGGCGAAACGCGCGCGGGTTTCCGAGCAGCGTGGTGATGTCACGAAAGATGATCCCGGGCTTGGGATAATCCGGGATGGAGCGGATGCTGGCGGCTAGCTCCGAAGCGACGGTGTCCATGGGAATTCCATATTCTGAGTGCGTCTGACAATCGGCCGCACCCTATCAACTGGCATCTCTGTTACCAACAAAAAAGGCGACCCGCGGGTCGCCTTTTGATTGGTTATCATTGCCGATCAGTGTTCGCTTCTGGCGTAGATCGAGCGCTTCGTCAGGTAGATCAGCACCGTGAAGATCAACAGGAATATGATCACCATGAAGCCCATGTGCTTGCGGTCTTCCATATGCGGCTCGGCGGCCCACATCAGGAACGACGATACATCCTTGGAATATTGATCTACCGTCTGCGGCGAACCGTCGTCATAGGTCACCTGGCCGTCCGAAAGCGGCTTCGGCATGGCGAATGACGGGGCCGCGTGGAAATACGGATTGTAGTGCGAGCCCGGAGGCAGCTGGAAGCCGGCAGGCGGTTCTTCGTATCCGGTCAGCAGCGAGTAGATATAGTCAGGACCGTTCTCCTGGTACTGCGTGAAGATGTCGAAGACGAAGCGGGGGAAGCCGCGCTCGATTTCGCGTGCCTTGGCAAGCAGCGACATGTCTGGAGGCACAGCGCCGTTGTTTGCAGCGGCGGCCGCTTCCGGATTGGCGAAGGGTGCCGGGAAGTGGTCCGAAGGCAGGGCCTTGCGGGTGTACATCTCGCCCTGCGGGTTCGGGCCGTCCTGCGTCTCGTAGTTGGCCGCGAAGGTCTTCACCTGCGCTGCCGAATAGCCAAGGTCCTGGAGCGTGCGGAACGGCACCAGGTTCATCGAGTGACAGGCGGAACAGACTTCAGCATAGACCTTGAGGCCGCGCTGGAGCTGCTGCTTGTCATAGTAGCCAAACGGACCGGCGAAGGTCCACTTCTGCTCGCGCGGCTCCTTGATCGGATAGGTGGGCAGCGCGGCTTCCGCAGCCGGCTTTGTTTCCTCGGCAACTGCGACGACCGACGTAAGACCGCCGATGAGCACAAGCGAGAGAAGGCCTGCAACAAACTTGTTCATTGTTCTCTTCCTCTTGTCCGCTCTCACGCCTGCACCGGAACGGCTGCTTTGCCGTTTCGTTTTTCGAGCACCGCCTCCGTGATCGAATTCGGAATGCGCCGCGGGGTTTCGACCAGGCCGAGTACCGGCATGACGACGAGGAAGAACGCGTAATAATAGAGTGTCGAGAACTGCGAGATCGTCACATACAGCCCCTCCGCCGGCTGCGAACCGAGCCAGCCGAGCAGAATGGAATTGGCGACGAACAGCCAGAAGAACAGCTTGTACCAGGGACGATAAACCGCCGAACGCACCTTCGACGTATCGAGCCAGGGCACGAAGAACAACACGGCGATCGCACCGAACATCGTCAGCACGCCCATCAGCTTCGAGTCGATCGGGCCGACATTGAAGGTGATCGAACGCAGCATTGCGTAGAACGGCAGGAAGTACCATTCCGGAACGATGTGCGAAGGCGTCTTCAACGGGTCGGCCGGGATGTAGTTGTCGGCATGACCGAGGTAGTTCGGCAGGTAGAAGACGAAATAAGCGTAGACCAGCAGGAATACCGAAACGCCCAGCGCATCCTTCATCGTCGCATAGGGCGTGAAGCGGACGGTATCGGTCTTCGTCTTGATCTCGACGCCGGTCGGATTTGTCTGGCCACTGACATGCAGAGCCCAGATGTGCAGCACGACGACGCCGGCGATCATGAAGGGCAGCAGATAATGCAGCGAGAAGAACCGGTTGAGCGTCGGATTGTCGACCGCAAAGCCGCCGAGCAAGAACTGCTGGACCCACTCGCCGACGTAAGGAAAGGCCGAGAAGAAGCCGGTGATGACGGTCGCGCCCCAGAAGGACATCTGGCCCCAGGGCAGCACGTAACCCATGAAGCCGGCCGCCATCATCAGGAGGTAGATGATCACGCCGAGGATCCAGAGGACTTCACGAGGCGCCTTGTAGGACCCGTAATAAAGGCCGCGGGCGATATGCAGGTAGACCGCAACGAAGAAGAACGAAGCGCCGTTGGCGTGCATGTAGCGCAGCAGCCAGCCGTCGTTCACGTCACGCATGATCTTTTCGACGGAGTTGAACGCAACAGTCGTCTCGGCTGCGTAGTGCATGGCGAGCACGACGCCCGTCAGGATCTGCAGCACGAGCATGACCGACAGCATGGCGCCGAAGGTATAGGCATAGTTGAGGTTGCGCGGAACTGGGTAGGCAACAAAACTATCATAGACAAGACGCGGCAGCGGAAGCCGCGAATCAATCCATTTTTCGAGCCCTGTGGATGGCTCGTACGATGAATGACCACTCATGATTCAGTATCCCCCTCAACCGATCTTGATCACTTTATCAGACGTGAATGAAAATTGCGGAATGGCGAGGTTCTGGGGCGCGGGACCCTTCCGGATACGACCGGCAGTGTCATAGACCGAGCCGTGGCACGGACAGAACCACCCGCCATATTCCCCCGACGTGCCGAGCGGCACGCAGCCGAGATGGGTACAGGAGCCGATCATCACGATCCAGTTTTCCTTGCCCTCGCCCGCCGTCCGCGCGATATCGGTCGCTGGCTCCTCGGGCGGAAGGTTGGCGTTGCGCGCGATCGGATCCTTGAGATCGGTGATCGCTGCCGCCTTCGCTTCGGCGATTTCCTTCTCCGTGCGATTGCGGATGAAGATCGGCTTGCCGCGCCATTTCGCCGTCAGCGAACTGCCAGCCGTAAGACTGGAAATATCGACTTCGATCGAGGCAAGCGCCAGGGTCGAGGCATCAGGACGCATCTGGTCGATGAACGGCCATGCGACTGAAACGGCACCGACTGCGCCTGCCATGCCTGCTGTGAGATAAAGGAAATCGCGACGAGTAGGCTCGCCAGTTTCGCTGTTGATGTCGTGTTCGCTCACGGCTGGCTCATCCTCTTCGCGCAAAAAAACTGCAGTTTACCCACAGAACCCCCCTCGACGCCGGCGAATCGTATAGCCACAATTCCGCCATAGATTCCTCCGTAACCCGCCGCGTTCTAAGCTTGATCGCAAATTATGTCCAGCCTTGGCAAGGGGTGGAGGCACAATGTCGCGGGAAAAGCACACCAATTGGTCGCTGCAATGCAGCTTAACAGCGCACCGCACAGTCCAGCGAGCTTAACCACATGAAATATCGCATAATTTGCGCAATATAATTTTGCGTTGCATCAGGACATAATCGGTTCAAATCTTGTTGCGTTGCACCAGTATCGGCTCCATGCTACTCGCTCAGTGGCGATCCGCTCACCGAGGCCAGACCGCCACCATGAGAAATACCGTCTATTGCGTCCTCTGTGTCGTCGTCACGCTCATGATAGGCGGATTGGCTGCGCGCTATGTCAGCGACAGCTGGATGCTGGCCTTCTTTGAAAGCCTGCAAACCCACATCGGCCTCGCCAGTGTGGCCGGTGCGCTGCTGGCGCTCGTCATCAGGCGCCACTGGTATGCCGGCGTTCTTCTCGTGGCCAGCCTTCTATTGGTCGGGCATGCGGTCCTCATGCTGCGCGAGTACGCCGTTGCGGCGACGCCTTCGAGCGCCCAGCCATCGTTCCGCCTGCTCTCCTTCAACATCGACAACAGCAATTTTGAAAACGGCGCCCGCATCGCCGACCTGATCCTCGGCTCCGACGCCGACGTCGTCGAGATATTCGAGGCCGCTCCGCTATTGTCAGAGATGCCACGCCTCTCGGTCACCTATCCCTATCGCATCGGCTGCGGCACGATGGCGAAGGAGTGCGATTCCGTTCTGTTGTCCCGGCGTCCACTGCTGACGCCTCAAATCAGCGACCTCGGCGTCCTATGGCTCAATCGCTTCATCATGACGACTATCGATATGAACGGTCAGCCCGTGACGTTCGCAACAGCGCACCTGAGCAAGCCCTATTTCGACGATTTTCATCAGAGCGAACTCGATGACCTCATCGATATTCTGGCGACAGTGAAACAACCGCTGATTCTCGCCGGCGATTTCAACACCGCTGTCATCGCGCCTGATATGCGCAGCTTCCTCGAGCGAAGCGACCTCCGCCACCTCTTTCCCGAACCTTCGACCTGGCCGATCATGGCCGGTTCCCTCGGCATCAGCATAGACCATGTCTTCGCCCGTGCGCCGCTTCAACTGAAGTCCGTCAAGCGTATCGAAGACGCCATGGGATCGAACCACTACGGCCTGTTGACGGAGTTCACGGTCGCGAAATAGCGCCGCTTATTCGGCGTCCGCTGCGATGAAGCCGCCGGACTGGCGTGCCCATAGCTCGGAATAAAGGCCGCCCCGCGCAAGCAGTTCAGCATGGGTGCCGTCTTCAATGATCTTTCCCTTGTCGACTACAATCAGCCGGTCGAGCGCCGCGATCGTCGACAGCCGGTGTGCAATGGCAAGGACTGTCTTGCCAGCCATCATCTTCTCGAGGTTCGACTGCAACGCCGCCTCAATCTCGGAATCGAGCGCAGAAGTCGCCTCGTCGAGCACCAGGATCGGCGCATCCTTCAGCATGACGCGGGCAATGGCGATCCGCTGACGCTGGCCGCCTGACAGTTTGACGCCACGCTCGCCGACATGCGCCGAAAACCCCTTGCGTCCCTTCTGGTCCTCCAGCGCCGAAATGAACAAATCCGCCTCCGCCCGCCGGGCCGCCTGCAGCATTTGCTCGCCTGTGGCATCAGGACGCCCGAAGAGAATGTTGTCGCGAATGGAGCGGTTGAGCAGCGCAGTATCCTGCGTCACCATGCCGATCTCGGAACGCAGGGATTCCTGCGTGACGGTGGCGATGTCCTGCCCGTCGATCAGGATGCGACCGCCCTCGAGATCGTAGAAACGAAGCAACAGGTTGACCAGTGTCGTCTTTCCAGCGCCCGACCTGCCGACGATACCGACCTTCTCGCCTGGACGAATGACCATCGAGAAATCATCTATGACGCCGGCAGGACGGCCGTAATGAAAGGTCACGTTCTCGAAGCGGATTTCCGGCTGCGCCACCTGCAGGACCTTTGCGCCGGGCCTGTCGACAAGACCGATCGGCTCCGAGATCATCTCGGCAGCGTTCTGGATCGTCCCGAGATTGCGCATGATGGCATTGAACTGCGCCATCATGCGGCCGAACAGCATGTTGAGGCGCAGCACCATGCTGAGCGTGAAGGCGACGCCACCGGTGGAGATTTCACCTGCCAGCCAGAGCTGGATCGCCAGTGCGGCGATCGTCGTGATCATCACGCCGGAAAGCAGCGCCAACGACGAACGAACCCCCGTCAGCAGCCGCGTGAACGGCATGACGGCCGCCTGGAACCGGTCGAACCCGTCGCGGATGTAAAGATCGTTCTGGTCTTCGCGACCGAACAGTTTCAAGGTCTGGATATTGGCATAGGCGTCAACCATGCGGCCGTTCAGCATCGAGGATGCCTCGGCGGCATCGCGGGCATGGTGACGGATACGGGGGACGAAATAGCGGGCGATCAGCGAGAAGATCACGATCCAGATCGCAATGACCAGTGCCAGCCGCCAATCCAGCCGTCCGACGAGCGCAATGGTCGAGACGGCGTAGATGATGATGAACCACACGACCTGCAGCAGCGACACCACGAGATCGCCGGTCGACTGTCCCGCCGACCAGACTTTCGTGACGATGCGGCCGGAAAAATCATTCTGGAAGAAGCTCAGCGATTGCCGCGCCACATGCGCATAGGCCTGCCAGCGCACCAGATTGAGGAATCCCGGCACGACCACCTGTTCCTCGACCAGCGCCCCAAGACTGACGACGACGAAACGCACCACCAGCACGACGAACACCATGCCGAGAAGAGCGGCCCCATGCCCGGCAAGCAGCCCGCTCCAGCCGGAACCCGGCGGCACCTTGTCGAGAATATCGACCAGATGGCCGACAAACCAGAACAGCGCCGCCTCCAGCATCGCCACCGCTCCGCCAAGCGCCGCCATGGCAAGAAAAGGCACCTTCGCCTGCCCGACATAATACCAGATGAAGGAGTACAGCGATCGCGGCGGCCGCAGATCCCCCTTGCGATAGAACGGGTCGAGCCAGGTTTCGAAGGTACGGAAGACAGCGCGGATTAGCATGAGTGCGATATAGGAGATTTTGGAGATCGCGCAAAGGAAGCGGTGCGAGGCACGGCCTTATATTTTTGTCATGTTCTTTGCTGCCACTTTTCAGGCCAAGCTATCAAAGATCTTCGTCATGGCTGTCGAATATGCCTTCAACATCCCTTCTGCCATGCAAAATGCGAACAATCGTGACAACATCCTGATTGGCCAAGTAGTAGATGCGGACAGCATCAAAGCCCTTTATTGGCCACGAGCGCATTCCAGCAAGTACCGCGCTATCGAATTGCCTGGGAGAGCCCGCATTCGGCGATAACATCATCTCGTCGATGGATTGCCGAATGCCGTTGAAGAACCGCTCAGCCACATCTTCACGGCCGACCTCCGAATAGTGCTGCATCTGCTTGAGAACGTCCGCCCGAGCGGCCGGCTGAATGGTGAGCCTCACCCGGCTTTCTTTCCAGGTGTTCTTTTTGCAAGAAGTTCGGCAGCTTCCAGTTTCAATTCGTTCCAGAATTCTTCGGTGACCGCTTGGCCTTTTCCGGAACTAAGGCCTTCTAGCAATAGCTCCTGCAGGCGATCGTCGTTCTCCTTCGCCTGGGCCTCTCGGAGCAGACTGCGAACGTATTCGCTGACGTTGCCGAAGCCCCTCGTGGCAATCTGGTCCTCCATGAAGGTCTTGAGACTTTCGGGCAACGATATCGTAACAGTCACCATCAAAAGAAACCTCCGCCATGCGATCGCTTGACGATACCAACGTTCTTAACTGTTCTCAATAGTTAAGAGGCAAGCAATTGCGATCGATTGCTCTCGAATCCGCCCAACTCCACTAATCAGACCTCGGCGCTCCATCTGCGTTGAGCGGTTGCGGCGCGGCGGAGGGCGCGGACTGCACAATTGCCGAGCCGCTGCTGGCGGCCGCGGTGGGAGCGGGCTTCATCATCCACCAGCCGACAGCCGACAGTCCGATCAATGCAACTCCGCAGACCGCCCAAGCTCTTTTGGTAGTTTTGTGCGGTGTCGTTCGAATATCGAGCTCTTTCTTCGCGACTTCCATGGCAATGCCTCCAGTTCAGCAATGAACTAGCGTCGGGGGAAGAAGTTCCTCGGATCGATACGCGAGCCTTATGCATATCCCGCGCCGCAAGGTCGTCCTGCGATGGCCGCAGCGAATTGCAGCCATCGCCAATACCCTCACTCCGCGGCCGCCTCCGCCTCTTCCGAGTGATCGGCGAGGAACCCGCCGGACTGGCGATTCCAGAGGTCTGCATAGATACCGCCATTGGCGACGAGATCATGGTGGCTGCCGGTCTCGATGATGCGCCCCTTGTCGAGGACGACGAGACGGTCCATTTCGGTCAGCGTCGACAGCCGATGCGCGATGGCAATGACGGTCTTGCCTTCCATCAGCGCAAAGAGATTTTCCTGGATCGCCGCCTCGACTTCGGAATCGAGCGCCGATGTCGCCTCGTCGAGAACGAGGATCGGTGCATCCTTCAGGAACACGCGGGCGATCGCCACCCGCTGCCGCTGGCCGCCGGAAAGCTTGACGCCCCGCTCGCCGACCTGCGCATCGAGACCCTGCCGGCCATGCAGGTCCGACAGCCCCTCGATGAACTCCCAGGCATTGGCGCGCCGCGCAGCCTCGATGATTTCGGCATCGGTGGCGTCAGGCCGGCCATAGGCGATGTTGTCGCGGATCGAGCGGTGTAGCAGCGACGTGTCCTGCGTCACCACGCCGATCAGCGACCGCAGGCTCTCCTGCGTCACCTTCGAGATATCCTGGCCGTCGATGCTGATCTTGCCCGATTCCAGCTCGTAGAAACGCAGGAGCAGGTTCATCAGCGTCGTCTTGCCGGCGCCCGAACGTCCGACAAGGCCGACCTTTTCGCCCGCCCGAATGTTCAGCGTCAGATCCTCGATGATGCCCTTGGCCTTGCCATAGTGAAAGCGAATGTGGTCGAAGCCGATCGCACCCTGCCTGGCGGCCATGGGAGGCGCGGAAGCCGCATCGACGATGTCGTGCTGCTTGGTCATCATCTCCATGCCGTCATAGATCGTGCCGATGTTCTCGAACAAGGCCGAGACCTCCCACATGATCCATTGCGACATGCCGTTGACGCGCATGGCAAGACCGATGGCGATGGCAATCGCGCCGATGGAGATCGCGCCGTTCAGCCAGAACAAGATCGAAATCGCCGAGATCGCGAATAGCGCCACGCAGTTGTTGACGTAGACCGATGCCTGGAACAGGCTGACGAACCGCATCTGCCGATAGACAGTCTGCAGGAATTCGTTCATCCCGGCCTTGGCATAGGTCTCTTCGCGCCCGGCATGAGAGAACAGCTTCACCGTTGCAATATTGGTATAGCTGTCGACAACCCGCCCAGTCATCGACGAGCGCGCATCAGCCTGGGTCGCTGCGATCTTTCTAAGCTTCGGCACGAAATAGCTGACGATGCCGATATAGATGGCGAGCCATATCAGGATGGGAACCACCAGCCGCCAGTCGGCCGCGGCAACGACAGCGATCATCGTGATGAAATAGGTGACGACGTAGACGAATACGTCGAGCACCTTCATGACAGCCTCGCGCACGGCGAGCGACGTCTGCATCACCTTGGTGGCGACGCGGCCGGCAAACTCGTTGGCAAAGAATGTCATGCTGTGACGCAGCAGGAAGCGATGCATCTGCCAGCGGGCAATCATCGGATAGTTGCCGAGCAGCACCTGATGCATGATCAGGCTGTCGAGGATCGCGGCGACGGGCAGCCCGACGAGCACCATCGCGCCCATCCAGAACAGCTTCCAGCCTTCGGTCTGAAGGAATGTCGCCTTGTCGGTATGCGACAGCCAGTCGACGATCTGCCCGAGAAACTGGAACAGCGTCACTTCGCCGATGGCAATCAGCATGGTGAGCGTCGCCATCGCCACAAGCCAGGGCGCGGCCGGCCTCGTATAGTGCCAGCAAAACGCAAACAGGCCGCGCGGCGGAACATTGGGTTCCTCGCTTGGAAAAGGGTTCAGGCGCCGTTCAAACCAGCCAAACATGATTGCTCCAGAAACGTCGACGTTTCGACTGCCATCGCCGCGCGACAAATGCCGCAGACTGATATGGGAGCCGAGTATCGCAAGAACGAGGCCGCAACAGCCGCGTAGTGGATCGAAAAGGGGGAAATTCGCTAAATTGCGACCCGGGATACCAGGAAATTTACCACGGCATCACGCCAAGGGGGCGAAGGTTTGAATTGGTGTCCATTTCAGCCTCCCTTTCTCTAGTTGTGGAGCATGGGTTATTTACACGCGATTTCGCCGATTGAAAAGTCGAAATGCGCCGTGAGATAGCAATTCTGTTGATGAGAAACATCAGCGGGAGTGATGACGGAGTTCCATTCCCTGCCGCGTTCGGCTAATTCGAAACGCATGAACCTCTTGCGCATTGCCCTCTACCAGCCCGATATCGCCGGCAACACCGGAACGATCCTGCGTCTTGCCGCCTGCCTCGGCCTTGGCGTCGACATCATAGAGCCGGCCGGCTTCGACATCTCCGATCGCAATCTGAAACGCGCCGGCATGGACTACATAGCCTCGGTAGACCTGGTGCGGCACGTCAACTGGGAACAGTTCGAGAGCTGGCGGGCCAGCACCGGACGCCGGCTGATCCTTGCCTCGACAAAGGCAGCTGAACGCTACACCGATTTTACGTTCCGAAGCGACGACGTCCTGCTTTTCGGCCGCGAGAGCGCCGGCGTTCCCGACCATGTCCATGACCGAGCCGACAGCCGCATCCTGATCCCCATGGTCGAGGGCCAACGCTCCATCAACATCGCCATGTCAGTCGCAATGATAACAGGCGAGGCGCTGCGGCAGACGGCTTGGCGTTAGCCTTGTGGGCGACGAATTGGGTGGCGCAAAGCCTGTTAAAAAATGTCGTTTATGGTGTTGAACGATTTTCGAATGAGAGCATATAATATTTAGCCGGCAAGCAAAAATCGCTATTTGCGACTTCCGGTGGCCACCCCTCTTCCAGCACTGAAATGCATGCCTTTTCAGTGCTTCCGACAGTTTCGGAGCACTTCGGCATGAGAAGGACAAAAACCAGAAAAAATGGAATCTACTATCGTCATGATCAACCTGTTCGGTGCCGTGGCATTGCTGCTGTTCGGCCTGGCACAGGTGAAGGATGGCGTTTCGCGGGCGTTCGGCGCACGACTTCGGACAGGCCTTGCCAGCGGCACGCGTAGCGGCGGCCGTTCGTTCCTCTCTGGCTTCGTTGCCACGATCGCGCTGCAGAGTTCCACGGCGACGGCGCTGATGGTCGCCTCTTTCGTCGAGCGCGATCTCGTGCTTCCCAGAATGGCCCAGATCGTCCTCCTCGGCGCCAATGTCGGCACAGCGGTCACCGCCTGGATCGTCGCCACTGGCATCGAATGGCTCTCCCCCCTCATCATCTTGATCGGCATCGTGCTCTACCGTCGCTCGTCCAGCACGAAGCAAGGCGCCGGAACCGCACTGATCGGCATCGGCCTGATGCTGCTGTCGCTGCAGCTTCTCAGCATGGCGACCGCGCCGATGCGGGAATCGCCGGCGCTCGGAGCCTTCATCGGCCTGCTCGATGACGCTCTCCCTGTGGCGTTGATCTTTTCGGCGGTCCTTGCCTTCGTCTCGTCTTCCAGCCTTGCCGTCGTCGTGCTGATCCTGTCGCTCGCCTCGACAGGCATCCTTTCGCCGGCGCTCGCTGTCGTGCTGGTCCTAGGTGCCAATCTCGGCGGCGCGATCCCGCCGGTCATGGCAACGCTTTCCGGCCCGGCCACCGCTCGCCGGGTGACGCTTGGCAATCTGATCGTCCGTGCCGTCGGCTGTCTGATCGCCCTGCCCCTGGCAGGCTATGCGGGAGAATTCCTGCAAAGCCTCTCCTTATCGCCGGCCAAGCTCCCCGTCGACGCGCATCTGCTTTTCAATATCGTGCTAGCGCTAGTGGCATGGCCGTTCTCACCGTTGATATCGAGGCTGATGCTGCGTCTCGTGGCCGACGATCCCAAGACTGAAGATGGTGCGAAGTTCCTCGATCAGCAGGCTCTCAATACCCCCGTCGTGGCACTCGCCAGCGCGACTCGCGAAGTGCTCGGTGTCGGCGATCTGATCGAACGCATGCTGATCCGCACCGAAAGCGCCTTCATCAACAACGACCTGGCGCCGCTGAAGGAAATTGCCGCCCTCGAAAAGCGGGTCGACCATATCCAGCAGGAAGTGAAGATCTATCTCTCCAAGCTTGGTCGCGAAGGGCTGGACGAGGAGACCGGTCGTCGCTCTATCGTCATCATCGACTACGCCATCAACCTCGAGCATATCGGCGATATCATCGAGAAAGGCCTTTGCGAACAGGTGACGAAGAAGATCACCAAGGGCCTGACCTTTTCGGAAGACGGATATGGCGAGTTGAAGAGCCTGTTCAACATGACCATCGACAATCTTCGCGTCGCCCAGACTATCCTCGTCACCCGCGACTTCAAGCTCGCCGTTCAGATGATGGAGGTGAAGGTCGATGTTCGCCGGCTCGAAAAGCAGTCGTCGGAAAGACATTTGGAGCGCCTGCGCGACGGCCGCATGGATAGCCTGCAGACGAGTTCGCTTCATCTCGACATGCTGCGCGACTTGAAGCGCATCAACGCCCATATCGTCTCGGTCGCCCATCCGATCCTGGACGAAAGCGGCCTGCTGATCGAAAGCCGCCTGCGAAATATTCCATAGGGTCTGGCCGCCGATATATTCTGGTCACTTCGGGCGCGCATGATATTCTCCGTTGTTGCCAAAGCAATCGGAGGAAACGCTATGCAACTGACGCCATATCTGATTTTCGACGGCGACTGCCGGCAGGCTTTCGAATTCTACAAAGAGGCCATCGGCGGCGAAATCGTCATGATGATCGATCACAGAATTCCTGAGATGGCCGGTCACGTTCCGCCGGGTTGGGACGACAAGATCATGCATGCCCGGCTGGTGGTCGGGAACGCCACGCTCATGGGCTCGGACAACATGCCGGGCGCAACCGGCAAGAAATACGGCTTTTCCGTTTCGCTGCAGGTTGATACGCCGGCCGAAGCGGACCGCTATTTCTCGGCGCTGTCCGACGGCGCCACCATCACCATGCCGATCGGCCCGACCTTCTGGGCTTTGCGCTTCGGCATGCTGGTCGATCGTTTCGGGGTATCCTGGATGATCAATTGCGAAGGCCCACGGCAAGCCGCCTGAGGGGCCAGCGCATCAATCCGCAGTGGGCAGGCGCCGCATCGTGAACTCGATGCGGTCGCCTTCGATCTGGCGCCAGCTCTCGACTTCCGTCCAGTAGGCCGCCTTCGGAAAACTGTCGAACCACTCCCGCGCCTTAGCGCGGGCGTCAGGCAGGCTGAGACAATATGTCTGGCGAACGAAGTCGCCTTTCCCAGAAGCAACCTGGTCCTGGCGGTACTTGGTTATTCTACGCTTCAGCCCATCTAGGGGCGGCGGTCCCGGAATTTTTGTCATGAAACCTCGCCTAAAAATCAAAGATAATACTGGCATTTGAAATTTGCGAGTCGAATTTCCGGAGTAATCCGGACAGCGCTTCGGGCTGGTCGCGACAGGTATCTGCTGGTAAGCACAGGCTAAAATCGAAGCCGCAGGATCAACCGCGGCTTCCGCTGCAATGCCGGAGATCATCCATGGAAAGACCCCAGCTTCCGACAGGCCTGCCGGAAGACATCGAAGAAAAGAAAGCCGCGGCGCGCGCCTGGTTCGAAAGCCTGCGCGACACGATCTGCGCCGGGTTCGAAGCGCTGGAGGACGAACTATCCGGCCCCCTCTCCGATCGGCCACCCGGCCGCTTCGTGCCCAAGGATTGGCTCCGGGAAAACGGCGAAGGCGGCGGCGGTCGGATGTCGACGATGCAGGGCCGTGTCTTTGAGAAGGTAGGAGTTCACACCTCGACCGTCTTCGGTGAATTCTCGCCCGACTTTCGCGCGCAGATGCCGGGCGCCAGCGAAGACCCGCGCTTCTGGGCGTCGGGCATCTCCCTGATTGCCCACCCGGTCAATCCCAACGTGCCGACGGTCCACATGAACACCCGCATGGTCGTCACCACTAGCCGCTGGTTCGGCGGCGGAGCGGATCTGACGCCCGTGCTCGACCGTCGTCGCACGCAGGATGACCCCGACACCGCCCTCTTTCATCGCAACATGCAGGCCGCCTGCGAACGACACCCCGTGGCCGACTACGCACGCTACAAGGATTGGTGCGACGAGTATTTCTACCTGAAGCACAGGAACGAACCCCGCGGAGTCGGCGGGATATTTTTCGACTGGCTGCATTCGAATGAGGAAGCCGGCGGTTGGGATGCCGACTTTGCTTTTGTCCAGGATGTCGGCCGCGCATTTTCGAAGACCTATCCACAGATCGTGCGCTCCAATTTCAATAGTCTGTGGACAGATGCAGACCGGGACGAACAATTGATTCGCCGCGGCCGTTATGTTGAGTTCAACCTGCTTTATGACCGGGGGACGATATTCGGTCTGAAGACAGGCGGGAACGTCGAGGCGATCCTGTCATCCCTGCCACCGCTCGTTCGTTGGCCGTGATGTAAAATTCGCGTGTAGCTCTACCAGATTTCCGAAGGAGTACTAAATCAGGGTTAGCATGCATCAATCGGAGGAGGATTGTCATGGCTATAACAAGCGGCGCAGCCGCAAAAACACCAGATATCGAAGACTATTCGCGGGCGGTCGACACCCCGGAACTCATCACCCGTTTGGCTGAGGACCTGAAAGACAGGAGTGGCTCGGACCTTCCGCTTTCGTGCTTTATCGAGCAGGTGAGAATGCAGCTTGCCGGAGGTTCACCCGCAGACCTTGCCCGTGCCGCGCTCGATCGCGCTGCCAAACGGAGAAAAGCCTCGGACTACGAATCGTCAGACTGCTTCAAGGCCTGGGCGATGCCCGACTAGCAGCTGACCGATAATTGAGCCCGGCGGCCAAGAGGAGGCTACGCCGGGCTCCGAACCTTTCCGGCGTTATCGCGTTTCCGAAACATCATGCCGCCGAACGCTTTGAGAAATCAGGTGCGGCAAATGATTTTCCCGTCGCGTTGAAACAGAATGAGGAGATAGACATGCGACTGTTCGAATGTGGCACCCTCGTGCCGGGCTGCGCATGGCATACGCGCGCCGACAATGACGCAGAAATCGTTCGCCGCGCCGTCGATCACATGAAGACTGCCCATGGAGAGACGATTATTCGCGAGAACATGGTCGACAACATCAAGGCTCGCATCCGCAGCGAAGCAAGCGCCGCCTGAGCGCTTAATAAACAAAGGCTTGAAGCGCGTTGCATGAATCAGTTCATGAAGCGACGCGCTCCGGGCCGTCAGCCGGCCATTTCCCTGAGCCGGGCGAGTAGGGCCGCCCGGTCCATCGCGAAATTTCCGTCGAGCCACTGCTGCTCGAGCGCCCCGAGGATTTCTCCGACGCGGGGTCCAGCAGGAATCCCCAAGTTCAAGGCATCTGCGCCTCCGATCGGGAAGGCGGGCTTCTCCCAGCTGTCTATTCCTGCAATCAACTTCAGAAGTCGGGCAGACCGCGCCATCTCATCAAAATCGTCCTCGGCCTTCCCTCGCGCAACGGCCAGCGCCAGCTTCAGCCGCACGGCAATTCCCTCCGCCCCATGGCGATACAGCAGGCGGTCCAGCCCAGCTTCCGACACGTCGTCCTTCACGACTGGCGCCGCTGCCCATGCCTGCAGCCTGGCGGTTTCCGTCTTCGACAGCCGCAGCCGCTCCGCAAACTTCGCCAGTCGCTCAGCGTCAGGCGGAACGATAGCGGCGAGCCGGAGCAAAGCGTCCGGCTTCCAGCCGAGCGACTGCTCGGTTGCGACAAGCGAGGGAATGGCGTCGATCCCCCACTTCTCCGTTTCGGGAAGAATTTCGGTGAGCACGCTGACCTGGCGCATCCATAGCAAGGCGCGGCCGGGGTCTTTTGCCCCAAGCAGCTTCTTCATCTCCGACCAGACGCGCTCGGCCGACAGCGAGCCCAATGTCGAGCGCGCCGCGGCGCAGGCCCTCAGCCCATCCGCATCCGGCCGCCCGGCGCCGTAATAGGCAAAGAAGCGGAAGAACCGCAATATCCGCAGGCGATCCTCGGCAATCCGCGTCGCGGCATCGCCGATGAAGCGGACATTCCGCTTTTCAATGTCCGCCAGCCCCCCGACCAGGTCGATCACCTCGCCGGCGCTCGTCGCGTAGAGCGCGTTCATCGTCAGGTCGCGCCGCTCCGCGTCCGCCTGCCAGTCTGTGCTGAAGGCAACCTCGGCGTGACGGCCGTCTGTCTCGACGTCGCGGCGCAGCGTGGTGACTTCAAACGGCTTGCCGCCGACGACGAGCGTCACCGTCCCGTGGGCGATCCCGGTCGGGACCGCCTTTATGCCGGCGGCAATCGCGCGCTCGGTGACGGCATTCGGCAGAAGCGTCGTCGCGATGTCGACATCGGCAACAGGAAGGCCCATCAAGCTGTTTCGCACAGCCCCGCCGACCACGCGTCCCTCGCCGCCATCGGCATTCAGCAATGCGAGAACCCTCGTCAGCGCCGCGTCCTTGAACCAACCCTCGCCGGCAACCGTGGTCATGCGTAAAGCCTTTCATAAAGCGTGCGGACAATGCCCGCCGTGATGCCCCATATCATCCAATCCTCATAGGGCATGCGATAAAAATGGCGCGTGCTTCCCCGCCAGTGCATGCTGTCGCGCAGATGATGGTGCGGATCCATCAGAAACGACAGCGGCACTTCGAAAGCGTCCTCGACTTCGGTGGGATTGAGTGTCAACTCGAAGCCGCGCTTGACCACGGCAAGCACGGGCGTGATGCGAAAACCGGTGGCGGCAAGATAGTGTGGCAGCCGCGCCACTGGCTCGACGAAGATATCGGCAAGCCCGATTTCCTCCTGGGCCTCCCGCATGGCCGCAAGCTCCGCCGATGCATCGCCCGGATCGATGGCACCGCCCGGAAAAGCGATCTGCCCCGAATGCTGGCGTAGCGTCGCCGTGCGCAAGGTAAAAATCACCTTGGCATCGTCGCCTTCGTCGACGACAGGCACGAGGACGGCGGCGTCCCTAAGGCGTTGCCCCTCGACTTGCAGGATGGTTTCGGGATTGAGGACATGGTCGCCATGTTCGCGCCAGGCAAGTTCGATCGGGCCGCCTGTCTGGTTCATGGCACGGCGGCGAAACTCTGCCGCGGAGTAGAGCGGGAACTTGCTCATTGCGCCAGCGCGTCCAGTTCCGCCACCGGCATGATCGGAAAGACCGTGCCGTGCGAGCGCACGCAAAATGTCGCAACACCTTCGATATCAATAGGCTCGCCGCGTTCGATGAGATCGTACATTACGGCGCGGGAGACGAGCGCTTCCAGCCGGCCGCGAATATGCAGATAGGGTTTCAGCTCATTGTTCTCGCCATGGACGACGAAGCGGAGGGGGTGCTCGGTGCCGGCCTCGACAACGTCGCCGACATTGGTGCGGAAAGTCAGGACCTGCTTGCCTTCGCTGACGCTCGCAGTCATTTCAACGGCGACGAACGGCGCGTCCACGACCCGGATGCCGACCTTTTCCACAGGCGTGACCAGATAGGTCTTTCCATCTTCGTCCCTGCGCAGGACAGTCGAAAAAAGCCGCACGAGCGGTGCGCGGCCGATCGGCGTCCCCATGTAGAACCAGGTGCCGTCGCTGCGGATTTCCATGTCGATATCACCGCAAAACGGCGGATTCCACTTGTCGACCGGTGGCAAACCCCTTCTGCCGTCGCCCGTATCCTCAGCCGCGCGCGAAATCAGCGCAGCCAGAGATGCCGCATCGCCTGTCGCACTGATTTGATCGGCTGCCATTGTTCCGTCCCGGTTTGTACTTAACAAACAATCCTCACGAGATAGTCATTCGAAACGCGCTTGTCAGCCATCTCAACGGGGATAAATTGCTTGAGTATGGGGCAAATGTGTATGAACTGCGAATCGACAATATCGCCTTTCAGCCGCTGGAGATGCACATGGGCATGATGAAATCGACTGAAGCGAGCCTCGACGACAAGGCCATCATCGCGCTCGCGGAACGTGCACTCGCAGATATTGCCTCCGTTCGCGAGGAAGTGTCGAAGGTCATCTTCGGCCAGGAAAGCGTCGTCGAGAACACGCTGCTTGCGGTTCTTGCCGGTGGTCACGCGCTGCTCGTCGGCGTTCCCGGCCTCGCCAAGACCAAGCTGGTGACGACGCTCGGCGACGTTCTCGGCCTTGCCGCCAATCGCGTGCAGTTCACCCCCGACCTGATGCCCTCCGATATTCTCGGGTCCGAAGTCATGGACCAGGACGAGAGCGGCCGCCGCTCCTTCCGCTTCGTCAAGGGTCCGGTATTTGCGCAGCTGCTGATGGCCGACGAAATCAACCGCGCCTCGCCGCGCACGCAATCGGCGCTGCTCCAGTCGATGCAGGAATATCACGTCACCATAGCCGGCCAGCGCTTCGACCTGCCGGCTCCCTTCCACGTGCTCGCGACGCAGAACCCGCTGGAGCAGGAAGGCACCTATCCACTTCCTGAAGCCCAGCTCGACCGCTTCCTCCTTCAGGTCGACGTCGACTATCCGGAGCTCGCCGACGAACGCAAGATCCTGCTGGAAACCACCGGCCTCTCGGAGGCGACGCCGCACGCCGTCATCGACGCCCCTCGCCTGCTGGAAATTCAGAAGTTGATCCGCCAGATGCCCGTCAGCGACAGCGTCGTCGATGCCATCCTGTCGCTGGTCCGCTCCGCCCGGCCCGGACAGGGCAATGCCGGCACCGACAAGCATGTGGCATGGGGACCAGGCCCCCGCGCCGGACAGGCGATGATGCTCTGCAGTCGTGCCCGCGCGCTCTATGAAGGACGCCTCGCCCCCTCGCTCGACGATGTCTACGCGCTGGCCGAGCCGATCCTGCAGCACCGCATGGCACTGACCTTTGCGGCCCGTGCTGAAGGCATGTCCGTTCGTGATGTGATTTCGGGGCTCGTCAAGCAGGCCAGAGCGTGATCTCGAAAAGTGTGAAGCGCTTTTCGGTTAAGATGACGCTAAATCAGATAGCTAGGGCGTAAAGGAGAGCGTACCGCGTGGCATCCATCGGACAGATCGTCAGCCCGACATCCGGCAATGATGCCCTATCCCGCGCCCAGCAGCGGGCAGCATTGGTGCCGGACTGCCTTGTGGAAGCCAAGCGCATCGCAAACACCGTGATTGCCGGCTGGCACGGCCGCCGAAAGCGCGGCATCGGCGAGAACTTCTGGCAATTCCGGCCTTACACCGATGGTGAAAGCCTGTCGCGCATCGATTGGCGCCGCTCTGCCCGCGACGACCACACCTATATCCGCGACCACGAGTGGGAAGCGGCGCACACCATCTGGCTCTGGGCCGACATGTCCCCGTCAATGATGTACAAGTCCACCTATGGCAACGCCTCGAAGGAAAGCCGTGCGCTGGTGATCATGTTGGCACTGGCGGAGATTCTTGCCCGTTCCGGCGAGCGGATCGGCTGCCCCGGCATCATGGAGCCGATTTCTGCCCGAAATGCCGCCGAAAGGCTGGCAACAGCGTTGATGCACACGCCGCTCACCGGCGGCCTGCCTGAAACCGCGATGATCCGGGGCTGGAGCGATATCGTGCTGATCGGCGATTTCCTCGACGATGCCGACAACGTCATGGCCCGCCTTGGGCCGCTCGCCCGTCGCGGCCTCAGCGGCCACGTGGTCGAGATCGCCGACCCCGCGGAGGAGACGTTCCCCTATAGCGGCCGCACCCAGTTCACCGATCCGGAAACCGGATCGCAGCTGGTGGCGGGCCGGGCCGAAAGCGTGCGCGAAGACTATCAGCGGGCCTATCTCGCCCGCCGCGACAGCCTCGGCCAGTCGCTGCGGCATCTCGGCTGGAGCTTTGTCACCCATCGCACCGATCATCTGGCCTCCGAGGCGCTTGTCGCCGTCCACACGCACCTCTCCGGCATGCCGGCCAAGGCGACGCACGGGGGCCAGCTATGAGCGCACTGTCCTTCGCCTTCGCCTATCCAGCCGTCCTCGGTGCGCTCATTGCACTGCCGGTTATCTGGTGGCTGCTAAGATTGACGCCGCCGCTTCCGAAGGCCGAGGTCTTTCCTCCGCTGAAGATCCTGGCGATGGTGCTGAAGCGCGAGGAAACGCCGGCGCAAAGCCCCTGGTGGCTGACGCTGCTGCGCATGCTGCTGGCTGCAGCCGTGATCCTGGCGATCGCCGATCCGGTCTTCAACCCACGCACCAATACGCTTGCTGAAGGTGGCCCCCTCGTGCTGTTCATAGACAACGGCTGGGCAAGCGCCCCGGACTGGGACCGGCGCGTGCAGACCGCGGACGCTCTCATCGGCGATGCAGACGCCGAAGGCACGCCCGTCATCGTAGCCTTCACCGCCGACCAGACGAATGACGCCGTGCCGGGGACGGCAGCTGCCGCTCGCGACAAACTTCATGCGGCAGCGCCCCGACCTCTGGTGCCCGACCGCGAGCGCGCGTTTCAGTCCCTGAAGTCCGCCTTGGGCAACACGCCTCCCGGCACGCTCGCCTTCCTGTCGGATGGCGTGGCGGCACCGGGCAAGGACAAAGACAATGACGATATCGTAAAGCAGCTTTCGACCCTGCGACCGGCGGAGCTTCGATTGCTGGAAGGCGATGGCAACGAGGCAATCGCCATCACCACTGCCGCCAATGCCGCCGACGACATGACCGTCACGGCGACACGGCTGAACAGCAATGGTCCGGCGAGGCTGACGCTGAGCGCCCAGGATACGCAAGGCCGTCCGATTGCCGCAGGCGCCCTGAACTTCACGTCGGGCCAGCGCGTCGCAACCGGCTCGATCGCCGCACCCTTCGAAATGCGCAACGATTTCGCTCGTATCGGCATCGACAGGCACGCCACCACCGGCTCGGTGCACCTGCTGGACGATGGCTTCAAGCGCCGCCGCGTCGGGTTGCTGTCGGGCCAGGCGGCGGACGAATTCCAGCCCCTGCTCTCGCCGCTCTACTATATCCAGCGCGCGCTCCAGCCCTATGCCGACCTCATCCGCCCTGATGCATCCGATCTTTCCAAGTCGATCACCGAGCTGCTTGCCGGCAATCCCTCTGTCATCATCATGGCCGACATCGGCCGCCTCCCGCAGGAGAGCTACGAGCCGCTTCAGCGCTGGATCGCCAATGGCGGCACGCTGATCCGCTTTGCCGGGCCCCGCCTCGCCGCAGCGCCGGCCGAAGACCCTCTGGTGCCGGTGATCCTGCGCCAGGGTGAGCGGGCGCTCGGCGGCGCGCTTTCCTGGGCCGAGCCGCAGCCACTTGCGGAATTCCCGTCCTTCGGCCCCTTCGCCGGCATGCCGAAGCCGACAAACGTTCTGATAAAACGGCAGGTGCTTGCCGAGCCGACGCCGGATCTTGCCGAGCGGACCTGGGCAAGCCTTGCCGACGGCACACCGTTGGTCACCGAGAAAAGCGACAATGCCGGCCGCATCGTGCTCTTCCACGTCAGCGCCGAGGCGACGTGGTCCGACCTGCCGATATCAGGCGATTTCGTCGAGATGCTGCGCCGCCTCGTGCAGATGTCGCGCTCCGGCGGCGTTACTTCAGCGACCAGCGCACCAAGGACCGCCGAAGCGCTGCCGCCCTTCCGCCTGTTGACCGCGAAGGGCGTGCTCGTCAGCGAGACCGGCAATGCGCGTCCCCTCGAAACAGGCAAGAAGGGGCTGCTTCTATCGAGTTTCGACAATCCGCCCGGTCTCTACGGTTCGGAAGAAGGCTTCACCGCCTTGAACGTACTGCCCGCCGGCGCTGAGCTGAAACCGCTCGATGCATCGGCTGAGATGGCGGTGGTCCGCGAGGGCCTGATCGGCGGCAAGGCGTGGTCGGCCAAACCAGTGCTTTTCCTCATCGCCTTTCTGCTGCTTCTCGCCGACAGCCTGCTCGTGCTCTTTATCAACGGCGCGTTCGCGCGCGTCCGCCGTCCGGCACGATCGATTGCGAAGGCAGCAGCCGTGCTTGCCGTCGCCTTTTCGCTCGGTGCCTTCCTGCAACCGACCAACAGCCGGGCCGACGACCAGAAGCCCGGCGACGAAACCATTTACAAGCAGCTCGACAAGACGCACCTCGCCTACGTCGTCACGGGAGAGAACGAGGTCGACCACATCTCGGAACGCGGCCTCGAGGGGCTTTCCCAATACCTGACCTACCGCACGACCCTCGAGCCTGGAGCGCCGATCGGCGTCGACATCGCCCGGGATGAACTGGCCTTCTATTCGCTGATCTACTGGCCGATATCCGCGTCGGCTCCGATGCCCTCGAACGATGCGATCAACCGCATCGACGCCTACATGCGCAGCGGCGGCACTGTGCTGTTCGACACCCGAGATGCGCTCAGCGCCATCGGCGACAGCGGCGCACCCAGCGCCAACGGCGAGCGGCTGCAGGCGATCCTTGCAAACCTCGATATTCCAGCGCTCGAGCCTGTCCCGTCGCATCATGTGCTGACCAAGTCGTTCTATCTGCTGTCGAGTTTTCCCGGGCGCTACACCGGCAGCCCGCTGTGGATCGAGGCGCACCAGGAGAATCATTCGGATTCGGACAGCAAACAGGCAGCGACGTCGGACGGCGTCACCCCGATCATGATCACCGGCAATGACTTTGCCGGCGCATGGGCCGTCGACGACAACGGCACCCCCCTTCTGCCGACCGTGCCTCAGGACGAAACGCAGCGTGAATATGCCTTCCGTACCGGCGTCAACATCATGATGTATATGCTCACCGGCAATTACAAATCCGATCAGGTCCACGTCCCGGACTTGCTGCAACGCCTGGGACAATGATGTGACAGTTGATTTTTCACCGTTTCTTCCCTGGCCTGTCCTCGCCGCCTTTGCGGTGCTCATGCTGGGCATCGCCGCCTACGGGATCTGGCGCGGCATACGTGGCGCGTGGATCAGGCTTGTCGCGGCGGCAGCGCTTCTCGTCGCACTCGCCAATCCGCTCCTGCTTCAGGAGGATCGCGACCAGCTTTCCACCATCGTTCCCGTCGTCATCGACCGCAGCCAGAGCCAGCTGACGCCCGAACGCATCAAGATGACCGACGACGCACTGGCGCAGCTGAAGGACCGGCTGGCGCAGTGGCCGCGCATCGAGCCGCGCTTTGTCGACGCCAAGGAGCCCGTTGATTCCGACACGCCATCGACCCGTTTGTTCAGCGCCATGTCCGCAGCGATTGCCGACGTCCCGCCAGCTCGTATCGGCGGCGCCATCTTCCTGACCGACGGCCAGATCCATGATATTCCCGGTGCCAATCAGGCACTCGGCTTCAATGCGCCGATCCACGGCCTGATCACCGGCAAGGCCAACGAGTTCGATCGGCGCATAGAAGTGGTCCGCGGCCCACGCTTCGGCATCGTCAACGAGGAGCAGCAACTATTCCTGCGCGTCGTCGACGACGGACCGAGCCCCGGCGGCTCGGCAACCGTGACCGCAAAGCTCAACGGCGACGAAATCGCCACCTTGCAGGCGACGCCCGGCCAGGAGACGCCGTTCAGCTTCAAGGTCCCGCGAGCCGGCAACAACGTCCTTGAATTCAGCGTCGCCGAATTGCCGGGCGAAATCACCGTCGCAAACAATCGCGCCGTCCATCTGATCGAGGGCATCCGCCAGAACATGCGCGTCCTGCTGGTTTCGGGTGAACCGCATGCCGGCGAGCGCGCCTGGCGCAACCTTTTGAAATCCGACGCCTCAGTCGACCTCGTCCACTTCACGATCCTGCGTCCGCCGGAAAAGCAGGATGGCACGCCGATCAACGAGCTGTCGCTGATCGCTTTCCCGACACGCGAGCTCTTTGTCGACAAGATCAACGATTTCGACCTGATCATCTTCGACCGCTACCAGCACCGTGGCGTCTTGCCGATTCTCTACTACGACTACATCGCCCAATATGTGCAGAACGGTGGAGCGCTTCTGATCGCAGCCGGTCCGGAACACGCCGGCGAGGATTCGATCGCGCTCACGCCGCTCGCCTCTGTTCTTCCTGCAGCGCCGACGGGGCAGATGATCGAGAAGCCCTTCTATCCGAGGCTCTCCGAAGAAGGACGCAAGCATCCCGTCACCCGCGGCCTCGACGGCTCCGACCAGGAGCCGCCGCATTGGGGCCGCTGGTTCCGCACCGTCGACGTCGAGCAGCCGCAGGGCCAGACCGTCATGGTCGGCGCCGACAATCATCCGCTCCTGGTGCTCAACCGCGCCGGCCAGGGCCGCGTCGCCATGCTGCTTTCCGATCAGGGCTGGCTCTGGTCGCGAGGCTTTGAAGGCGGCGGCCCGAGCGTTTCGCTCTATCGCCGCATCGCCCATTGGCTGATGAAGGAGCCGGCACTCGAGGAAGAGGCCTTGACCGCCACGGCCTCCGGGCGAACCCTTCAGATCAGCCGCCAGACGATCGGCGATGATCCCGGCAATGCCACCATCAAATATCCCTCGGGCAAAATGGTAACGGTCAAGCTGGCCCAGAGCCAGCCCGGCCTCTACAGCGCCGACAAGCATACCGATGAGATCGGCCTTTTCGAGGTCAGCAACGGCAACCTGTCGACGCTGGTCCATGTCGGCGCAGTCGACGCGCCGGAATTCAAGGCGATGATCTCGACGACCGATACGCTGAAGCCGTTGGCCAACAAGACCAAGGGCCTGGTTGCCCGCGTCGCCTCGTCGAATGGGGGCGTCACCGTCCCGGCGATCCTTCCCGTCCGAGGTTCGGTCCGTGTCACCGACGACCAGCGGATGACCATCCGGTTGACCGATGAAACCGTCCTCAAGGGCATCAATACGCTGCCACTGTTTTCGGGTTTTGCAGGCCTTGCGGCACTGCTCTTTGCCTTTACCGCCACGTGGTGGCGTGAAGGACGATAGCCCATGGACAAGTTCGAACTCAGCCTCACCGACATGCCTGCGGAAACCGACCTTGCCGCAATAAGCAGCGGCTTGACGAATTTCAACGCCGCCGATATCGGGCCGTCAGGACGGCGGACACTTGCCATTCTGATCCGCGACGAGACCGGCAACACGATCGGCGGAATCTCGGGCTACACCGGCTGGGGCTGGCTGTTCACTCAATGGCTGTTCGTGCCCGAAACCCTGCGCGGCCAGGGGATGGCCGGCAAGATGCTTGATTTGGCCGAAGCGGAGGCAATCGCCCGAGGTTGCCACAGCGCCTGGATCGACACCTTCAATCCGCAGGCGCTACGCACCTATCAGCGGCAGGGCTATCAGGTGTTCGGCGAGCTGCCCGATTTTCCAATCGGTAGAACCCGTTCGTTCCTGCAAAAGCAGCTGATCGGCGAGAGGCTGTAGTCAGACCAACCGATCGTCCCCTTCAGACGCGGATGCACGTCGTCGGCAAATGGGGCAACCAACACCCTGCCGGGATCGACCGGGCCTGGGAAGGCGAGTGCGTTATAGGCGACCTTCTCGAAACCCAGAGGGCCGTAGTAAGGCGGGTCGCCGATCAGGAAAACCGCTTCCGAACCCTTGCGCCTTGCCGCTTCGACAGCAATCCGCACCAGCTCGCGACCGATACCCTGGTTCTTGTGTGAAGGCCTGACCGCAAGCGGACCAAGCAGATGGCCCCGGACCCCGCCGGCCATGACCGGCGTCATCCTGACCGAAGCGATCGTCTCGCCGTCGTCTGCGCAGATGAAGGAGAGCGAACGGTCGTGCGGCCCCTGCTCGCGGATGCGCGCTGCCGCACGGACGAACCGGCCAGGACCGAATGCTTCTTCGTTGATGAGTTCGATGACGGCATCGTGAGATGCGTCCTCGGTGAGGTAGACCAGATCGTGCTTGTGCATGAAACGTAAGAAACCGGATAGACATAAGGGGATGGCTCTCGAACACGCTCATCGAGCGTTCGGGGTCATCAGCGTCGTCGCAGGCTTCTCGCCAGGTTCATGGATCGGTATCCTTTGAATGTGGAAAGGCCGATAGCAGGAAATTTTTCGGCCGTCCAACTTAAAATATCCGGCCGTCGCAAAATTGTTCGATCGGCGGCAGGACGCACTGTTCAACCTTTGGCCCCTCGAAATCCCCGTGTAAGTGCGTATTTTCCAGGCAAGCAATTTGAAAAGCCAAGCGGCTTCGAAAGGAATCACAAGATGGGCATGCTGGTTGAGGGCGTCTGGAACGACGTCTGGTACGATACCAAGGAGACGAAGGGCCATTTCAAGCGCGCCGCCTCCCAATTCCGCAACTGGGTCACTGCTGACGGCTCGGCCGGCCCGACAGGCACAGCCGGCTTCAAGGCCGAAGCTGGCCGCTATCATCTATACGTGTCCCTCGCCTGCCCCTGGGCTCACCGGACGCTGATCTTCCGCAAGCTGAAGAAGCTTGAAGACCTGATTTCCGTTTCGATCGTCGATCCGCTGATGCTGGAAAACGGCTGGGAATTCAAGGATCGCGATGGCGGCACCGTCGATCACCTTTTCGGCGCGAAGGCGCTGTGGGAGATCTACGTCAAGGCTGATCCGCATTATTCCGGCCGCGTCACCGTCCCCGTCCTCTGGGACAAGCAGACCGGCACGATCGTCAACAACGAATCCTCCGAAATCATCCGGATGTTCAACAGTGCCTTCGACGGCCTCACCGGTTCGACGGACGATTTCTACCCCGCCCAATTGCGCGCCGAGATCGATCCGCTCAACGAGCTCGTCTACGACACCGTCAACAACGGCGTCTACAAGTCGGGCTTCGCCACGACGCAGGAGGCCTATGGCGAAAATGTCCGCAAGCTGTTCGAAACGCTGGACCTGCTCGATGAGAGGCTGGGCAAGAACCGCTACCTCCTCGGCGACCGGGTAACAGAAGCCGATTGGCGGCTGTTCACGACGCTCGTCCGTTTCGACGCTGTCTATGTCGGCCACTTCAAGTGCAACATTCGCCGCATCGAAGACTACAGCAACCTTCCGGCCTATCTCAGGGAGCTCTATCAGACGCCAGGCGTCAAGGAAACCGTGAACCTTCATCATATCAAGGATCACTACTACCGCAGCCACAAGACGATCAATCCGACCGGGGTCGTCCCTGTAGGCCCGGACCTCGATTTCGATCGCCCGCACGGTCGCGACAAGGTCAAAGCGGCGGCCTGATCGTCACCAGTAATGGGAGGGCGGAACATCGCCCTCCAGCTCCTTCAACCGGCGTAGCGTCGCCTTCGTCGTTCCCGGCGGCAGGGCGTCGAGCGGAAAGAACCCGCATTCGACGATTTCCCAGTCGGACTTGCGGGGTTCCGTCTGCTCGACCGTGACGCGGTAGAAGACGACATGGTCGCGATTGCTCGCTGCCTTGTTGAGATAGACGTGGAACAGCTGCGGCGGGCCTGTCATCCGGAGGTTGCCCTCCTCGCGAAGTTCCTTTTCGAGCGCCTGCATGACGGTCTCGTGCCGCTCGACGCCACCGCCGGGCATGTACCAGCCGGACATGTAGGAATGCCGCACCAGAAACAGCCGCCCCTCAGCATCGAAGCAGGCGGCACGCACGCCCATGGTCATGCCACGCGACAGGGCGAAATAGATGTGGATTGCGCGCCCGAACAGCTTTGCCTTCCAGCCGGTGACCTCAGGTGGCGGCAGCGCGTCGCTCATGCAATTGCTCCGACGGCGATCCCGGCTAAACGGCAGAGACGACGACTTTTTCCTGTCGCCAAGACCTGACAGAACTGTTTGATCTGGCAATGGACTGGTCTATGTCTCATCTCATGTTCAAGCTCGCGCATATCTCCGATATCCATCTCGGACCCCTTCCCCGGCTTTCGATTCGCGAACTCGCCTCGAAGCGCATCACTGGATTTGTGAACTGGCACCGGAACAGGAGCAAGCATCTTTTCGGCGGCACGCTGGATCTCTTGCTCGAGGACATCAAGGAAAAGAACCCGGACCACCTGGCCGTGACCGGCGATCTGGTCAATCTGGCAAGCGGCGTCGAGATCCGCACGGCGGCCGAATGGTTGAAAACCGTCGGCGACCCCGCTTTCACATCCATCGTTCCGGGAAACCACGACGCGTATGTGCCCGGTGCCTATGAGAAGTCGATGCGTGCCTGGTACCCCTACGTCCGGGGCGACTTGTCGCCTGCCGAGTGGGAGGACGACCGGCATGTCTTTCCGTACCTGCGCATACGCGACCGCGTCGCGCTCATCGGCTGCTCGACGGCGGTTGCAACGCTCCCTTTTTCCGCCAGCGGCTTCTATAGTTCGCGGCAGGCTCGCGAGACCGTCAACATGCTGCGCGCCGCCGGCGAGGCGGGCCTTTTCCGCGTGCTGATGATCCACCATCCCCCGATCCGCGGTGCCACCTCCTTTCACAAGCGAATGATCGGCATTCGCCGATTTGGCGCGGTTGTGTCTACCGGCGGCGCCGAACTGGTGCTGCACGGTCATACGCATTTGAACACGGTCCATTGGCTGCGCGGCCAGACCGCACCGGTTCCCGTGGTCGGCATTGCCTCGGCCTCGCAAGGACCGGGCGGAATGAAGCCGCGGGCGGCTTACAACTACTTCACCATATCAGGTGCGCCCGGCGCCTGGGACCTAAAGGCGGAGCGATTCAGTCTCAACGAAAGAGGCGATGGCGTGTCACCCGAGGGAACCAACATATTCGGCAGATGAAGCACTTTATCCCTCGACTTAGACGTCCGCCGTGCCCCGTTGCCATGGCGTTTACCTGCGTCTGGGACTATAATGGAAACGGTCTAATCTTGAAGAGGAGCAGGGCATGGTGGTCACTTTGAAGAGTTCCTTCACGGCAGTTATTGCGGCAGGTTTTTTGCTCGGCGCGGGCCTTCCGGCCTTTGCTGCCGGAACATCGACAGACGACACCGCCCCACCGCCAAAGACCCAGACGACGACAAAATGCACCGACGGCAAGGTCTGGGACAAAGAAAAGAAGGAATGCGTCAAGCCTAAGAAGAGCAGTTTCAATGACGATCAGCTCTTCCAGGCGGCCCGTGAGTTCGCCTATGCCGGCCAATATGAAAATGCCATCAAGGTCCTGCACCTCGCCAAGAACCAGGACGATCCACGCATCCTCAACTATCTGGGCTATGCCAACCGCAAGGCCGGCCGGATGCAGGTCGGCATGAACTACTACCACAAGGCATTGGAGAAGGATGAGAACTACATCCTCGCGCGGTCCTACATGGGCCAGGCCCTGCTTCAACAGGGCGACGAGCAGGCCGCGCGCGTCCAGCTGGTGGAAATTCGAGACCGTGGCGGCGAAGACACCTGGGCCTACCGGTCGCTGCTGCAATCGCTCGGCGGCTACAGGAAATATTGATTGCCCGTCGGACTATGCATGTGGCGCCTGACGTACCACGCCCATTTTGGAGGCTTGCGAAGCGACAAGAAAATGGTTCATACCAGTAGAGAACATCTTTCCGCGTCGACCCCATGTCACGGCGAGTTATTTCCTCCCCGTTAAGGCAAGTTCGCTGCTGGAAGAGCACATTTGACGAATACCGCATGCCCGCCTCTAACGCTTCTGGAAAGACGATGTCCGCGCCGCTCGCAGCCCTTGATATCAGACGTGATCTTGTCGGCCTTCTGCCGAAGCTGCGTCGCTTTGCTGTGACGCTGACGGGTGATCTCGGTGAGGCTGACGAACTGGTGCAGAGTGTCTGTCATCGCGGCATTACCAAGATCCATCTTTGGAATAACGAGGGCCGGCTTGAAAGCTGGCTCTATACGATCGCGCGGCAGCAATTGGTCGATGAAGTCCGTCGGCACAAGCACCGATCGGGGTCGGCAAAGGGTGCAGCGCTGGATCGCATCGAGCCGGGCATGCATCCAAAGACGAATTCGGTGGAAGCCAACGAAGGCCATCAGACGGTGACCTCGCTTGCCGAGGGTCTTGGCTCAGTTTTCCTGTTGGTGGTCATCGAGGGCCATAGCTACAAGCAAGCGGCCGACATCCTGGGCATTCCGCTGTCGACCGTCGCGTCGCGGCTGTGCAGCGCTCGCCAGCAACTGGCAGCAATCGGCGTCAGCCGTTCTCCACGAAAGTTTTGAAGTTTGCACGACATGAAGAAAACGCCTTTGGAAGCGCGGCTCTCGGCCTACATGGACGGCGAGACAAGCCGCGAGGAAAAGGAAGAGCTGGAACGGCTCATCAGCTCCGATCCCGAGACGCGCAGGGTCTACGAGATGCTGAGGCATGGCTCGGACGTCGGCCGCAGGGCCTTTGACGAAGTCCTGAAGGAGCCCGTTCCGTTGGCCCTGGTGCGCGCGATCAAGAGTGCGCAGCCGCCGAAGGTCCGCGAGACACCGCGCTTCGTGCCCCCTTCACTGAAGCTCGCTCCCTCAGGACGGCAGGCGCTTGCCGCAGCGCTGATCCTGTTCTTTGTCGGCGGCGGCATCGGCTACTTCTACGGAACCGCGCCCGGCGGACAACCGGCCGCGCAGACCGCACAAGCGCCGGCTCACAACTGGACTGACGACATCGCCGCATCACACCGGATCTACGCCCATCAGCCAAAGCATCTTGCGGAATTGCCGGCGACCCAGGTGGTCGAAATCACCCAATGGCTGACCGGCAGCGTCGGCGTGAAGTTCAATGTCCCCGACCTGACATCGGTCGGCCTGTCGTTCCAGGGCGCCAGACTGCTCGTCGCGGCGGGGAAGCCCACGGGACAGCTGATCTACAAGAATGCCGATGGCGACGTGATCGCAGTCTGCTTTCTCAAGGATAACGGCACCGAAGACAACAGCGAGCTCAACGAAGTCATCAAGGACGATGTCGGCGTCGTTTCCTGGCATCGGAACGGCACCGCCTACGCCGTCGTCGGCCCATCGGCCGACGCAACCCTCGACGACATCGCCGGCCGGGTTTCAACTTCGATCTGAGTAGATTGCGCAAAAAGCAAACGGCAGCGCTTGCGACGCTGCCGTTTGCTTTTCAGATATGTCGCTAGCCTGGCCTATTTTGCCTTCAACTCAAGCACCCGGTTTGCGGCCGAGACGATCGCCTCGAGCGAGGCGGCGACGATGTTGGTGTTGACGCCGGCGCCGAAGAGTTTGCCGCCCGGATGCGAGGTCTCGACGTAGGAGATCGCCGCGGCGTTCGAACCGTGCTGCAGCGAATGCTCCGAATAATCCTCGACTGACATTTCGATGCCGAGATAGGCAGAGAGCGCGTTGATGAAGCCGTCGATCGGCCCATTGCCCCTGCCCTCGATATGCTTCACTTCGCCGTTGTCGGTAATGTCGGCGGCAATGATGCGCTGTCCCTTGTATTCCGGGTCGGCAAAGGTTTGGTGGTCGACGAAGCGGATGCGGGCGTCGGGCTGTGCAACATAGACTTCCATGAAGCGGTCGTAGATCCGCCGCGAAGGCAGTTCCTTGCCCTCGACGTCGGTGATACGCTGGATTTCCTCACGAAACTCCACCTGCAGGTTGCGCGGCAGGTTTAGCCCGTAGTCCTGCTGCAGAATGTAGGCGATGCCGCCCTTGCCGGACTGCGAATTGATGCGGATGATCGCCTCATAGCTGCGGCCGACGTCCTGCGGGTCGATCGGCAGGTAGGGCACTTCCCAGACGGAAGTATTGGCGATCTTGCTCGCCTTCATTCCCTTGTTGATCGCGTCCTGGTGCGAGCCGGAGAAGGCGGTGTAGACCAGCTCTCCGACGTATGGGTGGCGGTCGGCGATCGTCATCTGGTTGGAGTATTCGTAGACTTCCCTGATCCGCTCGATGTCGGAGCAGTCGATGCCGGGGTCGACGCCTTGCGTGAACATGTTCAACGCCATGGTCACGACGTCGACGTTGCCGGTCCGCTCTCCGTTGCCGAACAGCGTTCCCTCCACCCGGTCGGCGCCTGCCAGCAACGCCAGTTCGGCAGCGGCAATGCCGGTGCCGCGGTCATTGTGCGGATGCAGCGAAATGATCAGGTTCTCGCGATTGTCGAGGTTGCGGCACATCCACTCGATCTGGTCGGCATAAATGTTCGGCGTCGCCATCTCGACCGTCGAAGGCAGGTTGATGATCAGCTTGTTGTCAGCGGTCGGTTTCACCACCTCGATCACAGCGTTGCAGATTTCCAGCGCCACCTCGAGCTCGGTTCCGGTGAAGCTCTCCGGCGAATACTCGAAGCGATAGCCGCCGCCGGCCTTCGCAGCCATGTCAGTGATCATCTTGGCTGCATCGACGGCGATCTGCTTGATGCCGTGGACGTCCTTTGCGAACACCACGCGGCGCTGCAGCTCGCTTGTCGAATTGTAGAAGTGCACGATTGGCTTATTAGCGCCCTGCAGTGATTCGAACGTGCGAGTGATCAGCTCCGGCCGGCACTGCACCAATACCTGCAGCGACACGTCGTCAGGAACGTTGCCTTCCTCGACGCACCAACGGGTAAAATCGAAATCCGTCTGCGAGGCCGAGGGAAAGCCGATCTCGATCTCCTTGAAGCCCATTTCCAGGAGCAGATGGAACATGCGGGCCTTGCGGTCGTGACCCATCGGGTCGACCAGCGCCTGGTTGCCATCGCGCAGATCGACCGAACACCAGACCGGTGCTTTGGTGAGTGTCTTCGACGGCCAGGTACGATCGGGAATATTCACCTGCGGATAGGCTCGATACTTGATCGCCGCCTCGGACATGCCTTTGAATCGGGATTTGCCGGCTTGGGGTTTCGTGGCGGGGGAATGGTTCTTCGCGTCCATCGTCTTTTCCTCTTGCCGTCGATTGTCCGCCTAATAGCCGATCGGGTGCGGCTTGGCGATGACAAAAGCGGCTTTGAATACGGGCCTGGTAATATTTCGGAGAGCTAGATCGAGGAGCAGTCGCCGGGCGGGCTTGTCGGCCGCCGGGCGCTCCTCAAAGAACCCGGCAACCGCGCGTAAGGCCGAGGAGAAGAAGCGAGGTGAAGGCACGCGAATGATCACGCAGGGCGACGCGGCCGCGTGTGATCTGTTCGGAAATCTGGGTGCCTATGGACTTCATGGATCGGCTTATAACCGGGCGATAAAAAAGAAGCAACCCCGGCCTACTTCTTGAGCACCTGCACGAAACGCTGCAGCGCCAGCATCAGGCCACCGGCAATCAGCCCCCAGAAAGCGCCCGATATGCCGGCGAATGCCACGCCCGATGCCGTGATGAGGAAGGTGATCGCCGCGGCCTCCCGCGTATCGGCGCGTTGAAACGCGGCCATCGCCGAGCTGGAAAAAGCGCCGACCAGCGCAAGGCCGGCCACGGCTTCGATCAGGATCGGCGGAGCCAGCGCCACGAACGCAGTGACGGCGCCGGCGAGCAATCCGAGAACGACATAGCCGATACCGGCAACGATCGCGGCCCAGTATCGCCTTGCGGGATCGGCATGCGCATCCTGGCCCGCGCACATCGCCGCGGTGATCGCCGCGAGGTTGACCGCGTGGCCGCCGAACGGCGCGCTCAGCAGCGAGAAGAAGCCGGTGAGCGCAAACAGCCCACCCGGCCTCGGATCGTAATCATTGACCTTCAGCACCGCAATGCCAGGAATATTCTGCGAGGCCATGGTGACGATGAAAAGCGGCAGGGCGATTGAAACGAGACCGGCAAAGCTGAACACGGGCCGGATGAACTCCACCTTCGGCAGCAGCGACTGCGCCACCGACGACAGCCCACCGTCCGGCACATGCACCTCGAAGGCCAGCACCAAGGCAAAGGCCGCAAGCGCTGCCGGCACCGCCCAAAGCCGCTTGAACGCGCCGACGACGATCCAGGCAAGCACGATTGGCAGACCGAATAGCGGATTGAAAGCGATGGCCTTGACCGGCGCGAAGCACAGCCCGATCAGCACGCCGGCGAGCATCGCATTGGCGAGCGGCGCCGGGATCGCCGCCACAGCGCGGCCGAGCGGCCGAAAGAGCCCAGCGATGATGATCAGCAGCGCACAAATCAGAAATGCACCGACCGCCACCTGAAACCCGCCCGGGATCGCCCCGCCACTGGCGAGCAAAGCCGCCCCCGGCGTCGACCAGGCGATGCTGACCGGCATGCGCGTCGCCGCGCTGAGCACGATCGCACAGACGCCCATGGATACCGCCAGCGCCGTCAGCCCGGACGCCGCCTGCGCATCTGAGGCGCCAACGGCGTGCAACCCCTGCAACACGACCGCAAAGGAGCTGGCGAAACCGACAAAGGCGGTAAGAACGCCCATGAACAGGCTTTGGACGGAAAAATCTTTGAGCATCGGTTGGAGGGACTCGTGAACGCGGTTACACGCATGGAGCATTATGCACGTCACTCGTGCAAGTGTCGTTTGGGTCGAACCGGCACTGTTTGACTGGGGAGGCACAATAAATTGCCCCTCTCCTAGGCCGCCCCCCTCTGTCAGCTTCGCTGACATCTCCCCCACAGGTGGGGAGATTTTGGAGTATGCCGCACTATCGGCATATTGATCTCCCCCCTTGTGGGGGAGATGTCGGCCCGGCCGACAGAGGGGGGTCTCTCGACAAATACACCCCAACAAAAAAAGCGCCCTCGCCCGTCTTCCGACAAGCAAGGGCGCTCCTATCCGATAAAATCAGATCTCGGCCTGCGACGTCACGATCCGAGACACCAGACCATACGTCTTGGCGTCTTCGGCGGTGAGCCAATAGTCGCGATCGGTATCCTTGGCGATCTTTTCGATCGGCTGGCCGGTGGCGGCAGCGAAGATCCGGTTCAGGCGCTCGTTCATCTTGATAATCTCGCGCGCTTGGATCTCGATATCCGAGGCCATGCCGCGCGTACCGCCGGAGGGCTGATGCAGCAGGAAGCGGGTGTTCGGCAGGCAGATGCGACGTTCCTTGGGTACGCTGACGAAGATGAGCGCTCCGGCCGAAGCCACCCACCCGGTTCCGATCATCCAGACCTTCGGCTTGATGAACTTGATGACGTCGTGGATCGAATCGCCCGATTCGACATGGCCACCCGGCGAATTGACGTAGATGCGGATGTCATCGTCGCTGGCGGCGGCAAGGGCGACGAGCTGCGAGCAGACCTTCTGGGCCAGCTCCTGCGTGATCCCGCCATAGATGAAGATCGAACGCGATTTGAAGAGATTCGCCTCCGTTTCCTTACCCAAAGGCAGTTCCGTCTTCTTTTCGTCCTGTTCGTCGTCGTTCATTCGCAACTCTCCACCATGATTTGTCTGTCCCGCACATAGTGCGACTCAATGCGTAAAACAATGCGGGAAAAAGACAAGCCACCGGACGGGTGAACATATCCTTATCGAGCCATCGCGAATTACCGAAATGTAACCCTTCGCGGCTTTGAAAAGCCAATATCCGTTCCTAAGTCAGTTCAGCGCGAAAGCAGTCCGCGCCCAGTTTGCCAAGGAGGCCATCATGTCGCCCGAAGAACGTCAATTGCTTAGCTCTCTTTTCGACCGGATCAAATCCGCAGCGGCAACGCCGCGCGACGCAGATGCCGAAGCCTTCATCGCCCAGTCTGTTCGCGACCAGCCCTACGCGCCCTACCTGCTGTCGCAGGCGGTGATCATGCAGGAACAGGGAATGAAGGCTGCGGCCGATCGCATCCAGCAGTTGGAAGCGCGCGTGCACGAGCTGGAACAGGGGGCCAACCAGCCGCAGCCGCAGGGCGGCGGCAGTTTTCTCGGCGGTCTCGGCTCGTTGTTCGGCGGCGGCCAGCCGGCCCAGCCGCAACGCCCCGTCCCGCAGCAGAATTATGCGCCCCAGCCAGGCTACGGCGCCCAGCAGGGATATGCACCGCAACAAGGCTATGCGCCGCAACAGCAGCCGGTGGGTCCCTGGAGCCAGCAGCCAGCCGCCCCGTCCGCCGGCGGCAGCTTCCTGCGCGGCGCGCTCGGCACGGCAGCGGGCGTTGCCGGCGGCGTGATGCTGGCGGAATCGCTGAGCAGCCTGTTCAGCCCGCATCTCGGCGGCCTCGGCGGCCTGACAGGAGCCTCGTCGCTCGGCGGCCTGGCCGGCAATACCACGCCGGCAGTCGAAGAGACCGTCGTCAACAACTACTACGGCAAGGACGACAACAAGGACCAGAACGACAACGACGCCAACGACCAGACCCTGGTCAGCGACGACGACAATGACGACGACAATTTCGACGACAGCTCAAACGACGGCGACGACAGCTTCAACGTTTGAAGCGTCTTTGGAATTCAAAGTAAAAACGCCGCGTTTCCATTTGAAAACGCGGCGTTTTTATTGAATGAAAAGCTACCCCCGCCCACGATAGGGCTGGACACCCTGATCCGGCAGCCACACGCCTTCGGGCGGCTTGCCGGTCTGCCAGAAGACGTCGATCGGGATGCCGCCACGTGGATACCAGTAGGCGCCGATCCGGAGCCATTTCGGCTGCAGCAGGTCGACGATCCGCTTGGCGATATAGATCGAGCAATCCTCATGGAAGGCGCCGTGGTTGCGGAAGGAATGCAGGAAAAGCTTCAGCGATTTGGATTCGACCAACCATTCCTGGGGGATGTAGTCGATGACGATGTGGGCGAAATCGGGCTGTCCCGTCATCGGGCAGAGCGAGGTGAACTCCGGCGCAGTGAAGCGAACCACGTAGTCGGTGCCCTGGTGGCCGGATGGCACTTTTTCCAGGATCGCATCTTCGGGGTTGGTCGGAGCGTCCGTGTGACTGCCGAGCATCGACAGGCCGGAAACATCGGTACTTGGCATGGTCAAGCCTCCTTGATCACTTTGACGCGGATACCATGGGCCTTGGCGCCCTCAGGTTCCACATGGATGGTTATTTCGGCGCCCGCATGGATCGCCCGTATGGCATCTTCAAGGCGGTCGCAGATATTGTGCGCATCGCCGACCGGCATGCTCGACGGTACGACGAGGTGGAAATCGACGAAAGTCACCGATCCGGCAATCCGGGTCTTCAGGTCGTGCACCCCGAGCGACCCGGCCGCGTGATGGGCGATTGCTTCCTTGATCGCGACTTCCTCACTCGGCAGCACTGCTTTGTCCATCAATCCGTCGATCGAGTGGGAGATCACGGCATATCCTTGATAAAGGATATTCAGCGCCACGAAGATAGCAAGGATCGGGTCGAAGATCGGGTATCCGGTCCAAAGCGCCAGCAGAAGTCCGGCCAGAACGCCGACCGAAGTCACGACGTCTGACATGATGTGCTGCCCGTCGGCCACCAGCGCCACCGACCGGTGCATACGGCCCTCGCGGATGAGGATACGGGCCCAGAGCAGATTGATGATGCCCGCCACAAAATTGATAGCCAGACCGAGAGCCGGCGCCTCCATCGGCAGCGGATGACTGAGATGGCCGACAGCCGCCTGAACGATCAGCAGCGCCGCCACGACGATCAGCACCCCCTCTGTCACCGCCGACAGATATTCCGCCTTGTGATGGCCGAATGGATGGTCGGCATCGGCAGGCTTCTGCGCATAGCGGATGACGAAGAAGGCAATGAATGCCGCAACGACATTGACGAAGGACTCAAGCCCGTCCGAAAGCAGCGCGACCGAACCGGTCACCCACCATGCGGCCATCTTGATACCCATGACGCCGAGCGAGATCGGAATGCCCCAGAACGCCAGTTGCTGGATGCCCTGATTGCCTGTCGCGGCCATGCCATTCTCCATGCGGATGCGAATGAATTGCAGAAAAGCAGCCCTTTAATGCAAAACCGCGTGCCCGAAATTTCGGGCACGCGGTTCATTACGCGTCATATCGGACAAAACTCCGCATCTGTCAAAGATTCTCTGCAACCACTCCATTGCAGTTCTCCCGAGCGACCGGCAAACACCGGGGCCACCTTCTCCCCTCGGGGAGAAGTGCCGAGCAAAGCGAGGCGATGAGGGCGCGGCACGGCGGGAGGGTTCCGCGTTCGCCGCGCGCGTCCATCAGGTTGTACGCTGCCCGGGCGAGGTCCCCTCATCCGCCTCCCGAGTTAATCGCGGGGCGGGCACCTTCTCCCCGAGGGGAGAAGGGGGCCAACACACACACCTCCTCAAGCCGCCTTCGTCTTCGCCCGCCGTGCCAGATGCGCCACAACATTTTCAATCATCCGCATTCCGGCGTCGCCTCCGAGCGTCATGATCGATTCGGGGTGGAACTGGACTGCTGCGACCGGTTCCTTGACGTGCTCGATGCCCATGATCGTGCCGTCTTCGCTTTCAGCCGTGATCATGAAGTCTCGCGGCAGGGTCGAGGGGTCGGCGAAGATCGAGTGGTAGCGGCCGACGGTGACCTCCTTGGCAAGGCCCGAAAACACGATGCCGGGTTCGAGCACGCGAATGCGCGAAGGCTTGCCGTGCATCGGGATCGCCAGCTGGCGCAGATCGCCTCCGTACGCCTCGGCGAGCGCCTGAAGGCCGAGGCACACACCGAAGATCGGCAGGTTGCGTGCCCTCGCCTTCTTGATCGTCGCCTTGCAGTCGAAATCCTTGGGATTTCCAGGACCCGGAGAGAGCACGACCAGATCTGGATCGAGCCGATCGAAAATCTCCTCGGACACCGGCGAGCGAACCGTCGAGACCGTTGCCCCGGTCTGGCGGAAATAATTGGCGAGCGTGTGGACGAAGCTGTCCTCGTGGTCGACCAAGAGGATCTTCACGCCATGGCCGACGGCCGCGACGTCGCGCACGGTCTTGGCTGAATTTCCGGCCTTGGCGTCACGAATGGCAGAGAGCATGGCAGAGGCTTTCAGTTCGGTCTCGGCTTCTTCTTCCTCGGGAATGGAGTCGTTCAACAGAGTAGCACCGGCGCGCACTTCGGCAATGCCGTCCTTGATGCGCACCGTGCGAAGCGTCAGGCCTGTGTTCATGTCGCCGTTGAAGCCGACCATGCCGATCGCACCGCCATACCAGGCGCGCGGACTCTTTTCGCGGGATTCGATGAAGCGCATCGCCCACAGCTTCGGCGCGCCGGTCACCGTCACGGCCCATGCGTGGCTGAGGAAGCCGTCGAAGGCATCCATGTCATCGCGAAGCCGGCCCTCGATATGGTCGACGGTGTGGATGAGACGGGAATACATCTCGATCTGCCGGCGGCCGATGACCTTGACCGAACCCGGTTCGCAAACGCGGCTCTTGTCGTTGCGGTCGACGTCGGAACACATCGTCAGCTCGGACTCGTCCTTCTTCGAGTTCAAAAGCTTGAGGATCTGTTCGCTATCGGCGATCGGGTCGTCGCCGCGCTTGATCGTGCCGGAGATCGGGCAGGTCTCGATGCGACGGCCGGAAACGCGCACGAACATCTCAGGCGAGGCGCCGACCAGATATTCCTGATTTCCTAGGTTGATGAAGAAGGAATACGGCGACGGATTGATCGCCTTCAGCCGCTTGGAAATATCGGAGGGCTTGCTGTCGCAGCGCTCCATGAATTTCTGCCCCGGTACCACCTCGAACAGGTCGCCCTTGCGGAAGCTCTCCTTTGCCTTGGTCACCAGCTCGGCGAACTCGCCCGGGCGGTGATCGCTCTTCGGCGGGATGGCGTCGGTATGATGGAATGGCTCGGCGGGAATGTCGCCTGCCTTTCCTTCGGTAGAGGCTCCGCCCTTTGCGAAATCGTAGCGGTCGATCCAGGCCTTGGCGGAATAGTTGTCGACGACGAGAATCTCGTCCGGCAGGTAGAGCACCATGTCGCGTTGGTCGGAGGGACGCGTCAGCTTCAGGTCGATCGCGTCGAACTGGAAGGCGAGATCGTAGCCGAAGGCGCCATAGAGCCCGAGACTGGCGTCCGCCTGCGAGTAGAAGAGATCGGTAACCGCACGAAGCACGGTGAAGACGGTCGGCATCTTCGAGCGCTCTTCCTCGGTGAAAACGCGGTCCGGTGTTTTCACCGTCAGATCCAGCCGGCGCGGCGTCGATGCGTCGAGCGAAATCTCCGAAACCGTCTTCAGCCGGGCTGCGATGAAACCGAGGATCACCTCCCCGCGCTCGTTATAGGCCTCGATCCAGACATTCCGGCCAAAGCAGGAAATGCCGATCGGCGGATCGACGACGGCGGTATCCCAGCGGGTGTAACGGCCCGGATATTCGTAGTTCGACGAAAACACCGCGCCGCGGCGCTCGTCGAGCTTGTCGATATAGGACGAAACGGCATCGGCGTAAGGAATAGGCCGGCGCTGGCGGGTCACTGTGATGCCGCCCCTGGTCTCGTAGATTTCCGCACCGTCATCCCGAAGGATCGTTACCATGACTTGTCTCTCCGCTCTCTCCATGCCCGGATGACAGGCGCTTTAAAAACAAAAAAAGCCGCCTGAAAGTTTCGGGCGGCTCACTCGTCGTCTTTGAACACGATTGGTCGAGGCCGCTTTTAGCGTGCCCACCACCAGGAAGCATTGTTCGAAGACTTGTTCATGGACGGAATTGTTACCGTGAGATGTAGCGATGCGCAAGCGGCAATTCAGGGGGAATTATGGGTCGGGATGTGGCGACGATTGGAACACCTGGAGACACACCCCCCTCTGTCACTTCGTGACATCTCCCCCACAAGGGGGGAGATTGGAGTATGCCGCACTCTCCACATGTTGATCTCCCCCCTTGTGGGGGAGATGTCGGCCCAGCCGACAGAGGGGGTGAAGCGGCGGATTCAGTCATGCCATCTGTCCCACAGCCGACGCAAAAAACTCCTCGGGTCCATCGACCTCGACCAGACGTCGTTTCTCAATCACCCAGAAGCGATTGCCGATCGCCCTCACGAAGCTGCGATCGTGCGAGACCAGCAGGCAGCTTGCCTCTTGTGTCAGGAGCTCGTCCTCCAAAGCCTCCTGCCCGTCGATATCGAGATGGTTGGTCGGTTCATCCAGCAGGTAGAAATTGGGAGCCTGAAGACGCAGGACCAGCATCGCAAGTCTCGCCTTCTGTCCACCCGACAATCGGCCGATGGCCCGGCTCTGCATGTCGACGCCGATCCCCGCACCGGCGAGAAGCGTGCGAGCGCGTTGCTCGCCAAGCTCGAACAACCGCGTGATGGCGGCAAGCGGCGTGTCGTCGTCGGCAAGGCTGGAGAGGTTCTGGTCACTATGACCAAGCACCAGCGACGGCGTCAGCCTGATGGCCTCTGGCACGCCGTTCTGGCCGATGATCGCTCTCCTGATCATCTCGACGAAGCGGGATTTTCCGGCGCCGTTTTTCCCAAGCAGCACGATGCGATCGCCCTGGCATATCCACTGCTTTCCGCTCTTGAAGAGCAAGGTCCCGTCTGATGTTTCGACCGAGGCATCATCAAGCGCGATCAGGACCTTTGCGTTGACGCCCCGGTTGGCAAGCCGGATCGCGCCGGCCGAACGCTCCAGAAAGCCCGGCCGCGCGGCGTCTTCCAGACGATCCGCCCGCTGTTTCAGCTGCTTCGTCTTGACGGTCAGGAGATCGCTGCCGGAATTGACGCCGATGTTGTTGAGCTTGGCCGCCTGCCGCCGCAACTGCTGCGCCGCCTTCATATCCCTATGATATCGACGCTCGTCGGACGCATCAGCCTGTTCGAGCGCTTCCCGCGCCCTGTTATAGGGCAGCGAAAAAACCTGGGACTGCTCCAATCGCAGAAAAAGCGTCCGATTGGTCGTGGCATCGAGAAATGCCCTGTCATGGCTGCAGATCAATACGGGGACATCCCGGGGAAGTGCGTTGAGCCAGTCCTCAAGCCGCGCGATCTTGGCAATGTCGAGATGGTTGGTCGGCTCGTCGAGAAGCAGCACATCGGGATCGGTTACCCATACGCGAGCAAGAAGGGCAAGCCGCTGCCAGCCACCGCTCAATTGAGAAAGCGGCCTCTGGCGCAATACCTCCGGCACGTCGAGCCCGTCGAGCACGACATCCGCGCGCCAGCTTTCGCTGGCAGCTTGTTCCGCAGACAAGACCTGACGGACCACATCGGCGAACGGCAGTTCCATAAGCGCGATCGGGACATTCTGTTCGACGTAGCCGACACGCAGGCCACGCGACCGCGTGACCTCGCCGACCGTCGGATCCAGCCTGCCGGCGATGCAGTTGAGAAGTGTCGACTTCCCCCGGCCGTTTGGAGCAACAATGCCGACGCGGTCTCCGGCGCCGACGGTCAAATTGAGATTGGAGATAACCGGCCCACTCAGGGTGACGCCGAGATTGCGCAAAGTGATCAGTGCCATCATCGTTCTCTGGTCTGTCCGAGCAGACAGCATCGATCCGCGATCCCCAGGGGATTGCCATGGAATTCGGATGCTGGCGGCCAAACCCCGTCAAGGGCGTAACGTTTGGCCATTCGGCTCGGTGATTGTCATGAAGCAGTCGCACGAACGCGACGGTTCGGCGCTGCATGCCTTAAGGGGCAGACCAGGAAGGAGATAAGCGAGCTACAGCCTCTGATCAGCCCTGCAAACGCATCCGCAGGGCATTGTTCGGGCCGAACTGGCGATTGCGCCAGACATAAATGATCATGATACGGCCCTCCTTTCTCGCTTGAGAGACGCATATTGTTAACATCGACGACATCGCAAGACAACGCGGTGCGCTCGGCAAAAAAGAGCCCCCCACTTCTTGTCATCATGCTCGGGCCTGTCCCGAGCATCTGCAACTGTTCGATGTTACGCAGATAAAGCAGATCCTCGGCACAAGGCCGAGGATGACGACGGGTGGTCTAAGCGGCGCCGAAGCGCCGCCTTTTGTCTCGACGTGTAGCTGACGATCAGAAGGTCTGCGTCAGCGATACCTTGAAGGTGCGGCCCGGCTCCGAATAGTAGGAATAGGGCTGGGTCAGGGTGCCGTTGGTGTTGGTTGCGTTGTAGTAGGTCTTGTCGAAGACGTTGTAGACGCCGGCACGCAAGGTCATTCCCTTTACCTGTTCCGGCGCCGCCCATGCCGTCAGGTCGACGATGCCGTAGCCCGGAGTGCTGAGCTTGTCGCCTGACCTTTTCGGTTCGCTTGTTGCCGTGATGAAGGCAAGATCGGTGCCCCACGTCTCGGTGGCATAGCCGATGCCGAAGGCGGCCTTCGCCGGAACATCCGAGCTGATAAACTCGCCCGTTTCCGTGTCCTTGCCGTTCGAATAGGCGAACGCTCCATTGATATGGATGCCGTTGTCGAAGGTCTTGTGGATGTTGGCCTCGATACCGTAGATGCGGACGCTGGCCCGGTTGAAATACTCGGTAATCCCCAGCGGATATGTCCCCGTCGGATCGGCGTAATTCACAGAGTCGATGAAGTTCTTGTATCTGTTATAGAATACGCCGATATGCCCGCCGAAATCCTTGTCGCCGAGGTTCGTGCCTATTTCGATGCCGTTGCTGGTTTCCGGCTTGAGGTCGGGATTGCCGTAGCTGACATAGCCGCCGGGAACGCCGTAGTTCTCATAAAGCTCCGTGACATTCGGCGCGCGAAACGCCATCGCCCACTGCGCATAAATCTCGACGTCGTCCTGTGGCTGGAAGGCAGCCCGCAACTTCGGCGAGAATCGGCTGTCCGATTGCCCGGCGGGCATGCTGCTATAATTGGCGCTGCGGGTGTAGGCGTCGGTACTCTGAGGTGAATAATCGTACCAGTCGAAGCGTATACCAGGTGTCAGCGAGAAGGCGCTTGAACCGAGCGTGATCTTGTCATCGACGAAGCTGCCGACACGCTTGCCGTCGACGTCAGGCATATCGGACTGGTTGGTGTGAAGGAAGTTGCAGCTATAAGTGAACCGGACGTCGCAACTGTCTTCACCGGCGGAATACTGGTGCGTCTTGTCGAAGGAGACTGCCAGGCCAGCGGTTACCTTGTGATGCAGACTGCCGGTGTCGAAGGATTTTGAAACGTCGCCGCTGAAGCCGAATCCGCGATCCTCGATCTCGTTCCGACGCCAGTAGTCGCCGATGACGGAGGTATAGCGGTAACCGGAAGACCCGTTTTCCCGCAGAAGGTGCTGCCAGTAGAACACGGCATTTGCGCTGTCGAACAAGGCATCGTCGTCTGTCGCCTCGAACTTGTAGTCGAGCGAGACGCGGTCGCGCTTGGTGTCGTTGCTGCCGTCGTAATTTCCCGGGCGGAAGTTTCCTCTCACGCTCTCGAGCGTCTTGAGATCGGTGTCTATGTCCTTGGCGAAATGTTCCGCCGTCAGGCCGAAGGTGCTGCCGGAATCCGTGTACTGGCGGATCTTGAAGAGCATGTTCTTCTGGTCGTAGTCGGCCGGGTTCGGCTCTGTGCGCGTGGTGGAATAGCCGCCGACGTCGCCGTTGTTTTCGGTTTCATGGCCCTTGCGGTAACCGCCCTGGAACAGAACGGCGGTGTTCTCGATCCGTTTGGCGACGGCCGCCGATGCTCCAATGCTCCTGTCGTCGCCATCATAGTCGAGCTTGAACACGCCGCCCCAGGTGGCGCCAGGCTTGATCAGGTCGCCAGGCTCCAGCGTGCGCAGAACCACCGCGCCGCCGAGCATGCCCGAGCCGCCACGGCTGGAATCCGCCCCGCGGACGATATCGACGGTCGAGAGCGTGTTGAAATCGAAGCTGTTTGTGCCGCCGTCGGCATCGCGCGCACCGTCCAGCAGGAATGGAATCTGAATGCCGTCGATCGTCGTCAGGACACGATCGTCGTCGAGGCCACGAATGTTGGTACTGCCATCAGTGCGATTGAACCCGACGCCGACCTCGGTGCTGCGCCCCAGATCCTCGATGCTGTTTATCTGCTTGTCATCGATGGTCTTCGCCGTGGTCTCGGAGGCGAGCGGCGTATCAGCCAGCACGTCCTTGGACGGCTTGTCGCCCTTGACGACGATCTTCTTCAGCGTTGTAGCGGCATCGTCTTTTTGGGACGCGACGTCTGTTGAACTATCCTGTTTTGCCGTCTGCGCCAGGGAAGCTGTGCCCATTCCCAAGACCATAAACGCCGTGCACGCCAAGAGAACCGAGCGGGATCGCCGGAGAACCATAACCATTCCTTTCGAGTGATGTCACCGGGCTGGCTGGTTGGCGCGCTTTGATGCACCCAAGGGGCTGGCTGGGTCTTACTATCAGCAAGGCGGCTCGATCACCGCCTTCTTTCTGCCGCATAAAAAACATGACTAAGATTGTCAATATATACGCGCGATATAATCATGAATATTTCATTCAAGTTTATACACAGCCGCATTTCGTGGCTGAATTGCAACGAATTGCACCCTGAGCGCGTTTCCCCCGGACCTGATACCTAAAACGGGTGAACCGCTTGATATGTTTCCGGATTGCTTCCGCCGCTGCCTGCCTCTGCTTTTTGACTGCAGCATCCCTGCCGCAAACCGGCCCTCTGCCGGAGACAAAACCCGCACGGGAACAGTCCGACGCACCGGCCAACCTGCCGACGCCTGCGCCGAAGCCGACAGAGCCGGAAGTGAAAAGCCCGGCGCCCGACAACAAGCAGCCGGAAGCCGAAGCGCCGAAGGCCAGCAATCCGGCCGAACCCGAAACGGAAAAACCGCCGAAATTGAACGACGCATCCAAGCCGGAAACCGAGCCATCGGATGAGAGCGCCAAGCCGCCCGAACCGCCGCTGACGATCGAGCCTGAATCAGACCAGGATCATCAGGCCTGCATGAAGGACCTGCAGGCGATGGGCGCCGTCTTCAAGGATGCACCCCGGATCGACGACGGCAATGGTTGCGGCATCGACAAGCCGATCACGCTGACCGAGGCCCTGCCCGGCATCAAGTTCAAGCCAGAAGGTACGATGCGCTGCGAGGCCGCGCTGGCGCTCGCCCACTGGATGAAGCAAAGCGTCATTCCCGACGCGTCGGCGGCACTCAAGGACGCGGGCCCGATCACCACCATCAACCAGGCCTCCACCTATATCTGCCGCCTGCGCAACAATGCGACGACGGGCAAGATTTCGGAACACGCCCGCGGCAACGCCATCGACGTCGCAAGCTTCACTTTTCAAAACGGAACGACAGTCGCCGTCGAGCCACGACGCGAAGATGCCACCCTCACCGGCGCCTTTCAGCGCAGCGTCAGCGCCGCCGGCTGTCTCTACTTCACGACCGTACTCGACCCCGAAAGCGACGCCGCCCACGAACACCACTTCCATCTCGACGTGATGAAGCGATCAGGCGGTTTTCGCTATTGCCATTGAGACAAATTTCCAGGCATCGCCAACGCCTTACGATTCCGACTTGAATCAAATCGCTAAGGTCTTAAGCTCCTGGTTGAGTGTGAGATTTGATCCGTGACCGTATTCAGCTTTCAAATGCGTGAAACGACCGCTTCCCGATTGGCTCGCCTAGCCAAACGACGCGAGCTGTCATCTGTGGAGATGGCGGAACTCGCGATCGAGGAATTCGTCGAACGTGAGGAGTGGCAGCTCGCTGAGATCGAAGCTGCGGTCGCAGAGGCCGACAACGGCGAATTTGCTTCCGACAACGAGGTTGCTGCGATTTTCCGCAAGTATGCGATCGCCAAGCCCGCCAGATGAATTTACGTCTCCGGTGGACGGCAAGGGCATTGTCTCGGGTCGAGTATATCGGCAGCTACATTGCCGCCCAGAACCCGTCAGCCGCCGGCAGCGTCTTGGCTCGGATAGAAGCCCCAGCGTCTCTCATCTGCGATCATCCCGACAAAGGACGCGCCGGGCGCGTGGCGGAAACGCGCGAGCTCGTGCTTGCCGACATTCCCTACATTATCGTCTATCGTAGGGTTGGAAACACGATCGAAATCCTCACCGTCATGCACACTTCACAAAGGTGGCCCCTGACGTTCTGAAAGAGTCGATGGCACTCATCGACCTCCCGATTCAACCTCTAAAACAATCCCTCGATATATCCGGAATCATTGACGAAGATTCGTTCGGCCGCGGGGGATCTCGGCAGGCCGGGCATTGTTCTGATGTCGCCGGTTATGGCAACGACGAAGCCGGCGCCTGCAGAGAGGCGCACTTCGCGGACATGAACGACATGCCCCGCCGGCGCGCCGAAAACGGTGGGATCCGTCGAAAACGAGTACTGCGTCTTGGCGATGCAGACCGGCAGATTGCCGTAGCCCTGTTCCTCCCAGGCAAGCAGCTGCTCGAGCACTGCCTTGTCGGCTGTCACCTCCCCGGCGTTGTAGATTTCGGAGGCGACGATTTCGATCTTCTCGATGAGGGGAACATCGTCGGGATAAAGCGGCTTGAAGCGAGCCTTGCCAGAGTCTGCAAGCGCCACCACCTTGTGTGCAAGTTCCTCGATGCCGGCCGAGCCTTCCGCCCAGTGACGGCAGAGAATGGCCTCTACGCCGAGCTTTGCCACGTAGGACTTGACCGCCCGCACCTCCGCGTCGGTATCGGAGGTAAAGTGATTGATCGCGACCACCACGGGAACACCGAACTTTCGGACATTGTCGACATGGCGCGCGAGATTGGCGCAGCCTTCGATCAGCGCGGCAACGTTCTCCCGCGCAAGGTCCTCCTTGGCAACGCCACCATTCATTTTCAACGCCCGGATGGTGGCAACGATGACGGCCGCGTCGGGAGAGAGGCCGGCCTTGCGGCATTTGATATCGAAGAATTTCTCGGCGCCGAGGTCCGCCCCGAAACCCGCCTCGGTTACCACATAGTCCGCAAGCTTCAATGCCGTTCGCGTGGCGACGACCGAATTGCAGCCATGCGCAATATTGGCAAACGGGCCGCCGTGCACGAATGCCGGATTGTTCTCCAGCGTCTGCACAAGATTGGGCTGCATCGCGTCCTTGAGCAATACCGCCATCGCGCCGTCTGCCCCGAGGTCGCGGGCAAACACCGGCGTCTTGTCATAGCGGTAACCCACGATGATGGCGCCGAGTCTTTTTTCGAGGTCCTTCAAATCGTCCGCCAGGCAAAGGATCGCCATGACTTCGGACGCGACAGCGATGTCGAATCCGCTTTCGCGCGGAAAGCCGTTGGCAACGCCGCCGAGCGAGACGACGATGTCGCGCAACGCCCGGTCGTTCATATCCATTACGCGGCGCCAGGTTATGCGACGGATGTCGATATTCTGCGCGTTGCCCCAGTAGATGTGGTTGTCGACCAGTGCCGACAGAAGATTATGGGCGGAAGTGATCGCATGGAAATCGCCGGTGAAGTGCAGGTTGATGTCTTCCATCGGAATGACCTGCGCGTATCCGCCGCCCGCGGCACCGCCCTTCTGCCCGAAACAAGGCCCGAGCGACGGCTCGCGAATGCAAATGACCGCCTTCTGTCCTATGCGGTTAAGCCCGTCGCCGAGCCCAACGGTGGTCGTCGTCTTGCCTTCGCCCGCCGGCGTCGGATTGATGGCGGTGACCAGGATCAGCTTGCCGTCTTTCTTGGACGATTGCGCCTCGATGAATGCGGCGCTGATCTTGGCCTTGTCGTGGCCGTAGGGAACCAGCTCTTCCCGCGGGATGCCCAGCCTGGCGCCAATCTCGGCGATCGGCATCTTTGTTGCGGCACGCGCGATTTCAATGTCGGATTTTACCGTTCCCATTCGATCACAATCCCCTTTGCTCGGCACGACAGGCTGTTCGGGCTTTAGCGTAACGGTAAAGGACTGTGAATAGAAATGGCGCAAAGAGACGATCCAACGTCGATTTTCCACCAGGAACGTTGGTCATGTTTTCACGGGGACCACCCTTTCCCATTGACAGCAGGCGATCTATCTATGTGCGCTGCAGCAGCAACTTGGAGTGACGCATGAAGAGCCTGGAACTGATTGTCGAACGCATCATCTTGTCCAGCCGCTGGATATTGGTGGTCTTCTACCTCGGCCTCGCCGCAGCGTTGGCTCTTTATGGCGTGTCGTTCGTCTACAAGTTCTACAAGGTGGCGATCAGCGTCTTCAAACTCGAAGAGGACGACATGATCCTGGCCATGCTTGGCCTCATCGATGCGGCCCTGGTCGCAAGCCTGATCGTCATGGTGATGATCTCCAGCTACGAAAATTTCGTCAGCCGCTTCGACGAAGCCGACGACGAGGTTTCCTTCCTCGGAAAGCTGGATTCCGGCAGCCTCAAGATCAAGGTCGCCTCTTCGATCGTGGCAATTTCGTCGATCCACCTGCTGCAGGTGTTTCTCAACGCCAATCAGTACGAAAACGGCAAGATCATGTGGCTGACGCTGATGCATCTGGCCTTCGTCGTCTCGGCGCTGATGCTCGGCTATCTCGAACAGATCATGAGCAAGGCCAAGGGCAAGGACGCCAAGGAAATCAGGCAGCCCGAGTGATTTTTGCAAATGGGCCGGCCGCGGGAATTGCGGCCTGCTGTTCGCTCGGCTGCGGCATGCCCGGTTCCGGGGTATCCGGCAATGGTGGCGACGGAGGCGCAACGAAGGGCGGCGGCAGGACGGCGGGGGCGACCGCTGGAATGCAGCTTGCAAGCGTCTTTCCCGCCGGACAATTTCCCGCCATCACCAGCAGATCCGCTGTCGACATTTCCGTCGTCATTCCGAGATTAAGTGCCTCGACGGGAGACAGGATGCGGATCGATTGAGGCGTCGCGCTCATCATCAGGTCGAATAGAGAAGGATCAACGCCCATATTCTTGAGATAGGCGATCAAGGCAGACTTCTGCCGTGCGCCAAGCTTCGTCGTGTCGCGCTTACCGACCATCTTGCGGCCGACCTCGTGCTTGGACAGGATTTTCTTCTTGCCGTTCAGTACCTCGTATTCGGTGCGATACTGGACGCGCACCTCGCGATAGGTCGTGGTGATCTGATGCACGCCGATCGCCGCCCAGGAACTGGCGATCCTTCTGACGCCACCGGCCAGGATCAGCGGACATGCCGAAAGGCACACGGCGCCACTCGAATAGCTTTCGCCCTCGACCGAGCCATCTTTCTGGCGCGCCGCCTTGCAAAGAGGATCGGCATAGGGGCAATCGTCGGCCCGCGTGCCGCCGACGGCAACTGACAGGCCCCGCTTCCTGATGATCAGCCCCATCTGAATGGCCGCGGCAACGTCGCCACCTGGGGAGCGCACCAATATCGGCAGCTTCCGGTCGCCCAGACGCTTCAGGAGCTTCTGCAATTTTCCGGGCGAATCGGCAAAGATCTGCCCTTCTGCCGAGATCCAGTCGGCACAGGTTCCGTCCCCGCGACAATATCCGCTGTCGCCGTGAACCAGCAGGAACTCCATCGGCCGATCGAGCACCGGCGTCTCTGCAGCACGTGCCGGCACCATTGAAAGCAGGGCGAGAACAGTCGCCGCGACCAAGCCTGCGGCCCAAGTCGACCACCATTGCAGATGCTGTTTGAAGTACGCCAACGACATGAACCGGATAAGTCCGAAAGTGACTGCTAATCATGAATCGATAGCAACCGCAGGCTCTGATGGCAAGGCATCCAAAGTCGCAGGCTCAGCCGTCTCCCATGGCGATCAGGCTGGCATTGCCGCCGGCAGCCGCCGTATTGATCGAGATCACCTGCTCCTGCGCGAAGCGTTGCAGATAGGCCGGGCCGCCCGCCTTGAAGCCGGAACCGGACAGGCCGGAGCCGCCGAATGGCTGCGTCCCGACCACGGCACCGATCATGTTGCGGTTGACGTAGACATTCCCCGTGTCCAGCGCATCCGTGACCTTCCGGATTGTCGCTTCGATCCGGCTATGGACGCCAAGCGTCAAGCCGTAGCCAGAGGCCGTGATGTCGGCAAGCACGGATGGCAGGTCCTTCGCCTTCCAGCGCACGATATGGAGTACCGGGCCGAAAACCTCCTTGGTGAGCGCGCCAGGGCTGTCGAGTTCGACGATATGCGGCGCAAAGAAGCTGCCTCCATCAGGCGCCTTGCCTGAATAGCGGACCTTCTGCGTCTCGCGCATGTCGGCAATATGGGCCTCCAGCATCGCCTTCTGCTTGTCGTCGATGATGGGGCCAACATCGGTGGTGACAAGGCTCGGATCGCCGAGCTGCAGCTCACGGGCGGCGCCCTCGATCATCGTCGTCATGTTGTCGGCGATATCCTCCTGGAGGAACAGGAGACGCAGCGCCGAGCAGCGCTGGCCGGCAGACCGGAACGCCGAAAGCACGACATCGTCGGCAACCTGCTCGGCCAACGCCGTCGCATCGACGATCATGGCATTGAGCCCGCCGGTCTCGGCGATCAACGGCACGATCGGGCCGTCTTTTGCGGCCAGCGCCCGGTTGATACCCCAGGCAGTCCTCGTCGAGCCCGTGAAGGCAACGCCGGCAAGCGCCGAATGCGCGACGATCGCCGCGCCCACCTCGGGACCGCCGGGAACGAACAGCAGCGCATCTTCCGGAATGCCGGCCTGATGGAACAGCCTGATGGCTTCATAGGCAATCAGCGGCGTCTGCGGCGCGGGCTTGGCGATGACGGCATTGCCGGCAACCAGAGCGGCGGAAATCTGGCCGAGGAAAATCGCCAGCGGAAAATTCCACGGCGAGATGCAGGCAAAGACCCCGCGACCGCGCCAGAGGTAACGATTGTCCTCGCCGGTCGGCCCCGGCATCTTCGTGGCCGTGCCGAACAGGCGGCGGGCCTCGACGGCATAGTAACGGCAGAAATCGACAGCCTCGCGGATTTCGGCAATACCGTCGTCCAGCGTTTTGCCGGCTTCAGCCGCCAATAGCGCCAGGACGCGGTCGCGGTTTTCCTCAAGCAGATCGGCCATGCGCTCAAGGCAGGCCGCACGCGCGTCGACCGGCGTGCGCGACCACGTTCGAAAGCCCTTTGCGCCGACCGCAAACGCCTGTTCGACATCGGCAGCCGTCGCATTGCGCACCGATCCGACTTTCACGGCGTGGTTGGAGGGCGACTGCACCGGCACCTCGGCGCCCTTTGAGGAAACGCCTGGAATAAGTGGCACCGCCTGAACCGCAGGCACGCCCTTGACGACATTCGCCATCAGCTTCTCGAGACTGTCGCGATGACCGAACTCGAACCCGGCGCTGTTCTTGCGCCTGCCATAAAGATCGTTCGGCATGGGAATCTTCGAATTGCGGGCACCGCTACCGTGATCGAGCCCGAGCTTGACCGCCGGACGCTCCAGCAGCGCCTTGACCGGCACATTTTTGTCGCCTGCCATCGCCACGAAAGACGAATTCGCACCATTTTCCAGCAGTCGTCGAACGAGATAGGCGAGCAGATCACGATACCCGCCGACCGGCGCGTAGATGCGGCAGGCGACGCGGTCGTTGCCCGAGAGCAGATGATTGTAGAGCGCTTCGCCCATGCCATGCAGGCGCTGGAATTCGAAGCCGGAGCGGTCGTTACCGGCAAGTTCCAGGATGGTGGCCACCGTCAGCGCATTATGCGTGGCAAATTGCGGGAAGATGCGCGCGCGCTTGTCGAGAAGGCTCTGAGCGCAGGCAAGATAGGAGAGATCGGTCGCCTGCTTCCGGGTCCAGACCGGATAGTCGGCCAGACCCCGCTCCTGTGCGCGCTTGACCTCCGTATCCCAATAGGCGCCCTTGACGAGCCGCACCATCATCCGGCGCCCATGGGTGGCGCACAGCTGGTCGATGTAGTCGATCACCTCGATCGATCGCTTCTGGTAAGCCTGGATCGCCAACCCAAAACCATCCCAGTCAGCAAGCGACGGGTCGGCGAAGACGGCGGCAATGACATCGAGCGACAGTTCCAGTCGATCGGCTTCTTCGGCGTCGACGGTGAAATTCAGCTGGTGAGCCTTCGCCATCTGCGCAAGCTTGAGCAGATCGGGTACGAGCTCGGCCATCACCCGGTCGCGGTGGGTGGCAAGATAGCGCGGATGCAGTGCCGAGAGCTTGACGGAGATGCCCATCCGGTCGGGCAGCTGCTTGCCCTTGGCATTCTTGGCCATCCAGGAGCCGATCGCTTCGATCGCCATCGCATAGGACTGGAAATATCGCTTCGCATCTTCGGCGGTCCGAGCGCCCTCGCCCAGCATGTCGAAGGAATGGCGATAGCCCTTTTCCTCGCTTTTGCCGGCGCGGGAAAGTGCGTCCTTGATGGTCTCCCCGAGTACGAAATGGTGGCCGAGGAAGCGCATCGCCTGTTTCGTCGCATTGCGAACGGTCGGCAGCCCAAGCCGCTTGACCAGGCCTCGCACAACGCCCTCCGGCGTATCCCCGGGCTTGAGGATGCGTGCCGAAAGCCCGAGCGCCCAGCCTGACGCCGAAACGAACCACGTATCGCCCCGCGCCTCATGCTCGCTCCAGCCGCCCTCCTTGAGCTTATCCTCGATCAGCTTGTCCTGTGTCAGGGAATCCGGCACGCGCAACAGTGCTTCCGCAAGCACCATCAAGGCCAGCCCCTCTCGGGTCGAAAGCCCGTACTCCCTGAGGAAATCCTCGACACCGCCCATCGAGCCCGAATTGTTTCGGATGGCCTCGATCATGGCGCCGGCGCGCTTGTCGATGGCTGCATCCTGGCCGCTGTCGAGAGAAAGCCTTTCGACGAAAGCATGCAGAAGACGGTCATCGTCCCCGGCAAAGGCAGCGTTGAACGGAGGGCATGCGGAAGAAAGCTGGCTTGTCATGGGGACCTCTCTGTGATGCCGGCAACATAGCCACTAGTCTCTGGTGTTTTTCGCCAAAATAAGACAGGCTCTCCGAATGTTCCCCTATCCAGATTTACAATGACCGTGGAAAATGAAAGATCTTGATCGTCTCGACCGCAAAATCCTCCGCGCCCTCCAGAAGGATGGGCGATTGTCGAACACTGAACTCGCCGACGGCGTCCATCTTTCGCCCACGGCGACCGCCGAGAGGGTGAAGCGCCTGACGCGCGACGGCTACATTACCGGCTATATGGCGATCCTGTCGCCGGAGAAGCTTGGCCGCTCGCTGCTTGTCTTCGTGCAGGTGAAGCTCGACCGGACCACGCCCGACGTCTTCGATTCATTCTCCGAAGCCGTCAAGCGCAGCGACGATGTCATGGAATGCCACATGGTGGCAGGCGGCTTCGATTACCTGGTCAAGGCGCGGGTGGCGGGAATGGAAGCTTATCGGCAGTTCCTGTCCGAAGTGATCCTGCCGCTTCCCGGCGTCCGGGAAACCCACACCTATGCCGTCATGGAGGAGGTGAAAGGCACCGCGTTTCTGCCTGTTTAAGCGGCATGCCGCCTCTTAAAAAAGCGATTCTTCCCATAAAGACGTGAGAATATGTGGAGATACAACTATTTATATTCAAATACGAATTTTCCAGCTAGTATTCTCCGATTATTTCGGTATTTGATATCGGTAACACTCATGGGCGCCGACGATAGATGTCCTATATGATTACCGCTGAAAGACAGTCCTTGCTGGCCGCGGAATTTGCCGCAGCCAGAACGCATACGGCATTGGTCCAGGCTTTGGAGCGGACCACGCAGGCGTTCGGAATGAGCCATTTTTCGTTCATTCACGCGCCCACGCCGAAGGATGTCGTGCTCGCCCCGCTGATCATCCATACGTCGATGTCGCTTCAGTTCCTGCGTGACTTCGACCGTAACCAGATGCTGCAAAGCTGCCCGATCCTGGCCCGCATGCGTGACTCTGTGCTGCCGCAGACATGGCACATGATCGAAAAGAGCCACGTTCCCGCCCTGGATTTTCCGCGCGAGCTTCGTGCCATGCTGCCGGAGCATCAGCTGCCGATGGGCGTCGCCATTCCGATCAACGCCACGCACGGCCAGCGGCTGGTGTTCTGGTTCCTGGGCAATCGCAGCGGCCTCAGCCAGGTCGAGCTCAATGAGCTCTGCATGATCATGCTGCAGGCACTCGACAGCTACAATTCCATTGTGCGGAGCGATGGCGCGATACAGCAGGCGCTATCCGCTCGCGAACTCGAGATCGTTCGCTGGACCGCGCAGGGAAAGACGTCCATCGAGATCGGCCAGATTCTCTCCCTCTCCGACCACACTGTTAACGCCTACATGACCAACGCAATCAAGAAGCTCGACTGCGTCAACCGGACCCAGCTGGTTGCCAAGGCCATCAGGTTGAAGCTGATCAACTGACGCCGACCTAAATTAGCGCCCGCCGAGAACCGCCCGGGTCTCCACCAGGTTGGAGCGCACCCTCAGGATATAGAAGCCCATCGTCGCCAGATGGCTCGGCATGATCCAGCCGTCCTCGCGTCCATTCGAAATGATCGACGGCTGAATCCGAAGTGCGGCCTGGAACTGCTTCATGGTATCGGCCCAGAGAGTGCCGACATTGCGCTCGGCCAGAACCTTGGAGAAATCCGAGCCGGCGGCATCGAGTATTCCGTAGTAGCCGTAGAGCTGGCCGTAGGCGAACCAGAACCGATCGTCGGCGCGCATGTCGAACCAGCCGTAGTTGTGCTTTTCGGAGCGCTCGGCCAGCACGTCGGAGGTGCTGCCGAGATCGTTGGTGATCCGATCGATGAATTCGATCAGGTTGTCGGCACGGCTGTCGAAGGTGGCGTTGCATTTGCCAAGATCGGCGTTGAACTTCCTGAGGCTTGTGGCGGCAGCGCGATAATAATCAGGGGTCGGTGTCTTGGGACCGAAAGGCCTGAAACCGAAATACCAGCTCGACTCGTCGAATTGCAGATTTCCGCGCGCGCTCTGGAGGTCGCCGTTGATACCGGAAGTGCCGCGAACACGGCCAAGCGAGTCGACCAGCTCGACGGAGGTCCGTCGTATCGCCTGGTTGACGCCGCGCTGGAACGCCGCCTTGTTATCGAAGAAAGGCGTGTCGTCCCAGTCCAGCCCGAAAAAGCCGAGCTTGAACAGCACCATCGATGAAATCCAGGCGTTTTCGTTGACGTTGAAGTCGATGAGGTTGGCCGTCACGTCGACAAGCGCGGAGGGCTCGCAGACCTTTGCAGCCGTCGCCTGGCTGGCATCGACAGGTGGGAGCTCTTGGCCTGCCGGCTTGCGATCCGCAAGTTTGTAGCTGTCGATATAATTCGGATTGAAGCCGGTCCAGGCCTGGGTCTGCCAGATGAAATAGACGTAGAGGCAGGCAAGCAACAGCACAAAGGCAGCCACCGGCAGCTTGATGAACCAGTTGCGCCGGCGATACCATCCGTGTGCCGCCAGAAACGGCCAGGTGGCCCAGACCACGAACAAGCCCAACGCACGCCCGATGGCGCGGAAAATCCGCTCGAAAAACGCAACGATCGGATCAAGCATGGGTTTCTCCCTTTACGCCCCCGGACGAAACACGCCCGTGACAAGTAGCTGCCTGTGCAAATATGGGCTCCCCACCATAAGGGCAACCTGCATTCGTGATATTTTGGGCGGCAACCGCGTTCAAGCCCCTGGCGCAGTCTCGTTTTCCGCGTCCTCAGGCTGTTGAACCGTCTCCGGCCTTGCGTCCAGCCGGCGCGCAAAGGCCTGGTCGGCAATTGCCTTGCGATCAAAAAGATCATGTCCCGCCAGCACATTAGCATCGAAGGCGGCGATCAGCGCCGCGACTGGCGCCGGTGCCTCACCAGGTGGACCGTCAAGTTGGGCCTGCGCGGCCTTCAGAAGCGTGATGCGCTGCTCATTGTCGACGGCAAGCTTGCCCGTCATCGCGTTGACGGAAGCAATATGCCCGTTCAGAGCGTCGACGAAATCCTCGTAGATCGAGATGAGCCGCTGCAAGGTCTCGCGCTCCGGCTTGAATTCGAGCTCCTTTGCATGGAGAGCTTCACGCTCGGTGACAAATACCTTGCGTTCCTCTTCGAGCGCCGCGAGCGCGACACGATCGCCTCCCGAGGCAATCCCGCTGCGTCGATCCGCGATCTGGAGCAGCAGCACGTCCGACCGACGCTGCAGATCCTCGATGTCGAAATCGACCCGCTGTCGCTGCTCGATGATGCGCAGAAGATGATCCTCGCATTCGCGATAGTGCTTGAGGAGAGCGGGGCGCAATGTCCTAAGCATTTCATCCAGAATTGCCGCGGCCGCGAGTTGATCTTCCAGTTCGCCGGCTATTGCCGACGGGCTGGGATTGTTCAAGTGCATCCGGCGCTTGAAGTAGCCTCGAGATGGCTGCCCGATGGTCTCGTCGAACAGACGACCGAACTCCTGCCCAGTCGCAAGCGTTGCGGCATCCAGCGTCCTCAGCAACGTGGCAGTCTGCAACTTCCACCGCTCCATCAGCCGGACCGTTTCGCCGACAAGCGCCTCCTCGGCGGGAAAATTGATCGCACCGCGTCGTGCGGCGCCCCTGGAGTGGTCCGCAAGTATTGCGTCGGTGGCGGCGAGCCCTTCGAGCACGTCACCCAGCGTCGCGCGCGCCTTGCCGGCATCGCTCTCCAACGGTTTGGACTTCGCCATGCCAGGTTCCTCCGATTGCCGACACTGTAGAGACTAACCGCTTAAACTCACAAAGAAAATGTCCATAGGCCCAGCGAAGCTGGTTCTTATTGGGCAGCGCCCGGATTTTTCAGATAGGCGATGACGTTGTCGAGATCCTTGTCGCTCTTCAACCCCGGAAACGTCATCCGCGTTCCCTTGACGATAAATTGCGGGCTGGGGAGATATTTCCGCAGCAGCGCCTCGTCCCAGACTTTCCCACCTTGAGAAAACGCCTTCATGGCAGGCGAGTAGCTGTAGCTGGCAACCGAAGCGACCGGGCGCCCGACGACCCCCATCAGCGACGGACCCACCTTGTTGACCGGCTCGGTGGCAGTATGGCAGGCGCCGCATTTCTTGAAGACCTGCGCCCCCGCGACCGCATCGCCGTCGGCAAAGGCCGCCGCCGCGGAGAGCGCAAGCAACGCCACCGCGGCTGTCAAACAGTGCCATTTCATCGTCTCGCCCTTCCGACCGAACAATTGCCGTCAACCCGACCGCAATTGCACCGACCATAAAGCAGCCCCACTAGGCTTTGGCGATGACCTAATGACGCGGCCGAACCCTAATCAAATTTCCGTTATAACGGGTCGACGTCGCAATCGGCCCCTCCAAACCGCCGCAAATGCACTGAGGTCGCTTGTAAATGTCGAGTATTGGTGATTGCTTGGGAACGTTAGACTGGGAGTCACACAATGAAAAAAATGAGTGCAATGACACTGACCCTGACGACAGCTCTTACCGCGCTGGCGCTGGGTATCTCGACTACTTCGGTTTCTGCTGCTGAGCCCGCCAGCTGTAACACCGTTCACTTCTCCGACGTCGGCTGGACCGACATCACCGCTACGACGGCAACTGCGTCGGTCATCCTGAAGAGCCTTGGCTACGAGCCGGACTCAAAGGTCCTGTCCGTACCCGTGACCTACACGTCGATGAAGAACAAGGACATCGACGTTTTCCTCGGAAACTGGATGCCGTCGATGGCAGCCGACATCAAGCCCTTCGCCGACGACAAGTCGGTTGAAACCGTTCGCGCCAATCTCGAGGGTGCCAAGTACACGCTTGCCACCAACGAAAAGGGTGCCGGCCTCGGAATCAAGGACTTCAAGGACATCGCCGCCCACAAGGAAGATCTTGACGGAAAGATCTACGGCATCGAGCCTGGCAACGACGGCAATCGCCTGATCATCGGCATGGTCGACAAGGACCAGTTCAGCCTCAAGGGCTTCGACGTCGTCGAATCCTCGGAACAGGGCATGCTTGCGCAGGTCGCCCGCGCCAACAAGGAAGGCAAGCCGATCGTCTTCCTCGGATGGGAACCTCATCCCATGAACACGAATTTCAAGCTGACCTATCTCTCCGGCGGCGACGACACCTTCGGCCCGAACTATGGCGGCGCAACCGTCTATACCAACGTCCGTGCCGGCTTCACGCAGGAATGCCCGAATGTCGGCGCCCTGCTCAAGAACCTCGTCTTCTCTCTGAAGATGGAGAATGAGATCATGGGCAAGATCCAGAACGATGGCGCCGAGCCGGAAGCCGCTGCCACCGCATGGCTGAAGGCTAACCCGACCGTCGTACAGCCCTGGCTCGTCGGCGTTACCACGAAGGATGGCGGCGACGCCGCCGCCGCGGTCAAGGCAAAGCTTGGCCTCTGATCATAACGGAGGGGCGGGACGACCGCCCCTTCCTCGTTGTGACGAATTGGTGCACCAATCATCAGATCAAAGACGGTCTGGTGACAAAATTCGTGTATCAGTTCAAAGTGCTACGGCATCCGTTGCCTTCCCTAAAGGCGCGGTGCTGTGACCGGTTCCTTCTAATCGCGGGCGAGCAATGTGACCTGGATAACCGATTATCGCATTCCCATCGGCGCATGGGCGAAACAATTCGTTGATTGGCTGACTACAAGCGGCGGCTGGTTCTTCGACTGGCTGGCCTTCGTGCTGTCGCACGTGATTGCGGGACTTCTGTACGTCCTGCAGGAGCCGAACCCGTTTATCGTCATCCTGGCCATCACTGCCATCGCCTACTGGCTGAGGCGCTCCCTCCTCGTCGCCGTCCTCACCTGTCTGGGCCTGCTGCTGATCATGAACCAGGGCTACTGGAAGGAAACGACCGAGACGCTGGCGCTGGTGCTCGCGTCCACCTTCGTCAGCATGATCGTCGGCGTGCCACTCGGCATCGCCGCTGCCCGCCGCGCCTGGGTCTATTCCTTCATGCGGCCGATTCTCGACCTCATGCAGACCATTCCGACATTCGTCTATCTGATTCCAGCACTTATCCTTTTCGGCCTTGGCATGGTGCCCGGCCTGATCGCCACGGTGATCTTCGCCATCCCCGCCCCCATTCGCCTGACCCGTCTCGGCATCATCTCGACGCCACCGTCGCTCGTCGAGGCCGCCGAGTCCTTCGGCGCCACGCCGATGCAGGTCCTGCGCAAGGTCGAGCTTCCGTTCGCGACCCCGCAGATCATGGCCGGGCTGACCCAGACGATCATGCTGTCGCTGTCCATGGTGGTGATCTCCGCGCTGGTCGGTGCTGCAGGTCTCGGCGTTCCCGTTGTCCGGGCGCTGAACACTGTCAATGTCGCCAAGGGCTTCGAGTCAGGTCTTTGCATCGTCATTCTGGCGATTATCCTCGATCGAATGTTCCGCACCTCGGCAGGAGACGGCGTATGAGCACTGCAGTCACCTTCAAGGACGTCAACATCATTTTCGGCGATCGTCCGGAAAACGCGCTGATGATGGTCGATCAGGGCAAGACCCGCGACGAGATCGGCACCGCGACCGGCCTGGTACTCGGTGTCGCCAACGCCTCGCTCGATATCGAGGAAGGCGAAATCCTCGTGCTGATGGGCCTCTCCGGCTCCGGCAAGTCGACGTTGCTGCGTGCCGTCAACGGGCTTGCCCCGGTCGTGCGCGGCGAGGTCTCCGTGCAGACCGTGAACGGCGCTCTCAACCCCTACAAGTGCAACGCCAAAGCTCTGCGCGATCTGCGCATGCATACCGTCTCCATGGTATTCCAGCAATTCGCGCTGCTACCGTGGCGTACCGTCGCCGACAATATCGGCTTCGGTCTCGAACTCGCCCGCGTGCCCGAGGCCGAGCGCAAGAAGCGCGTGGGTGAACAGCTCGAGCTCGTCAACCTGACCCAATGGGCGAACCGCAAGGTCAACGAACTCTCCGGCGGCATGCAGCAGCGCGTCGGCCTCGCCCGCGCCTTTGCCACAGGCGCGCCGATCCTCTTGATGGACGAGCCGTTTTCAGCACTCGATCCACTGATCCGAACCCGACTGCAGGACGAACTGCTGGAATTCCAGCGCCGCCTGAAGCGCACCATCCTGTTCGTCAGCCACGACCTGGACGAAGCCTTCCGGATCGGTAATCGCATCGCCATCATGGAAGGCGGCCGCATCATCCAGTGCGGCACGCCGCAGGAGATCGTCAAGAACCCAGCCGACCAGTATGTCGCCGATTTCGTGCAGCATATGAACCCGATCAGCATGCTGACGGCACGAGATGTCATGCAGCCGGGTTTGGGCCATGCTGCCTCCGGCAGCACAGTCACCGCCACCGCGCGTGCCACGACCCCTCTGATCGACATTCTCGACGCCCTCGCCCGCCAGCCGGGCAGCATCGGTGTCGTCGACAACGGCGCGATCATCGGCACGATCTGCGCCCAGGATATCGTGACGGGCCTGACCAGCCACCGGCGGAAAGAACAGGCCTGAGGGCAGGCCTGTCACCTCGCCTCTGGTTCGAGACCGCACGACCGGGAGACCGCATGAGCGACAAACCCTCGGTGTTGCGCGAAACCGACGAGGAAGCACGCAAGCTTGCCCGCATGCTGTTGCGTTCCGCGGGTTACGCAGCACTCGCCGTTATTGATCCGGACAACGGTTTTCCGGCCGCAAGCCGCGTTCTGCTCGGCACCGATATAGATGGTGTTCCGGTCATTCTGGTGTCGGCGCTTTCCGCCCACACGAAGGCATTGTCAGAGGACCCGCGAGCATCGTTGCTGGTTGGAGAACCCGGCAAAGGCGATCCCCTCGCTCACGCGCGACTAGCGATACGATGCCGCGCCGAGAGAGTAGACCGCGCCACGACGTTGCACGACCGGATACGCACCCGCTTCCTCGGCGAGCACCCGAAGGCGAAGCTTTATATTGACTTCCCGGACTTCGGCTTTTATCGCCTTCTGCCTCTATCGGCGAGCCTCAACGGCGGCTTCGGCAAGGCCTATCTGTTGCCCGGCGAGGACCTCGAGATTCGTTCGGTCTTTAGTGAAACGATTGCACGAGATGCCGAAGCCATAGTGCGAGAATTAGTATTGAGGCGTCCCGGCGCAGTCGCCAAATTCACCGATAAGTTGAAGACACGTGCAAGCCGGAGTTGGCGCATATCAACCGTCGATGCAGCAGGTTTTACCGTAATTGTTGGTGAAAATAGGCTTAGATATGACTTTTCCAGCCCAATTGATTCCTATGAGAACTTACAATCTTACATATCTAAAGTAACATACTCGATACCTTAAATTTAGGTATATACAATCTTCTGGTTAAGTTGGTATTTTTCATCATCAGTTTAGTTCAGCAACTGAGCAGCTAGATTTCGCGACCGAGATGCCTCCCTCACCCTTGATGTCGCAATTGCATTGGGAAGATTGAAATTATGAAAACACAAAATTTGTCCGACCATTCCACCGTTGCCGCAGCCCTGCTTTCCGCAATGGCCAACCCAAAGCGCCTGATGATCCTCTGCAGCCTCGTCCGCGGAGAAGTGCCCGTAGGCGTCCTCGCCAACCATGTCGGGCTCAGCCAATCCGCCCTTTCGCAGCACCTTTCGAAGCTTCGCGCACAGAAGCTCGTGAAGACGCGCAGGGACGCTCAAACGATTTACTACTCAAGTACATCTGAGCATGTAATGAAAGTTCTATCAACTTTAGAAGGTATCTATTGCGATCAGGAACAGAACAAGTCTGCCGCCTGATATATTGATTTCCGGCATCAGGTTTTGATGTTGTCCTACAATTTAAGATGCATCCTTTAAGTGTGCATCGACCTATATTTTCATTACGAATTAATTGCGTTGAGGGGTCGGCAAGCTTTCGGGCTTGCCGACCTTTCTCCGTGAGACCAGCCTTTGTGCCGAACTGTCACATCTGCCTCGAGCACGTAGTCCGGAGCCTCTACCCGTATCGCTCCCGCATAATTTGCGTCCTTGTCTTGACGCCCCTCGTTCGACTGATAATTTGACCGGGCAGTAAATAATCAGGCGCCAAGCCGCGACCGGGAACTGGCCCCCGCATGGCCATGGAGAACATCATGTCCGACCGTTTGAATGCCACGCCCAATGATTTGAGGGCGTTCTGGATGCCGTTCACCTCGAACCGGCAGTTCAAAAAGGAACCGCGCCTGTTCGTCGGCGCCAAGGACATGCACTATACCACCCACGACGGTCGGCAGGTGCTGGACGGTACGGCAGGCCTCTGGTGTGTCAATGCGGGCCATTGCCGCCCTAAGATTACGGAAGCGATCCGCCAGCAGGCAGGCGAACTCGATTACGCACCGGCCTTCCAGCTCGGCCACCCCAAGGCATTCGAATTGGCGAACCGCCTGGTCGACATCGCGCCCGAAGGTATGAACCACGTTCTCTATACCAACTCCGGCTCCGAATCCGTCGAAACCGCGCTTAAGGTCGCTCTCGCCTATCACAGGGTGAAGGGCAACGGCTCACGCTTCCGCCTGATCGGCCGCGAGCGCGGCTATCACGGCGTCAATTTCGGGGGCATCTCCGTCGGTGGCATTGTTTCCAACCGCAAGATGTTCGGCACCCTGCTGACCGGCGTCGACCACATGCCGCACACCCACGTTCCCGGCAAGAACGCCTTCACCAAGGGCGAGCCAGAGCACGGCGGCGATATCGCCAGCGAACTGGAGCGCATCGTCACGCTGCACGACGCCTCGACCATCGCCGCTGTTATCGTCGAGCCCGTCTCGGGATCGACAGGCGTCCTGATCCCGCCAAAGGGCTACCTGCAGAAGCTTCGCGAAATCTGCACCAAGCACGGCATCCTGCTGATCTTCGATGAAGTCATCACCGGTTTCGGCCGTTTGGGAGCCCCGTTCGCCGCGCAATATTACGATGTCGTCCCCGACATGATCACCACTGCCAAGGGCCTGACCAACGGCGTCATCCCGATGGGCGCCGTGTTCGTCACCTCTGAAATCCATGATGCCTTCATGCAGGGTCCCGAGCACATGATCGAGTTCATGCATGGCTACACTTACTCGGGCAACCCGATGGCCTGCGCCGCAGCGCTCGCGACCCTCGACACCTACAAGGAAGAGGGCCTTCTCACCCGCGCCGCCGAGCTCGCCGATTATTGGGCCGATGGCCTGCATTCTCTGCGCGACTGCCCTAATGTCATCGACATCCGCAACACCGGCCTCATAGGCGCCATTGAACTCGACCCGATCGCCGGAGAACCCACCAAACGCGCCTTCACCGCATTCCTGAAGGCCTATGAGAAGGGCATCCTCATCCGCACGACAGGCGACATCATCGCCATGTCCCCACCCCTGATCATCGAGAAGCACCACATCGACGAGCTGTTCGGCAAGCTGCGCGAGATTTTGCAGAACAATATCTGATGTCATAGTTCCCTTTACCTAAAAGAGCCCCTCACCCCAGCCCTCTCCCCGCAGGCGGGGAGAGGGAGTCCGCTAAATTTGGTCGTGAAAAGAAAAACGCACCATCAGCACCCACAGAGCAGTCCCCTCTCCCCGTAAAACGGGGAGAGGGTTAGGGTGAGGGGCAACTCCGCAATCACCGCGACCGCAAGGACAGACCCCATGACCGAAAAACTCGAGCGCTTCATCGACCAGGGCGTCGGGCGCGAGCCTGCCGATATCGTGCTCAAGGGCGGGCGGTTCTTCGATCTGGTGACCGGCGAACTGATCACCTCCGATATCGCCATTTCAGCCGACCGCATCGTTGGCACCTGCGGCGATTATGTCGGGCGACAAGAGATCGACATCTCCGGCAAGATCGTCGTCCCAGGCTTCATCGACACCCATCTCCACATTGAGTCCTCCCTGGTGACGCCGCACGAGTTCGACCGCTGCGTGCTGCCCTACGGCGTGACGACGGTCATTTGCGACCCACACGAAATCGCCAACGTGCTCGGATCAGAGGGCATCCAGTTCTTTCTGGATAGTGCCCTCGAAACGATCATGGACATCCGCGTGCAGCTCTCCTCCTGCGTTCCAGCCACGCATCTGGAAACCTCTGGCGCCGATCTTCCGATCGAGAAGCTGCTGCCCTTCCGGCACCACGAGAAGGTCATCGGTCTCGCCGAGTTCATGAATTTTCCCGGCGTGATCCACAAGGATCCGATCTGCATGGCCAAGCTTGAGGCCTTTCAGGGCGGCCATATCGACGGTCACGCACCGCTTCTGCGCGGCAACGACCTCAATGGCTATCTGGCTGCAGGCATCCGCACCGAGCACGAGGCAACGACTGCCGACGAGGCGATGGAGAAGGTCCGCAAGGGCATGCACATCCTCGTCCGCGAAGGCTCGGTCTCGAAGGACCTGCACGCCCTGATGCCGATCATTACCGAACGCCTGTCGCCCTTCATCGCGCTCTGCACCGACGACCGCAATCCGCTCGACATCGCCGAACAAGGCCACCTCGACTATATGATCCGCACTGCAATCGCCCACGGCGTCGAGCCGCTGGCAATCTACCGGGCCGCATCGATCTCGGCTGCCCGCGCCTTCGGTCTTCGCGACCGCGGCCTAGTGGCTCCGGGCTGGCGTGCCGACCTCGTTGTCATCGACAGCCTGGAAAACTGCAAGGCCGAAATGGTTTTCGCCGCCGGCCGGCTTGTCACCGACGCGCTCTTTGCCACCCGCAAACCGGTCGCCCCCGTTGGGCTCGACAGCGTCAAGGCACGCACGGTCAACGCGGCCGATTTCGGCGTGCCCGTGGCCGAAGGCGAGACCTCCGTCATCGGCGTCCTTCCGGGCAAGATCATCACCGAGCACCGCCGCTTCCGCCTTCCGGCCATCGGCAACCAGACCACGGTCGATCTCGCCCGCGACATCATCAAGGTCGCCGTCATCGAGCGCCACGGCAAGAACGGCAACCACGCCAACGGCTTCGTCCAGGGCTTCGGCCTGAAGAAAGGCGCCATCGCCTCGACGGTCGGCCACGACAGCCACAACATCTGCATCGTCGGCGTCAGCGAGGACGACATGGCGCAGGCCGCCAATAGGCTCAGTGAGATCAAGGGCGGCTTCGTCGTCGTCGAGGACGGAAAGGTGACCGGCGAAATCTCCCTGCCTGTCGCCGGCCTGATGAGCCTTGAGCCCTACGAGAGCGTCCGCGACACGCTCCACCATCTCCGCCAGGCAGCGCTCGCCCTCGGCTCCACGCTGCAGGAACCCTTCCTCCAACTCGCCTTCCTGCCCCTCCCCGTCATCCCCCACCTGAAGATTTCAGACAAGGGCATGGTGGATGTGGACAAGTTCATGCTGATCGGGTGATGGATGCCGACGATCATCACGCTACTTCGCAACGCTTTGATAAGCGGGGCCACGATGTTATATCTGGAGAAACGGACTTGACGCGACAATCGAGGCACTGCTGGACCCAGAGGACTAGCCATGACCAAACTAGAGCAGATCGAGAAGACGGTCGCAGAACTCGACAGCGCGGAATTCGAGGCATTCAGTGCTTGGTTCGAATCGCTGCAGGCAAAGCGTTGGGACAGCCAAATAGAAGCCGATTCGACGAGCGGTAAGCTAGATCGGTTCGGCGAAAAGGCCCTGGCTGATTTTCGCAACGGGAAGACCAAACGCCTGTGAGGCATCACGCCACTGCGGACTTCTGGCAAGCTTATCGAACGCTTCCAGCACAGGTTCAAAAGTCAGCTGATCGAAACTTTGAACTATTGAAATTAAATCCGAAACATCCTTCGCTTCATTTTAAACAGGCCGGTAGCTTCTGGTCGGTTCGAGTCGGCATATCTTGGCGTGCTCTCGCCGTGCAAGACGGCGAAGATTTCGTCTGGTTCTGGATCAGCTCCCATGCCGACTACGACAAATTGCTGCGATAGGCTCGCCTAAACCCGCCCGCAAAACGCATCAAGCCCATCCAACTTGACGCTCGTGACCGCCGTCGCAGGAACGAACCCAGGAACCGGCACGACCTCCTTGACCGTCAATCCCTTCGGCAGATGCACGTCCACCGGCTTCCTTCCCAGGTTGAAGACGAAGAGCAGCGTTTCGCCGCGCTTCTCGCGGGTGAAAGCGAGGACATCTTCCTTGGTGTCGACGAATGTCAAGTCGCCGTCGTAGAGCGCGGGGTGCTGTCTGCGGAAGGCAAGCGTCTGGCGATAGTGCAGCAGAACGGAATCAGGCTCAGCCTCCTGCTTGTCGACGGCAAGCGCAGCATGCTGATAGGGCACCGGCAGCCAGGATTTCTCGGCCGTCGTGAAGCCTGCATGTACCCTGCCCGCTTCCCAGGGCATCGGCGTGCGGCATCCGTCGCGACCCTTGAAGGCCGGCCAGAAACGAATGCCATAGGGATCGCGCAGGTCTTCAAAGGCCAGATCAGCCTCCGGCAGGCCCAGCTCCTCGCCCTGGTAAAGGCAGATCGAACCGCGCAGCGTCGACAGCAGGGATATCGCCAGCTTGGCAACGCGCGGGCGTTCTTCTTCCGTCTCGGCGAAGCGGCTGACGTGGCGGTTAACGTCGTGGTTCGAGAACGCCCAGCAGACCCAGCCATCGGTGACGCTTTCCTGGAACGAACTAACGCAGCGGCGGAAATGCGCCGGCGTGAACTCAGGCCCGAGCAGATCGAAGGTGTAGCACATGTGCAGCTTGTCGCCGCCACTGGTATAGGCAGCGAGCGTCTGCAGCGATCGAGCGCCGTCGCCGACTTCGCCGACAGTCGCCCTGTTCTCGTAGGTATCGAGCAGCGCGCGCAGCCGCTTCAGGAATGCGAGGTTTTCCGGCTGCGTCTTGTCGTAGAGATGGTTCTGCATGCCATAGGGATTGGTATCAGGCGCATCGAGCCCGCTCGCCTCGTCACGCGGCTCGACCGGCGGATTATCTCGCAGGAGCTTGTCGCAGAAATAGTAATTGACGGTATCGAGCCGGAAGCCATCGACGCCACGTTCCAACCAGAACTTGATAGCCGAAAGTACGGCATTCTGAACATCGGGATTGTGGAAATTCAGGTCCGGCTGCGAGATCAGGAAATTATGCTGGTAATACTGGCGGCGAACCCCGTCCCACTCCCATCCCGGCCCGCCGAAGATCGACAGCCAGTTGTTCGGCGCAGTCCCATCCGGCTTCGGCTCGGCCCAGACATACCAGTCAGCCTTGGGATTTGTCCGGCTGGAACGGCTTTCGATGAACCAGGGATGCTTGTCGGAGGTGTGGGAGATGACCTGGTCGATGATGACCTTGAGCCCGAGCGCATGCGCTGCATTCAGCATCTCGTCAAAATCGGCAAGCGTCCCGAAGATCGGATCGACGTCGCAATAGTCGGAAACGTCATAGCCCATATCGGCCATTGGCGAGGTAAAAAACGGCGCCAGCCAGATTGCGTCGACGCCGAGAGAGGCGATATGCGGCAGGCGACGGGTGATGCCCTTGATGTCGCCTAGGCCGTTGGCATCCGTATCCTGAAACGATCGGGGATAGACCTGATAGATCACCGCACCGCGCCACCAATCAGCGCCCCTGCCCTCTGATTCCATGAAACAATCCGCCTTCGCTCGAAAAATTCTTGAGATCGCACACTAACCGCCGGGCCGCAAAATACAAACCGAAAGCGAGGAAAGCTTGCGTGGTTTCGACGCACGGTATCCATTCCGAAAAGATGGGCGGCGCTTGTAGGTAACTATCTGTCGTTTTGCCACCTACCCCTTTTGGGGGTTGAAACAGCCGCGTTAATCAATAGGCTACTAATTGACCTGCACGTACAGGTCACCTGCGGGAAAAATGAACGACCTTGAAAACAAGGCGAAAGACTCCAGAAAGGAAGGGGCTATCATGACATTTTTGACGAAGCGATTCCTGGCATCCGCGTTGGCCGGATCATTTATTGCCTTCTCGGCGCATGCTGCAACGCTCAATATCCAGAACGGCGGCGACCCAATGTCGCTTGATCCACAGAAGCTTTCGAGCGACTACGAAAACCGGATCGCAGGCGACATCTTCGAAGGCCTCGTGACCGAGGATCCGAAGGACAATCCGGTCCCCGGCGAGGCTGCCAGCTGGACGATCTCGCCCGACGGCAAGGTTTACACGTTTAAGCTCCGCGACGGCATCAAGTGGTCGGACGGTCAGCCGGTGACAGCAGGAGACTTCGTCTTCGCCTTCCAGCGCCTTGTCGATCCGAAAAAGGCAGCCGAATACGCCTATCTTCAGTTCACCATCAAGAATGCCGAGAAGATCAACAAGGGCGAGATCACGGATTTCAACCAGCTCGGCGTCAAGGCGATCGACGACAAGACGCTTGAGATCACGCTCGAAAATCCGACCCCCTATTTCCTCAGCGCTCTGATGCACTACACGGCCTATCCGCTGCCGAAGCATGTCGTGGAGGCCAAGGGCGACGACTGGGTCAAGATCGGCAATATCGTCACAAACGGTCCCTATAAGCCAACCGAATGGGTACCGGGCTCGCACGTCACGACGGTCAAGAACGACCAGTACTGGGATGCCAAGGACGTCAAGATCGACGGTGTCACCTTCTACACCCTGGAAGACCAGTCGGCGGCGCTGAAGCGTTACCGCGCGGGCGAGTTCGACCTACTCACTTCTTTTCCGGCCGACCAGTTCGATTGGCTCCAGAAGAACCTCCCGGGTCAGGCGCATGTCGTACCGTTCCTCGGCACCTATTATTACGTCATGAACGCGACCAAGCCGCCCTTCAATGACAAGCGCGTCCGCCAGGCGTTGTCCATGGCCGTCAATCGCGAGGTCATCGGTCCCAAGGTTCTCGGCACCGGCGAATTGCCCGATTATTCCTGGGTTCCGCCAGGCACCGCCAATTATGGCGAACCGGCTTACGTGAGCTGGAAGGATCTGCCTTATCCCAAGAAGGTCGAGGAAGCGAAGAAGCTCCTGAAGGAGGCCGGCTTCGGCCCTGACCATCCACTGCACGCCCAGCTTCGCTACAACACAAACGACAACCACAAGCGCATCGCTGCCGCGATCGCCTCCATGTGGAAGCCGCTTGGCGTCGAGGTCGAGCTCTACAACACCGAAACCAAGGTGCATTATAACGAGATGCAGCATGGTCAGGTCGAGATCGGCCGCGCCGGCTGGCTCGCCGACTACAACGATCCGATCAACTTCCTGAACCTGCTCTCGACCGGCGTCGACATGAACTACGGACGCTGGAGCAATAAAGATTATGACGCCCTCTTGGCCAAGGGCAACGCCGAGACCGACCTGAAGAAGCGTGCTGAATTGTTCAAGCAGGCCGAACAGATCGCGCTCGACGACAGCGCCGCGATCCCGATCTACTATTACGTTTCCCAGACAGTCGTTGCGCCTAAGATCAGCGGCTACGAGGATAACGTGCAGGACATCCATCGCACCCGCTGGCTCACCATCAAAGAGTAAGGGACACGGGCTCTTTCCGGCACTGTCGGAAGGAGCCTATCCACGCCCATGATCCGATATGCACTCCGTCGTCTGCTGTCGACAATCCCTGTCCTGTGGATTGCCGTGACACTCAGCTTTTTCGTTTTGCGCCTGGCGCCCGGTGGGCCCTTCGATGGCGAACGGCCCTTGCCGCCGGTCATCCTGAAGAACCTCGCCATCCACTACAATCTGGATAAGCCGCTGATCCAGCAGTACCTGATCTACATGGCCGACGTTGCACGCGGCGATCTCGGTCCGTCCTTCGCCAACCAGGATTTCACCGTCACCCAGCAGATCATGGTCGGCCTGCCCTATACCTTCACCATCGGCACCAGCGCCTTCATTCTCGCCATCCTCATCGGCGTGATCGTCGGCTGTCTTGGCGCGCTCTACCAGAACCGCCAGGCGGATTATTGGCTTGGCGGCATCCTGCTGATCGGCCTGGTGCTGCCGAACTTCCTCATCGCGCCGATCCTGCAGCTGGTCTTCGGCATCCAGCTCCATATCCTGCCCGTCGGAGGTTGGGGCGACGGTTCGATCAAATATCTGATCCTGCCGGTGATCGTGCTTGCACTCCCGCATGCGGCCCGCATTTCCCGGCTGATGCGCGGCTCGATGATCGAGGTGATGAACCAGAACTTCATCCGCACCGCGAAAGCCAAGGGCATCGGCCCGCGGCTGGTCGTCATGCGGCACGCTTTGAGACCGGCTCTGATGCCCGTCGTCTCCTATCTCGGCCCCGCCGCAAGCTATCTCCTGACCGGCTCGCTGGTCGTCGAAAGCATCTTCGGCCTGCCCGGCATCGGCCGCTATTTCATCAACGCCGCCCTCAACCGCGACTACGGCATGGTTCTCGGAACGGTCATCTTCTACATGGTGCTGATCGTCTTCCTGAACCTCGTCGTCGATATCGCCTATGCATGGCTCGACCCGAAAGTGAGGGCAAGATGATCCTGAACCCCGCAAGAAAAGAGCTGCTGGCCGAAGAATTGCTGGCAGCAGAAGGCCTTGCTCCGGAAGGGCGTTCGCTCTCGAAAGACGCGCTACGCCGGCTGCTGCGCAACAAGGCCGCGGCGATCTCGCTTGTCGTCATCACCCTGCTGGTGCTGGCAGCGATCATCGGCCCGAGCCTCATTCCAAACGGATACGAGGACCCGGATTGGGCCGCCTTCCGCGCACCGCCCACCCTTGAGGGCAGCCACTATTTCGGCACCGACGCAAATGGCCGCGACCTGCTTGCCCGCGTTCTCTTCGGCACCCGCGTTTCGCTGACGGTCGCCCTCGTGGCCACCTTCGTCTCGGTAGTGATCGGCGTGCTCTACGGCGCCGTGTCGGGCTATTTCGGCGGCAGGCTCGACACCATCATGATGCGCTTCGTCGACATCATGTATGCGCTCCCCTACATCCTCTTCGTCATCCTCCTGATGGTGATCTTCGGGCGTAACGTCTACCTGCTCTTTGCCGCCATCGGCGCGCTGGAATGGCTGACCATGGCCCGCATCGTTCGCGGCCAGACATTGTCGCTGAAACACCGTGAATTCATCGAGGCCGCGCGCGCCTCCGGCCAGCGGCCGTTCAAGATCATCATCAAGCATATCGTGCCGAACCTGATCGGACCGGTGGTCATCTACGCCGCTCTCACCGTGCCGGAGATCATCGCCACCGAGAGCTTTCTCTCCTACCTAGGCTTCGGCGTGCAGGAGCCGTTGACCTCGCTCGGAACGCTGATTGCCGACGGCACCAACGTTATGGAAACCATGCCCTGGCTTTTGGCATTCCCAGCCGCCTTTCTTGTCGCCCTGCTGATGAGCCTGCTGTTCATCGGCGATGGCCTGCGCGACGCATTCGATCCGAAGGACCGCTGACATGTCTGACGAATTGAAAAACGATACCCTCCTCGAACTCAGGGATTACTCGATCACCTTCCGCACGCCGGGAGGGGATGTCGCCGCCGTCTCGAAGATGAACCTGAAAATCCGTCGCGGCGAACGCGTCGCCATCGTCGGCGAATCCGGGTCGGGCAAGAGCCAGACCTTCCTCGGCATCATGGGACTGCTCGCCAAGAACGGCAGCACCAGCGGCCAGGCGCTGCTCGAAGGCAGGGACGTGTTGGCGCTGAAGCCGCGCGAACTCGACCAGGTTCGCGGCAAAGACATGGCCATGGTCTTCCAGGACCCTATGACGGCGCTCAACCCGACCCTCAAGATTTCCCGCCAGCTGAAGGAACAGCTCGAGGTCCATCGCGGCTTCACCGCTCGCGCCGCATCGGCAGCCGCACTCGACATGCTGAAACGCGTCGGCATTCCCGACCCGGAGCGACGCTTCAACCTGTATCCCCACGAACTATCAGGCGGGATGCGCCAACGCATCGTCATCGCGATGGCCCTGCTGACCAAGCCGAAGCTCCTGATCGCCGATGAGCCGACGACCGCGCTCGACGTCACCATTCAGGCCCAAATTCTCGACCTTTTCAATGATTTGACGGCTGAAATGAACACGGCGCTTGTGATGATCACCCATGATCTCGGTGTTGTCGCGGGCCTCGCCGATCGCGTCGCGGTCATGTATGCCGGGCGCATCGTCGAGGAAGCCCCGGTCGACGAATTGTTCGAGAACCCGGCGCACCCCTATACAGCCGCATTGCATGCCTCGATCCCGAGACCCGATCAGGACGTCGACGACTTGGCGGTCATTCCCGGCCGCCCGCCGAACCTGCAGCATCTGCCACGCGGCTGCAGCTTCTCCCCACGCTGTTCGATCGCGCAGGATGATTGCATCGACGCTTCGCCAAAACTTGAAACACTGGCGATACGCCACTGCGCGGCCTGCTTCCATCCATTCCCCCGCCGCGAGGAGGTCTTGAGCCATGTCTGAACGGACCCTCCTGAAGGTCGATCACCTGACCACGCAGTTCGAGCTGCCGTCGAAATCCTTCTTCAAGCCGCCGCTGATGCTGACTGCCGTCAACGACGTCTCCTTTGAGCTGAAAGAGGGCCGCACGCTCGGCATAGTCGGCGAATCCGGCTGCGGAAAGTCGACGCTCGGCCGCTCTATCCTGCGATTGATCCACGCCCAGAAGGGGCGGATCATGTGGCAAGGCAGCGACCTGCTGAAACTTTCGGACGAGGACATGCGCGCCGCCCGCCGCGACATGCAGATCATTTTCCAGGATCCGATCGCCTCGCTCGACCCGCGCATGACCGTCGGCGACATTATCGCCGAGCCGCTGACCGTATTCGAGCCGAAACTCACAAAGGCCCAGCGCCAGGAGCGTGTTCACGAGATCATGGCGGCGGTCGGGCTCGTGCCCGAGATGATCAACCGCTATCCGCACGAATTCTCGGGCGGCCAGGCCCAGCGTATCGGCATCGCCCGCGCCGTCATCACGAGACCAAAACTGATCATCTGCGACGAGCCGGTTTCAGCTTTGGATGTCTCGATCCAGGGTCAGGTGATCACGCTTCTGCGCAAGCTCCGCAAGGAATTTGGCCTGACGCTGATATTTATCAGCCACGACCTCTCCGTCGTGCGATTGATCTCGGACGACGTGCTGGTGCTCTATCTCGGACGGATCGTCGAGGCCGGCGACTGCGCCACCGTTTTCCAGCATCCGGCCCATCCCTATACGCAGGCCCTATTCTCAGCGGCTCCCGTGCCGGACCCCAAGGCTGCCCGCGCGCGAAAACGCATCCGGCTGCAGGGCGACCCGCCCTCGCCGCTAAACCCGCCGCCCGGTTGCGTCTTCTCTCCCCGATGCTGGAAGGCGACGGATATCTGTCGGAGCGCAATGCCCGAGCTGGAGGATGTACGCGCCGCGCAGAGAGCCGCGTGCTATCATATGGACCGGCCTTAAACTTGACTCTCGACGGGCGGGGGAACCTTGTTTCCTGCGGTCGCATTGCGTATCACCCATCGAAAGCTGGATTTGTGGGAGCAGATGCGTGGGCGGAAAATTCTTGTCGATCGGTGAGTGCATGGTGGAGCTGTCGCAGGCGCATGACGGCTATTTGCGCAAGGGCTTTGCCGGCGACACGTTCAATACCGCCTGGTATGCGCGCGCTTGCCTGCCAAAGGATTGGTCCGTCGACTATTTCACCGCGCTCGGCGACGATCCGATGTCTGACGAGATGCTGGCATTCATGACCAAGGCCGGGATTGGCACTTCGCAGATCCGCCGCATCCGCGGCAAGACCCCCGGCCTCTACATGATCAACCTGAAGAACGGCGAGCGCTCCTTCAGCTATTGGCGCGACAGTTCGGCCGCCCGCCAGCTCGCGGTCGACGGCGATCGGCTTCGCGAGGCAATCGAGGCTGCCGACGTCGTCTATTTCTCCGGCATCACGCTCGCTATCCTCACCCATGAGGACACCGAAACGCTCCTGTCGGAGCTCCGGCGCGCCAGGGCCATCGGCAAGCTCGTCGTCTTCGATCCGAACCTGCGGCCTCGCCTCTGGAACAGCTTCGATGCCATGCATACGACCATTGGCGAGGGCGCCCGCGCCTCGACCCTGGTCATGCCGAGCTTCGACGACGAGGCCAGCCATTTCGGCGACGACAGCGTCGAGGCGACGATCCACCGCTACCGGGCACTCGGCGCACATATGGTCGTAGTCAAGAATGGCGCCGACGGAGCGATCGTCCACACCGATGCCGGCGACACACAGGTTCCAGCCGAGAAGGTCGAGCAAGTGGTCGACACGACAAGCGCCGGGGATAGCTTCAACGGCGCGTTTCTTGCTGAATACCTGACGTCGCACGATCCGATCGCCGCTGCCCGTTTTGCGGTAAAGATCGCCGCGAAAGTCATCAGCGAGCACGGTGCGCTCGTCGCTCCGGAGCGCTTGGGCGTTGGGAACGACGTCTGAAGTCGATCTGTAATAATTCCATCATGGACGACAACGACAATAGCTAGGCGCGAGAATCATTCTCGCGCTGCCGGACGGCGTCACGCCTGACAAACCGGCGGCGCGGATGGAACCTTTTGGACATGTTGCAACGCTTGTCGGACATCGACCACAGGACCTGGATGCAGGAGGCCACCCCGACCGTCACGCCCGAACGGCTGCTCATCGTGACGGATGCCTGGCATCCACAGGTCAACGGCGTGGTCCGTTCGATCGAGAATACCAACCGCGAACTCGCGCGCATGGGTGTCGACGTCACGATGCTCACCCCGGAAGGTTTTCGCAGCATACCCTGCCCCACCTATCCGGAAATCCGACTTTCGATCGCCAGTTATCGGCGTGTGGCTGCCAGGATCGCCAAGGCCAAGCCATCTTACGTCCATATCGCCACCGAAGGTCCGCTTGGCCTGACCGCCCGCCGCTGGTGCAAGAAAAACGGCATGCCATTCTCCACGACCTATCACACCCGTTTCCCTGAATATGTCTCGGCAAGGCTGCCGATTCCGAAATCCTGGCTTTATGCCTTTGTCCGCTGGTTTCACAATGCCGGCTTCGGCTGCATGGTGGCCACCCCGAGCCTTGCGAACGAACTCAAGGCAAAGGGCATCCGCAATCTCCTGCCATGGACCCGCGGCATCGACCATGAGCTGTTCCGGCCACAGGCGCTTGAGGCCGAGCCTTTCGGCCTTAAGCGGCCGATCTTCATGACAGTCGGCCGGGTGGCGCTCGAAAAAAACCTTCCCGCCTTCCTCGATCTCGATCTGCCGGGATCGAAGGTCGTAATCGGCGACGGCCCGGCTCTTGCCGAACTGAAGAAGCTCTACCCCGACGTACTTTTCACCGGTCCAAAATTCGGCGAGGAACTGGCGACGGCTTATGCCCAGGCCGACGTTTTCGTCTTTCCATCAAAAACGGACACCTTCGGCAATACCATCCTCGAAGCGTTGGCCAGCGGCGTGCCCGTCGCCGCCTATCCGGTGACCGGCCCGGCCGATATCCTGGGCGGCTATGAGAAGGCGGGTGCTGTCCATCACGACCTGACCGAAGCCTGCCTGACCGCGCTCACCTGCTCGCGGGAGGAAGCACGCGCGCTCGCGCTGACTTATACGTGGGAGGCTGCGACGAAGCAGTTCATCGGCAATGTTCGGGTGGCCAACTATCGCGGACGGATGATCCGTAGGGCCTGAACGCAAAAATCCGCCTGCATTTCTGCCAGGCGGATTTTGAAGCTGACGATCAACCGATATCAGCGCTTTCTCTTGGTCTCGTAGGGGTTTTCCGATGTCCTGAAGTGGATGCGGATCGGCACGCCCGGCATCCCGAAATCTTCGCGCAACCCGTTCGTCAAATAGCGGACGTAGGATTCCGGCAGCGAGTCGGAACGCGTGCAGGAGATCATGAAGGCTGGCGGACGAGCTTTCACCTGCGTCATGTATTTCAGCTTGATGCGGCGACCGGAAACGGCGGGTGGCGGATGCTGGATCTGCCGAGATTCAAGCCATTTATTGAGCTTGGCGGTCGCGATGCGCTTGTTCCAGACCATGTCGGTATCGACGATCGCCTGCATCAGGCGGTCCAGCCCCTCGCCGGTCTGCCCGGCGATCGGCACGGCGCGGATACCCCGCGCCTGCGGTAGCAAGCGGTCCGTCTTTTCGCGCAATTCGGCAAGCACCGCCTGCCGGTCCTCGATCATGTCCCACTTGTTGAACGCAAGCACCGCCGCACGTCCCTCGCGGATGACCAGATCGACGATCTGCAAATCCTGCTTTTCGAACGGGATCGTCGCATCGAAAACGATGACGACAGTCTCGGCAAAGCGGATGGCCCTGAGCGCGTCTGCAACGGAGAGCTTCTCGAGCTTCTCGGTAACCCTCGCCTTGCGGCGCATGCCTGCCGTGTCGAACATTCGAACCATGCGGCCGCGCCAGGTCCAATCGACTGAGATCGAGTCGCGGGTGATGCCCGCTTCCGGGCCGACCAGCAGACGATCCTCACCCAGAAAGCGGTTGATCATTGTCGACTTGCCAGCATTCGGACGACCGACGATGGCAATGCGAAGCGGACGAGTGTCGTCATAGGCTGGCTCTTCGTCGATCTCCTCGTCTTCGCCATCGGCACGCGGCAGCGAAACATCGGTCTCAGCGACGTCCTCATCTTCCTCGGGATAAGCGCGGTCCTCGCCGATCGCTTCCACGATCGCGTTGTGAAGATCGATCATTCCCTGGCCATGTTCGGCCGAGATCGGGCAAGGCTCACCGAGCCCAAGCGTGAAGGCATCGTAGAACCCGCCTTCGGAACCCTTGGCTTCCGACTTGTTGGCAACGAGAACGACAGGCTTGCCGCTTCGGCGCAACATCTCGCCGAATGTCTTGTCGAGCGGCGTCAGGCCGGATTTGGCGTCGACCACGAAGAGCGTCAAATCCGCCTCCTCGATCGCCGCTTCCGTCTGGGCGCGCATGCGGCCCTCGAGCGTATCCTCGTGGGCCTCTTCGAGACCCGCCGTGTCGATAATGCGAAACTTCAGACCCATCAGCCGGGCATCGCCCGGCCTGCGGTCGCGGGTGACGCCGGGTGTATCGTCGACAAGCGCCAGCTTCTTGCCAACCAGACGGTTGAAAAGAGTGGACTTGCCGACATTCGGGCGACCGACGATGGCGACCGTGAAACTCATTGGATTGTTTTTCCTTTAGCCCTGGGCTTTGGGGGCTTTGCCGGAGGCGATGATGTTATCAAGCATCATCTGCGCGCGATTGGCAACGTTGCGCGGCGATTGCGCGTCGTCGGCGATGGCCTGATACCACTGGCGAGCCTTGACGAAATCGCCGGCCTTGAAAGCGGCAAGACCGAGAACCTCGCGCGCCGAATGGCGGAATGCATTGCCGGGAACGGCAAGTTCTTCAGCCTGTGCCGAAACCTGATCGTAGGTGCCCGTGTCGACCAGCAGGAAGGCCGCACGAAGACGCGCCGCATCACGGATGACGGGTGGCACGCCGGATTGCTTGCTGATGGCGGTGAACTGGGCGACGGCGCCCGCAACATCACCCTTCTGCGCCTGCAACGTCGCCGCGCGCATGCTGGCCAGCAGCGGATACGAGCCGTGGCCGGTCTTCTCGATAGCGCTCAACGCGGCAAGCGCATCGTCGGTCTTGTTCTGGTCCGCCAGCGTCAGGGCGGCGATGAACTTGTCGCCCGTGTCGCCGGCCTGGTGGCTGGCCCAGTAACGATAGCCGCTGAAGGCAGCCGTGGCGACGACGATAAGTACGGCAAGGCCAAGGAAGACGCGGCCAAACCGGCGCCATACGAACCGAAGCTGGTCGGAACGAAGTTCCTCGTTGACTTCACGGATGAAGCTATCGTCGTTGAATGCCATTCTCGTCTCCGGCCCGGGCCAAGCTCAATCTTTAAAAGCGGGATCACGCCAGCTGGATGCAGCGCGTGAACGGGCCTTCTACTCTATTTTGCCGCCGATGTAAGGGGGAGCTGCTGAAATCATGCCATGGCCAACGGCGAAACTCCGATAATCCATTCGTGCAGCTTCCAGATGATCAAGCCCCAGAGCACGAAGCCGAGGACCACAGCATAGAGATCGTATTTTGCCGACACGAACGGCCGCGTGTTGATCTCGCCGGCGCGAGCCCGCCTCTTCAGCGAAATCCTGAGGATCACACCCCAGGCAAGGAAAGAGACGAATAACAGCACCGAAGCGCTGTCGCCATTGGCGATCAGATGCGCCAGCGCCCAGATCTTCACCGACAACACCATCGGATGCTTCGTCTTCGCGGCGATGTGGCCAGCCGGAAGAAGGCTGGCGGTGAGACAGATCGACGCCAACAGCATCAAGGCTATGGTGATGTGCGAGGCCCAGCCGGGCGGCGAATAAAGCACCGTCGTCTGCGTACGCGCGACGCTGAAGGCATAGGCGAGGAAGACAAGCGCCACGATGCTGGCGACCGAATAGGCTGCCATCCAACCCGATTTTCCGAGCCGGGAGATCATCGATTGGCGAAAGCCGGGTGCAAATGTCCGGATCAGATGGATCCCGAGAAAGAGAATGATGCCGACGACAAGCAATGCCATGAATAAGATCCTGTTTTACCGCGTATCAGCCATCCATGACCGGTTTGTCCGGAAATTGCCACAGCGATCCCAGCTTTGCCTCATTCCTGCGGCATCAAACCCCGAAGCAAATCGTCGCGGTGCCCATGTTTCGTTTCTTGTCTCCTGCAAATCTCATCTCGTCAGCCTTCACCTTTTCTCTTTTGCTCTCCCCGGCAGCCAACGCGCAGGAAAAGCCGAACGAGAAACCGAAGCAGATCGTCCTCATCTCCTTCGACGGCGCGCATGACAATGCGCTCTGGACGAAAAGCCGCGAGATCGCGACGCGCAACGGCGCTCATTTCACGTTCTTCCTCTCCTGCACCTTCCTGATGAACCACGATCAGGCGAAGGCCTATCAGGGTCCAGGCCAGAAGCAGGGAAAGTCGAATGTCGGCTTCGCCAGAAGCGACGACGAAATCCGCACCCGCATTGCCAATATCTGGGGTGCACACCAGGAAGGCGACGATATTTCTAGCCACGCCTGCGGGCACTTCGACGGCAAGAAATGGACGGAAGCCGAATGGAAGCAGGAATTCCTGGCCTCCCGCGTCGCGTTGCGCGATGCCTGGAAGAATGTCGGGGAGACCGCCCAAGAACCGCAAGGCTGGGAAGACTTCGCCACCAACGACGTCAAGGGCTTCCGCGCGCCCTATCTCTCGACCAGCGACGGCCTAGTGCCGGCGGAAAAGGCCATGGGCTTCCAGTACGACGCCAGCCTGGTTACCAGAGGCCCGATGTTGCCGCAAAAGGTCGATGGCCTATACCGCTTCGGCCTGCCGCTGATCCCGGAGGGTCCGGACCACCACCTCGTCATCGGCATGGACTATAATCTCTATGTCCATCATTCGAAGGGCGTCGAGGACAAGCCCGACTCGAAGTCGTTCGAGGACCGCAGCTTCGAGGCCTACGAGGCCGCCTTCGACAAGCAATACAACGGCGACCGCATCCCGCTCCAGCTCGGCTTCCACTTCGTCGAGATGAATGCCGGCGCCTATTGGCGCGCCCTCGACCGCTTCGTCAGCGATGTTTGTCATAAGCAGGACGTCGCCTGCGTCAGCTATTCGGAAGCCCTCCCGATGATTGCAGCACGGGGAAAACCGCAGGCATCAGGGCTTTGATGGGCGCGTAATTTAGCTCTCACCAAGTCACCCCCCTCTGTCAGCTTCGCTGACATCTCCCCCACAAGGGTGGAGATTGCTGGAGCACCCCCTCGCGGCACATTGATCTCCCCCCTTGTGGGGGAGATGTCGGCCCGGCCGACAGAGGGGGGTGCCACTTGCTCCCAACTGAAAAAGGCTCCGTCACCGGAGCCTCTTCTTAGTCTGTCGCTAGCAGCCCTCAAGCATCCACATTCACGTTTTCCGCCTGCCGTTCGAGATAATGCCGATCGATCGCCGGCAACGGCTCGTTATCGATTGCAGCCTCGAAGGCTTTCAGGCGCTTATGGATCGACAGCAATTCGATGATCGTCGTCCAGGAATTGACGAGATACTGGAACGAGTTGCTCACCTGTCCGAAGGCGGTCGAGATCTGCTGAAAGATACCGTAGGTGATTACGCCGGCAACGATGGTCGGCACGAGCATGAAGATCACAAAAAGATTGTCGGCCTGGAGGTAGAAATAGCGGGCGACGTTGAAATACATGTAGTGAAAATACATGCGGAAGTAGTTGCGGCGGACATTTGCGAAGAGCTCGACGACAGTAGCCGGTTGAGCCCGGTCCGCATGATCTTCGCCATAGACCAGCTCCTTGCGATAGGCAGCCTCGACGCGCTGGTTGCGGAAATTCAGTCCAGGCAATTTGATGCCTGCAAATGCCAGCAAAAGCGTCCCGAATATGGACCAGAAGAGCGCGAGCCAGAACAAGGAATTTGGCACCTTGCCGATGAAGGGTAGCTCGGTGACGTAGGTCGACAAAGCCAGAAGAATTGGCAGGAAGACGACCAGCGTCATGACCGAGTTGATCAGGTTGATGCCAAGGCCTTCGAGCGTGCTCGAAAAGCGCATCGTATCCTCCTGAACGCGCTGCGAGGCGCCTTCGATATGCCGCAGCTTTTCCCACTTCGACATGTAGAAATTGTTCATCGCCATGCGCCAGCGGAAGATGTAGTGGCTGGTGAAAAAGTCGGTCATGATCGAGACGAACATGCTGAGAAAGGCGATCTGCGCAAAGACCAGCATCAGCTCATAGAAGTTTTCGACGGAAACGCCCGGCTTCTTTACCAGCGCGTTCTGCAACAGATCCCCGAACGGACGGCGCCAGTTGTTGATCACGACCGAAATTTGTACGCTGAAATAAGTGACGAAGATGATCAGCGCCGAACCCCAGACCGACCAAACCTTCCAGGGATGGTTCGCTGCCCTTATGTGCCAGGCGCCGCAGAAGATGACCGCGCTCAGCAGGAAGTAGCCGTAAAACCAGATATTTTCGCGAAGTAAGAAGAATGAAAGGTCGATCGGCTGCTGATCTTCCGGAACCGATGCAAAACCGTGCGTCGCTCCAAAGCCGGCAGCGAAGAGGTACCAGCCTGCTATGGCAACCAGCGTCCAGACGATAAGCGAGGTAAAGAACAGCCTGGGCTGTGGGAAAAAGGAATGAAACACGGGCGGCGGGGCTTTCTTCTACTTGGTCTCTCGACCGTGGGCTTCGTCTCTAGGCCGCCATTGGCGACGATTTGCGGCGAACCTAAGACAGTTCCAAAGACGCGGCAACCGGCTTTATCCCATTGTTACGCAATTGTAACTGCGCTTGATCTTGGCCTCGCACCCGCTCTTTTTCACAAAACACCACGCTATCCTCCCGTAATTCCTGTCCCATGCAAAATTACTGAAAGGCCATCTTGCATCTAATTATCTTACGATATATATCGTACGACATTACGAACGATATTGTTCGTGCAATCGGAAAAAGGATAAAAATCATGAGAGGTTTCAAACACGGAATGTGCGGCGGTGGCTTTCATCGCGCAGAAGAGTATATCCTGCGACACGGCGAGCACCACGATCGACGCTTAGAGCGGGGAAGAGAATTCATGAGAGGCTTCAAGGGCGGTATGTTTGGCGGCGGTTTCCGCACGGGCCGGAAGTTCGATGCCGCCGACCTGCAGCTCATCATTCTCGCACTGCTCGCAGAGCAGCCGCGCCATGGCTATGAGCTGATCAAAATACTCGAAGAGCGGTCCGGCGGCTTTTACGTGCCGAGCCCGGGCGTCATCTACCCTGCCCTCACCTACCTTGAAGAAACGGCGCTTGCCGAAGTCGAGGTCAGCGGCACCAAGAAGCTCTATCGCATCACCGAGGCCGGCCAGAAGCGCGTCGATGAAAACCGGGCGCTGATCGAGGTCACCCTCGCCAAGCTCGGCCACATCGGCGAGAAAATGGCGCATGTCAGGCGGATGTTCGGTAGCGAGGATGAGAACGGCGAAGGCAACGATGACAGCGCCTTCGAGCGTGACGCTGGCGAAGTCCGCGCCGCGCGGCAGCTGTTGCGCTCGGCACTCAGGATGAAACACCCCTGGACCAAGGCCGAGGGTACCCGCATCGCCGCCATCCTCGAACAGGCTGCCGCCGATATCCTGCGCCCAAGATCCGATCCGGCCGACTAAAGCCGGCTCGGATCTCACTCGTCGGCAAGCGTCAGGATCATAGGCCCGTTGCGCGTCGCAACGACGGTGTGCTCGAACTGCACCGTCGGCGCGCGCGGATCGCTATAAAGCGTCCACGCGTCATCCCCACCCTCGGCCCAGGTGGCGCCGAGCGACAGGAACGGTTCGACGGTAAAGACCAGCCCGTCTTCCATGATGCGAGTTTCGCTCGGATCGGCCCAGGTGGAAACCTCGGCCGGCTCCTCGTGCAGCGAGCGCCCGATGCCGTGGCTGGCAAGATTGGCGACCAGCGTATATCGGTTCTTCTGAGCGAAGGCGCCCACCGCCTTGCCTATCTGCAAAAACGGCGCACCGCTGCGGACCTGGTTTAGCCCGACCCAAAGCGCCCGCTTGCCGTCGCGGCAGAGGCGCTCCACCTTCGGCTTGACCGGCGGCACGGTGAACGACGCGCCGGTATCCGAAAAGAACCCGTCCTTCTCCGCCGACACATCGAGATTGACCAGATCCCCGGCGAGGATGACGCGTGGCCCCGGAATGCCGTGGGCCACTTCCTCGTTGACGCTGATGCAGGTGGCCCCGGGAAACCTGTAGCAGAACTCAGGCGCAGACCGGGCGCCGGCATCCTCCAGCACTTTACGCCCGATAGCGTCCAGCTCAAGCGTAGTAATGCCGGGCTCGAGAGCTGCCGCCATCGTCTTCAGCGCATTGGCGCAGATGCGGCCGATCTCTTTCAGCTTTGCCAGTTCGTCATCGTTGGAAATGATCATTCGCTGCTTCCGGTCAGTTCCCGGCAGCACCGGGCGGATAAGATCAAGCCGTCGCTTTCGCCTCTCCTTGAGCCTCAGTCAATGCCTTTCTGACCAGCGGCGCCACTTTCGTGCCGTAGAGCTCGATGCCGCGCATGATCTGCGCATGCGGCATCGTGCCGATCGCCATCTGCAAAAGGAAGCGATCGTTCTTGAACAGGCGATGGTGCGCGACGATCTTCTCGGCCACCAATTCTGGGTCGCCGACGAACAGCGCGCCGTGCGGGCCACGCGACAGATCGAACTGCGCCCTGCTGGTCGGCCCCCAGCCTCGCTCACGCCCGATCCGGTTCATCACTTCCGACTGCGGCCCATAGAACTGATCGGCCGCGGCCTCCGTGGTATCGGCGATGAAGCCATGAACATTGATGCTGGTCTTGAGCTTCGCCGGATCCTGATCGGCGCGCCGCGCTGCCTCGCGATAGAGATCGAGCAACGGCGCGAAACGGCGGGGCTCGCCGCCGATGATGGCGATGGCCACCGGCAGTCCGAAAGCGCCGGCGCGTGCGACCGATTGCGGCGTTCCACCGACGGCGATCCAGACCGGAAGCGGCTCCTGCAACGGACGCGGATAGACGCCCTGGCCGTTGAGCGGCGCACGCATCGCGCCCGCCCAGTTCACGTGCTCGCCATCGCGGATCGCCAGAAGCAGATCGAGCTTCTCCTCGAACAGCTGGTCGTAGTCTTCGAGATTATAGCCGAACAAGGGAAAGGACTCGATGAACGACCCCCGCCCCGCCATGATCTCGGCCCGACCGTTCGACAAGAGATCGAGCGTCGAGAATTGCTGAAAGACGCGAACCGGATCGTCGGAACTCAACACGGTGACCGCGCTGGTAAGCCGGATATTCTTCGTCTTCACAGCCGCCGCAGCCAGGATCATTGCTGGCGCGGACGCCGCATAGTCCGGCCGATGATGCTCGCCGAGGCCGAAGACATCCAGCCCGACCTGATCGGCAAGCTCGATTTCCTCGATAAGGTTCCTGACCCGCCGCGCCGCTTCCGGCCCCTTGCCGCCTTGAGGATTGGGGTCGACGTCAGCAAATGTGTAAAGCCCGAGTTCCATGGTGTCCGTCCATCTGGTTATGAACCCGCAGATAAGCAGCCACCAGCCGGATCGCAAACAGGAATGTTAGAACGATTTGTTCGAGAAAGTTGATGAGTTGCGTCCCACTGCTCATACCGTTTCGATTCCAAAATCAATCACATCAGAGCTTGAACGGAATCATTCTGCGAACGGCTTCATATCTCAGATAAAGCCCGCCCCAGGCGATGATGCCGAGATAGGCTCCGAAGAGCAGGTGCGAGAAAACAGGGCTGCCGACGCGCAGATGGGTGGCGATGGCGCCGCCCAACAGCCCGGTCAGCAGGATCGCGCCAAGCACCGATGTCCGCGGGATTGCATAGAGCAGCGCGCAGATGAGTGTGACGATGCCGAGACCACGGGCGAGCATCGGATCGCCGGAATAGCCGAGCGCCGTCATCGTCTCGGTCACCGGCGCGATCGGGACCAGCTTGATCGCGCCGTCGAAGACGAGGAAGGCGACGATCAGGCCGCTGAGGGCGATGCCGGCGACGCGCTGGGCGCGCGATACCGACGTTGAATCGATTGCGTAGGTCATTGTGGTATCCCCCTGAATGCAGAGTGAAATCAGAGTTTGGCAACCAGCGCCGCGAGCTGGTCGGTGCACTGTCCCCAGCCTTCGTAGAAGCCCATCTTCTCGTGCGCCTGACGGTCTTCTTCGCTCCAGTGCAGCACGGTCGCCGTGTATTTCGTCCTGCCGCCACCAAGGTCTTCAAGAGTGATCGTCCCGACCATGAACGCCTTTGCCGAGGGAACCCAGGCGCTGGTGAAGGCATCGGTGAAGACAAGCTTCTCGTTTTCGACGACCTCGAGATAGACCCCGCGGTTGGGGAACTCGTTACCGTCAGGATCGCTCATGACAAACAGGTTTGCACCACCTGGCCGCACGTCCATCTCGACATGCGGTGTCGTCCACGGCAGAGGCGCGAACCATTGCTTGACGAGCTCCGGCGTGGTCCAGGCCTTGAATATCTTGCTCCGAGGCGCGTCGATCACGCGGGTCAGCGACAGTTCGTATTTCGGGGCGGCATTCTGCTCTATCATGATCTTCGTCCTTCCTGTTGTTGAAACCCTGCCTTTGCAGCGCGTATCCCAAGGACGTTGAGACAGTGCTCGTCCCGACAGGACGAAGAGGAAATTCCTGAAATTATTTGACCAGCGACGCCACCGCATCTTCTTCGAGACGGTCGAGCTGCTGGCGAATATGCGCGGCTTCGGCGGAAGAATTTGCGAGCGCGACGGCCCGGTTGAAGGCCTCGCGGGCCTCGCCGTTCCGCTTGAGCTGCATCAGCAGACCGCCCCTGAGACCATGAAAATAAAAATAGGCCGACAGACGGTCCGCCAGCGGATCGATCAAATCAAGCGCTTCGGCCGGCCCCTTCAGCTTGGCAACTGCGACGGCGCGATTGAGGGTAACCACCGGTGATGGCTGCAGGCGTTCGAGGCCCTGATAAAGCAAGTCGATCTCCTCCCAGTCGGTGTCCTCCGCGCGCCGCGCCCGCGCATGCAGTGCCGCGATCGCCGCCTGCAGTTGATGGGGACCGGGCCGGCGATGGCGGATCGCCTTGTCGAGCAGCGCCAGCGCCTCGTTGATGAGCTCGCCGTTCCAGAGCGAGCGATCCTGATCCTCCAGCAAGACTAATTGCCCACGGCTATCGAAGCGCGCGGCCCTGCGCGACTGCTGCAGCAGCATCAGCGCAAGCAGAGCCATGGTCTCCGGCTCCGAGGGAAAGATGCGCAGAAGCAGCCGCCCCAGCCGGATCGCCTCGTCGGTAAAGGCGGATGCGTCGCGCGCCTCCTCGCCGCTCGAATAGCCCTCGTTGAAAACGAGATAGATCATCGCCGACACGATCGTCATACGCTCGCTGCGCTCGACAGCTCCGGGGGTCTCGAAGGCGACGCCGGCAGCCGCGACCTTGGCCTTTGCCCGAGTGATGCGCTGCTCCATCGCGCTTTCGCCGACGAGGAACGCCTTGGCGATCTGCGCTACCGACAGCCCCGAGACGATCCGCAGCGCCAGCGCGATCTGCTGGGTCGCCGGCAAATCAGGATGGCAGCAGATGAACAGCAGCCGCAGGATGTCATCGCGATAGTTCGCCCCGTCGAGGCGATCGGCCATCTCGGCCTCGGCGTCGCCGGTGTCCGAGAACGCCTCCTCCTCCGGCAGCGGGTCGGTCTTGCCGCGCCGGCGGACGACGTCGATGCCGCTGTTGCGCCCGACGAAGATCAGCCAGGCCACAGGATCGCGCGGCGGCCCCTTATCCGGCCACGTCTTCAGTGCCCGGAGGCAAGCCTCCTGAAACGCCTCTTCTGCAATGTCGAGATCGCGGAAATACCGGAGCAGTGCCCCGAGCGCCTGGGGCCTCGCCGATGCGAGAGCCTTGTCGATCCAGAGGATATCGGTCATGTCGCGATGGTTCCCGGCCTGAAGACGTAGAGCGGCCGGATCTCATAGGCGCCGGCGCCGGGATTGGCGATCGCGAGCTCCTTTGAGAACTCGACCGCCTCATCGAGCGTATCGAAGTCGACAATGAAAAACCCGAGGAACTGCTCCTTGGTCTCGGCGAACGGCCCGTCGAGGATCAAGGGTTCATTCTTTCCCTTGCGTAGCGTGGTCGCCGCTGTCGTCGGCATCAGCCGCGCCACCGGCCCGAGCTTGCCCCTGTCGGCAAGCTTCTTCTCGACCGCGTGCAGCCGCGCCATCGTGCTCTCCTCCTCATCCTTGGACCAGGAAAACACGGCATTCTCGTCGTTGTAGCACAGGATTGCATAGAGCATCGGTAGCCTCCCATCTTGAACAAGACGTAGAAGTAGCGCCGCATCCGACAGGCCGCATCAAAAAATTGAATCGGGGCCCAAGCTCAATCGCGATCAAAAACCGAATAGGAAATTTCACCAAGCCGCTCGCGATCGGCAATTGCGTGAATTTCGCTGATCCTGTTGTCTTCGATCGTCAGAATGAGCACGACATGGAGAGCGCGGCGGATCACGACGACCAAGCCAAGCTCGCCATCCACAAGAGCCGGTTTCGCACCCTGCGCCCTTCCCTTGAAGGTGTTGGCGACGGCTGCGGCGCCACGAATTTCCGCCAGCGCTCCCAACTGAACCGCCGCCGCATCGGACCTGAAGACGACATCCGGATCGAGAACCGCCAGCAAAGCCTCGAAATCCCCACCCCGTGAAGCGGCAAGGAAAGCCTCGACGATTTTCCGTTGCCGGGTACGATCGGCACTGGGCGCAGCATCCGCTCCCTGGACACGACGCCGGGCCCGGCTTGCGAGCTGCCTGGCCGCTTCCGGCGAGCGCCCGACGATCGGGGCGATATCGTCGAACGGCACGGCAAACATGTCGTGCAGCACGAAGGCGAGCCGCTCGGCCGGCGCCAGTTTCTCCAGCACGACAAGCAGCGCGGCACCGACCGAATCGGCCATGACAGCTTCCTGCTCGGCATTCTCGCTGTCCGCGACCGGCTCGGGAACGTCGGCGCCCCACGGCTCCTCGCGCCTGGACCTGCGCGACCGCAGCATGTCGAGGCAGACGCGCCCGACGACGGTGGTCAGCCATCCGGTCAGGTTCGCAATTTCTCCAGTGTCGGAACGGCTGAGGCGCAACCAGGCTTCCTGCACGGCGTCATCAGCCTCGCTTCGCGAACCGAGCATGCGATAGGCAACGGCTCGCAGATGGCCCCGATCGGCCTCGAATGCCTCTGCCAGAAATTTTTTCTCGTCCATCGGTCACATCTCCCCGTCGCGTTCCGTCATCCCTTTGACGAACGAGGCGCGATCGATGTGACAGGAAAATATCGATCGGCCATCAAGGCCGTCAAGTTCGCTCGGAGGTTCGTCCGGGCTTCGAAGCACAAAGCAAGGAGATGCAAAATGAAAGCAAGAATGAACCACCCCGCGGTCATGATCCCGGATGCCATGCAGGCGCTACAGTCTTTGGCAACCGTAACCGCCAGTGGCGGCCTGCCGACCAAGACGATTGAGCTTGTCAATCTGCGCGCGAGCCAGATCAACGGCTGCGGCGCCTGCGTCGACGCGCACCCGCGGATCGCGAAGAAAGCGGGCGAGACCGATGAGCGCCTGTTTGCCGTCGCCGCCTGGCGCGAGACGCCCTACTTCAGCGATGCCGAAAGAGCAGCGCTCGCACTGACGGAGTCGCTGACACGTCTCAACGATCGGGCAAATCCTGTGCCTGACGACGTCTGGGACGAAGCTGCCCGTCAATTCGACGAGCCCGATCTTGCTCTGCTGCTTCTGGCGATCGCCAACATCAATGTCTGGAACCGGCTCAACGTCGCGACCCGACAGATTGCCGGCGCCTGGAAGCCCTGACGCGGCAGTTACCTTGCATAGCGCATCGCCGCGGTCCAAGACTGCGGCGATGATTCTGGCATAGGTGCGGACGTGGACAAAAGACAGATCGCAATTATCGGCGGCGGCCCCGCAGGGCTGATGGGGGCGGACGTATTATCGCGCGCCGGCCACGCCGTGACGATCTACGACAGCATGCCGACCGTCGCCCGCAAATTCCTGCTCGCCGGAAAATCCGGCCTCAACATCACACATTCGGAAGACTATATCAGCTTCACGGAGCGCTTTGGCGCCGCATCGGAGCGGCTAAGCCCAGCGCTGGATGCATTCAGACCTGGCGACATCCGCGCATGGGCCGAAGAACTGGGCACCGAAACCTTCATCGGTTCCTCGGGCCGCGTCTTTCCAAGGGCAATGAAGGCGTCACCGCTTCTGCGCGCCTGGCTTCGACGGCTGGATGCGCAAGGCGTCAAGTTTCTGACCCGCCACCGCTGGACCGGCTTCGACGATCGCGGCTATGTCTTCGAAACACCGGAGGGACCGAAGACTGTCCAATCCGACGCCGCCTTGCTTGCCCTTGGCGGCGCCAGCTGGCCGAGACTGGGCTCCGACGGCAACTGGATGCAATGGCTGGAGCAAAAAGGCGTCGCCACAGCCGAGTTCCGTCCGGCCAATTGTGGCTTCGACGTTGCCTGGAGCGATGTCTTTCGCGAACGCTTCGCCGGCGCGCCGCTGAAATCGGTGACCGCCACCTCCGACGCCGGCACTATTCCGGGCGAATTCGTCATTTCGCGAAACGGCATCGAGGGTAGCCTGGTCTATGCTCACGCCGCCGCCCTGCGCGATCGCCTGGAGAAGCACGGAAGCGCCGCACTCACCCTCGACCTGACACCGGGTCGAACCGAGAACAGATTATCGAAGGACCTCGCTCGCCAGAGCGGCAAGGCGAGCCTGTCCAACCGCCTGCGCAAGGGTGCCGATATCGACGGCGTCAAGGCCGGCCTGCTGCGCGAAATCGCAGGCCCCACCGATCTCGCCGATCCGGATAATCTCGCTCACATCATCAAGGCGCTGCCGCTTCCGGTTCTCCGGCCACGACCTATCGCCGAGGCGATCTCGTCGGCGGGCGGCGTCGAGTTTGAGGGCGTCGATGACCACTACATGTTGAAAGCCCTTCCCGGCGTCTTCGTCGCCGGCGAAATGCTCGACTGGGAAGCGCCGACCGGCGGCTATCTCCTCACCGCCTGCTTTGCCACAGGCCACGCCGCCGCACATGGAATGGACGCCTGGCTCAAGCGCTGAATGAAGCGCCTGCGAATCATTGTGAGCACACGAGGCCAAGCTACTGGAGAGACTCTCTGTTCAAGCCTCGCTCAGCGTGCGCCTGACCGCGTTTCTCCAGCCCTTGAGCTTTGCCGACCGCACCTTCTCATCCATTTCAGGTGCAAACCGCCGGTCCCGCGACCAGGTCTTGGCGAAGGTCTCCCGATCCGGCCAGACCCCTGCCCGACTACCGGCGAGCCATGCGGCACCGAGCGCAGTGGTCTCGAGAATATCGGGCCGGTCGACCGGCGCGTCGAGCAGGTCCGCCAGGCACTGCATCGTCCAATCCGAAGCGACCATGCCGCCATCGACGCGCAGCACCGTATCGTCGGCTCCGTTCTTCCAATCCTTGTGCATCGCGTCCAAAAGGTCCCGCGTCTGGTAGCAAACGGCCTCCAGAGCCGCGCGGGCAAATTCCGCCGGCCCCGTATTGCGGGTCATGCCGAACATCGCGCCGCGGGCGTTGGCGTCCCAGTGCGGTGCGCCGAGCCCGGTGAAGGCCGGAACCATGTAGACCTCCTGCGTCGGGTCGGCGTGCCCCGCAAGATCACCTGAGTCCGAGGCGCGCTTGATGACCTTCAGGCCGTCGCGCAACCATTGTACCGCAGCCCCGGCGATGAAGATGGAGCCCTCCAACGCATAGGTCGTTTCGCCGTCGAGGCGATAGGCGATGGTGGTCAGCAGCCGGTTCTTCGAGCGGACGATATCGGCACCAGTGTTGAGCAGCGCGAAGCAACCCGTGCCATAGGTCGATTTCATCATGCCCGGCTCAAAACAGGCCTGGCCGATAACCGCCGCATGCTGGTCGCCGGCAACACCCGATATTGGAATAGCGGCGCCGAAAATGGCGGGGTCGGTGACACCGAAATCGGCAGCGCAATCCTTCACCTCGGGAAGCATCGCCGCGGGCACGCGCAGGATTTCCAGAAGGTCCGCATCCCACTCGTTGCGGGCGATATTGTACATCAGCGTCCGCGATGCATTCGTCGCATCGGTAGCGAAGTATTTGCCCCCTGTCAGCCGCCAGATGAGGAAGGTGTCGATCGTCCCGAAGCAGAGCTCTCCCTTGGCAGCCCGGGCACGAGCGCCCTTGACGTTTGCCAGCATCCACGAAAGCTTGGTGCCGGAGAAATACGGATCGAGCAGCAGGCCCGTGCGGCGCGTGAAGAGCTTTTCGAGATCCTGCCGCTTCAGCTTCTCGCAATAATTCGCCGTCCGCCGGTCCTGCCAGACGATGGCGTTCTGGATCGGCTTGCCGCTCTCGCGCTCCCAGACGACAACAGTCTCGCGCTGGTTGGTAATGCCGATCGAGGCGATGTCCTTCGCCTCGATACCAGCAGCCTTGATCGCCTTGCGCACCGTCCACAGCACGCTTTCCCAGATATCCTCCGGATCATGCTCGACCCAGCCGGACTGTGGGTAGATCTGCGGAAATTCCTTCTGCCCGACACCAGCGACTTTCATCTTGCCGTCGAAGACGATCGCCCGCGTCGATGTCGTTCCCTGGTCGATCGCCAAGACATAACCGCTCATCCCATCCTCCCCGGATACTTATGCGTTGCCAAATCAATAGGGCAGACAAACGAATGTGAAAAGAAACCAAAACGAAAATTTATGCAAAGCCATGACATCCCAGAGATGACTTATACAAAACTGAATTGCTCTAGGCCGCGATTTGGGACTAACCTTCCAGTTGGTTTGCGCTGCAGCAGAAGCGGGCGCCGAGAATGGAGTTGCCCATGACCAGGACAGTCGTCGTCACCGGTTCCACCAGCGGTATCGGTCTTGCAATCGCGACGGCCTTTGCCGCCAAGGGCGAAAACGTCGTCATCAACGGCTTCGGAAGCGCCGACGAGATCGGAACCATCAAATCCGGCCTTGAAGCCGCAGGCGGTAAGGTCATCCACCATCCCGCCGACATGACGAAACCTGATGAAATCGCCGACCTGATCGCGACCGCAGCCAGCACTTTCGGCGGCGTCGATGTCCTCGTCAACAATGCCGGCATCCAGCATGTCGAGAAGATCGAGGATTTCCCTGTTGATAAATGGGACCAGATCATCGCCATCAATCTGTCCAGCTCGTTTCATACCATGCGGGCGGCAATACCGCTGATGAAAGAAAAGAAACACGGGCGGATCATCAACATCGCCTCGGCACATGCGCTGGTCGCCTCGCCCTTCAAGTCAGCCTACGTGGCGGCAAAACACGGCGTCCTCGGATTGACCAAGACAGCAGCGCTCGAGGTCGCCGAATTCGGCATCACCGTCAACGCGATCTGCCCCGGCTACGTGCTGACACCGCTGGTCGCGCGCCAGATACCTGATACCGCCAAGGCGCGCGGCATGACCGAGGAGCAGGTGAAGTCGGAAGTGCTGCTGAAAGCCCAGCCAACGCGCGAATTCGTCAAGGCCGAGGAAATAGCCGCACTTTCGCTCTATCTCGCCAGCGACGATGCGAGACAGGTGACCGGAACTCACGTCTCGATTGACGGAGGCTGGACTGCGGCATAACGATTGACGGTTGGACCAGGATAAGAACCTAAAATAAGAATAACGGGCCAAGAATACGGGAACGACATGAACGACACCATCCGCTTCATCCTCAACGGCGAGGATATCTCGCTTTCCAGCCTGCGGCCCACGGACACGCTGCTTGATCTGTTGCGGATCAACCGGCATCTGACGGGCACCAAGGAAGGATGCGCGGAAGGAGACTGCGGCGCCTGCACGGTGCTGGTCGGCCGCCTCATCGACGGCGGACTGCATTACGAATCGGTCAATGCCTGCATTCGCTTCGTCGGCTCGCTGCACGGAACCCACGTCGTCACCGTCGAGCATCTGGCCGCCAAGGACGGTACGCTGCATCCCGTCCAGCAGGCAATGGTCGACTGTCATGGCTCGCAATGCGGCTTCTGCACGCCGGGCTTCGTCATGTCGCTCTACGGTCTCTGGCTCTCGAACCCGAAGCCGAGCCGGGCCGAGATAGAAAAGGCGTTGCAGGGCAATCTCTGTCGGTGCACCGGCTACGAGCCGATCGTCAAGGCAGCCGAGCAGGTCAGCCGGATGCGGCCAAGCGCACTGTTCGACCCTTTGGAAAAGACCCGCTCCGATATCAGCTCCCGCCTCTGGGCCTTGCAGAAACGTGAGACGATCGTCGTCTCTTGCGGCGATGAGCGGACGATCCTGCCGGGCTCCATGGCGGCCCTTGGCCGAATTCTTGCTGACGAACCCGACGCCACCATCGTTGCCGGTTCCACTGATGTCGGCCTCTGGGTCACCAAGCAGATGCGGGCGCTCAATCCTGTTGTTTTCATCAGCCATCTGACCGAACTGCAGGCGATGATATCAGGAGACAAGGGCTTCATCATTGGCGCCGGCGTCACCTATAGCCGTGCCTTCGCTGCGATGGCCGCCAGAATTCCATCCCTCGGCAACCTCATCGACCGCATCGGCGGCGAGCAGGTCCGCAACATGGGCACCATTGGCGGCAACGTCGCGAACGGCTCGCCGATCGGCGATACGCCGCCGCCTTTGATCGCGCTCGGCGCCAGTGTCAGGCTGCGCTCTGCAAGCGGCCCGCGAACGGTGCTTCTCGAGGACTATTTCATCGAATACGGCAAACAGGACCGCAGGCCGGGCGAATTCGTCGAAAGCGTCTTCGTGCCGTACCCGGCCGACGACGTTCATTTCGCGGTCTACAAGATCACCAAGCGCCGCGACGAGGACATCTCGGCAGTCTGCGGCGCCTTCTACCTGCAGCTCGATGACGCCGGCAACGTCGCCGACATCCGCATCGCCTTCGGCGGTATGGCCGGAACCCCGAAACGCGCCCGCACGGTCGAGGCCGAACTGATCGGCAAGCCATGGACGGAACAGACGGCACTTGCGGCTCGCGACGCCTTCGACGCCGACTACCAGCCGCTCACCGACTGGCGCGCCACGGCGGAATACCGCCAGCTCACCGCCAAGAATTTGCTGATCCGGTTTTATCTGGAAACGTCGGGTGCACCGCAGGAGTTGCGGCGCTTCGAGGTGATGGCATGATGAACTCTGAATTAGCGGCAATACCCCCCTCTGCCCCGTCGGGCATCTCCCCCACAAGGGGGGAGATCGCTGGAACCGAGGGTCGCGGCACATTGATCTCCCCCCTTGTGGGGGAGATGTCGGCCCGGCCGACAGAGGGGGGTAATCTCTCCTCCGCAAGAAGCATCGGAGGTCCGAACTGATGGACAAATCCACCTTCGAAGACCGCAAAGTCATCAACGGCTCGATGCACGCATCGCTGAAGCACGACTCCGCGCACAAGCACGTGACCGGCGCTGCCGATTATATCGATGACATCCCCGAACCGGCGAACCTGTTGCACGGAGCGCTAGGCCTCTCCGACCGAGCCCATGCCGAGATCCTCGGCATGGATCTCTCCGCTGTCAGCTCCTACCCCGGCGTCGTCTGGGTCTTCACCGGCAAGGACGTCCCCGGCGTCAACGATGTGAGCTCCAACGGCAAGCATGACGAGCCCCTGCTGACGGAGACGCTGGTGGAATTCCACGGCCAGCCGATGTTCGCCGTCATCGCCACCAGCCGCGACATTGCCCGCCGAGCCGCACGCCTTGCCAAGGTCGAATACCGCGACCTTCCTCACTGGAGCGACATCGACGGCGCGCTCGCAAACGGCGGGGCCGTGGTTTACGACCCGATGACGCTGAAGCGCGGCGAGCCGGAAATCGAGATGGCAAAGGCACAGCACCGCGTCAAAGCCCAGATGCGCATCGGCGGCCAGGAGCATTTCTACCTCGAAAGCCACATCGCTATGGCCGTCCCCGGCGAGGACGACGAGGTCATCGTCTGGTCTTCGACCCAGCATCCGAGCGAGATCCAGCATATCGTCGGACATGTGCTGAACATCCCGTCCAATGCCGTGACCGTCAACGTGCGCCGCATGGGCGGTGGTTTCGGCGGCAAGGAGACGCAGGGCAACCAGTTTGCGGCCCTGGCCGCCATCGCCGCCAAGAAGCTCGGCCGCGCGGTCAAGTTCCGCCCCGATCGCGACGAGGACATGATCGCCACCGGCAAGCGCCACGATTTCCTCGTCGACTACGAAGTCGGCTTCGATGACGACGGCCGCATCCACGCCGTCGACGCCACCTACGCCGCGCGCTGCGGCTTCTCCTCCGACCTGTCCGGCCCCGTCACCGACCGCGCGCTGTTCCATGCCGACTCAAGCTATTTCTACCCGCACGTCCACCTCGTCTCCAAGCCGCTGAAGACGCACACCGTATCCAACACCGCATTCCGGGGCTTCGGCGGGCCGCAGGGCATGGTTGGCGGCGAGCGCATGATCGAGGAGATCGCCTATGCGCTCGGCAAGGACCCGCTGGAGATCCGCAAGCTGAATTTCTACGGCCAGCCGGGCTCGAACCGGACGCTGACCCCCTACCACCAGGAGGTGGAGGACAACATCATCCACCGCATCGTCGAAGAGCTTGAAACCTCGGCCGATTACCAGGCCCGCCGCAAGGCGATCATCGAGTTCAATCGCGGCAGCCGCTTCATCCGCAAGGGCATCGCGCTCACCCCGGTCAAATTCGGCATCTCCTTCACCATGACCGCCTTCAACCAGGCAGGCGCGCTGGTCCATGTCTATCAGGATGGCTCGATCCACCTGAACCATGGCGGCACCGAGATGGGCCAGGGCCTCTATACGAAGGTCGCGCAAGTGTTGGCGGACGCCTTCCAGGTCGACATCGACCGCGTGAAGATCACCGCGACAACGACGGCCAAAGTGCCGAATACGTCAGCCACCGCCGCCTCCTCTGGTTCCGATCTGAACGGCATGGCAGCCTTCGACGCGGCCCGGCAGATCAAGGAACGGCTGGTCGCCTTCGCTGCGCAGAAATGGAATGTTGAGCCCTCCGACATCATGTTCCTGCCGAACCGCGTGCGCATCGGCGACAAGGAGATCCCGTTCCCGGACTTCATCAACCAGGCCTATTTCGCCCGCGTCCAGCTCTCCGCCGCCGGCTTCTACAAGACGCCCGACATCCACTGGGATCGCAAGGCCGGCCGTGGCATGCCGTTCTTCTATTTCGCCTACGGAGCCTCATGCACGGAAGTGTCGATCGACACATTGACCGGTGAATATCTCATCGACCGCACCGACATCCTCCACGACGTCGGCCGGTCGCTCAATCCGGCCATCGATATCGGCCAGGTCGAAGGTGCCTTCGTGCAGGGCATGGGCTGGCTGACAACCGAAGAACTCTGGTGGGACGCCAAGGGCCGCCTTCGCACCCACGCGCCATCCACATACAAGATCCCGCTCGCCTCCGATCGCCCGAAAGTCTTCAACGTCCGCCTCGCAGAATGGTCCGAAAACCCGGCGGCAACCATCGGCCGCTCCAAGGCTGTCGGCGAGCCGCCGTTCATGCTGGCCATATCGGTGCTCGAAGCCCTCTCCATGGCCGTCGCCAGCGTCGCCGATTACAAGATATGCCCCCGCCTCGACGCCCCGGCGACCCCGGAACGGGTGTTGATGGCGGTCGAGCGGTTAAAGGAGATGTGAGGATAGCTTGCGAGATTGCCGCACCAACCCCCCGATAGCCGCCAATGCCGCTGTCCCCTTCTCCCCGGCGGGGAGAAGGTGGCCGACAGGCCGGATGAGGGGGGCGAGGAGCGGAAGCGACGAGCGTCTTGAGCGAAAGCGAAAGCCTGAATACGCCGCAAGCACCCCCTCATCCGACCCTTCGGGCCACCTTCTCCCCGTTGGGGAGAAGGAAAAGAGCCAGGGGCAACCATGACCCCCTCCCTCGAAATCTTCCTCACCCGGAACCCCGCCGCGATCCTGATCGAGATCATCGGCACCCAGGGCTCGACCCCGCGTGAAACCGGCACCTTCATGCTGGTGTCCGAAAAAGAAATCTGGGGCACCATCGGCGGTGGGCAGTTCGAGTTCATGGCGATCGGCAATGCCCGCGAGATGCTGGCCGGCAAGGGCGGCGTCGAGTTCATGGATATCCCGCTCGGCCCAGAGATCGGCCAGTGCTGCGGAGGGCGCACGCAGTTGCGTTGCCGGGGGGCGACGCCGGAGGCTATCGCCGAACTCAAGCGGCGAATGCAGGACGAGACGCGCGACTGGCCAGAGGTCTATCTCTTCGGCGCCGGCCATGTCGGCCGCGCCCTGGCCGCGGCGCTGAAGCCGCTGCCGCTGGTTACGACGGTTGTCGAGACACGGCAGGAGGAATTGGAAGAACTGCCCGCTGATACGCAGACCCGCTTGGTGGCCATGCCCGAGGCGCTGATCTCCGATATTCCGCCGGGTGCCGCCGTCCTGATCCTCACCCACGACCACGCGCTCGATTTCCTGATTGCCAAGGAGGCGCTGGCGCGAGCCGATCTTGCCTATGTCGGCATGATCGGCTCGGCGACGAAACGAGCAACATTTTCGCATTGGCTCGCCCGGGAAGGCGGCGAGAAGACGTGGATGGATCGCCTGACGCTGCCGATCGGCGGCGCCACCGTTAAGGATAAGCGCCCCGAAGTCATCGCCGCCATGACCGTCGCCGATATCCTGACGGCGCTCACGACCTACCGCATCCGCTCGTCTTCGTAGCGCGGCCCCCGCCCGTCGAGAAACCCGAGATCGCGCTTCACCCGATCCGGCATGGCATCGAGATCCAGTTTTCCAACAGACAAGCGACGCCTTGTCAAAAATGCGAAGATTGCCTTCAGCACCGGCAAACGCGCCGGCGGAGTAACTGCGGCGGCTTGTTCGATAGCACAAATATCCATGACATCACCTTTGACGGTTTGATCTTATGGATTGCAGTTTGCGGCGAAAAATGCTGAAATTCCAATCGAACGATCGTCTGCATGCATAAAGAGAGCTTATCCATGAAGCTGTCGAAGCAGGTTCCGCTGAATGCCCTTCGCGTCTTCGAGGCGGTCGCAAGGCATGGGAGTTTTACGAGAACCGGCGCGGAGTTGGGCATGACCCAGACGGCGGTGAGCTACCAGATCAAGCTGCTGGAGGAAAATATCGGCGAACCGCTGTTTCTGCGCCGACCGCGCCAGATCACTCTGACCGACGTCGGTGAACAACTGGCTCCAAAAGTGGCCGAAGCCTTCGGCATGCTGAACGAAGCCATGGCCGAAGCCCGGGGCGATACGCAGACGATGCTGACGATCAGCTCCGTTCCTACTTTCGCGGCAAATTGGCTTGCGCGCCGGCTCGGCTCGTTTCAACTGGCCCATCCGAGCATGGCAGTCAGGCTTGATACGTCAGACACCATGTTTGATCTCGCCCGCGAAGCCATCGACGTCGGCATCCGATCCGGCCAGGGCGAATGGCCCGGCATCCGAGCCGAGCTGTTATTGAAAACGACCTTCACGCCGATGCTGAGCCCCAGGCTTGCCGAAAGCATCGGCGGCGTGCACCGACCCGAAGACCTTCTAAAACTGCGGATCATCGATCCGGGCGATCCCTGGTGGGAGCAATGGTTCGAAGCGGCCGGCGTTCGAAAGCACGACCTGGCGACCAGAACGCGCAGCAGGCTCGGTTCGCAGTCGATCGAAGCGACGGCCGCAATGGCAGGTCAAGGGGTGGCAATTTTGACACCGGCTTTCTTCGCTGAGGAAATCGCCTATGGCCGGCTCTATCAGCCTTTCGAACTGATGTGCGACGACGGGCGGGGCTACTGGCTCGCTTATCCAGAAGGCCGCCGCAATGTTGCGAAGATCAAGGCCTTTCGGGCCTGGATCGTCGAGGAGATGCGTGCCGAGAATGCCTCACGGAAATCCACTCAGAAATCCATATCCGGTGCGTAGAAGCAACGCGGCGTATCTTCGTTCGGAAACAGGCAGAGATGAAATGCTCCATCAGGCGAGCGCATGGTCTTTCGCTGCGGCATCATGAAGATATGGTTGCGAGTGATCAGGCGATGATCGCCGGGCTCGAGCGTGATCAGAAAACCGCCTTCGACCACCTTGACCGTTCGCGACGGGATCATCTGACAGTCGCCGCTCATGCCATCGCCGTTGCAACAATAAGGATCGTATCGCCAACCGGTTGGCGCATCATGCGCCATTGCGCCGAATGCAAATGTGATCATGACAAACGTCAGAAGACTGCGCATCGGCAACTCTCCGCTGGTTATGTCCGCGCCGCGGGGTATTCGCTCGATCCCATTGGCCACGGCGAGTGTAACCCAGTCGCCGGAAATCATCCATGGGACCAAAGGGCGTAGCAGTTCCACCTTCGGCGGCGCATTCGCAACGATCCCTGAGGAAACGCAAACCCGGTGAAACTCCCCCTTCCCTACGAGGCCAACATTTTGCAATGTCTGAAAGCGTAGAAAAAAGGGGAACTGAATGTATGAATACGCCATAGCGTGGGAATGGCTGGCTTTCGCTGCCCGCTGGTTCCACGTCATCACTGCAATTGCCTGGATTGGATCTTCCTTTTATTTCATCGCGCTCGACCTCGGCCTGGTAAAGCGCCCGCATCTTCCGCCTGGAGCCTATGGCGAGGAATGGCAGGTCCATGGCGGCGGTTTCTATCACATCCAGAAATATCTGGTGGCGCCGGCAACGATGCCGGAGCATCTGACCTGGTTCAAATATGAGAGCTATTTCACCTGGCTCTCCGGCTTCCTGATGCTGTGCATCGTCTATTATGGCGGCGCCAACCTCTTTCTCATCGATCGACACGTGCTTGACGTCAGCGTCCCGGTCGCCATCCTGATTTCGCTGGCATCTCTCGCAGTTGGCTGGATCGTCTACGACCTGCTCTGCAAGTCGCCGCTCGGCAAGAACACCTGGGGTCTGATGGCGGCGCTCTATGTCGTGCTCGTCTTCATGGCCTGGGGCTACACGCATCTTTTCACCGGCCGCGCCGCCTTCCTGCATCTCGGCGCATTCACCGCCACGATCATGTCAGCCAACGTCTTCTTCATCATCATGCCGAACCAGCGCATCGTCGTCGCCGATCTCATTGCCGGACGGACGCCCGACGCGAAGTACGGCGCGATCGCCAAGCAGCGCTCGCTGCACAACAACTACCTGACGCTGCCCGTCATCTTTTTCATGCTGTCGAACCACTACCCGTTGGCCTTCGGCACTGCCTACAACTGGGTGATCGCGGCCCTGGTGTTCCTGATGGGCGTCACCATCCGCCACTGGTTCAACACGACTCACGCGCGAAAGGGCCGCCCGACCTGGACCTGGATCGCCACCGTCATCCTCTTCATCCTCATCATGTGGCTATCGACCGTTCCCAAGATCCTGACCGGGGAGAAGGATGCCGAGGCTGTGGCACCGGCCTTCCTGCAGTTTGCCCAGGATGCGCATTTCCCGGCCGTGAAGCAGATGATCTCGACGCGCTGTTCGATGTGCCACGCGGCAGAACCGGTCTACGAGGGCATCGTCCGGCCGCCGAAGGAAGTGATGTTTGAAAACGACGCCGAAATCGCTATGCATGCGCGGGAAATCTATATCCAGGCTGGCCGCAGCCACGCCATGCCTCCCGGCAACGTCACCGAGGTAACGCTGGAGGAGCGCAAATTGCTGGTCGCCTGGTTCGAAAGCTCCGTCAACCAAGGCAAGACGCAATGACCATGACACTCCTTCGCGGCAGGCTGCTCTCCTTCAGGCGCGCGCCGCAAAGCTTCGCCGATGCGGACAGTTATTTCTATGAAGACGACGGTGGCCTGCTGATCGAGGATGGCCTCATCGTCGCACGCGGCTCTTATTCCGACATCAAGGCCGCTGCACCGGAAGACGCCATCGAGATCGATCATCGCCCGCATCTGATCATGCCCGGCTTCATCGACATGCATCTGCATTTTCCGCAGATGCAGGTGATCGCCTCCTACGCGGCCAACCTGTTGGAATGGCTGAACACTTACACCTTTCCCGAGGAATGCCGTTTCGTCGAAACCGCCCACGCCGAACGAATCGCCGTCCATTTCTACGATGAGCTGATCCGCCACGGAACGACGACCGCAGTTGCCTACTGTTCCGTCCACAAGACCTCCGCCGACGCCTTTTTCGCGGAAGCGATGCGACGCGGCATGTGCATGGTCGGCGGCAAGGTGATGATGGACCGCAACGCGCCGCAGGGCCTGCTAGACACCCCGCAGATGGGCTACGACGAAACCCGCCAGGTGATATCAGACTGGCACGGCAAGGGCCGCAACCATGTCGCCATCACCCCGCGCTTTGCCATTACCTCCACACCCGAGCAGATGGAGGCGACCGCGGCACTCGCACGCGAATTCCCCGACCTGCACATCCAGACGCACCTCTCGGAAAATCACGACGAGATCAAGTTCACCTCCGAACTCTACCCCACCGCGATCGACTACACCGACATCTATGCCCGTTACGGCCTGCTCGGGAAAAAGAGCCTTTTCGGCCATTGCATCCACCTGTCCGACCGTGAGGCGGACGCCATGAGCGATGCAGGCGCGGTCGCCGTTCACTGCCCGACCTCGAACCTTTTCCTCGGCTCCGGCCTCTTTCCGCTGAAGGCCCTTGCCCGCCGCGAAAAGCCAGTCCGCATCGGCGTCGCCACCGACATCGGCGGCGGCTCGAGCTACTCGATGCTCCGAACCATGGATGAGGCTTACAAGATCCAGCAATTGCTCGGCGAACGTCTCAACCCGCTGGAAAGCTACTACCTCATGACGCTGGGTAACGCCGAAGCCCTCTCGCTCGCAGACCGCATCGGCACATTGGACCCCGGCACCGACGCCGATCTCGTCGTCCTCCACGCCGGCGCGACACCCGCCATGGCATTGAAGCTGGAAGTGGTCAAAAGCCTCGCCGAAGAACTCTTCCTGATGCAGACGATGGGAGATGACCGCGCGATCGCCGAGACCTACGTGGCGGGCAAAGCCGCCAAGAGCACCCTGCGAACCCCAGCAATAACTGCTTGAAATTCTGGAAATCTCCCCACACTCGCATCAAAATCATGCTATGGGCGAGTAGATCATTCACATGTGAAGGCAATAGATAATGGCCACGCCGCTCACCATCGCCGACCTGAAGACACTCGCAAAGCGCCGCGTGCCGAAGATGTTCTTCGACTATGCCGATTCGGGCGCCTGGACTGAGTCCACCTACGATGCCAATGAAGCGGACTTCAAGAAGATCAAGCTGCGTCAGCGCGTTCTGGTCGACATGACCAACCGCAGCCTGGAAACGACGATGATCGGCCAGAAGGTTTCGATGCCCGTGGCGCTTGCGCCGACCGGGCTGACCGGCATGCAGCATGCCGACGGCGAGATGCTGGCGGCGCGCGCGGCCGAGGAATTCGGCGTGCCCTTCACGCTGTCGACGATGAGCATCTGCTCGATAGAGGATGTCGCTTCGGTAACGACGAAACCCTTCTGGTTTCAGCTCTACGTGATGAAGGACAAGGACTTCGTCATGAACCTGATCAACCGCGCAAAGGCCGCCAATTGCTCGGCGTTGGTGCTGACTGCCGACCTGCAGATCCTCGGCCAGCGACATAAGGACCTGCGCAACGGCCTTTCCGCGCCACCGAAATTCACCCCGAAGCACATCTGGCAGATGGCGACCCGTCCCTCGTGGTGCTTGGGAATGGCGCAGACCAAGCGCCGTTCCTTCGGCAACATCGTCGGCCACGCCAAGAACGTCTCCGATCTGTCGTCGCTCTCCATATGGACAGCGGAGCAGTTCGACCCGCGACTGTCCTGGGATGACGTCGCCTGGATCAAGGAACGCTGGGGCGGCAAGCTGATCATCAAGGGCATCCTCGACGTCGAGGACGCCAAAGCCGCAGCCGAGACCGGCGCCGACGCCATCATCGTGTCCAACCATGGCGGCCGCCAGCTCGACGGCGCCCCTTCATCGATCTCGATGCTCCCGAGGATCGTCGATGCGGTCGGCGACAGAATAGAAGTCCATATCGACGGTGGCATCCGCTCGGGCCAGGACGTGCTGAAGGCCATGGCACTCGGCGCCAAGGGCACCTTCATCGGCCGCCCCTTCCTCTACGGCCTCGGCGCCATGGGCAAGGAAGGCGTCAGCCTGGCGCTCAGCATCATCCGCAAGGAGCTAGACATCACCATGGCGCTCTGCGGAAAACGCGACATCAACGCGGTGGATCGCAGTATTATTGCGGATGCCTAGGATGTTGGTGCTCTTCATCAATCGTCGCTTGATAACACACACTAATGTGTATTATCATCTGACGTGAATAGTACCGATGTCATTTCCGCCCTGAAGCGGGACGGCTGGATTGAGGTCGGGCAAAAGGGAAGCCATGTTCAATTCAAGCATCCCGGCAGCCCGGACGCGTCACCGTCCCACATCCAAAACGCGACATCCCACTTGGCACTCTTCGCAGTATAGAAAAGCAATCTGGCTTAAAGTTGAGGTGAGTATGCGCAACTATATCGCCCTGATCCACAAGGACGCCGATACCGATTATGGCGTATCTTTTCCTGATTTCCCAGGTGTCGTGACCGCAGGTTTGACTTTGGACGAAGCCCGCGAGATGGCGGAAGAAGCACTCGCATTTCACCTCGAAGGCTTGGTCGAAGACGGGGATGCACTCCCGGAGGCATCCACGCTGGAAAGCGTCATGGCGGACCCCGCAAATCGGGACGGAGTGGCGATCCTAGTCGCTTGGAAGAGCCCGGCGCCCAAGGTCGTGCGCATCAACGTCACGCTTCCCGACGACGTTCTTTCCCGCATCGACGCTTACGCTGCCGAAAACGGTCTATCTCGCTCCGGGTTCCTCGCCCGCGCCGCCCGCCACGAAATCGAGCGGGAAAATGCCGCCTAATTGGGAAAAATATTGTATTTTCAGTAGTGAAATCGGCATTGCAGGACAATCAGCATCTGGCGTTCGCTGTCCACGCGATAGACCAGTCGATGTTCCTGAGTAATGCGGCGGGACCACTGGCCTTTCAGTTGATTTCTTAGGGGTTCAGGCTTCCCGATCCCCTCGAAAGGGTGGCGAAGCGCATCCCTGATCAACTCATTGATCCGAGACACCATCTTCGGGTCATTCTGCTGCCAATAGATATATTGCTTCCAGCCATCCGGCTCCCAGCCGAGTACAATCTGGGCTGGAGGCATCAGTGCTCTTTCCGAGAGGCGGCATATTCATCTGGCTCGATCAAATCGTGAAATTCAATATTCCCGGCATTCACACTTTCGATCGACTCCATGAGCCGCGCAGCATTGGCGGGTGTCGATAGCAGATGGAGGGTCTCCATCATGCCTTCATATTCATCCTTGTCGATGAGGATCGCGGATGGCTTGTCCCGGCGCACGATTTCCACGGCCACGCGATCCTGCGAAACCTCGTCCAGGAGACTGGCCAACTCATTGCGAGCTTTTGAGAACATTACAGTTCGCATTGTACACACCTCCGAAAGACACTTGTACAATAAATGGTACAAGTACCCTCGAATGTCAATGTCACCGCTACCGCAGCCAGCCAGTCGCCAGAGCGCTTGCCCATTCGAGGCGGCCGTTGCGGGCGGCAAGGTCTGCCATCGCCTGGAAATCATAATTTACCTGTCGAAACTCCGGCAGCCAGCCGCCGTGAGACCTTTCCAGGATCGCATAGGAGGCAAACGGATGCCCGGCCTCGACCTTGTGATAATATGGCAGATCGTCATCATATCCCGGTGCTCCAACACTACCGGGATTGATGATCAGGCGCCCGTCGCGAAGCCTGGTCATTCGCTGCAGATGGGTGTGGCCACACAGAATAACCGGCTGTCCGATACCATCGGCAAACGCCTCGATCTCTTCGATGCGACGAAGATGGACAAGACCGTCCGGCGAGACGGTTTCCTGCCAGTATGTGTTGTCATCGGTCGGTGTCGCGTGGCAGAGGTAGATTTCATCCATGTAGACAGCGCTAAATGGCAGGCCGCGAATCCAATCGAGATGACGCCTGTCGAGCTGATCATATGCGAAACGATCGGAAACGTGCAGCTTCGCCGGATCCGTCTCGATCAGGTACCGGTCATGATTGCCGCGAACGGTGACTGCATCGAGCGACATCAGGATATCCGCCGTCTTCCCAGCCTCGAGTGGCCCGCTGAAGCAATCGCCGAGATTGACGATCTCGCTAATCCCCTGGGCGCGGATATCGGCAAGGACAGCCTCCAGCGCCAGATGATTGCCATGAATATCGGCGATTGCTGCAACCCGCATCGGATCAGCTCCCGCGATAGGTTGAGTAGCCATAGGGCGAAATCAGCAGCGGCACGTGATAATGCGCCGTGACGTCGGATATGCCGAAGCGGATCGGCACGAGATCGAGGAAAGCAGGCTCAGTGAGAGCGGCACCCGTGCCTCGCAGATAATCCCCTGCATGGAACAGCAGCTCATAGGTTCCCACCTTGAAAGTCTCGCCGGCGAGAATAGGCCCGCCATCGATACGACCGTCGGCATTGGTCGTCAGCGTCTTCAAATGGGTCCTGCCCTCACCCTCGATCCGATAAAGATCGATCGTCAAACCCTCCGCCGGCCTGCCGAGCGCGGTGTCGAGAACATGGGTGGTCAGTCCTGTCATGGGGTAGGCGCTCCGATGATGTAGGCTTCGTCGAAGAAGAACTCTTCGAGATTGTTGCCGGGCCCGTCGCGATCGACAACCAGAAAGTCGCTCAGTGCGTCGAGCGACATCAACGGATGGTGCCAGACGTTCCGCCGATAGTTCACGCCCTGGTCGCCCCGCGCCAGAAAAACTTGCGGGCGGCCCGGCTTGCCACCTTCATCAGCCGATACGACCACAAGATACGGCCGCCCCGACAGCGGCGAGAAACTCTGGCTGCCGAATGGGTGCCGTTCCATCATGCTGATTTCATAAGGAAAAGAACGAGGCTGCCCGCGAAAGAGGTTGATGATGACGCGCGCTCCGTCGCCGGTCGCGTCTGCCGTCGCCAAGGCATGAAACCGCTCCGTCGTTCCACCATTGATGAGCCGCATCGACGCCGGATCGGCTTCGATCACGTCGCCAAAAGGCGCGAAGGCGGATTTTGAAAGGTGATGGATTTCGAGATTGAACGACATCGCGTCATTCGCCCTCAGCTTGCCAATGACGGATGAGATATAACTTGTCGAGCAAATCAGGGATGGCCTTTTTGGCCGTGTCCCAAACGAGGCCTAGATCAATGTCAAAATACCCGTGGGCGATGCGATTTCGCATGCCGCGGATTTGGCGCCACTGCAGTTCGGAATGTTCCTCGACAAATTCGGGATAGACTTCAATGATCCGCGTTGCCACTTCGCCGACCATGAGAAGACTCATGCCAATGGCGCGTTGCATGATGACGTCCTTTAGGAACGCATCCTTCTCCATTCCCTCGATGAACTTAGAGACATCCGATGCCGCTTCATGCATGCGATCTAGATAGCCTTGCAGGCCTTCGGAACTCATACCGGCTTTGCTTCGGCAAGCACGCGCGTTCGCGCCTTTTCGGGGAAATCGCCGGGAGTAAGTAGATGTACCGATGTGCCTTTCAACAACTGCTCAAGCTCTTCCAATAATCCGCCAAGGCTCAACAAGGTCGACCCAGGCAACGCATCCACAAGGATATCGAGATCGCTGTCCGGCCGATCTTCTCCCCGGGCAACCGACCCGAAGACACGTGGATTGGCCGCGTTAAAGCGCCTGGTCGCCTCGCGTATCGCCTGTCTGTTTTTTTCCAACGCTTCCGAGGGTTTCATTCCATGTTGCTCCTTGTGCCGCCACCACGAAAGGACGGCACATTGAAAATACCTCAACCCTTGTTCCCAAACAACCTGAGCCGCATGACGCCGCCATCGGGATGCATTGCAAAGCGGACGTGCGTCACCGGGCCGATATCGGCGAGCTTGTCGCTGCCATATTCGTGGATGTGGTCCATCTGCAGCTTCTGGCGTGACAGCAGCGGCTTCCAGCTTTCAGATGCAGCGACCTCGGCGTCGCTAAAGGTATCACCATGGCCGGGCAGATAGGCCCCGAGGATTTCGCATGTGTCGGGGAAATTGCCCTTGTAGAAGGCGGTGTCGACGACGGCCCGCTTGATGATGCCGGGATGGCCGAGACGGATGATCGCCCAGTCGTGCCCGGGACCCCGCCGGCGCTTGGTCTCCCAGCCGTCGCCCATGTTGCGGCCTCGCCCTGGCTCAAGCATCTTGTCCGGATGGCCGTAATGCGCATCCGACCACGCAAGCGACTTGGCGCCATTGAAGATATAGGCGAGATCGACCTCTTCGGACGCGCCGACTTTCGACCAGTCGAAATGGGCAGCTCCATAGACCCTGAGGCGCGCGATGCCGCCATCGGGATAGATGTGCAGGCGCAGATGCGTCCAGACCTTATCCGTGCCAGTCGTCTCGAAGAAATGATGCGCGCTTGGCCCGAGCGGCGATTTTGCCAGAAGCTCTGTCCATTCCGTCGCATCGGTCGGATCGCCGGAGGCCACGAACGCAGCCTCGATCGAGCAATGCGGCGGATAGTTGCCGGTGAAATAGCTGGTGTCGACATCGAAGCCGAAAATGCGGCCGGGCATGGCAAGACGGATGACGGACCAGTCATGGCCGGGCACGCGCTTGCGGCGGCTTTCCCAGCCGTCCATGTACTTGCCGTTGTCGTCATAAAGGTCCGGATCGAAGCTTGCCGGTACATCCTGCAGCATACGGTCGAGCGGCGCGAAGAAATCGTCGGTGACAGAGATGCCCTTGGCGCCGAGCCGGGCTGAAGCAAGGTTGATGGCGCCGACCGCGAAAGACGGAAGGGGTGAGGCATTGTCAGTCATTCAAGTCTCCGGAAGCATGGATTGCAGGCGCAGCAGGGCGATCTTCTCCACCTGCGCGGTTGCGGTCGAAAATTCGGCGTCGCGGTCGTTGTTGATCCGCATTTCGAAGGCCTCGAGGATATCGTCCTTGCTCAGCCCTTTCACCGCGATGATGAAGGGAAAGCCGAACTTGGCGACATAGGCCTTGTTGAGTTCGGTAAAGCGCGCGTGCTCCTGCGCGGTGAGGCGGTCAAGGCCGGCACCCGCCTGTTCCTGCCTGCTGTCGGCGGTGAGCTTCCCCGATATCGCAAGCTTCCCGGCAAGATCCGGATGCGCCCGGAGAACAGCCAGCCGTTCGGCCGGACTTGCGGCGCGGAACATCGTAACGAGCGCGGTGTGGATACCAGTCGCGGTCAGCGGCTCGGGAATGATCTTCGCATCCACGGCTCGTTCAGCAAGATAAGGCGAATGCTCGATGACGCCGCCAAAGCGCGTCACGAAGTCGTAGCGCGTGATCATCAGAGCGTGTCCGGCTGATGGTGCTGGTGCCAGTGCTGCGCGATTTCGATGCGCCTCGGAATCCACACCTTGTCGTGCTTCTGCACATATTCGACAAAGCGCCTGAGGGCTGCAATGCGGCCCGGGCGACCGACAAGCCGACAATGCAGGCCGACCGACATCATCTTCGGGCTGCCTTCCTTGCCTTCCTCGTAGAGCGTATCGAACGCATCCTTCAGGTAGCCGAAAAACTGGTCGCCGGAATTGAAGCCCTGCGGCGTCGCGAAACGCATGTCGTTGGTGTCGAGCGTATAGGGAACGATCAGGAAGGGCTTGTCATCAATGCCCTTCACCCAATAGGGCAGATCGTCGGCATAGCTGTCCGACGAATAGAGGAACCCACCCTCTTCCATCACCAGCCGCAGCGTATTGTCGGAGGGCTTGCCCTGGTACATGCCGTAGGGTCGCTCGCCGGTCAGTTCGGTATGAAGGCGCACTGCTTCAGCTATGTGCTTGCGCTCCAGCTCCTCGGGGAAATCCTTGTATTCCAGCCAGCGGTAACCATGGCTGGCGATCTCCCAACCCGCTTCCTTCATGGCTGCGACCGCCTCGGGATTGCGCGCCATGGCCAGCGTCACGCCATAAACCGTCGCCTGGACTTTCAACGAGGTGAACAGCCTGAACAGTCGCCAGAAACCGGCGCGCGAGCCATATTCGTAGATCGATTCCATGTTGAGATTGCGCTGGTTCGGCCAGGGCTGAGCGCCGACGATCTCCGAAAGCAGGTTCTCCGAAGCCGGGTCTCCATCGAGAATGGAGCTTTCACCACCCTCCTCGTAGTTGATGACGAACTGTACCGCCACACGCGCCTCGCCCGGCCATTTCGGATCGGGACTGTTGCGGCCATAGCCGACCAGATTGCGGGGATATGTATCGGACACCATCGAACCACCTTCTCGAATAATGCATGTCTCCCAAAAGTGTGGAGCGATTTTGGGCGAAAGACATGCATAAACAAAGAGCCAAAGCGCGACGCGCTTTGATGCGACGGTAAGCATCGCTGGCGTTATTGTCGAGACGGAAAGTGCGCAGCATCGCTTTGCAGCAAAGCGCGTTCGCTCAAGCGATCTTGCGAGCGCTGACTTTACCCATGGGATGCAGCGAATGTACGCGGAACGGGCCGCCGCTGCCTTCTTCCATCATCAGAGCGACGTTGGTGACAGCGACCGGTTCCGCAAGCACGGGCCCGAAGAAGTCGTGCAGCACCTGCTCCATCCGTGACATGTCGGCCGGGCCGACCGGGCCGGTGAGCAGCATCTGGAACCGAAACTCGTCCATGACGTGAGCGCAGCCCCAGCGGTGCAGATTGGTGAATTGCGGCGCGGAAAGACCGTCCGGATCCGAGCAGTCGATCTCGGCCTCCGAAAGTGGCGCACGAAATCGATCGAACTCCTGGACCAGTGCCGCGGCAAGATAATTAAGGGCAGTTGAAGGATACGAAGGTACCAATCCGAAAACGTTCCCGAGCTTGGCAATTTCCAGCGGCGGCAGTTCGAACGGCGTCAGCGTGCCGGCATACCGCATCAGGTCACGCAGCAAGGCCGGTTCCGAGGTTGGATCGGCAAGCCGGAACGGTGCCTTCAGCACGGCATGGAAGCCGTATCGACGCGGCAGCGCCGTGTGAAAGGCGACCTCGTGGATGCCAAGTCCGCGGATACGCGGCGGCTCCACAATCTCGCCGGAATAGACGTTTCGGCCGAGCCAGTTTGCCGCGACGAGCGTCAGGGGATCGCTCGGAGTAGGTGTAAAGCAGATGGCGTATCGCATGTGACCTCCTCCGCAGGGAGCGCAGGCATCCCTGCGGGTGCCCTTCGGCCAACGGGATAGGTGATTTGCGTGACAGATTGACGAAGCGCGGGCGGTATATTCACGTTTTGCGGGAAGCGACGCCAATGTGGCTCGCCAATGTAAAGCCGTCTGGCATTTTTGCCGCAGCCAACGAGGTACCCGAAACCTCGCCCAAGGCAACCTCGGCAAGCCGATGCGCCAGCCCGAAGGTGATCTTGAAGCCACCGGTCAACGCGATCAGCGAAGGGTGGTCTGGATGGGTGCCGATCATCGGATCGCGGTCGATCGCCTTTGGCCGCAATCCGGCCCAGCGCTCCACCACCTCTGCCCCCGAAAGGACGGGTACCATGGCCCGCGCCGCTGACAGAAGACCGTCGAGCTGTTCGTCGGTGGAAAGCGCGTCGCCGAACCGGTTCTCGCTAGTGCTGCCGACAGCGACCAGTCCGCCTTCATGGGGAACGATGTAGAGCCCGTCGCGAAACAGCACCGGCAGGCCCGGATCGACGTCAGCGCGAAGCAGTGCCGCCTGTCCCTTGACCGGCTGGCCGAGCGGCTTCTGCAGACCATCCGTCAGGCTGTCGAGCAGGGGAAACGAGCGATGACCGGCCGAAAGGATGCAGCGGCCGAAACGAATGCTTCCGTCGTCGGTCAAGGCGATACCACGATCAGGATCGATCTGCGTGATCTCAACGCCTTCGATGATCCGGACATGCCGCGCCCGACGAAGAAAAGCCGAAAGCACGCCGATCAGCCCACGCGGCGCCACACGAGCCGCAAGCGTATCATGCACAAAGCCGCTCTCGCCGGCGGCCGGATCGATCCAGCCCGAGCCGCCGACGGGTTCGTCCACCACATTCCAGTGAAACTGAGATTCGCCATGTCGCCAATGGCTGTCCGCGTCGCGCGAATGGCCCAAGGCAATCTTGCGCAGATGCGGCTTCGGCAGGGGGATCAGCCTGCCGGAACGACGATAACTGGCAGAAAGCCCCGTCTCGCCCTCAAGCTCGGCGATATCGGTCTCCAGCGAAACAAGTGCTTCGAGCTGGAACTGCTTCTTGTTATCCCAGCGATCCGGCATATAAGGCATCAGCGCGCCGAGGACGCCGCCGCTGGCGCCTTGCCCCAAAAGCCCGGCGTCGACCAGTATTGTATCGATGCCTTGGCGCTCTGCATGGACCGCAGCCCACAGCCCCATGATGCCACCGCCGACGATCAGCAGATCGGCAGACGATTGACCGGAAGGTCTTGCCGGATTATCGGCTTTTCCCATGACAGATCCAATTCAAGAGCCGCCGCCCGCGAACCTGCCGCTGGAATGGCGCGACGGCGATATGCCTTATTCACCGGCCTTTGGCGATCACTTTTATTGCCAGACCGACGGTCGCCTCGAATGCGGCCACGTGTTCATGGAAGGCAACGGCCTTCCCGCCCGCTGGCAGAGCCATAAGGATTTCCTGATCGGCGAACTCGGCTTCGGCACGGCGCTGAACTTCAGCGAGACATGGCGACAGTGGAAACTCAATCGCACCCCCGGCGCAAAACTGCATTTCATGTCGTTCGAGCTCTATCCGATGAGCGCCGAGGAGATCGACCGCGCCCTGTCGCGCTGGCCGGAGATCGACGCTGAGCGACAAGCGCTGGTGGCAAGCTGGCCGGCCGATCCGAGCGGCATCGTCGCGCTGGATCTCGACGAACAGACGCGGCTGACCGTCGTCTGCGGCCCGGCGGCGGATGGGGTCCGAAATGCCGAGATGGGCTTCGACGCCTGGTATCTCGACGGCTTTGCTCCATCGCGCAACGCCGATATGTGGTCGGCGGAGCTGATGCAGCTGATCCACGACAAAAGCGTACCAGGCGGAACCTTCGCGACCTATGCAGCCGCAGGTTTTGTCCGCCGTAATCTTCAGGCTGCGGGCTTCGTCGTCGAGCGTCGCAAAGGCTTTGCCGGAAAGAGGGAAATGCTTTGCGGTGTCAAAGGGTTAGACGATTTCCCCTCAGGAGCTTGACCGCGCCGCCTCTTCGCCAGAATTGCCGAGCCAGCGCTCTGCCTTTGCTTCCAGCAATTCGGGACTGATCGGCTTCGACATATAGTCGTCCATCCCGGAGGCAAGGCACATCTCGCGGTCGCTTTCAAGTGCATGCGCCGTCACGCCGACGATCGGTACATGCGAGCCCATGCCCTCCTCGGCTTCGATCCGGCGAATTGCCCTGGTTGCCTGAAGGCCGTTCATCACGGGCATCGAAACATCCATCATGATCAGTGCCGGGCGCAGCTCGTCCCAGGCCTTGACCGCTTCCTCGCCGTTCTTGACCACAAGAAATCGGACATCCATGGACTGCAATATCTGGGTGAAGACGATCTGGTTGACCTCGTTGTCTTCGGCAACCAGGATTTCGATCGCGTTCGCCTGCCGCTGCAGGGCACGTTCAGCGACCTCGATGGCCATCTTAAGCTCGGCGCGGGCGTCCGAAACCGGTGGGGATGGAGCTGGAGCAGCGGCGGGCTTCTGCTTGGCCGAACCCTCAGGCTGGCGCGCCGTCCTGACGACCTCGACGATAGTATTGCGTAACACATTGGCACGCGCCGGCTTCATCAGGTGCGCCTGACCGCTCAGCTCGGCGAATTCCTTGTCGTTGCCCGCCACGTCCATGGAGGTGAGGAAGATCAGCGGCAAGTCGCCAAACCGGCTGTCGCTACGGATGAGACGTGCAACGTCGGCGCCGTTCATTTCCGGCATGTGGTAATCGAGGATCACGGCATCGACGCGCAACTGCATCTCGAACGCAGCCTCGAGGATGGCGATCCCGGTCTTGCCGTCCTCGGCCGCGACGCCGTCAAAACCCCACATCGCCAATTGCTCTGTCAGGATACGGCGGTTGATCTCATTGTCGTCGATGACGACGATATGAGCGCCCTTGACGTTGACGGGGACGTGCTTCGGATCATGGCGAGCGGCAGCCGGCGGTAGTGGCAGATGGACTGTGAAAGCCGACCCCTTGCCCCACTCGCTTTCGACCTCGAGATAGCCCCCGAAGAGATCGACCAGCCCAGCCGTAATGGCAAGTCCAAGGCCGGTACCTTCGTGGCGCCTGGTCGAGGATCCGTCCACCTGTGAAAATTTTTCAAAGATAGAGTCGACCTTTTCGTCGGGGATGCCCATGCCGGTATCTTCGACGCGCACGCTGATCATCGGCCCGCCCCCGTCGATCGTTCGGCAATCGACATCGACAAGCACGTGCCCGCGCTCGGTGAACTTGACGGCATTGCCGACAAGATTGGTCACCACCTGCCGGAAGCGACCGGCATCGCCCAGCACCATTGCCGGCATCGCCGGCGACACCCGCACAAGGAGCTCGATATCCTTTTCCGATGCATGCGACGATAGCAGCGTCGCCACGTCCTCGATTGCCTCGACCGGATCGAACGCCACCTTGCGAAGGCTCATCTGACCAGCGTCGATCTTCGAGAAATCCAGGATGTCGTTGATGATCGTCAAAAGGGCATTGCCTGATTTGACGATGATATCGATGAAGGTCTTCTGGCGCGCATCGAGCTTGGTCTTGGCAAGAAGCTCCGCCATGCCGAGCACCCCGTTCATCGGCGTGCGTATCTCGTGGCTCATATTGGCGAGGAATTCAGACTTGGCCTTGTCGGCCGCTTCGCTGCGCGCAAGCAGCCTTTGAAGTTCGGCTTCGCGTTCCTTCATTTCGGTGACGTCGGTGAGCACCAACATCCATCGGTCGCCGGCGCTGATCGTGGCTTCCAGCTGGATCCACCGCTCGTTGGCAACGCGGAATACCGTCGAGATCGGCTTGCGCGACTGGATGCTCTCGCCCCACGCCAGGCGAAGCGCCTCGGGCTCATCGCCGAAGTCGCCGCGCGCCGCGCAATGCTCGAAAGCTCTCGCCCAATGCTCTCCTGCCTGCAGATAGTCCGGAGGAACACGCAGCATGTCCGGGAGAACATCGTTGGTGAGCATGATGATGCCGGCCTCGACGATAAGGAGGCCCTGCGACATCGCATGCGTCGCATCCCTCATCAGCTCGCCGAGCTGCTCCAGCGCATTCTGTGCCGCCGTGATTTCTCTCTCCTGTCGGCGCACCGAAGAAATATCGGAATAGGCGAGCAGGAGGCGATCGCCGGAGATACGGCGAGAATCGAGGATGACGACCTTGCCCTCCTCGAATTTCAGCTCCGTCTGGTCGTGGGTTCCGGCAGCGCCGAAAACCTCGATGCGCGATTGGTAGATCGTTTCGGCATCCCTTGGATCGTCGCCATAGCGGCCCGCTTCCTTGTGCCTTGCCACCAGCTCCCGCAACGGCTTGCCTTCCAGCCGGTCTTCCCGCGGAAAATCCCATATTTCATAGAGGGCGTCGTTGGCATATTCGACATCATAGTTTGCGTCGAGGATCATCACACCGGTCGGCATGGATCGCAGGATGCTTTCCAGATCCTCGTGCAGGGCTTCAGCCTCCGCCTGCGCCTCTATCAGCTGTGTCTGCCGGAGCTTCAGGACCGACACATCGGTCATCGAGCCGACGATATAACGCTTGCCGTCGGAGGTGATGACGCGATTGGAGCGGGTCATGATCGGACGCGCCACTTTCAGGGGATCGACGACCTCGCCCTCGAATTCCAGCGCCCGGCCCTCAAGCAGAACCTGCTCGTTTTCTGCGTGGAATTCGGACGCGCCTGTCTCGAACATTTCATATTCGGTCTTTCCGAGCGCCTCCGCGCGGGTAAGGCCGGTCAATCCGGTATAGGCCTCATTCAGATAAACCAGCCGATGGTTGTCATCCCGTACGAATGCCGCGACAGGGAGATCCTCGAGAATGGTCCGGTAAAGTCCGATTTCATCGACATGCTTGCGAAGGAGCAGCTCCTGCTCCTTCATCTCGGTAACATCGATGCGAAGACCGATCAGCTGGCCGTTTGCCATGCGCTTGTTGATGCTGCGCAGCCAGCGGCCGCTGAGCAGCCGCTCCACCGAATCCTGGTGCGGCTTGGTGGATGCCTCCAGCCGGCGCGCGATCCAGGTCTCCCGATCGATCTTCGCAGCGACGATCTGCTCGGGATAGGTCAGCTGCCAATGGTCGAACACCCTCTCGCAGATCCAGCGCAGCGTGACGCCAAGCGGCACCTCCCCCAGCACCGGGCGGTAGAATTCCCGCCAGGGCGCATTCTGGTAGATCAATTCATCACGCTCGTTGTAGATGCACACCCCTACATCCATCAGGTCCAGCGCGCTTTCGGCGACAATGGAGTGAACCGCAGCGCCGTTTTCAGCGGACGAAATGGCAGTTTCAGCGGCAACAGCCGGCGTATCATTTCCGGCGCGGTAGGCCGCGTTGGCAATGAGCGCTCGACCGTCATCGGCAAAGATGCCGACGGGATGCGGCGAATTCTCGAGGCGCTCGCGAATCCTCGCAATGTCGGCGCCGGCGTCTGCGCCCTCATAGGCAGTGCGGACAAGCTCCGCAGGAGCTTCCTGAAACATCCCGAAGACATAGGAGCGATCTTCCGACGGCATGAAGCTTTCTATCAACAGCCGATATTGTTGGCTTCGATGCGGATCGAAGCAGGTGGCGAGTTCCTCGCTGCCGAAGACGATCGCGCGACGCTCCTTGTCCTCACGATCCTGCCCTTCGGTCGGCTCGAAAAGTTCACCGCCGCGGCGCCCGATGAAATCGGATATCTCTCGCCCGAAAAAACGTGCATAAGCATCGTTGACTGCGACATAGCGCAGGTCGCTGTTCTTGATGTAGGCCGGACGATCCAGATCCGCTATTCGGCGGCAGGCGATCTCCAGCAACTCTCCCCGCGCAGTCAACAATGTCTCACTTCTCGCAAACTCGCGTTGCAACGTTACAGTGACATATCACAGAGAGTTTTAATAAATCATTCACCATACCTGACCCTCTCTCATGCCGTTCCAAATTGAGCGCTATCCCAGTACGGCCGAAGGTAAGTCGCAAATAACAGCAGCATCGAAATTGGAATTCTGCGAAGAATCATCGGTAGTGAATCGGATGGATCAGAGCCATGGACGATACGACAAAACCGGCCTTGCACGAGACTGAAGCAACCGACATTCCCGTCGAACGGCGCCGGCGAACCGGCGGGCGTGGCGGTGACAGGATTCGCAAAACGAACGGCTCGAAGTACCTCAACCTCGTCAACAACCTGTCGCACACCCAGATATTGTCGCCCGAAGCGCTTGATGACGTCCACAACGCATCCCTGACCATCCTCGAAGAAATCGGCATGGACATCATCCTGCCGGAAGCGCGCGAACGCATGAAGGCTGCAGGCGCCGATGTCACGCCGGGCACCGAACGTGTCCGTTTCGACCGCGGCCTCATCATGGACATGATCGCGTCGGCGCCTTCGACCTTCACCTTGCATGCCCGCAATCCGCTTCGAAACGTCCAGATCGGCGGCAAGAACCTGGTCTTTGCGCAGGTCGCCTCCGCGCCCTTCGTCGCCGACCGCGAAGGTGGGCGCCGGGCGGGGAACCAGGAGGATTTCCGCAAGCTGATCAAGCTTGCCCAATCCTTCGACGTCATCCACATGACTGGTGGCTATCCGGTCGAGCCGATCGATATCCATGCCTCGGTTCGCCACCTCGATTGCCTGTCGGATATCGTCAAGCTGACCGACAAGGCATTCCATTGCTATTCGCTCGGCCAGCAACGCAATCTCGACGCCATTGAGATCGCCCGTATCGGCCGTGGGATTTCGATGGAACAGATGGAGCGCGAACCCTCGCTCTACACAATCATCAATTCTTCCTCGCCGCTTCGCCTCGACGGGCCGATGCTGCAGGGGATCATCGAGATGTCGTCGCGCAATCAGGTTGTCGTCGTCACCCCCTTCACGCTTGCCGGCGCCATGGCTCCGGTAACCATCGCCGGCGCTGTCGTGCAGCAGAACGCCGAAGCCCTTTGCGGCATCGCCTTCACCCAGATGGTGCGCAAGGGTGCGCCGGTCATGTATGGCGGCTTCACCTCCAATGTCGACATGAAGACCGGCGCGCCGGCATTCGGTACGCCGGAATACATGAAGGCCGTGATGGCCGGCGGCCAGCTCGCCCGCAGATACGGCCTGCCCTACCGCACCTCGAATACCAATGCGTCGAACACGCTCGATGCGCAGGCAGCCTACGAATCCGCTCTTTCGCTATGGGCAGTCACGCAGGGCGGCGGCAACTTCGTGCTGCACTCGGCCGGCTGGAGCGAAGGCGGCCTGACCGCCTCCTTCGAAAAATTCATCCTCGACGTCGACATGCTGCAGATGGTCGCCGAGTTCCTGACGCCGCTCGACGTCAGCGAAGACGCATTGGCTCTGGACGCCGTGCGCGATGTGGGCCCCGGCGGTCACTACTTCGGTACGGCGCACACGCTCGCCCGTTACGAGACCGCCTTCTATTCGCCGATCCTCTCCGACTGGCGCAATTTCGAGACCTGGACGGAAGCCGGCCGGCCCACCACCTACGATCACGCCAACCGCGTCTTCAAGGAAGTCCTCAACAAATACGAGCGCCCACCACTGGACCCGGCAATCGAGGAGCAACTGGACGCCTTCGTTGCCAAGCGAAAGGCCGAAGGCGGCGTACCAACCGATTTCTAGACTTTGCGACGCCGAAAACTGCACGTAAAACTTGCGAGCAGGAAATGCGCAGTGCTAGCTTCGGCCCCAAAAGCAACTGCCGAGGAAAAGCATGCGGCTCGCAAACTGCCATAATTTTCACGATTTCCGCCGAATGGCAAAGCAACGCCTTCCGGGTCCGATCTTCAATTATATCGACGGCGGTGCTGACGACGAGGTCAGCTACAGGCGCAATACGTCAGCCTTCGACGATTGCGATCTTGTCCCCAACGTGTTGCGCGGCGTCACCGATGTCGACATGTCTGTCACCGTCATGGGTCAAAAGCTGGCAATGCCGGTCTATTGCTCGCCGACGGCTCTGCAGCGGCTCTTCCATCACCAAGGCGAAAGAGCTGTTGCTGCGGCTGCGGCCAAAGTCGGCACCATGTTCGGCGTCTCGTCACTGGGAACCATCAGCCTTGAAGAGGCTCGCCGCATCAGCGACGGCCCGCAAGTGTTTCAGCTCTACTTCCACCGGGATCGCGGCCTCAACCGTGAAATGATGGATCGCGCCAAGGCGGCCGGCGTCAACGTGCTGATGTTGACGGTCGACTCGATTACCGGCGGCAACCGCGAGCGAGATCTCCGCACGGGCTTCACGATTCCCTTCAAGCTCAACCTCGCCGGTGTCACCCAATTCGCAATCAAACCGGCATGGGCGATCAACTATGCCACGCATGAGCCCTTCAGCCTGCCGCAACTCGAAAATCATGTCGATTTCGGCGGCGGCATGATGTCGATCAGCCGCTATTTCACCGAAATGCTTGATCCTTCCATGTCCTGGGACGACGTTGCCGAACTGGCTCGGAACTGGGACGGCCAGTTTTGCCTGAAAGGCATCATGTCGATGGAGGACGCGCGCCGCGCGGTGGATATCGGCTGCACCGGCATCGTGCTCTCCAACCATGGCGGCCGCCAGCTGGATGGCTCCCGTACTGCATTCGACCAGCTAGCCGAGATCGTCGATGCCGTCGGCGACCGGATCGATGTCATGATGGACGGCGGCGTACAGCGCGGAACACACGTGCTCAAGGCCCTGTCGCTCGGCGCGAAAGCGGTCGGGCTTGGGCGGTACTATCTCTTCCCGCTTGCCGCAGCCGGTCAACCGGGTGTCGAACGCGCGCTGGAACTGATGCGCCGCGAACTTGAGCGTGGCATGAAGCTGATGGGTTGCTCGTCGATTGACCAACTCACCGCGCAAAATCTCCGCTTCCGGCAATAGGCCCATTTTTTGGGCACCCCAATTCGGGCTATGCATATTCGGAGTGTCTTTGAACAAGGGCCCTTGACATTGGTCGCGAATAAGACCAAATGCGGGTCAGCTTTCACCTTCCCGGCCGCCGCGTGAGCGTGCCCTGCGAAAAAAAACGACCCGCAAGAGAAGGACAAAAGCGCTCTAAATACCGATTGCCCTGATGCGGCAATCCTATGCGCTGGAAAGCTTTTTTCCAACTTACAAGTTCCCACTTCACGCGGGGTTCTTGACGCCAGAAATCGACCGGACCGCAAAACGCTGTCCGGGCTAATGTTTTTGGCGCCTCGAAAGGCAATTGAATTGACGAATTTTAGCGATCTTGGCTTGTCCACACAGATTGTTACCACTCTTACGCAGCAGGGTTACGAGACTCCCACTCCGATCCAGGCTGAAGCTATCCCGCTCGTTCTGAAGGGCCATGACCTTATCGGTCTGGCGCAGACCGGCACCGGCAAGACGGCGGCCTTCGGCCTGCCGATCATCGAAATGCTCATGAAGGACGGCAAGGCTCCCCAGCACCGCAGCACGCGCACGCTGATCCTTGCTCCGACCCGCGAACTGGTCAACCAGATCGCTGCAAGCCTGAAGGACTATGTCCGCAAGACCTCGCTCAAGATCGGCCTCGTCGTCGGCGGTGCATCGATCAACAAGCAGCAGATGCAGCTGGAGCGCGGCGTCGACATCCTCGTCGCAACACCCGGCCGCCTTCTCGACCTGATCGCCCGTCGCGCCGTGACGCTCGGCCATGTCTCCTACCTCGTCCTCGACGAAGCAGACCAGATGCTCGACCTTGGGTTCGTGCATGACCTCCGCAAGATTTCGAAGATGGTGCCGGCAAACCGCCAGACGCTTCTGTTCTCGGCAACCATGCCGAAGGCAATCGCCGATCTCGCAGCCGATTTCCTGCGCAACCCGGTCAAGGTCGCAGTTACACCTCCGGGCAAGGCAGCCGACAAGGTCGAACAGTATGTTCACTTCGTTTCCGGCCAGAACCACAAGACTGAGCTCTTGAAGGAGTCCATGACCGCTAATCCTGACGGTCGCGCCATGGTCTTCCTGCGCACCAAGCATGGTGCCGAGAAGCTGATGAAGCATCTCGAACATGTCGGCTTCGCTGTCGCTTCGATCCACGGCAACAAGAGCCAGGGTCAGCGCGAACGGGCTCTGAAGTCCTTCAAGGACGGCGAAGTCCGCGTTCTCGTCGCAACCGACGTTGCCGCCCGCGGCATCGACATCCCAGGCGTATCCCACGTCTACAACTACGACCTGCCGGAAGTTCCCGACGCTTACGTCCACCGCATCGGCCGTACGGCCCGTGCCGGTCGCGACGGCATCGCCATCGCTTTCTGCGCTCCTGACGAAGCCCGTCTGCTGCGTGATATCGAACGCCTCATGGGCATCGATATCGCGGTTGCCAGCGGCGAAGCTCCAGCCGATCGCGGTCGTCCCGCACGCGGCGGCGGTGGAAACCGCGGCGGCGCTGGTGCCGGCAATCGTGGTGGTGGCCAGGGTCGCGGTGCAGGTCCCGGCCAGGGACGTACCGACGGTCGCCCTGCCCGTCGCCCACGCCCCGAAGGCGAAGTTCGCGAGTTCCGTGCCGAAGGTCGTGATCGCCCCGATCGCGCTCCACGCGCAGACTTCCGTGGCCAGCGCCCAGCCGAACGCGCGCCTCGTCCTGAAATCGACAACGATCTGACCTCGACTTCGGATTTCCGTCCCGCAAAGCAGCCGCAGCGTCACAGCCCGGCCGGCGGCGCCGGTCATGAGGCAGGCGCTCCACGCAACGGTCGCAACGCCCACGGTCGTCCTCCTCACAAGGCAGGCGAGAACCGCGGTGGTCGTCACGAAGCCGGCGGCGGCAACAACGGCCAGGCTCGCAAGCCGAGCAACGGTCGCCCTGGCCCGCGTCGCGAACAGGCGTAAGCCGATCCTATTCAATGATATGATGATATGAAGAGCGGCGGGAGCCATCCCGCCGCTTTCCTTTTCTGGATAGGCCGGCTGCCTGGCAATATTCCCCTCTCGAGAATTGCCAATCCTTCGATACAACCTGCAAGCAACGAAACCGGTCAATTGCCCAGGATTTAGGCGCGTCCGCGCCGTCACTTTATCCAGCGATATCGACCCTCGATCTGCCGTGCCCGGAAAACCGGCGTCTTTCGGCCATTTCTGGCGTTGACCAAAAATCTCGCTCCGACTGTGCATGCTTCTTGCATTGCGATAGGCGTTGTATTCAAATGAAGAAAAATCGGGGAACGCAGCTTTGGCATTCGATGAAATGATAACGGCGGGGGAAAATCCTCGCGAGCCTTATCAAAAATACGCAGAGTGGTATGCCAACCAAGATAGAGCGCATCTGATAGCCAAGTCCCGCGATGCGGAGAACATCTTCCGGAAAACCGGCATTACCTTCGCGGTCTATGGACACGCTGATAGTTCCGAAAAACTCATTCCCTTCGACATCATCCCCCGCATCATCTCCGGCCGCGAATGGCGCAAACTGGCGCAGGGCATCGAGCAACGGGTGATCGCCCTCAACGCCTTTCTCGACGACATCTACCACAAGCAGGAAATCATCCGCGCCGGTCGTGTGCCGCGCGAACTGATCGAAAAGAACATCGCGTTCCTGCCCGAGATGATCGGCTTCAGGCCCCCCGGCGGCGTCTACACCCACATTGTCGGAACGGATATCGTCCGCACCGCCGAGGACCAGTTCTACGTGCTGGAAGACAATGCCCGCACGCCTTCCGGTGTCAGCTACATGCTGGAAAACCGCGAAACCATGATGCAGATGTTTCCGGAACTGTTCCATCAGAACAAGGTCCAGCGCGTCGAGGATTATCCGCTACTCCTGCGCCAGAGCCTTGCCTCGCTCGCACCTCCCGGCTGCATGGGCAAGCCGCGCGTCGCCGTGTTGACCCCCGGCATCTATAATTCGGCCTATTACGAACACTCGTTCCTTGCCGACATGATGGGCGTCGAACTGGTCGAAGGCTCGGACCTGCGCGTCATCGACGGCAAGGTGAAGATGCGCACCACCCGCGGCTACGAGGCCATCGACGTGCTCTACCGACGTGTCGACGACGACTTCCTCGACCCGCTCACATTCAGGGCTGACTCGGCGCTCGGCATCCCCGGCATCATGGACGTCTATCGCGCCGGCCACATCACCATCGCCAATGCGCCCGGCACCGGCATTTCCGACGATAAGGCGATTTACTCCTACATGCCTGAGATCGTTGAATTTTATACCGGCCGCAAACCGCTGCTGGAAAACGTTCCGACCTGGCGCTGTTCCGAGGCCGACAGCCTCAAATACGTGCTCGAGCATCTGGAGGAACTGGTCGTGAAGGAAGTCCACGGCTCCGGCGGCTACGGCATGCTAGTCGGACCAACCGCTTCCAAGAGAGAGCGCACCGAGTTCGCCGAGAAGCTGAAGGCAAGGCCAAACAACTACATTGCCCAGCCGACGCTATCGCTCTCGACAGTGCCGATCCTAGTCAACAAGGGCATCGCGCCCCGCCACGTCGACCTTCGCCCCTATGTCCTTGTCTCGGACAAGGTCCAGATCATTCCCGGCGGGCTGACGCGCGTCGCCCTGAAGGAGGGCTCGCTGGTCGTCAATTCCAGCCAGGGCGGCGGCACCAAAGACACTTGGGTATTGGAGGACTAACCGATGCTCGGAAGAACAGCCAACGGACTCTACTGGATGTTCCGTTATATCGAACGCGCCGAAAATATCGCCCGCCTCGTCGATGCCGGATTGCGCATGGCGCTGACCCGCAGCGGTGCGGCGGAAGACGACTGGGACGGCGTACTCCAGAGCGCCGGCGTGCGCGAAGAGTATGACCTCGTCCATGACAAGCTGACCGGCGCCGACGCGATCGACTATCTGATGCGCGATCGTTCCAACCCCTCGAGCGTCATGTCCTGCATCGACTTCGGCCGCAATAACGCCCGGATGGTGCGCACGGCCCTCACGCGCGAGACCTGGGAAGCGACCAACGAATGCTGGATCGAGCTCAAGGCACTGCTCGGCAAACGCCTGAAAGCCGCCGAGATGCCCGACGTGATCGACGTCATCAAGCGAAGGGCCGGCCTCATCCGCGGCGCGTTCCATGGCTCTATGCTACGCAACGAACTCTATAATTTCGCCCGCATCGGCACCTTCATCGAGCGGGCCGACAACACGGCGCGCATCCTCGATGTGAAATACTACGTTCTGCTGCCATCCGTCTCCGCGGTCGGTTCCTCCCTCGACAACGTCCAGTGGGAATCGATCCTGCGCTCGGTTTCCGCCCATCGTTCCTACAGTTGGGTTTACGACGCCGAATATCGTCCCGCAAATATTGCCGATTTCCTCATCCTCAACGGCCAGATGCCGCGGTCGCTCGCCTATTGCTATGAGAAGATCGTCAGCAATCTCGGTTATCTCGGCAAGGAATACGGCGAACGCCATGCCGCCCACGAGACTGCGGACGCAGTCCGCGCAACATTGCAGACACGCATCGTCAAGGACATCATGGATCAGGGACTGCACGAGTTCCTGGAAGACTTCGTCTCACGCAACAACAAGCTGGGCCAGGAGATTTCCGATGGCTACAGGTTTTATCAGTAGGCGGGTTTGATCATGAGACTAAAGATTAATCACGTCACCGAATACCGCTACGATGAACCGTCGCAGTTCTCGCTGCAGCGCCTGCGGCTGACACCGCTCTCCGGCGCCGGCCAGACAGTGATCGACTGGTCGCTGAAGGTCGAAGGCGCACGGACCGAGGTCGAATATGACGACCAGTTCGGCAACCGTATCAGCCTGGTCTCGCACGACGGAGATCAGGACAGCACACGCATAGTTGCCACCGGCGAAGTGGAGACACATGATCTCAACGGGATCACCGGCGTCCACACAGGCTTCTGCCCGCTATGGCTCTTCCTGCGCGACACGCCGCTCACCAAGGCCGGCAAGCTGACCAAGGAACTCATCCGCGGCGTTTCCGGCGAAAGCGACGTCGGCAGGATGCATTCGCTGATGGGCGCAATTCATCAGACAGTCGAATACCTCCCCGGCTCCAGCGATACGGAAACCACATCGGAACAGGCCTTGGAACGCAAGTCCGGCGTCTGCCAGGATCACGCCCATATCTTCATATCCGCGGCCCGCGCGATGCGCTTTCCGGCACGTTATGTCTCGGGCTATCTGCTGATGGAAGGAACCGTCGATCAGGCCGCGACCCACGCCTGGGGCGAAGTTCATATCGCAGGCCTCGGCTGGGTCGGCTTCGATCCCGCCAACGACGTCTGCCCTGACGACCGCTACGTCCGCATCGCCACCGGCCTATGCTACCGCGACGCCGCCCCCGTCTCCGGCATGCGCATCGGCACGCCGGGCGAAAACCTGACAGTGACGGTCAGCGTTGAAAGCCAAGGACAAACTCAGAGTCAGAGCTAGCAGCGGGAAGTCGCCGACAAACCCGCAATCAAAATCAACTTAAACTTGCATATTATACCAGATGCCTTACTGCTCGCTGTAGTTTAGCGGCAGAAGCAGGCGCGCCTTACCAGCAGGCGTATCGGAGAGGACTGGCCCCTCCGACCGTGGCAAAAGGCCTTGCTGCTGAACTTGGAGGTAATGCGATGTGGCTTTTGCCATTTAGTATTGCGTTTATTTTGAGAAAGACCCGGACGAGTTGGTCAATGACCGTCCGGGTCCAATTTTCAAGATAGACAAACGGAAGGCGGGTTGGCGCCCGTCTTCCACTCCAACAATATAAACACAACCGCTAGCCATAACAAGTGTCAGCATTCCCGTCGTTATCCAAGGCCGCTCGTCTCTTGTATCTTTGACAATTCTGGCCTAAATTTCTGACCATATTTTGTGGAGATCCTACAATGAAAATTGGTGCATTCGAAGCCAAGTCGCAGTTTTCGTCTTTGCTGGAACGCGCGGCTCACGGCGAGGAAATTATCATTACAAAGCACGGAAAGCCTGTGGCCCGGCTGGTGGCAACGAACGGCGACGACGAGATGACCGTGGAGGATGTCTTTGGCACACTGAAGTCCCTTCGGAAGCAAACAACTCTCAACGGCATCCCTTGGAAGGAACTCCGGGACGAAGGCCGCAAATGAGCGTCGTTATCGATGCGTCAGTTGCGCTGGCATGGTGCTTTGACGATGAAGCGACTGAGGAAACCGACGAAATAGCACTGGAAATCGCAAGAGCCGGCGCCTTCGTGCCATCGCTATTTCATTTGGAGATATCAAACGTCCTTCTTCAAGCAGAGCGACGCGGACGGATCATGATGGGTGACGTGACACGACGCCTGGAACTCATCGGCAAATTGCCGCTGGAAGTGGACCACCAGACCGCTTCACGCGCGACCACCGAGATATTGGCCTTGGCGAGAGCAGAAAAGCTGACCGTCTATGATGCGGCGTATCTGGAATTGGCGGCGCGGAAGGGATGTGCGCTGGCAACGAAGGATCGTCAGCTCACGGCCGCTGCAAAGCACGTGGGCGTCCCGACGCGTGGCTAGTGCATTGAGAATTAGGCGGGGCCTTCGCCCCGCCCCTCGATCCTCAATGGCTGTCGCGTTCGACGATGGATCCACGTGAACCCACCAAAAAGTCGAGATCGGCGCCGGTGTCGGCCTGCATGACGGTCTTGACGTAGAGGCCGCCATATCCACCCTTGAGCGGCTTGACCGGGGAGACCCATGACGCGCGGCGCTTCGCCATTTCTTCGTCGGAAATGTCGAGATGGATGGTACGGGCCGGCACATCGACCGCAATCATGTCACCGTTCTGAACCAGCGCCAGCGGGCCGCCATCTGCAGCTTCCGGCGCGGTGTGCAGGATGACGGTTCCATAGGCGGTACCGGACATGCGGGCATCCGAAATACGGATCATGTCGGTGATGCCCTTTTTCAGCACCTTGGGCGGCAAGCCCATGTTGCCGACTTCGGCCATGCCGGGATAACCCTTCGGGCCGCAATATTTCAGCACCATGATGCAGGTCTCGTCGATGTCGAGATCGTCCTTGTTGATGCGCGCGTGATAGTCTTCGATGCTTTCGAAGACCACCGCGCGGCCCTTGTGCTGCATCAGATGCGGCGAGGCTGCCGATGGTTTCAGCACGGCGCCCTTCGGAGCCAGGTTACCGCGCAGAACCGCGATGCCGCCCGACTGGGTCAATGCCTTTTCGCGGGGAACGATGACGTCGTCATTGTAGTTGACGACATCCTTGACGCCGTTCCAGATCGTGTCGCCGGTAACGGTGATAGCGTCCTTGTGGAGCAAGCCCATCTCTCCAACCGCCTTGATGACGACGGGCAGGCCGCCGGCATAGTAGAACTCTTCCATCAGATGCTTGCCCGAAGGTTGCAGGTTGACGATCGTCGGCACTTCGCGGCCGAGGCGATCCCAGTCGTCGAGCGAAAGCTCGACGCCGATACGCCCGGCAAGCGCCAGGAGATGCAACACGGCATTGGTCGAGCCGCCCACGGCACCATTGACGCGGATGGCGTTCTCGAAGGCTTCCTTGGTCAGGATGTCTGAAGGCTTCAAGTCCTCCTTGACCATGTCGACGATGCGACGGCCGGAGAGCTGCGAGATGACGCGGCGACGTGCATCGACCGCAGGGATCGCCGCGTTGCCGGGCAGTGTCATGCCAAGCGCTTCAGCCATGGAAGCCATGGTCGATGCGGTGCCCATCGTCATGCAGCTGCCGGCCGAACGCGCCATGCCCTGCTCGGCATCCATGAATTCGTCGAGCGACATTTCGCCTGACTTGACCATCTCCGAAAACTGCCAGATCGCCGTGCCGGAGCCGACATCCTTGCCACGCCATTTGCCGTTGAGCATCGGGCCGCCGGAAACGAGAATGACCGGGATGTCGACGGACGCAGCGCCCATAAGAAGGCTAGGCGTAGTCTTGTCGCAGCCGCCAAGCAGCACGACGCCGTCGACGGGGTTGCCGCGGATCGCCTCTTCGACATCCATGGCCGCAAGGTTGCGGAACATCATGGCAGTCGGGCGAAGCGTGCTTTCACCGACCGAGAAGACCGGGAATTCGACCGGAAAGCCGCCGGCCTCGTAGACGCCGCGCTTGACGCGCTCGGCAAGGTCGCGCAGATGCGCGTTGCAGGGCGTCAGTTCCGACCAGGTATTACAGATGCCGATGATGGGGCGGCCGTCGAAAGTGTCGGCCGGCAATCCCTGGTTCTTCATCCAGGAGCGGTGCATGATGGCATTCTTGCCGGTGCCGCCGAACCAGTCGTAGGAACGCAGCTTGCGCGGCCATTCAGCTTTCTTCGTCATTAGATCAAGTCCTTTTCGTCCTGAACTGGTCGAGCAGTTCAGGTCTGAGAATTTAGTTGCTATGCCAGCGTGTAGGCGGTCTTCACCGTCGTGAAGAACTCCGCTGCGTATTTGCCCTGCTCGCGCGAGCCGAAAGAGGACCCCTTGCGCCCGCCGAACGGAACGTGGAAATCGACGCCAGCGGTCGGCAGGTTGACCATCACCATCCCGGCTTCAGCATTACGCTTGAAATGCGTCGCATGCTTCAGGCTGGTCGTGGCAATGCCGGAAGACAGGCCGAACGGCGTGTCGTTGGCAACCGCCAGGGCTTCGTCGTAGTCCTTGACGCGAATAACAGAGGCGACCGGCCCGAAGATCTCTTCGCGGGAGATCCGCATCTGGTTGGTGGCTTCCGTAAACAGCGTCGGCTGCAGGTAGAAGCCGGGTGTTTCCCGGTTGACGACTTCGCCGCCGAAGGCAAGTTTGGCGCCCTCGCTTTTGCCGATCTCGATATAGTCCGTATCCGTCTTCAACTGCTTGGCATCGACGACGGGGCCGATATGCGTGCCCGCCTTCATGGCGTTGTCGACGTTCAGGCCCTTCAACTTCTCGGTCATCGCCGCAACGAACTTGTCGTGGATGCCTTCGGTGACGATCAGGCGCGAAGATGCCGTGCAGCGCTGGCCGGTCGAGAAGAAGGCCGAATTGGCGGCAGCCTCGACGGCAACGGTAAGGTCGGCATCGTCGAGGATGACCATCGGGTTCTTGCCGCCCATTTCGAGCTGGAACTTGCGGTTATGCTCGACGGAGGCGAGTGCGACGCGCTTGCCCGTGCCGACTGAACCGGTGAAGGTGATGCCGGCGAGCACTGGGCTGTCGAGCATTGCCTGGCCGACGACCGAGCCCTTGCCCATGACGAGGTTGAGCACGCCCTTCGGCAGGCCGGCGCGGTTGAGGATGTCGACGATCGCCCAGGAACAGCCTGGCACGAGATCGGCTGGCTTGAAGACTACGGTGTTGCCGTAGCAGAGCGCTGGAGCGATCTTCCAGGCCGGAATGGCAATCGGGAAGTTCCAAGGCGTAATGATGCCGATGACGCCGAGCGGATCACGCGTGATTTCGACGCCGATGTTTGGGCGCACCGAAGGGATCACTTCACCTGCCAGCCGCAAGGCCTCACCGGCAAAGAATTCGAAGATCTGCGCCGCGCGGATCGTCTCGCCGGTCGCTTCCGGGAGGGTCTTGCCCTCTTCGCGCGCAAGCAGCGCTCCCAGCTCGTCCTTTCGAGCCAGTATCTCTTCGCTGGCCTTCTTCAGGATCGTGTGGCGCTCCAGGATGCCCGAGCGGGACCATGCGGGAAAGGCAGCCTTGGCAGCGGCGATCGCATCGGCGACATCGGCAACCGTCGCGCTTGCATACAGCCCGACAACCTCGTTCGTGTTCGAAGGGTTGATGTTTTCGGCGCTGGCCGAACCGGTCCATTCGCCGGCGATCAGATTCTGGTGGATGGTCATGGGCGTACAGCCTCCCTACCTCAACAAATGGGCATCAGCGATGGACCGGCCGCGACAAGCGGCCGATCTTTAGGCGATTACAACTGGCGAACCGTCACGTCTTCTTCGGCAGCAACGGCAAGCGGATTGCGCAACGGCAGGCCAAAGTCGGCGACCTCGATCTCGAAGACGTCGCCGGCCTCGGGCTTGATGCCATCGGCAAAAGACAATGTCGCCGTGCCGAACATGTGGACATGGACGTCGCCGGGAACACGGAACAGGCCATACTTGAAATGATGGTATTCCAGGTTGGCGAAGGTGTGCGACATGTTGGTTTCGCCCGACAGGAAAGGCTTCTCAAAGATCACCTTGCCGGCGCGCGAGATCTTGGATGTGCCGCGAATGTCGGCAGGCGCCGCACCGATGCGGATTTCCGGACCGAAACTTGCCGGGCGCAGCTTCGAGTGGGCGAGGTAAAGATAGTTGATCCGCTCGGTGACGTGGTCGGAAAATTCGTTCGACAGGGCAAAGCCGATGCGGAATGGCGAACCGTCGGCAGCGATAACGTAGATGCCTGCCATCTCGGGCTCTTCGCCACCGTCGAGAGCGAAGGACGGGGACACGAGAGCTGCACCTGGTGCCGCCGCGCCGTAGCCGTTGCCCTTGTAGAACCACTCGGGCTGTACGCCCTTTTCGCCATCCCTGGGCTTGCCGTTTTCAAGGCCCATCTTGAACATCTTCATCGAGTCGGTGAGCGTTTCCTCAGCCGCCTCGGTGGTCTTCTTATGCATCGAATCGCGGGTCGCGGCCGAGCCGAGATGCGTCAGGCCGGTGCCGGTCAGGTGCAGGTGCGCCGCATCCGGATGCGTGATCGGTGGCAGGAAGCGGCCATCGGCATAGGCCTTGTCGAGATCGACGGCCTCGCCAAGTCCGTGCGCCTCGATCACCGAAACCAGCGATTTGCCGCCGTTCGCCGCCTCCATCGCCAGCGCATAGACGCTGCCGGCGTTGAGCACGGCCTTGGCGCCGACGCCTGGGCCATTTCTGACGGCAACGACGATTTCGCCATTCAAACCTTTGATCTGCGAGATAAGCACGGTCCTGATCCTCTTTTTCCAAGATTAGCGGAAAAAAGCTCCGCCTCTCCGGCTCCACCGGAGCCGGAATCAATATGTCATTCGTCTGCAAATGCGGGGCTGACGCTACGCGCTTAGCCCTTGTTCTTGTTGTAGACGTCGATAAAGACGGCAGCGAGCAGGACGGCGCCCTTGACCATCTGCTGGTAGTCCGTGCCGAGACCGTGGAGCGACATGCCGTTGTTCATGACGCCCATGATGAAGGCTCCGATAACAGCGCCGGTAATCTTGCCGACGCCGCCGGAAGCCGAAGCACCGCCGATGAAGCAGGCAGCGATGACGTCAAGCTCCAGCCCGAGACCGCCCTTGGCCGTCGCCGAATTCAGGCGAAGCGCGACGATGATGCCCGCAAGGCCGGCAAGAGCACCCATGTTGGCGAAGGTGTAGAAGCTGAGGCGCTGCGTGTTGATGCCGGAGAGCTTCGTCGCCTTCTCGTTGCCGCCCATGGCATAGATGCGACGTCCGATGGTCGTGCGCCGCGTGATGAAGGCATAGCCCGCAATCAGGACCAGCATGAGAATAAGAACGTTCGGCAAGCCCTTGTAGGTCGACAGCATGTAGCCGAGAAACAGCGTAGCGCCGGCAAGCAGAAGGTTCTGGATAAGGAAGAAGCTCATCGGCTCGACATCGATGCCATGGCTCTCGTTGACCTTCCGGTGCCGCCAGGCGACGACCAGGAGCACGATCGGAATGATGATCGACAGGATCAGCGACGTGGAATGTATTCCCTCGATGCCGACAAAATCAGGAATGAAGCCGGTGCTGATGACCTGGAACGCCGGAGGAAACGGGCCGATACTCGTTCCGCTGCCTGCCGCCGTCATGATGGACAGGGTCAGACCGCGAAAAATCAGCATGCCGGCGAGCGTCACGATGAACGACGGAATACGGTGATAGGCGATGAAATAACCCTGCGCCGCGCCGACGAGAGCGCCGGTGAGCAGACAAATCGCCGTCGCCAGCACGTAGTTCATATGCCACTGGACGGTCAGGATAGCCGCCAGCGCGCCGATGAAGCCGACGACGGAACCGACCGACAGGTCGATGTGCCCCGCGACGATCACGAGCAGCATGCCGAGCGCCATGATCACGATGAAGGAGTTCTGCAGGATCAGGTTGGTCAGGTTCAAGGGCCTGAAGAGCACGCCACCGGTCGAGATCTGGAAGAACACCATGATGACGACGAGGGCGATGAGCATGCCGTATTCGCGGATGTTGTTGCGAATGTACTCGCCCACGGAAATAACGTTGCTCTCTTCGGTGGCTGGGTTGGCCGTAGTCATTTTATTACTTCTCCCCTGAACGCATGATAGCGCGCATGATCGTTTCCTGGCTCGCTTCGCCCTTCGGCAATTCCGCGACTATGCGCCCTTCGTTCATGACGTAAATGCGATCGCAAATGCCGAGCAGTTCAGGCATCTCCGATGAGATCATCAGGACGCCTTTGCCGTCGGCGGCAAGCTGGTTGATAATTGTGTAGATTTCATACTTGGCACCCACGTCGATACCGCGGGTAGGCTCGTCGAGGATGAGGACTTCTGGATTCGAGAAGAGCCACTTCGACAAAACCACCTTCTGCTGGTTTCCGCCGGAAAGGTTGACCGTTTCCTGGAAGATGCTGGAGCTGCGGATACGCAGCTTCGACCGATAGTCTACGGCAACCTGCGTTTCCTTGATGTCGTCGATCACCATCGAATTCGACACCCCGTTTAGGTTGGCGAGGGTCGTATTATGCATGATGTTGTCGCTGAGCACGAGGCCAAGCTGCTTGCGGTCCTCGGTGACATAGGCAAGGCCGGAGTCGATGGCCTTGCGCACCGTGCTGACATCCACCGCCTTGCCGTCGACGAAGACCTCGCCGGAGATCCTGTGGCCATAGGACTTGCCGAACACGCTCATCGCGAATTCGGTTCGTCCTGCGCCCATCAGGCCTGCAATGCCGACCACCTCGCCCTTGCGGACGTTGATGTTGATGTCGTGCAGCATCTGCCGGTCGCGATGGTGCTGGTTATAGGCGTTCCAGTTCTTGACTTCGAAGATCGTTTCGCCGATCGGCACGGAGCGCGGCGGATAACGGTCCGCAAGCTCACGGCCCACCATGTTCTTGATGATGATGTCTTCGCTGATCTCGTCCGCATGACAGTCGAGCGTCTTGACGGTCATCCCGTCGCGCAGGACCGTGATGTGGTCGGCGACTTTGCGGACTTCGTTCAGCTTGTGCGAAATGATGATCGAGGTGATGCCCTGATTGCGGAACTCGATCAGAAGATTGAGGAGCGCATCGGAATCGCTTTCGTTGAGCGAAGCCGTCGGCTCGTCGAGAATGAGGAGCTTGACGCTTTTCGAGAGTGCCTTGGCAATTTCGACGAGCTGCTGCTTGCCGACGCCGATGTCGGTGATCAGCGTCTCAGGCGACTCCTTGAGGCCCACCTTGCGCAAAAGCTTCTTGGTCCGGCTGAAGGTTTCCTGCCAGCTGATAACGCCGTTGGTGGCAACTTCATTTCCGAGGAAGATGTTCTCGGCGATCGACAGGAGCGGCACGAGCGCCAGTTCCTGATGGATGATGATGATCCCGATATCTTCGCTGTCATTGATGACTTTGAAGTTGCGGGCTTCACCCTCGTAGTGGATTTCGCCGTCGTAGGATCCGGTCGGATAGACGCCGGAGAGAACCTTCATCAGCGTCGATTTACCGGCGCCGTTTTCGCCTACCAATGCATGTATCTCACCTTGGCGAACCTTGAGGTTCACGTTCTCGAGCGCCTTCACGCCCGGGAACGTCTTGGTGATGTTCCGCATTTCAAGAATTGTATCGTTCATACTAAAATTTCCAACGCCAGCAGCCGAAAGACAGCGCGGCGATCATAAAAGTGAAGACCGGAACCCGCAAGTACGGGCTCCGGCCATCCTATATTACTTCAGTTTGTCGGCCGTGTAATAGCCGCTGTCTACAAGAACCTTCTGGTAGTTGGTCTTGTCGACTGCTACCGGGGTCAGCAGGTAGGACGGAACGACCTTGACGCCGTTATCGTAGGTCTTGGTGTCGTTGACTTCAGGCGTCTTGCCTTCCATCAGAGCGTTGACCATGCCGACGGTAACCTTGGCGAGATCGCGGGTGTCCTTGAAGATCGTCGAATGCTGTTCGCCAGCAATGATCGACTTCACGGAAGGAACTTCCGAATCCTGGCCGGTGACGACTGGCAGCGGCTGAGCAGCCGTACCGTAGCCGACGCCCTTCAGCGACGAAAGGATACCGATCGACAGGCCGTCATAAGGAGACAGGACTGCATCGACCTTGGCGTCGGTGTAGTTGGCAGAGAGAAGGTTGTCCATGCGAGCCTGGGCCGTTGCCGGATCCCAACGCAGCGTGCCGACCTTGTCCATGCCGGTCTGGCCGGACTTTACGACGAGCTTCTTGCTGTCGATGTAAGGCTGCAGAACGGACATTGCGCCATCGTAGAAGAAGAAGGCGTTGTTGTCGTCAGGCGAGCCACCGAAGAGCTCGATGTTGAACGGGCCTTTGCCATCCTTGAGGCCGAGAGCGTCGACGATCGAGCCTGCCTGAAGAACGCCGACCTTGAAGTTATCGAATGTCGCATAGTAGTCGACATTGGCCGAATCGCGGATCAGACGGTCGTAAGCGATGACCTTGATGCCAGCATCGTGAGCCTTCTGAAGAACGTCGGAAAGCGTCGTCCCGTCGATTGCTGCGATAACGAGAACCTTGGAGCCCTTCGTGACCATGTTTTCGATCTGCGAAAGCTGGTTCGGAATATCGTCATCTGCATACTGCAGGTCGGTTCCGTAACCGGCAGCCTGGAGCTGCTTGACGATGTTGTTACCGTCGTCGATCCAGCGAGCCGAAGCCTTCGTCGGCATTGCGATGCCAACAGTGCCCTTGTCCGCAGCCATTGCAGGCATCACGAATGAAGCGACGCCGAAGGCAGCCGCAGCCATCAATGAGATAATGGATTTCATTTCTCTCTCCCTTGTTAATAAATCGGCGGACGACGATGCGCCCACCCCGAAACTGTGGCAGGTTCCGTAGATTGGATAGTTACTTCAGATTGTGAGAAACGAAGTACGTCTCCTCCACGATCTCACACGTGTTTGTTGAGCCACATCCAGCGCAACGGCGGCAAACTGGAATCAATTCGTATAACTGTCAAATAGAATAAACGGTAGATAATATATCATATTTGGTATAACGTGAAAAAATAGTACTTTTTCGCCAACAAGGAGGAATAATTACAACTATGGAGAAAATATATAACGATTATTCTCGCGATGGTATAGAAATACACACAGATAATTTTCGCGACGACAGTCTTTTGCGCGCGGGTTTGAAGCTCAATCACCTGCGGATGATTGTCACGATCGAGGATCACGGACAGATTTCAGCGGCTGCGGAAGCGCTGAATATATCCCAGCCGGCGGCATCACGAATGTTATCCGAGATGGAATCGATTGCGAAAACGGCACTTTACGAGCGAATCGCCAGGGGTGTCGTGCTGACCCCCTTCGGCTCGGCCCTGGCCAAGCGGGCAAGGAAGATCCTTCTGGAGCTACGCGAAGCGAGTCGCGAAATCGCAGAGCTTCGCACCGGCAAGGGCGGCTCCGTCTACCTCGGCGCTGTTACCGCGCCTGCAATCAGCCTCGTAGTGCCCGCCATCCGGCAGGTCACGCAGACCTACCCCGGCATCGAGATCAACATACAGGTCGAGACGAGCAATATTCTGGCCCGCGAACTCCTCGCCGCACGCCACGATTTCATCATCTGCCGAATCCCGGACGAGCTTAACCCCCGCCTCTTCACCGCCCATGAGATCGGCGTGGAGAAAGCCTGCCTCATCGTGCGAAACGGCCACCCCTTGCTCGAAAAAGGCGTCGTCGGCCTGCACGATCTCATAGGCCGCGACTGGGTCTTCCAGCCGCCGGGCACCCTGCTTCGACGAAAGGTCGAGGACATATTCATCTCGGCTGGCGTGCCGCTGCCGGAAAATATCGTCAATACCTCCTCGCTGCTGCTGACGGTGGCTGTGGTCTGCAAGACCGATGCGATCGCCCCGATCGCGCTCGACATGGCCGAGTTCGTGTGTGGCCAGAGCTCGAATGCCGGCGAGGCCTGCATTCTGCCTATCGACTTCGAGATCTCGGTAAAGCCCTACAGCCTTATTACCGCCCGCGAGCGCGCCATGCCGCCGAGCGCGAGCCTGCTCTACGACATGATCCTGGAGCAGAGCCGAAGCCTGGCCGCGACCTGATCAGCCCTGCGCCACCTTCGCTTCCTAATGTTCGTTCCTCTGGAGGAACGCATGCGGTTCGGGCAATCGGTATTTCAATCAGTTCTGGAACGTCTCGACGCTGAGGATGCTGAAGATGGCGAAAGCCCTGCCAGTGCCTACCATCGTATCCACGGCCTGAACTCGAGCTTCGTCGCCGACGTGCGCGAGGGCGTCTCCGCAGCTTCGATCCGGCCGGGCCAGGCCTATATCGATAATCTCGAATTCGAGGAGCCTTCCCCTGTCGACGCCGCACGGCCTGAAGAGCCGCCGCAACCGGCAGCTCCGGAACCGCCTCCCCTCGTCATGCCGGCACACCTGACGCGAACAGCGCCGCAGGATGTGGCCGCCGAGCTGGCGATCTCGTCCGGGGACACCCAGCACAGTCTTAACGACAAGCGCCGCGCGTTCGCCAAGGCCAATCATCCAGACGGTGTCGCGCCGCCGTTCCGCGAGAATGCGACCGCCCGCATGATGATCGCCAATCTCCTGATCGACGAAGCCCTTCGCCGTATCAGCCGGCAAAGGTAGCGCAGCCAGGCTATTCCGGATCTTTTTCCTGGTCGCCGGGTTCGCCAGCCGCGACCGTGGTCTCCGTTTCCTCTTTCAAGGGCGGCGGAGTGTATGTCAGCAGCAGCTTGTAGGCGGAATAGATGCCGAGCGCCCCGACGATGATCGCCCAGAACGGTTCAGAGGTCGACGCTTCGATGATAGCCCATCCCAGGCAGACGGCGACGATCGCGATCCGGATCCACAGGGGTCGGTAGAACGAATGGTCCGGATCGATCAGTTGCATGACTGTATTGCTCGCTCTCTATTGTTCGCTTGTCTTTAGGCTGAATTTCAGAATTGTGAAACCCTGGCGCCTTGACGTCGCCTTCGGAAAATGGAATGAAAATTCCACAAAATTCATAATTCGGTTTATTTGTTCTGAAATTGGGAGGAATGAAAGATGACAGTAAGATTTGCTCTGCTCGGCGCCGGCCGCATAGGCAAGGTGCATGCAAAAGCAGTCAGTGGCAACGCCAGTGCCAAGCTCATCGCGGTCGCCGACGCGTTTCCGGCCGCGGCCGAAGCCATTGCATCAGCCTATGGCTGCGAAGTCCGCACGATCGAGGCGATCGAGGCGGCCAAGGACATCGACGCGGTCGTCATCTGCACGCCGACCGATACCCATGCCGACCTGATCGAGCGCTTTGCCCGCGCCGGCAAGGCGATCTTCTGCGAAAAACCGATCGATCTCGACGTTGCCCGTGTCAAGGCCTGCATCAAGGTGGTCGCCGATACCAAGGGCAAGCTGATGGTCGGCTTCAACAGGCGCTTCGATCCGCATTTCATGGCGGTTCGTCAGGCCATCGACGACGGCAAGATCGGCGCTGTCGAAATGGTGACCATCACCTCGCGCGACCCGGGCGCTCCGCCGGTCGACTACATCAAGCGCTCCGGCGGCATCTTCCGCGACATGACCATCCACGATTTCGACATGGCCCGCTTCCTGCTCGGCGAGGAGCCGGTCACGGTCAGCGCGACCGCCGCCGTCCTGGTCGACAAGGCGATCGGCGATGCCGGTGACTATGACAGCGTCTCGGTCCTGCTGCAGACCGCGTCCGGTAAGCAGGCGATGATCTCCAACTCCCGCCGCGCCACCTACGGCTACGACCAGCGCATCGAGATCCACGGATCGAAGGGCATGGTCGCGGCCGAGAACCAGCGCCCGTTCTCGATCGAAGTGGCAAATGGCGACGGCTATACCCGCCCGCCACTGCATGATTTCTTCATGACCCGCTACACCGAGGCCTACGCCAACGAAATCGCCGCCTTCATCACGGCAATCGAGCAAGGCACCGCGATTACGCCCTCCGGCGCCGATGGCCTTGCTGCCCTCAGACTTGCCGATGCAGCCATGCAGTCCGTCAAGGAAGGCAAGCAGATCAAGGTCGGATAAGTCTCGTCTACTTCAGTCGTTGAACACATGTGGCCGGGTTTTTCGCCCGGCCATTTTCATTCAGCTGGCCCGATCGTTCAATTCCATGCTGGCAGCTGCCGCGCGCGCCATGACGATATCGTTGTCCATGATCGACAGCGCGCGATTGAGATGTCCCTCGAAAACCAGCGCCTGTTCGTCCGGCACGACCCGCATCTCCGGCATGCCCTCCATCCGCACGATCAGCGACTGCGCCAACCCCTCCTCGATACCCTCACGAAGCAGGTCGTAGTACCGCGTACCCGGTCCGGTCAGCGCGATCGGCATGCGTTCGGTCAGGCTGAGGACCCGCGACAGCCCGTTTCCGAGCGCCAACCCCGCCTGGCGAAAGGCGAAGCCGTTGCGCCGATGGCCCTGGCGCGCGCTTGCAGCGATCTTGTCAAGTTCCGAGACCGGAACGAATTTCGCCGGGATGGTATCGAGCGGAACGGCGAAGGCATTGCGCAGGATGGCGTAGAAGCCGGCATAGGCCTCGATGCAGCCAGACGACCCGCAACGACAAAGCGCGCCCTCCGGCGCATGGAGCATATGTCCGAAATTCGGTGCAGAAACCTCGGGCTCGCCGCCGTCCCGCCGCCGAACGATCCCCAGCCCGATGCTATGCCCGAGCGATAGCGCCGCCAGCGCCCGGAAGTCGCTGCCCTTGTCGTTTTCCTCGCGCTGTCCGACGGCAGCAGCAACCAGCAGCGTCTCGTTGCCAAGGATGATTTTCGCCGACCATTCGGCGCCAAGCACATCGGCGAAATCGATCTGCTCGCGCCCGAAAATCGGCGACCAGCGCAAGATTGGCTCGATCGCATCGACGAGCCCCTTGCTGCTGATCGAAATGATCAGCACGTCGTCACGATCGATCCGTGACCGCGAAACGAGCCGCAACAACCCCTCCTGCATGGCGGCTACGAACTTCTGCACCCCGCCCGCATCCTGGGACCGCGCCTCGGAAAAGCGGTCGAGCAGCGTACCGGCGTAGTCGACGAGAGAATATTGGACAGCGTCGGACGAGATGATGACGGTAATCAGATAACCGCAATCGCGCCGCTGCGAAAATGCCACCCGCGGACGTCCTCGACCCGACGCGGCCTGCTGTTCGGTTTTCGCAATGATCTGGGCGCGCTCGAGATCGGCGGTTATCGCCGAGATCGTCGCCGACGACAGGCTGGTGAAATCAGAAAGCTCGGTATGGGCCAGGGGGCCATGTGTTCGCAGCGCCTTCAGCACCAACGCGCTATTGCGCTGGCGGACCAATTCCGTGCTCGATTTGATCTGCATCCAGCCGTCTCCCCATCGCTTCCCTCCCCTGCGCGCATCTTCATATCAGCTCTTTAGAAACGGCTGACTAAACCTTTGGATGCGCTGTTGACAGCTCGAAAAATCTCTGACACTAAATTTCTCGACTGTCGAGAAAAAACACAAAATCTTTCTCGTCAGCGTAATCGCGGCGGCCGGCGGGAGCTTAGGGTACGTGCGGTCGCATTCACTCGGGAGGATAATATGAGAGCTTTTATCAAGCTGGCCGCCGGCGCGGCTTTAGTCTTGACCATGCAGACCGCGGCCTTCGCCAAGGATCTGGTGGTTGGTGTTTCCTGGTCGAATTTCCAGGAAGAACGTTGGAAGACTGACGAAGCCGCCATCAAGAAGGCACTTGCTGCCGCTGGCGCGAAGTACATTTCCGCTGACGCCCAGTCCTCCGCTTCCAAGCAGTTGACGGACGTGGAATCGCTGATTTCCCAGGGCGCCAACGCGCTGATCATTCTCGCCCAGGATAGCGACGCTATCGGCCCCGCCATCGAAAAGGCTGCTGACGAAGGCATCCCGGTCGTCGGTTACGACCGCCTGATCGAAAACCCGGCTGCCTTCTACATCACCTTCGACAACAAGGAAGTCGGCCGCATGCAGGCGCGCGGCGTTTTGGCTGCCAAGCCCGAAGGCAATTACGTATTCATCAAGGGCTCGTCTTCCGATCCGAACGCCGACTTCCTGTTCGCAGGCCAGTTGGAAGTGCTGAAGTCCGCCATGGACGCCGGCAAGATCAAGAAGGTCGGCGAAGCCTACACCGACGGCTGGCTGCCCCAGAACGCACAGCGCAACATGGAACAGATCCTGACCGCCAACAACAACAAGGTTGACGCCGTCGTCGCCTCCAACGACGGCACTGCCGGCGGCGCAATCGCCGCTCTGGACGCGCAGGGCCTCGCCGGCACTGTTCCTGTCTCCGGCCAGGACGCCGACAAGGCTGCCCTCAACCGTATCGCGCTCGGCACCCAGACAGTTTCCGTCTGGAAGGACTCCCGCGAACTCGGCAAGCGCGCCGCAGAAATCGCTCTCAGCCTTGCCGGCGGCAAGAAGCTGAACGAGATCGAAGGCGTCAAGGTCTTCAAGGACGGCCCGAAGAAGGTCGAGATGCAGTCTGTCTTCCTGACACCGCTTCCGATCACGAAGGACAACCTCAACGTCGTCATCGACGCCGGTTGGATCTCCAAGGCTGAAGCATGCCAGGGCGTCAAGGCCGGCACCGTTGCTGCCTGCAAGTAAGCGTCATCTGACCAGCTAAGTCATAGCGACGCCGCAACGGCCTTCCGTTGCGGCGTCGAATGCGGCTCAGGCGATGACCCTGCGAAAGCGGAGCCCCCTGAACGCCGTATTGGTATTGCGCCATCAGCAAGACCGATGCACGCCCGGAAAACGCAAGGCCTAGGCAACAGGCGGACCTCCGGATGCATCTGACGTGGCGTATCTTGATATCTGCGCGAAGACTGCCAGCGATTGCCGACAAGCATCGCCAGTGCGCGCTTAACAGTGGAGAACGGCAAAGCGATGGCCGACATGACGCAGTCCACAACATCGAACAGCGCGCGTAATGCCGATGCCGGTGCGATCACGCGCTTCCTGCGCGCGACAGAGATCGATACCCGCCTCCTTGGCATGCTCGGCGCGCTGCTGATCATCTGGATCGGCTTCCATATCTATACCGGCGGGCTGTTCCTGACGCCCCGAAATCTCTGGAACCTCTCGGTCCAAACCACCGAAATCGCCGTTCTGGCCTCCGGCATGGTGCTGATCATCGTGACGCGCAACATCGACCTGTCGGTCGGTTCCTTGCTCGGCTTGGTCGCCATGATCATGGGCGTCGTGCAGGCAAAGTTCCTGCCACAGTATCTCGGCTTCGACAGTTCCTTCACATGGATCATAACGCTGCTCTGCGGATTGGCGGTCGGCACCGCCATCGGCACGTTCCAGGGCGTCATCATCGCCTTCCTGAACGTACCCTCGTTCATCGTGACGCTCGGCGGATTTCTCGCCTGGCGCGGCCTTGCCTGGTATGTCACATCAGGCCAGACGGTAGCACCGCTGGATGTCACCTTCCGTATCATGGGCGGCGGCGCCGAAGGTTCGATCGGGGCGACCTGGAGCTGGGTTCTCGGCATCGTCGCCTGCCTGCTGGTCATCGTCAGCATCATCGGTTCGCGCCGCCAGAGAAAGCGCTTCGGTTTTCCAAGGCGGCCACTCTGGGCCGAATATCTCCTTTCCGCCCTTAGCTGCGTTGTGATTCTCGGCACGATCTGGGTGTTCAACAGCTACTATTGGCCGGTTGGCATCGCCAAGAAATATGCCGAGACCAACAATATCCCCTGGCCCGAGACCGGGCTCGATATCTCCTACGGCATCTCGGTGCCTGTGCTGATCGCCATCTTCGTCGGCATCATCGTCACCTTCGTCGCCACCCGTCTGCGGTTCGGCCGCTATGTCTTCGCCATCGGCGGAAATCCGGAAGCGGCAGAACTCGCCGGCATCAAGACCCGCTGGGTCACGGTCAAGATCTTCGCCCTGATGGGCCTGCTCGCCGCAATCGCCGCTGCAATCTCCACTGCCCGCCTCAACGCGGCGGCCAACTCGCAGGGCACCACCTATGAACTTTATACCATCGCGGCAGCTGTCATCGGCGGCACGTCGCTTGCCGGCGGTACGGGAACGGTAGCCGGCGCCATGATCGGCGCCCTGGTCATGCAGTCGCTGCAATCAGGCATGGGGCTCGCGAACGTCGACACGCCAATACAGAACGTCGTTGTCGGCTTCGTGCTGGTCGTCGCCGTATGGCTCGATACCGTCTACCGCTCGCGCGCCAAGTAAGAGGAATCTGAACAATGACGGATCAAACAACTCCGCTCGTGGAAATGAAGAACATTTCCATTTCCTTCGGCGGCATCCACGCAGTCGACAACGCATCGGTGGACCTCTACCCCGGTGAAGTCGTCGCCCTCCTCGGCCATAACGGTGCCGGCAAGTCGACGCTGATCAAGATTCTTTCCGGCGCCTACAAGCGCGATAGCGGCGAAATCCTGATCAACGGCGACCCCGTCGACATACGCACGCCGCGCGACGCCAAGAAATATGGCATCGAGACGATCTACCAGACGCTCGCCGTCGCCGATAACGTCGACGCCGCCGCCAACCTCTATCTCGGCCGCGAGCTGCAGACCCGCTGGGGCACGCTCGACGACGTGGCGATGGAAGCCTCGGCCCGCGAGGTCATGGGCCGGCTGAACCCCAACTTCAAGCGCTTCAAGGAGCCGGTAAAGGCACTCTCCGGCGGCCAGCGCCAGTCGGTGGCCATCGCCCGCGCCATCCTCTTCAACGCACGCATCCTGATCATGGACGAGCCGACGGCAGCGCTCGGCCCCCAGGAGACCGCACAGGTCGGCGAGTTGATCAAGCAGTTGAAGAAGGAAGGTATCGGCATCTTCCTCATCAGCCACGATATCCACGACGTCTTCGATCTCGCAGACCGCGTTTCTGTCATGAAAAACGGTCAGGTCGTCGGCCACGCCCGCACCGAGGACGTCACCAAGGACGAAGTCCTCGGCATGATCATCCTCGGCAAGGTCCCCCCGAAGGCCATCCCTGGCCCCGGCGCCATGAAGATGGCGTAGGACGCGCAATAGAAGAGCCCGGCAAAAAGGCCGCGAACCACCTGAGTTCGCGGCCTTTTCCATTTCAAGTCGAGACTTATTCCCCGGAGCGCCATTTCCCGCATTTTCCGCATTGAAGCCAGACGCTTCCTAGGCTAAGAACCTCCCATCGGACGGGCGACCAAGACTCGCCAAGGCATGCACCCGTAGCTCAGCTGGATAGAGTGTTGGATTCCGATTCCAAAGGTCACAGGTTCGAATCCTGTCGGGTGCGCCATTTTTCTCCGCCTCCTCATAAGACCGGACTGTCGTACGAGAAACCGGACTGAACCTCCCACAAGAGCGGACTCATCTCATTTCTCCATAGACGCCGTAGTCTTTACGTTTTCAGTCCCGGAACCATTGGGATCGATTCCCAGCTCTGGCCGGCAAAGACCACGCAACTGCTACCATTGGCGTTGGTCACGAGCATGGTCCAGCTACCGCTCTCGGAGACGTAGACCTCCAGAATTGCGGCCTGGTTGATGAAGCCGACCGCCTGAAGGGTCTCGGAATAGTGCGAGCCAAGGAAGTCGACGACTTGGGAATGTTCGGCGCAATTGAGCACCGGCTCTGCCGCTGCTGGATGTACCATCGCCGCAAGCGTCACTATGGCGGTTCCGATGAGCCTGCGGGCTATATTGCGTACCATGACGCACCTCCTTCGCCGGTAACCTGGCCGAAGAGGAGATTGCGTTGACCTGTCCTGCCGGGGTCGGCATTTCTATGGTCGGAACCTGACGCGACACGCGTAAATGGTGCCGCCACGTCTACATTATGACAGAAAATTCTTTATTTTTCAAAATATTAATTGGAGGCGCGTGACGCGACAGGGACTACCTGTCGCGAGGCAAATGAGGACACCGCGACCACGGGTAGCGAGGGCCAATCGCTACTCCGGTGCTGCATTTGGCGATATCGGATGATACGGATGAGCCTTCGCAAATGAAGGGGCTGCCCGCATCTTTCCCCGATCACATTGGGTCGCAAGCAGGCGGAAGGATCGATATTCCATCGGTTCGGGTGGCAAATCTGCGGCACGGGGCAGAACCGAGCCAACGAAGAAACGTGACGGAGCAGGATATCGGAAACGCCTCGCCTCATGCTGAGAACTTCGCCTGCTCCGACAGACCCTGTCCAATAATCCAAGCCTCATCTTGCCAGTTCAATGAATAGGAAGACAAATAGTTTAGCATCGGGCCTACAGATGAGTTGGTGTAATGGATGCCATCGAGCCGCCTTCTCGCCTGTGCTGTTCTCGTCTATGCGACATCGCTGAATTAAATCGTAGGCGCAGCCGAAATTGTTCGTTTGAACGCGGAATATAAAGCCGCTGTATTAGTAAATTTCAAGACTAGGCACCCGCAATCCCTTGAAAGACTGTTAATTCGAAATTACTTATATACTTAAGCGTGCGCGCACGCGAGGCAATGCCTTAGTTAAGCTCCAACCTGGGAGGTTGTCATGGCAAAAGCTTTAATGGAAGGAAGGAAGGGGCAGGATTTGGCTAATCTTGTCCTGGCAGTATGCTTGTTCATCTCGCCGTGGATCGTCGGCTTTGCGGCCGAAACTATGCCGAGTTGGAACGCGTGGATCGTCGGCGTCATGCTTTGTGGGTTGGCGGTTGCAGCGCTTTCGGCTTTCGCCGAATGGGAGGAATGGGTCAACCTGGTCCTCGGCCTCTGGTTGATTGCATCTCCCTGGCTGCTCAGTTTTGCAACCAATGTCAACGCGATGTGGACCAGCCTGGTTCTGGGGCTACTCGTTGTCGCGGTATCGCTCTGGGCAGTCTGGGACTACCGCCATCCCCACGCTCACGCCTAAGCCGGAGGCAGTTACTACAAAGGCCCCGCCGCGTAGTGCGGCGGGGCTTCCTGTGATTTTTCTCGTTCTCAAGGCCATATTCCTAAAGCCATGACCGACAAGCTTTCGATTGCCTAACACGTTTGCCGCTACCGCCACGTTCCGACCGGGCGAAAAATTCAAGACGATCTCGACCAGATCTAAAGAGGCTTTGAAGACACGGATGGGCGCGCGGAATCTGCATCACCTTGTCGCGATTTCCATGGTGTTGGTGCTATAAGTTTCTCGCTGGATGGTCGACGCCGACGGAGCCCTGGCGCCTGTATGGCGCGAAGGTTTGGAAAATGCCGAGGTAGAGGATGAAGATTTTCTGGTCGTGGCAGAGCGACACCCACCAGCCAAGTGGACGCTATTTCGTACGCGAGGTGCTTCAGAGGCTTTGCGACAAGCTGGCTGATGCCCTCGACCTTGAACAGGCAGAGCGTCCGCAGGTGGATCACGATACCTTTGAAGTGGCGGGTTCACCTCCGATCGCCGAGACCATCCTGCAGAAGATTGCCGACGCAGCGGTCTTTGTCGCGGATGTCACGCCGGTGACAAAGACGAATGGCGGAAAACACGTCGCAAATCCGAACGTCATGATCGAGCTCGGCTACGCCCTTGCAAAGCTCCGACATGCCCGCATCGTTCTCGTCATGAACACAGCGGACGGCGCATCCGTGAAGCATTTGCCATTCGACCTTCGTCACTGGCGTCAGCCCATCAGTTATTCCCTGAAGAGGGACGCAACGGACGAGCAGCGCGCGGAAGTGGCCAATGAATTGACCGAGGCATTTCGCCAGGCGATCGTACCCTCTCTGAAGGTCGCCGCGTCCGAGGAAGATGCAAAGCGGCGTTCGGTGCAAAGGATGCCGGAGCTCGACGTCGAGATCGACCCTGACTCTGCTCTGTTGCCGTACCTGAAAATCACGCAGCTTCCCGCTACGCGCGAGATCAAATCGATAGAAGCCATTCGGGATGACTATCAGCCACTTCGTTTTTCGGGGCAGACCGAAAACTGGATGCTGGGTCTATCGCTCGCGGAGTTTGGCCAGCCGACCTATTCGCCATTGCCGTCGCAATGGACGAAGGAGGAGATCGACGGCTATAACCGCGCGCTCAATCGCTTCTACGAGCGATGGGATCACTACGTCGCCGAAATGGAGGAATGGTCGCTCGCGTTGCAGCGGACCTTCGAATTCCGGCTTGTCCTGGCGAACAAGGGGTCCGCCCCCGCGACAAACATCGATGTCGATCTGACCTTGCCTGCCGGCCTCGTCCTACACTCGGCAACAGATGAAATTCTACCCGAGCCAGAAGCGCCCGAACCACCGCCATTCGCTCCCTATGGGCATGGAGGGACATCGATCCTCGCCGCCGGGAATAACTTGCCAAATGTGCTTGCGCCCTTCCCTCGATCAACGACCATTGAACCTGAAAAGAACCTGGTACGCTTTCGCATTTCCAACCTTAAGCATGGACGCCGGGTGGATATCGCTGCGTTCAAAGCGACTTTTCGAAGCGGTTGGGACATAAAACCGTTCGCCGTTAAATATGTCATCACGGCGAACGAACCGCTCAAGCCGACAACGGGCCAACTACATATCGACGTCAAGCTGAATGGCGAGGCTCTTGCAACGGATTCCGACGATCCCCAATAAGAGGTCCAAGTAACCGGTGCACCGCAACCGCATCCGGATTTCGATTCTGATGGAAATATTAGGCACTGAGTAGCAAGCGACGCTATGGCAGGACATGTCCCAAAGCACCACGCGATCCAAGCCAAGTGCGAGAGAGCAAATACAAGAGATGCGGTTGCCCTAACCATTGGACGTGCGGACATGACCTTCCCCTGAAGACGCCCGCAAGCATTGCTGCCTTTCCAGATATGCCGGCAGGCGGTCCAGGTCGCCTTCCATTGGAGTTTCGGCAGTCGCATGCTACTGTTTTCTTGGACCAAGGGGCGGGCGCATGACGCGGCGACTGGCGGCAATCCTTGATGCAGATGTTGTCGGGTTCTCACGGTTGATGAGTCTCGATGAAGCAGCGACCTACGCATCGCTGAAGGCCCATAACAACGAAATATTCGCCCCGGCAATTACTCGGCATCACGGAGACATCGTTAAATTTCTTGGCGACGAAACGCTTGCGGCCTTTGCCAGCGTTGTCGATGCAACGAGTTGCGCGATGGAGATTCAAAGGGCGTTGGCGGCGCGCAACGAAAACATCGAGCCGGAGCGGCGAATGCTCTGGCGTATCGGCGTCCACGTCGACGAAGTCCTTGTTGAAGACGACGAGATTTTTGGCGATGGCGTAAACGTCGCTACGCGCCTGCAACAGCTCGCGCCACCTGGCGGCATATGTGTGTCACACCAGGTTCGCGATCAGCTTCGCTCGAAGCTGGATTTCCCCGCAACGGATTTTGGCGATCGCAGAGTTTATCACATTGAACGACCGATTCGAATCTGGTGCTGGTCCCCCACCGCGGAAAGTGCGACATCGTGCGAATTGCCAAGGCCTCCCGTTGCTGTCCAGGACAGGCCCTCGATGGCGGTGCTCCCGTTTCTGAACATGTCGAGCGTGGAGGGACAGGATCATTTTTCGGATGGCTTCACCGAAGAATTGATCATGACATTGGCTCGTTGCCGCTGGCTTCTGGTCGCGGCGCGAAACTCGTCGTTCAGCTACAAGGGCAAGGCGATGGACGCACGAAGGGTCGCCGAGGAACTTGGTGTCAGGTATATCCTGGAAGGCAGTGTCAGACGATCGGACAGCAGGATCAGGATCACCGCCCAGTTGTTGAAGGGGAGTGATGGCACACTTCTCTGGGCGGAGCGCTACGATCGTGTGATCGCCGACATTTTCGACATTCAGGATGAGATCGCTTCCGAGATCACGGGAACTATTGAGCCGGAGCTCGGCGTGATCGAGTTCACAGCTCTCCGGGATCGGCTGCCAGTCGACATGACAGCCTGGGAAACATACCTGAAGGGGCTCTGGCATCTCTACCGTTTCACGAGCGAAGAGCTGGAAACAGCCAAGGGGCTTTTTGAAGAGGCGATACGCATTGATGCTTCTTTCGCGCAGGCCCACGCCCGGCTCGCCTATGTCCATATTCAGCTCGGCTGGTATGGCCCTTTGCATGAGCGGATCAGCCACATATGCGATGCGATCGAGCGCGCCGAGCGTGCCATCGCGATAGATTCGAAAGAGCCGGCAGCGCACCTGGCGCTAGGCCGTGCACTTGCTCTTGATGGTGCGAAGGAGGCCGCGATCGCTCACCTTCGGAATGCAATAAAGTTGGACCACAGCTTTGCTCAGGCGCATTTCGCGCTGGGTCAGGCGCTTTGCTATGCCAATCGTCCCGAAGAGGGAATACTGGAAATAAAAAGCGCGTTCAGGCTAAGCCCTCGTGACCCGCATATGTGGACTTTTCACAACATGCTCGCGATCGCTTACTACCAACTGAACCGGATGGAAGAAGCGGGCGAGGCGGCGCGAGAATCGCTCCGTTCGCCAAACGCCACTTTCTGGCCAGCAATGTTCCTTGTTGCCATACTTGGCAGGCAAGGAAAAATCGCAGCGGCACAAGACGCCATCGCGCAGCTTCATCGTTTCCGTCCGGGAATGACGCTCGAGCAGACGCGTGGTGAGTTTTTCTTCGGCGAGACGCCGGTCATGTCCGAAGCCTTCATCGATCAATTCATGGACGATCTGACGAACGCTGGCCTGCCGCCGTGAGGAGATGAGCCTTTTTCCGTCGCTCATGCGAAATGCGCGCACCGATGCTGGAAGCTGGGGTGAAGCGGTCTCTGGACAAGCTGGTGCCCTTCAGGCGTATTGGAAGACGGAAAAAGTAGCACCGCTCGTTGCCTTCCCGGCATCGAGTGATGCTGGAATTCACGAGCGGTTCCCTCGTCGAGATCATGGGGCCGCAAGCCGTCGCATGGAGGGGTGGCAATGGAGATCGATCCGAAGCGGATGACAATCGGGTTCGTCGGGACGGGAACGATAACGGAGGCGGTCGTCACCGGGCTGGGCAAGACGGAGTTTCGCGACACCCCGATCGTAGTGTCACCTCGTGGCGAAAGCGTCGCTGCCCGCCTCGCAGCGGCGAACCAGAACGTGTCGATTGCTTCGAGCAACCAGGATGTCCTCGATCGATCCGATCTGGTATTCTTGGCGATGCGGCCGCAGATTGCCGAGGAGGTCGTCCGCGCGCTTCGATTTCGGCCGAGCCACCATGTCATCACCTTTGTCGCGGCCACACCACTCGATCGACTGCTGGCGTGGATCGATCTGCCTGTTCGGCTGAGCCAGGCAATTCCGCTTCCATTCGTCGCCGATCTCCAGGGCGCGACCGCGATCCACCCGCCCGACGAGGTTTCAAATGCCGTCTTTTCGGCGCTCGGAATGGCGGTCCAAGTTGAAAGCAAACGGGAGTTCGATCTTCTCGCGGTGGCGAGCTGTATGATGGGCACCTATTTCGGCATCCTGGACGCTACGTCGACATGGCTGGAGAGCCAGGGCCTCCCGAGGGCTGCCGGCGACGCCTACCTCCGTCAGCTGTTTTCTGGCCTCGACCATGCCGCCCGCTCGAGACCCGTCGCGCGCTTTGACGAACTCGTCGGCGAGCATTCGACCAAGGGCGGTTTGAACGAACAGGTGCTCGAGGACTTCCGCGGTTTCGGTGGGACCGAGGCGCTGCAAAAGGCCCTTGGTCGAGTTTTCACTCGCATTCGTCCTGTGGAAAGCAAGCTCTCTTGAAGTCCGCTGTTGGTAGTCCGTGAGTTCGATGGAATGGCCGGGAAGACCGAAGATCACCAACAGGTCGAATGGGCGGCCAATTTCCGGATGCGGAATCGCTGACACTTTCGCCAGAGTTGCGCTAGTCGCAGCTCTCTCCGACAAGTTCCCACACATCGACCTTCTCGGCGCGCCCCTTTATCTCGGTGAGGCCCAGCGGGCGAAGGTTGAAGCGATCGGCAACGGCGTCATGTATGGCGGCGCTCGCCAGGATCGACGTATCGAATTGCTTGTTCAATCCTTCCAGCCGTGACGCGACATTGATCGTATCGCCCATCGCTGTGTACTGCTGCCGCGAAATTGCTCCAAAGCTACCTACGACCGCTGGGCCGGTGTGCAATCCAAATCGCGTGACCAGCTCAGGACGGCCACTTTTTCGATAATCCTCGTTTAAGCCATCAACCGCCGCTTTCATGGCAAGCGCACATCGACAGCCGTTTTCAACATGTCTGACATCTTCAACAGGGGCGTTCCACATCACGAAAATGGAGTCGCCGAGATACTGGACGACCGTCCCGCCGTTCCGCTCGGCGATGGTGTTCAGCACTTCAAAATAGGCGGACAGCGTATCGACCACGTCCTCGGGAGCATGTTGCTCGGATATGGTCGTGAAGTCGCGGATGTCGGTAAACAGCACGGTCACATCCTGCCGCCGCGCCTTGACGAGCGTTCTTCCTTCAGGGTTGACGATCTGCCGAACCACCTCGCGCGGGACATAGAGGGCAAACTGGCGGATGGCGTGACGGCTTGCAGCCAGCGCCTTCGCCAGCGTGTTTATCTCCGTTATCAAGGAGTGCGACGCGGCTTTCTCGCTAACATCCAGATCGCCGATCCTGCGCGCCTCGTCCGCCAGCCGATAGAGAGAGCGGCTGACCATGCGAGACAGGATCACAGACGCAGCGACACCCGCGATCACGAAGGCCGCGGCAATCAAGAGATTGTGCACGAGCAGCCGGTTGGCCTCAGCCACCAGATCCTCCATCGGCACGACAATTGCGGCCGTGCTTTCTTTGAACAGCCCGGACACGCTGATGGGGGCAATCTGCACGAGATAGTTTTCGCCATCGAGTTCGATGCGCGCCAGGCCACCGTTTGCATAGGCGGGATCCCGCCGCAGCCTGGCCACGGTGTCGAGGCTCGCGTCGAAACTGTTTGCGGTCGTTTCAGAGGCAACCGCACCTCTCGACCATACCGCGGTGATCTTGCTCATTATATCAGGGTCAGAATGGGCTACGAGATCATTGCCAGCATCGACAATGTAGGCTCGAGCACGCGGCGAGATCCCTTGCGCGTCCAGAAGGCGGCTGACGGTCTGCAGGTGAATGTTGATGCCAACGACCACATGGCCATTGTCCCTTATTGGCGCGGCTATCGTGAGTGTCGGAATCTGGAGCGTTCCAGCGACATAGGGTCCGACAGAAACCGGCACACCGTCTTGAACGGCGGTTTGATACCAGGGGCGCTGCCGCGGATCGAATGATGCATACTCGACTGGCCGCTCCCCTATCGATTTTGCTTTGCCGTCGAGAAACCGAAGCGTCGATATGACATCAGCGCCTTGTCGCCGTGCGATCGTTCTGATTGCGAAGGCCGTACCATCCGGTGCCGAAAGGGTCTGGCGAACATCGTCCCTCGCGGTGTTGATCACCTGCAGGTACGAGCCATCAGGGTACCCCGTGTAGATGCTGGTTGCGTTGGGGACGTTTCGCAAAGCCTCCAGAAAGAATTCCTGTTTTGCTTCCAGATCTTGAGGCGGCGGAGAAACGAGCTGCGGCAGTGTCGATGCCAGCGCTACCGTCTCGGTGCCTGCCTGGAGCGAATTCCGGTATCCCTCGATCAGCCGCAAGCTCATCTCGCGCATCTGCTGCACGCCCGCTTGTACCGCGGCATCGCTTCCGCGCTTGAATGCCATCCAAACGATTGGCATCGAAGTACAAAGCAGCGATGCAACGACCAGAACGCCGAGATGCACTCTTAGGGGTTTAGACCAGCGCACGAGATTTCCCTCGAAATTCGGACACGTATCATCTCAATGCTTGCCTGGCCGTGCAGGAATGAGCCGACCCAACGATGGCAGCTAACCGTTTTTTGTGGATTTGTCCAAGAGGTCCGGTTTCCGGCGATGCTCGGCGTTTGCCGCAGGTAGATCAGCCAATGCGCTTGCCCTTCTCGTCGAGAACCTTCTCGCCGTCCTCCTTCACGAACGGCCCCTTCTGGGTGTTCGGGAGGATGTCGAGGACAACCTCTGACGGGCGGCTGAGGCGCGTTCCGAGCGGCGTCACCACGAACGGTCGGTTGATGAGAATCGGATCCTTCAGCATGGCGTCGAGAAGCTGGCCCTCGGTCAGCACCGGGTCGTCGAGACCAAGCTCGGCATAGGGCGTGCCCTTTTCGCGGATGGCCTGGCGCACGGTCAGCCCGGCATCGGCGATCATCTTGACGAGCTGTTCGCGCGTCGGCGGATGTTTGAGGTATTCGATGACGGTCGGTTCGATCCCGGCGTTCCGGATCATCGCCAGCGTGTTGCGCGAGGTTCCGCAGTCGGGATTGTGGTAAATGGTGACGTCCATGGTCATTCAGCGCCTTTCAGCCTGTTCAGCACGTGTTCGACGGGCTCCTGTTCTGTCAGCATCCAGCCGACAAGCACTGCGGCGAGCAACGCACCCAGCAATTCCGCTACGATGAATTCCGGCAGGTCGATCGGCCGGATGCCTGCGAAGGTATTTGAGAACGCCCGCGCGATGGCGACCGCCGGATTGGCGAACGAGGTCGAGGCGGTGAACCAGTAGGCGGCCGTAATGTAGAGCCCGACCAGCCATGGAACGGCTTTTGGTCGCGCGCGAAGACCAGCAAGGATGGTGAGCACCAAGCCGAAGGCGGCAATGGCCTCGGCAAGCCACTGACCCGACCCGGTACGGACGGTTGTCGAAAACTGGATGATCGGAAGCTCGAACATGGCGTGGGCCAGGAACGAGCCGGCGATGCCTCCGCCGACCTGAGCAACGACGTAGAGAAGCGCCGCCTGCGCACTGATCTCCCGCCGTAGCGCGAAGACCATCGTAACCGCCGGGTTGAAATGCGCACCGCTGATCGGCCCTAGAATGGTGATCAGCACGACGAGTATCGCGCCGGTCGCGATCGTGTTGGCGAGCAGGGCAAGAGCGACGTCGTGCGTAAGCTTCGCCGCCATGATCCCGGAACCGACGACAGTGGCGACTAGGATGGCGGTACCGAGCACCTCCGCTGCAAGTCGGCGCGGCAGGTTGAATGCCATTGCCATTAGCCGCCACCCGGCGAAGTGCGGCCGATCTCCTCGAGCTGCTCCTGAAGGGAGAGTTTGTCGATGGTCGCGAGCGGCAGATTGACGAATAGCGATATCCGGTTCCTGAGGTAGCGGGCGGCCTGCGCGAACGCGCGACCCTTCTCAACCTCCGAGCCTTCGACGGCGCCGGGGTCTTCTATTCCCCAATGGGCGGTCGCAGGATGTCCCAGCCACACCGGGCAAGCCTCCCCGGCCGCGTCGTCGCAGACCGTGAAGATGAAATCCATGTGCGGAGCGCCCGGTTCTGCGAACACGTCCCAGCCCTTGGAGCTGAAACCGGAGGAAGGATAGCCGAGCGCATCAAGCGTTCTTATGGCCCAGGGGTGAACCGCGCCCTTGGGATGGCTGCCCGCTGAAAAGGCGCGGAAACGGCCCTTGCCTTCGGCATTGAGGATGGATTCAGCCATGATCGACCGGGCCGAATTGCCTGTGCAGAGAAATAGGACGTTGAATACCTTGTCGCTCATGTTTGCCCCCTTTCAACGACTGCGGTGATGCTCTCAATCACTGGACGGCAAAGCTCCGGCGAGCCGTTGCAGCAATCCTCCATAAGATAGGCGAGAAGGCCCTGAAAGCCGGCCATGTCGGCGACGTAGCGCACGACCCGTCCATCGCGCTCCGCAAGCACCAGTCCGGCCTGATCGAGGATCTTCAAATGCGCCGACATGGTGTTCTGCACGGTGCTCAGCCGCGAGGCGATCTCGCCGGCCGGCACACCTTGAGGACCAGCACGGACCAGCAGGCGGAAGACATCCAGCCGCGTGTCCTGACCAAGAGCCGCCATCGCAGCCAGCACGGATTTCTTGTCCATATATCCATATATCCAGATTTATTTACCTAGTAGCCTCCGTTCGTGACGGCTTGATGAAGGCGACGCAATTCGGCGGAGCAGGCGTCGGATGACAATCATCGTCGTGCTCGCACAGAACCCAGTACGGGCACTCTTCTTCTTGCTCGCAGCCGGTGTGCCGCTGTTGTTCCGAGGTCGCGCCCTCGCTAGAATCCTTCCCACAGCAATATCGCCGGGGCTTGCTGTCTTCGGCCATGATGGCCGCGAACTCACATTCCGATCCAGCAGTCTCATCGATAGAAGATGTATTTGATAAGCGCGATGAGCACCGCAACGATCAACAACATTACGACGACGAGCAACAGGGCTGTAGCGCCCATGCCCCACGTCATCTCGTTTTCCATTGTGAGTTGATGAGCGTTGACCCGCTCTGGCGCATCAGCCGCGCCGAAAGCCGCAAGCACTGACGTCGAACCGTGTTCTTGCCCATTCCGCATCGGAGATGAATCTTCATTTTCGTTTTGCACTCATCGCTGCTTTGAACGCATTCAAGGTTTCGTCGCTGACGTAGTGTTCGATGCCCTCGGCGTCGATCCGCGCGATTTCGATACTGACGCCGATGGAAATGAGGAACGCTTCCACGATCTGGTGTCGTTCGCGGCTCTCTTGCGCCACTTTCTGGCCCGTCTCGGTTAGAAACACCCCCCGATAAGGCTTGCGATACACCAGTCCTTCCGACGACAGCCGCATCAGCATCTTGGCGACAGTCGGCTGAGAGACGCCCAACCGTGCCGCGATGTCGACCTGTCGGGCTTCCTGTCCATCTTCAATCAGGTCCGCAATCAGCTCGACGTAATCCTCGACCAAGGCACTTTGGCGGGCGCGACGCGTCTGTCGGAAGCCCTCCGAGTGGACATCCGCATCCGGCAACGCATCCCGCCTAGAAATCAAACTGCGAACGGCTGACAAATCGATACCCCCTCAAATCGTCCCACGCGACGCACTCATATCATATGCTTCGCGCGTTCATACATCCAGCGCCCTTCAGGAGGCCGCACCGGCGCTTGTTAATTTCCAAGTCACAAAAAAAGCAACGTCAATACAATATAGCATATTGCATATTCTTGGAGCTTGGCGCATTTTGCCTTTCTCGATGGGCGTGATCGCAGGGATGCAATGGATTCGATAACAAAAGACAGCAGGTCGACCTTAAAGAATTGGGCCTTTTCCAAGCCGGAGGACGACCACAGGCCGAGCCTGCCCGAAGTCCATGCTTCAATCCCCGTGCCGCAGGGTGGCATCTGGATAAGGCGGCTACTGGCCTTTATGGGGCCAGGCTACATGGTCTCGGTCGGCTATATGGACCCCGGCAACTGGGCGACCGATCTCGCTGGGGGCGCTCAGTTCGGCTATACGCTATTGGCCGTCATCCTTCTGTCAAACGTCATGGCGATCCTTCTCCAGGCTCTCGCGGCCCGCTTGGGAATTGCGACTGGGCGCGATTTGGCTCAGTCCTGTCGCGACAGTTTTTCAAAACCGGTTAACCTCACACTGTGGCTCGCGTGCGAGCTTGCGATTATCGCCTGCGACCTCGCAGAGGTGATCGGCACCGCGATCGCGCTACAGCTCTTGTTCGGTATTCCGCTGATCGGTGGCGCGCTGATAACCGCGCTCGACGCGTTCCTGCTTCTGCTCCTCATGAACCGGGGGTTTCGCTATCTTGAAGCATTCGTTGTCGCACTGCTGGCTGTTATCGCGGTTTGCTTCACGATTCAGATTGTGGCTGCAGCGCCGCCTGTCGCTGCGGTCTTGAACGGTTTCCTGCCGTCACCGGAAATAGTGACGAACCCCGCCATGCTCTATATTGCCATCGGGATCATCGGTGCGACGGTGATGCCACATAATCTGTATCTGCATTCCTCCATCGTGCAGACCCGAGCATTCAAGCGGACGGAAGCAGGTCGGCGCGACGCGATAAAGTGGGCAACGACAGACAGTACCATTGCGCTGATGCTCGCCTTGTTTATCAATGCCGCCATCCTGATCGTCGCTGCGGCCGCATTCCATGACACCGGCCACCAGGATGTCGCGGAGATCGGACAGGCATTCGAGCTGCTATCCCCTCTATTGGGGCTTGGTATCGCTTCGATCCTATTCGCGATTGCGCTTCTTGCTTCGGGATTGAACTCGACTGTCACGGCGACACTCGCCGGCCAGATTGTCATGGAAGGGTTTCTTCGACTGCGGATTCCGAACTGGGCTCGTCGACTGCTGACGCGTGGCATCGCAATTGTTCCTGTCGTGGTCGTCACCGCATTCTATGGCGAGAGCGGGACTGCGAAGCTACTCGTGCTCAGCCAGGTCGTGCTCTCGATGCAGCTTCCGTTCGCAGTCATTCCGTTGGTGCGGTTTGTGTCCGACCGGAAGAAGATGGGTGTCTTCGTCATCCCGCTCTGGCTGTCCACGCTGGCATGGGCGGTAGCGGCAATTATCCTCGCGCTGAATGCCAAGCTGCTGTTTGACACCATATGGGGATGACGATGGCTGGCATCTTGCCGCTCGTGGCGACCGCCAACTGGGCTTCCACGACATAGTCGCCAAGATCGCGATTGGCGGCGTCGACAAAGAGACCGCGAGCTGCCCGTTCTCGGTGCGGATGGTGAGTGGCTCCCCGCGTGAGCTTGACGTCCGCGACCGCGCCCAGAGGAACGGTGCCGCCGCCCGGAAGGGAGACCTGTACGTCCCCGGCGATGGCCTGCGTAACGCTTCCCGACGTCCGAGAGTATCCGCTCATCGACGAAGGAGGCGACGACTAGGCAAAAAAGGACGCATCGGAAGCCAAATGGCCAGTCCGTTCTTATGATACATTCGGAACTCGAGTCCGCACTTATGAGGAGACGCAGCATGGACCGATTTACCGGCGGCTGCCTCTGCGGCGACGTCCGAATCGTGGCGACGGGCGCCCCATACCGGGTCGGTCTCTGTCACTGTCTCGACTGCCGCAAGCATCATGGGGCCCTTTTTCACGCTTCCGCGATATTCCCTCAGGATGCGGTGACGATCGATGGCGAAACACGCGACTATGCCGGGCGGTTTTTCTGTCCTCGCTGCGGCTCGTCCGTTTTTGCACGCACCGCAGACGAAATCGAAGTGAACCTGGGGTCCCTGGATGCCCCTGATCAGCTGATGCCAACCTACGAAAGCTGGATCGTCCGTCGCGAGTCCTGGTTGCCGCCGTTTCCGCTCACGCGACGATACGAGCGCGATCGTGACGCCACGGGTCGCTTTGAGGAGTAAGTCTGCTCCTCTTTCTACCGGGCAAACCGGCGGGCACCAGCCACGCACATGATGACGGCAACCGTTACGGCAAGCATGATCCAGGTGACGGACTCATGCAGGAGGGTAGCGGCCAGTGCCAACCCGAAGAACGGTTGCAGGAGCTGCAGTTGCCCGACGGCGGCAATGCCGCCCTGCGACAGGCCACGATACCAAAACACAAATCCGATAAGCATGCTGAACAGCGAGACATAGCCTAGGCCGATCAGTGCCGGAGTTCCGATGCCGGAGAATGTCGCCGGCCTATAGCAAATCGCGACGACGCTCATCAGCGGCAACGACAACACAAGCGCCCAGGAAATGACCTGCCATCCGCCAAGCGTCCGCGAAAGCTTGCCACCCTCTGCATAGCCAAGCCCACAGACGACGATCGCAGCCAACATCAGCAGGTCGCCGACGGGCGAAGCCGTAATGCCTTGCGTCAAGGCAAACCCCGCGACCAGTGCGCTGCCGAGAATGGAAAACAGCCAAAACGCCGGCTTCGGCCGTTCTCCGCCGCGGATCACACCGAAGGTCGCAGTCGCCACTGGCAGCAGGCCTATGAAGACGACGGAATGAGCCGAAGTGATGTGTTGGAGCGCTAGAGCGGTCAGCAATGGGAAGCCGGCGACAACGCCGAGCGCGACGACAACCAGGGAAATGAGCTCGCTCCGCGTTGGACACTTCTCCTTGAAGAAGATGAGAAGGCCAAGAGCGAGAACGCCGGCGATCGCGGCTCGCGCGACGGTGAGGAAGACCGGATCGAACTGCGCCACGGCCACCCGCGTGGCAGGAAGCGATCCGCTGAAGATCACCATGCCGATAAAGCCGTTGATCCATCCGGCTGTTGTACGGTCCATCGTCCACTCCATCATCGTTACATGCGCCGCTTATCCAGCAAGAGCATTGCCATTGCCAGATACGGTCTGGTACAGTTTATGGAAACTGTTATGGTCGCGGTAGCAATACAGATGAATGAAAACGCAGCAGGACACACCCGCGTGGCGATGGTCATGGACACCATCAGGCAGCGCGTCGCCGGCCGGAGCTTGACGCCGGGTGCAAAGCTTCCGTCTGTCAGGGCACTAGCCGGGACCTTGAAGGTGTCGATCTCGACTGTCGTCGATGCCTATGAGCGTCTGGTTGCCGAAGGGGCGATCCTGTCGAGACCTGGTTCCGGATTTTATGTCGCCAACCAGGCCGCCCCCTTCGCGCTGGCCGAAGTCGGACCCAAGCTGGATCGCGCAATCGATCCGTTCTGGGTGTCGCGTCAGTCCCTGGAGGCAGGCGATGCCGACCTCAAGCCGGGTTGCGGTTGGCTGCCGCCGTCATGGTTGCCCGAGGAAGGTGTTCGTCGTGCCCTGCGAACACTCTCCCGTGCAGGTGGGTCGGCGCTGACCGACTACGGTTCGCCGCTCGGATTGCCGCTACTCCGGCAACTCATTGCCCGACGCATGGCCGAACGAGGCATCGAGGCCTCTCCGGATCAGGTCATGCTGACTGAATCAGGCACGCAGGCCATCGATCTGCTATGTCGCTTTCTCCTTGAACCCGGCGACACCGTGCTGGTCGATGATCCCTGCTATTTCAACTTCCACGCGCTGCTGCGAGCCCATCGCGCAAAGATCATCGGCGTGCCCTACACCCCGTCAGGCCCGGATATCGAGGCCTTTGCCCGGACAGTCGCCGAGCATCGGCCTCGTCTCTACATCACCAATTCCGGCATTCACAACCCGACAGGGGCAACACTTTCTCCGGTCGTGGCCCACAGGATTCTGAAGCTTGCCGATCAGTTCGACCTGACGATCATCGAGGATGATATCTTCGCCGATCTCGAGCACACGGCAGCGCCGCGCCTTGCAGCCTTCGACGGGTTGGACCGCGTCATTCATATCGGCAGCTTCTCGAAGACCTTGTCGGCGTCAGCGCGCTGTGGATTTGTCGCAGCCAAACCGCAGTGGATCGATGGCCTGACCGATCTCAAGATCGCCACGTCATTTGGCGGCGGTCGGATGACGGCGGAACTCGTCCTGAATGTGTTGGGCGACGGCGGCTATCGAAAACACCTGGAGGTCGTACGGCACCGTCTCTCCGTCGCGATGCGCGAAGTTTCCGCCAAGCTGAAAAACCTGGGAGTAACGCCCTGGCTGGAGCCCCAGGCCGGAATGTTCCTCTGGTGCCAACTGCCTGATGGTGTCGACGCCGCGAACGTCGCGCGTGCAGCGCTGGAAAAAAGGATAGTAATGGCGCCCGGAAACGCATTCAGCCTGTCGCAATCGGCCACCAGCTTCATGCGCTTCAACGTGTCCCAGACGCTTGACCCCCGCATCTTTGAAGTGCTCCGTGAAGTGCTGGCTGGGCGGGCAAATTAGTCTCAGGGATCAGCATCGCGAGGGCCGCCGCTAACCTCCCACTCGCTCGACTAGATGCGCGCGCGAGGGCGCAGGGTCAAACCGATCGGCGAAATATTGCGTCTCGTTGACCACGAGCCCTTCGCGGAATTCCATGATGCTCACCGCGTAAGATGGGATGTCGTCATAGGTCAGTACGAATTCAGTAACCCAGAGGTCGCCGCTGCCGAGAATTCGCCGGACCGCAAAACGCTTCTTGTTTGGCTGGACGAATCGGCTCTCCTGAATGTTGCGGCGGCCGTGGATGCGCTCGCCCGACTGAGGATAATCAAGCACGGCATCCTCGTGGTAGATCTCGTGTTCGACCTTGAAATCGCTCGCGTCCGAAGCTTCCCAATGGCGCTCCAGCGCTATTCGCACGGCTCGATCATCCATCTCAATCTCCTGCCAACGCTTGCCACTATCCCACGACGCGGCGATTGCGGTCTGGATTGAGGATAGGCCGGTAGGGAGCCCACGACAACGCGCAGAATTCGTCGGCCAACGGCGATCGAGCAAGACATGTTACCCAATTGCTTTTACCGCTAGATTAGCGAATTCAATATCTCGATCCTCGCCGGCTTGACGCTCGTCGAGAGAGAACCAATGGTGTTGCTATGAAAAAAATCGGATTTCTTTCCTTTGGGCATTGGACGCCTTCATCTCAATCACAGACCAGATCGGCAGCCGACGCACTGCTGCAGTCGATCGAGCTGGCGGTCGCGGCAGAGCAGTTGGGAGCCGACGGAGCGTACTTTCGGGTACATCATTTCGCACGCCAATTGGCAGCCCCCTTTCCGCTGCTCGCCGCCATCGGCGCCCGAACAAGCCGTATCGAGATCGGCACGGGTGTTATCGACATGCGATACGAAAACCCGCTTTACATGGTTGAGGACGCAAGTGCCGCCGATCTCATTTCGAAAGGACGTCTGCAGCTGGGGATAAGTCGGGGCTCGCCGGAGCAGGTGATCGACGGCTGGCGGCACTTCGGCTACGCGCCGGCTGAAGGCGAGACCGAACAGGACATGGCGCGCCGCAATGCCGAAGTTTTTCTCGATATGTTGCGCGGCCAGGGTTTTGCACAACCCAATCCCAGGCCAATGTTTCCAAACCCTCCTGGGCTATTGCGTGTCGAGCCGCATTCCGAAGGCTTGCGCGAGCGGATCTGGTGGGGTGCCAGCTCGAACGCGACTGCCGTATGGGCCGCGAAGGCCGGCATGAACTTGCAGAGTTCCACGCTGAAGGACGATGAGACCGGTCAACCCTTCCACGTCCAGCAGGCCGACCAGATCAGGGCATTTCGCGAAGCGTGGAAGGCTGCCGGTCATCGACGCGAGCCAAGGGTCTCAGTTAGCAGAAGCATATTTGCCCTCGTCGACGACCGTGATCGCTCCTACTTCGGGCGTGGAGACCAGAGCGAGGATAAGATTGGCTTCATCGATGACAGGACCCGCGCGATTTTTGGCCGAAGCTATGCTGCCGAACCAGATGTCCTGATTGATCAACTGGCAAAGGATGAGGCAATCGCCGAGGCTGACACACTTCTTTTGACGGTCCCAAACCAGCTCGGGGTGGATTACAATGCTCACGTTTTGGAAGCATTCCTGACGCATGTCGCACCGGCTCTCGGCTGGCATTGAACTAGCTGCGGCCCAAGCCAGGTGTTATTCAAGCCAGACTGCACAGGCCAATCGCCTCGTCGTTCTGGCTTCCCTGCCCTCCGGAGGCATTTGGTCTTCCATCGTTCACAATACGCGCGCGACTGCGTACGACTAAAAGTTGAAATTGCAGTCGATCTCTCTATTTATGATTGAACGCGAATTTACCGCGATCTTAACAACGTCCAATCGCAACCGCGATCGTTAGGCAGCGAACACTCCCCGCAGCAATCATACGAGGAATTGGATGCAAGACACCCACTCGCGTCGCCGCCTGCCAGAGGTGCCGCCTGAACAATCGCAGATTGCCGTACTGCAGGCGACGGTGGAACGGCTTCAGGCCGGGTTCGACGACAGTACCAAAGCGAAGAAGGAGTGGAGCGCCGAGCGCACGCTGCTACGCGCGATGGTCGATCACGTTCCGGACGCCCTCTTCGTGAAGGATCTGCAGAGCAGATTTATCATCATCAATAGAACCGTAGCCCGGTTTCACGGGCTTATCGACCCCGATGAGGTGATCGGCAAGACCGACTTTGATCTTCACACGTTCGAGACTGCATCGAAGTTCTTCGAGATCGAGCAACGTATCATGCAAACCGGCAGTCCGATGATCGATATGGAGGAGGTTGTAATCGACCGCCCGACTGGCGACACCAAGTGGCTTTCGACATCCAAGGTCGCCATGCGCAACGATCAGGGCGAAATAGTCGGCCTCGTCGGCATATCGCGCGATGTCACTGTCCGCAAGCGCGATGAGATCTTGCGCGAGGAACAGGCCCATGTCCTTGAGATGATCGCGATGAACTTGCCCCTGGAAAAGGTCCTCGAGCGCATCGTGCTGTTGATGGAAACGCAGCTGCAGGGCGTTTTCGGCTCGATCCTGCTGCTTGACCCGGACGGAACTCATCTGAAGCATGGCGCAGCTCCGAGCCTGCCTGCCGCATACAATCAAGCCATAGACGGCACTGCAATCGGTCCCGGTGTTGGCTCGTGCGGAACGGCCGCCTATCGGAGGGAAAGTGTCATCGTTACGGATATCGCCAACGATCCATTGTGGGTCGACTTCCGCGAGCTGGCAGAACGCTATGAGCTCCGCTCTTGCTGGTCGACACCGATCATATCACACCTCGGCGCCGTTCTTGGCACCTTTGCAATGTACTCTCGCGACATTCGTGCTCCCGACGTTTGGGAAACAAATCTCACCGGGCTGGTCACCCGGATCGCGGCCATCGCCATCGAGCGCAAACTTGCCGAAGATCAAATAATCTTCGTGGCCCACCATGATAGTCTGACGGGCCTCGCCAACCGCACCCTTTTGAAGGATCGCCTTGTCCAGGCGATGTTGCAGACCGAGCGCTATAACCCTTGTGTGTCCGTCGTTTTTGTCGACCTCGATGATTTCAAGTCGGTCAATGACAGCCTCGGTCACGCGGCTGGAGACCAGCTGCTCAAGATCGTCGCGGGGCGCATGGTCGACTGCGTCAGGCCTATCGACGCCGTTGTGCGGCTGGGTGGGGACGAATTCGTAATCCTGCTTGTTGACCAGCCCGAAGGTACGGACGCTATCTCGGCGACGCTCGACAAGATGCGGATGGCGATAGCAGAACCCATCTCCATCGAAGGACGGCCGTTCCATATCGCCTGTAGCATGGGTGTCGCGACCTACCCGAACGATGGCCCTGACGCCGAGGCGCTTCTCACCAACGCCGATGCTGCAATGTACAAGGCCAAGGAAGCCGGAGGCGACGGCTTCCAGTTCTTCACGGCGGAAATGAACGTGAAGGTTCACGAGCGCCTCGCCCTGCAGGATGCGATGCGCGACGGCATCGGCAGATCCGAATTCTATCTGGTCTATCAGCCGCAGGTCGACATTCAATCGGGTCGGATCTTCGCAGTCGAAGCCCTGGTGCGATGGAAGCATCCGGTCCGCGGAGTAATTTCGCCAAATGAGTTCATAACGTTGGCCGAGGAGACAGGTTTGATAGTCCCTCTTGGCGACTGGGTGTTGAACGAAGCCTGTCGGCAAAACAAGGCCTGGCAAGATGCCGGGCTACCACCCGTCAGCGTTTGCGTGAATGTTTCCGCCCGCCAGTTCCAGGACAAGAAATGGACAAGCCACGTGACCAGTGCGCTGGAGGAGAGCGGGCTCGACGCCAGATATCTGGAGCTGGAACTTACGGAAAGCCTGGTGATGCGGGACGTCGACCAGGCGATTGTCACGATGAAGGAACTTCAGGCACTCGGCGTCCATTTCGCCATCGACGACTTTGGTACGGGCTATTCGAGCCTCAGCGCTTTGAAAAGCTTGCCCGTGTCCCGGCTCAAGATCGACCAATCGTTCGTGCTCAATCTCGCAACTGACGAGGACGACAGGACCATCGCAGCCGTGGTCATCTCGCTGGGGCAACGGCTTAACCTGAAGGTCATAGCGGAAGGAGTGGAGACCAATGAACAGCTTGGCTTCCTGCGCGACAGCCATTGCGACGAGTTTCAGGGATATCTGTTCAGCAGGCCAGTCGAAGCCGCAGCGATCGCTGCTCTGCTTCAGGCTTGATCTTTGAGCATTTCACCCGCGGTTTGCGGCTGTTGATGGATGAGACAAAGCTCACGTTAACGCTACCGTTCGGCACCATCGTGACTGCTTTACAAAGCGGGTAGTGGGATGGCACCACGGCCATAAGGTTGTCACTGAGCACCGCGTCTGCCGCTAGCAGTTTTTGCAAAAGCCCGGTCACTTTCCGGGCCTTTGAACATTTCGCGTTGGCGCGGCAAGCTTCGACTTGCTTTGGTGCCGTATACGCGGTTGGATGGCTAACTCACGACGCTCGGCATTCACGGGGTGTTGTCAGTTGATCATTGGAGGGTGCCATGGACTTGGCGAAGCTTCGAGAAAGCTACGAGCAGAAGCTAAGAGAGCACGAGGAAACACTTCTGGCTTTGGACGACAAGGGCGTTCGTCACTTCCGGCAAGAGGGCGACGGACCGCTGGCCGATATCTCCGAGGAGATCAAAGCTGAGTATCATCGGCACATTGCGAGCTACGCTGCCCTGATTGCCGAGATCAACGCAATACTGGGCACATAGCGCAGGCTTTCCAGCATGAAGCGCTGTCGCGGCAATTATTGACCACCCAATCGATCCCGCGCCACGGAAAGGCGTATCGACAGCCCCTCGGGCTTCCAATCACGGACGATCTCGCCGCCCAACTGGCTTCGCACGGTCGCCTTGCCCAGTACCGTGCCAAATCCCTCTCCATCCGTTTGACGAGCAACAAGTGGGCCGTTGCGCTCGGTCCATGTCAGGACAAAACGGTCTCCTTCGTCATCGCAGTTGATGTCGACCACACCTTCGGACACGGACAACGCCCCATATTTGGCGGCGTTGGTCGCAAATTCGTGCAGGAGCAATGCAAAGCTCGTAACGGCAGCACCGCTGATCGGGGTATCCGGACCAACGATGTTGGCACGCGGCTGTTGATTGTCCGGACAATTGTCGTAGGGCGCGAGGATTGTTCCGATCAACCGATGCAGCGTGGTTGCCTGCTCGGTTCTGCCGGTCGCCTCGGAGGTCGATGGAACAGTCAATGCATGCGCTTGCGCCAACGCGCTCAACCGGGCTCGAACTGCGCTGGCAAGCTCGGCCGGTGTGCTAGCGGATCGGGCGCTGAGCGAGACAACGCTGCTTGCCAGTGTGAACAGGTTCTTGACGCGGTGGTCCATCTCTCGGATGAGAAGATGCTGTTGCTCCTCGGCGCGCCTGCGCTCGGTGATATCGCGAGCGATCTTCGAAGCGCCGATGACCCTGCCCTCGCGATTTCTGATCGGCGACACCGACAGGGAAATCTCGATAAGGCTGCCGTCCTTGCGCCGCCGGATCGTCTCGTAGTGATCGATACGTTCGCCGCGGCGAATGCGGCTCAATATGTCAGTTTCCTCGTTGTGCCGATCGAGCGGGATCAACATCACCACGTGCCTGCCGATCGCTTCCTCAGCTGTATAGCCGAACAGCCGCTCCGCACCGCGGTTCCAGCTAATGATCGTACCGTTCAAGTCTTTGGCGAGGATCGCATCGTCAGAGGATTCGACGATGGCCGCAAAACGCTGCGCCGCTTCGTCAACGCTTGCCCGTTCCGAAAGGTCGACCAGCATATTGACGGCACCGATCAGATTGCCATCGGCATCAAAGAGCGGTGTTGGGAATGCCAGGAAGGGAACGCGCGTGCCATCCGGGCGCTCGGCGACCGCCTCCATTCCTCTATTGGCGCACCTGTCCTTCAGCGCTGTGGCCATTGGACACTTGTCATGCGGCAGAGGGCTGCCATCGGGCCAATACAGCTTCCACGATCCACAAAATTCGCTTTTGCCGATCTCTGGTCGGATGCCCCACATTTCAACAGCAGCGCTGTTGTAGAACGTAATGCGACCGCCCGCATCCGTCATGTAGATCGGCTCGGGAAGGGCTTCGAGAATGTGTTGAACGTTGACATCCACAGCCGGCGGCCGCGTGCGTTCACCACTATTGGTCTGCTTTGCCTTGATGCCGTTAGTGACATCATCTCGTGCGTCTACCGAAAGGGACATTCGTCTCTCCGCAAGTGCCGTTGGATCGGCTTTCTACGGCCGGGAATTCATTAGCGGAAGGGATAGAACGATAACCCTCCGGGAGGCTGAAGTATAGCGGCCGTCTTCGCTGGTTCATTGTGGTTCCGCCCGCAGTACTTTTCCAATCTCGGACGCGAGCTGCGCCTGAGTATAAGGCTTTCCAAGACGCGGGAGCTCGATCCCGGCGTCGGGCGGCAAGTCTGCATATCCCGTCGCCAGCAGGATGGGCATATCGGGAGCGAAAGGGCGGGATGCCTTGGCTAATTCGGCACCCGTCATGCCAGGCATGGAATAATCGGTGATCATAAGATCGAATCTTTCCCCGCTCCTCAGGATATCGAGCGCATCCTGGCCTGAATTCGCCTCTACGACCTCGTGCCCCAGGTCTTCGAGCATGTCTACCGAGCTCATGGCGATCAACGCGTCGTCGTCCACCACAAGAATCCGAATAGCCCTTTGTTCGGCGACTTCCAGAGCTTTGGCTGCGCGCTCGCGCAGCGGCGCCGTAGCGGCTTCAGGAACCCAAAGTTCGGCCGTCGTTCCCTTTCCGACAGCACTTGTCAGACGGAGCGCGCCCTTGAGCTGCAACGCCAGTCCGTGAACCATCGACAGACCAAGTCCTGTTCCCTTGCCGAGTTCCTTGGTGGAGAAAAACGGCTCGGTCGCCCTCTGGAGGGTCGCCTCGTCCATCCCTTGTCCTGTGTCTTCGACCGAAAGGACGACATATCGCCCCGGTGCGAGCCCGCTCTCGGCTGAATCTATTCTATGCGAACGCAGTCCGATCTTGACCTTTCCGCCATCAGGCATTGCGTCGCGCGCATTCACCGCAAGATTGAGCAAGGCAAGTTCGACCTGGTTGGCATCGACGAGAGCGGGCGGGATGGAATCGCCGAGGTCGGTCTCGATGGCCACCATGGAGCCAACCGAACGTCTGAGGAGATCCTCCATTTCAGAAACCAGGAGGCTGAGACAGGTCGCTTCCACGACCAGATCCTGACGTCTCGCGAATGCAAGAAGGCGTTGCGTCAGAGCAGCGCCGCGCTTGGCACCCTGGAACGCGCCGTCGATCAGCCGGGTTGCTCTTGCATCGCCATCCGCATGCTTTCGCAGCATCTCAAGATTTCCAAGAACAGCCATGAGAAGATTGTTGAAGTCGTGAGCTATGCCACCTGTTAGCTGGCCGATCGCTTCCATCTTCTGCGCTTGGCGCAGGTTTTCTTCGGCCCTCTCACGCTGCGCAACTTCTTCAATAAGCTTCGCGTGTGCCGCTTTCAGTTCAGCCGTTCTTTCGGCAACCCTGTCCTCCAGTGTATCGTTCATACTCCGCAAGGTATTCTCGGCCGTCTTCCGGTCTGTGATATCGGAGGACACGCCGACCAGCTTCTGGGCCTTGCCGTTTCTATCGCGGTAAACCTGCGCCCTGCCCTCAATCCAATGGATCGACCCATCCGGCCAGATGCAGCGGTACTCGATGGCATAGTCATTGCCGGTTTCGATCGTCTCTCGCACTTCCCTTCGTATCCGCGCGACATCGTCGGGATGAATGCTGCCAATCAGATCGTCATAGCTGACGCTTTCGTCGACCCCTCTCCCGAAGATGCCCCGGCAGATCTCCGAGGTCGCCAGAGCCATCGATGGTAGGTCAAGCTCCCAGGAACCGAGATGCCCGGCTTCAAGGGCAGTCTGCAGCCGCCGTTCGCTCTTTGCCAGCTCATCGATCCGGGCGCGAGCTTCGTATTGTCTCCTTCGGCCCTTGAGAGCTGTGCGCGCCACGCTGATGAAGGTGGTGGCATGGAATGGCCGCTCCAGAAAGGTGACGTTTCCGAGCACTTCCGAAAGCCGGGCCGCAGCCGGGTTTTTCTCGGGGCCCCCGCCTCGGTGTGTCAGCACCACGAACGGCAGGTCCGACCAACTCGGCTGGTCGGCAATCCAGGCTGCAATCTGCCGCAGGTCGCTTGCTCGGAGGGCCTCCTCAGTCAGGATGCCAAAGGCGATGTCGTCGCCAAGCAGGCTTACAAATGAAACAAGGTCGTCCGCATTCCTGCACGGAATCGCCGCCTCCTTGAGAAGCGACGCTGCCACCTCGGAATCACGGCCCATGGGCGTATATATGAGAGCGGCGGCGCGTTCAGGAATTGTCTTCACCCTCACCGCTCGAAGAAAGAAGCGATCCTTGGCCGCCGATAAGCGCCGGCACCCCTCGCAGCACACCCTGGAAGCCGGTCAGCGGCTCACCCAGGCTAAGTCCCTGCGCACTGATACGGTATTCCCGAATGGTGTCTTCATGTCCGCCTGTCCGCTTCTTGATGACGGAGACCGCGCGCCTCACACGGCCGAAGGCTTCGAAATAACGGAGCAGGATGACGGTATCGGCAAGATAGGTGACATCCACAGGCGATTTCATGTCGCCGACCAGGCCATGCTGAGCGACGGTCAGGAAGGTGTTGGCACCCTGCCTGTTCAGGTACTGCAACAGCTCATGCATGTGCAGTATCAGAGCCGTTTCCTCCGGCATCGACGACTGGTAGCCATTGACGCTGTCGATGACGACGGTCTTGGCGTTTGCATCGTTGACGCGCTGCCTGACCCGCTGAGCGAACTCGCCTGGCGACAGTTCGGCTGCATCGAGCTGCTCGATATGGATTGATCCCTCGTCGCGCAACTTTTCCAAATCCAGCCCAAGCGTCCTCATCCGCGAGAACAGCAACCCCAGCTCTTCGTCGAATATGAAGATGGCTGCCTTCTCACCACGTGCGACGGCAGCACGTACGAATTCAAGGGCGAAGGTACTTTTCCCGGTGCCCGCCGGGCCGATGAGAAGCGTGCTCGAGCCACGCTCGACCCCACCGCCGAGCAGGCCATCGAACGCCTTTATTCCACTGGGAAGTATGTCGCGCCTGAACTCCGTCCGGTGCTCGGCAGCCCGCAGGCGTGGAAATACTTCAACGCCACCTGTCTTGATCGCGAAGTCATGGTATCCGCCCCGGAATGCCTGGCCCCGATATTTGATCACCCGCAGTCGCCTGCGCTCCGACCCGTAGTCGGGCGCAAGCTCCTCAAGGTGAATGACGCCGTGAACCACGCTGTGAACTGTCTTGTCGAGCATCTCTGTCGTCATGTCGTCGAGAAGAAGGACCGTCGCGCCTTTCCGGGCGAAGTAGTGCTTCAGAGCCAGTATCTGCCTGCGGTATCGAAGCGAACTCTGTGCCAGCAGCCGGATCTCCGAAAGGCTGTCGAGGACAACCCGGCTCGGCTGGATTCGTTCGAATGCTTCGAAGATGAGCTTCGTCGTCTCTCCGAGCTCTAGGTCGGATGAGTAAAGAAGGCTCTGCTGCTGATCGGAGTCGAGCAGGCTCTCTGGCGGAGTGAGTTCGAAAATCTCGATGTTCTTGTCGATCACCATGCCGTGCGAGGCCGCGCTTTCCCGCAATTCGGTATCGGTCTCGGAAAGCGTGACATAGAGGCATCTCTCGCCAAGCTTCGCGCCTTCCAGAAGAAACTGAAGGGCGATTGTTGTCTTGCCCGTCCCCGGATTTCCCTCAAGGAGGAAGACATGACGGCGCGACAGGCCGCCCGCAAGGACGTCGTCTAATCCAGTCACGCCGGTCAGAGCTTTGGTCTCGTGCCCAGCGGCCATGAAAACTCCTTCAATATGGACGGGTTGAACTATGGCGCGCGCCAAGAAAATCAAGGCACGACATGACGATCGCCTTCAGCGCTCGATCCGATGGATAGCCATTGCCGTCCAATCGCGCCGCGGCGGTGCGACCTGGAGTTAGTCGCAGCTGGCACCCTCCCGGTGAAACCGCGTGCGGCTTCACCGCCAACAATGAGCGGCGCGGCGAAAGTGAGCGGGAACTTTGGACGCTGGCACGGTCTCCTATGCGCCACGAGCTCGCTTACTCGGCAGGCGTCGGCTCCGGGAACTTCCACGTACCGTTCAGAATCTCGGCGTGGGGGCGATAGAGTCTCGCAGTGTAGTTCCAGCCAGGCATGATCGGCAGGCAGTTGACAATCTTGCCGTCGCATCCGCCGAATTGGATGTCGACGGAACCGTCAGCGCCCTTCTTCGACGTTATGTCGTTGAGCGAATACGCGTTTTCATCGTTCTTCTGGAAGTAGCCGTCGGCGTTGTAGAGACTGATGGACCAGAATCCGTCAACGGGGACGTCGCCAATGTGTAGCTTGTAGACGGTTTTGCCATCGTTCTTGGGCGGCGTGAAGTTGAGGTAGATTGCGTCCCTGGGGGGATTGCCGCCCCAGGTCGTAGCAGCGGAGATCAGCCGCTGTATCGGGTCGACCTGCTGTCGTGTTCCGAAGGCCTTGCTTGTATCGGTTAGGGTGGTGCCTAAAGTGATCAGAGCGCTGCGGACCTTCGACTGGCTGGTCGCGTCCCATTTGGGCACCTCGAATATTCCGGGTGACTTCTGTTCGATCTCTATCGCATCCTGCAGGGCATGGGCCTTTTCCATGTCATTCGGGTTGGATGGATCGACCAATGTACGAACCGCGGCCAGCACGTAGCGAGTGCCGAGCTCCTTCCTGCTGAAGGTGTGCGGTCCGGGCTTGTAGATGGCGGGCGGGGAGTACATGTCCTCGCTGATCACCTGCAACGACATGAACCGCTTGCCCGCATCCGGAAGAGTGATCGTCACCGGCCCGGCTTCGAGGTCGAAGACCGCCGCCGAGTAGAGCGTGTCGCGGTTCTGGCGGATGACGGTCTGGGTCTCGACGGGCGACAACTCACGATGATGTTCGAATTTCCCAAACCCGCCTTCCTTCAGAGCTACGGTGCTGAAATAGAGGTCGGTCTCCGCGCGTATGAAGTTCTCGACGGTTACGGGCACAGCGTCTGCTGCCGCGAGCACCGTCGCGCAGCTTATCGCAAGGAAGACGCCACTTGCTCCAACTTTGAATAGACGTTGCATGTTGCAACCTCCTATTGCGTCAAAGAACGCGTTCGTTTCTTTCTCACCTCGCCTGCTCGATATCCGGCAGCACCCACGTCTTGTCGAACAGGTCTTTCGTCGGCGCGTAGAGCCGGAACATGACCTCGAAATCGCGCTTGGGGTCGGTCGGTATCCAGTTTGCATCCCCTCCCTTTGGCGCTTTAGGCCCCAGGAAGAGATCGATCGAGCCATCGGCGTTCTTCTGCAGATCGGCGATCTGAGACGACCGGCTGGCGCGGGGCATGTTGCGGATCAGTGCGTGGGTCTCGCGGTCATAGGCGGTCAGCGACCAATATTGTTGAACGGGGACGTTAGCGGGCACGTTCAGCCGATAGGTCTTCGCACCATCGAAGGCGTGCCCGTCCTTGTCCTTGATCGCGATCAGATAGAATTGCCCCGCTCCGAGGCGCTTGATACCGACGTAGCCATAACTGTAGGTCAGGCCTCGGACGTCGACCGGATAGGCGTCCGGCTCGTCGAATGAGGCAGCTGCCGCCTTGACCAGCTCGGGATCGGCGGGAAAGTTCCAGCACCCGTTTTGATAGAACGGCTTCAGTCCCGTATCGTATCTCGCTTCAAGCCATTCTCGGGCTTCATGGATTCCGGCTTCGAGCTGCCTGTTTGTCATCACGTCGGGCTTGAAGTCCTTGCCCTTCTCGATGCCGAGCGACTTCAGCTGGTCGATCATCGCCCGGTCGCGCGGCAGCCACGGTTCATCCTGGATGATCCGGTCGAGGGATTTATAAAAGGTGACATCATATCGGATCGTGCTGTCGAACAGGACGTCCTTCGCATCGGTGAAGACCGTCTCCGGAGGATTGGCAGCCTGCGACAGCGGGTAGACCTTCAACCTCTTGGCATAGGCAACCGATTTTTCGATTTCCGCGTCGCTATGGCTGGCGAGGTTGGAGCGCAGAAGTGCGTAGCCCCCATATGTGTCCGACTTGAGCGGGATGTAGCCGTCGGGGATCTTCTCTGTATAGCCCGGCGGCAGGATGAGATATTTTCCGCCTTTGCCTTGATCAGCTCCGGATGGTCCTGCATCTTCGAGCGGCATCTGCCATATGTTTACGATATTGCCGTTGATCGATCCGCCCTCGGCAGGCGGCACATCTATGACGACAGGCCCGACGTCCCTCGTGTTCGTGAACGTCATAAGATAGATCGCGTCCGGATTGGGCGTCAGTGTTTGATTGTGCCAGTCGACAGGGCGCGACCAGTAGACGATCTGGTTGACCTTGCCCTTCGTCTTGGCAAGCATTTCCTGCAGCATAAGGTCATAGTTGACGGCGGGGATACCCCATATCGCAGCCTCGACGGCCCGCCGCTCGATCGTGCGCTCCGCCAGTTCACGGGGGGGAGAATGCCGCAGCCGTCGACGAGATTGTCGCCATGGCCAACGTCGTCGCGAGTAACAGTTTTCGCATGTCCTGCTCCTGTCAGCGCTATGGCGTCAGGATGCTCGGAGGTGCAGCGAAGCGAAAGTACGTTACAGTAAACGCGACCGTAACAGCCACTGCATGGCTACGCCTCCAGCAAGGCGCGAAGATCAGTGTGCAGCGTTCGCGGTGATGATACCCAGCTTGCCAAGTCCGCTGACGAACAGCTGGACGGCAACGGCGGTCAGGAGAATGCCGAATACGACTTCAGAGATGACAAGACTGGCTGGCTTCATTCGCTTCGCCAAGGCATCGATATTCGTGAACACCAGATAATCGAATGCGGCAACGATGAGGATCAGCCCGACAACGAGCGCTGCGCCAGCGATGGAGACGACTTCGTCAGATGCCAGGATAAGGACCGTGATGCCCACCGGATTGAGCAGATACGGGACGGCAAGCGGAAACACGGCGATTTTTGCCGGGTCTACCTCTACTCCAAGATCTTCGTTGTGCTTCTCAATTGGGCCGGCCGCCATTTTGAGTGCGAGTATCGCGAGGACAATACCGCCAGCGACTGCGACGGCACCGCCGGTGATATGCAGCAGTCGCATCAGTAAAGAACCCGCGGCAAAAATGATCAAGGCCGTCACAAGCGCGATCAGAACCATCTGCCGGCCGATCGCGACCTTCGTCTTCGCGTCGAACTTGTGGGTCATTTCCAGGAATGGAACCAGCGCGATCTTCGGCCCAATGCCAATGAGGAGGAGCAGGAGAAGCTTTGCGACAGTACCCGTGTCAATGACCGATAAATCCATCGAAAGCTTCCCCCCAGGAACTCTGATCACATGAGACTATCATTGATGATCGATGAATTGTCTAGCAGCGGGGCGCGGTCGCTTTTCTGGGACAATCAGGTCGATAGTATATTAGCAGATTATTATGGATCGAACTTGGAAGTCGTTTGGATAGGTGTTAGCCTTCCCTGCCGATGATCTCGAAGGGCGCGAGCACGTGAACGCGGAAACGCCACGCTTGCGGGGAGGTCCGCGAGGCAAAAACCGGGTGACAAAGACCAACGGGTGTCGCGAACTGCTGCGTCAGCGTGATACTCGGCGAACGGAGCATTATCATGCCCGAGATGTTGTCTACCGACCCAGATCTCAACCGCCTGCCGACCGATGAGGACCTGAGCAGGCTCCAGTTCACGACGTTGTTGTATTATCTGCAGGTCACGAACCCTGACAACGGTTTGGTTCGCGACAAAACAGAGCCGACTGCGCCCGCCAGTATCGCGGCAATCGGCATGGCCCTCGCGACGATACCCGTCATCGTCGAGCGCGGGGTCATCATTCGCGAATTTGCCGCGAAGATCACCCGCAGGCGGTTGCGATACCTGATGGATTGTGCCCAGGGGCCTGAGCCGGACTCGTCTGGATACAAGGGATTCTTCTACCATTTCCTGGACATCGAGACGGGTCGACGCGTCTGGCAATGCGAGCTGTCCACTATTGATTCTGCGTTCCTGTTCGCGGGCGCACTGACGGTTGCCGCCTATTTCGATGGCGACACCGCCGCGGAGGCGGAAATTCGCCAGCTAGCCAACGCGCTCTATGAACGTGCCGATTGGAATTGGGCTTGCGACGGGGGCCCATCGCTGACCCACGGCTGGCATCCGGAAACCGGATTTATCCCTCATCGCTGGCAGGGATATGACGAAGGCCTGTTGCTCTACATTCTGGGTTTGGGTTCCCCGACACACCCTTTGGAACCGGCGAGTTATGCCGCCTACACCGCGACTTACGATTGGAAGAACATCTACGGCCGCGATCTCCTGCATTCAGGACCGCTCTTCACCCATCAGCTTTCCCACATGTGGGTGGACTTTCGGGGCATCCGCGACGAATTCATGCGACAGCACGACAGCGACTACTTCGAGAACAGCCGCCGAGCAACTTTCGTCCAGCAGGAATATGCCGTTCGCAACCCAATGAATTTCGTTGGCTACGGCCAGTATTGCTGGGGATTCACTGCGAGCGACGGGCCTGGTTGGGTCACGCGAGAGGTTGGCGGCGTCGAGTGCCAGTTCTTCGACTACATCGCCCGTGGCGCTCCGTTCGGGCCTGACGACGGGACGGTGTCGCCGTGGGTCGTCATAGCTTCACTGCCATTCGCTCCTGAGATCGTCATCCCGACGGTTCGCAACTTTGCCCGGATGAACCTTGGAATGACACGCCTCTACGGGTTCAAGCCGTCGTTCAATCAGACATTTGGGGTCGAAGGCAGCCCAACCGGGTCGTGGGTATCCCCCTATCACTTTGGCATCGATCAAGGACCAGTCGTGCTGATGATCGAAAATTACCGGACCGGCCTGCTTTGGAACATCATGCGCCGCAGTCCGCCGATCAGGGCCGGTTTGCAGCGCGCTGGCTTTTCCGGCGGATGGCTCTAGCCGTCCCGTCAGCGCTGCATATCATACCATCCTGGTCTTCGGGCAACGACCTGTGCGACCATGACTGCGTCATTCGGAAAGCCTCCTGACTTGCACCTGCCGTCGCGGCCACAGCAGAGCCGCCGCGATCAACGCGTAGATCAAGGCCGCCGCGACATAGAGTATCCGTGTCGAAAACGATTCAGCGGCGCTACCCGGCAACGGCGACACGCCAAGCCCGAACAGGATCAGGAATATCGTCAGAGCCCCGGCGAACATCCCGGCGTCTTTCGACCGGGCAGCAGCCCGTCCGCCCAGCAACAAGGTGACGACGAGGACTATGAGAAACATGAAAAACAGGTTGGGGCGCAGCGTGAGGATGGCATAGGCGACAGAAGCCAGGGCGCCGCCAAGCAGGTTGACGATCACCAGCCCAACAGCCGCCCGGCCGCTCGCGGCGACGTCGAGTTGACCGAGCAGCGAAGCCACGGTGATCGGAATGACGAGTGCCGCGGCCAGTTGATCGCTCGTCAGGCAGATTGCGACGGCCGCAAGCAATATGACGGTGTTCGCCAGAGCGCGCAGATAGGAGGGCACCCGCATTGTGGGCAGTTCGACGGCAGGGCTCATCCCTGGCGGTTCCGGAATGATGGCATAGGCCAGCCACATGAGGAGCGTCCCGCTCAAGACGCCAGTCACCAAAATCGACAGGATGGAGTTCGCCAGATCACGGTTCAGGATGCCAAGCAGCGGCACGATGATGGCGACGACCAGCACGAGGAATGTCGCAGGGCCGCCCCTGCCACTCGACTGGGCGACGAAACAGGAAAAATAGATCAGCGCCAACAGCATGAGGAAGGTTGCGGGTCTGTCGCCGAAAGCGCTCGTCAGCACCATCAGGAACAGCCCGGCAACCAGGATCAACGCGGCCATGCCCAACGTCTTGCCCAGCGGCATCGGCATCGAACTTCCAAGCAGGAACTGCGCGGCAAAGAGCGGTCCGAGAAACGGGACGATGGCCCCCGAATACACCGCGAAGATGAAACCGATGGAGACGGCGAATGCCACCCGCAGCCCCTTTCGTCGTTGCTCTGCAGCAGCGGCGCTGAACGGGGCTTGGGCGATTTCAGCCGACATAGGTCAGCACCGACATGATGCGTATCCACAGGGAACCCCAGGCATTCGTGATGGGGTGTTCTCCTGTGTAGATGACAACGGTCGCCTGCGAGCCATATCTGACTCCCTTGGGTCGGTCTCTATCCAGAACCAGCCGAACGGGAAAACGTTGTGCTTCCTGGACCCAGCCGCTGTCGTTGCGGATGGTCGGTAGGCCGGTACTCGGGTCCGTCGCGCCCCCGGACACGCCGAGGCCGACACTTTCGACCTTTGCCGAGAACAGTTTGCCAGGCAGCGCATCAAACAGAATATCGGCTCGGTTGCCGACCGCAACATTCTCGAGACTGTTCTCCTTGAAGGCGGCGGAGATCCAGATCGTACCCACGTCGATGAATGTCATGGCCGACTGGCCGGCGGTGATGACCTTGCCGATCGAAAGCTGGAGATTGGTGACGACACCGGTGGACGGCGCGCGAACGGTCGTCCGCAACAGGTCAAGTTGAGCTCGCTCCAGCGCAGCGAGCGCCGCCCGGAGTTGTGGATTGTCGTTGCCTGCCGGTCCGAGTTGCTCCTTGGCCTTTGCAAGATCCGCCTCTGCCCCGGTCACCGATGCTTCCGATTGCTCGAACGCCGACTTGGCCGCGTCGTACCGCGCCTTGGAGAAGACGCCCCGCTTTACGAGGTCGGATGCACGCGCATACTGCTCATTCAGATTGTCCCGCTTGGCCTGTATCTCCACGAGCTTGGCCTGGGCAGCGTCCACCGTCGCAGTGGACGCGCCGATGGACTGGCCCACGCTCGCGAGGCTGGCTTCCGCTTCGGCAACAGCGATCTGGTATCGGTCGGGATCGATGCGGAAAAGCACCTGGTCGGCCTCGACCAGCGAGTTGTCGTCGACATTGACCTCTACGACCCGGCCCGTGATCTCGGGCGCGATCCCGACGACGTAGGCCTGTACCTGCGCCTGCGATGTCGAAGGCGTACGCCGCTCCATGAAGATGGAGAGCACGAAGAGGATCAACGCCAGGAGCACAATGATGAGCGCCAGCCTGCGCAGGGGATTGCGGTCGGCGACGACGACTGGGGGCTGACTTGGAGGCGCGTCTGAATCCATGGCTATGTCCCCTTGAATCACATCAATCACGGACCTTGCGCGACGACGGCTTGGCTCCAAGTGAAGCCGCTCGAAACCGTGGAAGGACGAGTGTTAAGCGTGCCAGCCAAATTGTCGGCTGGATAGACGACGTCTGCTCACCGCGTGTCGCGAACCTGTAGTGTCAGCGGGCTCCCGTTGTTCAACGTTTTATTTAGATACATATTACAAAGCGCAGTATGTTTCCATTGTTATACTTCTTCGGGGGCGTGAGTGTCCTTTCGTTTAGCGATGTCGTCCGAAATTGAATTTCGAGCGCTCTTCGAGAAGTGCCCGAGGTTGCAGTATGGACGGAGCGCCGGCCGCCTGTCGGGGCGTTTTAATCAGCATGGCCTTCGCCTGGAGGGTTCGGCGAAAGCGATGATCGCCCATCTTTCAGAGCTTCCGCAAACTCCGCGACAATGGCTTTTATCAAGCGCCCGGTGATCCTGTCCTTCTGCCAAAGCGCCGTCATTTCGACAGGCGAAGGTTCCCATTCCGGCAGGACGCGGACAAGTTCACCGGACCTCAGGGCAGGTTCGATCATGAACGTCGGTAAATTGGCGATGCCGAGGCCTGCGATCGCTGCCTGAATGAGTATCGTTTGTCGGTTCGCCGCGAAACTGATCCTTGGGCTGACCGTCGTTGTGACACCGTGACGGTTTCGCAAATCCCATTCGACCAGATCGCGACGGATCGCAAGCGCAGGAATATCCTTCAGATCCTGCGGTTCCTTGAGATCGGAATGTGCCGCCAGATAATTGGAACTGGCGACCAGCGTTCGCGGCAGGGTCGCGATCCTCTTGAAAACCAGCCCGGAGTCGGCGACCGGTCCCATTCGGACAACGAGGTCGTAGCCTTCCTCGATCAGCGAAACCCTCCGGTCGGCAAGCGTCATCTCGATCGTAACATCCGGATACCTGGTCTTGAAACGGATCAACGCGGGGGCAAGGACTTCCGTTGCCATGTCTGGCGGCAGCGAGAGACGAACCGCTCCCGACAAAGCCACACGTTCATCCTGTACCTCGGCAATGGCCTCTTCGGCCAGCATGAAGGCATTCCGGCTTCGGTCGTAGAGCTGCTGGCCATGCTCCGTCAGGACGACACCCTTCTTCGTCCGGCGAACCAGCCGGACGTTCAGGGTCTCTTCCAGTGCCGATAGTCGGCGAGAGAGCGTGGCCTTCGATATACCCGTGGCCCGTTCAGCCGCCCCAAGCCCGCCAGCTTGAACGACGCGAACGAACAGCGCGAGACCGTCGAAATCGCCGAATGTTTTCATGTTCCAATTATGAAACGTAACGTCAGCATTTTTCAAGTCTCCCCCATCTATCGTTTCATTAATACATTTGTCGGCGAGCAAATACGCTCTTTAAGCCAAGGAGATCACATCATGTCCAAGCTGTTCACGCCTGAGAATTCTGCGCTGCTGCTGATCGATCATCAGGTCGGCACGATGCAACTGATCAAGAACATCGACGTGGCTCGGGCCAAGCGCATGTCGCTGGCGCTGGCGAAGGCCGCCAGCATCCTGGGCATCCCGACCGTGCTGACATCCAGCCAGGAGGATCGTCTGCAGGGGCCGCTGCTGCCAGAGTTGAAGGACATTCTGCCGGATGCCTTCGAGAAGCGCGTCAAGCGCGAAGGCATCGTAAACGCTTGGACCGACGTGAATTTCAAGGCGGCCGTCGAGGCGACGGGGCGGAAGAACCTGATCATGACCGGCGTAACGACCGACGTCTGCCTCGTCTTTCCGGCGATCGACGCAGTTGCCGAGGGCTACAACGTGCAGGCGGTGATGGACGCTTCGGGTTCGCCCTACGAACTTTCCGAGGACATGTCACGCCGCCGCATGCAGGACGCCGGCGTCGTTCTGACCGCAACCAACACCATGATCGCGGAACTCGCCCAGAACTGGGGCACCCCGGACGGGCAGAAGCTCATCCAGCTGCTGTTCACCGACGTTTTGCCGCCGATCCAGTCGTGACCGGCACCAGCCCGCCCGAAGCCGAGGGGTAGAATATGACCGTACAAGCAACGTCCGCCAAGGAGATTGGCATCGTACCGCCAGAGACACACCTGGTGAGGGAGCACGGTCCGTTCCAACTCCGCCGGATCCGTCCCGGAATCACATTGGGACGGCCGAATGACGCAGGCTTCGGCGGGCTCGGAACAATCGACCACGCAAAATTGCAGCCCGGCCTTGTCGTCAAGATGCATGAGCATCGCAATGACGAGATCATCAGCTATATGCGCGCTGGTCGCATGCAGCACACCGACTCCGCCGGACACAGCGAAATCATATCTTCTGATCGCCTGATGGTGATGAATGCCGGCCACAGCTTCTCTCACGAAGAGGAAGTGGTCGGCGACGATCAGATTGAAATGCTGCAGATTTTCGTCCGGCCAGAAGTCGCGAATATGGAACCGGGCGTTCAGTTCGCCGATCTGGACGAGACAGAGCGCTATGGTCAATGGCGGCTCCTGACAGGGCCGGCCGGATCGGCAGCACCAACCTTCGTTCGCCAGGCCATCTACCTCTACGACACCCAACTAGCCGCAGGTGCAACCATCGACGTGCCGTCGATGGAAGGTTTCGATCGCTGGCTCTATGTCTTCCGTGGCGAGGTCACGGCAGGCCCGCAGAAGGTCGGGTGGCGCACGGCGCTCATGATCGGTGCGGACGAACCGCAGTTCAAAGTGACGGCCACCCTGGATTCAGACCTTGTGGTCTTCCTCGTAAACCGCGGCGCGAAGTACTCGCGTGAAGGAACCATGAGCGGCTGAGGGCGATCATTGCAAGTTGCGCCAAACGGCTGGCCGCTTCTCCTTGAAGGATTCGGATTCCCTTTTCCAATGCTCGAAGTGGCTGCGATCGTACCTCAGCCGCGCCGAGCCGCCTTGATCGCCTCGACGTCGATCTTTCTCATGGTCATCATCGCATCAAAAGCACGCTTTGCTTCGCCGCCGCCAGCCGCCATTGCGTCAGTCAGCACGCGCGGAGTGATTTGCCAGGAAATCCCCCACTTGTCTTTGCACCAGCCGCATTGGCTCTCCTGGCCGCCATTGCCGACTATGGCATTCCAGTAGCGGTCGGTCTCCTCCTGATCGTCGGTGGCGATCTGGAACGAGAAGGCTTCGCTATGCTTGAGCGCAGGCCCCCCGTTCAGGCCGATACAGGGGATACCCGCAACAGTGAATTCGACAACCAATACATCTCCCTGCTTGCCCGCTGGATAGTCTCCAGGTGCACGAATGACGGCGCCCACTGCGCTGTCGGGAAAGGTCTCCGCATAAAAGCGGGCGGCGGCCTCGGCGTCTTTGTCGTACCATACGCAGATCGTGTTCTTTGCCATTACGTGGTCCTCTCGCTGTTCGTTTCCCATTACCTTTCTGAACTAGGAGACAAACCGTTTTTCTCCAGTCCATGTAGACACATGCCCGCGAACAGTCCCGGAGCCTGGCTTGACAGTTCCAGGAGATCGTTTCAAAACAATACCCATGGGGTCGCGATCACCCCACGAGGCGACAGCCGAAGTATCGCGTCCGACAACCGATCAACGGAAGGACGCGTCATGTCTTCATTCCTGGAAATATCCCCTGACAAACTTATACGCCTGATCGGCACTCCCAACTGCCCGGCGCTCATCGACGTTCGCACAGACGAGGATTTCGAGGCCGATCCACGCCTGGTTCCCGGGTCTGTCCGACGCGACTACAGGACCCTCGACAGGTGGGCCGGGTCGCTCGCGGGACTGACGGCGATCGTCATCTGCCAGCGCGGCCAGAAGCTCAGCCATGGCGTGGCTGCCTGGCTTCGACAAGCAGGAATTCCGGCCGACAGCCTGGAAGGCGGTTTTGAGGCGTGGACCGCGCAGAACCTCCCGGCCGTCCCCGTCATGCTGCTGCCTCCACGAAACGGCTCGGGACAGACAGTGTGGGTCACGAGGGCGCGTCCCAAGATCGATCGCATAGCCTGCCCGTGGCTCATTCGCCGTTTTGTCGATCCAAACGCAATGTTCCTGTTCGTGCCGCCGTCCGAAGTCGAGATGGTCGCGGATCGTTTCGGCGCGGCACCCTTCGATATCGATGCAGACGTCAGGTGGAGCCACCGCGGCGAGCTTTGCACATTCGACGTCATGGTCGAGGAGTTCGGGCTCTCCTCCCCGGCACTACTCCGATTGGCAACCATAGTCCGGGCCGCGGACACCGCCCGTCTCGACCTTGCCCCCGAAGCACCCGGTCTGCTGGCAGCGTCGCTCGGACTGTCCCGGATGTATGCCGACGACCAGGAACAACTCGAAGCGGGCCTCCTGCTATACGACGCATTCTACCGATGGTGCAGGGACGCGACTGACGAGACGCACAACTGGCCAGCCGGAAAGAAAGGAGCCTGATGTGACCGATGCCATCGACAGGATCGTCCCGAATTCCGCGCCCAAAGCCTATGACCATGGCATCTCGTTCGGCGAGGCCTTCAGGGTGTGGCTCCGGATCGCGGCGTTGAGTTTCGGGGGGCCGGCGGGACAGATCGCGATCATGCATCGCATCCTTGTCGAGGAGAAACGCTGGATAGGCGAGCATCGCTTTCTCCATGCTCTCAACTACTGCATGCTCTTGCCGGGGCCAGAGGCGCAGCAGCTCGCCATCTATATCGGTTGGCTCCTCCACCGGACGGCAGGCGGCCTTGTCGCAGGCATTCTGTTCGTTCTGCCGGGCTTTCTCGCCATTCTCGGCCTCAGCTATGTCTATGCGGCCTTCGGCAATGTCACCATCGTCGAAGGGTTGTTCTTTGGCCTGAAGGCTGCAGTGCTCACAGTCGTTGTGCAGGCGGTATTTAGAATCGGCGGTCGGGCGCTGAAGAACAGGCTGATGATCGGGATTGCAGCCGCGGCCTTCATTGCAATCTTCGTGTTCAGAGTGCCGTTTCCACTGATCATCCTGACCGCCGGCATCGTCGGCTACATCGGTGGTCGCTCGGGCTCGCCGCTGTTCCGGGTCGGCGGCGGCCACAAGGGTGGATCGGGGCCGATGTTGGCGGACAGGGATTCGGCGCTCGGAGAAGAGATGCCACCACATGCCCGTCCGAACCTGGTGTGGTCTCTGAAGATCTCGGCCGTCTTACTGGCGCTCTGGCTGGCGCCCATTGCGCTGCTATACGCCTATCTCGGCCCGCAGGACGTATTCACCCAGATCAGCGTCTTCTTCAGCAAGATGGCAGTCGTGACGTTCGGCGGAGCCTATGCGGTTCTAGCCTACGTGGCTCAGCAGGCAGTCCAGAACTTCGGATGGTTGAAGCCCGGCGAGATGCTCGACGGTCTCGGAATGGCGGAAACCACGCCGGGGCCGCTGATCATGGTGGTCCAGTTCGTGGGCTTCATGGGGGCCTACCGTGATCCGGGATCGCTCAACCCGATGATGGCGGCGACGCTTGCCGCTGTCCTGACGACTTGGGTAACCTTCATCCCTTGCTTCCTCTGGATTTTTCTCGGAGCGCCCTTCATCGAACAACTGCGTGGCAACGTCGCGCTGACGGGCGCCATGTCCGCCATTACCGCAGCCGTGGTTGGCGTCATCCTCAACCTGGCCGTTTGGTTCGCTCTTCATACGCTGTTCGCTGACAATGCGGTCTGGAAGGCCGGCCCCGTCTCGATCGACGTTCCGGTTCTCAGCTCGATCGTGCTGCCGTCGCTTATCCTCTCGATAGCGGCAGCCCTTGCCATCTTCCGCTTCAAGGCATCGGTGATCGTCACGCTACTGGCTTGCGCCTTCGCGGGAATGGCCTGGACCTTGATGACCGGGGGAGCCTAGTTTCGACAGACCAAGCAACGGCAGCGTTGTGCATGCAAATCACCCGCCCGATAAATTGCAAGCCGACTGCCGCGAGCATCTCCGATCGGCTCAAAGCTGGCATCGGCCATCAAGTCAGGCCCTCCGCCACGAGTGAGAGCGTGGCGAAGGGCCTGGGACTTTCGCATATCATCAGGCGGCGCTGGTCGCTATCAGGTCCAATTCCTTGACCGCGTCATCCGGCAGGACGAGGCCGGCGGCGGCGAGATTTTCCCTGAGATGACCGACAGACGAGGTACCGGGGATCAGCAGGATGTTCGGCGAGCGACGCAGCAGCCAGGCGAGCGCGACCTGCATGGGTGTGGCACCGAGGCGTGCGGCGACGTCAGACAGGGTGGACGACTGCAGCGGGGTGAACCCGCCGAGCGGGAAGAACGGCACATAGGCGATGCCGTCCCGCGCAAGATCGTCGATCAGGGCATCGTCGCCCCGATGTGCCAGATTGTACTGGTTTTGCACGCAAACGATCTCGGTAATCCCGCGACCTTCCGCGAGCTGCTTCGCCGTGACGTTGCTGAGCCCGACGTGACGGACCAGACCTTGCCGCTGGAGGTCGGCGAGGATTGTAAGAGGCGCCTCTATCGACCCTTCGGCAGGTCCATGCACGTCGAACATGATCCGAAGGTTGACCACCTCAAGCACATCCAGGCCCAGATTGCGGAGATTGTCGTGTACCGCCTCCGTCAACTCTTCCCGCGAGAAGGCCGGGATCCAGGATTTATCCGTGCCGCGCCGAGCGCCGAGCTTCGTGACTATGACCAGATCGTCGCGATAAGGGTGGAGCGCTTCGCGGATGATCTGGTTGGTAACGTGCGGGCCGTAGAAGTCGCTGGTGTCGATGTGGTCGACCCCCGAGGCAACGGCTTCGCGCAACACAGCCAAGGCCGCACCATGATCCCTGGGTGGACCGAACACGCCGGGGCCTGCGAGTTGCATGGCGCCGTAGCCGAGCCGTTTGACGCGGCGATCGCCGAGAGTGAACATGCCGGACTGATCGATAATGGACATGAGCTAGCTCCTTTCAAGAGATGGCACCAAGATAGGCGTTGGAGGTGCGTATGAAAATGGGGTACAATCTGCACAGGCTGTGCGGAGTGGCGAACAATGAAAATCGATCTTGGTGATCTTGACGCCTTCGTAGCCGTGGCGCGTGCCGGCGGTTTTCGCGAGGGCGCACGCGCAAATGGCGGCAGCGCCTCCTTCCTCAGCGAAGCGGTGCGTCGCCTGGAAGCCCAACTCGGCGTCAGGCTGCTCAACCGGACGACGCGCAGCGTTGCCCCGACCGAAGCAGGCAAAGGCTTGCTGGAGCGGCTCGGCCCGGCCTTGACCGAGGTGGAGCAAGCCCTCGACGTGGTCAACGGTTTTCGAGACAGGCCGGCGGGTGCGTTGCGCCTCAATGTGCCGGTCAGCGCGGCGCGGCTGGTGCTGCCCAGCATCGTTCCGCGGTTCCTCGCAGCCTATCCCGACATCCGGCTGGAGGTGGTCACCGACGAGAGCTTCGTGGACGTGCTCGCGGCCGGATGCGACGCCGGCATCCGCTATGACGAGCGGCTGGAGCAGGACATGATTGCCGTACCGATCGGGCCACGCACCCAGCGCTTTGCCACCGCAGCGTCGCCGGCCTACCTTGATCGCAGTGGCCGGCCGCAACACCCGAGCGAATTGCTCGACCATGCCTGTCTGCGCGGCCGTTTTGCGAGCGGCGCGATGACGACACCGTGGGAATTCGAACGCGACGGCGAGGTGGTGCGAGTCGACCCGACGGGTCCGTTGATCGTCCGGGTCGGCGGCGCGATGGATCTAGCCGTTGACGCAGCGATTGCCGGTACCGGTGTCGTCAGCCTCTTCGAGGACTGGCTGCGCCCCTATTTTGACAGCGGCGTCCTCGAGCCCATCCTCGAACCATGGTGGCAACGCTTCTCCGGGCCGTTCCTCTACTATCCCGGGCGCCGCCTGGTGCCAGCGCCTCTCAGGGCATTCATCGACTTCGTCAAGGCAGAGCCGAACCAGGCTTGATGGCACTGCAGCGGCTTGGAAAATAAGTCGCCAAATTCTCTCCCTGCCGGCGAGCCTAACGATTGCGCCCTTGCCGGTTGATGGCGAGATTGCGATCCTGAATATCCCGTATCAGCGTGTCGCTTACCTCTGATGCAGATTGCTGTCCGCCGAAAGACGAGGCTGGCATGCCGCCTGCGCCCTGTTGCCGTGATTTTGAATTTGCCCAGCGTGCGCTGCCTCTTCCCATGGCGGCTGGAAAGGCGTCAAAGGCACGGCTTGCGCCTGTCTGGATGGCATCGTCGATCCATTTCTGCGCGCCGCCCGCAATGCGTGCACTTAAGGGAACGATCTGTATCAGGAGAAACAACCCCGAGAAACATACTAGAACAAAGGGCGCGATTTCTTTCATGCCTGGCACGCCGCCGCGTTCCATCGATACGTTCAAGGCGATGACGATGTCCTTGATGACAATCAGAAAGAAACCCAGGAATGCGTAGAAGAAAATCGGGACGACCATGGTCTGGACTGCGGTTGTCAGCCACCCGGAGAAGAACCGTGAAACGCCTTGGAAGAGAAGCAGCACGATGAAGACCGGCGCCATGGCAAGCACAACCCACAGAGCCACCTTGCAGAATAGCATCAGAAACACCGCGTATCCCACGAACAGGGCGGCAACGATCCAGACGATGGCCGAATAGATCGACGACCCCAGGGCCTCGGGAGGCTGTGCCGCGCCAGCTGCCGGCACCGGTGATGCCGGTTCGCCGGCAGGCGGTGCGGGTTTCTCTGCCGCGGGCTGCTTGGCCAGAACCGGGCGTTGGCCGGATATCTTTGTCGATGCCTGCACCGCAATTCGGTAAAAATCATAAAGATCCCGCTCAACGGTCATTTGCGACATCGAGCCGCGGCCTACATTGACGATATTGTTCATCATGACGGCACTGATGGAGGAGGGAATATCGGTGATGACCCGGTAGACCACCGTTTGAATAGGTCCCCATCCCGTGGCGATCGAGAAGATGACGGCGATGCGGAAGAAGCGAAAGGCAATTTCAATGACGCTGCCTTCGCCCTTGCCCTGCCAGAACCTGACACCCCAAAACACCAGGTACAGCACGAGCAAGCCCGACAGTACCGGCGCGATCTGGCTTGCAAAGGCCCCATAGGTCGACGCCGTAAAGCTCTTGCCGAGACGATCTATGCTGTCCGACATGAGAGCGATGTAATTGGGCGTTTCCATGGGGTCTCTGCTCCGAACGCCAGGGATTGAAGAGATAGATTATTGCCTCGTTCACCCGTCTGAGTGGTCCGCAATCGTCCGCCCCGAGCGAAGAGGAAAGGCCGGAGAGGGAGCAGGGCATCTTGAGTTTTTGATTGCCGGCGCAGGCGGTGCAAACCACCGATATGCAGGCCAGCAGGCAAAGGGTCGAAATCTTCATGTGTTGCTTCCGGAATTACAAAATATAGGCAGCCACGCCTGCGGATCGTCCCCCAGACGGGCGCGCAGAACGGTCAACTCCTCCACCGTCTCTGCGCGAGCGGACAGGACCTTTATGAGGTCATTCATGCCGCTGAGCCGCAGCCGCGCAATAACCGACTCCTGCCCGTGCTTGATCAAAAACGATCTGTTTTGCGGATCGGCGGTCTTGATCCATTGAATTTCCCGTGCCGAAAGGCCGAATCCAGTGCTGTGGCTCTCAAAATCCGCGCGGGGATTGGGGAAGAAGATATGCGTCGCACTCTGCTCGATCAGCGTGCTGGCAAGCCTTGAGGAGGCAATGTCAGATGCGCTCTGGGTTCCGAATCCCACGACGCCGTTGAATTTTCGGATGGTCTTCATCTTGTCCTTGATGAAGGCCGCGAACACATCATCATCCAGCAGTCTCCACCCCTCATCCAGAAAGATCAGCAGCGGGCGACCGTCCAGCAATTCGTCCAGCCGGTGGAAAATGTACATCAACGCCGCACTGCGGGTCAGCGGATCGTCGAGGATCTTGGTCATGTCGAAACCGGCGACATCGGACCAGGTAAAGCGGTCTTCGGGATTGTTGAACAGCCAGCCGAGCTGGTCCGGGCGCAGCCATTTGTCGAAACGCGCCAGAAGATCATCGTCGCCGGCCCGGATTCGTCCGCGCAACAGCGATCCGAACACGTTGAGTGACCGTGCCTCGGGACCAGAGGCATAGACCTGGCCGATCGCAGCCCTGATGACGCTTTCCTCGCTTGCCGGAAGCAGATTGCCATCGGGCCGGCGCAGCATCAGGGAAAATAGCTGGAACAGGAATTCGCGGTTGGCACCACTGTCGGGCAGGCAAAACGGATTGAATCCGGAAGCAATACCGGGCTGAAGAACCTCGTAATTGCCACCGAGCGCCCGAATGAAGATTTCAGCGCCCCGGTCCTTGTCGAAGAAAACACAGCGCGGCGTCGGCTTGATGCGCTGCGATTGTGCCATGAGAAAGGAGAGCGCCACGGTCTTTCCGGAGCCCGACGGCCCGATCATGGTGAAATTGCCGAGGTCCCGCACATGGAAATTGAAGAAGTAGGCGGTCTGGCTGGTGGTTTCGAGCAGCGAGATGGCGCTGCCCCAATGATTGCCGCTCGCCTTGCCGCTCGGGAAATTGTGCAACGACAGGAATCCGGCAAAGTTCTTCGACGAGATCATCGCCGAGCGAGCAATATAGGAAAAATTGCCCGGCAATTGTGCCCAGAAGGCCGGTTCGCAGTTGAGATCCTCACGCAGCCAGATGATCGCCTGCTCCGTCAACGTGGCGCCGACCGAGCGGATGGATTGATCAAGCTCCTGCTTGTTGTCACCGAGGCACATGATCGAAAGGTGATGATGTCCGTAGATGGACCGCGAGCTTAGCAATTCGTCGCGGGCGCTGTTGAGCTGGCTGCCGACGACGGAGCCGGCCTCATCCGCCATGGCGATCTGGCGCGCGACGCGCTCGATCTGCCCCTGCGCCACCGGTCGGTCGACAATGGCAAAGCTCTGGCTGACGATAAACTCATGCGGTGCCTTCAGCAGCCCGTCGAGGAGCAACGGACCGGTATAGGGCGGATATTCCCGGACCGAAAGCATCGCTCCCATGCGGCTGTTCGACGGCGGCGTCGACCCGACAAACTCGACGGCGTTCCGCCCGAAATGCAAGCGCTTCATGGCCAGCGCGCCATCGAGCGGCATGCGCGGCAATCGCATCTTGACGGGTTCGAGGCCGTTGACGATCTGGACCAGAAACTCGAGCGGCTCTGAAAAATACACACCGGGCTCAGGTTCGCGGACCCCGAGAATTCGTGCTCCATAGTCTTGCAGCACATCGCGAATATTGAGAACCGCGTCGTTCAGCTCGCGCAGATCCTGGTCTTCGCCGACGACTTCGCCCTTGTTCGCGCGCCTCGAAAACATGCTCCGGGTAATCTTGTCGATCACCCCGACCTGACCGCGCAACGGACGGCGGACGATCGTGACATACATGTCGTTGACGAACATGCGCTGCTGTTCGAGTTGCGCCATATAGCGCCGGTTCAGTTCGTCCGCGAAAGGGCTTTCGAACTCGCCTTCGAGGCCCGGCTTGATGCGGCGGCGGATCATGTGCCCATAAACGGCGTAACGACTGCTGCCGAGGGATCGCAATATCGTGTTGCGACCTTCGAGCTTGCCGTTCAGCTGCGCCATATCGGCGGTTTCGAAGCAAAAGCCGTCAAGCTTCAGAACGCTGACCAGCAAACCCTCCTTCGTCCGCAACACCGTATCGTCGACGTGACGGGTATAGGGAATGTGGGCGGAGACCGGGAATTCGCGCTTCGCCGCAGCGCCAAATCGCATTTCCCTGCGTATCGGGCGCGTCGTCATGCGCTATCACCCGGCGCATAGCTTTTGACATGCCAGACGGCTTTTGACCGCGGAGGGGTCTTTGCCGCTTTCACCCGCAGGACCATGAACATCTGATCATCCAGTAGTGACAGGAAATAACCGAAGCTGTGAATGGGCAGCACCAGCAGCAGGGTCAGCAGGTTTTTCGTGGCGAGGAAGATCACCGCGGTGACCACGATATTGAACATGGCAAACATGTAGGGAACGCCGAACAATGTCGGCGCCCGCGTCAGCGCCTTGACCAGGGGAACCAAATCCGGAGCATCGTCAGCGATCACGTCAGTGTCCCAATGCGTTCTGGAAGAAGGCCACGATCTGCGTCGATCCGAAGACCAGGACTATGCCCATGATCACCGAGCCAGCGATGCCCCAGGTGAAGCGACCGGTCCAGGCAAGAAAGCCGCAACTGATGACGGCCAGAATGGCGATCATCGAGGCGATCGGACCTGTGAGAATGGTAATCAGGGTCTGCAAGACCGACTGCACGGGTTGCAGGCCGGTCTGTGCAAAAGCGCTGCCTGTCGACGCCGAAAAGGTCATCGTCAGGACCGCCCCTTGAACGAGCGCCAACTTGGATCGACCCGAGCGAACAACTCTCATAATAGATGACTGAAAATTCATTTTATCTACTCCACGTGAAGAACAAATCCCTGAGACCATGCACCGGGGCTGTCCGCGTCCGGTTTTTCCGAAGCAGCGGCCTTGGGTTGGCGACCGACGCTCCCGGCCGCGATCGAGCTGTCCCTGAATGACTGCCAGCCATAGAGGTCGGTCATGATCGCCGCGACATAGTTGACGGTCTCAGGGTAGAGCGGAATACCGCGATTTTCATCCACGGCACCCTCCCCGGCATTGTAGGCCGCCAGCATGTAAAGCGGGTTGGCGTATCTCTTCTCAAGCAGCTTGAGGTATCGGACACCGCCCCGGACATTGTCCTCGGGATCGCAGATGTCCACCTCGAAGCGGCGAGCAGTTGCGGGCATCAGTTGCATGAGGCCAATCGCACCTGCGCTGGAAACGGCGTCCATGCGAAAACCGCTCTCCCGCCGCGCGATCGCAACGGTGAGGTTGATGTCGAAGTGCTCTTCCTTCGCTATGCGTCGAACCGTCGCCTCGCCTTCCGCAGCCGTAGGCAACTGGTCAAAATGGCACGTGGCTGCGCTTGGCGTAGGCACCGGCGACTGTACGACTAATGATTGGTCTTCAATCTTCGTTATCTTCACAGGTCCGGTCGGGTCGCCGCCCTTCTCGGCAGCAAAACTCCCATCAGGAAGAACGATCAGGGCTACGAGGAAAAACAGGTAAGCCGGCACCAACCTTTGCCCCGGGCCGCTGTCGCCGCCTATTCCATTGGTTGCCTGGCGACACCACAACATTTTTGCTCGGCGGTCATTCCCGTTCACTGGACTTCCTTCGCAGAACGCCTGGGGAAATCGGGCAAGCCTTTGCCATGGGCAGCATCGCTTCGGCTTCTTTTCCTGACATAGGGATCGTAAAATATCTCGGATACGGCACCTGGTGCGCCATTCTTGCGACCGAGCTGGATGACGATCGGCAGCGTCACACGTAAATGGTCGATTATCTCGGCCTTGGAGAGGCTCGCACCGCCGCCAATTCCGCTCTGCATCACAAGCATTGCAAGCCGTTCATAGGCAGCACGCGGCGAATTGGCATGAACTGTCGACAGCGATCCGGGATGGCCGGTATTGATTGCCTGCAGGAAGTCCAGCGCCTCGCCGCCACGCACCTCGCCAAGAAGCAAGCGGTCCGGACGCAACCGGAGCGACGCTTCCACCAGACGCCTTGTGTCGACCCGTGCAATGTTCTGGTTGCCGCGCGACGCGACAAGCCGGACATGGTTGCCGTGCGGCGGTGTCAGTTCCGGCGTATCCTCGATCGTGATAATGCGCTCGTGGCTGGGAATTTCCTGCAGCACGGCATTGAGAAGCGTCGTCTTTCCCGATCCCGTGCCACCCGAGATGATCATTGAAATGCGCTGGCGAACCGCGGCATGCAGAAATTCATCGAGAGCGCCGTCTTCCAGGTACCGGCACAGATCATGTTCATCATCGGTCAGCTCGTCGGCTCCGGCGGTAACCCGTGCGGACAGCAGGGACCCCGCCTTCACATAGTGCGATAGCGAAAGTGCCTGGACCACCTTTTTGCGAATGGAAATGGCGCCTCCATCCGGGGCGGCCGGCGGCAATACGACCTGCACACGTGATCCGTCCGGCAATGAAGCCGACAGCAGCGGTTCCTCCTCGTTGACAAATTGATGGCTGGCAGCGGCCACCCGCTCCGCCATGAAACGGATGCGTTCGCGCGTCAGCTCCGGCAAGAAGAGAGCAACCATACCCGGTTGCCCATTGCCCGAGATGTATTCGACGAAGACCCGTTCCGGTTCATTGATGCAAATCTCGATGACATCAGTCGCCGCCAGCAGGGACCGTAGCGGCGCGAACGCCATGTCGATCAGGTCGCTGCTCCGGGAGACGAGTGTCATGCCGCGACCCCGCTAAAGAATGGCGGCTTGCCGCAAGCCGGGAAACGAACGGACAAAGGCGCAAAATGGCTATTTTCCATAGCGGTAGCCCCCTCGTTTCAGCTCCTTGAGTTTTTCGCGAACGGGGTCGGGATATAGATCGGAAAAGTCGAGATCGCGCCGAACGAAGATTGCGACGGCGGCCCCCTGATTGATCGATATGGTCGGCGGAATGGCAAGCGAGGTCTTCAATGCTTCCCCGGCGAGCTGGGTGAAGCTTTGCGCTGCAGCAGCCGCACCTTTGGCGACCATGTCAGACCCGACCTGATTGCGGGGATAGCTCGTCGTTGACGTGGTGGCGTGCGATACCGGGTCGTAGGTGCTTGTGGTGATCGGACCTTGATTGATGTTCTGCGACACATCGGAAGCAGCAAGGATCTGGCCGCCGGCGCTGATGGCGCTGAGCAAAACTGCCGGCCCAAAACGCTTCAGGTAGTGATTGTTGACGTCGCCGCCTATTCCCGAGCGTCCGAGTTCGTCGGTGCCGATCGAGCCGAGGCTGAGCGAAACGCCGTCGGCCCGCAACAGCCGGGTCCAGGCGATGAAAGCCCGCGTCTGGCCTTCGGTAACCCCCGCATTGTACTCCCCGATCAATCGCGATCCGGCCGGTATGAGAATACGCCGCCCGTCGAACGACCAGACATCTTCGGTGGTCACGGCCCGCACCATGCCGGGTAGATCGGTCTGCACCGCAGTCTCGAGAACGCCGCGCAGGATCGTGCCCTGCGGCACAAGCGCGTCGATGCGCAGGTTCTTCTCGGCTTTCGCTACGTCGGTGGCGCCTGCTGATCTGGAGGCGAGGAACTGGTCGTTTGGATTGGTGGCTTGAAATGTGGCAGGGCTCTTTGCCGGATCCTCTGGCTTCTTCTCCCCAAGGCCGGGCACCGGTTCGGCGGCACCGACTCCCGAAACGATCATGGGAGATCGATACCTGTCCTGCAGCTTTGCATAATTGGCAGCTTCTTCCGCCTCTGCGCGCCGCCGGGCCTCTTCCTCCTCGCGGCGACGCTGGGCGTCGGGGTCCTCCATTGCAGGTGCCACCCTCACCTCTGCCACGGGTGCGGGTGGCGGGGTGACGGCAGCCTCTTTTTTCGGTGGAGGCGGCGTAAGGTTGAGCTGATCGGAGCGCGACGGCAGGAATTGGCCGTCGGGAACAGATTGAGAATCGGATACAGATCCGGAGCGATTGAGCAGCAGCGGCATTGCCAATAGCGCCACGGAGCCGACGACGAGAAAGATAACGATGGCACCGGTAGCAAGGCCTCGCTTCGGCTCAACAAGACGGGAACTGGCGGCTTCATCCGCATCCATTTCACTGTGATAGTCGTGATCCGGCATCGCTATTTCCCCCTCTTAACGATGGGTCGATCAGCGATCATGGTGGGCTGGTCCGCGTTCGGAGCGGACCTCCGGTTCAGGTTGAAGAGGCAGGTTGCGTAGTTGCCACGCCGAAGCATCCATTGCTTGGCGATCTTGTCGACGACGATGTAATCGCCTTCGCGGCGATAGTTGGCGAGTATCTCCCGCGTCCCATCCTCGACAATGAAGATTGCCGGAAGGTCGCTCTTGAACCGGAACCAGGTCTTGACGCCATCATCGAACGCATTGACCGGCTTAAGCTCCATATCGCCACGAAAGCTGTAGTCCGTATTGGCACTTTCGTATTTGAACCCGGCACGATTGGGCTGAGAGACCAGCCGCTGCGCTTCTGCCAGAAGGCGCGCGTCTGCTTCCTCGTCGGGATAGCGGAATTTGACCAGATAGGTCTGGTCCCCCATGGCCTCCGGATGAGCGCGCAGGATAAAGGTATAGACGTGCTTGTCGCTGACGATGTTCATATTGGTGGTGGTCTTCGGCTCCACCGGTTTCAGAAAGATGATGTTGCCTCTCTTGTTCGGCTCGATCTTCCAGGAAAGGCTGTCACCGACCGCAACCGTTTCGATCTTTTCCGTGTCGCCGATGGCTATCATCGTTGATACGCCATAGGTGGCATCGACGGCGACCACATCACTTGCGCTATAAACCACTGTTCGCACCCGCGCGTCGGCAACTCCCCGCTTGGGTGCTATTTCCGCGCGCGCAGAAGTAGCGCCGGTCAATGCGAGAACCGCCGCGACGAAGACAGTGAAAAATACAGAACCGCACTTGATCATGGCTGCCGACCATCAGCGCTGGAGCCCCCTTGACCGGGCGCCGTTTCCTGGTCGCGCCGATAATCCAGCACCTGGAAACCCAGCGGGTTTTCAAACCGCCACTCGTTCGGCATAGGCGCCTTCGAGTAGTGAAAATGCAGGAGCGATACCCAATGCTCTTCCGGGCCGGTATCCTGCCCGATACGGCGGGTCGAAAAGCGGATAATTGCGGTGCTGGAGTTGGGAATCTGCATCGATTTTATCTTGAGAGCGATCTTGGTATCACTGCCAAAACGAGTGACGGGATTCTCGGGGTTCGAAGGACTGTAGAGATTGAGAAGATCGCTCGCCGCCTGCCCAGTCGACAGGAGCTGGGCGAGATCAAAATTCTCTTTCACCGAGGTCGGATCATAGATCTCCCGCGCCTTCAGAAAGCGAACGACGTTCATGCGCGTTATGGCTTCGTTCTGGGTGAGATCGCCCTCCGCAAGCGGCTGTTTTATCTCAAGAAACCCGGTCGTCTTGTCGACTTCGATGACATAGGGCTCGAAGCTCTTGAGCGGCAGGAGCAGCACGAGACAGGCCATCGCCATACCGGCCAGGGCCGCGTTGATGACTGCTATAATCCATGCGATTGTCCGGGAGCGCTTGACGAGACGTATGACGTCGTTTTCCCATCGGACTGCCTCGCTGAAATAACGCCGATCCGGCCCTGACTCGGAGCCGCTGTCGTCGCTTCTGACGGTTGAATCTGTCACTTTCATCACAATTGATGACACTCACGAAATGAATTGGTTACAAAAACTGCAATTAAAAAAAATCAGAGAATATCTTGGAATCGATCCTTACAGGAACTATCGGGGACGTTGCAATGGCAAAATTGAGCTGCGCAGGGCTGATCTCCGGAACAACTATCCCGCTATGATAGCAAACTATCCGAGCGCACGGGCACTTCAGGCAAACGGCAGCTTTGGCGTGCGTGGTTGATTTTGATCCTTTCGATCGCTTTGTTCGGCATAAGGCCCAAAGATCTTCGGCTCTGGTATCTACATTCACTTTCCATAATACAACTTAAGAGTTCCGATATTGGACTTTCTCGGTTTAGGTATATTTCAAGTGAAAATATTCGTGCCGACCTCGCGACCTGTTGTGAATATCGTAAGAACTGTGGATGCTTCCCTTGTCGAAGTCTCGGACCCGGTCGGGGCACTCAGCGCTTCTCGCCAAGATAGCGAAACAGAGTCTGCTTCCATTTCTCGTCATGGATGGCTTCGAGTATGGCGACGTCGATAGCCTTGCGATATCGGCTGCCGGTCGGCATGGCCATGCCATAGCTCTGCGGTTCGAAGACCGCGTCGAGCACCTGCACGCTTCCGGAAAACTGCTGCTCCACGGTCCAGGAGAGCAACGGCTTGTCATAGACGAAGGCGTCGATCCTGCCGGCCTCCAACGCCTTCAGGCCGTCCTGAACCTTTTCGAAGTTGCGATGCTTGATGCGCTCGCCGTCCAGGAAGCCGATGGTCGCCGAACCCGTCACCGCACCGACGCGCACCGTCGGCAAGTCTTCGACCCCGTTGACCAGTCCCCGTATCTGGCGCGTTGTCAGGGCCGAGGTGACGCTGGCGGTAAAGACGGCGATGGTGATGATCGAGACGACCATCCAGACGATGGCAAGGATCCGTCCCCCAAGCGTCTTCGGCCCGCGATGGCCGGTGCTTGCCTGCGTCATCGCCTCGGCCGACCACCAGATGCTGGCACCAAGGCCCTTGACCGCGCCGCCGCCAAAATCCTCGTTGTGCCGATGTTCGAACAGCCAGATCAAGGCGCCCACCGCAAGCGAGATGCCGATAAGGGCGCCCGCTGCCTGAAGGAAGCCGAAGGAGGTCATCGTCCGAACGATTTCGCGCCAGATCGAGGCGCTCTTGACCGAGACCGCGATGCCAAGGCCGGTATCGTAGAACGGCTGCGAGAAATCGACAATACGTTCCCGCTCGGCCGTGATGGTGATCGCCGCAACCGAAAGATCGTAGCTGCCTTTCGACGTCGCTTCGACCAGGCTCTGCGCTGAGGGTTCTTCGACCCAGTGAAACTTCAGGCCAAGCGTCTGCGCGATCTGCGTCCAGAGATCGATCGAGATTCCGGTCCAGTTGCCATCCGGCCCCTTCATCGCGAAGGGCGGCGCCTCCTTCGTACCGACCACAAGTTCGCGATCCGGGAATACGGCACGGCTCGCCTGATCCCCGGCATCCGCCGAACTTGGCCCCGAAGCGGAAGGGTCATCCTGAGCAACAGCCACTGGCACCAAAACGGTCATCGCACCAAGCATCAGCACGAGAAGCAAACAGATCCGCGTCAGCATGCGATTCACACGGGCGCACTTCCCGGCGTCGGCCATGGATATCGCGAGCCTTGCCATACCGATCCCAGACACGCTGTCATCCATTGGCGTTCCCGACCGAAATAAATATGAGATTCACCTTATATAGACGGCTGTTTTCGGTAAACCCCGGGCCGGATTGGCAGCACAAGCCTCCGCCCACCGGCTTTCTCCGGCTCGGACGACACTGAATATTGAACGGGCGAGCAGCAAACTGCCACTTTCATTCTCACCGGAGACATTGTCTATTTCCGTCTGAAGCGCGATGTTCGCACCGGATTGATCCGCACCGATGAGGATTTACGATGAGCTGTTTCCCGCGTTTTTCAATGCGCTCGACGACGCGGATGGCACTGTCGGCAGCGTTGCTCGGCTTTGTGGTGTCCGATGCGGCGGCGCAGTCCCCGACGTGCTGGTCGTTGCTTCAGAGCAAATTCGGACCGGAGATCAAGCGCTCTGTCGACGAGGCCAACCCATGTGAAAAAATGCCGGGCGGCTTCGATCACAAGGACCGTTTCGACGTGACCGGCTTCGATCTCTGCACCGCGCCGAACGGTGTCACCATCAATGCGCATGCAAGCCTTGCCTGCAAATCGGGCCACGGCATTATTCAGGCGAGCGTCAGCGGCAAGCTGGACGCCTCCGTCACGCTTGATGTGGGAGCGTGCAAGATCACCGACAGCCACATCGCCATCAGCGGCGACGTCGGCAAGTATCTCGGCGAACTGGGGCAGATGCAGGAATTGGCACGCGCTTTTGCGCAAAAGAAGATTTCGGAGATTTGCGGTCCGCATTGAACGATGAGCACCGGCCCCGGAAGAGGTCCGCGCCGGTGTCTTGGACTAATCGGCCTTCGGCCGGTTTCTCAGCGCCTCGGCCTCGGCATAGAATTTCTTTTCCCATTCCTTGTGGTTGTCGAGACCCTCGCGGATGAAGGGGGTGAAGATCGCCAGGTTCATCAGCATCCAGTTGACGAAGCGCGCCGGGAATTTCAGCGGCTTGACGAAGTCGACGAACAGCACGACGCGGGTCTTGTCCGTATGGTTCCAGGCTTCGTGCTCATAGGCATCGTCGAACACCAGCGCCTTGCCCTCCTGCCAGTGGCAGATCTGGTCCTTGACCCGAATGGCAAGCTTGTCCGCCGGTTCCGGCACGATCAATCCGAGATGCAGCCGCAGCACGCCGTTGTAAGGCCCGCGATGCGCAGGCAGGTGCTTGCCCGGTTCGAAGATCGAGAACATCGCCGTCTTCAGGCCCGGAATTTTCTGCACGGCGCGCCAGGTTTCCGGGCAGGCGCGAATGTTCTGTTCGGATTTCACCCCAAAACCGACCAGGAAGAATGTCTTCCAGCCGGAATCGGTGGAGATCGTCTTCACATCGGTCGAGATATCCTGAAACGTCGGCAACTCACTCTGGCGGACGAGAACACGCTCGAGCTCGCTGCGGATGGCCGGCCATTCCTTCTCGACATCGGCGACCCAGGGAAAGGTCGCATTGTCATAGACCGGCGGGTTGCCGAGCTTGGCATACTTGAGATTGAGACCTTCGGCCCAGGCGACGATCCCCATGAAAAAGCGCGTCAGCGCGCTCGGGCGATCCATCGGTGCAATACCGGTGGTGCCGAAATTCTGATCAGGCGAGGAGGGCTTTGGGCTTGTGGGAGCAGAGGCATCCATGGGGAATTCCGTCATGTTCTTTCGATCGATACGTAAGCTGTGACTGCTGGACAGTTCGGCCAAACGAGGTATTCCTTGCTCGGCTCAATAAAGATTATGCATTGTCCGGGCTTGTCTCCGCAAGAAGCGCTTCCCGAAATATCCATTGCGTCTCGAATCAGCGACCGGGCAAACCGGCCGAAACGCATTGAATTTCGTGAAAGGCGAACTTGAAACGGGCGGTATTGTGGCGAACCAACTTTTGTCGCACCGGAAATTGCCGAAGACGTGAGTATCTCACCTAGGAGCGTCGTGGCACAAATACCGAACTCAGCTCATTCTGATCTTCGCAAGCAGCAGGGACAGTTCCGACTGCCGGTTGGTCTCCGTCTTGCGGTATATCGCCTTCAGGTGGGCGCGCGCCGTCTCGTAGCTGATGCTGCGACTTGCGGCGATCTCGTGCAAGCTCATCCCCTGCGCCAACAATTGGGCGATTTCGGCCTCGGCCCGCGTGAGCCCGAAAAGTTTGTTCAGCGTTCCTGGCCGCTGTTGGACCCTTTCCTCCGGATCCTCGATCACGGCGACAGCGCAGGAATGGGAGAAAATGTCCTGCACATCGCCGCAGACCCGCTGGATACGGGCGATCAGCGGACGCTTCCCGACCCTCGTCAACAACAGGACCCCGTCCTCATCCGCCTCGAATGAAACGTTCGGCCCGAGAACGGATTTCAGGCGCCGGTTGAATGCTGCGGCATCCTCTCCGCAGGCTGGGCGCAATTCGCCCTTGGTGATCTGAAGATCGGCGCCGAGTAGCGCTTTCGCCTTCTCGTTAATCGTCGTCACCATTCCCAGCCGATCGAAAAAAATGCAGGCGACATTGGCGATTTCAAATGCGGCCGACATGCCGCTGACCGTGCTTGCCGAAATGTCGCGCATCATTGCCGCGGAGATCATGAGCTTTTGCCTTATGTGCTGCAGGATGACCGCTTCCTCGCGGTCGAACGGGCCTTCGTGGATTTGCCGATGCAGGACGAAAGCAAGGAGATCTTCACCTGACGAAAAGCCGACCATCGCCGTCCAGCGCAGGCCGAACTCGACCTGCGCCCGGTAATAGTCGAGAGTGTCGAATTGTTCCGCCGAAGCATAATCCTGTTCGAGGATGACACCCACCCGCTTGAGCAATGGCACTTGAAGGACACGGAAATCCCGTTCGTGCCACTCGTCCCCGAAGTAGCACTCCATCGCCGGTTTGAGGCTTTCGGTCTCGATGATGCTGCCGAGGAGGCGACCCGCGATCGGAACGATGTTGACGCCATAGGAGCCGCTCGCCGCCGAAACCTTTTCAATGACGGATGGCCATTGCGACGGGTTTAGCGCCGCTGTAAAAAACTCATCGGATATGTGATCGAGCAACTGCACGTCGAAACGCATCAGCTTCGATCCTCAAGCGTCAGCGCCTGCCACGAACATCGCTTCATGCACGCCTTTCCGAATATCTCCGTCGACGCCGCGTTTACCCGGTTTCTTTCAGCTCAGGCAAGAAACGTCGTGCTTCATCAGAGCACCATAACGAGAAATACTGACTTTTTGCATACGTATAATGACGTACGCGTTTGGAGATTCGGAATATACGTAAAATGATGAAGTTTTGAACTCGAATTCACGTACCTTGCAAAGCAACACGGCCGCCAGATGGCGGCCGCTTAATCGTTTTACTTCGAAGCTCGCCCAGCGTCGCAATCAGACCTTGAGCTCGCGCCGCTCCCTTTCCGTGACCATGGCAAGGTCGAGAACCTTCTGCAGGTTTGCGGCATGGCGAAAATTCGGATCCTGCGGGACGCCGGTCGCCACCGCCTCGGCAAAACGCTGGTAGTTGGTTGGCACCGGCGGCACCTCGATCGTTGTCCAGATCGCACTTTCCGCGTCCTCCCCGAGGCAGCCGCGCAGCTCGGATTCACCCGGCCGATGCGTAATTTCAAGGCCACCGCGCTCGCCGTAGATCCGCAATTTCAGCTCGTTCAGGTGACCCGTCGCCCAGCGGCTGGCATGCACGACGCCGAGCGCGCCGTTGGCGAAATCGACGGACATCGTAAAGCTGTCATTGGCATCGAGCATATATTCGCCGATCTGCCCGCCAGGCGCTTTGTTGAATGTTTTCAACCGCGCGAAGACATGGTCGATATCAGTCGCTGCGCCATAGGCCGCGAAATCGAGAATGTGGATACCGATATCGCCGAGCACGCCGTTGGACCCATGTCCGGTCGACAGCCGCCACAGCCATGTTGATTCGCTGCGCCAGTCGCCCCAGGCCTTGGAGACCAGCCAGCTTTGCAGATAGGACGCCTCGACATGCTTGACGGTGCCGATCTCGCCGGCGATCACCATTTCGCGCGCCCGCTGCAGCGGAGCCACGTTGCGGTAGGTCAGGTTCACCATGTTGATGACGCCTGCCCGTTCGGCAGCCTCCGTCATCTCCAGCGCTTTCTCGTAGTTTTCAGCTAGGGGCTTTTCGCAAAGCACATGCTTGCCGGCCACAAGCAGCGGCAGCGTCGTCGGATGGTGGGCGCGATCCGGCGTCACATTCGTCGCCGCATCGAAATCGCCCCAGGCGATGGCCTCGTCAAGCGACAGAAATCGCTTCTCGATATTGAACTTGTCGGCAAAAGCGGCGAGCCGGTTGACATCCGTATCGACGGCGCCAACGATTTCGACCCCGTCGATTTGGCTGAAATGGTCGACCTGGTTCTTCGCCATGCCGCCGGTTCCAATGATGATCAGACGCATTCATGAGCCTCAGCGATAACCGGCTTCGCCGGACTGGTGCAGTTTCGGGCCGCGCTCGACGATCGGCTCCAGCGCCTTCTCGACCGGCACATTCGGCGCATCATGGATCGAAGTCTGGGTCCCGAGCGGGTTATGCGCCCACTTGACCGAATTTATCAGCACCTTTTTGACGTTGGCATCATGGTAGGTCGGATAGGTTTCATGCCCCGGACGGAAATAGAAGATGTTGCCGGCGCCGCGGCGCCACGTCATCCCCGAACGGAACACTTCGCCGCCCTGGAACCAGGAGATGAACACCGTCTCCAGCGGCTCGGGCACGGAGAACTGCTCCCCGTACATCTCTTCATTCTCGAGTACGAAATTCTCGTCCAGCCCCGCGGCGATCGGATGGCGCGGATTGATGACCCATAGGCGCTCACGCTCACCGGCCTCGCGCCATTTCAAAGCACAGGGCGTGCCCATCAGCCGCTTGAAGATCTTCGAGAAGTGGCCGGAATGCAAGACGATCAGCCCCATACCTTCCCACACGCGCTTGGCAACGCGCTCGACGATTTCGTCGTCGACAGCGCCGTGATCCTTGTGACCCCACCATAGGAGAACGTCGGTATCCCTGAGACGAGCTTCGCTCAGGCCATGCTCAGGCTCCTGCAACGTCGCGGTCGTGGCATCGATACCTTCGTCCGAGTTCAGGGCCTTGGCGATAGTCGTGTGCATCCCTTCAGGATAGATTCCGGCTACGACCTCATTGGTCTGCTCATGAATATTCTCCCCCCAGACGACGGTGCGGATTGCCATGCGATGCTCCTCTGAAAATCATGGCTACATAATGAGTTAGACGAACCAAAGCGCTTTGGAAAACAGATAGCTCTATCGCCCGGTTCGATCTCTCTGACGAAGACATAGAGCGCGGACGGTGATTTGACAAAGGCAAAATTCGACTGATGAAGGCACGGTCGCCCTCAGTGCGAAACGGATTTCGAAAACAGGTTGACGACGAGAACGCCAGCGATGATCAAGGCAAGCCCGATCACTGCAGCGAGATCCAGCTTCTGACGGAAGAAAACCAGACCGACGACCGAAATCAGCACGATCCCGAGCGCACTCCAGATCGCGTAGGCGATGCCGACAGGGATAGTGCGCAGGGTCAGAGACAGGAAATAGAACGCTGCCGAATAGCAGACAAGCAGCACGACGACCGGCCAAAACCGGGTAAACTGCTGCGACATCTGCAACGCCGTGGTGCCGATGACCTCCAGCACGATCGCGACGCAAAGCATTGCATAAACGGATGCATTGGCCATCTGGGTATCTCCTGAAATATTATTTGGTCGAAAGTTCGATCAAGCGCTCGACGAGGCTCTTTCGAGCATGGTCGTCGCTCTCGTGACAGTCGAGAAGGTCGGCAAGCCAGATCCCGTCGGTTGCGAGCCGGACGACCTGCGCATCGACTGACGAGTCGGTGCCGATATATTCCTCGCTGCGTTCGCGAACCCAGTCACGCCAGCGCTGCCGCAAACGAGGCTCTGTCAACAATGCCATGGTGACCTGAGCCCAGCCTTTTATTTCCTCCGGCTGGTCACGCAGTGCCAGAACCGCACGAAGGTAGCCCCGGGTGAAACGGCCGTGCGGCAAGGGATCGCTTCGCATCCCCTCCTCGATCGAGGCGTCGAGCTGTTCCAGCAGGCTGTCGAGCAATCCTTCGAGCAGCGCATTCTTATTGGGAAAATGGTGCAGCAATCCGCCCTTGCTCACACCCGAAGCACCAGAAACGGCGTCAAGCGTGACGGCCGCCATCCCCTGCTCGGACGCAAGCCGCGCCGCGACCTCCAGCAGTTGCTGGCGGACGAGAACGGGCTGCTTTCTTCTATGGTGCGCGTCGGACATGCATTACATAACATACCGTCTGGACGGTTTTGTCAAGATGGATGTCTCGCCTCCCCCTCGATGGGGGAGGTCGCGCGGTACGCGCGGGTGGGGGTGAACTTTGGGTGTCACAATAGATCACCCCACCCCGGAGCTTCGCTCCGACCCTCCCCATCAAGGAGGGTTATATTTCCCCGATCCGCCTGTCAGTGGCCGCATCGAACAGATGCACCTGCTCAGGCTTGATCGAGAGGCCGATTATATCACCGGCACGTACCTTGTCGCGTCCTGTCTCGACGATCGTCAGTTCCGGCAGGGTGGCGGCCGATATGAAGGTCGAGGAACCGGTCGATTCCACGAAACCGATCGGAACGTCGAAACTCCCCTGCCCCTGCCCAACGACCACGATGTGCTCCGGCCGTATCCCAGCATGAACCTTCTGCCCGGGCTTCAGCGTCTGGCTGATGGCGAGCGGCTGCCTGATCGTGCCGAAATCCAGCACCAGGCTCCTGCCGTCTTCGGCAGCGATTGCCGGAACGAAGTTCATCGCCGGCGAACCGATGAAACCGGCGACGAACTTGTTGGCCGGCTTGTCATAAAGGTCGAGCGGCGCACCCTGCTGCTCGATGACCCCGTCCTTCATGACGACGACATGGTCGGCCATGGTCATCGCCTCGATCTGGTCGTGGGTCACGTAGACGAAGGTCGCATGCAAGCGGTCGTGCAGAGAGCGGATTTCCTTGCGCATATGGACGCGCAATGCGGCATCGAGATTGGACAGCGGTTCGTCGAACAGAAATGCCTTCGGATGGCGGATAATGGCGCGGCTCATCGCCACGCGCTGCCGCTGGCCGCCGGAAAGTTCACGCGGGTAACGGCCCATGAGCTGCGACAGCCCCGTCGTCTCGGCCACTTCTGCGGCTGCCTTGCGCGCTTCGGCCTTCTTGATGCCGCGGATGCGCAGGCTGTAGGTGAGGTTCTGCTCCACTGTCATGTGCGGATAAAGCGCGTAGGACTGGAACACCATGGCGACATCGCGCTTGCGCGGCGGCACGTTGTTCATCAACTGCCCGGCAATCCGCATGTCTCCGCCGGAGATGGTCTCCAGCCCGGCAAGCGACCGCAGCAGCGTGGACTTGCCGCAGCCCGACGGGCCAACGAGGGCGACGAAAGTGCCGTCCTCGATGGCAAGATCGATATTTTTCAGCGCGTGGAAGGCACCATAATATTTGTTGACGCCGGATAGTTCGATTTGAAGGCTCATTTAAGGGCTCCCGAAGTCAGGCCGGAAACGATACGGCGCTGCAGAAGGACGAAGACGGCAAGGATCGGCGTCACGTAGATCGTGGAATAGGCCATGATCTTGTTCCAATCGCTTGTGTTCGGTCCCATGAAAGTGTTGAGGCCGACGCTGGCCGGCTGGAGTTCGGCGGCCTGGATCATCGACTTCGAATAGACGAATTCACCGAAGGCCTGCATGAAGATCAGGATCGCGCTCACGAGGATGCCGTTGCGGGCAAGCGGCAGCACGATATTGAAGAAGGCACCGATCCGCGAATTCCCGTCGACCAGCGCTGCCTCCTCGAGCTCCATCGGCACGCTCATGAACGTCGCGCGAACGAGCACGACGAAGAATGGCATCTTGTTGGCCGCGATCGCGATGATGACGGCAAGCCTTGGATAGTTGAGTAGCCCGACCTGCGAGAAGCCGACGAAAATCGGCGTCACCATCAGCGACGGCGGCAGGACCTGCAAAAGCAGGACCAGGAACAGCCCGATATCGATCCAGCGGTTTCGATAGCGCGCCAGGACATAGGCACACCCCGCACCGAAGACCGAGATCAGCGCTACAGCACCGACGGCGATCAGCAGCGAGTTCCAGAGGTAGCGCGCCATGTTGCGGCTGGCCCAGACGTCCGTATAGGTGCTCCACTGCGGATCGGACGGCCAGAAGCTCGGCGGCGTCGCATACATGGCGGAGCCGGTCTTCAGGCTGCTGACATACATCCAGTAGAGCGGGAAGAGATAGACGACCGCGAGACAAAGCGCGACGAAGAACATCAGGCGGTTGCGAAAGGTGTCGCTCATCCTCTGACCTCATGGCGGGTGGAGCGCACATAGATGACCGACGCGGCCATCACGAAGACCAGCATGATCACCGAAATGGTGGCCCCCTTGGCGAAGTCGTACTGGCGGAACGAAAGATCCCAGGCCCAGAATTGCGCGACATTGGAAGAATTGTTGGGACCACCGTCGGTGATGGCGGCGAAGAGATCGAACTGCTGCAGCGTGAAGATCAAGCCCAGCGAAATCACCGCGCCGATCGTCGAGCGCATCATCGGCAGTGTGATCGTCCAGAAGCGCTGGAAGACATTGGCACCATCCAGCTCAGAGGCCTCGAACAGGTCTTTTGGAATACCGGAAAGGCCGACCGAGAGCAGGATCATGTTGAAGGAAGTCCCAAGCCAGATATTCGCAAGAATGACGGCCCAGAGCGAATAATGCGGGTCCGATCGCCAGAAGATGTTGCTGCTGATGATGCCGCTCTCCTTCAGGATGAAATTGAGCACCCCGAAATCGCCTGACAGGATCCAGTTCCAGACGGCACCGACGACAAGGCCGGGCATCACCCATGAAACCAGGAACAGCCCGCGCAACCAGGACGCACCGGGAAAATCGACCCAGAAGAACAGCGCCAGCCCAAAGCCGATCAGGAACTGCCCGGCAATCGAGGAAACGACGAAAATCCCCGTATTCGCCAGGATGCCGCGCGTCTCCGGCTGCTTGAACAGGTCGATATAATTCTGCAGGCCGACGAATGGCCTGATGAAAGTCCCCATGCTGAACATGTCGACCTGCTGGAAACTCATCAGCACGTTGTAGATCAGCGGCAGGCCCGATAGCAGGAACAGAAAGGCAAGCGGAAAGACGACGAGCGTGATGTCGAAGCCGCGGCCGTCGGTCAGGCTGGACAGAATTCTTCTCATGGCTCCCCCAGTTCCCCGATCGGGGCCGCCTCTGGAATCAATAGAGACAGCCCCTGCCGGGAGGAAACGAAATTTTGGTCTTCACCTCCCCCTTGATGGGGGAGGTCGCGCGGAACGCGCGGGTGGGGGTGATCATTGGGTGTCACAAAGGATCACCCCGCCCCGGCACTGCGTGCCGACCCTCCCCCTCAAGGGGAGGGTGAAACACACTCAACCCTCGACAGCCTTGATCTTGTCGGCAGCCTGATCGAGCGCATCCTTCGGAGACATCTGGCCGGTCAGCGCCGCCTGGATGGCATCCTGGATAGCCTTGGAGATCTTCGGCCAGTTCGGCGAAGGGCCGCGGGGCTTGGCATATTTCAGCTGCTCGATGAAGACCTGCAGGGCTGCGTCCTTCAATGCCACGCCCGTCGCCGGGATGGTGATGTCGGAGCGGGCCGGCAGCTGGCCGAAGTTCTTGAACATCTTGTCATCCTGCGAGACGAAATATTCGAGCACCTTGAAGGCCTCGGCCGGATGCTTGCTGTTGGCAAAGATCGCCCAGTTGAAGTCGCCCATGGCCGAGGAGCGCTCGGCGCCTTCCTGCGGCACCGGCAACAGCGCCACGCCCCAGTCGAACTTCGCGTCCTTCAGCATGCGGTCGAGTTCCCAGGGACCGGAGATCGCCATGGCGGCGTTGCCTGCGTTGAAGGTTGCGGTAGCATCCCACTGGCCACGCGTCAGCGTATCGGGCGACGCGAGCTTGGCGTCCATGATCTCTTTCCAGATCGTCAGCGCCTTGACCGCGCCGTCGGTATTGATGTGGTCGTAGGTAGCGCCGCCCATCTGCGCCCAGGGAAGGAACTGGAAGGTGCCTTCCTCATTCGCCTTTGCAGAGAAGGTGAGGCCGTAGACGTTCTTCGCAGGATCGGTCAGCTTCTTCGCATCAGTGACAAGCTCGTCCCAGGTCTGCGGCGGCTTGTTCGGATCGAGGCCCGCGGCCTTGAACATATCCTTGTTGTAGTAGAGCGCGATCGTGTTGGTCGCCTTCGGCACGCCGTAATACTTGTCTTTCCACATCACCGATTTCAGCGGTCCGGGGAAATAATTGCTTGGCTTGATGACGGTCGACTTCGAGATCATGTCGGTGAGGTCGAGGAAGGCGCCGTGCGATGAAAACAGCGCATGCTCGGGATTGTCGACAGCGATAATGTCGGGCGCCTGCCCGGTCGAATAGGCGCGCATAGCTTCGCTGACGACATCGTCGAACTGGATTTCGCGATATTCGACCTTGATGCCGTTGTTGAGCGCGTTGAATTCCTTGACCAGGTTCGGCGTCGGCTGGATGTCCTTGTCCAAGGACCAGACGGTGATGGTCGTGTCTTCAGCCTTGGCCGAAAGCCCGAAGGCCGACACGCTTGCAAGGGCAACAACGCCCAGCATCATATATTTACGGATACCCATGGTTCTCCTCCTTCTTGGTTATCCATTGAAGTGGCCGGCTTATCCTCCGTCCGGCCACAGACATGCACGTTCGATGCCAAATCAGGCCGGATCGGCGACGAATTCGCCACCGCGGCTCTTCTTCAGATAGTTCAGGCCGTGAATCTGCCCGGTCATTTCGAGCGCGTCGCGATAGACCGGATCATGCCAGCCCTCGATATCGATCGAACCTGACCAGCCGGCAAGTCTCAGTTCAGAAATGATGTCGGTCCAGTTGCTGTCGCCGAAGCCCGGCGTGCGCATGAAGACGAACTTCTCCTTGCCGAAGATGCCATGCTCCTTGATGACTTCCCAGCGGATCGTCGCGTCCTTGCCGTGGACGTGGAAAAACTTGTGTGCCCATTTGCGGATCTGCGGCAAAGGGTCGATCAGATAGACCATCTGGTGACACGGCTCCCATTCGAGGCCGATATTGTCGTCAGGCGTCTCGTTGAACATCAGTTCCCAGGCGTCGGGATTATGAGCGATGTTCCAGTCTCCCGTCGCCCAGTTGCCGTCCATGGCGCAATTCTCGAAGGCGATCTTCACGCCCTTGTCGGCAGCGCGCTTGGCAAGCTCGCTCCACACCTGCTTGTAGCGCGGCAGGCTGTCCGTCAGCGGCTTGTTGCGGATGCGGCCGGTAAAGCCGGCAACGCAGGTCGCGCCGAAATGATGGGCATTGTCGATGCAATCCTTCCAGCCCTGCAGGGTCTGCAGGTCCATCTCGGTTTCCTCCAGCGGATTGCCGAACATGCCGAGCGTTGAAATGGTGATGTCGCGGCTGCCGATCGCGTCGACACAGCGCTTGCCGAGTTCAGCGAGGTTCTGGCCGTTGGTCGTTTGCCAGAAGAAGGGTTCGAAGCTCTCGAAGCCCATGTCTGCAATCTTGGAAATACGGGCGGCGGCATCCTCGCCGGCGGCCTTGACCATGGTGCCGATGCGGATGGAATTGGCGGATTTTGTCACGATCACTATCCTTATGCCTTAGGCTGAAATTTCGATGCGTTTGCCGGTCCTGGCGCTTTCAATCGCACCAAGGACCATGGCGAGGCTTCTGATGTTGTCACTGCTATCAGTCTCGGGCCGCCTGCCGGTCCGAATTGCCTCGATGAAGCTCGAGATGACGCTGGCATGCCCATGCGTCTCCTCGTCATATTCGGGAGCGGGAACCTCCACAGGCGTAAAGCCGTGGAGAAGGCCGGGCTCATTGCCGGCAACTGCGGCCTCGAACGCCTCTTCGCCGTCCCAGGTGAGCATGCCTCTGGTGCCGGTCAGCCGCCACTCGCTCTCCCAACTCGTCCGCCTGCCTTCGACGCACCACGAGCCGCGATAGGTGAAGGCAACGTCGTCGGAAAATTCGAATATCGCGTCCGCCGAGGCGCCATGCTTGTACCACGAACCCTTGGGGTTCTTTTCGAGGCAATAGACCGCAAGCGGCTTCTTGTTCGCGACAAAACGCGCGGCATCGAAGGTATGGATCGCCATGTCGAGCAAAAGCACATTGTCCATCTCTTCGCGGAAACCACCAAAATGCGGACCAAGGAAGAAGTCGCAATGGATACCGGTGAGTTCGCCGATCACACCGCTTTCGACGAAGCGGCGCAGGCGCCGGATGCCGGAGATGAAGCGGCGGTTCTGGATGATCGCGTGCACCTTGCCCATTTCGGCGGCAAGGTCGATCAGCGCTGCACCCTCGGCGAGCGATGTCGCCATCGGCTTTTCGCTGAGAACATGGCATCCAGCCTTCAGCGCCGTCGACACGACGTCGAAACGAGCGGCTGGAATAACGACGTCGAAAACCATATCGGCCTTCGTCCTCGCGATGACGTCGGAAAGGTCGGAACCGATGACGGCGCCCTCGAGACCGAACTCCTTCGCAAGGTTTTCGGCGGTCGCCCTGTTCAGATCGACAAGGCCGACAATGGTAATGGCGTCGGCAAGTTCAGGGGTTGCGGCGATGGCGCGCAACCAACCTTTGGACATAGCTCCGCACCCGCACAGAATGGCACTAAATTTCACGATTTCCTCCAGCGAATGGTGTCAACTCCACATGACACGCACTCCGTAAACGTTTACGATCCTATGCGAAAACATTTTGTTATGTCAATAGAAGGAAAATTAGGAAATTGGTGACCGGAGGAAAATCGCCGCCGATGAAGGGTATTCGCCAGCTTGCCGAACATCTCGACATCTCGATCGGAACCGTTTCGCGCGCGCTGAACGGCAAGCCCGATGTCAACGAGGAAACGCGCAGGCGGGTGCTGGTTGCTGCCGAGGAACTTGGCTATGTCGCCAATCAATCGGGCCGCAGCCTCAGGCAGGGAACCACCAACGTCATCGGCCTGATGATCGAATCGAGCAAGGAAACCACGGAGAATGGCGACAACTTCTTCCTCGGGCTGACCGGTGGCCTGCAGAGCGTGCTCTCCCGCCACAAGCTCGACCTGATCATGCTGCCCTGCCCCAGCGACGAGGACCCGCATGAGTACCTGAAGCGCATGGTGGCGCGACGCGTGGTCGACGCGATGATCATTTCCGCGACCCAGCGCATCGACAAGCGCATCGACCTTCTGTCCCGAACCAAAATCCCTTTCGTCACGCTCGGTCGCAGCGCGTCCGGCAGCAACTATCCCTGGATCGACCTCGATTTCGATGGCGTAGCTAACAGCGCTGTCGATCGACTGGTGGCCCACGGCCACCGCCGCATCGCCATCGCCGCACCCTCCAACGATATCAACCTCGGCTTCATCTTCCTCGATGGCTACCGCCACGCACTGGAGCGGCACGGCATCGCCTTCGATCCGTCGCTCGTCATCCGCGTCAAGTCCAGCGAACAGGGCGGCTATCAGGCCGCCCACGAAATCCTGCTGCTCGAAGACCGGCCGACGGCGGTGATCCTGATCTACGAGCTCATGGCGATCGGCCTCTATCGACGGCTGACCGAGGCAGGCGTCATCCCCGGCCGCGATCTCGCCGTCATCGGCTTCCGCGAGGAGCCGCGGGCAAAATTCCTGCAGCCGACGCTGACGTGCTTCCGCATGTCGCTGCCCGATCTCGGCGTCGAACTTGCCGAAACGCTGCTCGCCACCATGCCGGCCTACAGCCATTTCTATCCCGAGGGAGCGCGAAACTGCATCTGGCCGCTGGAACTGGTCCCCGGCGAAAGCGACGGCTTCCACCTCGGAAATAATGGGCAACGCCGGCAATGAGCGAAAAGAGCATCACACTATACGAAGCAATCGGCGGCGAACCCACGGTGCGCGCCTTGACCGCCCGCTTCTACGAACTGATGGACACGCTTCCGCAAGCCGCGCGCTGCCGCGCCGTTCATCCCCCATCGCTCGAAGGCAGCCGCGAAAAGCTCTACGAATATCTGACAGGCTACCTTGGAGGTCCGCCGCTCTACACCGACAAGCGCGGCCATCCCCGCCTCCGCAGCCGTCATTTCGACGCCGCCATCGGGCCTGCCGAGCGCGACGAATGGCTCCTTTGCTTCGGTCGCGCGATGGAAGATACAATTCCGAATGAGAAGCTGCGGGCAATCATCTGGGATCCCGTCGAACGCCTTGCCCACCACATGCAGAACAAGGAATAGATCAGTCGTGAACCGCAATGCCAGACCTTTCCTCCTGCTGCTATCGGGCATCTTTGGTTGCGCGGGCGTTGCCTTGTCCGCCGCCGCTGCCCATGCCGGTGGCGATACGCACCTGCTTGCGTCGGCATCGACCATGTGCCTCGCCCATGCCCCGGCCCTTCTCGGGCTCTACGCCTGCTTTGCCAGGCTTCGGACCGCAGCGCTTGCCGGCATCCTGATCGGCTTGGGAACCCTGCTGTTCTCCGGCGATGTCATAACCCTCTATTTCAGGGGTTCAGGCCTATTCCCGATGGCGGCGCCCATAGGCGGATTTGCGATGATGGCCGGTTGGCTCGTGCTCGCGCTCGGCGCTTTCTTCCGGGAAAAGGTTGCATCGGCAGCTTAGAGTGGATTGCAAGCACTCAGATACCTTCGACGACGTTGAAGCCTTCGAAAACAGGGTGGCCCTTGTAGACGGCCTTGTGGTCACCGGCGTTGCGATGCGCCGAGCGGAAGTTTTCTGATCTCGTCCAGTTCTGGAAATCGTCCTCGCTGCGCCAGATCGTATGCGACGAGAACAGCGTGTAGCCCTCCTCCTCGTTCGTCTTGCTGCGCAACAGGCGGAACTCGACAAAGCCCGGAACTTCCGGAAGCCGCGAATCACGGTTTCTCCAGATGGATTCGAATTCGTTTTCCGATCCAACCGCGACCTTGAAGCGGTTCATGGCGATGTACATTGGCAGACCTTTCAAGCCCTTCGGTAGCGGCCCGAAGTCTTGCCCGGCAGCGGCGCAAAGGCAACCACATTCGTGCCATCAGCTGTATCCACACCGAGGGGAGCGACAGGCACAGCCCCGGGCAAGCGCCTTGCTTCCAGCGGAAAGGGGATCACGTTGAGATGTCGCGATCGATCCTCGCGACGGGACAAGAGAGCGGGAAGCTCCGACAATGGAATGTTACCCTCATGCGGCACGAGCGGGTGCAGACCGATCATCGTGACGCCGTCCGGGCCGTCGTCTTTCATCGCGCTTGATCCTGATCGTTCATGGTGTGAAGCGCGCGTTCGAGGCTGGATTTGCTGCCGTTGCGCAGCGGAATGAACGTCTTGCCATGCCTCTTGCAGCCGGTTTTCACCCTGAGGCAAGCATCATGGCTGATACAGTCGATAGGGCAGAAGACGCAGTCTACCGACGGAAGCACGGTGTCGATGCGGGATACCGCCTCGCGCAGGCCGCCGTCGTGATGAATGAGTTCGGCGCCGAAATTGCTGGCGATCTGCCTGAGATGCGCAACCTGGCAATCGCGTCCGCCGACATAGAGGAAGCTCCGGCCGTCAAGCCGCGACTTGCCTGTTGTTTCGACCACGACGTCCTCCTGGCGGATTTCGCGGTGGTAGTCCCTCTTGCCCCTGCGCGCCATGCATCACCCCAATCATTGGTCTGTTTCCGCAGTCGATTCCTCCGACTGCCAGCGGACCTTATAAAACTTGATTTTTAGAGTAAAGTATAAAGTTGATTATATTTATCACCTTTTACTGCCTGACTAGCTACCCGTCACCTGAACCGGCTGATTGAACGACCAGCTGGCCTTTCCCCACTCGGGCGGCAGCGGCGGGAACGGCGCGGCGCGGCGAACGCCTTCGATGACGGCGCTGTCCAATTCCGGAACTCCCGAACTGCGAACGACCGACAACGAAGTCAGATCGCCGCCGGCCCCTATCGTCAAATGCACCACGACGTTCATCGATGCGGTTGTGCGCTTGTACTCGGCCGGAACCCGGACGGAGCGACGGATTCGCGATCCGACTTTACCTGGATAGTTTGCAACCGCAGCGCTTCCGGAACCGGAGCGGCTGCTTGCACTCTCGGAGTTCTGGTCCGAACGCGCATTTTCCGTTCCCTCCGACGAACCTTTCTTCGAATCCACCTCGCTGCTGCCCTCGCTACCGGCTTTGATCTTTGCCGGTTTCGGAGGCTGCTTCTTGGCAACCGGCTTCGGCTTTTCCACCGGCTTGGCTGCCACAGGCTTCTCGGTCGGCGTCACCGGCTCATCGGGAGGCACCGGCGTCGGTGAGACCTCGGCCGTCTCTACAGATTGCTGGACGGGCACGGCCTCGCTCGGCGGCACTTCGGCAGGCTGTACTTCCGTGGCCATCGGCTGAACCACGCTGGTGTCGGCAGGGATTTCCGAAGTCAGCACTTCCGGCTCCGCTGCGACGACCGTTTCCGTCGAGACCTGTTGCAGTGGCTGGGCCGTTTCGACAGGCGGGGTTTCCGCGGGCTGCGCTTCCGCGGGCTGGGCGTCGACAGCTTTCGCCTCGGTCAGCTGCACGATATCCGGCTGGACGGCATCGGCGACCACCGTTTCCGGATCTGGCTCCTTGCTCTTGTCGCCGGCGGCCATCTGGTCGGCATCGGAATCGCCAAGCATGACGACGCTGACCGTGTTGCCGGCCTCTTCGACCGGATCCTCCGGCATGGCAATCATCGTCGTCGTCAAGGCCGCGAACAGGACTGCATGAAACAGGAACGATCCGACGCAGGCGGAGGCGACGCGTTTCTTCGCAGGCAGCACATGGTGTGCATGCCGTGACGCAACTGCATCCATGGCAGGCACCGCGGCAGTTGCGGTCGTGGTATCGTCGCGGATTGGAAATGAGGCAATCTGGGAAAAATCGCCGTAGTGGGCGACCGTCTCCGTCACTGGCTGGCGCAGCAGATCGTCGAGGTCGGATAGTGCATGCCCCGGAATGAGGACGGGGTTGTTGTCGTTGACGACACGACCCATGCGCGGGTCATCAGCGGCAGACCTCTTCAATATCGATTTGGCTGAACGCGTCATGGTCCTGCATCCGTTGGGTCAGAATGGTTGGGGAGGTCTACATCCCGGCTCTCAACCCTCGAAGGGCACCGAAGTCTCCGAACGCGTCGCCAGCCCCGCCTTGCATTCGCCCGCAGCCGGACCATCGCAAACCGGCGTATCGTTGATGATCACCCGGCTGACGCTCTCGCATTTCACATTCGGCATATCGAACTGCCGGACGCGCTTCTTGCCGACCGGCAGATCACGGAAATCGAGCACGGTGACGCGATCGACTGCATTCTTGTCGTTGAAAAAGGCAAGTTCGAAGGAGATCTTGGAGATCGGCGTCGCCAGATCGTTCTCGGCCACGAAGGTCATCATGCAGCCCTTGGCAGATGGCGCCAGCGCATTGAGCGCCACGTTGAGCTTTGCTCCGCCATCGCTGCTCGAGGCAGGTGCAGGCTGTTGAGCGACGGCCGACGCCGTCATCAGAAGCCAGCCTGTCAGCAATGCAATTTCTCTCTTCCCCGCCATTCCGTTCCCCTGAATTCTCAGCGCAAAAATCAAACTTGACAATATCAGTCTTCTATTGCGTGTTTAAGAAACCATGACTATGAGAGTCAAGTTAATTCTACCAGGAGCGAGTACGCCTCGCCGTTGGTCCAGCGGGCAATGCAGAGCGAAATGATTGCTGAAAAGCACAGTACGATGACGGAACAGAACAAGAGACCTGAGCACCAGGTGACGCCGGCGAGGATCGTCGAGAGCGCGGATGTTTTTCGCGGTCAAAGCGAGGTGATGATCCGCCACGAAGGCGCGATCTATCGGCTGAAAATCACCCGCCAGGGCAAACTCATTCTCAACAAGTAAGCAAACGATAGGCATGAAGACGATGACTGAGACGACCAGACCGACGCCCGCCGAGATCCGCGCCTTCCGCGTCGAAAATTCAAAGATGCGCGAACGCGATATTGCCGCCCGGCTCAATATTTCGGAAGCTGCCTTGATCGCAGCGGAAGTCGGCATCACGGCGACCAGGATCGATGCCGACGTCAACCGCTTTCTGGCGCGTGTTGCCGAACTTGGCGAGGTCCTCGCCCTTTCGCGCAATGAAAGCGCTGTGCATGAGAAGATCGGCGTCTACGAAAACATCAAGGCCGGCGTCCAGGCCGCCATCGTCCTTGGCGAAAACATCGACCTGCGCATCTTCCCGAAGCGCTGGGCACATGGCTTCGCGGTGACGAAGATCGACGGCGATCAGGAGAAGCTGAGCCTCCAGTTCTTCGACAAGGCAGGCAATGCCGTTCACAAGGTTCACCTGCGCCCGGCATCCGATGTCGCGGCCTACCGCTCGATCGTCGCCGAGCTGCGGCTGAACGTTCAGTCGCAGGATTTCACGGAGGACGGCTCCGGCTACGACAATGGCGAAGTCGATGGCGACGTCAGCCGCGACGAACTGCGCGATCACTGGAGCCGGATGACCGATACGCATGAATTCTTCGGTCTGCTGAAAAAGCTGAAGATCGGGCGGCAGGCGGCCATCCGCACGGTCGGCGACGACTATGCCTGGCAGCTCGACAGCAGCGCCGTCGCCGAAATGATGCACGCGTCAGCGCGCGAAGGCCTGCCGATCATGTGCTTCGTCGCCAATGACGGCATCGTCCAGATCCACTCCGGGCCGATTGTCGAAGTCAAGACCATGGGGCCGTGGATCAATATCATGGACCCGACCTTTCACCTGCACCTGCGCCAGGATCACATCGTCGAGACCTGGGCCGTTCGCAAGCCGACCAAGGACGGGCACGTCACTTCGCTCGAGGCCTATGGCGCCGATGGCGAGATGATCATCCAGTTCTTCGGCAAGCGCAAGGAAGGCTTCGACGAGCGCCGAGACTGGCGCGCAATCATCGAAAACCTGCCCAGAGCCGCGGCCAGCGTCGCCGCTTGAGGATGGCGATCGTCAGAATGCCAAGGATCGTCAGAATGACAGACAATGCCAAGCGCATCCGGCGGTGGGAGGTTGCCTTGACCGCCGTGGTCATGTTCCTGCCGCTGGTGCCCATCACCGCCGGCAAGGGCGGTTATGGCCTGGTGCAACATGCGCGAGCCGCGGAAGCACAGAAGCTTGACACATCCCGCCTGGTCTCGATCGGCGGCGATATCACCGAGATCGTCTACGCACTCGGCGAGGAGAAGCGGCTGATCGCCCGCGACTCGACAAGCATCTATCCCGAGGCGGCGACGAAGCTCCCTGATGTCGGCTACATGCGGGCGCTTTCGCCGGAAGGCATTCTCGCGGTCAACCCAACCGCGATCATCGCCGTCGAAGGTTCCGGGCCGCCCGAAGCGCTGGCCGTGCTGCGCAACGCGAGCCTTCCCTTCGAGACCATCCCACAAAGCTACGACCGCGACGGCATCCTGAAGAAAATCAGCTCCATCGGGTCGTTGCTTGGCGTTGCCGACAAGGCGAAGGTGCTGGAAGACAAGGTCGCAGCCGACCTCGACGCGGCGATCGCGGCATCAGCCAGACGCCCCGAGGCCGAACGCAAGCGCGTGCTTTTCGTCCTTAGTGCGCAGGGCGGAAAGATTCTTGCATCCGGAACCGGCACGGCCGCCGACGGCATCATCAAGCTCGCCGGCGCGCTAAACGCAGTCGGCACGTTTCCGGGCTACAAGCCGTTGACGGACGAATCGATCATCGAGGCCAAGCCCGACGTCATCCTGATGATGGATCGCGGCGGCGAGCATCCGGTGACCAATGACGACCTGCTGTCCCAGCCGGCTCTTGCCTTGACGCCCGCAGGGCAAACAAAGGCGATCATCCGCATGGACGGCATACATCTGCTCGGCTTCGGTCCACGCACCGCCAGCGCGATCCGCGAACTCAATGCCGCGATCTACGGGGGCTGACATGGCGCTCAACGACGCGGCATCATTCCGCAAGCTCTCCTTGTCCGGCAGTCGCTTCCTCGCCCGATACCGCGGCGGCGATCGCTCGCAAGTCGCAGTCCTGATGATCGCGATCCTCGCAGCTGCAGCCGTTTTTTCGCTATTCTTCTCTGTCACGACGGGCGCGTCGGATGCCTCCGCCTTCGATGTGATCCACGACCTCTTCGCCCGCGAGGGCGCGCTAGGGGCGCTCAGCATGCGTGACCGCATCGTAATCTTCGACATCCGCCTGCCCCGCGCCATTCTCGGCTTCATGATCGGCGCTTCGCTCGCGGTCTCCGGAACCATCATGCAGGGTCTGTTTCGCAACCCGCTGGCCGATCCCGGCCTTGTCGGCGTTTCCTCGGGCGCCAGCTTCGGTGCCGTCGTCATGATCGTGCTCGGCGGCACCTTCGCAGCCCCGCTCTACGGCCTGCTCGGCATCTACGCGCTCCCATTCGCCGCCTTCACGGGCGCGCTGGTGACAACGTTGCTGCTCTATCGGATCGCCACGCGGCACGGACAGACCTCGGTCGCGACCATGCTGCTTGCCGGCATAGCGCTCGGCGCGCTCACCATGGCCATGACCGGCCTCATGATCTACATGGCCGACGACAAGCAATTGAGGGACCTGACCTTCTGGAGCATGGGCTCGCTTGCCGGCGCCACATGGATGAAGATCGCCGCTGCCGGTCCGATCATCCTTCTCTCCTTGCTGGCAGTCCCGTTCCTGGCGCGCGGCCTCAACGCCATCACGCTCGGCGAGGCCGCCGCCTTCCACATGGGCGTGCCGGTACAACGGTTGAAGACGATTGCGATCGTCGCCGTCGCGGCGGGCACCGGAGCCTCGGTCGCCGTCAGCGGCGGCATCGGCTTCGTCGGCATCATCGTGCCCCATATTCTCCGCATGGCGATCGGCCCGGATCATCGCTACCTGTTGCCGGCGTCCGCCTTGCTCGGTGGTTCGCTGGTAATCTTCGCCGATGTTCTGGCGCGGACAGTGGTCGTCCCGGCAGAGCTGCCGATAGGCATCATCACCGCCGCAGTCGGCGGCCCCTTCTTCCTCTGGATCCTGCTGCGCCACCGCACCCGCCTCAGCCTATGAACGAACCGATATGATCGAGCTACTTAATCTTTCCGTGCGGCTCTCGGGCAAGCCGGTCGTCGATGCCGTCTCCTTTTCGGCACGGGCCGGCGAGTTGACCGCGATTTGCGGCCCAAACGGCTCCGGCAAGACCACGACGATGAAAGCGATATCGGGCGAACTCGCCTATGGCGGTTCCGTACGTATCAACAGCGCCGAAATAACCAACCTTCAACCTTGGCAGCTGGCCTCGGTCCGGGGCGTCCTTCCCCAGGCAAGTACCATCTCATTCCCCTTCACGGTCCGGGAGATCGTGCGGATGGGCCTCACGACAGGGCGAAATCGGCAGCCGGAGCTCGCGGACCGTATCGCTGCCGAGGCGCTGGCGGCGGTGGATCTGGTCGGCTTCGAGGGTCGCTTCTACCAGGAACTTTCCGGCGGTGAGCAGCAGCGCGTCCAGCTCGCCCGCGTGCTTTGCCAGATCCCGGACCCGGTGGTCGACGGAAAACCCTGCTGGCTGCTTCTGGACGAACCGGTGTCGAGCCTCGATATCAGCCACCAGCTGGCGATCATGACGCTTGCAAAGACCTTCTGCCGACGCGGCGGCGGTGTTATCGCGGTGATGCACGATCTCAATCTGACCGCCTTGTTCGCCGACCGGATGGCGCTTCTAAAATCGGGAAAATTGGCGGCGTTCGGGCCCGTGGGAGAAGTGTTGACCGATATCCACCTTGATAAGGTGTTTGGCTGCAAGCTGCAGGTCAACAGGGTTCCACTAGATGGAACGCCTTTCGTGCTTGCCCACAGCGCCCTTGCCGATTGAGCAAAGGCTACCCGGCAAACCCTCCGCTCGGAACTTTTCGACCGAAGCCGCGTTTATCCTACAACGACATATGTCGGTGCCGGAGGCATTCTTGTGTGCGTAGGTCCGCACTGGCCCCGGCAAAAACAAAATGGCGCGCTCCTGCGCTCAACCAGCGGAGTACAATCATGGCAGCTTCCATCCTAGACCAGGTACGTGGCAAGCGTAACGGCACCTTTCAGGACATCGAGGCAACGATCGAAGACCAGGTTGAAACCCTGCGTAGCGAGATTGCAGCCTTGACCAAGCTGATCAGCAAGAACAGCGCCAGCCAAGGCAAGAAAGTCCGCAATCAGGCCGAAGCCGGCTATGAAGATCTGATCGCTCGCAGCGAAGATCTGCTCCAGCAGCTTCAGGACGGCTACGCCCGCGGAGCCAGCGAAGTGCGCGAAACCGTTCGTCGTCATCCGGCCGCAACGATCGGCGCGGCTGCCGCTTTCGGTCTGGTTATCGCCCTTCTCGCGCGCCGTTAAGGGGACCAGATGCTGTTTCCCATAATCAGCTTTCTGATGTCGGGCTCAGTCAACCGCACCGTTGCGCGAACCAAGCGCAACGGTATTTTTGTTGCGGTGGCCGCGGTCCTTGTTCTCACCGCCTACGTCTTCGCCCTTGTGGCGGCGGCCGTCTGGCTTGGAACCATCTACGGCCCGGTCGGCGCCGCACTTTTGATCGCGGCAGGAGCGCTGCTCCTTGGCATCATCCTGTTGGTGATCATGGCCATCCTCAACGCGCAGGAACGACGTCGGGCCCGCGAAAACCGCGCTGCCATGGAGTCGGTTGCGGCCGTCGCCCTTGGGCTGATCCGCTCTCAGCCGCTACTGGCGGCAGCCGTTGCCGGTGCCTTCGTGCTCAGCAACCTCACAGGTTCGCGCAAAGAACACGATTGAGGCGATCTAAGCCTTCTTCTCTATAGGACGATGCTTAAATGAAAACCGCCGGGCTTTATCCAAGCCCGGCGGTTTTCTTATTGGTCTCGACGAAAATCAGAAGGCGAAGGCTCGCGACGTCAGCGGCGATGAAGTCGCGTCCGGCCCGAAGTCCGCCTCGCCGCTGATCTGCAGCAGTTCCTGCAAACGCTGGCGGGCGCGATTGACGCGGCTCTTGATGGTGCCGACCGCGCAACCGCAGATCTCGGCAGCCTCCTCGTAGGAAAAGCCGGAGGCACCCACCAGGATAATCGCTTCGCGCTGATCCGGCGGAAGCTGCTCCAGTGCCTTGCGGAAGTCCTGAAGGTCGAGAGCGCCGTACTGCGACGGATGGGTCGCCATGGACTCCGTAAACAGACCATCGCTGTCCTGAACCTCGCGGCCGGCCTTGCGCATCTGGCTGTAGAGCTCGTTGCGAAGGATCGTGAAGAGCCACGCCTTCATGTTGGTGCCCATCTCGAAATGATCCTGCTTGGCCCAAGCCTTCATGATCGTGTCCTGGACCAGATCATCGGCCCGATCGTGGCGACCGGTCAGCGATATGGCGAAAGCACGCAGGCTCGGCAGAGCGGCGAGGAGCTCACGCTTGAAACTCGGTTCCACTTTTTCCATGAACGCTATTCCCTATTCGGCCATTTTCGCAGACGCCATCCGTTGCTCAACCTGATCCAGCTTCTCGAGCAGGTCGAGAAAACGGTCAGGAATGGCCTCGTCTTGCGCTGCGGCATATAGGGAACGCAGCTTAACTCCGATCTGATTGTTGGGGTCCAGTATGTCGGCCGCTTTGACTTCGGGCCGTCTCTGTTCTTTTTCTTCCGGCTTTTGCGTTGTCATAAAGAATTTTCGCTCTCGCACATTCTGTTTTCGTTCATGGGCTGAGTCCGCTTCCGTTGCCAACCGGGCCGAACCGTCGCCGCCGAAAGTGCGCGTCCCGCGCCCTATCCACCGCTTCTGTCCTTCAGAAAATCGGATATTAGAAACCCACCATCTATCGGCACGATAATGCACAGAGATAAAAAAAGTTCCGATAGGCGCGGAACTTTTTTACTGGCAAAGAGTTCCTTACCCATTAGAGCCCAGCAGGGCCGACATACGGGAGCTATTTATGACACTTTCTACTCGAATCGCGCCGCATCTTCCCTACCTGCGCCGCTATTCCCGCGCATTGACCGGCACACAGACATCTGGCGATGCCTACGTAGCGGCCGTACTGGAAGCGATCATCGCAGATATAACCATCTTTCCCGATACATCGAACGATCGAGTTGCACTCTACAAACTGTTCACCAGCCTTTTTGGTTCCACCGCAGTCCAAATTCCGGAACCGACCTCTCCTTATGCCTGGGAACAGCGCGCGTCGGTCAATCTCTCCCGCGTTTCGCCGGTCGCCCGTCAGGCTTTCATACTCGCATCCGTCGAAAACTTCCGCCTTTCCGAAATCTCCGACATTCTGGATGTCGAGGAACCGGAGGTCGTTCGCCTGCTGGACAGAGCCTCTCAGGAAATCTCGCGCCAGGTCGCGACAGATATCATGATCATCGAAGACGAGCCGCTGATCGCAATGGATATCGAGCAGATGGTTGAGAGCCTTGGCCATCGTGTCACCGGCATCGCGCGTACCCATGCGGAAGCCGTGGCGCTCTACAACGCCACGAAGCCGAGCATGGTGCTGGCCGACATCCAGCTTGCCGACGGAAGCTCCGGCATCGACGCCGTCAACGACATACTGAAGACCTCCAGCATCCCGGTCATTTTCATCACCGCCTTCCCGGAGCGGCTGTTGACCGGCGAGCGGCCGGAACCGACATTCCTTGTCACCAAGCCCTTCAATCCGGACATGGTGAAAGCATTGATCAGCCAGGCACTTTTCTTCAATGAATCGACGCGAGCGGCTGCCTGAGGTCCTTTTGCATTCCATAGGGAACAAAGATAGTAAGCGGGCGTTCCGGATATCGGGACGCTCGTCCAGCGTTTGCGGCAGTTTGTTGGGCGATGGTAACGGCTTCTTCCCAATAGGTTATTGTCCGGGGCATCCGCGCAAGCCGAGAAGAAAGGCATCTTGGTGAATAAGACTGAACCATTGTCCGGTGCGACCTTCGGCTTCGAAGGCAAGGCCGCTATGATGGAGCGAGCGCTCAGCAGCGCCGGCGTTTCGCTTATGTTCCAGGATTCCACCCTCGCCATCCGCTACGCCGAAAATCTTCCCGATCATCTGCAGCCATCGCTGATCCTTGGCGCCGACGACGTGCAGCTATTGGGGGAAAAGGACGGAAGCTACATCCTCCGCCTCAAGCAGGAAGTGTTGAAAACAGGCAAGTCCTCTAGCGCCGAGGTCGAGTTTTCCACCGTGGACGGCGTAAAAATCTACGAAATCAATGTGCAGCGGACGGGCGATGGCAGCGGCTACGGGCTGCTATCGGTGATATCTGAGGTGACCGAGTCCCGTCACCGTGAAAAAGTCTTGAAATCGCTGCTGCGAGAGCTGTCGCATCGTTCCAAGAATCTCCTGGCAATCATCCAGGGTATCGCCACGCAAACGGCGCGCAATACGCTGTCTCTCGACAATTTCATCATAAAGTTCCGCGGTCGGCTACAGTCTCTATCGAATTCGCAGGACCTGATCACCGACAGCAGTTGGCGCGGGGCGTACCTGTTCGACCTCGCTGAAAAACAGTTTGCCCCCTATTGGCCGGATTCGGCGGTGCCTATGCCGATATTCGGCATCAACGCACACCTGACGCCGAACGCCGCCGTCCATCTCGGACTTGCGCTGCACGAGCTGATTGTCAACTCGGCATCCCATGGCGCGATTGCGGCAGGCGCGACCACCATTACGTTGAACTGCCGGGAAGCGGAACTGGACGGTCGTAAAGCCATCGAAGTGGCGTGGTCGGAGCAAATCTTCACGCCCGCGACGGCGACCGCAGCGGAATTCGAGGAAAACAGCTTCAGCAAGACCGTGCTTGAGCGCGTGGTGCCAACTTCGATGAGTGGACGCGCTCAATTCAGCATCGACACCTCCCACATCGACTACAAGATCATCATTCCCGAGACGGAATACGAAATCCTCCGTCGGCCCTGATTGCCCAACGGACAAGCTGTTGGCACTATCCTCTAAACAACAAAAACAGCCAGTGCGAGGGCGGCGCACTGGCTGCTTTTTACTCACCGGGAGGGGACCGTGAGTATAGGCCCGGAGATGTTTTGGGGGCGCGCATTGGGTATATGCGATCATCATCCGGACAGATCGATAACGACCAACTGAAAACTTGGTTCCCGCCTTTTCGCAAAAATTTCAATTTTCTTTAAAAAAAGAACCGGGCGCTTTATCGCGCCTCCGCTCGCCGTGGGCGGACACTGCAGTGCTGTGGACGAAACGGAATCTGCGGCACGGAAAAGTTTGACGGTCGCGTAAAATTATCTTTTAACTTCAATGATTTGGATGCGCCGTAGCGACACGCTTGCCAGTGCGTTCCAAGTTCTGATGGCCTGTGCGAGTTCGAACGAAAGACCTTCAAAAATTTACCGTTTGATAAAATTTTTTCTCTGAGTTACCGTTTGTTCCACAGACCGTTTACAATAAAGAGGGAACTTAAATGGGACGTCTGGAAACTGGTATTCAGAAGGGCAGGCTTTCGCCTGCCGAATATGACGCGAATTTTTCCGACCTTCACCCGCGCCTGAACAATCACGAGGCGCTGGTTGCTTCCGACCGCTGCTACTTCTGTTACGACGCGCCGTGCATGACGGCCTGTCCGACCTCGATCGACATTCCGCTTTTCATCCGCCAGATATCGACCGGCAATCCGATCGGCTCGGCAAAGACGATCTTCGATCAGAACATCCTCGGCGGCATGTGCGCCCGCGTCTGTCCCACCGAACAGCTCTGCGAGGAGGCCTGCGTCCGCAACACGGCCGAGGAGCGTCCCGTGGAGATCGGCCGGCTGCAGCGCTATGCGACCGACGCTGCAATGGCTGAAAACAAGCAATTCTACGAGCGGCCCGCCGCAAGCGGAAAGTCGATCGCCGTCATCGGCGCCGGCCCCGCGGGCCTTGCCTGCGCCCATCGTCTCGCCATGAAGGGCCACTCAGTCGTCATCTTCGACGCGCGGGAAAAAGCCGGCGGCCTCAACGAATACGGTATCGCCACCTACAAGACGGTCGATGACTTCGCCCAGAAAGAAGTCGACTACGTCCTGTCGATTGGCGGCATCGAGGTTCGCAACAACCAGGCACTTGGCCGCGACTTCACGATCTCCGACCTCAGCAGTCAATACGATGCAGTCTTCCTCGGCCTTGGCCTTGCCGGCGTCAACGCATTACGCGCCGAAGGCGAGGACCTCGACGGCGTCACCGACGCGGTTTCCTATATCGCCGATCTTCGCCAGGCCGGCGACAAGGCGGACATTGCCATCGGTCGCCGCGTCGTCGTGTTGGGCGGCGGCATGACAGCCATCGACGCCGCCGTCCAGGCAAAGCTGCTCGGCGCCGAAGAGGTGACGATCTGCTACCGCCGCGGCAAGGAACACATGAACGCCTCGGAATTCGAGCAGGATCTCGCAGCATCGAAAGGTGTCATGATTCGCCATTGGCTGGCGCCGAAGCGGATCCTCGAAAAGGACGGCAAGGTTGCCGGCATCGAGGTCGAATATACCGAGATCCGCGACGGCCGCCTGGCTGGCACCGGTGACGTCGGCGTGATCGCCGCCGATCAGATCTTCAAGGCGATCGGCCAGACTTTCGAGGCTTCCGGCCTCGGCGCATTGCGCATGGAGGCCGGCCGCATCGCCATCGACGCAGAAGGTCGCACATCGCTCGACGGCGTCTGGGCCGGCGGCGACTGCGTTCTCGGCGGTGACGACCTAACGGTTTCCGCCGTAGCCCAGGGCCGCGACGCGGCCGATAGCATCAATCTTGCACTGGCAGCTGCGCTTGCGCCTGCCGTCGCAGTCGCTTGAACGGGGAGACACTGAAATGGCTGATCTTCGCAATGACTTTGTCGGCATCAAATCCCCCAACCCGTTCTGGCTCGCCTCCGCGCCTCCGACAGACAAGGCCTATAATGTCGAGCGCGCCTTCAAGGCAGGCTGGGGCGGCGTCGTCTGGAAGACGCTCGGCGAAGAAGGCCCGCCCGTCGTCAACGTCAACGGGCCGCGCTACGGCGCGATCTGGGGCGCCGACCGCAGGCTTCTGGGCCTGAACAATATCGAACTCATCACCGACCGCGACCTCTACACCAACCTTCGCGAGATGAAGCAGGTGAAGATGAACTGGCCGGACCGCGCGTTGATCGCCTCGATCATGGTCCCCTGCGAGGAGCAGGCCTGGAAGGCGATCCTTCCCCTGGTCGAGGAAACCGGCGCCGACGGCATCGAGCTTAACTTCGGCTGTCCGCACGGAATGTCGGAGCGCGGCATGGGTGCTGCAGTCGGCCAGGTGCCGGAATATATCGAGATGGTCGTGCGCTGGTGCAAGCAATATACCCGCATGCCGGTCATCACCAAGCTGACGCCTAATGTAACAGACATCCGCAAGCCGGCTCGCGCGGCAAAGGCAGGCGGCACGGACGCCGTCTCGCTGATCAATACGATCAACTCCATCGTCTCGGTCGATCTCGACAGTTTCGCTCCCAATCCCTCGGTCGACGGCAAGGGAACGCACGGCGGTTATTGCGGCCCGGCGGTAAAGCCGATCGCCCTCAATATGGTGGCCGAGATCGCCCGCGATCCGGACACCTACGGACTGCCGATCTCCGGCATCGGCGGCATCACCACCTGGCGCGACGCTGCCGAGTTCATCGCGCTCGGATCCGGCAACGTCCAGGTCTGCACCGCCGCCATGACCTACGGCTTCAAGATCGTCGAGGAAATGATATCAGGCCTGTCCGACTGGATGGACCAAAAGGGCCACCGCACACTCGACGACATCACCGGCCGCGCTGTGCGCAACGTCACTGACTGGCAATATCTCAACCTCAACTACATCGCCAAGGCCCGTATCGACCAGGACGCATGCATCAAGTGCGGTCGCTGTCATATCGCCTGCGAGGACACCTCGCATCAGGCGATCACCAGCATGGTCGACGGCGTCAGGCATTTCGAGGTCATGGACGACGAATGTGTCGGCTGCAATCTCTGCGTCAACGTCTGTCCCGTCGAGAATTGCATCACCCTCGAACAACTGCCGGCAGGCGATCTCGACAAACGCACGGGCCGTGTCGTCGACCCGAACTACGCCAACTGGACGACGCATGTGAACAACCCGATGGCGAAGCAGGCCGCGGAGTGAAGTCGGCTAACCGGTGATCTCGCCACGGATGCGAGATTGCCGGCATGGCTTGATTGGGGCATCGAATATGGTAGACATCGCACAGCCGCCGATTGCAGCGGCCGCGAAAACAGGAGGCTATCATGTCACGCAGGTCCTTCAACGACGTTAGCTTTTGAAGTCACGTCCAAGCGCCGCAAATCCTTCCCATCAGAAGCCGGTGTTAAGACCGGCAACCGTTTTGTTCACGGCGACGTTGAATTGATCGAGAAACTCGGTCGCAACGATCTCTGCCCCTGCAGTTCGCGGAGGCGGTTTCAAGAATTGCTGTCTTAAATCCGGCCGCTATGACGGCATTGAGCGGCACCACTATTTTTAGGGACCGTGATTGAGACACCGAAGCGGCTCGCGCGCCTGCCGGCGCGAGCCGCTGCCTCACCTGGAAATAACAACGCCTTGACATATATGGCTATATTCGCGCCATCCCGTCGGATGATGCATGGTAGGCAGTTGGAATGGGTGGAATGTCTTTTCGAAATGGGCTTCGTGCCGGCACCGGCGATTGCCATTCTGTCGTCGATCGGCTTTTCGGTGGCTTTGATCTGGCCGATCCGCGTCAGTACGGCGCTTTTCTGCTTGCCCATGCAAGAGCCATTCCCGCTGTCGAACAAGCGTTGGAGCAAGGTGGGATCGCTTCGCTGTTGCCGGATTGGGCCGATCGCCGCCGAAGCGACATGCTCGCCGCTGACCTGGCGACACTTGGTCTCAAGGCACCTCGCTCCCTCGATGTGGTTGCGTTTGCAGCAGATGACGAGCTCTGGGGTGCAGCTTACGTGCTCGAGGGCTCGAAGCTCGGAGGCGCGATATTGGCAAAGCGGGTGCCGGAAAGTCTTCCCTCGGCCTACATTCGTCATCAAGGACCGAAGGGCGCCATGAAAGCTTTCATGGAACGGCTGGACGGAGCGAACATTATAGACGAGGATCGCGCCATCGCTGCCGCGAGATCCATCTTCGACCACTTCAGGCGCGCCGCCGAACTCGAACTGGAGCTCTTTGCCTCTTGACGGACAGTCCCCTTCCAGTCGATCTGACCAATTGCGATCGTGAGCCGATCCACCAACTCGGCTCCTTGCAGCCTTTTGGCTTTCTGCTCGCGATCTCCTCAGATTGGCTGGTCGCGCGCGCCTCGCTCAATCTTCACCAATTTCTTGGCATCGAATGTGAGCAGGCGCTCGGGCGGCCCGTCGCCGAGATCATCGCCCCAAAGGCGCTGCACACCCTGCGCAACCGGTTGACCATGGTGCGCGGCCCCGATGTCGTCGAGCGCATTTTCGGCATCGCTCTTGCCGACGACGGCGCCGCATTCGATATCGCGCTGCACCTGAGCGACGGCCTGATCATCCTTGAAGGAGAGCTTTCGCAGGACCCGAGGCAAGGCGGCTCTACCATGTCGATCCGCAGCATGATGGCGCGGCTGGACCAGACCGAGACATTGGAGGCCTTCTTCCGCGAAGGGGCACGACAGGCCCGTGCATTGACGGGCTTCGACCGGGTCATGGTCTATCGTTTCGATCAAAGCGGCTCCGGCGAGGTCGTAGCCGAAGCGGCACGTTCCGGCATCGGTTCATTTCTAGGACTCCATTATCCGGCCTCCGACATTCCGGTACAGGCGCGTGCGCTCTACATGCGAAACCTCTTCCGTATCATTGCAGACGTGGATGGCACACCGGTCGCGATCCTTCCCGAACGTGACGAGTATGGCCGTCCGCTCGATCTCTCCATGTCGATGCTGCGCTCCGTTTCGCCGATGCATATCGAATACCTGAAGAATATGGGTGTATGTGCCTCGCTGTCGATTTCGATCGTCGTCGACGAGAAGCTCTGGGGGCTTTTTGCCTGTCACCACTACAGCCCGCGCCTGCCGTCTTTCGAGCGCCGCTCGACGTCGGAGCTCTTCGGCCAGATGTTCGCTTCGCGGCTGGAGAGCCGCGAACGCAGGACGGCGCTGGACTACGAGACCAAGGCCCGGCAGATCGCTGACCGGGTGCTGACGTTGGTGGCCGATGACGCCAGCCTCCTGGACGATCCGGCGTGGTTGATCGAGGCACTCGGCGAGGCCATTCCCGCCGACGGTATCGGCGTCTGGATAAACGGCCGTTCCGCACTCAGCGGGCTTACGCCGAACGAAGAGCAGTTTGCGACAATTGTAAGGACCCTCGATCGCGCCGCCGCCGGCCGGGTTTTCGCGACCGATCGCATCGAGGAGCTTTATCCCGAACAGGGCATCGACGGAGTGGTTGCCGGCCTGCTGGCGATCCCGATCTCGCGATCGCCCCGGGACTATGTCATCCTTTTCCGGCAGGAGATTGTCCGTTCCGTGCGCTGGGCTGGCGATCCGCACAAGCCGACGGAATACGGTCCCAATGGCCCCCGGCTGACGCCACGCAAGAGCTTCGAGACCTGGTCCGAGCTGGTTCGCGGCCGGTCGCATCCGTTTACTTCAGCGGAATGCCGGGTTGCCGAGACGATCAGGGTGACACTGATCGAAGTGGTATTGCGACTGGCCGATGAGGCCCGCGACGTTCGTAGGCAAGCAACCGAGCGGCAAGAACTGCTGATCGCCGAGCTTAACCACCGGGTCCGCAACATCCTGAGCCTCATCAACGGCCTCGTGCGACAGTCGAAATCATCGAGTGTCACGCTCGATGATTATATCGGTCAGCTTGAGGGCCGCGTCCAGTCGCTGGCGCGCGCCCATGATCAGATCACTCGCGACAATTGGGCGCCGGCCTCCTTCCGCCACCTGCTCGAAGCCGAAGCCGCAGCCTATCTTGGCAAGAACGTCGAGCGTATCGCTCTCACCGGGCCTGATGTCTTGCTGGACCCGAGAGCATTCTCGACGACCGCCCTCGTCCTGCATGAACTCGTTACCAACAGCGTCAAATATGGCAGCCTTTCCGGCAACAGCGGCGTCTCCGTCTCCTGGGACATCGACATTCAAGGCGATTTGTCGATCCGCTGGCGGGAGACCGGCGGCCCGCCCGTCGCCGAGCCCATGCGGCAGGGTTTCGGCACGACGCTCATCCGTCGCTCCATTCCCTACGATCTTGGCGGCAAGGCGGACATTCGATTCGCTGCCTCCGGTGTCGAGGCGGATTTTTCAATCCCGTCGAAATATGTAAGCTTTGCGGAAGCTACGACGAACTGCGCGGTTCGCACGACCGCCGTCAAGAATACAGACACCGGTGATGCCGCGGGATACCTCCTGTCGGGCATGAATGTCCTGTTGGTGGAAGACAATCTGATCATCGCCATGGACGGCGAGGATATTCTCAGCCGCCTCGGCGCCAGGCATGTGGCCACCGCGCCGAATGTGACGCAGGCGCTTGACATACTGGACCAGCGTTCATTCGATGTGGCGCTGCTGGACGTCAATCTCGGCGAGGAGAACAGTTTGCCGATTGCTGACCGGCTGGCCAGCAAGAAAACGCCCTTTCTCTTTGCGACCGGCTATGGCGGAGAGAACGTTCAGGTCGGTAAACACGGCGATGCGCATATCGTGCAAAAACCGTACACGATCGAAAGCGTGGCCGCAGCGCTTGCCGGGCTCAATCTGCCGAAACGGGACTGAGCGCCGAGCCCTGGCCTGGATTGCTTTGGCCCGCATCGTTCCCGACTGTCATCAACCCGTCGACGAAAAGCTTCTCGAGATAGCGCGCCGCGTCTTCAAAGCGACCCACCCCTGAATGCTCCTGCCCGAGGACCGCTCGCACCTGAACGTCGAAGTCGGCATAGTGCTGTGTGGTCGACCAGATCGAGAAGATCAGATGGTATGGGTCGCATTTGGCGATTTTGCCCGCCTTCGCCCAGGCGCGGATAACCTCGGCCTTCTCATCCACGAGGCTCTTCAGCGGGCCTTTCAGTTCGTCTTCTATATGCGGAGCGCCCTGCAGCACCTCGTTGGCAAACAGGCGGCTTTCGCGCGGAAAGTCGCGAGCCATTTCAAGCTTGCGCCTGATGTAGCTGCGGATCTCGCTTTCGGGATTTCCATCCGCATTGAAGGCGCGCAGCGGCTCGAGCCAGGTGAAGAGCACGCGGTCGATCAGCGCCCGGTGCATCGCGTCCTTGGTACGGAAATAGTAGAGCAGATTCGGCTTCGACATGCCGGCGACCTCGGCGATCTGGTCGATAGTCGAACCGCGAAAACCACTGGCGGAAAAGACGTCCAGAGCGGCCTCCAGTATCAGTTCTTCCTTCTCTTCCTGGATGCGCGTCCGCCGCTGGGTTCTGGCGGCTCTCGGGATGGCCATGTCGGTTTTGTTTCCCTTTGAAATTCAACCGTTTCAGTCAAGTTTGCATCAAACTCGCACCTGACGACGTTTTAGGCAATTGCCTGCAATTTTGTCGGTGCTTTTCGTTTTTTTCGTCTTGAGCGCCGCCACGGAAGTTGTAATGTTTACCAATCGGTCAAATATCGATCAGTTGCCAGGTAAAGGCAACCGGCGATTTTCCGGAGCAAATAAAAACAAAGAAGGCTCCGGTCACTGACCTTGGGAACTACGGCATGCGCCTTGCATGACGACGATAAACAGGTGAGGAATGCATATGGTGGCCGCACCAGGCGAAAACATGCGTATCGACGGCGATCGCCTTTGGGACGCGTTGATGGATATGGCGAAGATCGGCCCCGGTATCGCGGGCGGCAACAACCGCCAGACGCTGACCGACGCCGATGGCGAAGGTCGCCACCTCTTCAAGTCATGGTGCGAACAGGCCGGCATGACCATGGGTGTCGACAAGATGGGCACGATGTTCGCAACCCGCGCCGGCACCGACCCCGATGCCCTGCCCGTCTATGTCGGATCCCATCTCGACACCCAGCCGACCGGCGGCAAATATGACGGCGTCCTCGGCGTGCTGGCAGGGCTTGAAGTCGTCCGCACCATGAACGACCTCGGCATTAAGACGAAACACCCTGTGGTCGTCACCAACTGGACAAACGAGGAAGGCGCCCGCTTCGCCCCTGCCATGCTCGCTTCAGGCGTCTTTGCCGGCGTCCATACATTGGAGCACGCCTATAGCCGCAAGGACCCTGACGGGAAGACCTACGGCGACGAGCTGAAGCGCATCGGCTGGCTCGGCGAGGAAGAGGTCGGCGCGCGCAAGATGCACGCCTATTTCGAATACCATATCGAGCAGGGCCCGATTCTCGAGGCGGAAAATAAGGCAATCGGCGTCGTCACCCACTGTCAGGGCTTGTGGTGGCTCGAATTCACGCTCACCGGCAAGGAAGCGCATACGGGCTCGACGCCCATGAACCTGCGCGTCAATGCCGGCCTCGCCATGTCGCGGATCATCGAGATGGTGCAGGGTGTTGCGATGGAAAACCAGCCGGGCGCCGTTGGCGGCGTCGGCCAGGTGTTCTTCTCTCCGAACTCCCGCAACGTGCTCCCCGGCAAGGTCGTTTTCACCGTCGACATCCGCAGCCCCGACAAGGCGAAGCTCGACCGCATGCGCGCTGCGATAGAGGCCAAGGCGCCCAATATCTGCAACGAGCTTGGCGTCGGCTGTTCTGTCGAGGCGATCGGCCACTTCGAGCCGGTGACATTCGACCCGACACTCGTCTCAGCGGTGCGCAACGCCGCCGAGAGGCTCGGCTACAGCCATATGAACATCATCTCCGGCGCTGGCCATGACGCCTGCTGGGCCGCCAAGGTCGCCCCCGCCACGATGATCATGTGCCCCTGCGTCGGCGGCCTCTCCCACAACGAAGCCGAAGAGATTTCCAAGGAATGGGCGGCCGCCGGCGCCGACGTCCTCTTCCACGCAGTCGTCGAGACGGCGGGGATCGTGGAGTGATGGCCTACACGACGGAACACCCCCCTCTGTCGGCCGGGCCGACATCTCCCCCACAAGGGGGGAGATCAATATGACGCGAGAAGGTGCCACAGCGATCTCCCCCCTTGTGGGGGAGATGCCCGACAGGGCAGAGGGGGGTGTCTCTCCGCACGCGTTTCTAACCAGGGAGCAGACCCAATGAGCACAGTCATCAAGGGTGGAACGATCGTTACGGCCGATCTGACCTACAAGGCGGACGTGAAGATCGAGGGCGGCAGGATCGTCGAGATCGGGCCGAACCTTTCCGGCAACGAGGTGCTCGACGCCACGGGTTGCTACGTCATGCCCGGCGGCATCGACCCGCACACCCATCTCGAAATGCCGTTCATGGGCACCTATTCCTCGGACGATTTCGAGAGCGGCACGCGCGCGGCCCTTTCAGGCGGTACGACGATGGTGGTCGATTTCGCCCTGCCCGCACCCGGTCAGTCGATGCTCGAAGCGCTGACCATGTGGGACAACAAGTCGACGCGGGCCAATTGCGACTATTCCTTCCACATGGCGATCACCTGGTGGAGCGAACAGGTCTTCAACGAGATGGAGACAGTCGTCAGAGAAAAAGGCATCAACACTTTCAAGCACTTCATGGCCTATAAAGGTGCGTTGATGGTCGACGACGACGAGATGTTCTCGTCCTTCCAGCGCTGCGCCGAGCTCGGCGCCCTGCCCCTCGTCCACGCCGAAAACGGCGACGTGGTGGCGCAGATGCAGGCAAAGCTGCTCGCGGAAGGCAATGACGGCCCGGAAGCCCACGCCTATTCGAGGCCGGCGGAAGTCGAGGGCGAGGCGACCAACCGCGCCATCATGATCGCCGACATGGCAGGCTCCCCGGTCTATATCGTCCACACCTCCTGCGAACAGGCGCACGAGGCAATCCGCCGTGCCCGCCAGAAGGGCATGCGCGTCTACGGCGAGCCGCTTATCCAGCACCTGACGCTCGATGAAAGCGAATATTTCGACAAGGACTGGGACCACGCCGCCCGCCGCGTCATGTCGCCGCCGTTCCGCAACAAGCAGCACCAGGATAGTCTCTGGGCGGGCCTTGCGTCAGGTTCGCTGCAGGTCGTTGCGACCGACCATTGCGCCTTCACCACGGAACAGAAGCGCTTCGGCCTCGGCGACTTCACCAAGATCCCCAACGGCACCGGAGGTCTGGAAGACCGGCTGCCGATGCTCTGGACCCACGGCGTCGCGACCGGCCGGCTGACCATGAACGAGTTCGTCGCCGTTACCTCGACAAACATCGCCAAGATCTTGAACGTTTATCCGAAGAAGGGCGCGATCCTTGTCGGCGCCGACGCGGATATCGTCGTCTGGGATCCGAAGCGCACAAAGACCATCTCTGCCAAGACCCAGCAGTCGGCTATCGACTACAATGTCTTCGAAGGCAAGCAGGTCACAGGCCTGCCGCGCTATACCCTGACGCGCGGTGTCGTCGCCATCGAGGAAAACACCATCAAGACCCAGCAGGGCCATGGCCAGTTCGTCGCCCGCGAGCCTTTCACCGCCGTCAACAAGGCGCTCTCGACCTGGAAAGGCATCACCGCACCCCGCAAGGTGCAGCGCACCGGCATTCCGGCAAGTGGGGTCTGATTGACGAGAATTCTCAAGCAGCGCGCCGTGCTACCCCTGCGCCAGTCGATCCAGTTCCGGCAGCAGGACGACGCTCTCCTGCTCGTTGGGATCGGTGCGCGCAATGATCGCCGTGCTCGGAAGGTCACTGAGATTGGCCGGAAGATGCGGCACGCCGGCCGGTATGTAGAACATCTCGCCGGCCCTGACGATCACATGTTCCTCCAGCCGGTCGCCAAACCAGGTGTGCACCTCGCCGGAGAGAACATAAACCGCCGTCTCGTGAGCCTCGTGCAGATGCGCCTTGGCGCGACCGCCCGGCGGGATCGTCAGGAGATGCATGCAAATGCCTGTGGAGCCGACCGTTTCGGCAGCGATGCCCTGGAAATAGCTAAGCCCCTGTTTCCCGGCATAGGTGCCTCCGGGTCGCACAATTCTGCAGGTGGGCTTCGATGATACGCTCATATTATTCCTCCTTTATATCCGTTTCCGTGACAAAATCTCTTCGCTCGTCGATAAATAGACCCTCAACGACAATACGCAATACGCCCGGGGCGACCTGCGAAAACCTGACTGGGACGCCTTAATGACATCATCCAGCTCTTCCGTCGTTTCCGCGCGGAACCTCTGTCTCACCTACCAGACGAATGACGGGCCGGTGCATGCGCTGAGCAATGTCGATCTCGATGTCGGAAAGGGTGACTTCGTCTCCTTCATCGGACCGTCCGGCTGCGGCAAGACGACGTTCCTGAGGGCAATCGCCGATCTCGAGAAGAAAACCTCAGGCGATCTCACCGTCAACGGCATGTCGCCGGAAGATGCTCGCGAAAAGCGGTCCTACGGCTATGTGTTCCAGGCACCCGCGCTCTACCCCTGGCGCACCATCGAGAAGAACATCGCCCTGCCGCTGGAGATCATGGGCCACAGCAAAGACGAGCAGAAGCGACGGGTCGCCCAGACGCTGGAACTCGTCAACCTAAACGGCTTTGAACACAAATATCCATGGCAGCTCTCCGGCGGCATGCAGCAGCGAGCCTCGATCGCCCGCGCCCTGGCCTTCGACGCCGACCTGCTCCTGATGGACGAACCCTTCGGCGCCCTCGACGAAATCGTCCGCGACTATCTGAACGAGCAGCTGCTGAAGCTCTGGGCACGAACGAACAAGACCATCTGCTTCGTCACCCACTCGATCCCCGAAGCCGTTTACCTCTCGACCAAGATCGTCGTCATGTCGCCCCGCCCGGGTCGGGTGACAGACATCATCGATTCCACGCTGCCGGCCGAACGCCCCCTCGGCATCCGCGAAACCCCCGAATTCCTCGAAATAGCCCACCGCGTTCGCGAAGGATTGAGGGCGGGGCATAGCTATGAGGAGTAGGTCGTTGAGGATCGAACAAGAGGCGCCCCTCACCCTAACCCTCTTCCCGCAAGCGGGGAGAGGGGACGACGGAGGGCGCGTCTATCTCCTTCGCCCCTACGGGGAGAAGGTGGCCGAAGGCCGGATGAGGGGCGCTCCTTGCTCGACGAGGCTCAATTCATGAACGCACAATTCCTCCTCTGGCTCGCCGGCGCGATGACCATTTTCATATCGGGGGCAACCGCATCCCGCGCCTATATCGCCACCAGCAACGTTCTCATCCTCGTGCTCTCGCTGACGCTCTATTGCATCGGCAACCTGATGATGGTGCGGCTGATGCGCGAGGGCGGGCTGGGTCTGGCGATCTCGGCCTCGGCCATCGTCCAGCTCATCGTCGTCAACATCATCGCCGTCGCCGTGTTCGGCGAGCGCCTGAGCATGCCTCAGCTCGCCGGTGTCGGGCTTGGCGTCCTCGCGATGGCGCTGATGATGTTTCCATTGCAGGGCAAGGTGTGACGATGCAGAAAGAGGAGTTCTTCAGACACAAGTTCGTGCCGGTCACAACGATCCTGCTTGCGATCGTCGTCCTCTGGTACATCTTTGCCGTCGTTCTGAACGCCCCGTTCCAGCGCGACCTCGACCGCCGCGCCAATGTCTCGTCGGGCACGATGGAATTCATCGGCAAAACGCTGTCGCAGCCGAAACCTGTCATGCCGGCGCCACACCAGGTCGCCTCGAACGTCTTCGAGAACACCTTTCTTCGCAGTGTCACAAGCAATCGCAGCCTGGTCTACAATGCCTGGGTGACTCTGGCAGCGACGGCGGTCGGCTTCGTGTTCGGCTCCATCCTCGGCGTGGTCATCGCCGTCGGCATCGTCCATGTGAAAGTGCTGGAGCGTAGCCTGATGCCCTGGATCATCGCTTCGCAAATGGTGCCGGTCCTGGCGATCGCGCCGATGGTAATCGTTGTGCTGGGAGCACTCGGCATCACCGGGCTGATACCGAAGGCGCTGATCTGCGCCTACCTATCGTTCTTTCCGGTCACGGTCGGCATGGTGAAGGGCCTGCGCTCACCCGAGATCATCTATCTGGACCTGATGCGCACCTATAACGCCAGCCAGGCTCAGACTTTCTGGAAATTGCGGGTCCCGGCCTCCGTCCCGTTTCTCTTTACATCGATGAAGGTCGCAGTCGCCGCGAGCCTCGTAGGCACCATCGTCGGCGAACTGCCGACCGGCGCAGTTGCCGGTATCGGCGCCAAATTGCTCGCCGGCTCCTATCAGAGCCAGACCATCGATATCTGGGCGGCCCTCGTGGCCGGCTCTGTATTGGCCTCCCTGTTGGTCGCCAGTGTCAGCATCGTCGCGCGCATTGTCGACCGCTCGATGGGAGGTCGACCGGTATGAAGGTCTTCTATTTCTCTTGGCAGGGCCTGCTGGCGCTTCTGCTGTGCCTGGTGGCGGCATTCCTCCTGCCGCTCATTGCGACCGGCACGGAAGACCCGATTTCACCCGGCGTCACGATGCTGGTGTTCTTCCTGATCATCGTCTCGTCGATCCTGTCGCAGACCACGCTACCTCCGGCGATTACCGCCGCTATCCTGTTCATCGGCGCGCATGAAGCAGCATGGCTGCTCCTGACTGGCATTGCCGGCAACGAAGGCGCCGCTCGTCCTTCGTTCTTCCTGTTGATATCAGCCGCATGGCTGCTCGCCTGGCGCTGCGTCAGCCTGTTGGCGGGTATCCAGCCAAGCTCCACCTTCACCAGCTGGCTGCTCAAGCTGGTCATCCCGGCGATCTTCGGCGCGTGGATCCTGATTATCTGGGAGGCCACCACCCGCGGCGGCGGCATTCCATTTATCCTGTTGCCACCGCCAAGCGCCATCGGGCTTCGGATCGTCGACTCCCTCCCGATTCTTGCCGCCGACGTCCGGCAAACGATCCTGAAGGCGGTGGTCGTCGGCTATATCATCGGCTGCAGCAGCGGCTTTATCGTCGCGATCCTTGCCGATCGCGTCGCCTTCCTGCGCCGCGGCCTGATCCCGATCGGCAACCTGGTCTCCGCGCTGCCGATCATCGGCGTTGCACCCGTCATGGTCATGTGGTTCGGCTTCGACTGGCAGTCCAAGGCGGCCGTCGTCGTCATCATGACCTTCTTCCCGATGCTGGTGAACACGGTCGCGGGGTTGGCTGCTGCCGGCAACATGGAGCGCGATCTGATGCGCACCTATGCATCGAACTACACGCAGACGCTGCTCAAGCTTCGGCTCCCGGCAGCGGCACCGTTCATCTTCAATGCCTTAAAGATCAACTCGACGCTGGCGCTGATCGGTGCCATCGTAGCGGAGTTCTTTGGCACGCCGATTGTCGGCATGGGATTCCGGATAGCGATCGAAGGCGGCCGGATGAACGTCGACATGGTCTGGGCCGAGGTCGCCGTAGCGGCGGTGAGCGGTTCCGTCTTCTATGGCGTCATCACTCTTGTCGAAAGGATGACGACATTCTGGCATCCGTCTATCCGTGGCAGCTAGGTCAAATCGAATTCCTGGAGCGAACGCTCCAGGCGTCGCCCAAGACCCGAAAAGGGCAAGGGCATAACTTCAGAGGGAAAAGGGAAAGCAATGAAAAAACTGATGTTTACACTGATGGCGGGCGCAATGGCGCTGGCCGCGGCCCAATCGGCACTCGCCGCCGACAAGGTGACGCTGCAGTTGAAATGGGTGACGCAGGCCCAGTTCGGCGGCTACTTCGTCGCCAAGGACAAGGGCTATTACAAGGCCGAAGGCCTTGATGTCGACATCAAGCCCGGTGGACCGGACAGCGCGCCGGAACAGATCATCGCCGGCGGCGGCGCCGACGTCATCGTCGACTGGATGGGCGGCGCGCTCGTTGCCCGGGAGAAGGGCGTTCCACTCGTCAACATCGCCCAGCCCTTCGATAAATCCGGCCTCGAACTGATCTGCCCCAAGGACGGCCCGATCAAGTCGGAGGCCGATTTCAAGGGCCACACCCTCGGTGTCTGGTTCTACGGCAACGAGTATCCGTTCTTCGCCTGGATGAACAAGCTGAAGATACCGACGGAAGGCGGCAAGGATGGCGTCACCGTCCTGAAGCAGAGCTTCGATGTGCAGCCGCTCGTCCAGAAGCAGGCCGACTGCATTTCCGTCATGACCTATAACGAATACTGGCAGGCGATCGATGCCGGCTTCAAGGCTGAAGACCTGCTCGTCTTCAACTACACCAAGCTCGGCGTCAATCTTCTCGAAGACGGTCTCTACGTCAACGAAGAGAAGCTGAAGGACCCGGCCTTCAAGGAAAAGATGGTCAAGTTCGTCCGCGCTTCGATGAAGGGCTGGAAGTACGCGGTCGAACATCCTGACGAAGCGGCCGAAATCGTCGTCGACAATGGCGGTCAGGACGAGGCTCACCAGAAGCGCATGGCCGGCGAAGTGGCAAAGCTGATCGGCGACGGCAAGCTCGACAAGGCTCTCTACGAGCGCACCGAGAAGGCCCTGCTTGAACAGAAGATCATCAACAAGGAGCCAAAGGGCGCCTACACGCACGCCATTACCGACGCTGCGTTGAAGTAGTCCCCGTTTCCAAGCGCCTTTTTAGACGCGCGGGATCGCCCGCGCGTTTTTTTCATTTTGTAACAGCGCCAATAAAAAGCTGGCGTCCGCGTCTGATTTGTCGCAAAAGCGACGTATATCTGGGGCAATCAATCATCGGAATGGACGCATCACGGTGCCATGATTGATTCCAGGCATTGCTCAAAGTAGAATTATTTAAGCCGAAATCATTTTCTCGTGATCTTGCAGAGATTGGAAAACAATCCCACCTACAAGGTCAGTTTTAGATGAGGAACCTGCAGGCATGACAGACGGATGTTGTTCCGCCGGAAAAGCCGGCACGTGAGCTTCGCTTCCGCCCCATTGCAAGCGGGCCGATAGCCACACCGAGTACCAGACATCAAACAATCGGATACGACGCATGGCCCGCACGCCGCATAGCCTCAGAAGCGCCACAGCACTGCTCCTCATCATCCTTTCGGCTCCCGCAGCCTTCGCCGTGGAGCCGATCGTCACTGCACCCAAGCAGAACCTGCCGGCCATCGTCGTCACTGACGCAACTGAGCGCACGCTTATCGACAAAGTCGTCGCCACCGGCACCGTGAAGGCCGTGGAAGAGGTCTATATCCAGCCGCTCGTCGACGGTTTGTCGATCAAGACGCTGAATGCCGATGTCGGCGACAAGGTGACCGCAAACAGTACGCTCGCCACGCTCAGCGACGACGCGCTGGTTCTTCAAAAAGGCCAGATGCAGGCGACCGAAGCGAAGGCCGAGGCGACGATCGCTCAGCTTCACGCACAGCTGATCGAAGCCCAGGCCAATGACGCTGAGGCCGAGCAGCAGCGCGCCCGCGCGGTCGCCATGGGCGAAAAAGGCACGGTCTCGACATCGACGGTGGAACAGGCAACAGCCTCCGCCGCCGCCAATCGCGCCCGGGTCACCTCCGCCGAGCAGGCGATCACCGTCGCTGAGGCCGATCTCAAGGTCGTCGGCAGTCAGATCGCCGATATCGACCTGAAGCTCGCCCGCACCGGTGTGAAGACCACAGTCGGCGGCACAGTTGCGTCGCGCAACGCCCGCGTCGGCGCCATAGCCAACGGCTCCGGCGATCCGCTGTTCACCATCATCCGCGACGGTGAGGTCGAACTCGTGGTCGACGTGTCCGAGAGTGACATCACCAAGATCGCCGCCGGCCAGAAGGCCGTCATCTCGCTCTCCGGCAGTCGCGAGAAGCTGACAGGCTCTGTTCGCCTGGTCTCGCCGATCGTCGACGCCGTCACCCGCCTCGGCGCGGTGCACATTTCAATCGACGACGACGCCAAGGCTCGCGCCGGCATGTATGGCAGCGCCGAGATCGTCGTCCGCCAGACGCAAGGTATCGCCTTGCCGCTGACGGCCGTCATCAGCGACGAAGACGGTTCTTCGGCCCGCAAGGTCGAGGACGGGGTGGTCAAATTCGTCAATGTCGAGACCGGCATTCAGGACGGGGCCTATATTGAAATACTCAAGGGGCTGAAGGCCGGCGAGCAGGTCGTCGCCAAGGCCGGCGCCTATGTCCGTGACGGCGACCGCATCACGCCGGTGCGCGACGCGCCCGCGGCCACAAACTGAGCGAGATAGACAGATGAACTTCTCTGCCTGGTCCATCCGAAATCCGATCGCGCCGCTGCTCGGCTTTTTCCTGCTGATGTTCGTCGGCGTTTCGGCCTTTTACGCGCTGCCGATCACCCGCTTCCCAAATATCGACGTCCCGATCGTCAACGTGACGGTGACGCAGAGCGGCGCGTCTCCTGCAGAACTCGAAATGCAGGTCACCAAGGAAGTCGAGGATGCGGTTGCCAGCATCACCGGCGTCGACGAAATCCAGTCGACCGTGACAGATGGCCAGTCGCAGACCGTCATTCTGTTCCATCTCGAAGTGCCGACCGAGCAGGCAGTCCAGGATACCAAGGACGCGATAGACCGCATTCGCGGCAATCTTCCGTCCACGGTTGACGAGCCGATCGTTTCCAAGATCGAGGCCGAGGGCCAGGCGATCCAGACATTCGCGGTCTCTTCGCCGAACATGACGCTCGAGGAACTCTCCTGGTTCGTCGATGACACCGTCAAGCGCGCGCTGCAGGGCCAGACCGGCATCGGCCGCGTCGATCGCTACGGCGGCGCCGATCGCGAGGTGCGCATCGAGCTCGATCCCAACAAGCTCAACGCCCACGGAATTACCGCGGCTAGCGTCAGCAAGCAGCTTCGCGGCACCAACGTCGATCTCGGCTCCGGTCGCGGTCAGGTCGCTGGCAGCGAACAGGCGATCCGCGTGCTTGGCGATGCCCGGAACGTGGCCCAGCTTGCCGACACCACGATCGCGCTCACCAATGGCCGGTTCGTAAGATTGTCGGATCTCGGCGCCATCAAGGACACCTACGAAGAGCCGAAATCCTTCTCGAACTTCAACAATACGCCAGTCGTCAGCTTTGCCGTCTTCCGCTCCAAGGGCGCCAGCGAAGTCAGCGTCGCAAAAACCGTCGCCGACAGCCTGAAAACGGTGCGGGCGGAAAACCCCGGCGTCTCGATCGAGCTCATCGACGATTCTGTCTACTTCACTTACGGCAATTACCAAGCCGCGATGGATACGCTGCTCGAAGGCGCATTGCTGGCGATCGTCGTCGTCTTCCTGTTCCTGAAGAACTGGCGCGCAACGCTGATATCGGCGATCGCCTTGCCGCTTTCGGCTATCCCGACATTCTGGGTCATGCACATGATGGGGTTCTCGTTGAACCTCGTCAGCTTCCTGGCGCTGACATTGGCGACCGGTATCCTCGTCGACGACGCCATCGTCGAGATCGAAAATATCGCCCGCCATATCAAGATGGGCAAGACTCCATACCGAGCGGCCATCGAGGCGGCCGACGAGATCGGCCTTGCGGTCATCGCGACCACGTTCACGATCATCGCGGTCTTCGTGCCTGTCTCGTTCATGCCAGGCATTCCAGGCCAGTATTTCATCCAGTTCGGCCTGACAGTCGCATTCTCGGTGTTCTTCTCACTGATGGTCGCCCGCCTCATCACGCCGATGATGGCTGCTTATTTGATGCGCGCCGAAGACGCGATGGACGACCATCACGGCAATGACGGCCGGATCATGAAGGGGTACACACGGCTTATCCGGGTCACCACGCGCTGGCGCTACACCACGATGCTGGCTGCGATCGGCTTCCTGGTTGGATCGGTCTATTTTCTGTCCCAAGTGCCCGGCAGCTTCATTCCGACTGAGGACGCTTCGCGAATCGTGCTCTCAGTCGAACTGCCGCCGACTGCACGGCTGGGCGATACGGAACAGGTCACTGACGAGGTCTATCGTTTGCTGAAGGGCACCGATGGCGTCGAAAGTATCTTCGTGCTTGGTGGCGCCTCCCCGAAGGGCGATCTCGAACTGCGCCGGGCAACGGTGACGCTGGCGCTGAACAAGCTCGACCAGTCGCTCGTCAAGAAGCTCGTGAACGATGTTCTCGGTTCCATACCGGTCATTGGGCCCCATTTACCGAAGGTGGCACTCTCAGGCCGCGTCCGCCCTCAGTGGGAGATCGAACGGGAGGTTTTCGGCAAGCTTCGTTCTATCCCTGACGTCCGCATCACCAAACTCAACGACCGCGGCGATCGCGACCTGTCGTTCAACTTCCTGTCGCGCAACGACAAGGACCTGAACCAGGCCATCGGCATTCTCGAATCAAAGCTCCGCGCCGACCCGCTGCTGGCCAATGTCAGCGCCGACGGCGCCCTGCCCCGCCCTGAGTTGCAGGTCCATCCGCGAAAGGATGAGGCCGCCCGCCTCGGGATCACACCCGAGCAGATTTCCGACACCATCCGCGTCGCCACGATCGGCGACATCGATGCATCGCTGGCAAAGATCTCACTCGACGACCGGCAGATCCCGATCCGTGTCCAATCGGCGATAGGAATGCGTCGCGACCTCGCCGCTATCCGCGCCATGCGAATCCAGACGACTTCCGGCACGACCGTGCCGCTGGCGAGCGTCGCCGACATCGATTATTCGGAAGGCCTGAGCTCGATCAAGCGCAACAATCGCTATCGCGTGGTTTCCATCGGCGCTGATCTGCCGCAGGGCGTGGCGCTGAACTCCGCATCCGACAGCTTCCGCAAAATCGTCAGCGAAGCCAAGATACCCGCAACCGTGCACCTGGCCGAAAGCGGCGACACCAAGGTTCAGGGCGAGATGCTGCAGGGCTTCGTTCATGCCATGCTTCTGGGCCTGCTGTTGGTGCTGACCGTGCTGGTGCTGCTGTTCAAGGATGTTATCCAGCCCTTCACCATCCTGTTCTCGTTGCCGCTTGCCATCGGGGGCGTCGCGGCGGCGTTGATCATCACAAACAACCCGCTGTCCATGCCGGTGCTGATCGGTATCCTGATGCTGATGGGCATCGTCACGAAGAACGCCATCCTGCTGGTCGATTTCGCCATCGAGATGATGCACAAGGGCATGCCGCGCATCGAGGCGATGGTCGAGGCTGGCCGAAAGCGTGCCCGCCCGATCATCATGACCTCAATCGCCATGTCGGCCGGCATGCTGCCCTCGGCGCTCGGCGTCGGCGAAGGCGGGTCGTTCCGCGCGCCGATGGCAATCGCCGTCATCGGCGGCATCATCGTCTCGACGGCGCTGAGCCTGATCGTAGTGCCGTCGTTCTTCCTGATCATGGACGACCTGTCGCGCCTTCTCGCCTGGATGTTCGGCCGTCTGGTCGGCAAGAAGGACGAAGAACGCGAGCCGCTCTCGAAGGAACAACTCGAAGCCTCCGTCGACGAGAACCGCAAATCCATCGCAGCGCTGGAAGAACGCATTGACGCCATGGGACCGAAGGAAACGGCGACGCACGGTGGCGCGACGAAATTGAACGTCGTGAAGCTACCGCCGCTGGCCGCGGAATAAGCTGAACCGGAAACCGGGAAGCCTTACTCGCCCCGCGCGCCGAGAAATCTTCCCGGCAACGAATTCACTGGATACGCTGTTGACCTGGCCCTTGGGGCCACTCCCATAAGGAAACGGTCAACAGCGAATGAGGTGATTCGTGAGTTACTCCGCTCAATTCCTAAGTCCATCGAAGGCTGCAGTGCAGCTTGGCATATCGATGAAGGCGCTGCGTCTATACGAACAACACGGTTTGATACAACCTGTCCGCACCGCCGCTGGATGGCGGACCTACGGTCCCGCCGAAATGGCCAAAGCTGGTGAAATCGTTGCGCTACGCGAGCTTGGACTAAGCCTTGCCCAAGCAGCGCTGGTCTTGAGCAGCGACGCGGAGCGGCTGGAGCCAGCCCTCGCCGTGCACCAGGCAGCACTCGAGGGTCAGCTACGTCAACTTGCGAATACGGTCGAAAAAGTGCGCATTGCCAGGACAGATCTGAGCGCCGGCCGAGCACCCGCCGCTATCAGAGAGCTTGCGCGACCAATTCGCCCCACTTCAGAAACTGGTATTGCCTTTGATCTTCCTTGGCCGTGGGGAGGCGAAAGATTCGAAGTATTCGACATCCGGCCCGTCAACTATATCATCGGCCCGCTGGGCAGTGGCAAGACGCGCCTGGCGCATGCACTGGCTGAAGCCTTGCCCGACACTGCGTTCATTGGGCTGGAGCGGCTGGCGGACGGCGGTAGAGAATGTCTAGCATGGCTCGATGCCGATCCCGCCCTGAAATCCCGCGTGGATCAAACCCTTGCCCTGCTTGTTGAAGACGGCGCCACGGCGTCTTCCGCCCTCGCGGCTCTTCTTACCGCCATGGAAGCCGAAACGGCGTCAATCCTGGTTGTAGACATGGTCGAGCAAGGATTGGATCGAGCGTCGCAGGAGGCGCTTGGTTCTTATCTGCGCCGCCGCAGACTTGGCAACCGGCCACTATTCCTGCTCACGCGCTCTTGCTCGATTCTGGACCTCGCGGCAGTCACCTCCGACCAAGCGATCATCCTTTGCCCAGCCAACCACAGTCCGCCATGCCGCGTTGCTCCCTATCCGGGAGCGCCGGGCTACGAGGCCGTCGCCACCTGCCTAGCCTCGCCGGAGGTTCGAGCGAGAACCGAAGGGATGATCGCATGGCGACCCAATCAGCATACCGCCCCTCAAAGCCCGCCCTGAACCCGCAGAAACTCGACGATCGTGCCGACGCCGTCGCCGCGTTTCATGTCTGAAAACACGAAGGGGCGGGTTTCGCGCATACGGGTCGCATCGCGGTCCATCACGTCGAGGTCGGCGCCTACATGCGGTGCCAGGTCTTTCTTGTTGATGACGAGAAGGTCGGACTTCGTAATCCCGGGGCCGCCTTTTCGCGGGATTTCCTCGCCCTGGCAGACGGAGATGACGTAGATCGTGATATCGGCAAGGTCGGGCGAGAAGGTCGCTGCCAGATTGTCGCCACCCGACTCGATGAATACGACGTCGAGATCCGGTATGCGCTCATTCAGCCCGGCGATTGCCTGCAGATTGATCGTTGCATCCTCGCGGATCGCCGTGTGCGGACAACCGCCCGTCTCGACACCGACGATGCGATCCGACGACAGCGCCTGCATGCGCACCAGCGCCTCGGCATCCTCCGTCGTATAGATGTCATTGGTGACAACAGCGACGGAGAACTCGTCGCGCATGGCCTTGCAGAGCTTTTCCGTCAGCGCCGTCTTGCCCGAGCCGACAGGTCCACCTATGCCGACGCGCAAGGGTCCGTTTCTTGATTTCATGATTGAAACTCCGGTAAAACAACATGATAGCGAAGCCCGCCCGCGCTGGACAGCGGCGAATGACGTAGAGGCATCATGAGCGGAAGAGCCTCGTACCCTGCGTCTCATGACGAAGCGCGGCTATATCGGCCTGGATCGCAGCGGAACCCAGATCATCGAGGCTCGACAGTGCCGCCTTCGCCGCAACTGCCGCGATGAGGACCTCGAGGGACGCAAGGATCGCAACGCCGTCCTTCTGGCCCGAGACGCCAAGACGAATGCCGGCCGAAATGCTCTGTGACGCCAATGAATGCAAAAAGGCGGCGACTGCCTTGTCTGGCGCCACGCCATGCGCGCCCGCAACTGCCCCGACCGCGACCGGGTAGGCTGTTTTCGCTGAAAGCCGGGAAAAGACCTCATGGGGCCAGGCGGAGGCGGCAGACAGGAAAGCCTCGCCAAGCAACATGGTTTCCTGATGACGTTCACGCGAACCGGCCAGAGCCTCCGCAAGCTCCGCCGCGTCGCCAAGCCGCTTGGTATCGCCAGCCGCCCGGTGCGCCTCCACTAGCAGGACGGCATCGTTCCAGACTGCGCCGTGCTGAACGATCGCTGCAATCCAATCGGAAAGATCAGCCGCATTCGTCACGAGCCCGTCGTGGACCGCTCGCTCCAACCCGCCGGAATAGGCGAAGGAACCGATCGGAAAAGCAGGCGAAAGCCATGCCATCAGCCGCAAGAGAGCCTGAAGATCGCGATCTTCGCTCATCGCGGCTTTGCCGAGCTAGTGATGGTCATGGCCGTGATCGTGCCCACGTCCCTGGTGTTCGCCGCCGTGCGAATGATATGCGCCGCGCACCGGCTGAAACGGTTCGGTGATCTCGGTGACCGTGGCGCCGAGGCCTTCGAGCATCGAGCGAATAACGTGATCGCGGAGAATGAGGATACGCTCCTCCTCGATCTGCGCCGGCAGATGCCGGTTGCCGAGATGCCAGGCGAGTTCGGTCAGGTGGATGCGATCCCGCGGCCTGATCTCGAACAGCTTTTCCTCGGCCGCGACGATCTCGATCAGTTCGCCGTCTCCCAGCACCAGCAGGTCGCCATTGGAAAAAAGCACCGGCTCCTTCAGGTCGAGCATGACCATGTCGCCATTTTCGAGATGCAACAGCTTGCGGCGCAGATGCCGCAGATCATGCGGCAGGACGACCTTGTCGATCGGGTTTGAAGATGGCGTTCCGGCGGGCAGGTAGGAAGTAACGCGCTGCATGACATGTCCAATTCGAAGCTTCGCCAGAGCATGCAAAATAGCGCCCCGCTATGCAAGACCGAAAGCGAGCCGCTCGAAGACTGCTATATCCCGTGGCCGTAGCGCGCGGCCTCGCTGTTCGAGAAATGTCGATTGATATCGGCGTCTTCTCCATCCACGACTTGCCGCTGCCAGGCGGGTTGAAGCCTCTCGCTTTCATGAACGACGCGGTTGCGGCCAAGCGCCTTTGCGAGGTAGAGCGCCTTGTCGGCGGCTGCATAGACCACCTCCTTTTTCTGTCCCGGCCAAATGTCCGCGACGCCGGCCGATATGGTGATCCGGACCTCGCCGCCATCAATGGGGATCACGCTCTCGGAAACCAACACCTTCACACCCTCGACACGTGCCAGTCGCTCATCGGCACTGCCGCCGCAAACGATGACCGCGAACTCTTCGCCGCCCAATCGCGCCACCAGGCCCTCTGCGCCGAAAATGTTGGCAAGCATCTGTGAGATCGCGACGATGACAGCGTCGCCGGACGCGTGACCGTACTGGTCGTTGATGGCCTTGAACCGATCAAGGTCGAATATGACCAGCGAGGCAACCTCATCGATGCTGTCGAGCGCTTCGGTGAAGGCACGCCGATTGAGCAAGCCGGACAAAGCGTCCGTACGACTGAGCCGCTCGAACTCGGCGCGCGACACGGAGAGGTCATGGATAGCGGAGCCTGAAAGCATGGCAAGCGCGCCCGAAATGGCGCCGCTCGTAAGCCACGAGAAGACGACGCCATAGCGAATAGCGTCCATCAAAGGTAGCGGCAACAAACCGAGCAGCAGTAAAACAGGAAGTACCAGGACAAGGATGACAGAGGAAAGGATGACCGCCAGAAAACTCATCTTAAGGGAGAAAACATAGATAGTCTCTCTCTGGTGAAAGTTACCGAGCTCGGCCTGGAGCGAGATCCATTTCTTCATGTTTCGACCTTCCTCCGCTCGGACTCCACTGGTTTCAGATAGGGGCCAAGACTCTTCCAGGTCTTTAACGGATTAGTTCAAATGCAGTTGATCCACTAGTTCTGAACGGCGAAAAATGATCCTCTTCGAGGCAGCCGCACTTCCGCAAAACCATGCAGTTGCACGATCGTGGCGCCGGAGTTCGCCGATGTACGAATGACGATGCGATGAAAGGTTCGTTGCCGACCAGATTGTGTTTCATTGCAACTCACTTTAGGAAAAGTTGCATTTATGCATCATCGCTAAAACAAATTTTAGCGCTGCGCTTGCGCCTTCCACATCAAAAGAAAAAGGCCCCGAAATCCGGAGCCTTCATTCACGACGCTTAACATCGAGGCCGAATCAGGCGGCCTGCCGAAGCCTCAGGTTCTCGAGAATATTCTGCGGAGAGGAAACGCCATAGGGATCGCTGTCCGCATTGTCGCTATGGCCTTCTTCCTCGAACCACTGCTCGACGACGCCGTTGTGGACGATGGCTGCATAGCGCCAGGAGCGCATGCCGAAACCGAGATTGTCCTTCGAAACGAGCATGCCCATCTTGCGGGTGAACTCGCCGGAACCGTCCGGGATGAGCTTGATGTTGACCAGGTTCTGCGACTTGCCCCAGGCATTCATCACGAAAGCATCGTTGACGGAGATGCAGTAAATCTCGTCGATGCCTTCGGATTTGAACTCTCCATGGAGCTTTTCGAAGTCGGGAAGCTGAAAGGTCGAGCAGGTCGGCGTAAATGCGCCCGGCAGCGAGAACAGGATGACGCGCTTGCCGCCGAAATAGTCTGCCGTCTCGACATCCTGCCAACGAAACGGGTTGGGGCCGCCAATGCTCTCATCGCGGACACGCGTGCGGAAGGTTACATTTGGAACCTTTTTGCCGATCATCGAAATCTCCTTCGGTACGAAAGTGGGGCCGCAGCAAGTCTTGGGAAAATCCGCGGCCCCGATGGTAAGATCACTTCGTAGCGAAAATTCTACCGCAGCGCAGCATCAAAAACATGACTTAAAGGCTCTGCATAACAGACATGCGCTGTGCGCATGGACGCGTCGCGGAAACGCTGCCAGATGGCCGATAAAATAGGCATCAGGACGGCTTCGACTCCGGCTCCGTGACGTGCAACAGGATGCCCAAGAGGGCGACCAGCGGCGGCAAGAGGAAGCAATTCATGCCGACCAGTACGAAGAGCAAGGCAGCGCCACCGCAGCCGAGCGCGAAGCAACCAACAGCAGTCGTCATGCGCCGGACCCGCGAGCGCCAGGCAGCCCTTGCCTCGACCGGCACGCCCAGCATCAGGTCGGCAAGGTCCAGCATGATCTGCGTCGTTGTCCCCGTCATCAGCGTCGATGGTGGTGAGCTGGCGAGATGAACGCGATGCACCGCATTCTGGATGGCCATGGCCGAAACCAGAACCATTCCGGTCAGAACCGCCTCCCGGCTGTTGCCGTTGACGAAGGGTCCGAGCCGGATGGCCAGCACGGATGCCAACGCGAGCAACAGGAATTTGAGCCCGAGCAGCGTCCGCAACACCGGCAGGCTGCGCCGCGAAAGCACATGCGCCAGCAGCCTGGCGAGAATGACAACGACGCAAAATGTCGGAAGCGCAAGCAGCTTGGCCACCGCGCCTGAGGTCCCAAGCGCCATCGACGCGCCGAAGGTTACGAAGTTGCCGGTGACATGTGCCGTGAACAACCCCTGCAACGCCAGAAACCCTGCCGTATCCACATAGCCGCCGTTGAAGCTCAACAGGGTGGGCAGACTGACTTTCATGGCAACCTCGCTGTGGTGGTATTTCCGCGTTAGCCGGCCCGGCCATTTAAGATGCGCGGGCCACGCCTACTTCGCCGATGTGTCGTGGATCTCGGCGATGTAGCCGCCGGGAAACTCGACGACCGCGGCGTTGCGACCGTCCGAAACATAGGGCTCGACAAGCACCTTTGCGCCGCTGGCTTTCGCCTTGTCGAGCGTGTCCTTCAAGCTCGCCGTCTCGTAGCCGGTTGTCTCGCGGCCGTAGGGAAAAGGAAGGTGGCCATCCGTCACGAGCACCGTCGTATTGCCGAAGACGGATTGAATGCGGATGCGACGAAAGACCTCGTTCGGCCGGCCGATCTCGATACCCGGCGCGTTTTTCTCGTCGGAAACAGCCCTGCCATGTGAAAAGGCGAGGAAATCGTGAACGAAGGCAGCGGCCCGATCGGTGGACATGTAGACCCGGTTTTCCGGAACGGTCTCAAGCGCGGGATAATTCGGCGCCGTGGTATGCCAATAGAGCTGCATGTTCACGCCGCCCGGCCACTGGATGACGGCATCGCGCCCGATCGGATCCGGAAACGGCGCAACGATGACATCTGCGCCGGCAGCACGCGCTGCAGCGACCGCCTTGTCCATGTCGGTCACCAGATAACCGGTTCGCTCAAAACCGAAGGGATAGGGGATGGGCGTCGTGAAGCCGAACAGCGAAATCTTGCCGGCCGGCGTCTGTAGCAATTGCGACGTCGTGCTGCTTGGCGTCGGCGTCACCGTCGTCACCACCTGCTTGGTGCTCGTGCCGCCGAAGGTCGCGAGAAAGCTCGCAACGAAGGCATCGATGTCTTCAGGCGCGACATAGACATGCGTCGTATCATATTGCGAACCGACGCCGACATCAGGCGTAAGCGCCAGCGCAGGCCCTGCCTGCAGCAGTGGCAAAAAGACCGTGGCGACGATCGCCGAAGCAAGAAATCTCGCGTGTAAAGACCGCAAAGGCATCCGCAATCCCAATACTGAAAGAGCCGATCGCGAGGATTAGAACAGGAAATAACGCTGCGCCATCGGCAGCACTGTCGCCGGTTCGCAGGTCAGCAGCTCGCCATCTGCTCGCACCTCGTATGTCTCCGGATCGACCTCGATATGCGGTGTCAAACTATTGTGCACCATAGATGCCTTGGAAATCCCGCCACGGGTATTCTTGACGGCGACGAGGTCCTTGGCGACGCCAAGCCTGCCCTTGAGGCCGCCGTCGAGCGATGCCTGGGAAACGAAGGTGATCGAGGAATTCGTCAGGCTCTTACCGTATGCCGCAAACATCGGGCGGTAATGCACCGGCTGCGGTGTCGGGATCGAGGCGTTCGGGTCGCCCATCGGCGCTGCCGCGATCGAACCGCCGAGCAGGATCATATCGGGCTTGACGCCGAAGAAGGCCGGGCTCCAGAGCACGAGATCGGCGCGCTTGCCGACTTCGACCGAGCCGATTTCATGGCTGAGGCCATGGGCGATCGCCGGGTTGATGGTGTATTTCGCGATATAGCGCTTGACGCGGAAATTATCGTTCTCGCCCTTTTCTTCCTTCAGGCGGCCGCGCTGGCGCTTCATCTTGTCGGCCGTCTGCCAGGTGCGAATGGCGACCTCCCCGACGCGGCCCATCGCCTGGCTGTCCGACGAGATGATCGAGAAGGCGCCGATGTCATGGAGGATGTCCTCGGCCGCGATCGTTTCCTTGCGAATGCGGCTCTCGGCAAAGGCGATATCCTCAGGGATCGACGACGAAAGGTGATGGCAGACCATCAGCATGTCGAGATGCTCGGCGATGGTATTGACCGTGTAGGGCCGGGTCGGATTGGTCGACGACGGAATGACGTTCGACTGGCCGCAGATCTTGATGATGTCGGGCGCGTGTCCGCCGCCGGCACCTTCCGTGTGGAAAGCGTGGATCGTGCGGCCCCTGATGGCCCCGATCGTGTCTTCGACGAAACCGCTCTCGTTCAGCGTATCGGTGTGGATCATCACCTGGACGTCGTACTGGTCGGCAACCGTCAGGCAGCAGTCGATAGCAGCCGGCGTCGTGCCCCAGTCCTCATGCAGCTTCAGCGAAGTGGCCCCGGCAAGCACCATCTCCTCAAGTGCGCCCGGAAGCGAGGCATTACCCTTGCCGGCAAAAGCAAGGTTCATCGGGAATGCATCGGCCGCCTCGATCATCCGCGCCAGATGCCACGGCCCCGGCGTGCAGGTGGTCGCAAGCGTGCCGTGCGCCGGCCCCGTACCGCCGCCGAGCATCGTCGTGAGCCCGCTCATCAGCGCTTCCTCGATCTGCTGCGGGCAGATGAAGTGGATGTGGCTGTCCATGCCGCCGGCTGTAACGATCTTGCCCTCGGCCGCGATCGCCTCGGTCCCTGGGCCGACGATGATGTTGACACCAGGCTGCGTATCGGGATTTCCAGCCTTGCCAATGGCGACGATGCGTCCGTCCTTCAGCCCGATATCGGCCTTGACGATCCCCCAGGTGTCGACAATCAGCGCGTTGGTGATGACGGTATCGACGGCGCCGTTCGCCCGCGTCACCTGGCTCTGCCCCATGCCGTCGCGAATGACCTTGCCTCCGCCGAACTTCACTTCCTCGCCATAAACAGTGAAATCCTTCTCGACCTCGATGAACAGCTCGGTATCGGCAAGCCGCACCTTGTCGCCGGTCGTCGGCCCGAACATGTTGGCATAAGCGGCGCGGGAGATCTTGTAGGGCATTGATCAGGCTCCTTGGGAGGAAGAAGAAAAAGAGAAATCGCCGGGGCTGAAACGCCTCAATCGCCCGGCGGAAATATAGGATTCAACGAGCCGCCTTTCCGCCGCGAAGGGGTGACCGTCCCAACCGACGTGTCCGAAGCCGGCGATGACGATGTGGTCGTCCGGATGGCTGGCGAGGATTTCGGCGATGACGATCATGCCACTGCTGGGGACGACATAGGGCTCGGGATCGTGGATTTTCAGCGCTTCATCAACGGATTTGTGGACTGCTGCATCGATGACCACATGCCGCTTTCCGGTCTCCATCGCAAACGCCGAGAATCCATCGGTATAATCATCGCAGAAATCATCGAGTTCGGGGTGCGACAAGGCCAGCGGCGCGCGCAACGCCGCAAACTTCCGGGGATCACGGACGCTCCAGATTTCAGTTGCGGCCCTTACGGCCTCCTTGTTTCGCCATTCCAAGGAGGTTATCATTGATTTCGCCGGTCGGCCGGTATTGCAGACCGCAACGACATCGGTGCGGCGACCGCCGGAGCCGAAGGAACCGCACTCGTTGAAACGCACGACGAGATCGGCAGCGTCGATCATATCGGACGCTCCTGCCGCGATCTCACCGTTGCCAACGATCATGATTGTCCGTCGTCCTTCCATCTGGCGCTCAGTTCCCCTGCCCGTCGGCCAGTTGCTTCAGTTCGTTGGTCCTCGCACGCGTCAAGGTCGCCTTGCAGCCTGACACCAGCATCGGCTCCATCGATCCGCCCCGCGCCTGGAAGCCTTCAGCCTCGCACTCGCCGTCGCGGTAGTCGATCCAGGCGCGCTGGCCGGCCAGCAGCGCCTTCTCGGCGCCTTTCAGGTTCGAATCCAGCCCTTTGTCAATCTCCAGCATCGCGGCTCGCGTCTTCTTGTATTGAGCATTGAGCTCGGCATCGGCCGCCTGGTAATCCTTGTCGGCGCAGCTGTTCATATCCATCTGCGTCGTCGCGTTGCTGCAGTCGGCAGCCGCACTATCCTCGGCATGGGCTCCGCCGCATGCCAGAAAAACAGCCATCGACGCCCCAGCCAGAAGCCACCTCAAACGCATGCAAGTTCCCTCCGCCCGATATCAGGTCCCTGAAATTGCTCAGAGCTTGCCCATGACCTGTTGGCGGAAGCCGTAGACCTCACGCTTGCCGGAAAGCGGGATCAGCGACACCGAACGCGTCTGGCCCGGCTCGAAGCGCACTGCGGTGCCGGCTGGAATATCAAGCCGCATGCCCTGCGCCTTTTCACGATCGAACGACAGCCCGCCATTGGTCTCGGCAAAATGATAGTGACTGCCCACCTGCACCGGTCGGTCACCGGTGTTCGATACATCGAGCGACACCGTCGGCGCGCCGGAATTCAGTTCGATATCGCCGCTCGCGGCAATGACTTCACCTGGGATCATCGTCGATCTCCCTGTCCTGTTGGGCTTTAGCGGATCGGTTCATGCACGGTGACAAGCTTCGTTCCATCCGGGAACGTCGCTTCGACCTGCACGTCGTGGATCATCTCGGCGATGCCTTCCATCACCTGGTCACGGCTGATGACATGCGCACCCGCCGACATCAGATCGGCAACCGAGCGGCCGTCGCGCGCGCCCTCGACGACATAGTCGCTGATCAGCGCTATCGCCTCGGGGTAGTTCAGCTTGACGCCGCGCTCCAGCCGCCGCCGCGCCACCATCGCCGCCATGGAAATCAACAGCTTGTCTTTTTCTCTCGGAGTGAGGTTCATCGTCTGCCTATGTGTTTGACCTAATTTCAGTTGGCATGATCTTGTCCGATAATGCGCTAGAGATTCCAGACTTTCGGCACTGGCGAACCATTGCGCAAGGCCGAAATGACCGGGATCAGTATTTTTCGAAGCGCGAATCCGTCGGCTGCCGCAAGCCGCACCACGAGCTTGTCCCGCCACTGGCTGACCCCGCCCATGTGCCCATCGAGCAGCGGCCGGACCTTCCCCAGATACCGCTCCGCAGATGGCCCGGCATAGAGCACCGTGACAAAAGCAACCTGCCCCCCGAGCACCGCATTCCTCGCTGTCAGTTTCGCCACGTCCCCCTCGAGCCGCAGGTCCTCCGCATGGATCAACCGCCCTGCCCGACGAATGCGCCAGCGGTCGCGGAAAAGCCCGGTGACCATTGCCTCGCCCATCGCCTTGCGCCCGAGCAGGATCGCTTCGACAGCCAGAAACTCGGCTGTCTCGTCCAGGTCGACATCAAGCGTCCTTGCCAGCGAGGCGCGATCGAAAAGGATGGTCTCCTGTGGCAGCCAGTCAACCCGTGCCCCTGCCCCGACCTTGATTGTCGTCGAAACCTGCGCCGTTCCGGCCGAAGCCTTGTAGATCTTCTCGCAGGCCTGCGTAGTCAGGTCGATCCGCGTGGCTGGTGCTGCAACGAAGCTCCAGTCCATGCGGTCGCCGCCGGTCAGCCCGCCGGCGGTGTTGATGATCACCGCCTCCATGGAATTGTCGAACGTATCGGGAAGCCGGATTTTCGCCGCGCCCTCCTGGAAAAACTCGGCAAGACGCGTCCGCCCGTCGAGCGCCTTGGCGGCCAGATGACCGCGCCCCTGCGCCCGCTGCGGTCTGGTGCTCGCCGCTGCAATCATCATTCTGCCGTCCCGCTCCCTTGTTCGCTCCGCGCCATTCAAACCGCCAAGCGATTGAAAGCAAGCAATTTATGTGCCTTTCGCAGCAGTTGAGCCGACGACGGGTGTCGAGCCCTCCGCGGCCCACCATAGACATTCGACATTGCCTGATTTTTCGCCAGAAGCTCAGAGATCGATCAGACGGTCAGGTGCCGCCGCGCTTCTGGCGTATCGAGCGTTTCCGCCAACCCTTCATGCACGATTTCACCGCGGTCCATGATGTAGACGTAGTCGGCTAGCTCGCGGCAGAAATCGAGATACTGCTCGACCAGCAGGATCGCCATCCCGGTCGAGTCCCGGAGGTACTGGATTGCCCGGCCGATATCCTTGATGATCGACGGCTGGATGCCCTCCGTCGGCTCGTCGAGCACAAGGATCTTCGGCCGCGTTACCAGCGCCCGCCCGATCGCCAGCTGCTGCTGCTGTCCGCCGGAGAGGTCGCCGCCACGCCGCGACAACATCGAATTCAGCACGGGAAACAGGCTGAACACGTCATCGGGAACAAACCGGTCCTTGCGAGGAATAGGAGCAAAACCGGTCTCGAGGTTCTCCTTCACTGTCAGCAACGGAAATATCTCGCGCCCTTGCGGCACGTAGCCAATCCCTTGCTTCGCCCGGGCAAAAGGCGCCAGTCCATTCAGCTTCACATTGTTGAAGCTGATATTGCCGGCGCTGAGCGCATGCTGGCCGGTAACGGCCCTGAGCAGCGAACTCTTGCCAACGCCGTTACGCCCGAGCACGCAGGTGATCTTGCCCATCTCCGCCTTGAGCGAGACGCCGCGCAAAGCCTGGGCCGCGCCATAGTGAAGATTTGCGTTTTCGACGGTCAGCATGATGCGGCATCCCATGTTTTCTTGGCTAGCTTACCCCCCTCTGTCGGCCCGGCCGACATCTCCCCCACAAGGGGGGAGATCAATGTGCAGCAACCCTCGGCTCCAGCAATCTCCCCCCTTGTGGGGGAGATGCCCGACAGGGCAGAGGGGGGTGTCCGCCTCAAACTCGAAACCATCGCTATCACCGCCCCAGATAATTCTCGATCACCTTCGGATCGCTGCTGACGAAATCTATCGAACCCTCGGCCAGCACCGAGCCTTCCGCGAGACATGTCACCTTGACCCCGAGATCGCGGATGAAGCCCATGTCGTGTTCGACCACCACGACGGACCGGGTCTTGGCAATTTCCTTGAGCAACAAAGCCGTCTCCGCGGTCTCCGCGTCGGTCATGCCGGCAACCGGCTCGTCGACCAGCAACAGCTTCGGTTCCTGCGCCAGAAGCATGCCGATCTCCAGCCACTGCTTCTGGCCGTGCGAAAGATTGGCGGCGAGCTCGTCGCGGCGATGATGCAGGCGCACCGTGTCGAGAATCTCATAGATGCGCTCTCGGTCGACCTTCGTCAGCCGATAAAATAGCGTGGAGAACACGCCTCGGCTGCGATTGAGCGCCAGTTCCAGATTGTCCCAGACCGTATGGCTCTCGAACACTGTCGGCTTCTGGAACTTGCGGCCGATGCCGAGAAGCGCGATGTCGGCCTCGTCCTTCTTGGTCAGGTCGATCTGTCCGTTGAAGAACACCTCCCCCGAGTCAGGCCGCGTCTTACCGGTGATAATATCCATCATCGTCGTCTTGCCGGCGCCGTTCGGGCCGATAATGGCCCGGAGTTCGCCGGGCTCGATGACGATGGAAAGAGAATTCAATGCCTTGAAACCGTCAAAGGAAACCGAGACGTTGTTGAGGTAGAGCATGCTGGTTGGCTTGCCGTCAGGGATCATGATCTCACTCCGCAGCCTGAACTTCGTTGTCGGTCTTCCCGGCTTCAGCATCGGCCGAAACCTTGCGCCCCCAACGGCCGCTCGTGCCGTAGTGCGCGATCGTGCCGACGACGCCCCGAGGCAGGAACAGCGTCACGGCGACAAACAGCCCACCGAGCGTGAACAGCCAGACCTCTGGGAACAGCCCCGTGAAGATGGTCTTGCCACCATTGACGAGGATCGCCCCGATGATCGGCCCGATCAAAGTCGCCCGGCCGCCGACCGCGGTCCAGATGACCACTTCGATGGAGTTTGCCGGCGCAAATTCACCGGGATTGATGATGCCCACCTGCGGCACGTAGAGCGCCCCGGCAACGCCTGCCATCATCGCCGAAACGACGAAGGTGAAAAGCTTGACGTGCTCGACGCGGTAGCCGAGGAAGCGCGTCCGGCTTTCAGCATCGCGCACCCCGACCAGAACCTTGCCGAATTTCGAGCGGACGATGGCGGACGAGAGCAGGAGCGCAAAGGCGAGGATGATCGCCGTCAGTGCAAACAGCGCGGCGCGGGTGCCGTCGGCCTGGATGTTGTAACCGAGGATATCCTTGAAATCGGTGAGCCCGTTATTGCCGCCAAAGCCCATGTCGTTGCGGAAGAAGGCGAGCAGCAGCGCATAGGTCATCGCCTGGGTGATGATCGACAGATAGACGCCGTTGACGCGGGATCGGAAAGCGAACCAGCCGAACACATAGGCGAGCAATCCCGGCACCAGCAGCACCATCAGCGCTGCGAACCAGAAATGATCGAACCCGTACCAGAACCACGGCAGCGCCTTGTAGTTCAGAAACACCATGAAGTCGGGCAAAATGGGATTGCCATAGCTGCCGCGCGCGCCGATCTGGCGCATCAGGTACATCCCCATGGCATAGCCGCCGAGCGCAAAGAATGCACCATGCCCGAGCGACAGGATACCGCAGAAGCCCCAGACGAGGTCCAGCGCCAGTGCCAGCAGGGCATAGGTCAGATACTTCCCGAACAGCGACATGACATAGGTCGGGACGTGCAACACGCTGTCCGGGCTCGTCAGGAGATTGGACGCCGGGATAAGGATGGCCAGAGCCAGCAATATGGCGATGGCGACGATGATCTTGCGGTCGAGCGACCGGAGCAGGAAGGCCGTTATCATGCTTCCACCGCCCTTCCTTTAAGTGCGAAGAGCCCACGTGGCCGCTTCTGGATGAACAGGATGATGAGGACGAGAACCAGGATCTTGCCAAGCACCGCCCCGGCATAGGGCTCGAGGAACTTGTTGAGGATGCCGAGCGACATGGCTCCAACAAGCGTTCCCCAGAGATTGCCGACGCCGCCGAAGACGACGACCATGAAGCTGTCGATGATATAGGCCTGGCCAAGGTTCGGGGAGACATTGTCGATCTGGCTGAGCGCCACGCCCGCCATGCCCGCAACGCCGGACCCGAGCGCGAAGGTGAAGGCATCGACCCAGGCGGTCCTGATGCCCATCGACGATGCCATCCGCCGGTTTTGCGTCACCGCGCGCATCTGCAGGCCGAACGGTGTCCGCTTCAGCAACATCAGCAGCGCGAAGAATACCACCAGCGCGAAGACGATGATCCAGAGCCGGTTCCAGGTGATATCAAGGCCGCCGAGATCGAACGAGCCCGACATCCAGCTCGGATTGCGGACCTCGCGGTTGGTCGGACCAAAGATCGAGCGAACCGCCTGCTGCAGGATCAGCGAGATGCCCCAGGTCGCGAGCAGTGTTTCGAGCGGCCTCTTGTAGAGAAAACGGATCACCGTGCGCTCGATGACGAAGCCGACGAGGCCGGTGAACAGGAACGCGGCCGGAACTGCGAAGGCGAGCGAACAATCCGCGAGATTGGGCAAATAATCGACAATGGCTTCCTGCACGACATAGGTCGTGTAGGCGCCGAGCATTACCATTTCACCATGCGCCATGTTGACCACGCCCATGACGCCGAAGGTAATCGACAACCCGATCGCCGCCAGCATCAGCACCGAGCTCAGCGACAGGCCGTACCAGATATTCTGGGCGACATCCCATAGGGCAAGCGTATCGGTGATCGAGTCCATATCCTTCTGGAGGGCCGGCTTCAGGTCGTCCGGCGCTGTCTGCATCGCCGTCGTCAGGATCGCCAGTGCATCCCGATCGCCGCGGGCGGCAATCGTATCGATAGCCTTCTTTTTCTCCTCGGGACTGGCATCGCTTTTCAAGAGCATGACAGCCCTCGCCGCCTCCATGGTCTTCTTGACCTCGCCATCCTTCTCCTGCGCAAGGGCGGAATTCAGGAGGTCCAGGTTCGACGCATCCGCGTCCTTCAGCATGTCCTGCGCGGCAGAAAGTCGAGCGGAGCGATCGGGGCTGAGCAGCGTCAGCTGGCTGACGGAGGCGCTGATGACACCACGCAACGCATTGTTGATCTTCACCTTCAGCATGGTGTCCGGATCGATGTCCGCGACCGCTTCGTTGGTGATCGGGTCTGAAAAGGTGGGCGCATCATCCGTGCCGCCGACGAGCAGGACCGGTCCGCCATCCTGGCTGACGAACAGCTTTCCGTCGCTGAGTTCCTGCAATATCCGGCCGACATTCGGATCCTTCGAGGCGACGAGCGCCTTGATGGCCGCTTCCCGCTCCGGGAAATCGCCGACGCCGAGCGCATCGACCAGCGGGTGGATGGTGTCTTCTGCCTTCAGCACCGTCGCAAACGCTGGCAAGGCGAGGCAGAGGGTCAAAAGGAAAATCTGGATAGCGCGATACATCGGCTCTTTGCCTCGGTTATCTCTAGGCCTTCCGACGCTCTCTCGAGCCGGCATATTGCGCCAGGCCGATCGGGAAGGATGGGGCTTCCGCCCGGAATATCCGGACGGAAGTCATTGCGACGATCAAGCAATCAGGCGACGGTACTCACGAACCCTTGCCGCCGCACTTTCCGGTAGCGACATTGAAGTTGCCGCAGGACAGAGGCTTGCGCCAATCCGAGATAAGGTCCTTCGAGTCCGGCAGGTAATCGGACCATTCGTCGCCGACGACAGCAGGGGTCTGCTGGACGATTTCGAACTGGCCGTTGGCCTGGATTTCACCGATCAGCACCGGCTTGGTGATGTGATGGTTCGGCATCACGGTCGCATAGCCGCCGGAGAGGTTCGGAACGGTCGTGCCGATGATGGTATCGAGAACCTTGTCGGTATCGGTCGTGCCGGCAGCCTGGACGGCCTTGACCCATGCATTGAAGCCGATATACGCGGCTTCCATCGGGTCGTTCGTTACACGCTTGTCGTTCTTCGTGTAGGCGTGCCATTCCTTGATGAAGTTCTTGTTGGCAGGGCTTTCGACCGACTCGAAGTAGTTCCAGGCGGCGAGATGGCCGACCAGCGGCTTGGTATCGAGACCGGCAAGTTCTTCTTCGCCGACCGAGAACGCGATAACAGGAATATCGGTCGCCTTGATGCCCTTGTTGCCGAGCTCCTTGTAGAAAGGAACGTTGGCGTCGCCGTTGATCGTCGAAACGACAGCAGTCTTCTTGCCGGCCGAACCGAAATCCTTGATCTTGGAAACTTCAGTCTGCCAGTCCGAGAAGCCGAACGGCGTGTAGTTGACCATGATGTCTTCCTTCGGAATACCCTTCGAAATCAGGTATGCCTCAAGGATCTTGTTGGTCGTGCGCGGGTAGACGTAGTCGGTGCCTTCAAGAACGAAGCGCTTTACGCCTTCCTTGTTCATCAGGTAGTCGACGGCCGGGATTGCCTGCTGGTTCGGAGCGGCACCCGTGTAGATGATGTTGCGCGAGGACTCTTCACCCTCGTACTGGACCGGGTAGAACAGCAGCGAGTTCAGCTCTTCGAACACGGGAAGAACCGACTTGCGGGACGACGAAGTCCAGCAACCGAATACGGCGGCGACATGGTCCTTCTGGATCAGTTCGCGAGCCTTTTCAGCAAACAGCGGCCAATCCGAAGCCGGGTCGACGACGACGGCCTCGAGCTTCTTGCCGAGAAGGCCGCCCTTCTTGTTCTGCTCCTCGATGAGCATCAGCATGGCGTCCTTGAGGGTGGTCTCGGAGATGGCCATGGTGCCGGAAAGCGAGTGCAGGATGCCGACCTTGATCGTATCGTCCGCAGCGTAGGCAGTGCTGTGGAGTACGGCTGACGTCGACATGACAGCGCCGAGCACGGCGCCTGTGACGTATGATTTGAAATTCATCTGGTTGATCCCCTCTTCGAAATTCGACAACGGAAAACATGGGAGTTAACCGTTGCTTAGGGGACTATCCGTTGCTGCGCTGCAAAACCGTATACGCAGAATGACGTAGGCAACGGGGCGAAATGTGCAGAAACGCCGCGTTCGCGCTCTTAAGCACGGCGTTGATCCGTGTTACCAAACCCTGACAGGCAGAACGAAAGGTCGTCAGGAGCGGCATGGCAGCGCGGCAACGCATCATCCCCGTCAGGCGCGAGTATAATCGCTGGGTGGCAAACCAGACGCTGGAGGATTACGCGCTTCGTTTCACCGCCAAGAGCGCCCGGCAATTTTCCTCGCAGCGCATTTCCCAGACCGCAATCGGCGCAATCTCCTTCCTGGCGCTGGAGGCGATCGGCGGTGCCATCACGCTGTCCTATGGCACGACCAATGCCTTCTTCGCGATCATCGTCGCTAGCATTGCCATGCTCGGGATCGGGCTTCCCATCAGCCGCTATGCGATACGGCATGGCGTCGACATCGACCTCCTGACCCGCGGCGCCAGCTTCGGCTACATCGGCTCGACGATCACCTCTTTGATCTATGCCAGCTTCACCTTCATGCTGTTCGCGATCGAGGCATCGATCATGTCCGGCGCGCTGGAGTTGACGCTCGGCATCCCGCTCTGGGTCGGCTATATCCTGAGCGCCGTCATGGTCATCCCGCTGGTTACCTACGGCGTCAAACTGATCAGCCGTTTCCAGCTTTTGACCCAGCCCTTCTGGATTGTCCTCAACGTCCTCCCCTTCGTCTTCATCGCCTTTTCAGACTGGGAAAAATTCGACCTCTGGCGCGCATTTTCAGGTATTCACCACGCCTCCGGCCTGCCTGGCACAATGGCGCCATTCGACCTGATCGACTTCGGCGCCGCCTCCGCCGTCATCCTGGCGCTGATGTCGCAGATCGGCGAACAGGCCGACTTCCTCCGCTTCCTACCGCCCGAAGGCCATAGAAAGCTGCGCCACCGCCTGGCGATCTTCCTCGCCGGCCCCGGCTGGGTCATCATCGGCGCGCCGAAACTGCTGGCCGGCTCCTTCCTGGTGGTGCTGACGCTAAGTGCCGGCGTCCCCGCCGACAGGGCCGCCGACCCCGCACAGATGTACCTGACCGCCTTCGGCTACATGATCCCCTGGCACAATGCCGCCCTGCTGCTGATGGCGGCCTTCGTCATCGTCTCGCAGCTGAAGATCAACGTGATGAATGCCTATGCCGGTTCGCTCGCCTGGTCGAATTTCTTCTCGAGGCTGACCCATAGCCATCCCGGACGCGTTATCTGGCTGGTCTTCAACGTCGCCATCGCCCTGCTGCTGATGGAGCTCGGCATCTACAAGCTGCTGGAAGAAACGCTAGGCATTTTCTCGATCATATCGATGGCATGGCTCTGCACCATCTCGGCCGATCTCTTCATCAACAAGCCGCTGGGCCTTGCTCCTCCCGGGATCGAGTTCAAGCGCGCCCACCTCTACGATATCAATCCCGTCGGCCTCGGCGCCATGGCGCTCTCGGCAACCATCGCCCTCACCGCCCATTTTGGCGCATTCGGCCCGGTTGCAGCCTCGCTTGCCCCCTATATCACGCTGATCGTCGCCCTCATCGCCTCGCCGACGATCGCCTGGGCGACCGGCGGCAAGTATTATCTTGCCCGCAAGCCGCGGCGAGCCTGGAAGAACCTCACTGGTATCACCTGCTCGATCTGCGAGCACCCGTTCGAGCCGGAGGATATGGCCTGGTGTCCCGCCTATGCCGCGCCGATCTGTTCGCTATGCTGTTCGCTCGACAGCCGCTGCCACGACATGTGCAAGCCGAACACCAATCTGAACGCGCAGATCGGCACCGTCGCCAAGGCCGTCCTGCCGGAATTGGTGATCGCCAAGCTGACCACCCGGCTCGGCCGCTATGGTATCGCCGTCGTGCTGGCGCTCGGCGCGGTGGGCTTCATCCTGGCCATGATCGCCCATCAGGTCGCCTCCGCCTCGCCGGAAACCGCCGAAGTCGTCAACCGCACCATCCTCATCGTGTTTTTCGTGTTCGCGGTGATCGCCGGCGTCGTCTGCTGGTTCTATGTTCTGGCCCACGACAGCCGCGTCGTCGCCGAGGAGGAATCCTCCCGCCAGAACACGCTGCTGCTCAAGGAAATTGCCGCCCACAAGAAGACCGACGCAGCGCTCCAGACCGCCAAGGAGACCGCCGAGGCCGCAAACCGCGCCAAGAGCCGTTACGTCGTCGGCCTCAGCCACGAGCTGCGCACCCCGCTCAACGCCGTCCTCGGTTATGCGCAGATCCTCGAGCGCGACGAGACCATTCCGGCACCACGCCAGACCTCGATCAAGGTCATCCGCCGCAGCGCCGAGCACCTGTCCGGCCTGATCGACGGTCTGCTGGATATATCCAAGATCGAGGCGGGCCGCCTTCAGGTCTATTCCAACGAGATCAACATCCGCGATTTCCTCGACCAGATCGTCGACATGTTCCGCCCGCAGGCGCAGGCGAAGGGCCTGAGCTTCATCCACGAGCGCAGCCCCTCACTGCCCGACTACGTCAGGACCGACGAGAAGCGGTTGCGGCAAATCCTCGTCAACCTTCTGTCCAACGCCATCAAGTTCACCGACACCGGCACGGTTCGCTTCGATGTCGCCTATCGCAGCCAGGTCGCGACGTTCACCCTCTCCGACACCGGCCGCGGTATCGCCGAAAAAGACCTCGCCCGCATCTACGAACCTTTCCAGCGCGGCGAGGCGGAAAGCGTGCGCCCGATGCCAGGCCTCGGGCTTGGGCTGACGATCACCCAACTGCTGACCAACACGCTCGGTGGAGAAATCTCCGTCGCCAGCGAGAAGGATATCGGCTCGACCTTCAAGGTCCGACTGATGTTGTCCGCCGTGCAGCACCAGATGAAGCCGCCGCCGCAGGAACGGAAGATCGTCGGCTACGACGGGGCGCGGCGCACGATCGTCGTCGTCGACGACAACGAGGATCACCGCGAGCTGATGCGCGAAGTCCTGGCGCCGCTCGATTTCGTCGTGCTGACCGCCGTCAGCGGCCCGGATTGTCTGACGCTGATCGAAGGTATCAAGCCTGACCTCTTCCTCGTTGACATATCAATGCCTGGAATGAACGGATGGCAGCTCGTCTCGCGCCTGCGCGAAAGCGGCCAGACATCGCCGATCCTGATGCTATCAGCCAATATCGGCGACGGCACGGCTGCGCAGGAGAGCAAGGACAGCTACAATGACGCGATCGCCAAGCCGGTGGACATCCGCCAGCTACGCGACAAGCTCGCCCTGCATCTCGGGCTCAAATGGATTTACGCGGATAACGCACCGCCACCGGCGCCAAAACTTCCCGCTCCGATGAAAAGCCCAGGTGTGGACCATGTCGAGGAGTTGATGCGGTTGGCCGAAATCGGCTATATCAGGGGAATAGAGGCCAAACTCGCCGATCTCTCCAAGATCGACGACAACCGTCCCTTCACCGATGCACTGCGCGTATATGTCCAGGCCTTCGATCTGACCGGCTTCCTGGGTTTTCTGCGTGAGTTCGACAATGAAAAGGTAGAACCGATTGGCTGAATCCGCCCTGCCCCGCGACATCGTTCTGCTCGTGGATGACTCGCCGGAAGCCCTCGGATTTCTGACCGACGCATTGGAGCAATCGGGCTTTTCCGTATTGATCGCGACATCGGGCCTGGCCGCCCTGAACATTGTCGAGCGCATTACCCCCGACCTCATCCTGCTCGACGCCGTCATGCCCTCGATGGATGGCTTCGAGACCTGCCGCCGGCTTAAGGCAAACGCCGGCATCAGCCAGGTCCCGGTCATTTTCATGACCGGCCTGACCGAGACGGAGCACGTCGTCCACGCGCTGGAGTCGGGTGGCGTCGACTATCTGACCAAGCCGATCAACATCGACGAACTGCGCGCCCGCATCCGCGTCCACCTGCGCAATGCCCGCTCCGCCCAGAGCGCCCGCGTGGCTCTCGATGCTGCCGGCCGCCATCTGCTCGCGGTCAAGGGCGACGGCACAATCCACTGGTCGACCCCGCAGGCAACCCGCCTGGTCAACGCAGCCACCGGCAGGGACGACGGCCTCGACATCGTCGTCAAGCACATCGCGACCTTCATGACCGCGCGCGACAAAGTCCACCCGGCCCGTGACAACCTGCTGTCGATCAGCCACGCTGGCCAGCCCGCCCTGCAGCTCGCCTTTCTCGGCACCATCGGCCCGGAAGAACACCTGTTCCGACTAACGGCCGCCAGCCAGCGCGCCGACGACGGCGTGCTCCGCCAGCACTTCGGCCTGACCCAACGCGAATCCGAGGTGCTTCTCTGGATCGCCAAGGGCAAGGCAAACCGCGACATCGGCGAAATCCTCGGCCTCTCCGCCCGCACCGTAAACAAGCACCTGGAACAGATCTACGTAAAGCTCGGCGTCGAAAACCGCGCATCAGCCGCCGTCAAGGCAGCGCATGTGCTGCACGAGATGTAGGCTATGTGGGTAGCGGCGGCACGATCGGGGCCGCGGCAACCCCTTCTCCCCTCGGGGAGAAGGTGCCCGCCCCTCGATAAACTCGGGAGGCGGATGAGGGGGCCTTTCGGAGGGCTTCAAATGCAAACCTAAGCAAAGCGCCCTCTCGCCGTGCCGCCCCCTCATCGCCTCGCGGCGCTCGGCACTTCTCCCCGAGGGGAGAAGGGGGAGACCGCGGCACCGGCAGCATCGCACCTCACCATGAGGGTGTGGGTCTGCTTTCAACGCTGGGCTAGCAACTCAAAACCAAGCTCAAACCACACGGTCCGGCGGCTCGCGGCCGTCGAAGAACGCGGTGATATTGTCGACCACCTTCATGCCCATCGCAGTGCGCGTCTCCTCCGTGGCGCTGCCGAGATGTGGCAGCAGCACGACGTTTTCCATTTGACGCAGCCTTTCCGGTACGTTCGGTTCGGCCTCGTAGACGTCGAGGCCGGCGCCGCGGATCGTTCCGTTTTCCAGCGCCGCAATCAGCGCCTGTTCGTCGATGACGTCGCCACGAGCGGTATTGATCAGGATGGCCCCGGGCTTCATGGCAGCCAAGCGCGATGCGTTCATCAAATGGCGGTTCTCGGCACCGCCCGGGCAGTGCAGCGAAACGAAATCAGAAACCGCCAGCACATCCTCGACGGTCGGCAATTGTTCGGCGCCATAACGCGCCGCCTCGTGCGGATCGATCGCAGAGCGGTTGTAGAAGACGACGTTCATGCCGAAGCCGAAGTGGCAGCGTTGCGCAAATGCCCGGCCGATCCGGCCGAAACCGATGATGCCGACCGTCTTCCCCGTGACCTTGGTGCCGACCAGATGCGTCGGGCTCCAGCCCACCCACTCGCCGGCCCTGACCTGCCGTTCGCCCTCGCCGCCGCGCCGGGCGACGGACAGGAGCAGCAACATGGCGATATCGGCTGTGCAGTCGGTCAACACGCCGGGCGTATTTGTGACGGCGATGCCACGTGCCTTGGCCGCGGCAATATCGATGTGATTGAAGCCGACGCCGAAATTGCCAAGGATACGGGTGCGCAGCGGCTCGCCCTCGAATAGGTCGGCGGGCAGCCTGTCCGACACCGTCGGCAGCACCGCATCGTAGTCCCGCAACGCAGCTCGCAACTGTGTCGCATTCAGCGCGACATCATTGGTATTCAAGCTAACGTCGAAGCGCTCGGCGAGCACGGCTTCCACCGCGGCGGGCCAGCGCCGAGTAACGAGAATGCGGGGTCTTGGCATCGGGGATCCGTCCTGGTTCGTGATCCCGGAGATTTAGACCATCGCGGCGCGGAAGCAAATGGTGAGCGCTCGTTCAAAACGAAAGAAGCCCGGCCATTGGCCGGGCTTCGAAAACCACAATATCCGAACGGTGCCGGCTTCAGCCGGCACCAATCCGAATATTAGTTGATTTCGGTGTAGGTGTACTTGCCGTCGGTGCCCTTGCCCCACTTGTACATCACGTAGTCCGGACGTGTGATGTCGCCCTTGGCGTCGAAGCCGAGTTCGCCGATAGCGGTCTTGTACGGGCCCTTTGCCTTCAACGCGGCGCCCACAGCCTGCGGGTCGCTGGAAGCGCCGGCCTTTGCGGCGTCGGCGATGACCTGCATGGCAGCATAAGCGTAGAGCGTGTAGGCTTCCGGTTCGAAGCCGGCAGCGCGGAACTTCTCAACGAGTTCCTTTGCAGCAGGGTTCTTGCGCGGATCGGGAGCAAAGGTCATCAGCGTGCCGTCAACGGCGTCGCCGGCGATCGATGCCAGCTCGTTCGAAACGATACCGTCACCCGACATGAAGTGAGCCTTCAGGCCCTGGTCGGCCATCTGGCGCATGATGAGGCCGGCTTCCGTATGAAGACCGCCGTAATACACCACGGTAACACCGGCCTGCTTCATCTTGGCGATCAGGGCCGAGAAGTCCTTGTCGCCGGGGGTGATGCCTTCGTAGACGGCTTCCGTCAGGCCGCCTGCATTCATGTTCTTCTTGGTTTCGTCGGCAAGACCCTTACCATAAGGCGTCTTGTCGTGAATGATGGCGACCTTGCCGTCCTTGAAGTTGTCAACCAGGTACTTGCCGGCAACCGCGCCCTGCTGGTCGTCACGGCCGCAGGTGCGGAACGTGTTCCAGAGGCCGCGCTCGGTGAACGTCGGGTTGGTCGAAGCAGGAGTGATCTGGAGGATGCCGTTTTCTGCGTAAACTTCAGACGCCGGGATGGAAACGCCCGAGTTGAAGTGGCCGACAACGAACTTGACGCCATCAGCGACGAACTTGTTGGCAACCGAAACGCCCTGCTTGGCGTCTGAGACGTCGTCGCCGAGCTCAACCTTGATCTTTTCACCATTGATGCCACCGGCAGCATTGATGTCGGCGGCAGCCTGTTCGGCACCCTTCTGGAGCTGAGCGCCGAAAGCAGCGTTTGCACCGGTCAATGGGCCGGCAACGCCGATGATGATGTCGGCACGAGCGGCACCGCCGAACGCAACCATGGCGGACAGGGCCACTGCCGACAGAAGATATTTCTTCATATTGTTACTCCCAATTTTTGGGCGGGTTTGTTCCACTTGACCGGCACGATACCCACCATTATCGCGCCGGAAAACGAGTTCTACTCTGGAGCTAATCAGTGCCTAGATTCAACGCACTGTCAATTCTTCTTCTTCCATGAAAAGACTGAGGCCCTCTCATAAAGCCAGTAGTAGTTGTTGACCATCTGATTGGTGCGGCGATAGCGATAGCCAGCCGTCGCGACAATCAGAAGAAGAACGAAGTCGATGACGTAATAGAATGCGCTCAGCATCGGCCCGTCGAACAGGGCGTGATGCAGGAAGCGCATGACCAATGCCAGCAACAGCGTATAGACGACCACGCGCGGATAGCTGCTCCAGCCGTCGGCCGCGGCCTTGCCGGCCCGCCACGCGGTCCAGAAGCCGATAAGAACGACGAGAAAGCGGATGAAGTAGCGAACACCAGTGTCTGTTTCGAAGAAAAGTCCCTGCATATCAAATGCTCCCCTTCGCGCGCATCAGTGACGTCCGCCTTCGAGATAGGCGGCGCGCACTTCCGGGTTGGCAAGCAATTCCTTGCCCGAACCGCTCATCGTCACCTTGCCGTTGACCATGACATAGGCGCGATCGGAAAGCTTCAGCGCAGCGAATGCGTTCTGCTCGACGAGGAAGACAGTCAACCCCTGGGTCTTGTTGAGCACCTTGATCGCCTCGAAGATCTGCTTGACGATCAGCGGCGCCAGCCCGAGTGAGGGCTCATCGAGCAACAGCAGCTTCGGGCGGGCCATCAGCGCCCGGCCGATCGACAGCATCTGCTGTTCGCCGCCCGAAAGCGTACCGCCGCGCTGTGCCTGGCGTTCCTTGAGGCGCGGGAAGAGCGTGAATATCTTTTCGACGTCTTCCTTGAAGAATTTGAGATCGTCGAGGCCGGCGCCCATCTGCAGGTTTTCAAGCACCGTCATGCGCGGAAAGATGCGGCGCCCTTCCGGCGATTGCGCAATCCGCAGCCGTGCGATCTCGTGCGTTGGCATCTTGGTGATATCGCGGCCCTCGAAGATGACCGAACCCTTGCGCGCCTGCGGGCTGCCGCAGATCGTCATCATCAGCGTCGACTTACCGGCCCCGTTGGCACCGATCAGGCTGACGATCTCGCCGCTGTCGACGTGTACATCGACCCCGGCCAGCGCCCGGATATTGCCGTAGAATGTCTCGACATTCTGCACTTGAAGAAGTGGTTGGCTTGTCATGTTAGTGTGCGCCCCCTTCGAGGTGCTCGACCGCGGCGATAACCTCGTCCACTTCATCATCTTCGACACCGAGATAGGCGGCAATCACCCTCGGGTCGTTCTTGACGTGGTCAGGCGTACCGTCGGAAATCTTCTGGCCATATTCGAGGACGATCACGTGGTCGGAGATCTGCATGACCACAGACATGTCGTGCTCGATCAACAGGATCGAGGTGCCGGTCTCAGCTCTGATGCTGCGCAGCAGCGCGTTCAATGCTGCCGACTCGCGTGGGTTCAGGCCGGCCGCCGGTTCATCCAGGCAGAGCAGTTCCGGCCCCGTGCACATGGCACGGGCAATCTCCAGCCGGCGCTGGGCGCCGTAGGGCAGATCGCCGGCCGGATCGTCGGCTCGATCGATGAGATCGGCCTTCTCCAGCCAATAACGTGCAAGCTCGATCGCCTTCTTGGCCTCGGAACGATAGGAACCAATTCCAAGCAGGCCGAGGATCGTGTAGCCCGACGCCTTCATCAGCTTGTTATGCTGGGCGACAAGCAGGTTTTCCAGCACCGTCAGGCCGGAAAACAGCCGGATGTTCTGGAAGGTACGGGCGACCTTGGCATCCTTGGTGATGAGAAAATCCGGCAGCCGCTCGAGCAGATATTGCTTGCCCGCCTTCTGCTGCATGATGATCATTCCCATCGTCGGCTTGTAGAAGCCGGTGATGCAGTTGAACACGGTGGTCTTGCCTGCACCGTTCGGCCCGATCAGCGCCGTGATCTCGCCGCGCTTGGCCTCGAACGAGAAGTCGTTGATGGCCATCAGGCCGCCAAAGCGCATCGACAAGTGCTCGACCCTGAGCAGAACGTCTTCAGGCATGGTTTCCGAGGATTGGGTAACGGAGATCATCAGCCGTGGCCCTCCTTGGTAAAGCTGCCCGATATGGTTTTTCGTTCCTTCAGGAATGCCGTCGGTTGTCGCGTGCCGACGAAGCCCCTGGGCTTGAAGAGCATGACGATGATCATTGCCAGGCCGAACAGCAGCATGCGGTAGAGTTCAGGCGTGAAGTCCGGCCCGAAGATCAGCTTCAGGAAGTCCATTTCACGCAGCATCTCGGTGCCGCCGATCATGACGGCCGCAGCGATGGCAATGCCCGTCAGCGATCCCATGCCACCGAGAACGACAATGGCAAGAACGGTAGCCGATTCCATGAAGACGAAGGATTCCGGCGACACGAAACCTTGGCGCGCAGCGAAGAAGGAGCCGGCGAAACCGCCGAACATCGCTCCCGTCGCAAATGCCGTGAGCTTTGTGGTCACTGTGTTGATGCCAAGCGAGCGGCAGGCGATTTCATCCTCGCGCAAGGCCTCCCAAGCGCGGCCGAGCGGCATGCGGCGCAGGCGAATCGTCACATAGCCGATCAGCATGCAAAGCAGAAGCGCCAGGTAGAACAGGAAGATCTTGTACCAGGCCGACGACATCGGCAGGCCGAATGCCTTGGTGAAATTATTGGCAGCGCCGACGTCGAAGGAATAGATGCCAAACATCGAGGCCTTGGCAATGCCCGAGATGCCGGATCCGCCATTCGTCACCTCTGACCAATTTATCAGCACGAGGCGGATGATCTCGCCGAAAGCAAGCGTGACGATGGCAAGATAGTCGCCGCGCAGCCGGAGGACGGGAAAGCCGAGGATGACCCCCCAGAGACCGGCGAAGATGCCGGAGAGCGGCAGCAGCACCCAGAACGACAGACCGTAATAGCTCGAGAGCAGCGCATAGGAGTAGGCGCCGACCGCATAAAAGGCGACGTAGCCGAGATCGAGCAGGCCGGCGAGACCGACGACGATGTTGAGGCCCCAGGCAAGCATCACGTAGATGAGAATCTGAATGCCGAAATTGTCGACGAACTTAATCGAGCCTTGGGTTCCCGCCAGCCAAAGGGCAGCAATGGGGTAAAGCAGGAGCGCAACCAGCGCAATCTTGAGGAAGTGCGTGCGAAAGACGCCCTTCGTATCCGAGATGTCGAGTTCGCCACGCCGCGCCTTGTTAAGCTTTCGTGCGTCGAGATATGGGCGAAGAAAGACGATCGTCAGGAAACGGCCGACGGCGGCGATTGCGACGAAGATCGCCAGCAGGCCCCAGCGCTGGATGATGATCAACTCGTTGTCGATGTTCTGATCGGTCTTGAGGCCGATGTAGAGAACGAACATCCCGAAAGAGATCAGAGCGGCGTAAAAGGCTTCGATTAGCCCCTTGCGGACAAGTCCGCCCTCGGCCTTGCCAACAACAGTGCTTGAATTTTCCATGGCGCTATACCTTCTCGACTTCCGGCCGTCCGAGAATACCGGTCGGCTTGAAGATCAGCACGAAAGCAAGGATGGCGAACGTTGCGACATCCTTGTACGCAATGGTGAAATAGGCCGACCAAAGCGACTCGATAAGCCCGATCATCAACCCGCCCAGCACCGCTCCAGGGAGCGAGCCGATACCACCGAGAACGGCCGCCGTGAACGCCTTGACGCCGGGAACGAAGCCGTCGGTGAACGAGGCAACACCGTAATACATCAGATACATCGTACCCGCGACGGCAGCGAGTGCGGCGCCCATGACGAAAGTGATGGAGATCGTCTTGTCGACATCGATGCCGAGCAACGCCGCCATCTTGCGATCCTGCTCGGTGGCGCGCTGGGCGCGGCCAAGGGCGGTGTGATTGACGATATACCAGAAGATCGTCAGCAGCACCGCGGTGATGGCGATGATGATGATCTGCTTCAGGGAAACCGATATGCCGGCGACGGTATAGACGTCGCGGACCAGCGACGGGATCGGCTTGTTGCGCGGGCCCTGCGAGACCTGGATGAAATTCGACAGCGTGATCGACATGCCGATCGCCGTAATCAGCGGCGCCAGCCGGAATGATCCGCGCAGCGGCCGATAGGCGACCCGCTCGATCGTCCAGTTCCACAGGCTCGTCATCAGCATGGCGACGACGAGCATGACCAACAGGATCACGGCGACGGGCAGGCCGATGAAGATCGATGTGAGAACGAGATAGACGATGAGGGCAGCAAAACCGCCGAGCATGAAAACGTCGCCATGGGCAAAATTGATCATGCCGACAATGCCATAAACCATCGTATAGCCAATAGCGATCAAGCCATAGATGGATCCGAGAGTCAGCCCGTTAAGGAGCTGCTGGACGAAGTACTCCATATATCATTTCCCCTGGACGCGAATTTTTTCCGCATCTCTTATTGGTTAACGTCTGCCCGTAAAACAGGCATCGGCCTCCGCGATTCCATACCGCTTTCAAAAGAAATGTGAAGACAAAAAGGCGTTCCGTTGAAAAATTCTTTTCAAAACCTGGGGAAATGGCGCATTTGAAGCCAAATATGACAGAAAATCAGCAGACCCTGGCTCAAAACTAGCCAAAAGTGACGCTGAAGAAACATTTACGGAAAAAGTCGGCAAATAAATACGGGCCCCGGAGGGCCCGTGGCTGCTCTTTGCCGCTCACTTCTCAGGAGCGCATGCGCGACCCATTGGCGTCGAACAATGCCTGCGGTTGCAATGACGCGGGCAACATCTCGCCGAGAAGCTCAATCGACCAGCCGTCGACCTCGTCGGCGATCTCCTTCGGAACATAGCCGATCGCGACCGAAACGCCTGAGGCATGCGCATAGCCGCCGGAGGTGACCCAGCCGCGGACAGCACCCTTGTGATAGATCGGCTCGTCGCCGATGACGTCGGCATCGTCAGCAGAGAGGATGAAGGTCTTCAGGCGCATCGTGCCGCCTTCCACCTTTTCCTTCGCGGCCGCTTCCTTGCCGATGAAATCCGCTTGCTTGGAGAGCGCCACGAAGCGACCGAGACCGGCTTCCAGCGGTCCGTAGAGCGGGCGGAATTCGCGCGACCAACTACCATATGACTTGTCGAGGCGAAGCGCGTTGAGCGCCCGCAGGCCGAATAGCTTGATGTCGAACTCGCTACCCGCTTCCATCAGCAGATCGAACAGATAGTTCTGATATTCCGGCTTCATCCAGAGTTCAAAGCCGAGATCGCCCGTGTAGGACACGCGTCCGACAATCGCCGGCGCCATGCCGATATCCATGCGGCGGATCTGCATGAATGGGAAAGCCTCGTCCGAAAGATCGTGATGCGTCAACTTTTGCAGCAGTTTACGTGCGTTCGGCCCTGCAACCGACAGGCCGAGCAGCGACAATCCCAGCGCCGTCAGCACTACGGAACCATCCTTCGGCAGTTGATCCTCGAACCAGCGCATATGGTAGGATTCGGCAATCCCGGAGCCGATGAGCAGGAAATCGCCCTCCCCGAGCTTTGCCAGCGTAAAGTCGCCGATCAGCTTGCCATCATGCTTGAGCATCGGTGCCAGCGTCATACGCCCAATGGCAGGAATACGGCAGGTCAGCAGGCGGTCGAGCCAGGCTTCGGCGCCCGGACCCTTGACCGTGTATTTCGCAAAGCCCGACGTCTCCATCAGGCCGAGGCTGTCGCGCACTGCCTTGGCTTCGGCGCCGACGACATCGAAATCATTGGAACGGCGCCATGAGAATTTGTCTTCTTCGCCTTTGGGCGCAAACCACAATGCCTGTTCGAGACCATACGAGGCGCCAAAAACCCCGCCAGCCGCCTTCAGCTTGTCGTAGATCGGCGTGGTCATCAGCGGCCGCCCGGCCGGCAGTTCCTCGTTCGGATAGCGTATCGAGAAGCGGCGCTGATAATTCTCGCGAACCTTGGCGTTGGTATAGCAAAGCGTCGCGAAGTCGCCGTAGCGCGACACATCCATGGCAAAGACATCAAAGCCCGGATCGCCGTAGATCATCCAGTTGGCAAGCGCCAGGCCGACGCCGCCACCCTGGCTGAAGCCGGCCATGACGGCGCAGGCGGACCAATAGTTGGTCATGCCGCGCACCGGTCCGACCAGCGGGTTGCCGTCTGGCGAGAAGGTGAAGGGGCCGTTGATGATCTTCTTGATGCCGGCATTGTTGAAGGCCGGGAAATGCCGGAAACCGACCTCAAGCTCGGGCGTGATCCGCTCGATATCCTCGGCCAGCAGTTCATGTCCGAAATCCCAAGGGGTGTTCAGCGGCGACCACGGACGGCAGGCTTTTTCATAGGTGCCCATGAGCATGCCATGACGCTCCTGGCGAAGGTAGATCTCACCGTCGAAATCGACGCAGTGCATCAGCTCCTTGCCGGTCGCCGCGTTGAAATCGGTGACCTCCTTCATGTCCTCGGTAATGAGGTACATGTGCTCCATCGCCAGCACCGGCAGTTCCAGCCCGACCATGCGCCCAACTTCGCGGGCCCAGAGGCCGCCGCAGTTGACCACATGCTCGGCGATGATGTCACCCTGGTTGGTGATGACGCGCCAGGAGCCATCCTCGCGCTGCACGAGATCCTCGACCTTCGTATGCAGATAGATATCGGCACCGTTCTTCTTGGCGGATTTGGCATAGGCGTGCGTCGTGCCGTAGGGGTCGAGGTGGCCTTCGACCGGATCATAGAGAGCACCGACGAACTGGTCCGGGTCGAGAAGCGGCATCATGTCATGCGCTTCTTTAGGCGTCAGCAACGTCGCCTCGAGCCCGTTGTACCGGCCCTTCGCAAGGATCGATTTCAGCCAGTCGAATCGCTGAGGCGTCGCCGCCAGCATCAGCCCGGACGTCATATGCAGACCGACGTCCTGGCCGGAATATTCCTGGATTTCCTTGTAGAGTTCGACGGTGTATTTCTGCAGCTTTGCAACGTTCGGGTCGCCATTGATTGTGTGCATGCCGCCGGCTGCGTGCCATGTCGAGCCCGATGTCAGCTCGGAGCGCTCCAGGAGCACCACGTCGGTCCAGCCGAATTTCGTCAGGTGGTAAAGCACCGAGCATCCGACGACACCGCCGCCGATGACGACGACCTTCGTATGGCTTTTCATGTAGAATCTCCGGTTGCATGCGCCTCTGCCGGGCGCAATCGAAATGGAATGGAATCTCGTGGCTTTCGACGCCGATCCCGAATTTCCGCCGCTCTCAAATCAGACGGAAAACCCTGGTCAATCACTCGAATTGACGTTCAGCCTAGTGGCAATCCCGCTGCCCAAATAGCCCGAACTGCGAAGCCGATCTTCCCATTTGCGCCATCGCGATTGTCCGGATCGCGCCATCCCCTCAGGCGGTGAAACCAGCCGTCAGCGCAAACTCGCGACCCATTTCCATGATCTCGTCGAACACGGTACCGGCAAAGGACCGCATGACGGCGATCTCGAAAGTATCGGGACCTGTGCGCGCAATATTGGCGCTGACATGGCAGCAAAGCATGCTGCCGGACTGACCCTCGACGAAGACATCGGGATGAAGGTCGACGGGAACGCATTTGGCTAGAATTTTACGCACGCTCGGGCCTGAAATCCGCAACAGCGTCCTGCCGTCGCTTTGTTCGAAAAACGAAACGCGCTCGGCATCAAGCATCGAGAAATCGCGGGCAAGGCTTTCGACACCAAGCGTCTCGGAAACCGCAAGCCACTCGCCGGGACCAACGGTGCGCACCGAGACATCGTCCATCGCAGTCAACGCTGCATGAACCCAATCCTCATGTCCGGCATGGGCAAGGACGGAGAAGATGGTGGGTTGACGGACGACCGTCAGGTGGTTCGGGTTCGGGCGGGCCTCGAAGCCGGCGATATGGTCTTCGAGCACATGCCGGTTCGTGAATGCGACACTCATGACAGGCTCCTCAAGCATGCAGCTTCTTGTTCTCGGCATCGACGAAGACCGGGCTGCAAACCTCGGCCAGCGTCTCCTCGCCGCGCAATCCGTCCCAGACGACGATCTTCTCGCCCATCCTCTCGCGTCCCGACTTCAGGAACGCGAGCGCGATCGAGTGGCCGAGTACCGGCGAGAAGCAGACGGATGAAACATGCCCCTGGTCGTTCGCCGTCGAAGGCTTCGCGCCTTCCTTCAGCAGGTGCGAGCCGGCTTTGATTTCCTTCGCAGTATCGACCGGCTTCAGGCCGACAAGCTGGATCCGGTCGGCAGCCGTCAGGCCGAAGCGCGTCGACAACCGCTTGCCGATGAAGTCCACCTTCGGCGTCGACATCATCCGGCCGAGACCGACATCGTCGGGCGTGGTGCGGCCGTCGAGTTCGTTGTGGGTGACATGGCCCTTCTCGATGCGCAGCACGTTCAGCGCCTCGACGCCATAAGCGCAGATGCCGTGGGCCTTGCCGGCTTCCATCAGCGCATCGGCGACCGCTTCGCCGTAGCCGGCCGGCACCGCCAGTTCGAAGGCAAGTTCGCCTGAGAACGAGATGCGGAACAGCCGCGCCTTCAATCCGCCCTTCAGCGTCACCGGAGCGGCAGCGAGGAAGGGGAATGCCTCGTTCGAAATGTCGTCCTCGATCAGCTGCTGCAGAACCAGCCGCGCCTTGGGGCCGGCGACAGACATCTGTGCCCATTGGTCCGAAGAGGAGACGAAACGGACGTCGAGATCGGGCCACAGGGTCTGCGAGCAGAACTCCATATGGGTCATGACTTCGCCGGCATAGGCAGTCGTTGTCGTGACGAAGAAGTGGGTCTCTGAAAGCCGGCTGGTGGTGCCGTCGTCATAGACGTAGCCGTCCTCGCGCAGCATCAGCCCGTAGCGCGCCTTGCCCACCGGGAGCTTCAGGAAAGCATTGCTGTAAAGCCGGTTGAGGAACTCAGCCGCATCCTTGCCGAAGACCTCGATCTTGCCGAGCGTCGAGACATCGCAGATGCCGACATTGGCGCGAACGTTCAGCACTTCGCGATCGACACTCTCGCGCCAGGTCTTCTCACCGTCACGCGGGAACCACGACGAGCGGTACCATGCACCAGCCTCGACGAAGATCGCGCCATTTTTCTTTGCCCAGCCATGCAGCGGTGATTGGCGAACAGGCCGCGCATGCTTGCCGCGCGCCGTGCCGGTCATCACGCCGAAGGAAACGGGCGTATAGAACGGCCGGAAGGTCGTGGTGCCAACCGCAGCGGGGCTGACGCCGCGCATGCCGGCGATGATGCCTGAGGCATTGACGTTGCCAAGTTTGCCCTGGTCCGTCGCCATGCCGCTGGTCGTGTAGCGTTTTGCATGCTCGACATGGCCGAAGCCCTCGCGCAATGCCAGGCCCAAATCCTTGGCATGCACATCGTTCTGGAAGTCGATGAACGCCTTGTCTTTGGCGCCGGGCACATACCAGATCGCTGCGAAGGACGCGTCATACTCGCCCTCGACTTCGGGAATTTCACTTTCTTCCGCAGCAAACCCAAGGCTGGCCAAAACGGAAGCCGCCTTGCGCACGCCGTCCCTCAGGCATTCGGCAACCGTCTCCACTCCCGCCACCGAGCCCGCAAGCTCCAGCTCGCCGCCGACGGTCGGCGCCATGAAGGCCTGTCGTTCTTCCGACCAGACAGGCTTTGCCCCGCGCTGGCAGGCAAGATGGATGATCGGCGACCATCCGCCCGACATCGCAAGCGCGTCGCAGGCGATATATTCGTCGAGCCCACCGCGATCGGCAATCAGCTCCTCGATCCGGTATTTGCCCTTGGTCGACGTGACGCTGCCGCCTTGGATCACCCGAACGCCCTGCGGAGCCGCATCGGCTGCGCCCGTGCGCGTGTCGATGATCGCCGATATCTCGATACCCTGGGCGGCCAGATCGTGAGCCGTGCGATAACCGGAGCCGCCATTGGTGAACACCGCAACCTTCTGGCCGACCGCAACACCAAAACGATTGAGATAGCCGCGCATCGCGCCTGCCACCATCACGCCGGGGCGGTCGTTGCCGCCGAACACCAGCGGCCGCTCTTCAGCGCCCGTCGCAAGGATCGCCCGCTTGGCGGCAATGCGCCACATCCGCTCGACAGGCAGCTCCGGCGACGGCATGGCGACATGCTTCTGCACCTTCTCGACCGCGCCGAAAACATTGTCGTCGTACCAGCCAAAGACAGTCGTGCGCGGCATCAGCGTCACATTCTCGAAACTCGCGAGCTCGTCGAGAACGGACTGCGCAAAGGCATCGGCGCCGGTGCCGCCGATTGATAGCCTCTCGCTCAACAGCGATCCACCAAGCCGAAATCCCTCATCCGCAAGAATGACCCGAAGTCCCGCGCGACCTGCCGTCAGCGCCGCCATCAGGCCGGCCGGACCGGAGCCGACGACCAGCAGGTCGCAATGCGCCCACGCTTTCTCGTAGCGATCAGGGTCGGCCTGCATGACAGCCTTGCCGAGGCCGGCCGCCTTGCGAATGAAAGGCTCGTATACCTTTTCCCAGAACGCCGCTGGCCACATGAACGTCTTGTAGTAGAACCCGGCGCCGAGGAACGGCGATAGCAGGCTGTTGAGCGAGCCAATGTCGTATTTCAACGAAGGCCAGCGGTTCTGGCTGATTGCCTCGAGGCCCTGGTAGAGCTCGGCAACCGTCGCGCGCGTGTTCGGCTCAGTGCGCCCGCCTGTGCCAATAGAAACCAGCGCGTTCGGTTCGGCGGAGCCAGCGGTCACGATGCCACGCGGGCGGTGATATTTGAAGCTGCGGCCGACAAGAAGCTGGTCGTTGGCAAGCAGCGCCGAAGCCAGCGTATCGCCGTCGAAACCCTTCATGTTCTTACCGTCGAAACTGAAGGTTACTGGCCGGCTGCGGTTGATCAAGCCGCCTGATGCGAGACGATAGGCGCTCATCGGGCAACCTCCTTCGCCTTCTCGGCGGCATCGGTGACGGAAAAGACCTCATGCGTCACATTGCTGCGATCGACGATCAGCCAGCGGCGGCAGCCGGATGCGTGGTGCCAATATTCGAGATAGCGGCCGCGCGGATTGTCGCGGATATGGACGTAGCGGTGCCAGGCCTCATCGGATGCCGACGGCGCCGGGCGCGTCACCGAAGCGTCGCCGCGGATCGTGAACTCTTCCTTGGGTCGTATGCCGCAATGCGGGCAGGTAATCAGGCTTGCCATGATTTAGGTTCTCAATGCAGGTTCGGCTGCGGACCCTTGCCGCTTTCGTCGATCTCGAAACCACGCTCGAAACGATCGAGGCGCAGCAGGCGGCTGACGTCATGGGTCTCGTTCTTGGCGATCAGGTGGGCGAAACAAAACCCGGAAGCCGGCGTCGCCTTGAAGCCGCCATAGCACCAGCCGCAGTTCAGATAGAGATTATCGATCGGCGTTCGGTCGATGATCGGTGATCCGTCCATGCTCATGTCCATGACGCCGCCCCAGGCACGAAGCACCCGGACGCGGGAAAGGCCCGGGATAAGGGCCACGCCCTCCTCCAATGTGTGCTCGACCGTCGCAAGATTGCCACGCTGCGCATAGGAACTGTAGGCATCGAGATCTGCGCCGAAGACGAGGCCGCCCTTGTCCGATTGCGAGATGTAGAAATGCCCGGCGCCATAGGTGATGACGTTATCGATCACGGGCTTCAGCCCTTCGGTAACGAAGGCCTGCAGCACGTGGCTTTCGATCGGCAGGTCGAGTTCGGCCATGCGCCCGAGCGTCGACGTATTGCCGGCGGCAGCGAGCCCAAGCTTGTTGCAGCCGATAAAGCCGCGCGACGTCTCGACGCCCGTCACCCGCCCGTTCTCCCGACGAATGCCGGTCACCTCGCATTGCTGAATAAGATCGACACCACGCATGTCGGCACCGCGCGCAAAGCCCCAGGCAACCGCGTCATGACGAGCTGTGCCGCCACGCCGCTGCAGCAGCCCGCCGAGGATAGGGAACCGCGCGTGATCGTAGTTGAGGTAGGGCATCATCTTCCGGACCTGCTCGCGGTCGAGCAGTTCGGCATCGACGCCGTGCATGCGCATGGCGTTGCCGCGCCTGGCATAGGCATCCCGCTGCCCGTCGGAATGGATCAGGTTGACGATGCCGCGCTGCGACACCATCGCATTGTAGTTGAAATCCTGCTCCAGACCCTCCCAGAGCTTCATAGAAAGCTCGTAGAACGGCTCGTTGCCCGGCAGCATGTAGTTGGATCGAATGATCGTCGTGTTGCGCCCGACATTGCCGGAGCCGATATAACTCTTCTCCAGCACCGCAATGTTGGTGATGCCGAATTCCTTGGCGAGATAATAGGCGGTCGCCAGTCCGTGCCCGCCCCCTCCGACGATGATGACGTCGTAATGCGGCTTCGGCTCGGGCGTACGCCAGACCGGTTGCCAGTTGCGATTTCCTGAAAATGCGTTTTTCAGGATGGAAAATGCTGAATAGCCCATGCGATGACCCAAGTCTCAACCGAGCCGCACCTTCGCATATGCGATGCAAACGACAAGCCCCAATGGGACATAAAATCAGCCAAATGAGACATCCCCCGCTTTTCCCATCATAGGGGCCAGATGGGCGGAAACTGTGTTCGAAACAGCACGCGGTGACGAAGCCGAATGTGCACAAACCCGTCGCTCTCGAACTGCCGATTGCGAAATCAAGTTGCAGCAGCTACAGCGAAAAAACGTGATGAAGGCGGCTCTAAACATGGCTGTCAACACACCTTACCTATTGTATTATCAACATCGAAACGCAACGGGCGCGGAGATCCGACGGAACCACGGTTATGCTCGCGACGTTCGAAAAAGCGGCACTGGAAGCAGGGGAAGCTATCCTCAAGGTCTACCGCGGCGGCTATGCCGTAGAGCTGAAGCTGGACCTTTCGCCCGTGACGATTGCAGACGAGCGTGCCGAAGAGATCATACTCCGCCACCTCGCACGCGACTTCCCGCATATTCCTGTCATTGCCGAGGAGTCCGTCGCTGCTGGAATAATTCCCGATATTCGCGGCAAATCCTTCTTTCTTGTCGATCCGCTGGATGGCACCCGCGAATTCGTCGAGCATCGCGACGAGTTCACGGTCAACATAGCCTATATCCACGAAGGCGTGCCGGTAGCAGGCATCGTCTACGCCCCGGCCATCGGCCTCGCCTTCACCGGCGAAGATGGCAAGGCGGAGAAGCTTGTCGTCAACGACCAATTCAAGATCGCCGAGCGCTCGGCGATCCGTGTACGCCGACAGGAAGAAAATCTTCTGGCGCTGGCTAGCCGTTGTCACGGAAGCGTCAGCACCGACGATTTCATGGCGGCAAATGCCGTCACCGCCTGCACGACGATTGGTTCGTCGCTGAAATTCTGCCTTCTGGCCGAAGGCAAGGCCGACGTCTACCCGCGTTTCACCCGCACCATGGAATGGGATACAGCAGCTGGAGACGCCGTCCTGAGAGCGGCCGGCGGCACCACGGTCACGCTGGATGGCAGGCCGCTCTATTACGGCAAGACCGACCAGTCCGACGACAGCGACTTCGCCAATCCGAACTTTATCTGCTGGGGCGGACGGCAGAGCGTTGCCGTGGCATAGACGCGCGATAAATCACAATAAATTCAACAAAATCCACTGCCCGGCGTCCCCGCGCATACGGCACGGCATAGAGTCTTCCCAATCACATTGCGGGAGATAGCCCTTGTCCGACCAAACCAACAATCTTGCACTGCCGTATATCCTGCCGTCGCAAGCGCAGAAACACGTGACCCACAACGAGGCCCTGCAACGGCTCGATGCCATCGTACAGCTGACGATCGCAGCACGTTCCGCAACACCACCGCCAAGCCCTGTAGAAGGCGCATGTTACCTGATCGACGCATCATCGGCGGGCGCCTGGGCTGGAAAATCCGGCCTGCTTGCCCTGCGCCAGGACGGGGCCTGGATATTCATACAGCCGCGCGATGGCTGGCAGGCCTGGTTTCGGGCCGACGCCCGGCTTCGCGTCCTGCTGGCCGGACAATGGCAGGAAACCGGGCTCCCCGCGAACGGCGCGATGCACACGCTCGGCATCAACGCGACGGCCGACACGGCCACTAGGCTTGCGGTCAGCGCGGCGGCTACCCTGTTCAACAACGCCGGCAACGGACATCAGATCAAGGTCAACAAGCAGGCCCTGGCCGACACTGCCTCGCTGCTTTTCCAGACGAACTGGTCCGGGCGAGCCGAAATGGGCATTGCCGGCAACGATGATTTCGCCATCAAGGTAAGCCCGGATGGCAACGGCTGGCAGACCGGTCTTCAGATCTCGTCGAAGGGTATCGTCACGACGCCGAACCGGCCTCTGGTCCGGGCATTCCTTGTCGCGGCGGCGGCAACGCCTGTAAACGGCACCCAGACAGGCTTCAGCCAGCTGGGCGCCAATCAAGGTGGGTTCGCGCTCGGCGACACGCTGGGCGGCACGCTCGGAAACCGGCTGTCCGTCCCAGCAAGTGGAAACTATCTGCTGACCTTGAACACCAGCCTTCTCACATCAGGCGGCCATTCCGCAAGCCTGGTGGCCAATGGCACAACGGTCCTCGCAACCAGCGGCGCCGCGGCAACCACGGGCGCGTTTCGCCAGAGCACCACCGGGATGGCAAGCCTTGTAGCCGGCGACCGCCTCAGCCTCCTCCACAGCGGCACAGCGCAATTCGAATTCGGCAGCGGAAAGACGGAGATTGTCGCGTACCTGCTATAAAAGCCTGTAGCGGAAAGCACGTGCTACCGCCTGCATGCGGTTGACCGAATTGAGCTTTCGCATCGCACTCTTAAGGTAGCTCGCGACCGTATGCGTCGACAGAGCGAGAATGATCGCGATCTCCTCGCTGCTCTTGCCCGCGGCCGACCACCGAAGACATTCGATCTCGCGGTTGCTCAATCGCTCGGCAGGCGCCTCGGCCGCCTTGCCGTGTCGAACGAAAACCTCGAGGATCTGCATTGAGCCATAGACCAGTTCCATGCTTTCCTGACGGGAGAGCTTGGCCCGGCTGCCGGAAAAAGCGAAGATATAGTGCTGGAGCGCCGCGTCATGCAGGCTGAAGGCGAAGGTCCGGCCGAGGCCGTGGCCCGCAAAGCGGTTGTCGAACAACTTGTCTTCCCCGTTCGCAGCCCGCACGTCGAATCCGGCACAATCGCAGAATATCGGCATGTTGGTTTGCTTCAGCGCTGCGACTATCTGGCTGCGATGGAACAGGTCGGCGCCCGAATATTCGTCGACGAGCGCTTGCGGCCAGTTGCTGGCGATGCGGTTGTCGGCAAAGCCGGCGCTGTCTCCGCGCGGGAAATGTGCCATCAGGAAATACTCGAAACCTGCTTTTTTGGCAGCTTCGTCAAGAAGCCTTTGGTGGGACGCCGACAGCGCCGAAACGACCGGAGGCAGGGTGTCCTGCACGCTCCGGCGAACTATATTCGCACTTTCTCTCATCATAGATGCTCCGGAATACCGAGGAGCCTCCGGTCGAATTTCACCGAAAACGAAGACATCGCCCCACCTCTGAAAAAGGCTGGGGCGTTGCTGCAAGTATTCGAGGTGGTATCGAGAGGTAAGCGGAAAAAGCTCCGGCATTCATTCTTGAATTGGCGTCCTTGTATTCCAAGCGCGCCACATTTTATAGTAGTGATTACGCATGGCTCCCATGCATTGAGCTCAAATTCCCCCTGGGTGAGGCGCTCAATTCTTCTATCGCTCCCCCGCAAATCACCTTGCGGGCCATCTCATTAAAATTGTTATCAAAGTGTTACGACGGGCTTAGGCAATTTTTAAATGTGGCGAGCTACAGTGCGGAATGTGGTCTTGAGTATGTGTAGAGAGTCCAATGACCGAAATGATACGTCCCCGAGTGAAGTATGTCATCGGCCCCGATGGCAGCCCACTGACGATTGCAGATCTTCCACCGCCCAATACCAGGCGTTGGGTGATCCGTCGTAAGGCAGAGGTTGTCGCGGCTGTGCGCGGTGGCCTACTGAGTTTGGAAGAAGCCTGTGAACGTTATACGCTGACGGTCGAGGAATTCCTGTCCTGGCAGTCATCCATCAGCAGTCATGGCCTTGCCGGCCTGCGCACGACGCGCATCCAGCAATATCGTCACTGATGGCCAACCCTCCCCTTTAGTCATTGATCTTGTTGATGATTCGGGCCTCAATATTTCCTCAGAAGGAAATGTAGCAGGCCCGAAATTATTGTCGAAGCGGCATAGAACCAAAGGCCCGGCTGCGTGAATGCAGTCGCCAGCCCGGTGGTCTTGGCGGCCGTTATGACGATCGCAACGAGCAGCACGTCCATCATAGACCACCTGGATAGTTGCGGCACGACGTGATCGAAAAAGAACGAGCCGCCCCGCTCCTCCCTTGCCCCCAGCGCTTCCGTCGCCAGGCTGACGATCTTGAGGATCGGCAGGACGATCGAGACGGTGGCAACGATCAGCGCGAGCGGAATGTCACCGTTCTGCCAGAGCGACGCGACGATCGCGAGAAGCGATGGCGTCTCGCTGAAAAAATAAAACGTCTCAAAACGAACCAGCGGCAATACCAGCCCGAACGCTAGCATCAGCGGCGCGGCGACGAGCAATAGGGCTTTCAGGCCGCGCATCTGACGTCGTTACCTCGCCGGAAAACCAGGAATATCAGCAAGCGGTAGCCAATCCGCCATCCGAACGCAATCCGCAAAGGCGCAGATCGTCCTTGGTCGTTCGGGTACGGCGTCGAGAAAACACCAAAAGCCGTGCATGGCCGGCCACTTGGCCAGTCATGCACGGCTCTTCGTGAAGAGTTCAGCCGCAACCTGCGGCGAAACGGTCGGATCAGGCGCGGGCTCTCATGCCGCTACCATCGCGCTCTTCGAGCGCCGCAGCCTTGGCATATTCCGCCTGCATCTCTTCCAGCGATGTTTCCAGCGCCTCTTCCTGTGTTCGCAAATCGCGGATCGAGACCTGCAGATTGTCCGCACGCTGACGCGCGGCCTTTGCAAAGGTCGGATAGGCGAAGTGGTTCGGGTCGGAAATTCCAGACTTTTTCTCTTCGATGACGATCTGGCTCTCCAGATCCTTCGTCATCCGGTCGAATTCCCCCATCATCATCTGCAATTGCTGCAGCTGGCGACGTTTTTCGTTCACCTGAAATTCCTTCAGGCGGACTAGGCTCTCACGTGACTTCATACGCATTACTCCCGTGATGCGAGACCCCGGCTCACTACAAAACACCCCTCCGCACCGCGTTGTCGCGGCTTGGAGCAAAAAAATTCCGACGGTATTAACAAAAACCTACCGACGGTAACCTTTCGTTTACGTGCATCGTTAATGATAGTCCCGATCATTTAAGGGTCAGTAAATGCCACGAAATGATTTCGAAACAGCTGCATAGATGAGTCAGATGAGTCGCTTGGCCTATTTTCTTAATGCAATGGTTAAGAAAGAGCATTCGCTGATTAACGTTGGAAAACAGTGAAATGGAAAAATTATTTAATAAACTCGATACACCTTGCCAGGTGGAATCAGAATTTGTTAACCATTACATGGCAGCTTTCAAATCAGGCAGTGGTTGGATCGGTATCGCGTAAAGGGGGCTGACAACCTTTCGGCGGCGGTAAAGGGGATAAATATGCGGGTTCTACTCATTGAAGACGACAGCGCGACAGCGCAAAGCATCGAACTGATGCTTAAATCGGAAAGCTTCAACGTCTACACGACCGACCTCGGTGAAGAGGGTGTGGATCTTGGTAAGCTCTATGACTACGACATCATTCTTCTCGATCTTAACCTTCCAGACATGTCAGGCTACGAAGTACTTCGTACGCTGCGTCTGTCGAAGGTAAAGACGCCGATCCTGATCCTCTCCGGCATGGCCGGCATTGAAGACAAGGTTCGCGGTCTCGGCTTCGGTGCCGACGATTACATGACCAAGCCTTTCCACAAGGACGAACTTGTCGCTCGCATCCATGCGATCGTACGCCGCTCCAAGGGTCACGCTCAATCGGTCATCATGACCGGCGAACTTATCGTCAACCTCGACGCAAAGACGGTCGAAGTCGGCGGCCAGCGCGTTCACCTGACGGGCAAGGAATACCAGATGCTGGAGCTGCTTTCGCTCCGCAAGGGTACGACGCTCACCAAGGAAATGTTCCTGAACCACCTTTATGGCGGCATGGACGAACCTGAGCTGAAGATCATCGACGTTTTCATCTGCAAATTGCGCAAGAAGCTGGCAAATGCTGCAGGTGGAGCAAATTATATCGAAACGGTCTGGGGCCGCGGCTATGTGCTGCGCGAACCGGAAGGCAGCTTCGCCGAAAGCGCCTGAGGGCGCCGCTGCTTTCCAACCTACCCCGCCCGTGCCTGTCGAAATCCCGTCTCTTCCGAGGCGGGATTTTCGTTTTTCGCGATTGAGACTGCCCCAAGGTGAGCCGACCGCCCCATAGGCAGCCAACCATTTCATCCGGGATCGAGGAAATATCAGGCGGCGATCGCCCGGTTGCCGAACACTGCCGTCAGGATCTTCCGATCGAACGGTTTCAGCAGGAAATCAGTGGCTCCCGCCCTCTTGCCGGCCATCAGCTTTTTGAGGTCGGCCTCGACGACGCAATAGTAAATCTTCACCGCCTTGCCGTTCTCCATCGCGCGGATGCCGAGGATGAGGTCGAGGGCGCCCTCCATACCGGAATCCACGATGATATAATCCGGCAAATCAACCTGGCAGCAAGCTAGTGCTTCCTGGGCGCTGGCGCCTTCACTGACCAGGAAGTCAAGCTCGGAAAGAATACGCTTGCCGACCTTGCGGACGACATCCGACGTATCCGTGATCATGAACTTCTGCATCTGCCACTCCTATGCGCCCGATCCAAAATGCGGTTCGGACGCCGTCCTTAGAGTTCAAACGATAGTCGGACGAGGCTAAGGAATCGTTACCGCAGCGCATCCAATTGCGCGTATAGCGCGAACTTATGTGCCAATAAATTCAGCGGTGTAGATAATTTCCTCGCCGGTCGACGAATATTTCAGCTCCATTCCACTCTCTTCAGCAAGCAACACGGTATAATACGGCTGAATCGAATGCGCGTCGATTGCTTCTTCGATGACGCTGGAGCAAATCTCCGCAAATTTCGGCGGGATGCGCATCAAGCGGCCCTTGGCAACGATCTTGAATTTCGCATCGAATTCGGGATTTTCGAGGGTCACCTCGAGGCTGCCGCCACGGGGAATGGAGCCGTAGGCCACGAGAAACAGGTTCATCAACAGTTTGACGCGGTTCTTGGCGACAATGGCGCGCGGCCCGATCCAGGTCACTTCCGTCTTCTTTTCCGCCTCGGCGAAGTCTTTTGCCGCCCGTTCGGCTTCGCCGGTATCGATCGATGCCCCGACTGATCCGGATGCGCCAAAGGCCAGCCGGGCGAATTTCAGCCGGACCGATGCATTGAGGGCACTCGTGCGGATAAGGTCCATCGCGTCGGCATCGGCGCCGCCTTCGTCGAGCAGTTCCAGGCCGTTGTTGATCGCGCCGACGGGAGAGATCACGTCATGGCAGACGCGGCTGCATAGCAGCGCGGCGAGATCCGGCCCTGCCAGAGTGAGATTGGGATTCTTCGACATTCATTGTCTCCTGGAGGCCGGGACGTGGCGATATTAGGCCGGACATTGCCACACTAAGTTTGCACGAGGATTACCACGGGCGGTCACAATTTGCGTCATAATGACACCATATTTGGTAAACCGATTGTTAATATGATCGACGCAAAATGCATCCGTCGCCGAAAGCGACTCATCGCACCGACCATGATGAACGGGTGACCCCTATGCGCTACAAATTTTGGCAGAGATTTTCAGGCTTCAGCTGGGCGATGCTTCTCGTCGCACTCCTCGGTCTTCCGCTGGCGCCGCGCGAAGCCTCCGCCACGAACAACGGCGAATACAGCGTCCAGGAAATCGTCGACGCCGGGCACAATTTCTTCGGCTCCACCAGCGGTGGCCTTGCCAAGGTCGTGGAGACTGCCTTCGAACGCTATGGCCTGCCGAACGGCTACATCCTCGGCCAGGAAGGCTCTGGAGCCTTCATCGCCGGCCTTACCTATGGCGAAGGCCAGCTGAACACCAAGAACGCCGGCGAACACCCGCTCTATTGGCAGGGTCCCTCTCTCGGCATCGATTATGGCGGCCAGGGTACCCGCGTCATGATGCTGGTCTATGATCTGCAGAGCGTGAACGGTGTGTACGCCCGCTACGGCGGCGTCAGCGGACAGGCTTTCGTTGTGGCCGGCGTCGGCATGACGGTCCTCAAGAACGACAACGTGGTGATTGTCCCGATCCGCACCGGCCTTGGCGCCCGCCTCGGGCTGAATGTCGGCTATCTCAAGCTGACCCCATCGCCGACCTGGAACCCTTTCTGATAGACCGCACGGCGGCTCGCACTGCAGCCGCCGAATGCGCTACTCCGATTTACAGGCTTGCCCCTCCCCCCTGCCCCATGTTTAATCCCGGGACACCGAGTTCGTCATCAACGTAGAGACAATGGCCGCGCCGTGATTGAATTCGTCCTGCTGTTCGGATTAGGCTTTCTGACTGCGGTCTTCCTGGTCTTCCTCATTGCTCCGGCAGTACACCGCCGCATCGTCTGGTTCACCGAGAAGCGCCTGAAGGCAACCATGCCGCTGAGCCCCCAGGAGGTGCGAGCGCAAAAGGACATGGCACGCGCCCTCTACGCCGCCGAAAATGCCAAGACCGAGCAAAGCCTCGTCCGCGAACGCGAAAAGGCCATCGCGCTCCAGCTCCGCCAGGGCGAGCTCACCAAGGAGGCCGGACGGCTGGCATCCGAAAGCGAGGAACTTCGGTCTCAGATCGATGACATGAACGTCGAGGCCGGCGACCTCAGATCGCGATTGCGCCGCGAGGAAAGCTACATCAGCCAGCTCAAGGCGAGCCTTCGCATCTCCGAGCAGGCCTATGCCGAAAAGGAAAGCGATCTCGACACCCTTCGCAAGCGACTGCACAAATCCGCCACCGACGCCGACAACCTGAGGATCGATCTTGCAGCCCGCGAGACCGAAGTCGAAAATATGAGGCTCCGCTTTAACGCCGTTCGCGAAGAGCGGGACACCCTGCGCCACGACCTCAAGCTGATGACGACAAGAGCGAAGGACGCGGAACAGCATCTGGCCGAGGAAGAAGGCAAGGTGATGCGGCTCGAAAACAAGCTTACCCGCGAAATCGCCGGCAATGCGGACAAGGAAACCATTCTCGAGCGCCGGCTGCAGGACGTTGCGCGACTGAAGGATAAGCTGAAATCCGCCAACGCCGAGGCACGCGAGGCCGGGCGGGCGCTGAGAGCCGCCGGCATCTCGAAGACGGTTGCATCAGCAAAACCAGCCAACGGGGTCAAGCCCCTGCCTGGGCCGCAATTGGTGCGAAACGCCGGCAAGGACGTTACCTCAGCCGTCATTTCAGTGGAACCGGAGCAGACCGTGGAAACCGATATTGCCAAGTTGACTGAAGAGGTCCGAAACCGGAGCAACGCCCTGTCGGACCGTCTGCTGAAATCCCGCTCCGCCGCCCACGATCAAGCCATGCGCGAGGAAATCGCCACGATCGCGGCGAATATGGTGGCGATCACTGCGCTTCGGGAAGGCGAACAATCGCCGATCTTCAAGCTTCTGCCGGAAAATGTCGAGCATGGCCAGGGCGGACGGGTCAGCCTTGCAGAACGAACATCGGACCTTTTGCCCGACCGCTGATCGTCAGATGCGCCTCATGGCCGAGGCCAGCTCGAACAGTGCGATCCCCGTTGCCGTTGCGACGTTGAGGCTGTCGAGCCCTGGTGCCTGCGAAATGCGGGCGCTACCGAATGCCGAGAGAATAGCCTCCGGCAAGCCCTCGCCCTCCGTGCCGACGACAAATGCGACGCGCTTGGAAGGCGCGATCTTTCGGATATCGGTTTGCCCGCGCGGTGACAGGCTCCAGATCGCAAAGCCGCCATCCGCCAGCGCTCGGAGAATATCCACCGCAGCGCCCTGGCGTCGATAAGGCATCGTCAGCACCGAACCGACCGAAACGCGCAGCGCCTTGCGATAAAGCGGATCGCAGGATGTCTCGTCGAGCAGGAGCGCATCCGCGCCGAACGCAGCGGCATTGCGGAACATCGAGCCGACATTGTCGTGATTTGAGATGCCGCAGCCGACGAGCACCAGCGCATGCTCAGGCAAAGCGCCGAGCAACGCGTCGACGTCGTCCTCGGCAATCCGGCGGCCGATTGCCAGCACGCCGCGATGCAGGTGGAAGCCGACGATCCCGTCGAGAACCGCAGCGTCGGCTACATAGACCGGCACATCCTCAGGAAATGCCGCGATGATCTCCTCAAGGCCCGCCACGCGATTGCGCAACAGCAGCACCTTCTCGGCCACGAACCCGCGCTGCGAGACATGCGCCTCCGCAAGCAGGCGGAGCACGACAGTTCCCTCGGCGATGAACCGACCTTCGCGACCCGTCATATCCCGCTCGCGGATATCCCGAAATTCGGCGATCCGGAAATCCCCGGGGTCTTCGATCGCGATCAACCGGCCGTCGGTCATTGTCGAGGCCCGTCAGTTGCCGGAGAGGGATACGGTCGCGACGATGCGTCCGACGCTGTAGTCGAAGACGAGCGCCTGTTGCTGGCCGATCGACGTCGTGCCGTAGAACAGGATCTGGCTTCCGGAAAGTGCCACGGACTGAACCGAGAAACCGGCTGGCAGCACGGCCTTGGCAACGACGGGCGCATCGGAGGGAACGCCGGCGACCGAGGCCCCCGCCTTTTGCGACGGACGCGTCGTCTTGTAGACAACGGCGCCAAACACCGCCATAAGGCTCACCACCATGATGGCGACCGAGACGATCTGCAGGCGCACCATCTTTCGACGGACGTTTTCCATGGCCGCATCAAGAGGCTTTTCGTCCTGGTCGTCGTCTGCCGCGGAATTCGTCATCGGTACATCCTTGTTTTAAAAAGCGCCGGAGAGACAGCCTTTGAGCGATCCCTTTAACGAAGCTGCGAGCAATATAAAAGTCCTTACCGCCGACGAGACCGCGCAAGGACGGCTTGACGCCTGGCTTGCAGGCCAGCTTGGTGAGGAAATTTCCCGCAGCCGCCTCAAGGTTCTGATCAAGGACGGGGCGGTGCTGATGAACGGCGCGCCCGCCACCGACCCGCAGCGCAAGGTGAAGCCAGGCGAAAGTTACCGGATCAACCTGCCCGAACCCGAAGACCCGACGCCCCAGGGCGAGGACATCCCCCTCGACGTTCTCTACGAGGACGAGGACCTCATCGTCATCGCCAAGCCCGCGGGCCTCGTCGTCCATCCCGGCGCCGGCAACTGGACAGGTACCCTGGTCAACGCGCTGATCCACCACTGTGGCGACACCCTGTCCGGCATCGGTGGTGTCCGCAGGCCAGGGATCGTCCACCGCCTCGACAAGGACACGACGGGTGTCATGGTCGTTGCCAAGAACGACATCGCCCACCGGCATCTCTCGCTGCAGTTCGCCGACCACGGCCGAACCATGCCGCTGGAGCGCGCCTACCAGGCAATCGTCTGGGGAAGGCCGCGTCCGCTCGTCGGCACGATCGACGCACCGCTCGGCCGCTCCACCGGCGACCGCACCAAGCGCGCCGTCCAGAGGCCCGACCGGGAGGATAGCGACGAGGCGATCACCCACTACAAGGTGCTCGAGCGCTTTCGCGAACAGCCTGATGCGACGGCGCTGGCCTCCCTGGTCGATTGCCACCTCGAGACCGGCCGCACCCACCAGATCCGCGTCCACATGGCCCATATCGGGCATCCCCTGCTCGGCGACACCACCTATGGCGGCGGCTTCAAGACCAAGGCGAACCTGCTTGCCGACGACGCCAGGGACATCGTCAACCGCTTCCCCCGACAGGCGCTCCACGCCTACCTCCTGCAATTTGAACACCCTCGTACCGGCGAGGTCATGCATTTCGAAGCACCGTTGCCGGACGACATGCTGGAACTGGCAGCCGCACTGCGGGGATGAGAGGTTTGGCTGGACGGGATCGTCCGGGGCGCCTATAATCGCGCCATAAGGTGCCATTCCACGAGCAGCTAGCGGTCTTGATTGACTAAGCCGCTGGGTTTGTTGGAAAAATGGCACCAGATAACCCTGAGAATGACGGCGCGGCTATCTTTGCGCCGACGTCACACTTGCGTGACTCCATCCTTGAATCACTGTTTTGCCGTACTTATCTACATATCGACTTAGTGCGGGGTCTTTGGACCCGCGCGCCTCGGCTTGCTTCTGGGGGCACGTGTTGTGCTTGTCGAAGGGGCTGGATTTTCGAATTGGAGGGTGCTTTTCATGGCCCGTAATAACCTGCCATCCATTACCGCCGGCGAGGCCGGTCTCAATCGTTATCTCGACGAAATCCGCAAGTTCCCGATGCTGGAACCGCAGGAAGAATACATGCTTGCCAAGCGTTATGCCGAGCACGGCGACCGCCAGGCTGCCCACAAGATGGTGACCAGCCATTTGCGCCTCGTGGCGAAGATCGCCATGGGCTATCGCGGCTACGGCCTGCCGATCGGCGAAGTCGTGTCCGAGGGCAATGTCGGGCTGATGCAGGCTGTCAAGAAGTTCGACCCGGAACGCGGTTTCCGCCTGGCCACCTATGCGATGTGGTGGATCAAGGCCTCGATCCAGGAGTACATCCTGCGTTCGTGGTCGCTGGTGAAGATGGGTACGACCGCCAACCAGAAGCGGCTGTTCTTCAACCTGCGCCGCCTCAAGGGCAAGATCCAGGCAATCGACGAAGGCGACCTGAAGCCGGAGCACGTGACCGAGATCGCCACCAAGCTGAAGGTGTCAGAGGAAGAGGTCATTTCGATGAACCGCCGCCTCTCCGGCGACGCTTCGCTGAATGCCCCGATCAAGGCCGCAGAAGGCGAATCCGGCCAGTGGCAGGATTGGCTCGTGGACGACCATGAGAGCCAGGAAGCAGTTCTGATAGAGCAGGACGAGCTGGAAACGCGCCGCCGTATGCTGGGCCGCGCCATGAGCGTGCTGAACGATCGCGAACGCCGCATCTTCGAGGCACGCCGCCTGGCTGAAGATCCGGTCACACTTGAGGACCTGTCCACGGAGTTCGACATCAGCCGCGAACGTGTCCGCCAGATCGAGGTCCGCGCTTTCGAGAAGGTGCAGGAAGCAGTCCGCAAGGACGCTCTCGATCGCGCCAAGGCTCTGCGCGTGGTCGAGGCTACCGCCTAACCGAAACCAGACAATATGATCAAATGAAAAGGCGGGCTCGATTGGCCCGCCTTTTTCAATGTCCAGTTCGCGGAAGAGCCAGCTATTGGCTCGAAACGCTGCCCAGTGCCGCCCATTCCGTAATCGCCTTGTTGAAGGCGTCCGTGCCGCTCAGGCCCTTGGCCATCGTCAGCAGCGCCCGGCGGCCATTGCGGTACGTCACGGGAATATCGATCCAGCCACGGTTCTTCAGCAGGTCGAGGTTGGTCTTGCGCGCATCAGGAAAGTCGTTGAGCGCAACCATGTGGAAATCGTCGGTGATCTTCGCCGGAACAGCGATCAGCGGGTCGCCGCGATCCTGTTCGGTTGCCTTCATGGCAATACGCTGGACGCTGTCGATGCTGCCGCCTTCGAAATTCGGAGGCACGGAGAACACGATTTCAACGACGTGGCTCGCAGGAAGCGACGGATCGGAATTCCGCTTGAAGGTCACCATCGCCGTCAGCCCACGCTCGGGAACGGAAATGCTGCCCTGGACGGATGGTGAAGGACGACCATCGTCACCCTTTTCCTCGACCAGCGACCATGTGACCGCACCCACGATCGCTGCGGGCGATGCCTGTCCCAGCCGCTCTTCGTAGAGGAACATCTTCTCAGGCGCGCCGATCTGCGCCGCCGGATCGGCAGCTGGAGCCGGCGTCGCCGTTGGGACGTTCGGCGTTGCAGCCGGCGGCACGGCGGCCGGTGATGGAGCGTTGTCGGCCTGGACGGTTGGCGCTGCCGGAGCCGCTTGCGCGGCGGCCGTCGCTGCGGCAACAGGCGCCGCTGCAGCTGCGCCTGTGGGCACGGGTGTCGCCGCTGCCGGCGGCGCTGCCGAGGCAGCGACATTCTGTTGTGCGACGGACTTGCCCTCGACCGTCGCCGGCTGTCCCGGAACAGCGGCAGGACCGGCATCCACTTCGGTGCCGTTCGCCATCAGGCGCTGCGTGAACTTACCGTTGACGGTATTGTCATTGTTATCGAGCGCGGCGACATCGGTGCCTTTGGGCGCATTGGCTGCGGCAGGCTGTGTCGACGTACCAGGCGTTGCCGCGGCGGTTGCGGCCGGCGTGGCCGTCGGAGACGCCTTGACAACCGGAGTGGCGGGCGTCGTCGGCTTGCCGACGACCGTCGCAGTCTTGGTTGCAGCACTTATGAGGCCGGTGACCATATTGTTGAGAGCGTCGCGGTTCTTCCAGAAGGCATAGCCGCCCCCACCGAGGACCGCGAGGCCGATCAGGGTGAGCAGGATCCTCTTGATGCCGAAGCGACGCGGCTTCGGCTCCATGCGGAAGCTCTTCCCCTGCAGCTTCGAGGCGACGACCTGGTCGAGATCTGGCGGCACCGGCGAACCAACACTCTCGTCAGCCGCAAATTTGTCGTAGCCGGCCAGTTCCCTGAGTTCACGCCATCCGTCGCCGGGTTCGTCGTTCTTCGACAAAGGCGCGGCCTTGGAGGCGCCCCCATGCACATCGGAAAACAGATCGACGTCGTCGAATTCGCCACGCGCCACAGGGCGGGCCGGTTTTGTCGGCGCAGAAGCCGGCGGGACCTCGTCGAACGCGTTGGCTTCCCAGGCGAAAGCTTCGGCTACAGGCGGCATCTTCGTCGGCGCAGCCGGAGCATTGCTGAAGCTTTGTGCAAGGATAGGGTCGTCAATAGCCGAGGCGGGCTTTGCCAGCGAGGTTTCAAGCTCGACGCGATTTTCAACGACCGGAGCGGCAGGTTCCTCCCACACGTCGTCGAAGCGTCCACCAGCATCCGCGCGCAGCGGCTCGCCCTGAACCTCTTCGACAAAACGCTGGCTCGGCACGGCAGTCGCGGTCTCGACGGGAACCTCTGACAGGTGATGACGCTGTTCGTCGACGGAATAGCCGATGTCGGAGGTTGCCTGGCGCGGCCATTCCTCGTGGACCGGATCGACCTGCTCGTCATGTGAAGCAGCAGGATGGTATTCCTCGGTTCTTTGGTAGGCAATAATTGGTGCATCGGCAGCAGTCGGGGAATGCGGTAGCTGCCAAGCCTCGACGGGCTCACCTTCCTCTCCGGCCGGGTGCCATCCGGTCGGCTCGTCGCGGTGAGCGGCAAACACCGGTTCTGTAGACAGCTTGTGAGGGGCCTCGGCGGATGGCGTCGGCTCCCGCGCCGGCGGCTCATACATGTGTTCGGCCGGTTCCGCCGCTTGCGATCGCTCCTCCGGCACATGGACCGGCTCTTCAGGCAGATCAGCGACGGCAGCCTCGATAGGCGGCTCTCCGGGCAACGCCAGGGCTTCCGCGTGCTCAGCCTCGACTTCCCTGATGGCGGCATCGAGCTTCTCAAGCTGGCGGGCGAGCATCGTTTCCGGCGGACGCGGCTTCATGTTCTCGAGCTGCCGCTGCACGGCACCTCTCGCACGCTCGTAGACCTTCACCCGCATCTCGGGCGTATTGTCGGACAGGCCATCTACGGCCCGTCGGATGACTGCTACAAAATCCGCCATCAGTACTTTCTCATGATATCCGGCACGCGACCGAACAGGGATTTGTCAATGATCCGAGACATTAATCCTCAAACGGATCGGTCACAAGTATAGTGTCTTCGCGCTCGGGACTGGTGGAAAGCAGCGCAACCGGCGCACCGATCAGCTCCTCCACTTGCCGTACGTATTTGATCGCCTGGGCCGGCAAATCAGCCCATCGACGCGCGCCGACGGTCGATTCTTTCCAGCCTTCGAGCGTGATGTAGATCGGCTCCACACGCGCCTGCGCCGCCTGGCTGGCTGGCAGGTAGTCGATGACTTTTCCGTCCAGCATGTAGCTCGTGCAGATCTTCAGTTCGTCGAGACCGTCGAGTACATCCAGCTTCGTCAGAGCGATGCCGGTAATGCCCGATGTGCGCACCGTCTGCTTGACCAGAACTGCGTCGAACCAGCCACAACGGCGCGGACGACCGGTGTTGACGCCGACCTCGCGGCCGACGGTCGACAGATGCCGCCCGATCTCATCGTTGAGTTCGCAAGGGAAAGGACCCTCGCCGACGCGGGTGGTATAGGCCTTGGTGATGCCGAGGACATAGCCGATCGCCGTCGGACCAAGGCCCGAACCGGCCGCTGCCTGTCCGGCCACGGTGTTCGACGAGGTCACGAAGGGATAGGTGCCGTGGTCGTTGTCCAGCAGCGCGCCCTGGGCACCCTCGAAAAGGATGCGGGCGCCGGCCTTGCGCTGGTCGTCGAGCAACCTCCAGACCTGGTCGACATAGGGCAGGATGTGATGAGCGACCGATGTCAGCTCTTCATGCAGCGAATCAAATGAAATCTCCGGCAGGCCCATGCCGCGGCGAAGCGCATTGTGATGGGTCAGCAACCGGTCGATCTTGGCAGGCAAGGTGTCCGGTTCCGCAAGGTCGATGACGCGGATGGCGCGACGGCCGACCTTGTCCTCGTAAGCAGGACCGATACCGCGCCGCGTCGTGCCGATCTTGGTGCCACTGTTCGATGCAGCATCTTCCCGCAGGGCATCGAGGTCGCGGTGGAGCGACAGGATAAGCGGCGCGTTTTCTGCGATGCGCAGGACATCAGGGGTAACCGCAATGCCCTGGCTGCGAAGCTTTTCGACTTCAGCGACGAAGTGGTGGGGATCGACGACGACGCCGTTGCCGATGACGCTGAGCTTGCCGCGAACAAGGCCGGATGGCAGGAGGGCGAGCTTGTAGCTCACCCCGTCGACGACGAGCGTATGGCCGGCATTGTGGCCGCCCTGGAAGCGCACGATCACGTCCGCGCGTTCGGAAAGCCAGTCGACAATTTTGCCCTTGCCTTCGTCACCCCATTGCGAACCGATCACGACTACGTTCGTCATTTATTTACTTCCTGCTTCCTGCGCAACGATTGCGCCTTGCTCAAACCCGCGCATCTATAAAGGTTTGTTTTTGGGAAAGCGACCCTGTTGTCTCAACAGATTGGGCTTTTTGCATGACTTATCAGCGCCTGAACGCGCCAAAGGGACCATCCGCCTCAATGATCCGACGAGAGTGGTGTGACAGACGGTTTAGACGGGTTCGGCCGGGCAGCTATCCGAGCTCGAGGGTTGTAACGCCGAAGATGCGTTTCAGTGGCAACGCTGGGGCTGGCCCCCGATACATCCGCGCCGTTTCGAACACCGGCTGAAGCCCGAGGGATTCTGCCAGCCTCACGCCCTCGATATTGTCTGCCGGCACGTCGATATAGATCCGCTTGCCCTTTGCCACCGGGATCAGCGTCGAGAGGATCGCGCTGGCTGTCTCGGGATCGTTCGCAAAAAGAGGACCGATCTTGTGGCCTTCGAAACAGCGCCTGATCGTGCCGTAGCCCCTGATCTTGCCACTGCTGCGCGCGACGACGGACTTTCGCTTCGCCGGTGCACCGCACCAGAGGGAGACAAAGGTCTTGCGGGGCTCGGGAAACATTCCGGCGTCGTATCGCTGCAATCCCTCGAGCCGGTCCGGAGCAATCGGCGTCGCCAGAATACCGGCGGCGGGCGGAGCTTTCGCGACGCCGCCGTAACGCACCGTCCGGTAGGCAACCTCGAAGCCGGCACGCTGATAGTTCGCCTGTTGCGCGAGCACGCCATCAAGACCGATGGTGCGGCCCTCCGCCGAGGCTATCCCGCGCTCCCAGAGCTTCTTGCCATATCCCTTGCCACGAAAGTCGGGGTGAACCATGAACAGGCCGAGAAAGGCGAAATCATCGCCATATTTGACGACGGAAATACATCCGACGGGAACTTCCCTGATGGCGCCAACAAGAAAGCCCGATGGATCGGTATTGTAGAAATCCAAAGCGTCGTCGACCCCGGGGTTCCACCCCTCCTGTCGTGCCCATTCGAGGGCTAGCTCAATTTCTCCTGGCCGCATCGTCCGAATGGCGAATGCTGAACTCATGCAACTTTCCTGAATTCCCCCGCCTGAGACGTCTTGAGACCGAGCGCATACAGCATCTCGGCAAGCTTGACGGCCGCAGCAACTCCATCGATGACCGGCACGCCGTGTTCCAGGCTAAGCTCGTTGGCGAGATCCGCCATTCCCGCGCAGCCTAGAACGATAGCGTCCGATCCATCATTAGCCAATGCTGAAGCAATCTCAAGCGATATGGTGCGGCAAGCATCCGATCCCGCTCTTTCCAGTTCGAGAACAGGCACTTCCGAGGCCCGTACCCGCACGCACCGGGACTTGAAACCATAGGTGACGATGTTGTCTTCGATGACGGGGATCGAGACCGAGAGCGTGGTCACGACGCTGAAACGCCCGGCAATCAGCGTCGCGGCGTGATAGCCGGCCTCGCCGATGCCGATCACCGGACGGGATGTCCGCCGGCGGGCCTGATAAAGGCCAGTGTCGTCGAAACAGGCGATGATGATGGCGTCGAAGTCCTCGTCGTTCGCCCTCTCGATCTCGGCAAACAATCCGGGAAGTGCCGCCTCTCCGTCTTCCGGCCCCTGGATGCTGGCGGGGCCGGAAGACGGGTTGCGGGCGACGATCTCGGTACCGCCACCCGCGACCTCGCGGGCTGCCTTGCCGATCTTTTCCGTCATCGAAGCCGTCGTATTGGGGTTGATGACCAAGATGCGCATGCGCTTAAATTCCCTTGCCGGCATCCGACCCTTCAGCCATGCGCCGACGACGCATGATCATGCCGATACCGACGAATGTCAGAATGATCGTGAACGAAAACAGCGTCGTCACCGTGCCGAGCGCATAGAGCACGGGCGTCGTCACGTTGGTCGTCATCCCGTAGATCTCGAGCGGCAGCGTGTTGAACGAGCCTGACGTCATCAGGGTACGGGCGAATTCGTCGTAGGAGAGCGAAAAGCCGAACAAGGCCACGCCGATCAGGCTGGGGGCAATCATCGGTAGGACCACATAACGGAACGTCTGCCAGGAGCTCGCCCCAAGATCCCGCGCCGCCTCCTCGTACGAAGGCGAAAAGCGGTTGAACACGGCGAACATGATGAGGACACCGAACGGCAGCGTCCAGGTCAGATGTGCGCCAAATGCCGAGGAGTACCAGGCAGGGGCCAGGCCGAATTGTTGAAATACAACCCCGATCCCAAGCGAGATGATGATCGAGGGAACGACGAGGCTGGCAACGGTGCCATAGAAGATAACGGAAGCGCCGCGAAACTTCCGCCGAAATGCGAGACCCGCAAGCAGCGAGACAACAACGGTTACCACCATCACCATCAGCCCGAGCAGGAAGGACCGCTCGAACGAGGCGCCGAAATCGCCGACCGCCTGCCGTTGGAAAAGATTGCTGAACCAGTGCAGCGAAACACCATTGAGCGGAAACGTAAGCCCGCCGTCCGGTCCCTGGAAAGACAGGATGAAAATCGCCGAGAACGGCCCATACAGGAACAATACGAAGATAATGAAAAACGCGGTGAGCACATAGAATTCCAGCGGGCGCTTCTCGGTGTTCATCTCAAAGCTCCTTGCGGATGTCGACGACGCGCAGGATGGCGGCAACCATCAGCAGCACCAGGATCAGCAGCACGACGGCGTTGGCGGCTGCGGCCGGATATTGCAGCAGCGACATCTGGTTCTTCATCATCAGCGCCACCGAAGCGCTCTGGCCACCAGACATCACCTGCACGGTGGAGAAATCGGCCATGACCAGAGTGACGACGAAGATCGTACCAATGGCGATCCCCGGCTTTGCCAGCGGAATGACGACGTTCCAGAGAATCTGCCAGCCGTTCGCCCCGGCATCCCTCGCTGCCTCGAACAGCGAGCGGTCGATGCGCATCAGCGTGTTGAAGATCGGCGTCACCATGAACAGCGTATAGAGATGCACCATGGCCAGGATGACCGCGAAATCGGAATAGAGTAGCCATTCGATCGGCTGCGGAATGATCCCCATCTTGATCAGCGATGAGTTGATGAGGCCGTTGCGACCGAGCACCGGTATCCACGAGATCATGCGGATGATGTTCGATGTCAGGAACGGCACGGTGCAGATCAGAAACAGGATCATCTGCGTCGTCGGCTTGCGGATGTAGAAGGCCAGATAATAAGCGACCCAGAAACCGATGAACAACGTCAGCGCCCAGACGATCAGCATGAACTTGATCGTATTGAGATAGGTTTTCCAGGTAACCCAGGAGCCGAGGGAGTCGGTATAGTTCGTCGACAGGAGCGCCGGATAGATACCCGCGAAATCATAGTCCCAGAAGCTGACCACGGCGATCATCAGGATTGGCAGCAGAAAGAAGAAGCCGAGAATGACGATCAGCGGCAATGCCTGCAGATAGGACAGCACGCCGAGCGGCAGCGACCAGTTGCGCCAGCCTGCCTTGCCGGTCTCAGTTTCCACCCGTGCCGTCGCGATCGTCGTCATTTACCGATCCTTGTTCTGGTCGTGAGATTGCCCCTCACCCTAACCCTCTCCCCGCAAGCGGGGAGAGGGAACCTATCGAGTTTGCCGTCCTTCTTCCGAAAGTCAGGGACGACGGAAGGCGCGTCTATCCCCTTCTCCCCGCCCGCGGGGAGAAGGTGGCCGACAGGCCGGATGAGGGGCTGCCCCAACCGACGCTGTTCACATCAGGCAGCGATAAACTCGTTCCAGCGCTTCACCATGTAGCGGTCTTCGTCCATGACCGAGTTCCAGCAGGCGACGTGGCCCATGCGCTCTTCGAACGAACCGCCGTCGCGAACTGCTCCGGCCTTCTCCATGACCTTGCCTTCAGGAGACATGATGTCGCCCTGGGCTGGCTTGCCTTCGATCCAGTAGCCCCACTCGTCTGCCGTCATGAAGTTCTTGGCCGTGTCCATGCAGGCCGAGTAGTAGCCCTGGCGGTTGAGATAGCCGCCGACCCAGCCGGATGTGTACCAGTTGATGTACTCGTAGGCCGCGTCGAGCTGCGCACCCGACAGGTGCTTGGCAAGGCCGAGACCACCGCCCCATGAACGGTAGCCTTCCTTGAGCGGCTGGAACTTGCAGGCGATGCCCTTGGAGCGGACGGCGGCAACCGCCGGCGACCACATGGACTGGATGACGACTTCGCCCGACGCCATCAGGTTGACCGACTCGTCGAAGGACTTCCAGAAGGCGCGGAACTGGCCGTCGCCCTTGGTCTTGATCAGGAAGTCGATCGTCTTGTCGATTTCCGCCTTCGTCATGTTGCCCTTGTCGGCATATTTGATGTGACCGGACGCTTCCATGATCATGGCAGCATCCATGATCCCGATCGACGGGATGTTGAGGATCGCGGTCTTGCCCTTGAAGGCCGGATCGAGGATGTCAGCCCAGCTGGTGATGTCGCGGCCGACGAGATCCGGGCGGATGCCGAGGGTATCGGCGTTGTAGATGGTCGGAACCATCGTCATCCACTCGGTCGGCTTCTTGGCGAATTTCTTGCTTTCCTGCCCTTCGACGAAGCCGACTGTGTGCGGAGCAGTACCCTGCGCGATCACGCTGTCCGGCTTCAGCTTGCCGGTGATGAACAGCGGCACGATCTTGTCGAAATATTTCAGCTTCTTGGTATCCATCGGCTGAAGGACGCCCGTTGGAAACACCTTCTTGGCGATCCAGTATTCGATGTCGGCGATATCGTAGCTATTGGGCTGCGTCACGGCGCGCTGGGCGGCGGCGTCGGAGTCGGTTGCCGTCATTTCGAGCGTGATGCCGAGGTCGGCCTTGCACTTGTCGGCGATGGCGTTGAGGTTGGAAACGCCGGTACCGAACTGGCGAAGCGTGATGTTTGTCTGCGCCCAGATCGTTGGAAAGCCGGTGATGAGGCCGGAGCCTGCAACGGCGCCGACCGCGGCGGCACCGGTCTTAAGCAATGTACGGCGGGAAATGCCCCCTGCCGTCTCGGTGGATTTGGTTTCCTTGGTCATTTGCTGTTCCCTTTTTTTGGATGATGGAAAGATCAGGCTGAAACCCGGCCGAGGAGGACCGCATCCTCCAAGGCCCAACTCAAAGACAGTGCATCGCCGACCGAGACCGGTTTGGCGAAGTATTCCGTGTCGCGAATGATGGCCGTAAAGTCTTCGCTGCCCGCGCCTATGACTGTGATTTTTACGGAAGCGCCGCGGTATTCGACATTCGAAACGATGCCGTTGAAACCGAGGCTCTTCTCAGATGGTGGCGCCAGCCGCACCCGATCGGTGCGGATGCCGATGTCGATCGGAGCACCAGTCTCCGTTGCCTTGCCGCGAACGGAGAATGTCTGCCCCTCGGGAACCTCCAGCTTGACGACGCCGTCCTGGCTCGCCGTGACGCGGCCGGAAAGCACGTTGTGATCGCCCATGAAGCGCGCAACGAATGCGGTCGCCGGCCGCTCGAAGACTTCGCGCGCTTCGGCCGCCTGCTCGATGCGACCGTTGTTCATCACCACGATCAGGTCAGAGAGCGCCATCGCCTCCTCCTGGCTGTGGGTCACATGAACGAAGGTGATGCCGAGCGTCTTCTGCAGCTTCTTGAGCTCCGCGCGCATGCGGATCTTCAGGAATGGATCGAGCGCCGACAGTGGCTCGTCGAGAAGCAATGCTTCCGGATCGGTGATCAGAGCGCGGGCTAGCGCCACGCGCTGCTGCTGGCCGCCTGACAGTTGCGCCGGCCGCCGGTTGGCATAGGGCTCCATCTGCATCAGTTTCAGCATGTCGAGCGCCTTGGCCTGACGGATCTCCTTGTTGACGCCCTTCATCTTCATGCTGAAGGCGACGTTGTCGACCAGATCGAGATGCGGAAAGAGCGCGTAGTTCTGGAACATCATCGCCGTGCCACGGTCTGCTGGACGCGCGTGGGTGATCTGGCTCTCTGACAACACGACGTCGCCTTCGGACACCGTTTCATGCCCGGCTGCCATGCGCAGCGTCGAGGATTTTCCACAACCGGAGGGGCCGAGCAGGCAGCAGTAGGTACCAGCCGGAACCTTCAGATCGATGGCATCGACCGCAAGCGCATTGCCATAGCGCTTCGTCAGCCTGATAAGTTCGAGATCGCCCTTTGCCATCTGCACCTCTAGCAATATGCCTGTGCTAGAGAGTTTGCAAAGGCCGTGCCAATTGCAAAAAGTCAGATTAAACTATTGGTAATATTGCCATTTGCATATTTTGAAATTTAGGGGCAGCGCAAAACTGCCCATTTTATGGGAGCGGGAAAAAGAGCAAATGCACACAACGTAATCAGATATTGTATACAAAACTTACGTGGTATTGCGCGCAATGATAGGCTATGTTGAATGCAATATAGCAACCACACTCGATTCCAGACCGATAATACAACCATGCTCAAAACATCAGGGAAAAGCCGGACGGCAGGACAGCCGCCTGTGCAGCAATCGCCCGTCTACCTCGGGATCAGGAGCGCTATTCTCGGTCACAGCATCACCCCCGGCACGAAGCTGCCGGAGGACGAGCTTGGCGACATCTATTCCGTCAGCCGTACGGTCGTCCGTGCAGCGCTTCAGGCGCTCGCGCTTGATCACATCGTGTCGCTGGAGCCCAACCGCGGCGCCTTCGTCGCCAAGCCGACGCGGCTTGAAGCCCGCGAAGTGTTCGAGGCCCGCTCCCTGCTTGAGCCGAAGGTCGCCGCCATGGCAGCCGAAATTGCCAAACCCGCCGATATTGCCCTTCTCGAAAGACATATGGAAGAAGAGCATGCCGCCGTCGCCGCCGGCAAGGACGGCGAGGCGGTGCATCTCTCCGGCCAGTTCCATGTCGCGATCGCCGAGATCGCCAATCACTCGATCTACACCGATTTCGTCCGTCGCCTCTGCTCGCGCTCGTCGCTGATCGTCGCCCTCTACTGGCGCCGCCGCGACACGATCTGCGAACACCACGCCCATCACGAACTGGTCAAGGCAATCGCCCAACACAAGCCGAAAGACGCCGCCGAACTGATGGTCAGCCACATCGTCGACCTCTTCTCCGGCCTCGACCTCTCCGAACGCGAACCGGTCGGCAAGAAACTGTCGGACATTTTGAAGGTCTGATTTCCCGCTTTTCCCCGTTCTATGAAACTTTCGTGCAACTGCCGCACAAACGTTGGCTCCATATGGCCCACCGCGAGAACGCTGTGTATAAGCGCAGGCGATCGACAATGCTTGGGGTGCGGCACAGGTCCGCGATCCCGACGCAGGCTGAGGAATAGGTTTCATGCGCATCACGATGATCGGTTCTGGTTACGTGGGTCTGGTATCCGGCGTCTGCTTTGCGGATTTCGGCCATGACGTCATCTGCGTCGACAACGACGTCTCCAAGATCGAAGCCTTGAAGATGGGTGCGATCCCGATCTTCGAGCCGGGGCTGGAGCAGCTGGTTGCCGACAACGTCCGCTCCGGCCGCCTGTCTTTCTCGACCGCGGTAGAAGAATGCGTCGAAGCCAGCGACGTCGTCTTCATTGCCGTCGGCACGCCGTCACGTCGTGGCGATGGCCATGCGGACCTGTCCTACGTCTATGCGGTCGCCCGCGAAATCGCCATGCACATCAAGGGCTTCACCGTCGTCGTCACCAAGTCGACCGTGCCGGTCGGCACTGGCGACGAGGTCGAGCGCATCATCCGCGAAACCAACCCCGAGGCCGACGTCGCCGTCGTCTCCAATCCGGAGTTCCTGCGCGAGGGTGCGGCGATCGAGGACTTCAAGCGCCCCGACCGCATCGTCATCGGCCTCGACGACGACCGCGCCCGCGAAGTGATGACCGAGGTCTACCGGCCGCTCTATCTCAACCAGGCGCCGCTGCTCTTCACCTCGCGCCGCACCTCCGAGCTGATCAAATATGCCGCCAATGCCTTCCTCGCCATGAAGATCACCTTCATCAACGAGATGGCGGACCTCTGCGAAAAAGTCGGCGCCAACGTCCAGGAAGTCTCGCGCGGCATCGGCCTCGACGGCCGCATCGGCTCCAAATTCCTGCATGCCGGCCCGGGCTACGGCGGCTCCTGCTTTCCGAAGGACGCGCTGGCGCTGGCGAAGACCGCGCAAGACTATGACAGCCCTGTCCGCCTCATCGAGACGACGATTTCGATCAACGACAACCGCAAGCGCGCCATGGGCCGCAAGGTGGTCGCGGCGGTCGGCGGCGACGTGCGCGGCAAGACCATCGCCGTGCTCGGCCTCACCTTCAAGCCCAACACCGACGACATGCGCGACAGCCCGGCGATCTCCGTCATCCAGGCGCTGCAGGATGCCGGCGCCAGCATCGTCGGCTACGACCCCGAAGGCATGGAGAATGCCGCCAAGGTGATCGACGACATCAGCTATGCCGACGACGCCTATGGCGCGGCGCAAGGGGCGGACGCGGTGGTCATCGTCACCGAGTGGAACCAGTTCCGCGCGCTCGATTTCCTCAGGCTGAAATCCGTCATGAAGACGCCCGTCCTGGTCGACCTGCGCAATATCTACCGTCGCGAGGAAGTCGTCCGGCACGGGTTCGACTATACCAGCATCGGACGGCCGACCGAGACCGGCAAAGCCGCAAAGAGGGCTTGAGCATGCGTTATCTGATCACCGGCACAGCCGGCTTCATTGGCTTCCATCTGGCCAAGCGCCTGCTCGACGAAGGCAATTTCGTCGTCGGCTTCGATGGCATGACGCCCTACTACGATGTCGCGCTGAAGGAAAAACGCCACGCGATCCTCGCCCGCTCGAACGGCTTCAAGCCCTTCGTCGGCATGCTGGAGGACAAGGCGGCGCTGGACAAAGCCGCCGAACTTGCCGATCCCGACGTCATCGTCCATCTGGCCGCCCAGGCCGGCGTCCGCTACAGCCTGGAAAACCCGCGGTCCTATGTCGATTCCAACATTACCGGCTCGTTCAACATCATTGAGCTTGCCCGCGCGCTGAAGCCGAAGCACCTGCTGCTGGCCTCGACCTCGTCCGTCTATGGCGCCAACGAGAAGATGCCGTTTGCCGAGAGCGACAAGGCCGACGAGCAGATGACGATCTATGCGGCGACCAAGAAGAGCATGGAGCTGATGGCGCACAGCTACGCCCATCTGTTCGACATCCCGACCACCGCCTTCCGCTTCTTCACGGTCTATGGTCCCTGGGGCCGGCCCGACATGGCGCTCTTCAAGTTCGTCGATGCCGTCCGCCACGACCGGCCGATCGAGATCTACGGCGAGGGCCGGATGAGCCGCGACTTCACCTATATCGACGATCTCGTCGAAGGTATCGTCAGGCTGATCGGCGTCGTTCCCTCGGAAGAAAACCGCGTCGCCTCCGACACCGTCGTCGACACCCTGTCGCGCAACGCTCCCTTCCGCGTCGTCAATATTGGCGGCGGCACGTCCGTCGAACTCATGCATTTCGTCGAAATCATCGAGGCGACGCTTGGCAAACCCGCGATCCGCAAGATGCTGCCGATGCAGCCCGGCGACGTTCACCGCACCTTTGCCGACCCCGGCCTCCTGGTCGCCCTCACCGGCTTCAAGCCGCAAATCCCGGTCGAGGAAGGCGTGCGTCGCTTCGTCGAGTGGTACCAGGAAAACTATTGAAAATCAGGCTTTGCCGGGTCCTGCCCGGTGATAGTCCCGGTCGAAATAGACGAGCCCATGGCCGTCGTCACGACGGCGGATGGCTTCGACTTCGCACATCAGCACATCATGCGTTCCAACATCTGCTCGACGCACGATGCGGCAGTCGAACGACACTAGCGCATCCTCGAGCACGGGCGATCCAGTCGCAAGCTCCGACCACGCGGCAGCCGCGAAACGCTCCTCGACAGGCGTCTTTCCGCCGAAAAGCCGGGACAGATCCTGATGGCCGTCGGAAAGAACATTGACGCAGAGGACGCCATTTGCGGTCACCGCCGGATACACCGAAGCGCTGCGATTGAGGCAGACCAGCAGCGTCGGAGGACTGTCCGTAACACTGCAGACTGCCGTCGCCGCAAAGCCTGCCAAGCCTCCCGGCCCGTTGGACGTGACGATGTTGACCGCAGCGGCCATCCGCGACATGGCATCGCGGAATTCGAACCGGACGGCCTCGGCATCTACGACGGGGGTTGCGTCCTCGATCGCCACTGACATCTTCATATTCATCCCCAAGTCCTCACTCATCCAATGGCGCGACGGTGATGCTAACTTATTCGCGTCGCAGACGGGTCTCAAGAAACGACATTCTCTACGATCCCATCCACGAGGCAAGATGTTCCCTATTAAATCTATCGACAATAACAATCTTCGTTGAAAGACGCTTTATCGGTCGTATCACAAAGCGCGCCCTAGCGACGATCGCCCCGTCCCCCTTGTGGGAAGGGTTGGGGAGGGGTCTTCTGCTCCGCCTCCCGCATCCCTCACAAAACAGACGCGCCAACGGGCACGCGGTTTCGCCGGACCTCCAAAAGGATATGGCCGAATAGGGCGAGAAGCACGATCGGGCCGCCGATCATCGTTGCAGCCGAGGGTATTTCGCCGAGGAACATCCAGACCCACAACGGCGTCAGCGGCACTTCGAGCGAGGTCAGCAGGCTGGCGTCCGCAGCCGGCATGAGGCGCGAACCGAATGTGTAGAGACTGAGCCCCATGGCATTCTGGACCAGCCCGAACGCGATGATCAGGCCGATATCGCCGGTCGAGACCGACCCAGGCGATGCGAACCAGAAGGTCAGCAGCGAGCAGAGCCAGGCGGAGGCCGCCATAGCCGGCAGCATCGGCACGTTGCGGTGTTGGCGCATGACGACGGCAAGGCCGGCAACCATCAGCGTCATGATTGCCGCCAGTCCCTTGCCGAGCCAACTGCCGCCGCCCCCAGCCTCGCCGGTGAGCATGACGATCACGCCCAGAAGCGCGACGCTACTGGCAATGAGCGTCGTCAGGCTTGGCCGTTCCTTGATGAAGACATAGGCGACGCCGGCGGTAACGAACGGCACCGTCGCGTAGATCACCATCGCGTCGGCGACCGACGTATAGTAGATCGACCCGATGCCGCTGATCATCGCTGCGGTCGAAAACACCGTCGCGGCCAGCGACGGTCCCCGCATCGAGCGAATGATCCGCAAGGCGCAGCCGCGCTCGATATAGAGAAAAAGTGCAAAGACGCCGCAGCCGGAAACGATGCCGCGGCAAAAGAGGATCGTCATCAGGTCCGCATGGATGGAGCGGACGAACAGGCCGGAAGATGACCACGCCAGGGCTGAAAGGGCCACATAGGCGACGCCGACGCGATACTGCTTCTGCTCGGCAAGCGTCACGGCGAATCCTCCCCAGTATTTTAGGCTTGGACTATTAGCGAGCGCAGGGATTGCCGACAAGCAGGCACTGCGCCCTTTGGCGTCGCCAACGAAATAAGGCGCGGCGGTTGCAGAACCGCCACGCCTTTCACTCATGCCGGGGGATAATCAGGCACAGGCTGCGAAGAATTCGCGAACAGCCTCTATTTCGTTCGGACGGATGTCGTGCCCGCCCGCATGCCATTCGATCTTCACGTCGGTTTTTTGGCGGGCGAAATAGTCCGCCAGGGCCGTCGTCGCAGGTCTGGGCGAGATCGGATCGCGCTCGCCCGCGGTGATCAACACCCGCCGCCCGGCAAGCCTGGCATCGTCCCCCGGCGTGAACGGGATAAGCGGATGCATGAGCACAGACGCATCGAACAGATCGCCATGCTCGAACATCACGTTGGCAAGGATGTTCGCGCCGTTCGAAAATCCGAGGCCGAGGATTGCGGAGGCCTTGCGCTCCTCTGCCAGGCGCTTGACGAAACCAGCCATCTTGTCGGTCGAGCGGGCGAGATCCGCCATGTCGTAGACGCCCTCCCCCGTTCGCTTGAAGAAGCGTGCCGCGCCATATTCCGAAACATCCCCGCGCGGCGAGACGATGGTTGCTTCCGGCAGCAATCGGCTGCCAAAATCGAAGAACTGGTTCTCGTCGCCGCCCGTGCCGTGGAAAACGAAGAGAATAGGCTTGCCGGCTGCACCGGCACGCAGCCGGTGCACATAGCTTGTATCGGTCATGTCAGTTTCTCCCCGTTCACGCGTCCAGCGGCTCGAGATGCTGCTCGATCAGAGAGCGCAGATGCGCATGCTGTTGCGGCAGCTTCAGCGCCTCGCCGAGATGGGCCGTGTCTTCGTCACGATTGAAACCCGGTTCGTTGGTTGCGACCTCGAACAACACGCCACCCGGCGTACGGAAATAAATCGCCCAGAAGTAGTCGCGATCGATAACTGGCGTTACCTGGTGCCCGGTATCCATCAGCGCCTTGCGAACTTCCAGCTGCTTTGCGCGGTTTTCGACCGCGAAGGCGACATGGTGCACAGAACCGGCGCCGGGCATGGAGCGCGCGATATTCGGCATGGTTTCCAGGTCCACGAAGTCGGCGCCGTTCCCACCTGGGATCGCCAACCGCTTGACGCCGTCATGCGTATCGACAATCTGATAACCCATATATTTCAACAGTTCGTTCGTGGCGCCGTCATCGCGGAGCCGCATCGAAACCGAATGAAAACCACGGATGGCATGATCGGCATCGACGCCGCCATGGGTCCACGCCTGGCGCGGGTCGTCCTTGACTTCGACAAGTGCGAGACCGTCTCCATCAGGACCGGCAAAGTGCAGGCGCTTCTGGCCGAAAGATTCGTCCGCCTTGATGCCGTCGACGCCCTTGGCGGCTAAACGATCGGTCCAGTATGCGAGCGCGCCTTCCGGAACCGAAAACACTGTCGTGCCGACCTCGCCCGTGCCGGGACGGCCGCGAGGCATCTTCCCGAATGGGAAATAGGTCATGACCGAGCCCGGTGTACCGATCTCGTCGCCATAATAGAGATGGTAGACATCCGGAGAGTCGAAATTGACGGTCTTCTTGACGCGGCGCAGGCCAAGCGTATCGGTGAAAAACTGGTTGTTGGTCTTGGCATTTCCCGCCATCGATGTGACGTGGTGGAGGCCTTTGATCTGGTCAAGCATTTCAAACCCCTTTCTCCGCCCGTAATTTCAGGGCGTTTCTGATGGGCAGAAGATGGTTGTCGCAGCCGCTTTCGGATAGCCCCCGATCGCCAAACGCATTGTCCTCAATTGTTGAACGATGAAGGGCTGTCGTTCAATCGACACTTCCGCTTGACTGAAGCGGCTCAGCACCTTATATCTAGACAGTCTAGCTAGGAGGCCTTCATGAACTGGCAATTGCAAGACGCCAAGAATCAATTTTCGAAAGTCGTTCAAAAGGCGCGTACGGAAGGCCCGCAGATCGTAACCCTTCGGGGCGAGCGCGCTGCCGTTGTCCTGTCTGCGGATGATTACGACGCGCTTCGGGTCGGACGACCCAATCTGGTCGACGACATCTTGGCAGGTCCATCATGGGATGACGAAATGAGCGAAACTGTCACAAGGCGCAGCAAGATGCCGAGCCGAAATGTTGCCATCTGATGTATCTCGTCGACACCAACGTCATCTCGGAAGCCCGTCGCGGAACAGCGCAAGCTACATCCTGGCTTCGCTCCGTCGATCCCCGCACGGTGTACCTGAGCGTCATCACCCTTGGCGAGATCATGCGCGGGATTGCTCTGAAGCAGAAATCCGACCCGCGCACGGCGGTTCATCTCGAAGAGTGGCTCCGCCGAATCCAACTTGACCACAAAGATCGTATCCTGCCGATCACCGATCGCATCGCCGTCGAATGGGCCCGCATATCGGCTCTTCGCCCACGCGGGGATGCGGATGGTCTGATTGCCGCCACCGCCGTCGTCCACGATCTCATCGTCGTCACGCGAAATGTCGCCGACTTCGACGACACGGGCGTTTCACTGATCGATCCATGGAATAATTAGTTAGCGCCCGGCGACATCGCTCGGCAGCGCCCAGTCGACCGCTTGGCGGCCATGCGCCTCGAGATAGGCATTCGCCTTCGAAAAATGCCTGGACCCAAGAAAGCCGTTGTGGGCGGAAAGCGGCGACGGGTGTGCGGCCTTCAGCACCAGGTGTCGCGAGGCGTCGACGAATGCGGCCTTCTTCTGCGCATAACTTCCCCAAAGCATGAAGACGACGGCGTTGCATTCGTCGTTGACGGTGCGGATGACCGCGTCGGTAAAGCGTTCCCAGCCCTTTCCCTGATGCGAGGCAGCACGCGATTCCTCGACGGTCAGGACGCTGTTCAAAAGCAGGACGCCCTGCTTCGCCCAGCTTTCAAGGAAGCCGTGGCGCGCTGGCGGAATACCGAGATCGCTCTGCATTTCCTTGTAGATATTGACCAGCGACGGAGGAATGCGCACGCCCGGCTGCACGCTGAAGCAGAGGCCGTGTGCCTGGCCGAGCCCGTGATAGGGATCCTGCCCGAGGATCACGACTTTGACATTGGAAAGCGGCGTCAGGTCGAGCGCCCGAAAATATTCCGGGCCACGGGGAAAAATGCTCTTTCCGCTTTGCTTTTCCTCGAGAAGAAAGGCCTTGAGCTGCTGCATGTAGGCGCTGGCGAACTCTTGCGACAGCGCTTTTTTCCAGCTCTCCTCCAGCTTGACGTCCGTCTCCGGCATGGCCCGCTCCGTTCCGTTTCATCAGCCGTTCGATTGATGACGAAAGCCCGGGCGAGTCAAGAAAGCGCGCGCCCTGACGACGGAAAGACCACAGATTTCAGGCCTTCACCCGCGCCATCTCGGGGTCGTAGAGCGGTCTCATCGACACCGAGCACGGCACCCGACGCATGGCGACGTCGAGTTCGTAGGTGCCGGAGAGAACGAACTCCTCGGTCACGCCGTCGGGATCGCCGACATAGCCGTAGCCGATCGGCTTGTCGAGCGTGTAGCCGAACCCGCCGCTGGACAGCCAGCCGACGTGTTTGCCGTCGCGGTAGATCGTCTCGCGGCCCAGCAATACGACCTCTGGATCGTCTGGAACAAAGCAGGCTAGCATCTTCTCGACGCCCAGCGCGAGTTGGCGCTCTATCGCGGCCCGACCGCGAAAGGCAATGTTCTTTTTCATCTTCACCGCCCAGCCGAGACCCGCCTCGATCGGCGTACGGTCCGGACCGATATCGGCCCCCCAGGCGCGGTAGCCCTTTTCCAGCCTGCAGCTCTCGATCGCGCGATAGCCCGCATTGACCAGGCCGTAGCCTCCGCCGGCCGCCATCAGCGCGTCATAGACGGTCGCCGCATATTCGACCGGCACATGCAGCTCATAGCCGAGCTCGCCGACATAGGTGATGCGGAGCGCGCGGACGGGACAGCCAGCGATCCCGATCGTGCGCACCTGGCCGAACGGGAAACCCGCATTGGAAACGTCAGCGCTGGTAACCGTCTCGAGGATAGCGCGAGTGTTCGGCCCCATCAGCGAGAGGACGGAATAGGCTGATGTGACGTCGACGAGCTCGGCGTGCATGTCGGCCGGGATCCCCTTGGCAATCCAGTCGAAATCGCGCGTTGCAAAGCCGGTGCCGGTAGTGATGTAGAATTCGTCCTCGGCGATGCGTGCCACGGTCAGATCGCATTCGATCCCGCCGTTGTCGTTCAGCATCTGGGTATAAACGAGAGAGCCGACCGGCTTGGCAACGTCGTTCGATGCGATCCAACTAAGTGCTGCTTCCGCATCGGCCCCCTTGAGCACGAATTTGGCAAAGGATGTCTGGTCGAAGAGGACGGCAGCTTCGCGCACCGCCTTGTGCTCGCGGCCAACGGCAGAAAACCAGTTCTGCCTGTTATAGCTGTAGATGTCTTTCGGCTCCTCGCCGGCAAACAGATCGGCAAACCAGTTCGGCCGCTCCCAGCCGAGCTTTTCGCCGAAGCAGGCGCCTTGAGCCTTCAGCCGGTCGTAGAGCGGCGATTTGCGGCAGGGGCGAGCGCTGGAATGCTCTTCGTAGGGCCAGGCCATGGTGTAGTGCTTGCCATAGGCTTCGAGCGTACGCGTGCGAACCCAGTCGGTGTCGAAATGCGGACGACCGAAACGCCTGATGTCCGCGGGCCAGAGATCGTAGGGCGGTTCGCCCTTCGTGACCCATTCGGCAAGGGCCATCCCTGCACCGCCGGCCGAGGCGATACCGAAGGCATTGAAGCCGGCACCGACGAAGAAGTTCTTTAGCTCGGGCGCTTCGCCGAGGATGAAATTCCCATCGGGCGTAAAGCTTTCGGGACCGTTGAGCAGCTGCTTGACGCCGGCCGTCTGCAGACCAGGCACACGCACCAGCGCCTGTTGCATGATCTGGCCAAAGTGGTCGTAGTTGGAATCGAGCAGGGAAAACTGAAAATCATCAGGCACACCGGTCGCAGCCCACGGGATCGGATTGGGCTCGTAGCCGCCCATGACGAGGCCGCCGAGCTCCTCCTTGTAGTAGGTCATACGGTCCGGATCGCGCAGCGTAGGCAGGTTGGACGGCACGCCGAAGGAGTCGGTAAGGACATATTGGTGTTCGATGGATACAAGCGGCACGTTGACGCCGAAGCGCGCTGCAAAATCGCGCGTCCACTGACCGGCGCAGACGACGACGCGCTCGCATTCGATCCGGCCGCGATCGGTGACGACGGCACGGATCCTGCCCTTGTCTATCTCGATGTCGATGACGCCGGTATCCTCGAAGATCGAGACCCCCGCCATTCGCGCGCCCTTGGCAAGTGCCTGCGTGATGTCGGAGGGGTTCGCCTGACCGTCAGTCGGCAGGAAGGCGGCGCCAATGACGTCGTCGACCTGCATCAGCGGCCAGAGACCCAGCGCCTCCCCTGGTGTCAGAAGCTGCACGTCGAGACCGAAAGACCGCGCCGTCGTTGCCTGTCGCTTGACCTCCGTCCACCGCTCGGCGTTGCAGGCCAGCCTCAATCCGCCGTTCATCTTCCAGCCGGTGGCAAGACCTGTCTCAGCCTCGAGGCTGTTATAGAGATCGACCGAATAGCCCAGCAGTCGGGTGATACTCGCGCTTGAGCGAAGTTGGCCGACAAGGCCTGCCGCGTGGAAGGTCGTTCCCGACGTAAGCTTGTGGCGCTCCAGCAAGACGGTGTCGGTCCATCCGATCTTGGCAAGATGATATGCAGTGGAACATCCGATGATGCCGCCCCCGATAACGACCGCTTTTGCTGTGGTAGGCAGTTCCTTCATCAAACGACCTCGAAAACTACTCATAAACGTCACCCAAAACTGCAGGACCTTTCGAACCAGGTGCTCGATAAATGCTGCCCGGCAGCCGGATGAAAGTCGCCGAGGATCATCGTCGGACCCTGCAAGTTGCTGCCAGTGTATTGATGAGATGCAAGATTGACGGTGGGGCAAATCGCGACGGATTCGTACCGAATGCCACGAGCCAATGTCTTATCACCAGGCGGTACAATCATCGCCTCTCCCGCCTTCCTGCAGATTAATGTGAAAGGTTCTTCACAAACATCGGACTGTCAAGAAGGGACCACAGAATGAAACAAAATTTTGGCTTTTTGTTGAGTTATGCTGAGGCAAAATGTGACAAATGACCGAATTTTTTACCAAAATCGCATCAGGACGCTTTCCGCGCCTCGAAATTTAACTTAAAAAATTTTAATTGGCGAAGCTCCTCAGAGGGAATTTAATGTCAGTCTCCGATCAGAATCCGGCGCACGCCAACCACCGTGAACGCGAGATCCTGGAGGAACTGCGCCTTGCCGGCGGCGCCAGTCGCATCCAGTTTCTGGCGGAACGGCTGGCGGTCTCCGAGGAGACGATCCGGCGCAACATCCGCGCGCTCGAAGCCAACGGGCTGGTGACGAAAGTGCATGGCGGCGTCCACATCAAGGACTCTGCCGTCGAGCAGCCGCTGCACTATCGCATGAACGAGAATCCGGAAGCCAAGCGCCTCATCGCCGCCCGCGTCGCCGGGATGATTCAGAACGGCGATGCCATCTTTCTCGACATCGGCTCCACCACTGCCTTCATCGCCGTGGCGTTGCAGAAGCACCAGAACCTCTTCATCGTTACCAACGCCGTCTCAGTTGCCCATACGCTGGCGACCCGAAACGGCAATCGCGTCTTCTTTGCGGGCGGCGAGTTGCGCGGCCATGATGGCGGTGCCTTCGGCATGGAAGCGATCAATTTTCTGCGCCGCTTCACCGTCCGCCACGCCGTACTGTCGGTCGGCGCAGTCAACGCCACCTCCGGCTTCATGTTGCACGATTTCGACGAGGCCGAATATTCTCGCGAGGCGGCGAGAAGGGCTGAACACCGCGTGATCGTTGCCGACAGCCACAAGTTCGGTCGCAGCGCCCCGATCGTCATCGACGACCCATCGACTTACGACATGTTGGTCACTGACGAACGTCCGCCGGCCGATATCGAGGAAATGCTGATCCGCAACCAGGTCGAGCTCGTGGTCGCCGGTAGAGGCGACTAGTCCCGCTTCAGGCCCGAGATGGGAGCGACGGGGCGACGCACATCGCCTCCAGCGTTGCCGCAGCCTTGCTGGCATGTCTTTCCTTGTGCCGCAACAAGCGAAAGTTTCTGATCGGCAGGTCAAAGGCGGCCTTGGCGAGGCGGCCTTCCTGCAGATAAAGGCCGGCCGCAGCACTCGAAATGGCGGCGGCACACCTCCCCGATCGAACGGCCGACAGCACCGCCTCGTTTGACGGCAGAACCAGCGCCACCTGAAGTTCTCCGGGCGACCGGCCGAGCTTGGCCAACGAGCTTTCAAATTCGGAACGCGTCCCCGAACCTTCCTCACGCATGACCCAGAACGTATCCGCCACGAGATTTTCGACGGAAAGCGGCCGTCCGTCAGCCCAGTCATGCTCGGGCGCCACCACGATTACCAGAGCGTCCCGCCCGACGATGCGCGAGGACAGGGCTGGCGCGTCGAATTCGCCCTCCACAAAGCCAAGCTCGGCCTCACCCTCGATCACCGCCTCGGCCACAGTGCGCGTGTTGCCGATCGTAAGATCGAGATCGATGCCCGGATAGTCGAGATGAAAACGCATCAGAAAGGGTGGCAGCCAATAGCTGGCAATGGTCTGGCTGGCATAGATGCTGAGTTTGCCGCGCTGCAATCCGCCAAGTTCGGATAGCATCAGCTCGGCCGAGCGCACGCGGGCAAGCGTCGCTTTCGCCTCCACCAGAAATGTCCGGCCAATGTCGGTGAGCTCGATCCGCCGCCCGACACGGTGAAAAAGCTCGACGCCGTAGAAGGCCTCGAGATTCTTGATCGACGCGCTGACTGCCGACGGCGTCAGCCGGATGGCCTCCGCTGCCCGCGTCAAATGCTCGCGCTCGGCAACCGCGACGAAGATGGCTAGCTGTTCGAATGTCATGGCAGATCGTTCTATTTAAACGAACGAAACGTAGCATTTTATTCGATAGATGTCGACGATCGAAGGTGAGACATTCCAGCCATCGCTAAATCTCCGCAAATCGAACGGCAAATCGTCATGCCCATCCTGCATCGAATCCACCTCATGCTCCCCGGTCTCGCACTCTGTGTCGCGGTTGCAGTTCTGGCCTGCCTCGGCGAACGGCTCGAGATTGTTGTTCTCGGAAGTAAATGGATTGAAAGCCTAGTCCTCGCCATCGCTCTTGGCATCGCCATCTGCAGCGTTCGTCCCCTGAAACCGTCGCTACGTCCCGGCATCGACTTCAGCGCCAAGATCCTGCTGGAAATCGCGATCGTCCTGCTCGGTGCCTCGATCAGCCTGTCGGCCATCCGCGGCGCCGGCCTTGCACTTATCGCCGGCATCGCGATCGTCGTGCTTCTGTCGATTGTCGCGAGCTATGGCATTGGCCGCGCGCTCGGTTTGTCGTCGAAACTGGCGGCCCTGATCGCCTGCGGCAATTCGATCTGCGGCAACTCGGCCATCGTCGCGGTCGCCCCCGTCATCGAAGCCGGGTCGGAGGAGATCGCGGCGGCTCTGGCCTTCACCGCGGTCCTTGGCGTCGCGGCCGTCTTCATCCTGCCTGCCCTTTATTTCCACGCCGGCATGAGCATGTCGCAATACGGCGTATTCGCCGGATTGACGGTCTATGCCGTACCCCAGGTGCTGGCAGCAACCGCACCTGTCGGCCTCCTGAGTGTCCAGACCGGAGCGCTGGTCAAGCTGGTTCGCGTGCTGATGCTTGGCCCGGTCATCTTTGCCCTTGGCCTCGCCATGAAGAACCAGACCGAGCACCTGCCCGCAGACCATCGCCATGCGCTGGTTCCCTGGTTCATCGGCGGATTTCTGATCATGACCGCTCTGCGCTCGATCGGGCTCATTCCGGAAGCGCTACTCGCTCCCATGGCGCTTGCCTCAAACGCCCTGACGGTCGTTGCCATGGCAGCGCTGGGATTATCGGTGAACATCCGGTCGGTCGCCCATGCCGGCGGCAGGGTGATGGCGGCAGCAACCGTTTCGCTGGTCGCACTGGGCGGCCTCAGCTACGCGCTGATCGTCGTGCTGCGGATTGTCTGACCACGGCCCGCCGGCTACTGGCCCGTTTGCCGCGCGGCATCGGGGGATTGCCGGTCGCGAACCAAGGCAAATATATCTGCCGCCGGGCCTGGATAGCCGAGCGCATAGCCCTGAAGGCCATCACAGCCCATGCGGGCCAATAGCCGCGCGTGCTCTTCGGTTTCGACGCCCTCGGCGATCACCTCGACGTTCAATGCCTTGGCAATCTCTACGATGGAGGCAACGAGCCGGCGTTGCTCGTCGGAGGTTGTGATGTCGAATACAAGCTGACGGTCGATCTTCAAACGCTTTGGCCGGAGCTTGATCAGTCCGATCAGCGAGGCGTGACCCGAGCCGAAATCATCGATCTCGACATCGATGCCCATCAGCTTGATCTGTTCGATATTGGACAGCACCGTGTCGTCGCTGTCATCGAGGAAGATAGTCTCCACCAGTTCGAAGACGATCGTCCCGCGCGGAATGTCGAGCTTCAAAAGGCCTGCGATCAGCTCCGGGTCGCCAAGGCGATTGGCGGAGATGTTGACCGCGATGCGTGGCGGAACGACTCCGCTCCGCTCCCATTCGGCCCGGTCCAGCAGTGCGCGACCGAGTACGGCAGCGTCGATCTCTGCCGTCAGCCCGTACTCGTCAGCCACCTTGAGAAAAGCGCCAGGCGCCAGAAGGCCGTGTACCGGATGCTGCCAGCGGGCGAGCGCCTCAAGCCCGAAGACCCGCCGCGTATGGGCGTCCACCTGGATCTGATAGAAAGGGACGATCTCATCCCGTGCCAGCGCCAGCTTCAATTCCTCTGCAAGCTGTCTTTCTCCCTGCAGGTCCGATTGAAGCTTCAGCGTGAAAAATTCGACACGATTTCGTCCCAGCTTTTTCGCCTGGTAAAGGGCCAGGTCGGATTCAGCCAGCAGATTGTCGGCATCGCCACGGTCGCTCCACGCGACACCGATCGAGGCCACGGTTTGCAGAGTTTCCGTACCAAAGGGAACAGGTCTCCGTAGCCGCACCAGAATGTCTTCGGCGATCGCGCTCAAGACCTCCGCGTCGCCGAAATTGACGAGCACGACGACGAATTCATCGCCGCCGATGCGCGCCACCATATCTCGGTCTGAAATAACGTCCGACAATCGTGCCGCCATGCTCTGCAGCATCGCGTCACCCGCTGCGTGTCCCGCCTTGTCGTTGATTTGCTTGAAGCGATCGAGGTCGATGTGCAGCACCGCCAGAGCTTTGACATCAGGGGCGTCGTGCAGCACAGTCATCTTGCGGTCGAAATATCGCCTGTTCGGCAGGCCGGTCAGATAGTCATGGTCCGCCGCATGCTCGACCCTGATCTGGCTGCGTTCGAGGGCTTCGGCCCGCGCCTCCGCTACGCTTTTCTGGTCGGCAAGCTCCCGGTTGAGCCGCACATCCTCAGTGACGTCCCATTCGGCTCCGATGAACGAGGGCGCGCCTCCGGGTCCCTTGAAGAAGTGCGCCTGGGACCGCAGATAACGAGTGTCGCCACTCGGCAGGACGATCCGGAATTGTGAATTGTAGAGGCCCTTTGCAGCGACGGCGGCATCGAATTCCGCCAATGCCCGTTCACGGTCATCAGCGTGGATCAAATCCATCCAGACTGTGGACGCCACCTTCCGCTCTTTGCTGCCGGTGCCGTAGAGACGGTGCATCTGCAGATCCCAAAAGATCTCATCCGTGTCGAGGTTATGTTCCCAGACGCCGATTTGAGACGCACCCATCGCCAATTCCAGCCTCCTTAAGAGATTCTGGAATTCTTGCTCCGATCGGCTGCTTTTCGTCTTCGACCCGGAGATTGTTGGTTCCTCGCGACGCATGGGGAGATTGTAGTGCCGGGCGACAATGTAACACTTTAATCATTAATGATCATTAATTACACACCATGCAGACCTACGAGTTCTTGTCTACAACTTTTGATAGAGCGCCATCAATGATTGTGTCTCGGGGGTTTCAGTACGATTCGCTGAAACTCGGCTGCCCCTTCGATCACCGCCCCGTCGGATAGCTGTGTCACCGATGCCCTGTACATACGTTGCCAAGGCGTCGCGTCGGCGGGTACAGGCGGAATCCCGTCTCCCTTTCTACGCTCGATCTCCGCATCGTCGACCAGCATATTGCAGAGACCCTGGTTGAAATCGATCCGAATAACATCGCCGGTCCGAAGCCAGGCAAGTCCACCGCCTGCAGCGCTCTCCGGCGATGCATTGAGTATGGAAGGGCTGTCGGCAGTCCCCGACTGCCGTCCGTCGCCGATGGTCGGCAGGCTTCTGATGCCGCGCTTCAGCAGCGCGTCCGGCGGCTGCATGTTCACGACCTCCGCCGATCCAGGCCAGCCGATCGGCCCCGCGCCGCGGATGACGAGAATGGTGTTCTCATCAATACCGAGGGTCTCGTCGTTGATGCGCCCGTGGTAATCTTCCGAACCGTCGAACACCACGCAACGACCCTCGAACACCCCTTCGCGACCTGGCTCCTGCAGATAGCGTCTACGGAAATCGTCGGAGACCACACTCGTCTTCATGATGGCGAAATCGAACAGATTGCCCTTTAGCACCAGAAAGCCGGCCCGTTCCTTGAGCGGTTCGGCAAACGGACGAATAACCTCGCGGTCCGTCGCCTCGCGGCCCCTGAGATTATCGACCATCGACTTGCCCGTCACGGTGGGACAGTTGCCGTCGAGGTGGCCGGCCTGCAGCAATTCCCACATGACCGCCGGCACGCCGCCGGCCCGGTGAAAGCGTTCGCCGAGATAGGCCCCCGCCGGCTGCACATTGGCGAGCAGCGGAATGTCGAAGCCATAGACTTGCCAGTCCTCGGGATGGAATTCGACACCCGCGTGCTTCGCCATCGCCGCCAGATGCGGCTGCGCATTGGTCGAGCCGCCGATGGCGGAATTCACGCGGATGGCATTGAGGAATGCCTGACGCGTCAGGATGTCGGAGGGCTTGATGTCTTCGAGCACGAGTTCGACTGCGCGCCTGCCGGTTCGATAGGCCACCTGGCCCCTCTCGCGATAGGCAGCCGGAATGGCGGCCGACCCGGTCAGCGACATGCCGAGCGCTTCGGCGAGCGCGTTCATGGTCGAGGCTGTTCCCATTGTGTTGCAGTGGCCTATCGAAGGAGCCGAATCCAGCGCTATCTGCAGGAATTCCTCCTCGTCGATCTCCCCCGCCGCAAGCCGGCGCCGCGAACGCCAGATCGCCGTGCCGGAGCCTGCAAGCTCGCCCTCGTGCCAGCCGTCGAGCATTGGCCCGCCGGAAAGGACGATTGCGGGAATATCGACAGTCGAGGCCGCCATCAGCGCCGACGGCGTGGTCTTGTCGCAACCGGTCGTCAGCACGACTCCGTCGAGCGGGTAGCCATAAAGGATCTCGACCAGCCCGAGATAGGCGAGATTGCGGTCGAGCGCCGCAGTCGGCCGCTTGCAGTTCTCGAACATCGGATGCGTCGGGAATTCGATAGGAATGCCGCCGGCGTCGCGGATGCCGTCGCGCACGCGCTTGGCAAGGTCGATGTGGTGGCGATTGCAGGGTGTGAGGTCGCTGCCGCTCTGTGCGATGCCGATGATCGGCTTGCCCGAGCGCAGTTCTTCAGGCGTGATCCCATAATTCATGAAGCGCTCGAGATAGAGCGCCGTCATGTCGATGTGATCGGGGTTGTCGAACCAGTCCTGCGAACGCAGACGGCGCTTTGCCTTGCCGGTCTCGGTCATGCTGTCAGTTCCCCTTTTCACGGGCATTCAATTTTTCCAGATGCAGCAGCAGGCCACTATGATCCACCTCGCCGCCGCCGTCCGCAACGAACGCAGCGAACTCCGCGCGCACCGCTTCGGTCAACGGTAGTGTAAGCCCGAGGCCTTCGGCAGTCGCAACAACGGCATTCAGGTCCTTGAGTTGGTTGTTCGAGGATCCGCCCGGCTTGAAGTCGCGGGAGACCATCCGCTGGCCATGCAGTTCGAGGATCCGGCTTTCGGCAAACCCTCCACGAATGGCATTGCGAAATGCCTCGGGCGAACCACCACCAGCCTCGATCATTAGCATCGCCTCGGCAACGGCGCCGATGGTAACGGCGACGATCTGCTGGTTGCCAAGCTTTGCCAGTTGCCCGCTGCCATCAGGGCCTACATGTGTCACCCGACCCATGGCAGCAAACACCTCAGCCAGTTCCGCTACATCGGAAGCATTCCCCCCAGCCATGATCGCAAGCGTCCCCGCAGCAGCGCCGACGACCCCGCCCGAAACCGGGGCATCGATATGGCGAATGCCGATCTCGCTGAGCCTTTTGGAGTGCTCTCTCGCGACAGGTGGCGGTATCGAGCTCATGTCGATGACAGCCGCGCCCGGCGTCAACGCAGCCGCGACGCCGCCTTCGAACAGGACCTGGCCAACCGCATCGCCATTGGTCAGCATCGTGATGACGATGGAGGCGCCCTTTGCAGCGTCCAGCGCTGTCGTCGCGACGATCGCACCGTCGGCAGCGAGCGGCGTGGCTTTGGTCACGTCGCGGTTCCAGACGGTAACCGGGAAGCCGGCACCAAGCAGGCGCCGCGCCATGGGCGCACCCATCAATCCTGTTCCGAGGAAAGCAATCCGAGGCTTTGCGTCCGCCATCAGAGACTTCCTCCAAGCTCGTCCTCGATATGCACGCGGATGATCTCGTCGAAGGAATTCTCCGCCGTGAACCCGAGTTCGGCCGCCCGTTTTGCCTCGAAGCCCTGGGGCCAGCCGGAGACGATCCGCATGATCAATTCGTCCGGTTCGCGACGGATGAGCTTCACGGCCTTGTCGCCGGCGACCCTGCGTAGGGCCTCGATCTGCTCGCCGACGGTGGCGCTGACGCCTGGCATGGCGAGATTTCGCTGCGCGCCGAGTGGCGTCAGGTCGATGGAGGCCGCATGCACCAGAAAGCCGACCGCCGAGCGCGGTGACGCATGCCAATGGCGAACCTCATCCGGCACCGGCAACACCGCTTCCATGCCAACTAGCGGTTCGCGAAGAATGCCGGAAAAGAACCCTGATGCAGCCCTGTTGGGCTTGCCGGGACGAATGCAGATCGTCGGAAGGCGAATGCCGATGCCATCGAAAAAGCCCTTGCGGCTATAATCCGCCAGCAGCAGTTCGCTGATCGCCTTCTGCGTACCGTAGCTTGTCAGCGGCGTCAGGTTGAAATCGTCGGGAACGGGATAGGGAAAGGGCGAGCCGAACACCGCGCAGGAAGACGTGAAGACCACCCGCGGCTTGTAGCCATCCTCGGCATTGGCAGCCCGGATTGCCTCGAACAGCAGGCGCGTCCCGTCGAGATTGATGGAGTAGCCCTTTTCGAAATCCAGCTCCGCTTCGCCCGAGACAATGGCGGCAAGGTGGAAGATCACATCGGGCCGGCGGGCAATGATCTTTTCGGCGGCACCGGGCACGGAGAGGTCCCTTGCGCGCGCCTTAACCTTGCCTTCGAAGCCCTCCGGCTTGGCCGGTTCGATGACGTCGACAAGCGTCAGCCGGGTGACATCGCCCTTGCCGGAAAGCCCCTCGGCCACCAGCCGCGCGGTGAGTTTTCGACCAACCATGCCGGCTGCCCCGATGATCGCAATATGCACGGCATCCTCCTCACGAACGATCGTCGAAAGCCGCTCCCCGCGCTCGACGTACGTCAATCATTTTCACTATGTGTTTGATAGACCCAACATAGCCGCTTGCAAACCGGTTTCCGCCTGGCTTGGACAATTCGCCGCGAGTGCCGATCAAAAGCGAAATGGGCGGACCCTTTCGGGTCCGCCCATCACACGCCTGGGAGGAGGTCGGCCGCCAGACATGAACCCCTATTCGGCAGCCAGCCGGATGATGTCTGCGGTATGCTCCTCATGCTGCTTCAGCGGACGGTTGCCGGAGAGCTTGCGGATGACCACGTAGAACACCGGCGTCATGAAGATGCCGAAGAATGTAACGCCGATCATGCCCGAGAACACCGCAATACCCATCGCCGCACGCATCTCGGCACCGGCACCGGTCGAAGTCACCAGCGGCACGACACCCATGATGAAAGCCATTGATGTCATCAGGATCGGCCGAAGACGGAGCCGGCTCGATTCGATCGCCGCCTGCACCGGTGTCCTGCCGTCGAACTCCAGTTCGCGAGCGAACTCGACGATCAGGATGGCGTTTTTCGCCGAAAGACCGACCAGCACCATCAGCCCGATCTGGGTGAAGATGTTATTGTCGCCTCCCGTCAGCCAGACGCCGAACAGCGCGGCCAGCACGCCCATCGGAACGATCATCACGATCGCCAGCGGCAGAGCGAGACTTTCATACTGCGCCGCGAGCACGAGGTAGACCAGCAGCAGCGCCAGCGGGAAGATGATCACGCCCGAGCTGCCGGCGAGGATCTGCTGATAGGTCAGGTCGGTCCACTCGTAGGAAACGCCCTTGGGCAGAGTTTCGTTGGCGATGCGTTCGATCGCAGCCTGCGCCTGGCCTGACGAGTATCCCGGTGCCGGGCCGCCGTTGATATCGGCGGCAAGGAAGCCGTTATACCGCGTCGTGCGTTCGGGTCCGGTGCTGGCCTCGACCTTCAGCAGTGCCGAAAGCGGGATCATCTGGCCCGATGCAGAGCGCACCTTGAGCTGACCTATATCGTTCGGATGGGCACGGAACTTGGCATCGGCCTGGACACGGACGCTGTAGGTGCGGCCGAAGGCATTGAAGTCATTCACATAGAGCGAACCCAGGTAGATCTGCAGCGTATCGAAGACGTCGGTCACCGAGACGCCGAGCTGCTCAGCCTTGGCGCGATCGAGATCGGCGAAGAGCTGCGGCACGTTGATCTGGAAGCTCGAGAACAGTCCGGCCAGTTCAGGGGTCTGGTAAGCCTTGGCAAGGAACGCCTTGTTCGCAGCATCCAGCGCCTGATAGCCCAGACCGGCACGGTCCTCGATCTGCAGCTTGAACCCACCCGTCGTGCCGAGACCCTGGACAGGCGGCGGCGGGAACATGGCGATGAACGCATCCTGGATGCCGGCGAACTTCTGGTTCAACTGCATCGCAATCGCACCGCCCGAAAGGTTCGGCGTCGTCCGCTCCTCGAACGGCTTCAGCGCCACGAAGACGATGCCGGCATTCGAAGAGTTGGTGAAGCCGTTGATGGACAGGCCCGGGAAGGCAATCGCGTGCTCGACGCCCGGCTGCTTCAACGCGATCTCGTTCATCCGCTGGATGACGCTTTCGGTCCGGTCGAGCGTCGCGCCATCAGGCAGCTGCGCAAAGCCGATCAGGTACTGCTTGTCCTGCGCCGGCACGAAGCCGCTTGGGACCGCCTGGAACATGAAATACGTGGCGCCAACCAAGGCGATGTAGACCAGCATGACCAGGCTCTTCAGCGACAGGATACCGCCGACGCTCTTGCCATAGCCGTTCGACCCGGCCTTGAAGACGCGGTTGAAGCCGCGGAAGAACCAGCCGAACATACGGTCCATGGCACGGGTCAGCCAGTCCTTCGGCGCGCGATGGTCACGCAACAGAAGGGCCGCCAGCGCCGGCGACAGCGTCAGGGAGTTGAAGGCCGAGATGACGGTCGAGATCGCGATCGTCAACGCGAACTGGCGATAGAACTCGCCCGAAAGGCCGGAGATGAAGGCGAGCGGCACGAACACCGCCACCAGCACCAACGCGATCGCGACGATCGGTCCCGAGACCTCTTTCATCGCCTTGTACGTCGCCTCACGCGGACTGAGTCCGTTCTCGATGTTGCGCTCGACATTCTCCACCACCACGATGGCATCATCGACGACGATACCGATCGCCAGCACCAGTCCGAACAGACTGAGCGCATTGATCGAGAAGCCGAACAGATACATCACGGCGAATGTGCCGATGATCGACACCGGAACGGCGATCAATGGAATGATCGAGGCGCGCCACGTCTGCAGGAACAGGATGACGACGAGCACGACGAGCGCGATGGCTTCGAGCAGCGTGTGAACGACCTTGTCGATCGAGGCGCGCACGAACTGGGTCGTATCGTAGACGATCTCATACTTGACGCCGTCGGGCATCGCCGTCTGCAGCTCGTTCATGGTCTTGGTGACCTCGTCCGAGATGGTGATGGCGTTGGAGCCCGGCGCCTGGAACACGGGCACCGCAACGGCGGCCTTGCCGTCGAGAAGCGAGCGCAGCGAATAATCGGCCGCTCCCATCTCGACACGAGCGACGTCCCGCAGACGGGTGATCTCGCCATTCACGCCCGATTTGACGATGATGCTGCCGAACTCTTCCGGCGTCTCGAGACGGCCCTGCGCGTTGACCGAGAGCTGGACGTCGAGGCCCGGAACACTCGGCGATGCGCCGATGATGCCTGCTGCGGCCTGGACGTTCTGCTGGCGAATGGCATTGGCGATGTCGCTGGCGGCAAGCCCACGTTCGGCAGCCTTTTGCGGATCGACCCAGACACGCATCGAATAGTCGCCCGAACCGAATACCTCGACCTGGCCGACGCCCTCGATACGGGCAAGCCTGTCCTTGATGTTCAGCGTGGCGTAGTTGCGCAGATAGGTGATGTCGTAGCGGTTGTCGGGCGAGATCAGGTTCACGACCATCATCAGGTCGGGCGAGCTCTTGACCGTGGTGATGCCGAGATCGCGCACGTTCTGCGGCAGCCGGGGCTCGGCCTGCGAAACGCGGTTCTGCACCAGCTGCTGGGCCTTGTCGGGATCCGTGCCGAGCTTGAAGGTGACGGTCAGCGTCAGCAGACCGTCAGATGTGGCCTGGCTCGACATGTAGAGCATGCCGTCGACGCCATTGATCTGCTCTTCAAGCGGCGTCGCCACCGTCTCGGCTATGACCTTCGGATTGGCGCCCGGATATTGTGCGGTGACGACGATCGACGGCGGCACGACCTCTGGATATTCGGAGATCGGCAACAGCCGCATGCCGATCAGGCCGGCGACGAGGATGAGGACCGATAGGACACCGGCAAACACCGGCCGGTCGACGAAAAATCTGGAAATGTTCATGTCAAATCCCTCTCCAGGGGTGAACGGCGGACCAACGAGGTCCAAGGCCACGCGGCGCCAAGCGCCACGGGCATATTGAATTTCGATGCTAGATGGCCGGGAAGCATGCTCCCCGGCTCAAGGTCGCCTTACTGTGCGGCGGCCACTTTCTGTTCCGGCTGCGGGTCGACCAATGCGCCGGGGCGCACGCGCTGCAGGCCGTTGGTGACGATGCGATCGCCAGCTGCCAGCCCGGATTCGACAATCCGCTGCCCGTCATTAAGATCGCCGAGCTTGATCTCGCGGTAGGCAACCTTGTTATCGGCGCCGATCACCAAGACGAACTTCTTGTCCTGGTCGGTGCCGATCGCCCGCTCACTGATCATCAGCTTGGTTTCCGCCTTGGGCTGGCCCATGCGAACCCGCACGAACTGGCCGGGGATCAGGCGCCCGCCGGTATTGCCGAACACGGCGCGAACGGTGATCGTGCCGCTCGCCGCGTCGACCTCGTTGTCAATCAGCTGAAGCTTGCCTGTTATCGGTGTTCCGTCGTCATTGGCCGTCCCGATCTGCACAGGGATCTGCTCGACCGGAGGCACGACACCGTCGCCGGCGGGAAGCTGCGACAGCGCCTGTGTCACGACCTGCTCGCTTGCGCTGAAGCTTGCATAAACAGGATCGACTGACACCAGCGTCGTCAGCTCCGGCGAAGCTGAACCTGCCGCGACCAGGTTGCCGGCGGTAACTTCGGCCTTGCCGACACGACCGGCGATCGGTGCACGCACCTGCGTATAGTCAAGGTTCAGCTGCGCCGTCTGCAATGCCGCCTGAGCAGCCCGCAGGTTGGCCTGGGCCTCGTTGAATGCCCCGGTGCGCGTATCGAGATCGCTCTGGGAGATGGTCTTGTTGTCGGACAGACGGTGGCCGCGATCAAGCTCGAGCTTGGCAAGATCGAGCCGCGATTCCGTGGCCGTCACCTGCGCTTGCGCCTGGGCGAACGCCGCTTCATAGGGAGCCGGATCGATAGTAACGAGCAGGTCGCCCTGCTTTACCAGCGCTCCCTCGTGAAAATGCACCGCCTGGATGGCTCCGGCGACACGTGGACGGACCTGAACGCGGTCGACTGCTTCCAAACGACCGGAAAATTCCTGCCAGCTGGTAACGTCTCGCGGCTGAACGACCGCGAATGTCACTGGCGTTGCCGGAGCAGCCGCAGCCTTTGCAGGCTCGCTGGCAGCCGCGCCGCGCGGCAGATCGAGATAGAGCGTCGCGCCGGAAACAGACGCAACAAAGCCTATGCCGGCGCCCCAGAGGGCCCAGCGCTTACCGTTGGACTTCATCGTATTTCTCCTTTTGGGCCCCGGCTTGGGACACAGAGCCTCAAATGACTACAGTCTGAATTTACAAACGGGCTGGGCCCGCATTTCCTGGACGAATCCCTTGAAACTTTGACAGACTTCCTCCTGCCAAATGGGTTGATCGCTCGACTGCCCACCATAGATGGTCGGCCAGCCGGTCCCCGCTGGGAGGACCTGCTGGTGAACCGAGACGCCTGCTTTTTTCAACAGGCCTCCATATTCCATGCTCTCGTCGCGGAGCGGGTCGTCCTCGGCCGTCAGCAACAATGCCGGCGCGAGGCCCGAAAGCCGCGAACAGTATCGAGGCGCTGCATAAGGATGACAGACACCGCCCAGGAATCCCAGGTAGCGGTTCCAGCCTTCCGTCCAGCGCTCGCGCATGCCACTCTCCTCTGCCCGTCCAAAGGACTTCGTCCCCATGAAAGGATCAAGCAGCGGCGAGATTAGTATTTGCCCATCGAGCGCGCCCGGCATTTGGTCACGCGCTTTCAAGGCAACGCCAGCGGCAAGATTTCCGCCGGCTTCTTCACCGGCGACAAACAGCAGAGACTTTTTTCCGCCTATCTGCGCGCGCCGGCTGTGGAGACAGGAGAGCAGGCCAAACGCGCATTCCAGCACTTGCGGGAAAACGTTCTGGCTCGGGCTGCTGTAGTCGGCGGCGATTACGATCGCACCGGCTGCAGCAAGGCTCGCCGCGACAGGGCGATTGATCGCCGCCGCCGTGTCGAGAAAAGCACCGCCATGCAGGTAAAGAACCAGCGGCGGCGTCTTGTCGTCACCCTCGCCGTGATAGATGCGGGCAGCCAGCGGTCCTTGGACCACATCTTCCAGCATCACATCTTTCCACGGCGCACTCATCAACCAACTCCACTTCGAAGGATGCCGTCCGGCAAAGGCCATTCCGCATCCATCACTTGACCTGAATATATTGTTATTCCGTTTTCAGCATAAGTGGCTTATATTCGAGCGGACTATTCGAGATCACGAACAATCATATATTTTTGAAATGCCCGGGATTATCAAAGATGGACCAGCTTTCAGCCATGCGGGCCTTCGCCAGGGTCGTGGAAACAGGCAATTTCACCCGCGCCGCCACAACCCTGTCGATGCCGAAGGCGACAGTGACAACGCTGATCCAGTCGTTGGAGCAACATCTCCACACAAAACTTCTGAACCGCACCACCCGCCGCGTCATGGTCACGACCGACGGTGCCCTCTACTATGAGCGCGCCATCCAGATCCTGTCGGAGATCGAGGAGCTCGACGGCAGCGTCAGCAGTTCGCAAAGCCTGCCGAGCGGGCGCCTTCGCGTCGAAATGGCCGGCGCCTTCGCCGACCAAATCGTCATTCCTGCCCTCTGCGATTTCCACGAACGCTACCCCGAAATTCACGTCGACCTCGGCGTCGGCGACCGGCTGGTCGACTACCTCGCCGAAAACGTCGACTGCGCGCTGCGGGCCGGAATGCCGAGCGATCAGTCGCTGATCGCCCGCCGTGTCGCCGAAATCCGACTGATCAGCTGTGCAGCACCGCTCTACATTGAAAAGTTCGGAATTCCCGAACGTCCCGAGGATATCGAAGCAAACCATTTCGCCGTCAGCTATTTCAGGGCACAGACCGGCAAGACCGTTCCCTTCGAGTTCAAGCGCGGCAACGAATCCGTCGAGGTCAGCCCGCGCTATATCCTCTCCGTCAATGACAGCCGCAGCTATGTTTCCGCCGCGATGACCGGCCTCGGCATCGTCCAGGCACCATCCTTCATGATCCGCGAGGCAATCGCGGAAGGAAAGCTCGTCCCCATCCTCACGGATTGGCAACGCAGCCCCCTGCCCCTCCACATCGTCTACCCCCCGAACCGCCACCTCAGCAACAAGGTCCGCGTCTTCGTCGACTGGCTCGCGAAGCTTCTGGTGAGCTCGAAGGTCGGGGATATGTAGGGAGACAGTCGGCGCGGGAAGTCGGCTCTCTCTGTATTTGCAATGAGACCTCTCGCTTAGGGATGGCGGAAGTCCGTGGCATCGAACGATGCATCGCGTTCGCCATAGCGCAGAAATCCTGCAGATCCGAGCGCGACCCTAACCACCCAGAATCGTGGCATGGGAATTGCTTCCTACATTTGTCAGTCGGTCACGGCTGGCTATTCGATAGAATGCTACCCACTGATTTTATTTTATTATTTTTTCCGCGCCCGACCGTTCCCCCGGTCAAAATCGCGCATATTGGAGTATTCAGCATGAAACTACGGAGACAACCCTGTGCGCCTCGCGCGTGCCTCTTTGTTGTGCTGTTTGGCGTTTTGGCAAGCTGCAGCAACGTCGAACAAGAAGCGGCACAAGGTCCAACTTCCGTCCCGGTGCCAACGCTCGCTGCCGACACCGCACCGACATTGACTTTTGCAACGACGCCTGCGCTCGACACGCAGCAAAATATCCAGACTGCAGCGGCAGCCCCTGGTTCGCAAATCCCCTCCGAAGCCGCTATTGGTGACGTTGTCGTGGTCCCCTATACCGAATCGACGCCTGTTACAGGCGGCGGCGAAACAGGTGTAGTCGCTCCCTCCATCGAACCTGCAGTGGGCGCGCCTGTAGCCGGCAAGACGCGGTCGCCGCCGACCAGGGAAAGCGCCGAGACAGAGAATGTGCGTCCGCCAGCCGTACCTTCCACAGCCAAACCTGTCGTCGCAGCCCCGATCATCCTCCAGCCGCGCATGGCCCGCTTTTCCGAAGTGGCGCCGGATACAACAGGAGGGGCAACCTTCCAGGCGTCGGAGGCGCTCTCTTACGATCTGGGCAATCTCGTTGCGGCGACCGGTGGCAATGTCTCGACCTTCAGCGACGACACAATCATCATCGCGCCGGTCAAGGGCTGGCTGCGTTATCCGCAGGCAGCGCTGGATCCGACAGCCCCGGCCCCGTCACGATACCCGATCATCGTCTTCCTTCATGGACAGCACGACGCCAATGCCCCCAATTATCAGGGCTACGACTACATGGCCAAGGATCTGGCCTCGCACGGCTATGTGGTGCTGTCGATCGACGCCAACCGCATCAATGGCGACGCCAGCGGAGGCGATCCGGGCAGCCAGTCGCGCGCCCAGCTGGTATTGGGCACACTGGATCGCCTGCGCCAGATCGACGCGCGAGGTCAGGTCGACAAGGACGGCAACCCGGGCCTGCTAGCCCCGCTGAAGGGCAAACTCGACTTCAAGCGCATCGGCATCATGGGCCATTCGCGTGGTGGGCAGGGAATTTCGAATACCGTGAAATTCAACGCGACCAGGCACAGTATCGGCATCGACGACCTCACCGCTGCCCTGAAGAACCCTTCCCCTGCCCTAGCCGCTGCCTATCCGGATCTGGTAGCCGCCGTCCTTCCCAAGCCAATCACGACATTCGACGCTTTTATGGCCAGAGTGAAACTCGACTGGGGAATTTTTGCCGATTATGTTACTCCCGAGTCTATCGAGGAAAATTTCGGACTGACCCCAACCTCCTCGTCAGCAGCTATCGCCGAGGCTGCGCTCGAAAGTTATGGCGACCCAATCACAAATCCCGCAGTTCTGGCGGCGGCGCTAATTGATCGCAATATCTTCTTCGCTGCAGGCTCCGAAACCACTCCGCCCTACTACTTCAAAGGCGCTTTTATGCTGGCGCCGACAGATTTTGACGGCAATCTCGCCATCAACAATGTGCCTCTCGCAGTATTGCTGCCGTCTTGCGACGGCGACGTGAATGACCTCCAGGGAGCTCGCACCTTCGATCACAACCGCTTTGGCCCCGATACTGATGGAGCACCCCGCTACCAGATATTGGTCAAGGGCACGAACCACAACTTCTACAATACCGTTTGGACGGGCGATGACCATGCCAACTGGGATCGGATGGGCGTCGACAACTACTGCAACGCCGGTCGGAAGGACAGCATTCGCCTGACCGCGGAAGATCAGCGCCGCGGCGGCAACTTCGTCATCAGCTCGTTCATGCGCTACCACGTCGGCGGCGAGCAGAAATTTGCCGCCTATTGGAACGGAACTGCGCAACTGCCGCCTGCCGCTTGCCCATCCGGGACGGATACCTGCGATACCCGTGTATTGCTTTCTATCCAGAAGGGCGACACGCGGCGCAAGGTCATCCAGCGCTTTGACGCAGACGATAGCATCTCGACAAATCTGCTTGGCGGAGCGTTCGTACTTAAGGACTTCGATGTCACAGCCCGATGCGACATGCCCTATGGAGCATACCGGACGGGCGGCAATTGCACACCTTCGCGGCTTCAGGACTTTGAATATACACTTGGTAGTTACTTTAGCCCTGCTAGGGGGCTGATGTCGATCGCCGAACATGCCGAGCTTGTCTGGACGAAGCCGAACGCATCGGTCACCACCGACCTTGGCGGCTCGTCTGCCGCCGGCTACGACTATCTGACCTTCCGCATCGCGGTGGTTCGCCCCTTCGGCCAGGAAGTCGAGGTGACGCTGACCGACACCGCCGGCCATGAAGCAAAAATCCCGGCCAGCGACTACAGCGACGCGCTCTACAATGCACCGCGCCCTAGGGCTGAGGGAATGCCGATGGTCGATGACAACAGCGACACGCCTTTCAACGACGGTCAGGTGCGAGAACTGCTGAACATGGTGGCCATCCCGCTCAAGGCCTTTCAGGGTATAGACACCACAAAGCTCAAGCAGTTGAAGCTCAGCTTTCCGAGGGAAAGTGGCAAGATCGCCATCACCGACATCGAGTTGCAGAACTTCGGCCGCGACAAACCGCAGTCGACTGTAGCGCTGAATTAATGGTCAAAACGTGCCCTGAGATTTGTCAGAAACGCGGCATGGCTTGAACCCAAAACTGATCGGCCCGACTTCAGCAAACTGAGATCGGGCCGATCAACCTTCAGAGCCGCGCATCTGCGTCGGGCTGGTTCCCGTCAGCCTTCGAAACATCGCGATGAACGCCGAGGCGCTGCCATAGCCGAGCTGTCGGCTTATCTCCTGCACCGGGACGCCGGCTTCGAGCAGCGCGAGTGCTGCAACAAGCTTCAACCGTTGCCGCCATTCGTTGAACGACATGCCGAGATCGTCGTGGCAGCGCCTCGAAAGCGTCCGCTCGGTCGTTTTCATTCCCCGTGCCCACTCCGCCAGCGACCGCCGGTCACCAGGCGCTGCCTGCAGCGCGCTCAGCACCGGCTCAAGCAACGCGTCGCCAGACAGTGGCAGATAGCTTTCGCATCGCCGCGCCAGCCGTATCTGGTCGACCAGCACATGGGCCAGCCGCAGGTCTTCTTCGCTCACCGGCAGACGAATGTCCCGTGCCGCAAAATCCGCCAGGATTGCCTTCAGCAAGGGGCTGATGCTTAGCGTCTGTGGACTTTCCGGCAAGCCAGCGCAAAGGGCGCGCTCGACATAGACGGTGACATAGCGAACATCGTGCTGGTTCCACGCCTCGTGCATCGTGTCCGGCGGCATCCAGATGGCGTAATGCGGAGGCGAAAGATAGCGAACGCCTTCGATGTCGAATTCGACGACGCCGACCAGCGAATAATTGAGCTCCCCCCAGCTCTGACGCTTCGGCGGAAAAAACGTGCCGCCCTTGTAGCTTTCCGTCCTGAACGAGACGGGCTGCGGTGGATCTCCCTCAAGGCGGGGCAGTACAGGCGGCATGGCGACATTCCACAATTGGCTTTCCGAAATTCACTATATACCATAATTCGGACAAGAGCTAAAAGCGACACCAACAGGACCGCATGATGCCCGCCTCCCCTGGAGATCGCAGCCGTGAGCACCGACAGAACCATTTACACCACCGCGGAGCCCGTGACGCTTGGCGCAGCGCTGACGCCGCTCTGGACGGTGCTGATCTGGTCCGGCAATGTGGTGGTCACAGAGGCAGCCTCCGGCGTGATCTCGCCGGGCTCCATCTCGTTCTATCGCTGGCTGATCGCCTTCGTCGTGCTCATTCCCTTCATCGGAAAAGCCGCCTGGCAAAACCGCACCGTCCTCATCAGCTATTGGTGGAAGCTTGCCGCACTGGGCGCGCTCGGCATGGTCATCTACCAGAGCCTTGCCTATGAAGCCGCGAAGACGACGACTGCCGTCAACATGGGTGTCATGCTGGCCTTGATGCCGCTGATGTCCGCAGTGCTTGCCAGCATCCTTGCCGGGGAAAGGCTCTCGGCAGCAAGGCTCGCAGGCGGTGCCGTGTCGCTGGCCGGCCTCGTCTACCTGACCTCGCACGGACAGCCGGCAACGCTTCTCAGCGGCGGCTTCCACATCGGCGACGGATTGATGCTGGTGGCGATTGCTGCCAATTCGCTCTACGGCGTGCTTCTGAAGCGCTGGACGATTCCACTCTCCATGTGGCAGCAGCTGTTCTGGCAGATCGGCTTTGCGACGCTCCTGCTCCTGCCGGTCTGGCTGATGGGAACGATTTCGCCGATCACTTCCGCCAACCTCTCTCTCGTCCTTTATGCCGCAATCCCGACGTCGCTGATCGCACCGCTTTACTGGATGATGGGCATCCAGCGGCTGGGCGCGGCGCGAACGGCGCTGTTCATCAATCTCCTGCCGATCGTCGTGGCGGTCCTCGCCTGGGCGATCCTCGGCGAGCAGTTGCACCTCTATCATGCTATCGGCGGCGGGCTGGCCTTGCTCGGCGTCGGCATCGGCCTGCGTCAGGCCAAGGTCGCAAGCGGCGAACCGGTTCCGCATGCGGATCAGGCAGCCTGGGAAACCGAGGAACTATAAGCACGGCGGTTCCATCCGAGAACGCTTCGCTCTAGGATATTGTGTCTGACAGAATCGACGAAACGAAAAGGAACCGCGCGTGCGCATTGCCCTGGAACCGGTGTCATCCCGAACGACGATCCAGGAGGGGGTGTACCAGCAGCTCCGCAACGCCCTGATGGCAGGCAGCTTCGATCCCGGCCAGACGCTGACGATCGCGTCGCTCGCCGAGACCTTCGGCACCAGCAACATGCCGGTGCGCGAGGCGCTGAGACGGCTGGCTGCGGAAAACGCGCTGGAAGTTGCATCCAATGGTTCGGCCCGCATTCCGATCGTCACGGTCGCGCGCCTTGACGACCTCTGCCGCGCCCGCATCGCCGTGGAGGGCCTAGCGGCCGAGCTCGGAGCCCCACGCCTGACCGAAAAGGATATCGCCGTGCTCGAGACCATCGCCGCCGAGCAGCGCGCGATCGGCCGCAACAGTGATATCTATGGCCTGATGGCCAAGAACCAGCAGTTCCATTTCACGATCTACAGCGCCTCAGGCTCCGAAGTGCTGCTGCAATTGATCGAGACCCTCTGGCTCCGCTTCGGCCCCTACATGCGCATGCTGTCCGCCTCGGTGGAACCGCTGATTCGAACCGGCGAGATCGACCCTGCCGATCCGCACCTGGCGATCATCGACGCGCTGAAATCGGGCGATTTCAACCGCGCCCGCGACGGCGTCATCGACGACATCCGCCGCACCCACGAGATTCTCCGCGATTATTGCCCGAGGGAGGAGGAACCCCGTTCAAGGGGGGCTTCAGCCGCGAAGTTATGATCCGGCGCGATTTTGCCTATCCCCTTCTCCCCTCGGGGAGAAGGTGCCCGACAGGGCGGATGAGGGGGCGGCACGGCATCATAATTATTGCTCTTCGCTTGCGCTCAAAGCGTCGCTTCGCTCCTCCCCCTCATCTGTCCCCCGGACATCTTCTCCCCTAGGGGAGAAGGGGACGAAGCGATACCTCGTCATCCTCCTACGACCACGTCGGAAAAACATCGACATCGCCCCACTCGATAAATTTAGTTGAACTCTCAAATATCTTGTGATCAAATGATCACGAACCCCTAGTTAAGTGAGACCCGTCATGAGCGCTGCTGTTTCCAATCTAAAATTCACCGGCGAAAACGGCTTTCCCGTCGATGAAATCCGCAGCATGTTTCCGGCGATCCAGAAGTCCGGCGACTTCGTATTTCTCGACAATGCCGGCGGCGCGCAGGTTCCCCAGGCGGTTGTCGACGCAGTGGCAAACCATCTGATCGACTTCAACGTCCAGCGCATGGCGAAATACCAGCACAGCCAGGGCGTCGACCGCAATCTCGACGAAGCCCGCGAAACCGTCGGCCTGCTCGTCAACGCCTATCGCCCCGAGGAAATTTCATTCGGCCTCAACGCCACCTCGTTCATCCGGCTCGTCAGCCTCGGCATCGCCAAGATGCTGCAGACACGCAATGAGATCGTCGTCACCGACATGGACCACGACGCTAACATCGCCACCTGGATGGCGCTGGAAGCCGATGGCGCCAAGATCGTCTGGTGGCGCATGCGCGAGGACGGCACGCTTCACACCGAAGACCTGAAGCCGCTGCTTAACGAACGCACCCGCCTCGTCGCCTGCACGGTCACCGCCCACTCCATCGGCACCATCGTCGACGTCAAGACGGTCGGCGAACTCGCCCATGCCGCCGGCGCCGAGGTGTTCCTCGATTGCGTTCACTACGGTCCGCACGGCCTGATCGACGTTCAGGACTGGAACTGCGACTATCTGGTCTGCTCCGGCTACAAGAATTTCTCGCCGCACATGGGCTTCCTTTGGGGCCGCTACGACGCGCTGGTCAAGCTGCCGACCTTCAAGGAAGACTTCATTCCTGACGTTCCCCCCTACAAGATCGAAGTCGGCACCTTCACCTATGAAAACGTCGCCGGCATGAACGCCGCGGTGAAATATCTCGAAACCCTCGGCCGCCGCTTCCTGCCATCAGGCGAGCATTCGCGCCGCGAGGCCCTGGTCGCAGCAATGGGCGCCATCCGCGAATATGAAATGACCCTGTCGCGCGAACTGCTGTCGATCCTCAAGCGCCACGGCGCCGTCATCTACGGCATCTCCGACGAGACAAAAGTCGCCGGCCGCGTCCCCACCATCTGCTTCAATATCCCGGGCATTACCCCGCAGCAAATTGCGCAGGAAATGGGCGAAGCCCGCATCGGCCTGCGCGACGGCCACATGTTCGCCCCCCGCCTGATGAAGCGCCTCGGCCTGACAATGGAATCCGGGGCGCTCCGCATCTCCATGGTCCACTACAACAAGATCGAGGAAGCAGCCCGGTTTGACCAGGTATTGGGCGAGATTATTGCTCGGCATCGGTAATAGTAGGCCTCTCGCCAAGTAACCCCCCTCTGCCCTGTCGGGCATCTCCCCCACAAGGGGGGAGATTGCTGGAGCCGAGAGTCGCGTCATATTGATCTCCCCCCTTGTGGGGGAGATGTCGGCCCGGCCGACAGAGAGGGGTCACTAGGCTCGGGGTCAGCCAGTCTGCGCTAGCCTCAAAGCATAACTCGTACTCCTCCCCCCACTAGCCTCGCGATGTAGAACCCCCGCCGCAACTAGGCCATCGATATCCCGCAACGCCGTATCCCCAGAGCATTCTTGCAGCGTCGCCCATTTCGTGGTGGTCAGTTTCCCCTCGAAACCATCAAGCAAGCGGTTCAACATGCTACGCTGCCGCGCGTTGAAATCCGTTACTTCATGCTTCTCCCAGAACCGTGCCTTCACCATAATTGACGCCAGCGTCGTCTCCGCGCCCTCGAAGGCCCGACCGAGGCAGGCGAGAAACCATTCCAGCCATTCGGTGACGTCGAGATCCCCCTTCTGGCTCCTCTCCAGAATATCGTAATAGACTTTTCGCTCGATGCGGATTTGCGCCGACATGCTGTAAAAGCGCTGCGAGGTAGCCTCCGAACGTGCGAGCGCCATGTCGGCGATCGCACGGGCGATACGGCCGTTACCGTCGTCGAACGGATGGATCGTGACGAACCAGAGATGTGCAAGCGCGGCTTTCAACACCGCGTCAACCTGCCCTTCCGCATTGAACCAATCGAGAAACATCTGCATCTCAGGACGCACACGCACTGCTTCCGGCGCTTGGAAATGAACCCTCTCGCGGCCAATCGCACCCGAAATGACCTGCATCGGGCCCGCACGGTCATCGCGCCATGCCCCGGCGGCGATGCGCGCCATGCCACTTCTGCCGGCCGGAAACAAAGAGACATGCCAACCGAACAGACGCTCCGCGTCTAGCGGCTTGCGAAAATTCTTCGTCGCGTCGAGCATGAGCTCAACGATGCCATCGACATCCCGGTCCGACGGAACGAGACCGGCGATTTCAATGCCGAGACGTCTGGCGACCGACGAGCGAACCTGTTGGCGATCAAGGATCTCGCCTTCGATTTCGCTTGATTTGATGATGTCCTCCGTCAGGGTCTGCATGACCGCTTCTGTCTGAAGCGGAAACCCAAGCGACTCCATCTGCCCGATCAGACGACCCTGCCGATGGCGGATAGCCCCCAGCAAGGGCGATAACCGTTCGCTATCCCAACGAAACGCCGGCCAATTGGGTCGATCATAAATAAAACGCGCCATTCTCCGCACTCCTTGCGGAGAATATGCGTAAGATTATCCGCATAGTCAAATTATTCTCCGCAAATTATGCGGTGAATGACCACCCTAGTCTCCGCGTCCCCTCAAACCCGAAACCCATTCCGCTTCAAAATCGGCAGCACCCGGTCGCAGAAGAAGGGCAGCTCCCGAGTATAATTCACAAACGAAAGCGCGATGCCTGCATAGCCCTCGCCAGAAATAGCCATCATCTCCTCGGCGATCTTCTCCGGTGTCCCGATCAGCGGATAGCTGCCCGCGCCACCCGCAAAGCGCTGCCGATAACGGTCATACGCATCGGCATCATGAGACCCGGAGAATTCCTTCTTTCCGGCCATATGCGCATCGACCGCCTCGTGATCGGCCATGTCGACCGCATACCGCTTGTAATACTCTTCCGCTTCCGATTGGCTTTCGCGACAGACGACATGGCAGACGGTATAGACGCCGACGTCACGCCCGTTCTTTTCCGCCCGTTCGCGGATATCCACGGCATGCTTTCCCGCATCGGCGATTTCCGAAAACGTCGTGAAAAGATAGTCGCAGCTAGCCGCCGCAAAATCCCTTCCCGGACCACCGAACGCGGCGTTCATCGTCACCGGTCGCGGCGATTGCAGGCTGGCCGGGCGGCTGACGGCGTCCTTCAGTGTGTAGTAGCTGCCGTTGAAATCGAATGGCTGCTCGGGTCCATAGGCTCGCTCGACGATCTCGAGCCACTCCGCCGCCTGATCATAGCCCTTTTCGACCAGCGGTGTGCCGAACATGCCGAACTCCTTCGGATTCCAGCCGCAGACGATGTTGAGGCCGGCCCTGCCGTGGCTGATGTGATCGACGGTCGCCAGCGATTTCGCGGCGTAGAGCGGATGCACGAGCGGCACATGCACGGTCATGAACAAGCCGATCTGCTCGGTCGATGCAGCGAGCGCCGCCGCCCAGGTGAACGTCTCGAACGACCATTCGCGCACCCGGTTCCGCCCGCCAAACCCGCGCCAGCGGGCGATCGGCAGAAGGAATTCGAGCCCGGCGCGATCGGCGATCTGCGCCGCCGTCAAATTGTCGTCCCAGCTCGCCGTCCAGCGCTCCGGTACATCGGTGATCGCCAGCCCGCCATCGGCATTGGTCGAAAAGACCCCGAGTTTCAGCCTGTTCGGCCCCTTGAGCGGATGTGCCTTGATCATGTGGTTCCTCCTCGCCTCTTGCGCCACGCTACGGCGACCAAATAATATTTCAAGTCTAAAATAGATTGCGTCTTCGCAGCGGGCGGGTTTGCATCTATCAATTGGCTGACGAAACGCCGCGATCCGGGGACTTCCATGGCTAATTTCCGCAAGAGCTGCATCGACCGAGAGCCGTTGATCGGCACATTTTCCGCCATCCCGCATCCGGTCGCGATCGAGGTTACGGCGCGGGCCGGTGCCGATTTTCTCTGCATCGACTGGGAGCATTCGCAGATCGGCCGCGAGCGCATCGAGGATCTCATCCGCGCCGCCGACGTGCATCGCGTACCCGCCATTGTCCGCGTTCCAGGCCATGCGCCCGAACAGATTGCGGCCGTTCTCGACGCAGGTGCTGCGGGCGTACTGGTCCCGCGTGTTTCCACGGCGGATCAGGCCAAGGCTGCCGTCATGGCGACGCGATATCCGCCCGTCGGCGAGCGCGGAGTGGGTCCGGGGCGCGCGGCAAATTACGGCTACAGCATTCCCGATTATCTCTCAAAGGCCAACGACGAACTGGTCCTCGCCATCCAGGTCGAGACGTCGGAGGGGCTCGAAAACATCGCCGAGATTGTCGGTGTTGACGGCGTGGACGTCATTTTCATCGGCCCCGGGGACCTCTCGGTATCGATCGGCGCGCTTGGACCGAAGGGAAAAAACAAGCTCGACGCCGCCATCCGCACCATCACGAAAACAGCTCTCGCCGCCGGCCGCACGGTCGGAATTTTCAGGCCGTCAACGGATGATATCGCCGAATGGTCGGCAACCGGCATCAGCTTCTTCGTGCTTGCCAGCGATACGATGTTTCTAGGGTCGGCAGTGGCCGAAAAAACTGCTAATGCACGCAAACTCGCCACTAAGGCCACGGTCGTATAAAATGTAATCATTTCATAGCCTTAAAGCACAACAAAACAACATATCAATACTTCAAAAAGCGAGACTTTTTAAGCTTCAAACTTTTTCCTTGAAATGCTCCCCGTTTTGGATAACGTTCCTAATATAAGGAACAATCCTGACGCTGCGACCGGCCACGAACCGGCGCTTTCGGACACAGCCTTCAAGGGAAATTCATTGTCTTTTCGACCGCAGCAAAGCCCGCCCGTAGCATCGGATCGCTATGCCTTCGAAGGCATTCGCGCGCAGATACGCGACCTCCACACGGAGAACATTGCGGAGCTCGCCATGCGCGCCCGCGAACTCGGCGATGTCATTCCGCTTTGGTATGGCGAAGGCGACATGGTCACCCCAGCCTTCATCCGCGATGCCGCCAAGAAGGCACTCGATGAGGGCTCGACCTTCTATATCCCGAACATGCGCGGGCTCGGCGCGCTCAACGAGGCGCTGTCCGAATACCAGTCCAGACTTCACGACTGTCCGATCCCGATTTCGCGCACGACCGTGGCGCCAGGCGGGATGCAGGCGCTTTATCTCGCGCTCGAACTGCTGGTCGATGTCGGCACCAACGTCGTCTACGTCGCGCCGCAATGGCCAAACATTCACAATGCCATTCACCTGATCGGCGGCGAGCCACGACCGGTGTCGCTCGATTTCGACACCGACTGGCGGCTTGACCTCGACAAGCTCTTCGCCCGCTGCGACGCCCGCACCCGCGCCATCTTCCTCTCCACGCCGTCGAACCCCACCGGCTGGACCGCGACGCGCGCGGAAATGCAGGCATTGCTCGACTTCAGCCGCCGCACCGGCATCTGGATCATCTCCGATGAAGTCTATGGCAGGCTCTATTTCGATGGCAAGGTCGCGCCGTCGATCCTTCAGATCGCCGAGGACGGCGACCGCGTGATTTCGATCAACAGCTTCTCCAAGGCCTGGGCAATGACCGGCTGGCGTATCGGCTGGCTGACGCATCCGTCAGGCGTTGCCGATCAGCTGGCGGCGATGACCCAATATATCAACAGCGGCACGGCCGGCATGATCCAGGCAGGCGCCGTGGCGGCGGTCCGCGACGGCGAGCCGCTGGTCGAGGAAATTCGCCAGAAAATCAAGGCAGGCCTCGACCTCGCTTACGAGAAGCTGCCGCAGATCCCGGGTATGATCCTTCCAGATAAGCCCCGCGGCGGCATGTATGCCTTTTTTGCGCTGGAAGGCGAGGCAGACGCCCGCGCCGCATGCACCCGCATCCTCGAATCCGCACGCGTCGGCCTCGCGCCCGGCTATCTCTTCGGAGACAGCTCGCGCGCCTTCCTGCGCATGTGCATTTTTCGCGATATCGAGCAGATACGCACCGCACTCGACCGCATGGTCGGCGCGATGAGATAACAGCCGCCTCGACCGGCGGCTGACGATATCCCACGGGCGCAACAAACCTGCGGGCAAAACCAGAGGGAGACAAAGAAAATGAACTTCACCCGTCGCAACCTGTTGGTCCTCGCGGCCGCCGTCGGCATTGCCGGCGGAACATCCTTTGCCTATGCCGCCGACACGCTGAACGTCGGCTCCTACCCGAACAACCCGCCCTTCGAATACAAGACCGACAGCGGCTCGTTCGAAGGCTTCGAGGTCGACGTCGTCAATGAAGCCGCCAAGCGCGCCGGCATGACCACCGCGATTGCCGACTACGGTTTCCAGGCACTCTTTGCCGGCACCAGCTCCAAGCGCATCGACGTCGCGATCTCCTCGATCACGATCACGCCGGAACGCCTGAAGTCGCAGTCCTTCACGCAGCCCTATTATGATTCAGACATGGGTGTCGCCACCAAGGACGGCAACGACGTCAAGGGCATAGCCGACCTCAAGGGCAAGATCATCGGCGTGCTCTCGGGCTCGACCGGCGAGAAGTGGGTCAAGGACAACAAGGCCGCCGACGGCTTTGCCGACATCAAGGGCTACAACTCGCAGCAGGACATGTTCCTCGATCTCGGCGCCGGCCGTGTCGACGCCGTCGTCAGCGATGTACCGGGCATGCAGTACCTCTTCGTCAAGATGAAGGGCTTTGCCATCAAGGACCGCATCAAGACCGGCGAACAGTACGGCCTGATGATGACCAAGGATTCGCCGCTGCTCGGAAAGATCAACGACGCGATCACGGCGATGAAGAAGGACGGCACCATGCAGACGATCCACAAGAAGTGGTTCGGCGGCGATGCACCGGCGACATCGTCCACGGTTACCGAAATGCCTATCCCCAAGGCGTGATCAAAAGATCAACCCGCAAATCCATCATGCCGGCCATCCATTGGCCGGCATGATGCCTGACGCTTCGCAACACCCGTAGGAATGCCCATGTCACTCGTCGAAACCTTCTTCAACTACGACGTTCTGATGTCGTCCATTCCAGCCCTTCTCCGCGGCCTCTGGAACACGCTGCTGCTGGGCCTGATGAGCATCGCCATCGGCGTCCCCTTCGGCCTCGTCATCAGCCTCGTCCGTCTCTATGCGCCAAGGCCCTTCCAGCTGATCTCCATCGCCTATATCGACATCCTGCGCGCAACGCCGGTGCTGGTCGTCCTCATCCTGATCTACTATGCGCTCCCCTTCGTCGGCATCAGGCTGACGTCATGGACATCAGCCGTCATGGCCTTCTCGATCGTCATGGCCGCCTATTCCGCCGAAGTGTTCCGCTCCGGCATCGAAAGTGTCGCCAAGGGCCAGTTCGAAGCCGCCGCCGCCCTAGGCCTCCCCTTCCTGATCACCCTCTACAAGGTCGTCCTCCCCCAGGCGATCCGCATCGTCATCCCGCCCATGACCAGCAACTGCGTCTCGATGTTCAAGGACACCTCCCTCGCCTCGACAGTCGCCCTGCCGGAACTCCTGAAAGAAGCGCAGGACGCCCAGGCGCTCTACGCCAATCCGTCCCCGCTGATCGGCGCCGCGCTGGTATATATTATCCTGCTCTGGCCGATGGTTCGGCTGGTGAGCATGCTGGAGAAGCGGTTCAAGAACGAGAAGGCGCATTGAGCGCGCGCTACGTGCCCCGCCCCAATCAAAAAAACGCTCCGTCGCTGCGCCAGTGTGTCTCAGTCCGCCAACCAACTATATCTTATTGCGCTGGCGCGACTGCGGGCGGTGTCCACGAGCCTTCGGTAGTCTCGGACTTTGGCCAATACGCCCTGACGTACAGTGAGAAATCGCTGTTCAGGGGTGAAGGCAGCCAGTTCGCCTCCTTGTCTTTGCCCGGTGAGGCTGGCTGGACATAGATCGTCAACGACCCGTCAGCGTTATAGCGAAGATTCTTGTTCTTCGTTCCAAGCGAATAGCGCTTGAGTTCGTTGGGATTGAAGAAATGATGTTCATTGTAGAGGGTGAGTGACCAGAATCCGTTTACGGGCGGTGTTTGGTCTTTAGCGAAGGTGACGGTGTACCCGTTCTTGCCGTTCAGCCGTGCTCCAGATGCATCAAGGTCCTGATAGAAATACTTTGTTTCGTTCGGCGAGTTCACCAGGATGTTGGACTTTGCCACCGCAGTGCGGGTGAAGTAGTCGGTTCCAAAGGCGGCTTCGTTGGAGATCGTGCTCCAATTATGCGCTAGTTGCTGGCCGTAATTCCGAAACTGGAAAAGCGGATCGACAAGCTGCTCTTCGGCCTCCTTCGCGCCTTCAACCAGGGCTGTCTTCAGCTTTGGATCGCTTTTTGATGCTGCGACAACGGCCAGCACCTGAGCATATCGAGCCTCTTCACCCGGCAAGGGCGGTGCATCGGCGAGAATGGCTGGGAGTTGGTCGAAAAGTTTCTCAGGAAAAACGAAGCGGGACTCAGCCGCGCCGCCTTCCTGCTGTGGCAGGACCTTCATCTTGGCCCAGTCCATGCTTTTCATCACCCCATCAAACTTTGAAAGTGGATAGACCATGACTTGCCGCAGAACAGACTGGATAGCCTTCTTGTCTTCAGGAGTGTCGTCCTGGAATATTCGGGGAGCCATGAAGCCGGTATTGGTCGGCGACCTGAACACCTTGGTTATGCCCTTTGGCACGTCGCCCTTCCAATTTGGGCCGACGAGGAGATAGAAGCCCGGTGTCGTCGCATACATCTTGCCAAGCTGGACGAAGCTGTCCGTCCTCAGATCAACCATTTGATAGACCCAGAACCGATCACCGAAGTCCGGCACTTGAACAACGGCAGGTTCCATGTCCAGAGCAAGAGTACCTGCTCCGTAGACTACGTCTTGATTTGGGCAGGCAACAACTCGCTCTTCCGGCGTGATATAATCCGTCAGCATTGCCACCGTGTTAAGTGGAGCAATCGGGACAGGGCCCGACATCATCGGTTCAGGCACATCTTTGAACGACAGCCGTCGATTGTAGATATTCGCCATCGGCCAGACCCAGAAGTAGGTGTCCTTGCCGATGTGACGGGCATACGCTTCCGTAATTTTGACGCGGGTATCTGGACCGGAGGGCATCGCCGTCTGGAAACCTTGAGAGATGGGTATTGGATCATCTGCCGTGCGGGCCCCCATTGCTCCGACAAACAAACAGCCAAAAACGGAAGCCATGTGAATCCACTTATTCGACATCAGATCGTCCTCCCGCGAACGTTGAATTTCATGTCGATGACCGTACTAGCGGCGATGTGGACATCCTGTCTTTTGGAGGCATGAATGGAAGTACGTTACGGTAAACGTCTGTGTCTTTTGCGGTTCGGACGGCCGCTTTGGGCCATTGCGCGACCCAGGTGTGGGTCGCAGTTCCGCCACAAGCGGTCTCTCATCATCAGAAATGTGCCGGGTCGAAAAATCCAGGGGCACTTGGAAGATCAATCAGACGTTCCTTGAAGCAACGCGCATGTGCGAACCAAACCTGCCATTTGCTATCCGAAGTCTCGGCGGTGATGTTGAGAGGGTCCGGGGATATTGGTTCTACGCCCTGCCCACAGAAGCAACACGGCCCCCAATCAACTTCCATGCGAACGTCGGTCATTTTGCGCCTCTCTAGCAAATCCATGGAGTACCTTTCGAAGGATAATCCCGAAGCGTGGACATTGGGTAATCAAGACCCCAATGGGCCATTTGCGGACGGCCGGGTGCGTCCCCAAGCCAAACGCAAATGACCGACACTATTGCTGTGGCCGTCGAATCTCAATTCAACAGAACAACGCAGTTGGCAAGCACCAAACTCCCGCCCCTACTTAGCCGAACCCTTCCGCTCCACCAAATCCATCGCCGCCAACGACGCGGCATACAAATTCAACCGCGAATAGACCCCAAACGACGAACCGTCGTCCAGAAACCCGCCGCCGGGACCTTCGGTCTCCGTCAGGATCTGATTGGCCTCCTCGAGCGTCAGCGACGGGTAGGCCGCCGTCAGCAAATTGCCGGCTTCCGGCGCCAGCTTGTTGACGTCTTCCTTGACACCGAAGTTCTTCGGATAAACGACCGGCAGGCCGTAGGTCTGCGTCACGTCATAGGCGGCCTGGTTGATGGAGGGGTTGCTGAGCCGGCCGGTGTCGTCCTGCGCACAAGCGCGGATTTCCGCGCCGCAGCCGGCCTTGAGGGCCTCGGTCAGATCCGCCCGCGCAGCCTTCACCGCAGCCTGGTAGTCGTTGATGACGGGAGCGTTCCTCAAGGTCTGCCCCACATAGGTTGGATCGTTCGCAAGCAGATGGGCCAGGTCATAGGTCGAAAGCGTGCGGCCGCCGAGCACGTCCATGGCGTAATGCGCACCCATGAGGATGCGGTCGTTGCCATATTCCGACGCGCGCACGATCATCTGGGGGTATCGGTCGGGCACGAGCACCGCCAGCAGGATAGACCCCATGTAGCCGTAGGTCGTGTGCCCGCTCGGGAAAGAAGGGCTGTCCGTCAGGTTCATGACCGGGCCGCGATTATAGACCGTGTTGTTCACCGGCACGCCGAAATAATCGCGCCCGACGATGGGGAGGATTTGCGGCTCTGTCTGGAAGGGGCGACTGTCGCCGAAGGCGTCTGCACCAGGGGTACCAGCCGGGCGGCCATAGTTTGCGCCGAATACATCGGGCGTGCCGCCGTTCTGCTTCAGGATATCGGCGGCTTCCGGCGAAACCGGCGTCTTTCCGTCAGTCGTGGCATTGGCAAAGAAATACTTGCCCGCATTGGAATCGGAGCCCGTAGTCGCATTGGTGTAGGCGATCAGGTCGGCGATGGCTTGCGATATGCTCGTGAAATGCTCCCGGTCCTGATAATGCGCCCGCGCCACATAGGCGCTGCCCAATGTAGTGCCGAGACCATCGGCCAGCTGAGCCAGGTTACCATCCGTGATATAGGCGTCTCTGAGCGACTGCTGTTGCTGTTCGGCAAAGGGGAGCAAGGTCGGCTGACGGATGTCGCCTGTCTGGATGCCGCCGGTGACGGCGTAATTCGAAGACAATGCGGCCTTTCCGCTCTGCGTCTTTCCAAGCAGGGTCAAGGGCGCCAGCCCCTTCAGCACAGCCAGGTTGGCCGCTGTCTGCGCCTCTCCCGGCGCGACATAACAAAGGCTGAGGCCAAGAGCGACCGCCGCACATTTCAAAATCCGCATCGCTTCACTCCCGTTCGATCCAAGGTGATTGCAAGGTGATTGATGGAGTAACAATTCCTTATGACAATTGATCTGGCAACCGGATTGTCTTGTGTTCGCCGATGGTCGCGCGTGGCCAGTCGCGCCGAAACGGCAGCAGGGCCGAACGCCAAGTCAGCCTCGGCCCATGGACAGGATATCCCGCGCAACCTCGCGGAGATCATTGTTGAGCTGATGATCCCTCTGCTCCAACGTCCGGACCAGGGCATGTGGAATAGCTTTCGCATAGAGATGAACATGGGCCGTGGGCACCTCGGCGTCATCGGCGCCATGATAGAGATAGACGAGAACGCCTGATGGGAGGCGGCCTGAGAGGTCCTTGCAATTCTCGATGTCATCGCTCGGCCATCCGCCCTCACCGACGAAAGGGGCAGCGATGACGAATAACCCGCCGAACCTCGATTTTGGCGCCAGTTCGGCCAGCGCATGGATCAGGATGGTGCCGCCGATAGAGTGGCCGACAAGAATTGCCCCGTCCTCCAATGAACCGAATTCTCGCGCCAGCGCAGCCTTCCAGGCTGGGTAGCTGGGATCGTCTTCGCCGGGCATTCGGGGATAGTGGACAACATAGCCTTCGCCGAGTTCGCTCTCGAGGCTCGCCACGAGCTTGCTGTCCCAGCAGTCATGGACGCCTTCGCCTGCTCCTTGAACGAAGAGGACCTGTCTAGCCATCATGCAATGTTATTCGCCGGAACCGAAGGGCGCAAGACCGGCCTATGCCTGCCTTGTCACAAGCCGTCATTTTATCTAGCGCCCAAGCCGCGACGCTGTTGAAATTTGCCGCGTGGGGGCGATACTCCATTGAATGAAGAAGCCGATGACGCGTCATTCGGGAATTCTGACGGCTTTTCTGTCACTGACCCTCATCAGTGCCGGACCGGCGGACGACGGTCGTTGGTATGCTGGAGACTACTCCTTCTCCGATGAGCTTGGCGGCTTCCGCATCCTGTCGATCAGAGGCTCGGGTACAACAGCCGACCCGATCGAAATCGAGGAGGAACTGAACTCCGCCACCCCCGTCACACTGGTGATCAGGGCCGCGCGTCAAACGCAGCTGCAGAGTGCTTTCCATCTGAGTATCGTCACTCTGAACAGGAGCGGATTGGCCTGGATCGGGTTCGACTTCGAACTACAAGAGATCCTTGGCAAACCAAGCGACTTCTATGACGGCCTGTCGTTTGGCCAGATCCAACCCAATGCCGCGTTCATTTCGTCCAACCGGTTCGACCACTTTGAAAGCCAGTTCGAGCGCTATGACCGGCTGCGCTTCGACGAGGGCCACGTCGACCCCCTGGACCGATCGAAGTTCGGCTTTTTTGTCACCGACGTCACGCCGGTTCCCGAGTTCTACCTGGTAGAGGACCCACGCATACCTTCCACGTGAGCCCTGCCACCCAGCTATTCGTGGATGTCCGGCTCGACGAGCTTTGCGAGATTCCTGAGCGATTCCTGCCAGCCGAGATAGCAGGCCTCGAGCGGAATGACGTCCGGCACGCCCGCTTGCGTTATGTTGACCTCGGTCCCGACCGAAACCTTTTTCAACGTGACATCGACAGCCATTTCGCCAGGCAAATTGGGGTCATCGAATTTGTCCGTATAGCGAAGGCGTTCGTTCGGAACCAGCTCGACATATTCGCCGCCAAAAGCGTGACTCTTGCCCGTCGTGAAGTTCCGGAATGACATCCTGAATGTGCCGCCGACTTGCGGCTCCAAATGATGCACCGTGCAGACAAAGCCATTCGGCGGAAGCCATTTGGCAAGCGCATCCGCCTCCAGAAATGCGCGATAGATCTTCTCCGGGCTGGTCGCCAGCACCCGGTGCAAACGTACGGTATTCGGCATGATCGCAATCCTCCTCTATTGATAGGCTACCTAAGGACGAACGAGGCTTTGCCAATCCGACATCGGATCGATTTGCTGTCAAAATTAATTTGATCAGGCACGAGAAAGCGGGCGACATCCCTCGGCGCATCCAGCGGTACAAACAGTGTCACCGCACCATTAGGCCTTCAATCGAAATCAACGCCGGACAAATGATTGCTGACCGAAGTCTTGACCTCGCCGATGTCCTTCCAGAGCTCGGCGATGACAGCCGGATCCACGTCGGCCATCATATCGCGCAGCCAGCCCTCGTGGGCGGCGGCCATCGTGCCGAAGAGCTTTTCGCCCTTGGGGGTGAGCTTCGCGACGGTAACTCGACGGTCGCCATCAGGCGTCACGCGCAGAACCATGCCGTCCGCTTCCAGCCGTTCGACCAGACCGGTCACATTGCCATTGGTCACCATCGTGCGCTTTGAGAGTTCGCCAAGCCGGAGGCCGTCGCCTTCCCGATAAAGCTGCGCCATCAGGTCGAATTGCGGCAGCGTCGCGCCGAACTCGGCACGCAGCCGACGCCGGACTTCTTGCGATACCAGCTTCGTAGTCGACAGCATGCGCAGCCAGAGCCTGAGCTCCTGCTTTTTGCCTTCCTGCGCGCCCTGGACGATGATTTCCAGATCGACAGTTTCGCTATCCGCCTCGGCCATGATCCTGCTCAAATCCTGCATCGCTAACCTTGTCCCATGGTCTACGAAGCAATATTTGAAATGTCAAAGGTTTCGCGATTCTCGGTCTGCGACGGCAGTGGATTGCCTCACTTGGCGAGCATTTTGGCCAGCAGAAAGCCCGACCCGGCCCCTGTTCCGGCTCCCGGCCAAGTGGACGCACCGCACATGTAAAGCGAGGCGACGGGGGTCTTGTAGCGCGAGTATCCGGCGACCGGGCGAAACAGGAAATTCTGGTCGAGGTGATGACTGCCGGAGAGATTGTCACCGCCAATAAGGTTCGGGTTCTCTCGTTCCAGATCGACAGGCGAAAACACCGAGCGACCCAGTATCTTGCCCCGCAATCCAGGCGCATAGCGCTCGATGATGTCGAGCACGCGCTCCGCATAGGCTTCCTTCGCCTCGTCCCAGTTCCGAGCCGTTATCTCGCCGGCCGTATCGCCATGGAACTCCGCCGGAAGCACGCGCACCTGCACCCAGAGCACGTGCTTCCCTTGAGGCGCCCGCGACGGCTCGATCGCCGTCGGCTGTCCGACGACCAACGCGGGTTCGGCAGGCAGAAGTCCGCCGGCCGCCTCCGCATAAACCTTCGACATCATCTCGAAATCCGGCGCGATATGGACATAGGCGAATGACTTCAGCGCGTCGCCTGCCGCCCAGTCCGGCAATCCGTCCAGCGCCAGATGGATCATCATCGTGCCCGGTCCGGCGCGGAAGCTGCTGATCTTATGGTCGAATGCGTCGCGCTTCGGATCGCGATCGAGCATCTTGCCGAACAGGTTCTTCGGATTGACATTGGCGATCACGGCGCGCGTCGCCTCGATCCGGCGGCCATCGGCGAGGATCACACCCGTCGCCTTGCCACCCGAAGTGACGATCCGGTCGACCGATGTCCCGAGCAGCAGCTCGCCACCCTTGTCTTTCAAAACGCCGGTCATCGCCTTGACGATCGTATCGGCGCCGCCTTGGCCGATGACCATCCCGAACGCCTGGTTCGCCATGGATTCGAGGTAGGGAAACAGCGCGCCGCCGGCGATATCGGGGGCGAAATCGAGATGCAGTCCCCAGGCGCCCATCATCGCTTTCAGCTTGGCATTGCGGAACCTCGCATCGAGGAAATCGCGCGGCGAGGCAAACAGCAGCCGCGCCGTGTCGTATATCCACCCCGTCCCCTTCTGGCGCCACGCATTCCACAGGACTTTCGCTGCGGCAAAGGACGGCATCGGCGAGCCGAGCAGGCCGAAAATATGCGGCGCATCCGAACCGAACTCCGACAGCATCGCCCGCCACGCGGCAGCATCGTCAGGCGAAAGCGCGGCAATCCCGATCACCGTCTTTTCAAGATCCGTGCTGACACCGAGATAAGTCCCGTCGCGGAATACGCTGGCAAAGCAATCCGCAGCCGGTGCGAAGCCGAGGCCGTTTGCCAGCAGTTCCTGCTTGTAGGCGGCAAAGAAGGGCGAACCCGCGAACATCGAGAGGTTCATGGCACAGAGGTCGTGGCGAAATCCGGGGAGCGTCACTTCGCGCGTCCTGACCGCGCCGCCGGGCTCCGAATTGCCCTCGACGACAGCAACCTTCCAGCCCTTCGCGGCCAGATGTATCGCCGCCGCGAGGCCATTATGACCGGCACCCACCACAACAGCATCGAAGCGCATCACCCGACCCCTTCCATCTCATTATTTTTATTCGCACATGCATACATTTTGCATGGAAGGCTTCAAGGGCGCGGGGACAAAAATCACTGCGGTAGTCTTCTTTCGGAAACGCGGCGAACGATGCCTACGATAGTAGAATGCCCTGATTTGCTGGACTGTCAGCCAATTTGATGCGTTCTCCCGGCGATCGAAAAAGCCCGAATATGCCGTCCCTCGAATGCTTGCAATATCATATGTTGTGACATACGCTCCCACGATCCAGCCGCCGCGCACGGAGAAATTGCAGGCAGCAAAATGTCTCATCCGGGGGCGCTGGCCTTTTCGTCAAGGGGAACATCGTCATGACTTCCAACACTCTCGCCAGCCTGGCCACGGCCCTGATTTCCGGCTCCATCAAGGTCGTCGACCTGACTGCGCCGCTCGGGCCTGAAACACCTGTCCTTTACCTGCCGCCGCAGTTCGGCAAGAACACGCCGAAGGTCAAGGTTCACACCATTTCGCACTACAACGAGGACGGTCCGTTCTGGGCCTGGAACTGGCTGGAACTCGGCGAGCACACCGGCACCCACTTCGATGCGCCGAGCCACTGGATCACCGGCAAGGACAACCCCAACAACACGACCGACAAGATTCCACCGCAGAACTTCGTCGCCCCGGTCAACGTCATCGATCGTTCGAAGGAAGCAGCCGCAAACCCGGATTACCTCTTGACCGTCGACAGCATCAAGGAATGGGAAGCCGAAAACGGCGACATCGAACCAGGAAGCTGGGTCGTCCTGCGTACTGACTGGTACAAGCGCAACGGCTCGACCGAAACCTTTCTCAATGCCGACGAAAACGGCCCGCACTCTCCCGGCCCGACAGCCGAGGCGATCGAATATCTCCTCACGAAGAACATCGTCGGCTGGGGCTCGGAAACCATCGGCACCGACGCAGGTTCGGCCGGCGGCATGAACCCGCCCTTCCCGGCCCACAACCTGATGCACAAGAACAACCGCTACGGCCTCGCCAGCCTCTGCAATCTCGACCAGCTTCCGGCCAAGGGCGCAGTCCTAATCGCCGCCCCGCTGAAATTCGTCGACGGCACCGGCTCGCCCGTCCGCGCACTGGCGCTGGTCGCGAAGTAGGATAGCGACACGCTCGATCGTCCCCTCTCCCCGCCTGCGGGGAGAGGGCTAGGGTGAGGGGCGGGGCGGATCGCAGTTGCCCGCTCCAGGCCAAATAACGAGAGGGTAGCAAGTTGGCAGTTGCCCACTCCAGACCTCATGGTGAGGAGGCCCAAAGGGCCGTCTCGAACCACGAGGGCTGGCCCCAAGGTCAACCGCCCGCGTAAACGATAAACATCGGCGCAAGCGCCCTCGCCCTTCGAGGCAATTCTTCGAATTGCACCTTAGGATGAGGGCTCAACGTCATCCATCGACCTCTTTCGGAGCCGCCGCATGAGCGACCACGACTACATCATCGTAGGCAGCGGCATAAATGCCTTGGTCGCCGCGGCCATGCTCGGCAAGAAGGGCCGCAAGGTCCTCGTCCTGGAGCGCAACGACCGCATCGGCGGCTGCTTGCGCACCGAACAAGTCACCGAGCCCGGCTTCCTCCACGACGTCATGGCGACGACGATGGTCCTGTTCCTGACCTCGCCGGCCTACGCCGCCCTCGGCAAGGACCTCGAAGCCCAAGGCCTCGAATTCGCCCACGCCGATCTGCCGACCGGCGTGCTACGCCCCGATGGCTCCAACGTCATCTTCGCCAAGGACCGCCAGCGCAACATTTCCACCTTCGACGCATTGTCTCTGGGCGACGGCCAGGCGTTTTCGCGGGAGATGGACAAGCTCGGCGCCGATGCCCCCTTCCTGTTCTCGCTGCTCGGTGGCGCACTCTGGTCGGGCAGCACCCTGAAGACGGTCGCCAAGCAAGGTTGGGGTCGCGGCCTGCGCGGGCTTGCAGGCTGGTTCGGCGACGCGCTGACGCCGGCCCGCGCCTACCTCGAAACCACATATAAGTCGGAAGACGTGCAGGCGCTCTGGGCCCCTTGGGTGCTGCACTGCGGCCTTGGCCCCGAGGCTGCCTATTCCGCCGAAATGCTGAAGGTCATCGGCTTTGCCATCGAACTTGCCGGCTGCCCGGTCGCCAAGGGTGGCGCCTCGTCCCTGGTTGCAGCCTTCGAACGGCTGATCGCCCACCAGGGCGGCGAAATCCGAACCGGCGCCGATGTGGAGAAGATCATCGCCGGAGCCGCCAACCGCGCGAGCGGCGTCCGCCTCGCAAACGGCGAAACGCTCAACGCGACTTCAGGCGTTATCTGCTCGACCACGCCAAACCAGCTTTACGAACGCCTGCTGAGCCATTGGCCTCAGCCGCTCCCCGCCGCGATCAAGGAGAGCGTCGCCAAATACCGCTACGGCAAGGGCAACATGCAGATCCACTACGCGCTCTCCGAGCCGCCGCGATGGAAGGCAAATCCCGAGCTCGGCAAAGTCGCCCTGCTGCATCTGACCCCCGGCCTCGATGGCGTCTCCCGAGCCAGCAACGAATGCGAGCGCGGCCTCCTGCCGGCGGTACCTTCCATCTGCGTCGGCCAGCCCGTTTCCTTTGACCCGACCCGCGCGCCGGAAGGCAAATCGATCCTCTGGCTGCAGCTTCCAGAAGCGCCCCGCCACATCAAGGGCGATGCCGCGGGCGAGATCGAGACCCCTTCCGACGGACGTTGGACCGAGACGATACGCGAACGATACGCCGACCGCATCGAAGCAATACTCGCAGGCCATATCGAGAACTTCGCCGACATCAAGCTCTCCCGAAAAGCCTATTCCCCCGCCGATCTCGAGGCGATGAACATGAACCTTGTCGGCGGCGATCCCTATGGCGGTCACTGCGGATTGGATCAGTTTTTCCTCTGGCGGCCCTTTAAGTCTTCTGTTAACCACCGCACCCACATCGAGGGCCTCTACCATATCGGCGCGTCGGCGCATCCGGGGCCTGGACTTGGTGGAGGCTCGGGTTTCCTTCTCGCATCCTCGCTGAAATAGGAGACGCATCTTACATGGAGGAACGGTTTTCAGGCGTGGTGCTGAGACGGAAAGATGACGGCTATGACGCCCGCCCGACCATGGGCGAAATCGGCCTCAACCACTTCGCCCCCTATCTCATGAACCGTCTTATGGCACGCTGGAACGCCAACATGGCGGAAGAGCTGAAGGAACTCGACATCTCCACAGCGAAGATGCGGGCGCTCGCCGTCCTCAGCGTCTCCTCCTCCGTGACCATCAACGAACTGTCGATTTTCGCCGTCACCGAGCAGTCGACCATGAGCCGCACGCTGGATAGCCTGGAGACCCAAGGCTACATCCGCCGCCAGCCCCGCCCCGAAGACATGCGCATCCGCGACGTCAGCATCACCGAAGAAGGCCGCGCAGCATTCGAACAGGTCTGGCCCGCCATGTACGACCGCCTCCTCCAGATGTTCGACGGCGTAGAAGAAGCCGAATACCGCATGTTCATATCAACGCTGCACAAGATCCTGCACAATATCAGGAAGCATGAGATTTGAGCGATCACCTCCCCCTTGATGGGGGAGGTCGCGCGGAACGCGCGGGTGAGGGTGACAGTTGCGTGTCACACAAGATCACCCCACCCCGGCACTTCGTGCCGACCCTCCCCATCAAGGGGAGGGTGAAGAATCACAGTGTCCCCACCGCCTTCTCCATTCTGGCTGTTCATCTCGGCACTTCACGAAATCAGCAAGCGCGAGATTTGACGGACCACCTCCCCCTTGATGGGGGAGGTCGCAGCGAAGCTGCGGGTGGGGGTGACGGTTGGGTGTCACAAGGATCACCCCACCCCGGCATTCGTGCCGACCCTCCCTCTCAAGGGGAGGGTGAAGAATCACAGTGTCCCCACCGTCTTCAGCGCGCCATCCAGCGCAATGCCATTCTCATCCAACAAGGCCGCCTGCCGCAGCCGCTTCATCCAGGCGGCGCCATCCTCGCGCTGCGCTAGTGTGGGCAACGCCGACATCACCCGGTCGAATTTCGACAGGCCGCGGGCGTGGGTGTCGGAGTAGCCTTTGACCAGGCGACGGTTGTTGAGGACTTCAACGGCGAGATCGTAGTTTGAGGCAAGCAAACCCGATGCAGCCGAGAGCCAGGCTTCGCGGTGGTCTGTCTCGCGGGAGTGACGAAGTGTTCCCCGGCGGGTGCCGCGCAGCGCGGAGACGGCGTAGAGGCTGAGGAACCAGAGAAGCGTGCCCGTCTTCACGCGCCGTCCCTTGTTGACGATCCGGTCAAGCCGGGCAAACAACGACGGCCGGTTTTCGATCCAGAGGCCGAGCCGTTTCGGCAGCGTTCCGCAGACCTCCTCCATCCGCGGGTGCATGTATTCCGTCATGTAGACGATCTGGTCGGCCTTGGCGCCGACCTCCTTGCGGACCCGATCGAAGCGCGAAGCGCGGACCTTGAGATCGGCGACCCGGATGACGTCGTCATAGGCCATGGCGACCGCGACATATTTGGCGGCCTGCACGGTGAAGGCGAAACCCTTGCCGGCACCGCCGTTTTGGCGGTCCAGCGCATGGAGCGCTGCTACCCGCGTCAGGTATTCGTCGCCATATCTAGGGTCCTGGAAATCGGTGAGCTTCTTGGCACCCGCGTAAAGCAGCGGCTGCGCCTCCTCCGGAAACTCCGCGCGGATGCGGTGGACTATTCTGTCGAGATCGGGATGGCCGGCAGTATCCGGCATCGTGTCGAAATGCTTGTGCGGGGTTGCCGAGACGACGTCGTTCGGCTTGCCCGTCGCCCGCTCGAACGCGGCGTTGAATGCCCTGAGGCTGGGCTCGATACCCTTGCCGCCGGCGCGGATCATCGCCTCGAAGGCCTGCTTGCTGAACGGCAAAGCGCCCGAGGCGGCAAGCGCGCCGAACATCGACGCCGAAATGACGCTGCCATTCTTCAGCGCCAATGTTTCCATGTCGAAGGCGATGGTGCGCTTCGCGGCAAAATCGGTGGCATCGACGACGACGGCCGGATTGCCGATGCCATCGCCCGGCTTCTCCTTTTCGCCGACAGCAAAGGAACGGTGCGTCGAGGCGATCAGCGTCGTGCGATCAGGCGTAACGAGACCGCGCAGCACGGAACGGCCAGCTTCCATCAGCTCAGCCGCGAGCACGATATCGACATCGCCCGGTGTTGGCATCAGCGCAAAGATCGGCTTCAGGCCATCTCGAGCCGGTAGAAGCTCAAGGTAATAGATCGTCGCACCGGTACGCTGGGCGACGCCCGGAACCGAGGTCGTCTGCGCCATCCAGCCCTCGGCTTCGGCAAGCCCGACGATCCAGTCGGCAAGGACGCCGCCGCCCTGCCCGCCCATCGCAAGGATGGCAATGCCGATCGGCTTGTCGGTCGAGAGGCGGATGGGTCCGGTGTTTGCCACGGGCACGTTCTCGTTCATGGCGCTCTCCTCAATCCGCAAAGACGACGCGGCTTGCCTGACGGCGAGCCTGCAGCCAGCCGATGACAGCGCTGCGCATGCGCGCCGCGAAGCGATCCCAGCCAGTCGGATTGTGGATGATGTCGGCGCGATAGAACGACGGACAGAGCACGGCGGCCTCGGAAACCTCGCCGCAATTGCCGCAGCCGACGCAGCTGTTGTCGATCGAGGCGACCGGATCGTCCCGCAGCGGATCGTCGGTATGCTTGACCGACAGCGACGGACACCCCGAAAGCCGGATGCAGGCATGATCGCCGGTGCAGACGTCCTCGTCGACCCCGAAGCGCTCCTTGACCATGCGCTTTCCGTCCTTGACCGCCTGGTTGAACAGCGGCTTCACGCGGCGCTGCTTGTTCAGCATGCATTCGGACGATGCGACGATGATCTTCGGACCCGGCTCCTTCGTGGTCAGCGCCTCGCGCAGCGTATCTCGCATCTTGGCGACGTCGTAGGTGCGGTCGATCTGGCGAACCCAGCCGGCGCCGATGCCCTTGACCGCATTGACGATCGAGTTGTTGGTCTTGCGACGCGGATTTTCGGCGCGCGACGACAGGATGTCCTGGCCGCCCGTGGCCGCCGAATAAAAATTGTCGACGACAAGGATGACGCCGTCCTGTTTGTTGAACACCGCGTTGCCGACCGAGGTCGCAAGGCCGTTATGCCAGAAGCCGCCGTCGCCCATGACCGAGATCGACCGCTTGTCCGCCTCCACATTGAAGGCGGAGGCCGAAGCCGGCCCGAGGCCGTATCCCATCGTCGTGCCACCGATGTTGAAAGGCGGCAGGATCGAGAACAGGTGACAGCCGATATCAGCCGAGACGTGGTGCTCGCCGAGCTCCTTCTCCACCAGCTTCATCGCCGCGAAGATCGGCCGTTCCGGACAGCCGATGCAGAAACCGGCCGGCCGCGGCGGCACCACTTCCGCCAGCGCCTTCACCTTGGGATCGTTGAGGATCGGTGACGGATCGGGCAGCGGCGGCTGGTTGCCCAGCAGCACCCGCGCATGCGTCTCGAGAAAGGTCTTGATCCCGCGCATCAACACCTGCGTGGTGTATTCGCCACCCATCGGCAGCGTATCCTTGCCCGCAACCTTCGTCTGGATATCACGGCGGCGAAGGATCGTGTTCAACGACTGCTCGATATACTCAGGCGCGCCCTCCTCGACCATCAGCACGGCCTTCTTGTCGGCGCAGAACGCCGCCATCTGGTCGTCGATCAGCGGATAGGCGACGTTAAGGACATAAAGCGGCACCGAACAGTTGCCGTAGACATCGGCAAGACCCAGCTGCTGTAGGGAGCGCATGACGCTGTTGTACATGCCGCCCAGCAGGATGATGCCGACATCACCTTCCGAGGGACCGAAATATTCGTTGAGCTTGCGCGTCTTAATGAACTCGACGGCAGCTGGCCAGCGCTGCTCGAGCTTCTGCTTTTCGTGGATGAAGGTCGCCGGCGGCAGCACGATGCGATTAACGTCGCGAACAGGATTTTCCAGCGCCTGCCGAAGCGTATAAGGCGGCCGCTTGTTGTCCTTCGCCTCGAACTGACCGTGGACGTGACAGCTCCGGATGCCGACCTGCAGCATGACAGGCGTGTTGGAGGCTTCCGATAGCTCGAAACCGGCCTCGACAGCCTCGACGATCGACGGAAGGTTGGGACGCGGATTGAGCAGCCACATCTGCGACTTCATCGCATAGGCATGGCTGCGCTCCTGCATGATCGAGGAGCCTTCGCCATAGTCCTCGCCGATGATGATCAGCGCGCCGCCGGTGACGCCGCCGGACGAGAGATTGGAAAGCGCATCCGAGGCAACGTTGGTGCCGGCCGTCGATTTCCAGGTGACCGCCCCACGCACCGGATACATGACCGAAGCGGACAGCATGGCAGCGGCTGCCGCTTCCGAGGCGGAGGTCTCGAAATGAACGCCGAGATCCTCCATGACATCCTTGGCGTCGGCCAGAACATCCATCAGATGCGAGATCGGCGAGCCTTGATAGCCGCCGACATAGGCGACGCCGGACTGGAGCAAAGCCTTGGTGATCGCGAGAATTCCCTCGCCGCGGAAGATGTCGCCCTGTCCGAGCTTGAGGTCCTCGACTTCACGCGCAAATGAACGTTCGGCCATCGCAATTCCCCTTCGCCTTTCGTGAGGCGTTTTATTCAATCATTTGCAAAATCATATTTCGACCGTCATCCCACTGTCAAATAACAAATGAGTATTTGATTACCCACTGGCCTGTTTCCTCCGCGCAGGCCGCTTCATCATTATATGCTATAGCATATATTTTCACAATTTGGATCATCGGCCAGCTGATAGGCGCCGATTGTCCGCTCCTCTAAATTTGCGAAACCTCAGAGAATCCGCTTGCCGGTTGGAAATGCTTATTTTAAGATTAAAACATTCCGAAAATAAATCGCCAGCGGCAGGCCGGCTCGTGCCTTCTTGTCGCTGAATAGGGGAACGGAGTGCACATGACGACGCTTACTCGGCGCCAGGCCTTGAGCCTTGGCGCGGCTACTTTCATTACCGGGATTCTCGCGGGACGGACCATCGTCGAGGCAGCGGACAGCAACACGCTGACCATCGCTTTCAACGTCAACCTGCCGGCTTTCGATCCGACCACCGGCCCGTCCGCCGTCAACCCGACCATCCAGGCGATCTACCGCTCGATCTTCGACCAGTTCATCGCGCAAGGGCCGGACCTGAAATTCCAGCCGGGCCTTCTGACCAAATGGGGCTGGAACGACGACAAGACCAAGGTCTGGATGGACGTCCGCGAAGGCGTCACCTGGCATGACGGTTCCAAGTTCACGCCTGAGGATGTCGTCTGGTCGCTCAACCGCGCCGGCGACCAGAAGGGCGGCAATCCGATTTCATTCATCTGGTCGACCGCCAACAACTACAAGGTCGAAGGCAACCGCATCACCGGCGATGTCGTCCGCTTCGAGCCCACCTATTTCAAGTGGATGGCCTTCCTCACAGGCTACGTCCTGCCGAAGGATTATTACACCAAGGTCGGCGCGGAAGGCTTCGAAAAGAAGCCGATCGGAACCGGTCCCTACATGGTCGACGCCTATGAGGGCAATTCCTTCCTCCGCCTCAAGGCCAATCCGAACTATTTCGGCGGCAAGCCGGCCTTCGAGACGGTCATCTACAAGTTCGTTCCAGACACGACGAGCCGCGTCGCCGAAATCGAATCCGGCTCTTCCGACGTCACGCTCGAGATTCCCTACGAGGATTTCGACCGGCTGAAAAAGAAGAAGGGCTTCGCCGGCGTAGCAACGCCAGTGTCCGACATCGGCATGATCTTCATCAGCAATGTCGATCCGATGCTGGACAAGAATGTCCGCCTTGCGGCCAATATGTCGATCGACAAGGAGGCCATCATCAAGCGCCTGCTGCGCGGCTACGGCAAGCCGCTGTCGACGCTGGAAGCGCCGGAATACGACGCCTACGATCCGTCGATCAAGATCCCCTACGATCCTGAGCAGGCAAAGAAGCTGCTGGCCGCCAGCGGCTATTCGCCGGAAAAGCCTGTCAAGTTCACGATCAAGACCACCCGCGGCTTCAAGCCGAAGGACTATGAGATGATCCAGGCGATCGTCGGCATGTGGCGCAAGGTCGGCATCGAGGCGGAAATCGAGGTCTACGAGATCGCCAAGCACTATGAACTGCGCGCCGCCCACCAACTCGGACCGGCAGCCTTCTACAACTGGGGCAATGCCATCGGCGACCCGACGACCTCGACCGGCTTTGCCATGTTCAGCCCCTCGCCACACTCGGCCTGGAAGACCAAGGATGTCGACGACATGCTAGGCCCTCTCTGGGGCGAAAAGGACGAGGCCAAACGCATCGCTGGCTGGAAAGCCGCCGACAAGTATATTGCCGAGCAGGGCTACGTCATCCCGCTGCTGCAATACGCCCAGCCGATCGTCTACAAGACCAGCGTCAAGGTCACGCCGAACGTATCGGGGGCATTGCAGGCGACGCTGGTTTCGAAGGCCTGATGATTCGGAGCAAGTGTCCGCCCCTCGATTAACCAGGGAGTCCGGACTCGCGGCTTTCTCCACCTCCCCCTTGATGGGGGAGGTCGCGGCGGAGCCGCGGGTGGGGGTGACCAGCGGCATCGGTGGGCGCAGCAATCACCCCACCCCGTCGCTTCGCGCCGACCCTCCCCATCAAGGGGAGGGTGTTAACAGCCCACCGCCCACGATACATTTGTCGCGATCGATGCGGCTGGAATTGAGTGTTTATGCTAGCAGTCTCCATACTCAACCGCCTGATGATGGCCGCCGCCACGCTGTTCGGCGTGGCACTGATCGTCTTCGTGCTTTTGCGCGTCGTCCCCGGAGACCCGATCGCGATGATGATCTCGCCGGGCGCGACCCCCGCCGACATCGCCGCCCTCCGCGCCCATTACGGTCTCGATACCACCCTGCCCGTGCAGTTCGGCATCTGGCTCAAGTCAGTCGTCTCAGGCGATTTCGGCACATCGATTTCGCTCAAGCGCGACGTCCTCGGCCTGCTTGGCGACCGGCTCCCCGCAACGCTGGAGCTTGCGGTCGCGGCCCTGGTCCTCGCTGTCATATCAGGCGGCCTTGTTGCGATAGCAGGTACCCTCGCCCGCCGCACGCTTCTCGAGCCCATCATCGATGGCCTCAACGGACTGTTTCTCGCAGTCCCCGATTTCGTCTGGGCGCTGGCTCTGGTCCTCGTCTTCGGCGTGTTCCTGCCAATATTTCCACTGTCCGGGCGCATCGACCCGAGCACGGAAACGCATTTCGCCACGCCATTCTATCTCATCGAAAGCCTCGTCACGTTCCAGTTTGCCGTCTTTGCCGATATCGCCGCCCATATGGTCATGCCGGTGCTGGCGCTCGGCCTGCCGCTCGCAGCAATCATCGCCCGCGTCCTGAAGGCGGCACTGTCGGAGGCAATGGTGCAGGACTACATCCTGCTCGCCCGGCTGAAGGGCATGTCGAACCTGCGGCTCGTGCTGCAGGAGGCCCTGCGCAATGCAGTCGGCCCGACGATCGCGTTGACCGGCGTCCAATTCACCTTCCTCATCGGAGGCACTGTCATCGTCGAGCGCATCTTCGCCTATCCGGGCATCGGCAACATGGCGATCGACGCCGTTATCAATCGCGACCTGCCGCTAATCCAGGGCCTGGTGCTGGTCTTCGGCGCGCTTTTCATCGTCATCAACTTGGCTGTCGACTTACTGGTTGCCGCGTTCAATCCGAGGCTCGCGCATGGCTGAAGTGATCGCAACAGGCACGCCGAGACCGCGGTCTCGAAACTCAAAAAGGGCGCGCGCCCTGTTGTCGGAGCCGAAGGTCGTCTTCGGCGGCGGCTTCATCCTGTTTTTGCTCATCCTCGCGATCTTAGCGCCCTGGATCGCGCCTAAAAATCCGCTGGAGCAGGACCTGATGTCCGGCACTCTGCCGCCCTTCTGGGTCGACGGCACCGATCCGAATTTCCTTTTGGGTACCGACGATCTCGGCCGCGACGTGCTCTCGCGGCTCATCCTCGGCTCGCGCATCGCCCTTGTCGTTGCCTTCGTGGCGGCAAGTCTTGCCGCTGTCATCGGCACCCTTCTCGGCCTCGTCGCCGGCTGGTACGGCGGCTGGATCGACAAGGTCATCTCCCGCCTCGTCGATATCTGGATGGCCTTTCCGCCGGTACTGCTCTCGATCCTGCTGGTCGCCGTCTTCGGCTCCGGTGTGCATTCGGTCATCGCCGCTATCGTCATCATCGACTGGACGCGCTTTTGCCGCGTCGTCCGTTCGGAAACCCAGGCGCAGGCCCAGATGGACTATGTCACCGCCGCCCGCACCATCGGCTTCTCGCGCATCCGCATCCTCTTCAGCGAGATATTGCCTAATGTCGCACCGGTGCTGATCGCCCTCGTCAGCCTCGAAATGGGCATCGCCGTCATCGTCGAGGCGATCCTCTCCTTCGTCGGCCTCTCCGTCTCATCCGATACCCCAACCTGGGGCGGCATGATCGCCGAGGGTCGACAGATCATCTATGACGGCTGGTGGGTGCTCGCGGCCCCGCTCACCGCCCTCTTCGCCACCGTACTCGCCTTCAATCAGCTCGGCGATGGCCTCCGCCGCGCCCTCGACCCAGTGATGCGCCGATGAGCCAGCCGCTGATCTCGATCTCCGGCCTCAGTGCCGTATCAGACCGCGATGCGGGCGCACCGATCCTGCGCGACGTATCGCTGGCGCTCGAACGCGGCGAGGTCCGCGGCCTTGTCGGCGAAAGCGGCGCCGGCAAATCGACCATCGCCAAGGCACTGCTCGGCATCTTGCCGCGCACCGTCCGGGTCACCAGCGGCGCCATCACGTTCGAAGGCCGCGATCTGTTGCGAATGCCGCCAAAGCAACTACGCAACATAATCGGCAGCGAAATCTCGCTGATCCCGCAGGACCCGCAGACCGCGCTGAACCCCGGGCGCCGCATCGAAGGTCAGTTGACCGACGGGCTTCGCCTCAAGCGCGGCCTGTCCTCAAAAGACGCACGGCATCGCGCACTTAAGCTGCTGGAAGAAGTCCACATCCGCGACCCTGAACGCGTGCTCGGCTGCTATCCGCATGAACTTTCAGGCGGCATGCGCCAGCGTATCCTCATCGCCGCCGCCTTCGCGCTGGAGCCGAAGCTCGTGGTCGCCGACGAGCCAACGACAGCCCTCGACGTGACGGTGCAGAAGCAGATCCTGCGGCTGATCCGCGGCCTGCAGGAAGCCCACGGCACCGCCGTCATCTTCGTCACCCACGACCTCGGCGTCGTCGCCCAGATCTGCGATACGGTCACCCTGCTCTACGCCGGCAAGGTCATCGAACAAGGGCGCACCGCCGACGTGCTCGCGAACCCGCATCACATTTACACCCGCTCATTGATCGCAGCCGGCCCGCGCTACGACCGCCCGAATGCGGGACTGACCCCCGTGCCTGACGATGTTTTCGCCGAACTGCGCCGCGAAATCGCCATCAGCGACGGGAAGGAGGCTCGCCATGTCTGACGATCTCCTCACAGCGTCAGGCATCGAAGTGACCTATGGCGGACGGCGCACGCTTTCCGGCCAGCGCGTCGACGGCGTCAAAGTGCTGCACGGCGTCGATATCTCGATCCGTCGCGGAGAAACCATCGGCATCGTCGGCGAAAGCGGCTCCGGCAAGACAACTCTCGGCCGTGCCCTGCTGAAGCTCATCGATATCTCCTCGGGCAGCATCTGCTTCGACGGCACCGATATCACCCATCTGCCGGATACACGCATGCGTCCGCTTCGACGTCGGATGCAGATGATCTTCCAGGATCCGATGGCATCGCTCAACCCACGCCACACGATCCGCCGTATCCTCGTCGAGCCCTTGCTCCTGCACGGCGTCGCGAAGGATGCAAAGGCCGCCGAGCGCCGGGTCTCCACCATCCTCGAGCGCGTGACGTTGCCGCAATCCTGCCTCGACCGCAATCCACACGAACTGTCAGGCGGCCAGCGCCAGCGCATCGGCATCGCCCGGGCAGCACTGCTCGAGCCGGATTTCGTGCTCGCCGACGAAATCGTCTCCGGCCTCGATGTCTCGACGCAGGCACAGGTGCTGAACCTGCTCAAGGAACTATCCACTGACCTCGGCCTGTCGATGGCCTTCATCAGCCACGACCTCTCCGTCATCCGCGCCATCTGCAACCGCGTCTATGTCATGCGCAACGGCCTGGTTGTCGAGGAAGGCCCCTGCGACCGCGTCTTCGCAGATCCCGCTTCCGGCTACACCCGCATGCTGCTCGACGCCATTCCGCTTCCGGAAGTGGATCCGGAATGGCTGGGTCGAGGCATGGAGAGTGATGAGAGAAAAACCCCTCCCCAACCCTCCCCACAAGGGGGAGGGAGCTAGTGGTTTGATCGAGACAAAGGAGTCCGATTTAGGATTCCAATTTTCGCATGAATATGCGACGGTCCTGCATGCGCACAGGTGTCACATTTGAGGTTTCCGCTGCCGACCGGGTTCGGCTGAACGCAATCGTTTCGGCAGGCAGCTCGCCGCAAAAGCATGTGTGGCGGGCGAAGATCATCTTGATGACCGACGAGGGTCTGGGAACGGTCGCGATCATGGAGGCGACGGCTAAGTCGAAGACCTGTGTCTGGCGTTGGCAGGAGCGCTTCATGACGGAAGGCGTAGACGGCCTTTTGCGCGACAAAAGCCGGCCGCCCGGCATTGCGCCGCTTGAGGTTGATCTTGTCGACCGGGTTGTTGCTCTGACGCAGGAGCCGCCCACGCAGGAAGCCACTCACTGGACGGTTCGTGCGATGGCAAAGGCTGTGGGGATTGCGGCGTCCTCAGTCGTCAAGATCTGGCATGAGCA
>NZ_PCDP01000005.1 GCF_003240585.1 Arminella tubonensis
CCCATTATGTCACCGCCGACCTCGACGAAGGCCCGATCATCGAGCAGGACACGGTGCGGGTCACCCATTCGCAAAGTGCGGAAGACTACGTCTCGATGGGCCGCGACGTCGAAAGCCAGGTGCTGGCCCGCGCCATCCACGCCCATATCCATCACCGCGTCTTCATCAACGGCAACCGCACCATCGTCTTCCCGGCCAGCCCCGGCTCCTACGCCTCAGAACGCATGGGCTGATTGGTCGGGAAATGCTTGGATACGAAGGCGTCGGGCAACCGGCGCCTTTTTTGTTGGGTGAATGAAGGTTCGCCGTAGCCTGAATCGATAATAGTCCGTACAATTTATCCTAAGCATTGCGGGTGATTGCATCTTCGTCTTGCCGCTGGCAGGGTTTTTCTTATTTGCTGTTGTAGTCGTTCGATTTTCCGGGGATGCCATGACTGATGCCGCGCTTGTCAACCGCATGCAATTGCCGCGCCCCGATGTGACGGCGGAAGAAGCAGCGACTATCCTGCAAACCCACTACGGGCTTTCCGGCACCCTTCTCGAACTTGGAAGCCAGCAGGACCGCAACTATCGGATCGATACCGATGCCGCGCGCTACGTGCTGAAGATCTGCCGGGCGGAATACCAGACGATCGAACTCGAGGCGCAGAACGCCGCGATCCGCCATCTGGTTGGCAACGCCGAATCGCTGCGAGTACCGAACGTCATTCCGTCGCTGAATGGCGAGGATATCGTCGCGTTGACCCTGCGGGAGCAGGACTACCAGGTTCGGGTGCTTGATTATATCGACGGCCAGTCGCTGACGCGGCGCAAGCACCTGGCGACGACGACGGTCGCGGCGCTGGGAACTCTCTGCGCGCGGCTCGCACGTGATCTTGCCGATTTCGATCATCCCGGCCTCAACCGGAACCTGCAGTGGGATCTGCGCCGGGCAGGCCCGGTCGCCGTACATCTTCTCTCGGCGATCACCAATCATGAGGCCCGGGACCGGATCGCCAAGGCTATGGTCGCCGCGGTCAAGCGTATCCAGCCGCTGGCAGCTGAACTCAGGGTGCAGCCCGTCCACCATGACGTCACCGACGACAATGTCGTCTGCCAGCCCGATGCGCACGGCCATTTGATTCCAAACGGCGTCATCGATTTCGGCGACATCATCCAGGGATGGCTGGTCGGCGACCTTGCCGTCACCTGCGCGTCGCTGCTGCATCATGCCGAAGGCGACGCCTTCTACATCCTGCCGGCGATCCAGGCCTATCACGCCGTCTATCCGTTGACGGAGCCGGAACTCAAGGCGCTCTGGCCGTTGATCGTCGCCCGCGCCGTGATCCTTTCGGCCAGCAGCGAACAGCAACTCTCGATCGATCCCGACAATAACTACGTCAAGGACAACGTCGAGTTCGAGCGAGAAATCTTCGATGTCGCAACATCGACGCAGCCGGAGGTCATGGAAGCAGCTATCCTCGCTTCGGTTGGCATAGCTGTTCCAGGGATCAAAACAGATGGCTGGTCGTCGCTGCTGCCTGAGATTGCCCCGGAAACCATCGCGCCGCTCGATCTCACCGTCACGAGCCTGGATTTCAAGGCGGGCAACTGGCTGAAGCCAGACATCGACTGGCGGCTGTTGGCCAAGGCGGCGATCGGGTCGGGCATCGCCGCGACCCGCTATGGCGAATTTCGCCTCTCGCATACCGCACTGGCGAGCCTGAAGGCGCCTGACAATTTCGCTCTGCATTGTGACGTCTGCCTGCCGGCCGGAACCATTGTGGCGGCGCCTTTCACCGGGCGCATCCAGTGGCTCAACCAGCACCTGGCGCTCGTCGGCGACACCGTCAGCCTGCATCTCGACGGGTTGGATTGCCCGTTGGTGGAAGATACCGAAGTCGCACAAGGAGCATCGCTTGGCGTGATTGCCGGCGAAGGCTCGGCGGTGGGCGGACTGCGTGTCCAGCTTTGCCGCATGCCCGGCGTGATACCGCCGCTATTCTGCGCCAGGCACCAGGTCGACGCCTGGTCCGCGATGTGCCCCTCGCCAGCGACCATGCTCAGCCCTGCCCTGGAGGCGGGCCGGCATGACAGCATCGCGCTGCTTGCGGCCCGCAATGCCCATTTTGCCAAGCCGCAAAAGCACTATTACGCCAATCCTCCGCAGATGGAGCGCGGGTGGCAGGAATATATGTTCGATATCGATGGGCGTGCCTATCTCGACATGATCAACAACGTGACGCTCGTCGGTCACTCCCATCCGCGGATGGCAGCGGCGATCGAGCACCAGTGGTCCCTGCTCAACACCAATTCACGCTTCCACTATTCGGCAATCGCCGAATTTTCCGAACGATTGGCCAATCTGGCGCCTGAAGGCCTCGACAGCGTATTTCTCGTCAACAGCGGAACAGAGGCCAATGATCTGGCGCTGCGGCTCGCCTGGGCACATACGGGTGCAACCAACATTATCTGCCTGCTTGAGGGCTATCATGGCTGGTCGGCGGCGAGCGATGCGGTGTCGACCTCGATCGCAGACAATCCGATGGCGCTGACGACCCGGCCTGGCTGGGTGCATGCGGCCCCTGCTCCCAACACCTATCGTGGCAAGTTCCATGGCCCCCAATCCGCCGGTGACTATATCGAAGCTACGATGCCGCTGATCCAAGCGATCGACGACAGCGGCAAGCGGCTTGCCGGCTTCATTGCCGAATCGGTCTATGGCAATGCGGGCGGCATTCCGCTGCCGCAGGGCTATCTCGAGCAGATTTACGCGCTGGTCCGCGAACGCGGGGGCCTTTGCATCGCCGACGAGGTGCAGGTTGGCTACGGCCGCCTCGGCCATTATTTCTGGGGCTTCGAGCAGCAGGGTGTCGTGCCCGACATCATTACGGTCGCCAAGGGCATGGGGGACGGCCATCCTCTCGGCGCCGTCATTACCCGACGCGAGATCGCCGAATCGCTCGAGAAGGAGGGTTACTTTTTCTCGTCAGCCGGCGGAAGCCGCGTCAGTTGCGTCGCCGGACTTACGGTGCTCGACATCCTGGAGGACGAAGCGCTGCAACAGAATGCCCGTGATGTCGGGGATCATCTCAAGGTGGGCCTCGCGGCGTTGATGGAGCGCTTCCCGATCATCGGTGCCGTCCACGGCATGGGTCTCTATCTCGGCCTTGAGCTTATCCGCGATCACGACCATTTGACACCGGCGACGGAAGAGACGACGGCAATCTGCGAGAGGCTGCTCGACCTCGGCGTCATCATGCAGCCGACCGGTGATCACCTGAATGTGTTGAAGATCAAGCCTCCTCTCTGCCTCTCCATCCAGAGTGCGGATTTCTTTGTGAAATCCTTGGAAAGAGCCTTCGAAGAAGGTGCTTACGTGGCCTCCTGAGCTACGTTAACCATTAGGGTGATTTGGCGGCAATCCTATTTTTACCCGTTCGGGGCATTGCCGGGCGACGCTGGAATTCCTATCTCTGTGCTGGTGATTGGAGAAAGTTTGCGATCGATTCGATTTGAGGAAGAGCAATCGATATCTTCCGCCAATCTTCTCGCTTTCGGAATTATATTTTTCTAATCGTCGATATTTTGACATCTTTCGGAATATGTTTCTGGTGATATCCAAGTTATTATCTACAATATAAGTAGAGTAATAGCGGGTTCATCGGTGGATCGCCCGGGTTGCCGGAGATCCTCAAAAGCGCAACGCCAACACAGGGAAAGTGACATGCCGCGTTCTGAAGTCATCGCATTTATCCTTGGACGGCCCGTGCTTGGCCAAGACCGCTCGGGCATCCGCTCCTGCCCGCGCTGTCGAATGTGACGTTCCTCCATTTCCGGATCAAAACGTTCAGTTCGCCATAACTGCGCAAGGCGCAGTGGGAGTTTAATTTATGAAGAAGCAAGTTATCGAATATGCGGGTGTGCCCGTCGGCATTGTCGTTCCTGAGGACGATCGGCTGAAGTTCATTGCCGTCAAATTTCACGTACATGATCTCGACGAGCAGCGTTTCGGCTCCACGGACGAGGTGAAACTCGCAATCCGCGATCTGCTGTCACGCAGCAAAGCCGAGCCAAGGCACGTCTGAGATCGAACGCATCCGGTGTCGCGACCGGGCGCATCATATCCAACCAATTGAACAATCAAAGACCGGTCCGGCGACAAGCCTGGCCGGTCTTGTCTTTTTCTGCCCTTTGCGATCCTATCGTGAGGCGTCCTGACGGCGCTGGGATTGTCATACGAAGGATCTCCATTGGCCGAACTGCTCAACCTTCTCACAGATATCGAGGGCCTCTCCGTCGGTCACGCGACGGATCTTCGGCTCGGATCCGGAGCGACCGTGATCGTGTTCGACGAACCGACAGTTGCTTCTGGAACCGTGCTTGGCGGCGCGCCCGGCGGTCGAGATACTGCGTTGCTCGATCCTGCGATGACGGTCGGAACGGTCGACGCCTTCGTGCTCTCCGGCGGCTCCGCCTTTGGGCTGGACGCAGCGGGCGGCGTGCAGGCGGGCCTGCGCGAGATCGGCCGCGGCCTCCAGGTCGGCACCACGCGCGTACCGATCGTGCCCCAGGCAATCCTGATGGACCTCCTCAACGGCGGCGACAAGGATTGGGGCCTCCATTCGCCCTATCGCGACATCGGCTATGACGCTTTCAAAGCGGCGGGGAAAGGCGTCTTTGATCTGGGCACCGTCGGCGCCGGGACTGGCGCGACAACTGCGACGGTCAAGGGCGGACTTGGGTCTGCCAGCGCCATCAGCAGCACCGGACACAGGATCGCAGCGCTCGTCGCGGTCAATGCGCTCGGTTCGGCGACGGTGGGCGATGGACCGCATTTCTGGGCGGCACCCTTCGAGCAGAATGGCGAATTCGGCGGCCTGGGTCTGCCGCAGACAATCACTCCAGCCGATACGACGATGCAGCTCAAGGGCGTCAACGTAACAGCCACCACGATCGGCGTCGTCGTCACGGATGCCACGCTGACCAAGGCGGAGGCGCACCGCCTGTCGATCATGGCACATGGTGGCTTTGCCCGGGCGCTGCTGCCGGCCCACCTGCCTTTCGATGGGGATACTGTATTCGCCGCCTCGACCGGCGCCAGACCACTTGGCGACATAGTGAACTTCCTCGAACTTTGTCATCTGGCGACGATCGTCATGGCGCGCGCTATTGCCCGCGGCGTCTATGAGGCGACCGCACTTCGTGTCGAAGGTGCGCAACCGGCCTGGCGGGATCGCTTTCCCGGGATGACGTTGTCCTGAAAAAGGTAATATGTTCGCGCGCAAATCCGAGCGGGCCGAGAGCCGAAGGCAATATGATGATCAAACTTCAGCGTCCGTCCGCGGACACTCTTTCTCGCCATCTCCTTTCCGCAGCGATTACAGCAGGAGTTTTTCTTGGCGGCCTCATGCCAGCTGAAGCGGCAAAGACGACGCTCAATCTCGGCATGAGCGTTGAGCCCGCCGGGCTCGACCCGACCGTTGCTGCGCCGGTCGCGATCGGTCAGGTGACGTGGCAAAACATCTTCGAGGGATTGGTGACTATCGACGAGAACGGCAAGGTCGTTCCGCAACTGGCGAAAAGCTGGACGATTTCGCCCGATGGGCTGACCTATACCTTCAAGCTTCAGACCGGCGTGCAATTTCACGATGGCGAGACCTTCGATGCGACAGCGGCGAAATTCGCACTCGACCGAGCCCGAGGCTCCGATTCGGTCAATCCGCAGAAACGCTTCTTCTCAACCATCGCCAGCATCGACACAGCCGACGCCGAAACGCTGGTCCTGCACCTGTCTTCTCCGACCGGTAGCCTGCTCTACTGGCTTGGCTGGCCTTCCTCAGTAATGGTCGGTCCGAAATCGGCGGCCAATGACAAGACGACGCCTGTCGGCACCGGGCCGTTCAAGTTTGCGGCCTGGGCCAAGGGGGACCATGTGGACCTCGTCAAGAACCCTGGCTACTGGAACAAGGCGGTGCAGGTAAAGCTCGACAAGGTGCGCTTCCGCTTCATCGCAGATCCGCAAGCCGAAGCTGCCGCGTTGAAGGCCGGCGATATCGATGCCTTTCCGGAATTCGCGGCGCCCGAGCTGATGAGTTCGTTCGACGGCGATGCGCGACTGATGACGAAGGTCGGCAACACCGAGCTCAAGGTCGTCGCCGGCATGAACAACAGCCGCAAGCCTTTCGACGACAAACGCGTGCGACAGGCCCTGATGATGGCTCTCGACCGCAAGACGATCATCGACGGCGCATGGTCCGGCCTCGGGACGGCGATCGGCAGCCACTACACGCCGAACGATCCGGGCTACGAGGACTTGACGGGGACGCTGCCCTACGACCCCGCAAAGGCCAAGGCACTGCTGGCCGAGGCGGGTTATCCCAACGGTTTCACCTTCTCTATCAAGACGCCGCAAATGTCCTATGCGCCGCGCAGTGCTGAAGTCATGCAGGCGATGTTTGCGGATATCGGCGTCACCATGAACATAGAGCCGACGGAATTTCCGGCGAAATGGGTTCAGGACGTCTTTACCGCTCGCGACTATGACATGACCATCGTTGCCCATGCCGAGCCGCTTGATATCGATATCTATTCGCGCGAGCCCTATTATTTCAATTACAGCAATCCTGCCTTCAACGGGCTGATGAAGAAGATCCAGGAATCGACTGATCCGGTCGAGCAGAACAAGCTCTATGGCGAAGCACAATCGATGCTCGCGCAGGACGTTCCGGCCCTCTACCTCTTCGTAATGCCCAAGCTCGGCGTCTGGGACAGGAAGCTGAAAGGCCTCTGGGAAAATGAGCCAATCCCTTCAAACGTGCTGACAGAGGTTTCCTGGGAGGACTAAGCCGGCTAATCTCTCGCGAAAGCTCTCGGCGTCGACAAGGCGACGTTGTCAGCGACAAGCCTGCCGAACCCATGGGCGGTGGAAATGGAATGATCGTACTTCTTTCGCGCCGGTTCGCAGGCCTCATCCTGACACTGATCGCCGTCTCGCTGCTGATCTTCACAGTCATGGCAGTGCTGCCGGGCGATCCGGCCGCGATCACGCTTGGCACATCGGCCACGCCCGAGACATTGGCAGCGCTGCGTCACACCATGGGTCTCGACCAGCCGCTTATGCTGCGCTACGGCAGGTGGCTCCTGGGGGCATTCACCGGCGATCTCGGCCAATCCTATACCTATGGCGTACCAGTGGGCGGATTGATCCTTGAACGGCTCGCCGTTACGCTGCCACTCGCCGTTTTCGCCATCTTCCTCTCCATTGCGATCGCAGTGCCGCTCGGCGTGGCCGCGGCCGCGCGGCGCGGTGGGGTCTTCGACATCCTTGCTACGATCCTGTCGCAGATGAGTATTGCCGTGCCCGGCTTCTGGGTGGCTCTGCTGCTGATCATCCTGTTCTCGACGACGCTTGGGCTGATGCCCGCAGGTGGATTTCCCGGCTGGGGCAACGGACTGCTGCCGGCTCTGAAGGCGCTCGCTCTGCCGGCGATTGCCCTTGCGCTGCCACAGGCGGGAGTGCTGACGCGGGTGACGCGCACGGCGATGATCGACGTCATGCATGAGGATTTTGTTCGCACCGCCCGAGCCAAGGGGTTGTCGCGACGTTCAGTGCTCTGGAATCACGTCGTGCCGAATGCGCTGGTGCCAGTACTGACCATCCTTGGCCTGCAGTTCACATTCCTCGTCGCCGGCGCAGTGTTGATCGAGAACGTCTTCAACCTGCCGGGACTTGGCCGCCTTGCCTATCAGGCACTGAACCAGCGCGACATCATCGTCATGCAGGATGTCGTGGTCTTCTTCGCCGGTCTCGTCGTCGTCATGAATTTCCTGGTGGACCTTTCCTATCTAGCCATCGACCCGCGGCTTCGTGGGAGAGAGCTTTGACCGCGAATCCGAAACCCGTTGCCGTCCCGAAGCGCTTCCATTCCCGGCCGCTTCGCATGCGAGGCAACCTGATTGCCGGGCTCGTCATCACGTTGATGCTCACGGCGGTGGCGCTACTGTCGCTGGTTTGGACACCCGTGCCGCCGGCTAGACTGCAAATCATCCACAAGCTGCAGCCGCCGCTTTCGTTTGGCCTTCTCGGTACCGACCAGCTCGGCCGCGACGTTCTGTCGATGCTGATGGTCGGCTGCTGGAATTCCCTGTCGATCGCAGTCTCCGCCGTCGCTATCGGCGCTGCTATCGGCACGGTTTGCGGTATAGCTGCTGCAGCCCTGCGCGGCCTGTTCTCATCGTTGGTGATGCGGGCTTGCGACATTGTCTTCGCCCTGCCGCCGATCCTTTCGGGAATGATGCTTGGCGCATTCCTTGGCACCGGGCGACTGACCGCAATCATTGCAATCGCGGTGTTCATGATCCCGGTTTTCGCGCGTGTCGCGCTTGCGACCGCCCTGCAGGCCTGGAGCCGCGACTATGTTCTGGCGGCGAGGGCCATCGGCAACAGCCGCTTGCAGATTACTATCCGGCATGTCCTGCCGAATATCCTTAGCCAGATCATCGTTCAGGGAAGTATCCAGCTTGGTCTTGCAATCCTCACCGAAGCTGGCCTCAGCTTCCTCGGGCTCGGCCCGGCGCCGCCCACTTGGGGTCGGATGTTGGCTGACGCCCAGACCTATCTAGCGCTGGCACCCTGGCTTGCAATATTACCGGGACTTGCCATTGCGCTTTCGGTTCTCGGCTTCAACCTTCTCGGCGATGGCCTGCGCGATCTGCTCGACCCGCGCGAGGCCAGCCGCTAACTTGGGCTGTCAGAGAGAAGCGGGGCCTTTTTCCTCGATATCGGCGCCAAGCTCGTGCAATGCTTTTTCCACGACGCGGAGGTCGTCCTGCAGGCCGTCGTCCGGGCTCATCGGGCCTTCGGTGCCGGCACGCTGAATGCCGCGCGCCTCGCTTTGAAGCTTGCGGAGCTCGTCGACCTTGCGGTTTTTCGGCAGGCCGCCATTGGCGACGATATCCTTGACCTTCACTTCCATTGCCGTGACAGCCATCATCATTCTCCTCTCGAACAGACCTATGCTCTGAACGAACAACGATTTCCGGACGAAACAGTTCCAAGGGGGAAGTCAGGCAAGAGGACGGCGATACCCGGTCGGTTGCTCGTAAAGCCAACCGATGCGCTTGACGGCGTCGACGAAATTTTCACGGGCGACGGTCATCGTGTGGCCGTTGGCATGGATGATCGTTTCGGGATCTTCCATGATAGCGACGTGTCCCTTCCAGAATACCAGGTCGCCGCGGCGCAGCTCTTCGCGCTCGATGGGCGAGCCGAGACCTTTTGCCTGCATGTCGGTGTCGCGCGGTGCTGCCCTGCCGGTCATCAGCATCGACAGCTGCACGACGCCCGAGCAATCGATGCCAAGGCCGGAGCGGCCGCCCCAGAGATAAGGCGTCTCCATGAAGCGAGCTGCTATTTCAACATAGTCGCCGCCGTCATTATAGCCGATCGGCCTTACGTGACTGGCGTATATGGCGGTACCGTCTTCAAGGACGACATAGTGATTTCCACGAGCTTCCGCCTCACCCGCGATCCGAAGACGACTACCCATCGAGAGAACACCGACATGCGGCTTCCGGAGCTCGGGTTCGGGATAGAGCAAAGTGCGCTGCGGCACGACGACATGGGTTGGCGCTTCGCCTGCTTCGCCAACGGCCGTCTCGGGGAGATAGCCGACATAGCCGTCCGAAATCGCCTTTACCCAGCACCAGCCGTCCTTGCGTTCGAATATCAAGACGTCCTCGCCGAGGAGGAGCTCGGTATCGATCCCCCTGGATATATCGGGCTCCGGGCGAAGCGCTGCCACCGGCGCGGCAATGCGGGCGGGCGTTCCCTCGACAAAGCGTGAAGCATCGACTTTGCCCTCGAGCGCCGCTTCGGCGAGATCCGGTCTGAAGGCATGCAATCGGCGATCGAACATCATGGCGTTGGTCCTCAAAGCGACAACCGGCGTCCCTGGCCGATCACCAGGTCGCCGAGCTTTTCAAGATAGAGCGCACCATCCACGGTGCGCTTGATTATAACATTGCGGCGATCCCGGTCGTCGCGTACCCGATCGACCAGACCCATCTCGCCCATCGTGTCCAGCGCGCGGGTTATGACCGGCTTGCTGACCGCAAGCGTTGCAGCAAGACCGCGCACTGTATGCGGCGGCGGCACCAGGTAAATCTGCAGCAGGATCGCCATTTGCCGAAGCGTCAGGTCGCGCTTATCGAGCCGCACCTGCTCCAGCGCGACACCGTGCCAAAGCCCAAGAGCCTGAGATGCGGACAATTCGAGCGACAAGAGAAACCCCGAGACCGTTACGCTACCGTTCCATTCTCCGCGATGATCGTGGCGGATTCAAGAAAGGTAGCTGCTGGAAAAAGGTCCCTATCTGACGCTTTGTCGGATGTGATGGTAAAGCGCTCGGATTGCCTGCGCCTCGCCGCCGCCCGGCGAATGGGGACGCTCGTTCTGCGCCCAACCGTAGATGTCGAAATGGGCCCAGCTCTCGGTTTTGGTGACAAAGCGCTTGAGGAACAGGGCTGCGGTGATGGACCCGGCCATGCCGCCCGCCGGCGCATTGGTGATATCGGCGAATTTGGCACGGATATCCTTGTCGTAGCCCATATAGAGCGGCAGCCGCCACAGTGGGTCGTCGGTCTCGATGCTGGCATCCGCCAGGTCGTGGGCAAGATTGTCGTCATCAGTGAAGAAGGGCGGCAGGTCGGGCCCGAGCGCGACGCGCGCGGCTCCCGTCAGCGTCGCCATGTCGATCATCAGATCCGGCGCTTCCTCGTCGGCATAGGCAAGTGCGTCGGCAAGGATCAACCGACCTTCGGCATCGGTGTTGTCGATCTGAACCGTCAGCCCCTTGCGGCTCTTATAGATGTCGCCCGGGCGGAAGGCATTCGACGCGATCGAGTTCTCGACGACCGGGATGATGACGCGGAGGTCGACCTTGAGCTTTGCGTCCATGATCATCAATGCCAGACCCATGACATTGGCGGCGCCTCCCATATCCTTCTTCATCAGGAGCATCGAGGCCGCAGGCTTGATGTCGAGGCCGCCGGTGTCGAAGCAGACACCCTTGCCAACCAGCGTGATACGACGATGACCCTTCTTGCCCCAGCGCAATTCGAGAAGCCGAGGTGCGTCGGCGCTAGCACGCCCGACGGTATGTACCAGCGGGAAATTTTCCTTCAGTAGATCGTCGCCGACAATGACGGAGACCTCGGCCTTGTAGTGCTTGGCAAGATCGCGGAAGGCGTTTTCGAGCTGCTCGGGGCCCATGTCATTTGTCGGTGTGTTGATGAGATCGCGGGCGAGGAAGACACCGGCGAGCTGGCGCTTGATATCGACGGCGTCGGCGTCCCTGGGGATCATGAGTGTCGCCGCCGCCGATTTTTCTGATTTATAGCGGTCGAAGCGGTAGCTTCCGAGACCGAAGCCCAGCGACAGGCGATTGGCCGTCAGCGGGGCCGTTTCGATGTGCCACTCGCCGGCCGGCAGCGAGCGGGCGAGCTTTCCCGTCAGGAATGGCTGCTCCGAGGGATTGGAACCGAGGCCGAAGAGGGCGCCGCCCAGCTGCCCCTCTTCGGTCGGAATAAGCAGAAGCGATCCGCTTTCGGCCTTGTATCCGACCTTGCGAGCCCAATCGAGGGCGATGGGATCAATGGTGCCCGTCTCGATATGTGCGGGCGTGACCGCAAAGATCGGAAGCGTCCCGCCCCCGTTGGTGTTGAAGGGGGTGGCGCGGTCGATGAACTGGTAGGGAGCCATTATTATCCTCTCGTTCTCGCGATGGAGAATCGATGCATTAACACTCCGTTAGGGTTAACAGATTATTGCTGGAGCGAAGATTGCGTCAAACCTTTCCCTGTATCCGCTTTGAGGCCAGGCGCAGGAATTCGGATTTCAGGGACCCGCCATGACCACTTCGACACCTTCGTCGTCATTCAAGAGCCGTGTTCTTCTCAGTGCTTCAGCGGCGCTCCTGGCACTCATCCTTGGTGGATGCGCATCCACGTCGCAGGACAAGATGACGACGGGTTCGATCCCGAAACTCTCAAAGCCCGTCGAACAAATGGACGCCGGCGAGCTTGTCCAGGCGACTGCGACCCTCGGCAAAGCCTATGAGGCCAATCCCAAAGATCGTGACGTGGGCGTCAATTATGCCAGCGCGCTGCGCACGGCCGGCCGCAACGCCCAGGCACTCTCGGTCATGCAACAAGTAGCGATCGCACACCCCGATGATCGCGGTGTGCTCGCGGCCTATGGCAAGGCACAGGCCGCTGGCGGACAGCTCGATGCGGCACTTGCGACCATAGAACGGGCACAGACCCCCGATCAGCCCGACTGGCGGCTGGTATCGGCCGAGGGCGCGATCCTCGACCAGCTTGGCCGTGCGAGCGAAGCACGGGCAAAGTACCGCGATGCGCTCGACATTCAGCCGAACGAACCTTCGATCCTTTCCAATCTCGGAATGTCCTATGTCCTGACCGGCGACCTGAAAACTGCGGAAACCTATATGCGGTCAGCTGTGGCTCAACCGACTGCCGACAGTCGCGTGCGCCAGAACCTTGCCCTCGTCGTCGGGCTGCAGGGGCGCTTTCCGGAGGCTGAGCAGATCGCCAAGCGAGAATTGACGCAGCAACAAGCGGATGCCAACCTCGCCTATCTGCGTGCCATGCTATCCCAGCAGAATTCCTGGCAAAAACTGGCTGCGAGCGACGCCAACAAAAACAAGACCGTCAACTAGACATCACGCCTTGGCAGCTGGTGTCAGAGATGACGCGGCAGACTTTCCACGACAAGGCGCAGGCCGAGTGCGCCCATGACAGCGCCGGCGACGCGGTCTATCCAGGTCTTCAGCCGCAAATAGAACGCGCGCGGACGGCTCGACGAAAAGGCCAAGGCCACTACGCAATACCATCCGGCCTCCACCGCGAAGACCGCAGGCGGCACGGCCATGAGCAGCCAACCGTTCGGTGACGCTGGGAGAAGGGCTGCAAAGATGCTGCCATAGAAGATGGCGGTCTTTGGATTGCTCAACTGCGTCGCCAATCCGAACCAGAAATTTCGCACCGGCGAAATAGTCGCCGGGCCTGAGGGAGCGTCAACGCGAAGTTCCTCCGTAGCTCCCTTCCAGATGCGAATGCCGAGATAAATAAGATAGAGACCGCCGCCGATCTTCAGCAGTGCATAGAGCCAGGCGACCTGCATCAGCAACGCGTTGAGGCCGAGCAACGCGAGCGTCGCAAAGGTCACGCCGCCGACACCCATGCCGAGCGCTGCGGAAAATCCTGCCGTGCGGGATCGCGAAATGGCGATGCGGGATACCAGCACGAAACTCGGACCGGGGCTCATCGCCCCAATTGCGATAGCAACAATAATGCTGAAGAAGACGAAGAAGGACGACATAGGGCAACTCCAAGTCCCGGTTCGAAGGGTTGCCTCGGCGCGCGGCAATCATCCTCCGCGCTCCCCGATGGATACCCATCCCTTGTCGCCGGTCACGCGAGGCCCGAGCTTAGCGTCGCCGAACACACGTCACAAGCCGCTCAGTGGAATCGATCCGAAACCTGGATGCCGGCTGGGCCGAGAATGACGGCAATAAGAACGGGCAGGAAGAACAGGATCATCGGCACCGTCAGTTTCGGCGGCAGGGCGGCGGCCTTTTTTTCCGCTTCATTCATGCGCTCGTCACGGGATTCCTGTGACAGGACACGAAATGCAGTGGCAATCGGCGTGCCATAGCGTTCGGCCTGGATGAGTGCCTGGGTCACGGCCTTGACGTTCGAAAGCTGCGTACGATTGGCGAGGTTGTCCAGGGCGGTTCGGCGGTCTGGCAGAAACGAGAGTTCGGCAGTCGTCAGCACCATTTCTTCGGCCAACGCGGGCGATTGCTCGGCTAGCTCATCCGAGACACGGCGCATGGCCGCTTCGATCGAAATCCCCGATTCGATGCAGATCAGCATAAGGTCAAGCGCATCGGGCCATGAGCGCTTGATCGACTTCTGCCGTTTGCCCATTCGGTTTGAAATATAAATGTTGGGTGAATAGAAGCCGATATAGCCGACCACGACGACGGCTAGAATCCGCAGGGGAAGCCCCCTGGTCTCGAGATAGCCGAGACCAAATACCCAGAAGCCCGCAAGGGCCAGAAAGACGAAGGGCAAGAAGAAGCGCGCCACCAGAAACGAGTTCAGGGCATTCTCCGAGCGCAGGCCTGCCGCACGCAGACGATTGACGGTGTTGGCGTCGACAAGCGCTTCCTTGAGGTTGAATTTCTCTGCGATACTGCGGACAGAGCGGTTGTTCTGGCTCCTCAGCGTTGCCTTGCCGCCATCGATGTTCATCTTGGCCCGCTCGCGGGCGCGGATCTGATCGCGTTCGGTGGAGACCGCCCGCATTCGCTTGCCGAGATCACCGCGCTCGAAATAGGGGATGGCGATCGTCCAGAATGTAGCAAAGACGGCGATCGCCACGACGATCGCGAGGATCATGCTCGGATCGGTGACTCTGGAAGCAAAATCAGTCATGGCAATTTTCCTCCGGTCAGATGTCGAATTGAATCATGTTGCGCATGACGAATATGCCGATCGACATCCAGACTAGACCTCCGGCAACAATCATATGACCACGGGGGTCGGTCCAGAGCGGCATCATGTAGTGCGGGGAAGTCATCGAAATGAGCCCGGTGACGATGAATGGCAGCGCTCCGATAATACAGGCCGACGCCTTTGCTTCCATCGACAGGGCCTGGACTTTGGCCTTCATCTTTTTCCGTTCTCGCAGCACGCGAGAAAGATTATTCAAAGCTTCCGACAGGTTGCCACCCGCCTGCGCCTGGATAGAAATCACGATCGCGAAGAAATTGACCTCCTGCAAAGGCATGTAAGCGCTCATGCGGCCACAGGCGTCCGACATGCTGAGGCCGAGCTGCTGCGCCTCCACCACGCGCCGGAATTCGCCCTTGACCGGTTCACGCGCTTCCGCTGCCACCAGCCGAATGGCATCGTTGAGCGGCAAGCCCGATCGAATGGAACGGATGATCACATCCAGCGCGTTCGGAAGCTCGTCCAGGAATTTGGCTTGGCGGCGCTTGACCAGGAATCCAACGATCCACCGCGGCAGACCGAAGGCCATGGCAAAAGGCAATCCAAGCACGACTGCAAGCGGTGCACCGGCGAGGAACACGATGGCCATCACTGCAAGACCGAAGACAATGCTGATGATGTAGAACTTCGAGACCGAGAGCGACAAGCCGGCTTGCGACAGCCTGGCCTTCAACGTTAGCGCCTTCTTGTGCTTTTCCACCTGCCGCTTTTCGAGATCCTTCAGCGAATCCTGCACCGACTTGCGGCGCTTCGACAATTCCTGCAAGTGATCACGTGCTGCCTTGACCTGCAATCGATCGGCATCTGCGGCCTTGACGCGATTGACCCTGACGTCGGTTTTCTTCTGGGTCTCAAATCTTGCGTAGAGCACGCCATAGCAGACGGCGGCGGCAGAAACCGCAGCCAGTAAAACGATCAACAGTACCATCGGATCAAAACCGAACATCGCATTCAGCCCTATTTCGAGTCGATTTCCATTTTGTCGAGCACGGCGGCAAGCCGCTTTTCCTCATTGTAGTAGCGGGCACGATCCCAAAAGTTCGGCTTGCCGATGCCGGTCGAAACATGGCGGCCGATCAGCTTTCCGTTCGCGTCTTCGCCTTCGATCTCGTAACGCATCAGATCCTGGGTGATGATCACATCGCCTTCCATGCCGACCACCTCGGTAATCTGGGTGATGCGCCGCGAGCCGTCACGCAGGCGGGCTGCCTGGACGATGACGTCGACGGAGCTTGCAATGATCTCGCGCACGGTCTTTGCCGGCAGGGTAAAACCGCCCATCGCTATCATCGATTCCATACGGCTGAGGCATTCGCGCGGGGTGTTGGCGTGGATAGTCCCCATCGAGCCGTCGTGACCGGTATTCATCGCCTGCAAAAGGTCGAATACTTCCGGTCCACGCACTTCGCCGACGATGATGCGTTCCGGACGCATACGCAGGCAGTTCTTGACGAGATCGCGCATGGTGATCTCGCCCTCGCCTTCAATGTTCGGCGGACGCGTTTCGAGGCGGACCACATGCGGCTGCTGCAGCTGCAATTCGGCGGTGTCTTCGCAAGTGATGACACGTTCGTCGCGATCGATGTAGTTGGTGAGGCAGTTCAGAAGCGTCGTCTTGCCCGAACCGGTACCGCCCGAAATGACGACATTGCAGCGCACGCGACCGATGATCTGCAGGACAACCGCGCCTTCGGGGGTGATGGCGCCGAAGCGGACGAGCTGATCGAGGGTCAGCTTGTCTTTCTTGAATTTACGGATGGTGAGCGCCGGACCATCGATCGCCAGCGGCGGTGCGATGACGTTGACGCGCGAGCCATCCGGCAAGCGCGCATCGCATATCGGGCTCGATTCATCGACACGGCGGCCGACCTGGCTGACGATGCGCTGGCAGATCGACAGAAGCTGCTGGTTGTCGCGGAATCGGATTTCCGATTCGATCGTCTTGCCGCCGACTTCGATGAAGGTCTTGCCCGATCCATTGACCATGATATCGGAAATGTCGTCGCGCGCGAGAAGCGGCTCGAGCGGACCGTAACCGAGGACATCGTTGCAGATGTCATCGAGCAATTCCTCTTGCTCGGAAATCGACATCGCGAAATTCTTGATGGTGATGATGTCGTTGACGATGTCGCGAATTTCCTCGCGCGCGCTTTCAGCATCGAGTTTCGACAGCTGCGACAGGTCGATGGTATCGATGAGCGCGGCAAAAACCTGCGACTTGGTGTCGTAATATTCCTCGGTGCGCTGAGGGCGACGGCGCTGCGGCGTTTGAAGCGGCGGAGGCGTTACTTGCTGGCGCGTCGGCGTATCGCCACGCGACGGTTCGACCAGCATCGTCGAAGCACCTGATGCCGAGGATGGCATGCGCGGCGGCGATTGCGGGGTGCCGCCTTCGCTCTTTCCGAAACCTTCATTTCCTCGTTTGCCAAACATTCGGTCGATCCAGTTCTAGTCGGTTGGCGCTTTTGCCTCTCATCCGGCCGGGATGCGAGAAAGGTTCATGCGCCGATCAAAAGTGTCGCGACGCAGCGCCCCGGAGGGCGAAGCGTGATTGCGTTTCTACTTGCGCCCCAGAAGACCGAGGAGACCGCCTCTCTTCGCTTTCCGCACAGCGACGCGACCGGTGACGATGTGGGCTATCTGAGAAAAGGTTTCGGCCGTCGGAGATTTGGGGTCCGTTTCGGATATCATCCGACCGCTGTTGGCCGCGTTGCCGAACATGGCGATATCGAAAGGAATGATAGCGATCGGATCGGTCTCCATGGGCTCGCAAAATTCGGCAATACCGATTTCGGGACGCTTGGGCATGCCGACCTGGTTGAGGATAAGATGCGGCACCTTGTCATTGGGGCGCAGCTTGCGCAGCGCATCCAGCATGTTCTTGGCGTTGCGCAGATTGGCGAGATCGGGAATGGCGCAGATGACGACTTCGTCGACGCTGGAAAGCACCGACCGGGTCCACTCCGACCAGGTATGCGGAACGTCGAGCACTGTCACCGGCGCGCTGCGCTGAAGCACGTCAAGCACCGGCTGGAAGGCCGGCCCATCGAAATCATAGGCTCGGTCAAGCATCGACGGAGCTGCCAGCAGCGACAGATGCGTCGAGCACTTCGTCAGCAGGCGGTCGAGAAAAACCTCATCAAGGCGTTCTGGTGCGTAGACCGCCTCGGCAATGCCTTGCGCGGGATCCTGGTCGAAATCGATGTTGGCCGTACCGTATGGCAAATCGAGATCGGCGAGTATGGTTTCCGTCGCGAACAGATTGGAGATGCCGAAGGCGCAGTTATGGGCGATGGTCGAGGCGCCGACGCCGCCCTTGGCGCCGATAAAGGCAATACTACGACCCAGCGGCTCGGCACTCGGATCGATAAAGATCGCCGACATGGCCGCCATGACATCGGACATGGCGATCGGCTGGACGATATATTCCGAAATACCATTGCGCATAAGTTCGCGATAAAGCGTGATGTCATTGTGATAGCCGACGACCACGACTTTTGTGCTGGCATCGCACACAGCGGCGAGCGGAGCCAGATCGGCCAACAGGGTCGCCGGGCTCGAGCGCGTTTCGAGGATGATAAGGTTTGGCGTCGGCGTTGTGGCAAACATGTTGGCTGCAGCAGCAGCGCCGCCACTCGTGATCCTGAGGCTTACCTTGGCCATGCGCCTGTCATGACCGCAGCGCTCCATCAGCTGCTGCAGCGCCTCGCTCTCGCAAAATGCGTGAACGGAGATGCGCGGCAACGGGCGCATGTTTTCGAGATCGCCCATGCGCAACGGGTCTTCGACCTCAGCCGCTTCCATTTTGATATCATACTCGATCGCGCTCATGGCTCTGTCCTGTTTTAACTGCCGGCCAAAGCCGACGGGCGCTTAGTTGCCGCCGAATCCGGTCGACGAGACGCTGCTCGTTGCAACGGAGCCCTTGCGATAGCCGTCTATAATTCCGCTTCGCTGTTCCGCATCGATCGGCGTTTGCGCGCGCGGCGCGACCAGATCGGTCGGGTTTGCGACCTGGGCTGCGAGATTGTTCTGCTGGGCACAGCCGAAGTTATAGTAATTCTGATTGTCGAAGGGTCTGTCCGCCAAGTCTTCGGGCCACTGGCCACATGCATTGGTGACGGCCGTGGTCGCCATGAAGCGTAGCCGGATTGGTGTTGCGTCCGCCGCACCGCCGGCGGGATAGGAATTGTCGGCGATTCTCGACGACGGAATGCCGCTGGCGACGAGTTCCTGCCTTATTTGACGCCTCATACTTAACGCTGTCGGCGAGCTTATGGACCCGCGCGGCGACAGGATCTCTATGTTGCCCGTGGCATGGGCCCTATAGTCCTGGGCGAAGCCGCGAATGGTATCCCGCATGCCGGACGTTATGCGGCGATCGCCTTCGGAGACGGGAATGTCGACGTTATGCTCTGCCTGCGTCAGGACTATTGGATGACGCTGGCGATAGTCGTCCGGGATGCCGCCGGTGGTCAGATCATCTTTGTTTGCGCAACCGCTGACAACCGCGACCATCGCGATCACGACAAGCGAGGCTAAGCGCAGGCGGGCGACGCGATGGGGGATGTGATCGATGCCGGTCATCGCATGCTCGCTTTCTATTCTGGTTGAGTTCGTCATCGTTCACCCGCCCCTTACTTGTAGATGAAGCCGACGGAGCCATGGAACTCGGCATCCGCGACAGGGGTGTCACGACGGCCATAGACCTTGTTGACACGGTTCATGAGGAAGGCGCTCGCGTCACCCGCCGGAGAAAAATTATCGTCGGGTCTTGCAAGCGCATTCCGCGCCACTGGTCGAACCAGGTAGGGCGTAGCGATGATGACCAGTTCGCTTTCATCTCGCTGGACGTTCTTTTGACGAAAGAGGGCGCCAAGGATCGGGATTTTCGAAGCGCCGGGCGTACCATTCGTGGTCTGTTGAGAATTGTCGCTCAGAAGCCCTGCAAGGGCGATCGAGCCACCGGATGGCAATTCCACCGAGGTGTCGGCCGAGCGGTTGTTGTAGGTGGGGGCACCGGTCGAGCCGCTGGGAGCCGGCTCGGAGACCTGAGTCTGGATATGAAGGCTTATTCTGCCTGCGGAGAGCACGACTGGCGTAAAAGCAAGGCTTATGCCGTAATTATACGGCGTAATCGTTACGACCCCGTTATTGTCCGTCGTCGAGTAGAGCGCCTGGCCACCGGACTTGAAGGTTGCAGGCTGTCCCGAAATGGCTGTCAATGTCGGCTCCGCCAGGGTGCGGATTGCCTTCCCCTGCTCAAGAGCATTCAGATAGGTCGAGATATCATATTTGCCTATAGAGCTTTTGAACAGGGCCGCAAGACCGCCGCCTGCGAGTGCTACCGGGGCATCGCTTGCCGGGGCACCGAGTTGCGCAACAGTCAGACCAGACGAATTGCCGACCAGATTGTCGAATCCGATCTGCTTCAGGACGGTGCGTTTAATTTCGGCAACGGTGACCTTGAGCGTCACCTGGTCTTCGCCCTCGATCTGAAGCAAATTGACAATCTGCGAGGTCTGGCGGCTTTCGGCGAAGAGCGCGACCGAACTGTCGCCGCCCGTACCGCTTGCTGTTTCATTGCGGGTCGTCGCCTCGCCTCCCTTGAGAAAGGCCTGCGCTAGGTCAGCGGCGCGAGACGCGTCCTGGGGCGTACGGACAGTTCCGGTCAGCACGATATTGTCGGAGACGATCTCGACGTTGATGTCCGAGTCCGGAATGAAGCGCTTGAGGTTTGATTGCAGACCGTTGATGTCGCGTTCGATTTCGATATCCAGGCTGGCAATTTGCTCGCCATTGGCGCCGAAGACAAAAATATTGGTTTGTCCGACTGTCTTGCCGAATAGATAGATGCGCCGTGAGGTGCGGGTCACTGCATCGGCCATCTTGGGATCGGAAACCAGGATATCGTGCGCATCTGCGGGCAGATCGACGACCACAGCTTTGTTGAGGCCGAGCTTCAGCCGCTTGTGACTGCCTATGCCGGCGACGGTGACGATACTATCCGCGCCCTCCGCCATGGCGCTGGCCATTCGCAGCGAGGCTGGTATCTCACGGAAAGGAAGGCCGCCGAGAGCGACCGAGAATGAAATCACGGTTGAGAAGGCAAGACCGGCTCTCTTTTGAATATTTCCCATGGTCTGGCCTCTATTGTACCTTGATTGGGGCAGCGTTGCTGACGATCGCGCCTGACTTGATCACCTGGACAACAGAAGCGCCGCTGTCTCCGGTCAGCAGATAGTCGGCGGCTCCGGTGTCGGATTCCTGCGCGTCGGCCACCGAGCGCAATGCCATTGAAAGCCGGTCTGCCATCTGCTGGGCAACGGCCAGAACTTTCGTCTGATCGGGCGTCAGTTCGAGCGTGGCGGTGGTGCCGACGACAGACTTGGAGCCGTCCTGCTTTTGTTCGATCTGCTGATCGATCGCGAGCACGCGAACGTTGCTGAGCACTGTTTCGGTCTGGAATCTGACGGTGTCGCCCTTGCGCACCATGATGATGTCGACGCGATCATTTGGAAGGATGAAGCCGCCGGCCCCGGTTGCGACCGAGATTTCGGTGGCGACTGCACGCTTTCCCGAAGGCAGCAGCGACGACATGATCCGGCTGTTCGAGTCGGCAATCTTTTCCTCGCGGATCGGCTCGCCGTCAAAAATCGGAAGGCGCACTATGGCCCCAGTCAAATCCTTCAGGGCGTCTGGTCGGTCGGTCTGGGTTATGAAACCCTTGACCACTCCGCCCTGAGGCCAGGGCATCCAATGGATGGAGGCGTCGCTGAGCCTTGATCCAATGGGCAGATTGGCGCTCGCAGCCAGAACATTGATTGTCGGTTCTTTTTCAACGACCGCCTCGACCTGCGGCATGACATTGCGGCCGCCGGCCAGGCGCATCGCCAGGAGCCCGGCAACACCTGCGGCGACGACTGCCACTGCGAGTATCATTATGCGAGCGGGTTTCATGGTCATTCCTCGGGGAACTCAACTGTTCGCCTGAGGATGCTCTGCAATTGGTGTAATTATAGTTAACGAGAGACTTACAATTTAAGTTAATAAACGATTATCGTCAGTAACCGGTGCAGGGCCGTCAGACCTTATTCAATGAAGTTGGGCTAAAGCCGCCTCCACCAGCGGTGATGATGGGTAGGCCATGAATCCGCCGACACCGATTGCAAGTCCATAGGGGATCTTCTTGGCAACCAGCAGCGAGTTCGGCACTCGCAGGCCAATGACTGTGATAATGTCGACGCGAGCGCGGAGTGCCACGATAAGAACGGTAAGGAGCCCGCCCATGAGGCTCACGTAGATCACGAATTCCAGCAAGGATTGGTTGAAACCGAACCATAAGGCCGCGGCGCTCAGGAGTTTGGCGTCGCCACCGCCCATGACATTCAGGGCAAAGAGAGCAAAACAGACGCAGAACACGATCGCAGCGCCGCCGAAATACATTCCGATTTCAGGAAGGGATAGGCCAAGGAACGGTGCGACAAGAGTAAAGCCTCCTATCAGGATGACTGAAACCCGGTTGGGGATGGTCATAGTGAAAAGATCGGAGAGAGCCGCGATTGCAAGACACAAGGGGAAGATCAGGAAAATCGCAGCGCTTAACATTGTCAATCCCACCTCGTTAAAATCGCCGAAAACCGCTCGTGCGAGCGAGCGGTTTTCTTTATCGCAACAAGAGTGCTATCCAAACTTACTTGGTAGCAAGCGCAGCAGCGTTCATCTTCGTGGCGATGTTCGTGAACGTCGTGTTCAGCGCGCCGCCGATTGCAGTGGCGCCGGTGATGAGGGCAACGGAAATCAGGGCGGCGATCAGGCCATATTCGATTGCGGTCGCACCGGATTCGTCTTTCAGGAAGCGTGTGAAAAGCTTGGTCATGTCATACTCCACATTGTTGTCAGCACGTCCGCCAACTGTTTGCCGTTGTTCGGATGACAAGAAACTATCGAATGCCCGTTTCAATCGGCTTAAGGAAATGGGTTAACGCTTCGATAACGCCAAAAGGCCGAGAGTTTAGTTAACAATGCTTTTCACGTTTATCTGCATCTTTTATTGAATAAGGTAGTCGCAGTGCAATAGACGACATTGACTAGAGGTAGCAACTCGCGAGAATGTATCAAAGCATGGCGCAACACCAAGCTGAATCCCATATTGAATACTCTAAACCGACAAGTTGCCTCTGTTTTATACAGAATTTCGGCTCCTTAACGGTTCGTTCACTATTCTTTTTCATTGTATCGCGTAACCGTCCATCAAATCGCCGCTATGAGGCCAGCCAATGTCAACCCGCGGCAATACCGCCTTTCTTGCCTGCTCCCTCGCGGTGACCGGCCTGCTGCCGCATCTTGCGCAGGCACAGGACGACATGCTGCGGGTCTATATGGACCATGCGCGCATTCTGAAACTCGACCGCCCGGTCAGCAAAGTCATCGTCGGCAACGCGCAAGTTGCCGATGCGACCGTTGCGGACCCGAAGACGATTGTCCTCACCGGTCGCAACTTCGGGACGACAAACATTGTCCTTCTGGACGCCGACGGCAATGCGATTGTCGACGAACGCATCCTGGTATCGATAGACGAGGGCAATACGGTTCGTGTCTACCGACAGACCGATCGTTCCGTCCTCTCCTGCACCCCGAACTGCGAGGTGCATGCACAACAGAGTACCGCTGCTGCGCCCGCCAGCCCGTGAGGGTGGTAAATATCCCTAAACTGCGGGTGAACGGAGAAACGGAATATCAACAAAGGCCCGTTAGGCTGGCGCCGAACGCAAACAGATTCGGATACCGGTATGAAGGCAGATGATCATGAGGCAGACGAAACCGCTGAAACGCGGCACCCTGCCTCGTTGAGCAAACTGCGCCGGCTGCTGCGTTCCAAGGACGGAGCGACGGCGATCGAATTTGCACTGCTCGCCGTTCCCTATTTCATGATCATCTTTGCCATTATCGAGACATTCGTCGCTTTTACTGCCGAACAGCTGGTGACCAACGCAGTCGACACCTTGGGACGTCAGCTTCGTACCGGTCAGATCACATACAACATGGGCCGGAGTACCGACAAAAAGGACTTTGAATTCCGCCAGGCTTTCTGCAACGAAATTTCGATCCTGATTGCCTGTTCGGCGCTCGACATTTCCGGACCGCCCTCGAAGCTCTCAAAACTCTATCTCGACGTGGAAACCTATACTTCGTTTGGGGCAATTCCGACCGCTATCCCTTATGCAACCACCGCGCAGTATTCCGACATCAACTTCAGCGGATTCAAATATGCGCCCGGCGGTCCTAGCACGACCAATATGTTGCGGGCCTATTACCGCTGGCAGATCACGGCCGATATCGTCCGGCCTTATATCACCACAATTCGTACTACCGGCTCCGTCCCGACGGACTACCTCATCGTCGCAACGTCCGTTTTCCAGAATGAAAAATACCCTTGAGGGCGCCTTTGGACGAGCACAGCGAGCGGTCCGCGACCGCAAATGCACTGACGCACAGACTGCTGTCGACCCGGCTTGGCACTCTGCTTCGTCTCTTCGGGAGGGACCGTCGGGGCGTCGGCGCGATTGAATTCGCGATTATCGTACCGGTCCTGCTGTTGCTCTACCTGGGGGCAGCAGAAACGACCATCGCCCTGAGCTTTGCCAAACGCGCCAGCCGGTCGGCCGGCACCATCGCAGACATTGTCACGCAGCAGTCGCCATCGATCAACAAGACTTTCCTGGCCACCATGCCTGCCGTTGCCACCGCAACCTTCGCGCCATTCGGCACGACCGGCCTCACTCTGAAAATTTCAGGCATCACGATCGATGCAAGCGGCAAGGGGACGGTTACCTGGTCCTGGGCTCAGGATGGCAGCAAGCCTTATGTCGTAAACAGTCCCGTGACAGTGCCGACTGACTTGAGCACGCCGAGCTCGTTCCTTGTTCGTACCGAACTCAGCGTTCCCTATGCGCTCCCGACCTTTGGAACCGGCTTCCTCCCGTCGGGGACCAACACGATCAGTATCCAACGGCAATATTTTTATCGCCAGCGGCAGGGCACATCGATCCCCTGCAACGATTGCTGAGCGGCAGCCCCATCTCACGTCGAATATGAAAATTGCCAAGCCAGCGCGCCCGTTATATGGGTGACCGTCAATACGGCGACGGCACGCGGGAGCGAGCCCTATCGCGCCGAATAAAAAACGCTTGGGTGGAATATGGCGCGTGCCTTCCTTTTTGTTCTGGATTCCTTCGGCATCGGCGGCGCTCCCGATGCTGCGGCCTATGGCGATGAAGGAGCCAATACGCTCGGTCATATCGCCGAGTTTTGCGCGGCGGGCGCCGGTGATCGCGAAGGCTTGCGCTCCGGTCCGCTGATGCTTCCCAACATGTCGGCGCTAGGACTACTCCAGATCGCCAAAACGGCCACCGGCAACTATCCAGCCGGGATGCCGATGCCGGAGCGCGTCTACGGGCTCTACGGCTGCGCCAACGAAATATCGCGCGGCAAGGATACGCCGTCCGGTCATTGGGAAATCGCCGGCACGCCTGTTTCGTTCGACTGGGGCTATTTCCCTTTGGAAGGCGACGCTTTTCCCCCCGAACTGGTCAACACACTCTGCCAGGCCGCCGACCTGCCCGGCATTCTCGGCAATTGCCATGCCTCGGGCACCGACATCATCGACAAATATGGTGAGGAGCACATCCGAAGCGGCAAGCCGATCTGCTACACCTCGTCGGATTCGGTCTTCCAGATTGCCGCGCACGAAAAGCATTTCGGACTGGAAAGGCTGATGCACCTCAGCCAGATCGCACGCACCCTGCTCGATCCTTACAATATCGGCAGGGTTATCGCTCGCCCCTTCCTGGGTGAGACGCGGGCGACGTTCGAGCGCACCGGAAATCGCCGCGATTTCTCGGTTCCGCCGCCGGAGCCTACATTGCTCGACCGGCTGGTCGCGGACGGGCGGACAGTGCATGCCGTCGGCAAGATCGGCGACATCTTTGCACATCAGGGCGTGTCGTCAGTCATAAAGGCCAACGGCAACGCGGCGCTGATGGACGCGACACTCGAGGCCATGGAAACCGCTGCCGACGGCGACCTCGTTTTCACCAATTTCGTCGACTTCGACATGATCTATGGTCACCGGCGGAATGTTCCGGGATACGCCGCGGCGCTGGAGGCGTTCGATGCCCGGTTGCCGGAAGTGTATCGCAAGCTGAAACCCGGCGACCTCGTGATCATGACGGCCGACCACGGTTGCGACCCGACCTGGCGTGGTACTGACCATACCCGGGAACGGGTGCCGATCATCGCCTATGGACCAGGTCTCCGCTCCCGCTCCATCGGTATCCGCTCCACCTATGCCGATATCGGCGAAACGATAGCATATCATCTCGGCATAAAGGCCGGGCCGCATGGAAGGAGTTTCCTGTGACATCGCATTTGAGGAAGGTCGAGCTGCATTGCCATCTGGAAGGCGCTGCTCCCCCATCGCTTACCCAAAGCCAGGCGCAGAAATACAACGTCGACACCAGCGGTTTCATGCGCGACGGCATCTATCTCTGGAACGATTTCGCGGAATTCCTGGTCGCCTACGACAAAGTTTCGGAAGTCTATCGGACAGAAGAAGATTATGCGCTTCTGACCGAGGCCTATCTCGATGAACTGGCTGGCATCGGGACGATCTACAGCGAGCTGATCGTCTCGCCTGATCACGGCGATCGCATCGGGCTTGGGGCCGACGCCTACATGTCGGGCGTTTCGGCCGGCATCCGTGCGGCAAAGGCGAAGTCCGGCATCGAGGCGCGATTGATCGTCACCGGCGAGCGGCACTTCGGTCCCGAGCGCGTCATCAACGCTGCCGAATATGCGGCAAAAAGCGACAATCCGCTCATTACCGGTTTCAACATGGCCGGCGAGGAGCGCATGGGGCGCGTGGCGGACTATGCGCGTGCATTCGATATCGCACGGGAAGCCGGCCTCGGCATCACCATTCATGCCGGCGAAATCTGCGGTGCCTTCAGCGTTGCCGACGCGATCGATCTCGTGAAGCCGTCGCGGATCGGCCATGGCGTACGCGCCGTCGAGGATGCGGATCTGGTGAAGCGGCTTGCCGATCTCGGCACAGTGCTCGAGGTTTGCCCCGGCTCCAATATCGCGCTCGGCGTCTTTCCCGATTTCGCCTCGCATCCCCTGCGGGCGCTCAGGGATGCGGGCGTTCGCGTCACTCTCAATTCCGATGATCCGCCGTTCTTCCATACCTCGCTGAAGCGAGAATATGATCTCGCCTCCACTGCCTTCGGCTTTAGCGACGACGAGATCAACGCGATGACGCGTACTGCGATCGAAGCCGCATTTGTCGATGAGGAAACGCGACGGGCACTGCTTGCGAAGATATGAGGGTGCTCAAGCGCCCGGAGACTGGGGATGACGTCGGACGAAATCAGCCTATTCTCTTGCGGCCGGATCGAATTCCGTGAAAGAAACGTCTGATACGAGGAAATTGTCGGAAGGCTGAAACCATGGACGGCGTCACTGTCATCGATCATCCGCTTGTGCAGCACAAGCTCACCATCATGCGGCGCAAGGACACGTCGACGGGAAGTTTCCGCCGCTTGTTGCGAGAGATATCGACGTTGCTCTGCTACGAGGTCACTCGTGACCTCGAACTCACCATGGAGACGATAGAGACCCCGTTGCAGACGATGGAATCGCCGATCCTCGAGGGCAAGAAGCTGGTCTTCGCCTCTATCCTGCGCGCTGGCAACGGACTGCTCGAAGGGATGCTCGACCTCGTCCCCTCGGCGCGCGTCTCGCATATCGGCGTCTATCGCGACCATGAAACCCTGCAACCGGTCGAATATTATTTCAAGGCGCCGGAAGACATTGCGGAACGGCTGATCATTGTGGTCGACCCGATGCTTGCCACGGGTAACTCCTCGATCGCGGCGATCGACAAGCTGAAGGAACGTGGCGCACACAATATCCGCTTCCTCTGCCTGCTTGCAGCGCCTGAAGGTCTTGCGAATTTTCGCGCCGCTCATCCCGATGTGCCGGTCTATACCGCGTCTATCGACAGCCACCTCAACGAGAAGGGCTATATCGTTCCCGGTCTCGGCGATGCCGGTGACCGCATGTATGGGACGAAGTGAACTGACTGCCCATTAACGGCATATCTGCTGACGTAGGCCCGGCAAATCGCACCGCCGGGCTTTTTTTGCGACCGCATTAGCAACTTGTCAGTATTCGCGGATTAAGGATAGCGGATCATCACGCCTCGCATGAAGTGGAGGTTCGTACAGGAAGGATTCTTGTTGATGCTCGTGCGAGTTCTTGTTTTTGCCGGCGTAATCGCCATTGTCGCTGCGGAAGTCCCGTCTTTTCTTGAAAAAGGCATCCCGGCTACCGATCCCCAGACTTCAGTCTTGAGCGTAGCCATGCCGCAACAGCAGCCGATGGATGTCGACCCGCACGGCAATGTCCGGCTGAAGGCAAACACGCAGGGCCACTATACTGCCGATTTCAAGATCAACGGCAAACCGGTTCAAGGCTTGATCGACACGGGCGCGACCTATGTCGCCGTCAACGAGAGCACAGCGCGCCACCTTGGCTTTGGCGCTGCGAATCTCGATTTCCGCAATTCCGTAAATACCGCCAACGGAGAGACGAAGGCGGCATTTGTCAGGCTCGATCGGATCGAGATCGGCCCTATTCGGGTGCGCGATGTCGATGCCCTGGTGCTGAGAGACTCCGCATTGAGCTCGACGCTGATCGGCGTGAGCTTCCTGAAGCGGCTCGCTTCCTACAGTGTCGAAGATGGGGCGTTGCGTCTTACCGAGTAGGGAAACCCTTCAAAGACGGTGGACGATTATCGGAGTCAGTTCCGGCTGCATTTCCGCTATCCGATAGCTGGCGGCAATTTCGGCCGATGCCCTTTCAGCGGATGCCTCATCGACCGCGTGAACGGTTGCGATCTCGTCGCCCTTGCGGACCTCAGTCCCGAGCGCGAGAATATCCGTGAAGCCGACCCGGTGGTCAATCTCGTCCTGCGGACGGCGACGGCCGCCGCCGAGGTCGATAACGCTCATGCCGATGGCGCGTGCATCGCATGCAGCGAGCCAACCATCCGCGCTGGCGAGGACCGGACGCCGGACCGGCGCTGATTGGAGATATCTGTCGGGGTTTTCCAGAAGGTCGGCCGGACCACCGAGCCCGTGGACCATTCGACTGAAGACTTCAGCAGCTTTGCCCGAGGACAGCGCTCGCCGGGCCATGGCCTCGCCCTCGGGCAGCGACGTCGCCAACTTCGAGCTGAAAAGCATTTCCGCTGCGAAAGCTAGGACGACCGCCTCGATGCGCGTACTCGATTTCCTGCCCGCCAGGAAATCGAGGCAATGACGCAGCTCGACCACGTTTCCGGCAGCATCCGCGAGAGGCTGGTTCATGTCGGTTATCAGTGCAGATGTTTTCACGCCGGCACCATTGGCGACATCCACCAGGGAACGGGCCAGTGTTTCCGCTTCCTCCCGGCTCGTCATGAAAGCGCCGTTGCCGACTTTCACGTCGAGCACCAGTGTTTCGAGGCCGGCCGCCAGCTTCTTCGACAGGATGGATGCGGTGATCAGCGGCACGCTATCGACAGTTGCCGTCACATCCCGCACCGCATAGAGCCTGCCGTCCGCAGGCGCCAGCGATCCTGTCTGGCCGATGATGGCGCAGCCGACCTCTTCGACAACCTTGCGGAAGCGAGTTGCATCCGGCGTGATGGTGTAACCCGGGATCGATTCCAGTTTGTCGAGCGTGCCGCCCGTGTGGCCGAGGCCACGACCGGAGATCATCGGTACCGCAAGCCCGCAGGCGGCCGCGATCGGCGCCAGCATCAGCGAGACGTTGTCGCCGATGCCGCCGGTCGAATGCTTGTCGGCAATGGGTCGTCCGATACCGGACCATGACAGGGTGTCGCCGGAGCGCGCCATCGCCAGCGTCAGCGCGACGGTTTCCTCGCGCGACATCCCGCAAAACCAGACTGCCATGGCAAAAGCGCCTATCTGGCTTTCGGCAAGCTCATTTTTCGCAAGGGCACCAATGAAACCCTCGATGTCGGCGACCGACAGTGCGCTGCCGTCACGCTTCCGCTTGATGATCTCCTGGGGAATCATCGTTCAATAGCCGGCAGCGAGCGTAGTCGATTCACCGCCGCTCAATACAGCAAGGATGTCATCGAGCAGGCCCGATGCGCCGAAACGGAAGGTCGACGGCATTGCCCAGTCCGGCGTCATGATCGTCTCGGCAAGGCTCAGGTAGAGAGCAGCTTCGTTCACCGAGCCAATTCCCCCCGCCGGCTTGAAGCCGACCTTGCGGCCGCTGTGACGAATTGCCCGCAGCATGATGTCGGCGGTTTCCAGCGTTGCGTTGACGGCGACCTTGCCGGTCGATGTCTTGATGAAGTCGGCGCCGGCGTCGATCGCCAGTTCGGAGGCGCGCTGGATCAGCGCCACGTCCTTGAGTTCGCCGGTCTCGAGGATGACCTTCAGGAGCGTTGGCGATGTGCATTCGGCGCGCACTGCCGTTACCATATCGATGACGGCCTGTTCGTCGCCGGCGAGCAACGCGCGATAGGGGATGACGAGATCGATCTCATCGGCGCCGTCGGCGATTGCTTCCCGCGCTTCAGCCGCGACATCGGCGATTTCCATGTCGCCGGCTGGAAAATTCACCACTGTTGCTATCCTGACGGGGTGTTCCGGGCCAAGAAGGCCGCGGGCTTGCGCCACGAAACGCGGCCAGATGCAGATGGCGGCGCTGTTGCCGAAAGGGGTCTGCGCGCGGGCGCAAAGCGTCACGATCTGCGCATCGGTGCAGTCGTCCTTCAAATTGGTGAGATCGAGAAGAGACAAGGCAACCGCCGCGGTCTCTCTCAGAGAATGATTGTTATTCACTGTCGTTTCCTCCGCCCGCAATCATCTCTTTCAAGATTGCGGCAAGACGAGCGCCACCGACGGGCGCCATGTCTTTCGTTTCCTCATGCGTGAGTTCGCTGCCGGTCATGCCGGCACCATAGTTAGTGATGACCGAAGCCGCCACAACCCTTAGGCCGAAAAGACGCGCGAGAATAACTTCAGGAACGGTCGACATCCCGACTGCATCCGCTCCGAGAATCCGCGCCATGCGAATCTCAGCCGGCGTTTCGAAGCTCGGGCCGGAAAACCACATGTAGACGCCTTGCGAGAGCGCTATACCGAGCTTTTCCGCCGCCAGCCGCATACGCGCCGACAGATCCTTGTCGTAGGCGTTGGTCATGCCGACGAAACGCCTATCGCTTTCCTCGCCGACCAGCGGGTTCATCCCGGAATAGTTGATATGGTCGGTGATCTCCATCACCGAGCCCGGCGGCATGTCGTCCCGCAGCGATCCGGCCGAATTCGTCAATATCAGAGACTGCACGCCAAGGCCCAGGAGGGCCTCGATGGGCAAGCGCATCGCATTGGCATCGCCCTTCTCGTAATAGTGCACGCGGCCCGAGAGCATGATGACCGGCACGTCGCCGAGATAGCCGGCCACAAGTTCGCCGGCGTGACCGGAAACCGCACTGACGGGGAAGCCCGGCAGGTCCGCGTAGGCCATGCGAACCGGATTCCTCAATGCACTGACGAGCGTGCCGAGACCGGAGCCGAGGATGATGCCATGACGCGGCGCCATTTCCCCGAGCTTCTCACGGAGCAGGTTGACGACGCCGGTCATCCCAGTATCTCGGTCGCAAAGCCGAAGGGAAGCATTTCCTCCATCGACATGGTCTTCTTCACGCCGACCTCGTCGCAGAGGTAGATCTTGGTGTCCTTGCTGGCGAATTCGGCGATCTTCTGCCGGCAGCCGCCGCAGGGCGGGCAAAGTGCCAGCTTCTCGGCGATGACGGCCATCTCGACGATCTTCCTGGCCCCGCCCATGATCATCATGCTGATCGCAGTCGGTTCGGCACACCACCCTTGAGGGAACGACAGGTTCTCGATATTCGCCCCCGCGTAGATCTTGCCGTCGTCGGCGCGGATCGCTGCCCCCACCGGAAATTTCGAATAGGGAGCGTGGGCGAAGGCCATCGCGTTGCGGGCTGCTTCGAACAGATCATGCGACATGAGATCAGCGCTCCTTTGTGTAGGGCACGCCCCCGGCCTTTGGCGGATGGGCGACGCCGATGAAACCTGCAAGCAGGATGCAGGTCAAGACATAGGGCAACGCCTGGAAGAACTGCACCGGAACTTCGCCGATGAAAGGCACGGCCTTGCCCTGCATGAAATTGGCGAAAGCATCAAGGAAACCGAAGAGCAGGCAGGCAAACATGACGGGCACTGGCTTCCATTTGGCAAAGATCAGCGCGGCCAGGGCGATATATCCCTTGCCGGCCGACATGTTCTCGATGAAGGCGGCAGACTGGGCGGTCGACAGATAGGCGCCAGAGAAGCCGCAGAGAAAACCGGCGCAAAGAACCGCGCGATATCGGAGCCAGGTAACCGAAATCCCTGCCGTATCGACAGCGCCCGGATTTTCGCCGACCGCCCGCAGGCGCAGGCCGAAGCGGGTGCGATAAAGGATCCACCAGGAGAGTGGCACGGCGACGAAGGCGAGATAGGTGAGAGCGTTGTTGCCGGAGATGACGTTGGCATAGAGCGGCCCGATGATCGGCACGCTGCGCAGGGATTCGGCACCCGGAAGGATGATAGCGCCGAAGCGAGCCTCGGCACCGAGCTGCGGCGTGCGTCCGCCCTGGCTGAACCAGGCCTGGCCGAGAACCACGGTCAGACCGGCCACCAGGAAATTGATGGCGACGCCAGAGATGATCTGATTGCCGCGGTTTGTGATCGATGCGAAGCCATGCAAGGCGCTGAATGCCACCGATGTGCCGATCGCGGCCAGCAGCCCGAGCCACGGCGAACCGGTTAGATAGGCTACAGTTGCGGCCGCGAAGGCGCCGCCCAGCATCTTGCCTTCAAGACCGATGTCGAAGACGCCCGCTCGCTCGGAAAACAGGCCGGCAAGGGCGGTGAATATCAGCGGGATCGACAGCCGGATCGTGGAGCCCAGAATGCTGATGAGGGTATCGTAATACATCATGATACCGCCCTCGCTCCGGCAAGTGTTTGATAGATCCGCACGAAGGTCGGGCGGAGCATGAATTCCAGCGCGCCGACGAACAGAATGACGAGACCCTGGATCATAAGGATCATGTTGCGGTTGATCTCCGGCATATCGAAGGAGACAGCGTCGCCTCCCTGGTAGAGCACGCCGAACAGGATTGCGGCCAGGATGATGCCGAACGGATGGTTGCGGCCCATCAGGGCGACGGCGATACCGACATAGCCGGCGCCACCGACGAACTCGACCTGAAGGCGCGCCGAGGAACCCATGACGGGGTTTAGCGCCATCATGCCGGCGAGGCCGCCTGATATCAGCATGGCGATGATGACGGTGCGGGCATAGGGGATGCCGGCATAGACCGCCGCTGTCGGACTGAGGCCGAGGGTGCGCATTTCATAGCCGAGCTTGGTGCGCCAGATCAGCAGCCAGACGAGGAAGGCCATGACCAGCGCGATCAGGAACGAGACGTTGAGTGGCGCAGAGCCGATCGTGGTATCGAACATGGCCATCAGCCAATCGAGCTTCGGCAACTGCCCGCCTTCAAGGAAGGTCCTCGTTTCCGGCGCCATCTTGCCGGGCACGATCAATACGTGCGCGAGCAGATAGACCATCAACGGCGCGCCGATGAAATTGAACATGATGGTGGTGATGACGATGTGGCTGCCGCGCTTAGCCTGAAGCCAGGCCGGAACGAAGGCCCACGCGGCACCGAAGATGGCCGCACCGACGATTGCGAAAGGCATCGTCACATACCACGGAACATAATGATCGAGCGCCAGCGCGACTAGCGCGCAGCCGAGGCCGCCGAGATAGGCCTGGCCTTCCGAGCCTATGTTGAAAAGACCGGCATGGACTGCGACGGCGACCGAGAGGCCTGTAAAGATGAAGCTTGTGGCATAGAACAGCGTGAAGCCGATGCCTTCACCATTGCCGAGCGCGCCCTGCACCAGCAGCACCAGCGCATCGATCGGGTTCTCGCCGATCAGCCAGACAACGAAGCCGGACACAAGGAAAGCCAGTACAAGGTTCACCAGCGGGATCAGGACATAGGTGATCCAATTGGGAAGCGGAACGGAAGCAGTGCTCATCTAGGCCTCATGCGGCAATGCCGGCCATCATCAGGCCGAGGGTCTGTTCACCGGCGTCAGCCGTCTTTTCGCCGACGACGTGGCCGGCGAACATCACGAGGATACGATCAGACAGCGCACGGATCTCGTCCAATTCCACCGAAACCAGCAAAATAGCCTTGCCGGCATCGCGCATCTCAATGATCCGGCGATGGATGAATTCGATGGCGCCGATGTCGACGCCGCGGGTCGGCTGGCCGATCAGCAGCATCTTCGGATCGCGCTCGATCTCACGGGCAACGACGATCTTCTGCTGATTGCCGCCGGAGAAATTGGCGGTCCGCAACCGCGCATTCGGCGGGCGGATGTCATATTTCTTGATCTTGTCCTCCGCATCCTTTCGCATCGCGTCGAGATTGAGGAACGGGCCTCTGCTGTAGGCCGGATCATGATGATAGCCGAGCACCGAGTTCTCGTATTCCTCGAACTTCAACACCAGCCCCATGTGATGCCGGTCTTCTGGAATATGAGCGAGCCCCAACGAGCGCAGGAGAGCGGGATCGACCTTGTCGATCGTCTTGCCGTTCAAGAGAATCTCGCCGGATGCGGGTTTGCGGATGCCGGCCAGCGCCTCCAGCAGTTCCGACTGGCCGTTGCCGGCGACACCCGCTATGCCGACGATTTCACCGGCGCGAACGTCGAAGGAGACATTGTCGACCATGACGACGCCGCGACTGTCCTTGACCGTGAGATTACGGACGGAAAGAACGAAATCACCTGGATTGGCGGGCCCCTTCTCGACGCGGAGCAGCACCCGGCGACCAACCATCAGCTCGGCTAGCTCCTCGACGGTCGTCTCCGACGTCTTGCGGGTCGCAACCATCTCGCCGCGGCGCATGACCGACACCGTATCAGTGATCGCCATGATCTCGCGCAGCTTGTGGGTGATGAGGATAACGGTCTTGCCCTGATCGCGCAGGACGCGAAGAATGCGAAAGAGATGATCCGCTTCGGCCGGCGTCAGCACGCCCGTCGGCTCGTCGAGAATAAGGATCTCGGCGCCGCGATACATCGCCTTCAATATCTCGACGCGCTGCTGCAGCCCAACCGGCAGCTCTTCAATCACGGCGTCCGGATCGACTTCCAGACCGTAATCGGTCTCCAGCCGCTTGAGCTCGGTGCGCGCGGAGGCAACACCCCTGGCAAGAAGCGCACCGCCTTCGACCCCAAGCATGACGTTTTCCAGCACCGTGAAATTTTCAACCAGCATGAAATGCTGATGCACCATGCCGATGCCGGTGGCGATCGCGGCCTGGCTGTCGCGTATGACCACAGGAGTGCCGTTGACGCGGATTTCGCCGCTGTCGGCATGATAGAAGCCGTAGATGATCGACATCAGTGTCGACTTGCCGGCACCGTTCTCGCCGATGATCCCGTGGATCGTACCCTTGGCAACGGTCAGATTGATGTCTTTATTCGCGTGGACCGTACCGAATTTCTTATCGATACCCACAAGTTCGATGGCGGGCGATTGGCTCACAACACGGCTCCAGAAATGGGAACTCTGGATATGAAAAGGGCGTATGGCGAAATGTTCGCCATACGCCCCATCTTCATATCAGCTCTTCGGGCAGGTGTTGTCGGTCGTGTAGTCGTGGACCTTGACGGCGCCGGAGATGACGTCGGCCTTGGCCTTGTCGACGGCAGCCTTCATTTCAGGCGTGACCAGCGACTTGTTGTTGTCGTCCATGGCGGCGCCAACGCCGTCTTCCTTGAGACCCAGTTCCTGGGTGCCAGCGGTGAACTTGCCGTTCTTGGCGTCGGAGAATGCATCATAGACCGCAAGGTCGACGCGCTTGACGACGGACGTCAGGACGGAGCCAGGATGCAGGTAGTTCTGGTTGCTGTCGACGCCGACAGAAAGCTTCTTGTTGTCGGCAGCCGTCTGCAGCACGCCGAGGCCGGTGGCACCGGCTGCCGCGTAAACGACGTCCGCTCCCTGGTCGATCTGGTTCTTGGCGAGCTCGCCGCCGCGAACGGGGTCGTTCCATGCCGAATCCGTCGTGCCGGTCATGTTCTGGAGCACTTCGATCTTCGGGTTGGCAGCGCGTGCGCCCTGCTCGTATCCACACTCGAACTTGCGGATCAACGGGATGTCCATGCCGCCGACAAAGCCGATCTTGCCGGTCTTCGAGGCCATTGCCGCCATGATACCGGCGACGTAGGAGCCTTCGTTTTCCTTGTACTTGACGGAGCGAACGTTGGGCAGATCAAGACTATCGTCGATGAGGACGAATTTGGTCTTCGGGAATTCTGCAGCGACCTTCTGAAGGGCCGAGGTCCAGGCAAAGGACACGGCAATCACCGGATTGAAGCCCTTGCTCGCAAAGTTGCGCAGCGCCTGCTCGCCCTGCGTGTCGCCGGTCGGCTCGAAGTCTCGATATGCGATACCGGTTTCCTTCTTGAACTTTTCAGCGCCGTTATAGGCTGACTCGTTGAAGGACTTGTCGAACTTGCCACCGGTGCCGTAGACGATCGCCGGCTTGATATCGGCCGCGAGCGCCGAAGCCGCCATCGCAGCCAAGGCAAAAAGGGTCAAAACGGATTTTTTCATTAGTGCAGCCCTGTTGTTGCTATCTTGTTGGGTCCTCCCGCAAGCCCGTTTTCCGGACATGTCTGCGGAACCGCCGGCCTCCCCCGAGACCTGGCTAGCGCGCATCCTTGCATGGCCAAACGAAAAATTCACGAGAAATTTTTCAGTTGGTAAAAATTTGTGGGAATTGCCAAAACCGAGGCCTAACGGACTGATTTTTGGTCAATATAAGCGTTAACTTGCAGCTTTTATAGCCAAGCCGAGCGCTCTCAGGCGGTGAAGCGCCCGGCCACCTGGCGTTTGCGGTAGGCCAACATCCAGAAGATCAGCGAGATTGCCAGGAAGACCGCGAAGGTCGGCTGAGACAAAAGCCACTCAATTCCCTGCGTATAGAGACGCGGGTGGAGATAGAACGAGACGGCAGACTGCAGCTTCTGCAGCGTCGCGGGGCTGACATCCTGCCAGGCATCGCCCATCGGCGTCATCACCACGGCCGAGGCTGCCACGGACTGAATGGAATCAATCGTTCCGGCAATGGTCGCCACCACCAGCGAGACAAGGCTCGCAAACCGCAAAAGGAAACGCATCGACCCCTCCAGCCACTCAGACACGCCAACCATATCGATCGGCCGCCCGAGCCAATAGTCGTCCATTAGAATGAATAGATAGGAGGCCAACCCAGCGCAATGCAACGCCCCGGCAGAGTTTTATGTCGAGAAGTCAAAAAACTGTTAGATTCAGGTTGCTCCGGAAAAATTCATGGGTATATATCGCGCCGTTCCCACGATTGCTCCTTTACCGGATGCGAAGTGCAGATGGACAGGTGGCCGAGTGGTTTAAGGCGCACGCCTGGAACGCGTGTGTGCGTGAAAGCGTACCGTGGGTTCGAATCCCACCCTGTCCGCCATTATACGGCACGGCTTCAAATTTCCACCGACAACGCAATAGCAGCTTTGGCTTGAATAGTTTCGGCTCGCCGGGCCTTTGCGCCGCCTCTACCTGTGCGATGTGGCTGCGTTCGGCAGGCTTGCCGGGGGCACTAAATTTCTTGCGCCCAGCGCGCAACTAAATTAAATGATGATCATCATCTAACTGAGGCCCATCACCCGGCGCTTTCTACGGGGTACGAGCCACGGGATATGCAGATCATCCAACGCTGGACGCCCAGGAGGCAGCAGAATGAACAAACCAAGCGCTATCGTCGTCGGTGTCGGTGCTGAACAGGGTCTGGGCGGTGCCTTGTGTCGCCGGTTTGCTGCGGAAGGCTATCATGTCATCGTCGCCGGGCGGACATTGGCGAAGATTGCCAAGGTCTCCGACGCTATAACCGCATCCGGCGGCAGTGCCGAGGCGGTTGAAACCGATGCGACCGATGAAGGCGCCGCCGTCAGTCTATTCGAAAATGCATTTGCGCCCAGGGAGGGGATCGACCCGCCGGATCTTGTCGTCTTCAATGCCGGCATCAACCGCAATATTGCCTTCCGCGAGGTCAGCGCGGCACAATTCGAGGAATTCTGGCGTGTGTGCTGCCTTGGCGGCTTCCTTGTCGGGCGCGAGGCTGCCCGGCACCTGGCGCCGCTTGGGCGCGGCACAGTGATTTTCACCGGCGCTTCGGCAAGCCTTCGCGGCAAGGCCGGCTTTGCGCAGTTCGCATCCGCCAAAGCCGGATTGCGGATGATCAGCCAGAGCATGGCGCGTGAATTCGGACCGCTCGGCATCCATGTCGCCCACACGATCATCGATGGCGGCATCGATGGCGAACGGCTTCGAATGGGCCGACCCGGCGCGGTTGCTGCGATGGGCGAGAACGGCCTGCTTCATATCGATGCCATTGCCGATACCTATTGGCATATTCACCGTCAGCACCCATCCGCCTGGACGCAGGAAATCGACCTGCGTCCATTCAAGGAAAGTTTTTAAGACGATTGCATCATCCGACCGGGAATGGATTGCGTTCCGGAAAGCCGCTCTGGTGCCAATAGGGATAGGCTAGCGGCCGCGCACTCGCCGCATCGAGCGTCGCAACCTGTTCCGACGTCAGATTCCAGCCGATGGCACCGAGGTTGTCACGGAGCTGGGTCTCGTCGCGCGCACCGACGATGATGCTCGAGACGGTCGGGCGCTGCAGCAGCCAGTTCAGCGCCACCTGCGGAATGGTCTTGCCGGTCTCCTTCGCCACGTCATCGAGTGCGTCGACGACATTATAGAGATAGTCGTTGTCAACCTGAGGGCCCTGCTCCGCCGTCTTGTGCAGCCGGCTGACTGCCGGCAGAGGCTGGCCGCGGCGGATCTTGCCGGTCAGGCGGCCCCAGCCGAGCGGGCTCCAGACGACGGCTCCGACCTTCTGGTCGAGGGCAAGCGGCATGAGCTCGGATTCGTAGTCGCGACCGATCAGCGAATAATAGGCCTGGTGCGCGACGTAGCGCGACAGGTTGTGGCGATCGGCTATCGCCAGTGATTTCATCAGATGCCAGCCGGAGAAATTCGAGCAGCCGATATAGCGGATCTTGCCGGCGCGGACGAGGTCGTCGAGAGCCGAAAGCGTCTCCTCGATCGGCGTCATGGCGTCGAAGCCGTGCAGCTGGAAGAGATCGATGTGATCGGTCTTCAAACGCTTCAGTGCCTTTTCACAGGCCTCGATCAGGTGAAAACGGGAGGAGCCGACGTCGTTAGCGCCATCGCCGGAGCGAAAGGTTGCCTTGGTCGAGATCAGCACCTTGTCACGGCGTCCCTTGATCGCTTCGCCCAGAACCTCCTCCGCAACGCCGCCCGAATAGACATCGGCGCTGTCGAAGAAATTGAGGCCGGCATCCAGGCAGACATCAATCAGGCGGCTCGCCTCCTTGACGTCGGTGGCGCCCCAGGCGCCGAAGAATTCGCCCTTGCCGCCGAAGGTGCCGGTGCCGAAGCTTAAGACGGGAACGCGGAAGCCGGATCCGCCGAGATAACGATATTCCATGCTGAAATCTCCAGATTGGGAATTTGACCGTGGGATATGGCGCTTCGAGCGGCCGATCGGCAAGGACATTTCAATGCCGATCCGGCCAGTCTTGGCGCCGACGATGTTCGCGACGACGGGCGCACCGTTGCCAAGCCATTTCGAAAGCCTATTCTAACATCGCAACTCCACAATTTCGAGGATGGACGCAGGCATGGGTGACAGGCTGAGGGGCAAGGTCGCAATTATTTCAGGTGGCGCAACGGGCATGGGCGGAGCGGCTTCAAAACTGTTTGCCGCCGAAGGTGCGGTCGTCGCCATCATCGACCGAAACGGCGAGGCGGCGGCGGAGACCGTTGCAGACATACGCCGCATGGGCGGCATTGCCGAGCACTGGGTCGCCGACGTCTCCGATGAGACGCAGGTCAATGCGGCCGTTGCCGGCGTGGAGCGGCAGTTCGGACCGGTCACCGTGCTCTTCAACCATGCAGGCACGATCGTCATCAAGCCGTTCCTCGAGACCACGCTTGAGGACTGGGAATGGCTGCACGCGGTCAATGTGCGATCGATGTTCCTGATGACCAAAGCGGTATTGCCGCAGATGCTATCGGCAGGCGGAGGTGCCATCGTCTGCACCTCCTCCATCTCGGCCGTTGCCGCGACGCCGATGGAGGTGCTTTACGACACGACCAAGGGTGCGGTTCACATGTTCGCTCGCGCGATCGCCGTGGAGTTCAGGGACCGCAACATCCGGTGCAATGCCGTCTGCCCGGGCTTCATTCGCACACCTCACGGTTTGAAGGAGGTCGCGGAGCTACAGGCGCTGGGTGTCGACGTTTCGGATGCGGCAATCGCCGCGCAACAGGGGCGCATCGGCGAGCCGGAGGACGTCGCGCGGGCGGCGCTTTACCTGGCGAGCGATGAATCGAGCTTCGTCAACGGTGCGCATCTCTTCGTCGACAACGGATTTACGGCGATGTAACCGCTAGACGAGAACCGGCTGCTCGATGCGGTCCTCGGCACCGAAGAACTTCAGGTAGCGCTCGACCTCGGCGGCCTCTCCGGTCGCCTTCTGCGGATTGTCGGACAGCTTGACCGCCGGGCGGCCGTTGGCTTCGATGACCTTGCAGACGATCGATATCGGGTTCAGGCCACTGATTTCAGTCGGAGCGCAGCCGGCGAAATCATTGGTGAGATTTGTGCCCCAGCCGAAGCTCATTCGCACGCGACCCTCGAAGTGCTTGTAGGTATGAATGATCGCCTCGACATCGAGACCATCGGAAAAGATCAGCAGCTTCTGCCGCGGGTCGCGTCCCATCTTCTTCCACCAGGCGACGATCTTCTCGCCGCCTTCGATCGGCGGGGCACTGTCGGGGCGGAAGCCGGTCCAGTCGGCAACCCATTCCGGCGCATCGCGCAGGAAGGCTGCCGTGCCGAAGGCATCCGGCAGGACGATCAGGAGGTTGCCACCGTAGAGGCGGTTCCAGTCGCGCAGCACTTTGTAAGGGGCGTTCGCCAGCTCCGCGTCGGTGTTGGCAAGGGCTGCGGCCACCATCGGCAACTCGTGGGCATTGGTGCCGACAGCTTCGAGATCCGAGTCCATGGCTAGAAGCACGTTGCTGGTCCCGGTAAAACCCCGACCGACGCCTTCCTTCAGCGCCTCGACGCACCAGCGCTGCCAAAGGAAGCTGTGCCGCCGGCGCGTTCCGAAATCCGAGATCCTGAGGTCGGGAAGCTGACGCAGCCGCTCGACCTTTTCCCACATCTTAGCTTTGGCGCGGGCATAGAGAACGTCGAGGGTAAACGGGCCTAGCGCCTTCATCGCGGCGCGCGAGCGCATTTCGTTGATGATGGCGAGCGCCGGAATTTCCCACATGGTGGTCTCTTTCCACGAGCCGTGGAAATCGAGGACATACTGGCCGTCGCGTTTCGTCAGTTCGTATTCCGGCAGCTGGAAATTCGAGAGCCAGGTAAGGAACTCCGGCTCGAAAATCTGGGCGCGGCCGTAGAACGAGTTACCCGCCAGCCAGATCATTTCCTTCTTGGAAAGGCGCAACGTGCGCGCGTGATCAAGCTGTTCGCGAAGCGCCTTTTCGTCGATTTCCTCGGCTAGCCGGACAGTTTTCGTGCGGTTGATCAGTGAGAACGTCGCATTGACATCCGGATAAAGCTTCCAGATCATCTGCAGCATCAGCAGCTTATAGAAATCGGTGTCTATCAGGCTGCGGACGATCGGGTCGAGCTTCCAGGTGTGATTGTAGACGCGGGTGGCGATATCCGTCTTGGTCATGCTTGCTGCCCTGTCTCCTGGCCTGGACCTCGGCCGCCATGCCTCAGCCTAATGGCAAGCTCCGCGTGCGGTGCATTCTTATCAAAAAATGTGGCGAAAGAGTCTAGCCGCTTAAAGAAATTTGATACAAAATTAAACGCCCTGCCGCGGTTTTGCGACAGGGCGTGCTCGATATTCGATCTTCAAACAGGCTAGCGATGCTGTCCGTCGACGGCAGCGGGTGTCTCGGTCGCTGCTTTTGGTGCGGTCGTCGTGATCTGGTTTTGCGCCGCCGGCTGGGGCGCTGCCTGTTCGGCCTTGTTGTTGCCCCATATCTCAACGGGTATCCAGACGATAAAGGCGAGCACCAGGGTGGCCAGGAGGACAGTCAGGATTCTCTTGCCGCCACGACCCTGCTTGGCTTCGACTTCCGGAAGCGTTTCTTCGCTATGCAGTTGGTTGTCGGACTTTTCCCATCGAGTATCCTTTTCCATATGCGTCGCCATCCTTGCCTCCTTCGAGGTTTTGCACGGAAGACAAGCGAACGCCTGCCCCAGTATTCCTTGAAGGAAACGATAGGCCGCAAGGAAAGGTTCCGCCGTTGGAGAACCGCTAGTAACCGGTGGCGCGATCCACGACGTGCTCCAACGCCTCGCCGCGCTCGAGACGGGCAATCTGTGTCTCGACATTTCGAAAGAGCGCGCGCACATCCGACGCCGCTGCGGCATGTGGCGTAATGACGACATTATCCATCGTCCAGAGCGGATCTTCGGCAGGCAGCGGTTCGATCTCAAAAACGTCGAGCGAGGCACCTCCGAGGACACCTGATGACAGCGCGTTGGTCAGATCAGCCTGGTTCTGACTCTTGCCGCGGCCGGCATTGATGAAGACCGGCTTGCCGAGCGCCCCGTCCTGACGGAGTTTCGAAAATAGCGCCTTGTCGTAGATACCGGTGGTCTCAGGCGTGAGTGGCAGCAATCCGACGAGGATGTCGGTCTCTCGCAGAAAGGCGTCCAGATTATCGGCATCGTAGGTTGTCACGCCGTCGATTGTCTTGTGACGCCGCGACCAGCCGATGACGTCGAACCCCATAGTCTTCAACTTCGCCACGGCATCCAGACCCAGCACGCCGAGCCCCATGACGCCGACGGTGATCTCGCTTGCTTCCGGTTGGGGAAGCTCGTGCCAATGCTGGTCGAGTGCTTGTTTCCGATAGGCGTCCACCTGGCGCAGATGGGTCAGGCACTGCAGCACGATCCACTCGCTCATGCGCGTCGTCAGGCTATGGTCGACGAAACGGACCACGGGAATATCCGGCAATCCGGCAAGGTCCATGATGTGGTCGACGCCGGCGCCGCCGGAGAAGATCACCTTCAGGTTCGGCGCCCTGGAAAAGAGCGCTCGTTCCGGCTTCCAGAGGATGGCGTAGTCGACATCGGCGAGATCGGCACCGCTGTTTACCGGATCGGCGAGGTTGATGCTGCCACGATCCGGAAATGCCTTCTGCAACGCATTGGCGATGGTTTGCGGGTCGAACTTCAGATCGACGAGGACTGGGCTTCGAGTCATGGAGAAATGTCTTTACTGCTGGATCGCGGCTGTCTCTACCGCCTCGATATTGAAAGCGGCGGCGAGAAGCGCCCTGGTGTAGTCGTGCTGCGGATCGCGGAAGATATCGGCGGATGGACCCTTCTCCACCACTTTGCCAAACCGCATGACGATCATGTCGTTGGCGAGTGCCTTCACGACCCTCAGGTCATGACTGATGAAGAGATAGGCTAGATCATGCTTGCGCTGGAGATCGCGCAGAAGGTCGACCACTTGTGCCTGAACGCTCATGTCGAGCGCGGAGGTCGGCTCGTCGAGCATGACGAAACGCGGCTTCAGCACCATGGCGCGGGCGATCGCGATGCGCTGACGCTGTCCGCCGGAAAATTCATGCGGGAACCGCCAGCGGGTCAGAGGATCGAGGCCAACCTCCTCCAGCGCCCAGCAGACACGCCGATCGCGTTCTTCCGACGAGAGGGCACGCTCATGCACCTTCAGCCCCTCGGCAATGATGTCGCCTACGGACATGCGCGGGCTGAGGGACCCGTACGGATCCTGGAAGACCACCTGCAGCTGGTTTCGGAGCGGCCGCATCTGGGTGAAGGAATAGGCCTCGATATCCTTGCCGACGAAACTGATTCGTCCCTTCGACGAGATCAGCCGCGTCAGCGCCAGGCCGAGTGTCGTCTTGCCGGAACCACTCTCGCCGACGACGCCGAGTGTCTGGCCGGCGCGCAGGCTGAGATCGATGCCGTCGACCGCCTTGACGTGATCGACGACCTTGCGCATCAGCCCTGATTTGATGGGGAACCAGACGCGGATATCCGATCCCTCCATGACGACAGGCTTGCTTTCATCGGCAAGCGGCGGGTCGCCACGCGGCTCGGACGCCAGGAGATGCCGCGTATATTCGTGCTGCGGATTGGTGAAGACCTGCTCGACCGTGCCGGTTTCGACGATCTTGCCCTTGGTCATCACGCAGACGCGATCGGCAAACTTGCGGACAATGCCGAGGTCATGGGTGATGAACAGCATCGACATGCCGTGCGCGCGCTTCAGCTCGCGGAGCAGCTCCAGGATCTGGGCTTGCACGGTGACGTCGAGCGCAGTGGTCGGCTCGTCGGCGATCAGCAATTCGGGGCGATTGGCAAGAGCCATCGCGATCATGACACGTTGACGCTGCCCACCCGAAAGCTCGTGCGGGTAAGCCTTGAGGCGCTTTTCCGGCTCGCGGATGCCGACTTGATTGAGCAATTCGAGGATGCGCCTGCGCGCCGCCTGGCCGGTCAGCCCCTGATGCAACGCCAGAATCTCGCCGATCTGCTTCTCGATCGAGTGCAGCGGGTTGAGCGAGGTCATCGGCTCCTGGAAGATCATCGTGATGTCGTTGCCGCGGACCGCACGCAGCTCGTTGTCGGAAACCCTCAGCAGATCCCTGCCCTTGAACAGTATCTCGCCGGACGGGTGGCTCGCCGAGGGATAGGGCAGCAGGCGCAGGATCGAGTTTGCCGAGACCGACTTGCCCGACCCGGACTCGCCGACCAGCGCCAGCACTTCGCCCTTCTCGATATCGAAGGAAATTCGATCGACGGCGGTAGACGTTCGGCCTCCCTGATGGAAATCGACGGAAAGATCGCGGACGGACAGCAGGGTTTCGGAACTCGCACTCATCGGAACGTCTTCCTCGGATCGAAGGCGTCGCGCACCGCCTCGCCCACGAAGATCAGCAAGGAAAGCATGATCGACATGGTGAAAAATGCGGTGAGGCCGAGCCAGGGGGCCTGGAGGTTGGATTTGCCCTGCGCGATCATTTCGCCGAGGGACGGCGAGCCGGGGGGCATGCCGAAGCCGAGAAAATCGAGCGATGTGAGCGTCGAGATCGAGCCTGAGAGGATGAACGGCAGGAAGGTGAGCGTCGCCACCATCGCGTTCGGCAACAGGTGCCGGTACATGATCGTGCGGTTGTTGACGCCCAGCGCGCGGGCGGCGCGGACATACTCGAAATTGCGCGCCCGCAGGAACTCGGCCCTGACGATGCCGACGAAGCCGACCCAGGAAAACAGCAGCATGATGCCGAGCAGCACGAAGAAGCCGGGCGGCAGGATCGCGGCGATGATCAGGAGTATATAGAGCACAGGCATCGACGACCATATCTCGATGAAGCGCTGCAGCAGCAGGTCCGTCCAGCCGCCGAAGTAGCCCTGGACGGCACCGGCCGTCACCCCGATGATCGCCGAGCAAATGGTCAGCGCCAGGCCGAAAAGCACCGAGACCCGGAAACCGTAAATCATTCGCGCGGTCACATCGCGCGCCTGGTCGTCGGTGCCGAGCCAGTTGAGGTTGCCCAACCTGCATTCCGGATCGGCAGCCTTTAGCGGATAGGCCGAGCAGCGCTCTTCCTTGCTCATCAGCCAGAAGGGTGCAGTCGGCGCGGAATGCGGGATGTTGGAATTGACCGTCTGGTAGGAATAGCGGATCGGTGGCCAGATCATCCAGCCGTTTGCGTTGATCTCGTCGGTGATGAAGGACGAGCGGTAGTCTGTTTCGGCGAGAAAGCCGCCGAACTTGTCTTCGGGATAGTTGACGAAGACGGGGAAGAGAATTTCACCCTTGTAGGAGGCAATGATGGGCCTGTCGTTGGCAAGGAATTCGGCGCCAAGGCTGAGCACGAACAACACCATGAACAGCCAGAACGACCAATAGCCGCGCCGATTGGCCTTGAAATTCTCCCAGCGGCGAAGGTTCGGCGGCGAAAGCAGACCCTTGCGCGGGGGCTTGATGGGCGTTGCGAGCGGGGCCGCGACCGATTTGTCCATATCAGACATCCCTCCGCTCGAAGTCGATGCGCGGGTCGATCCAGGTGTAGATGAGATCCGAAATCAGCCCGACGAAGAGGCCCATCAGAGAGAAGATGTAGAGCGTTGCAAAGACGATCGGATAGTCGCGATTGACCACCGAGAGGTAGCCCAGGCGTCCGAGGCCATCGAGCGAGAAGATGTTTTCGATCAAAAGCGAGCCGGTGAAGAAAGCGGAGATGAAGGCGCCGGGAAAGCCCGCGATGATGATCAGCATGGCGTTGCGGAAGACGTGGCCGTAGAGCACCCGGTGCTCCGTCAGTCCCTTGGCGCGCGCGGTCGTCACATACTGCTTCTTGATCTCCTCGATAAAGGAATTCTTGGTCAGCAGCGTCGTGGTGGCAAAAGCGGCAAGCGACAGCGAAATCAGCGGCAGAAGCAGATGCCAGAAATAGTCGAGCGGCTTTTGCCACCAGGAAAGACTGGCGAAATTATCCGACACGAGGCCGCGAAGCGGAAACCAGTCGAAGAACGAGCCACCGGCGAAAACCACGATCAGCAGAATGCCGAACAGGAAGCTCGGCACGGCATAGCCGATGATGATGACGCCCGAGGTCCAGACATCGAAGGTCGAGCCGTCCTTGACAGCCTTGCGAATGCCGAGCGGGATCGAGATCGTGTAGGAAAACAGCAGGATCCATATGCCGAGCGAGATAGAAACCGGCATCTTGTCGAGGATCAGATTGATCACCGAAGTGTTGCGGAAGAAGCTCTCGCCGAAATCGAAGCGGATGTAGTTCCACATCATTTCCCCGAAACGGGTCAGCGGTGGCTTGTCGAAGCCGAACTGCTTTTCCAGCTTGGCGATCAGTTCCGGGTCGAGCCCCTGCGCGCCCCGATAGCGTGAGCTGCTATCGTCGAAGGATTGCTGGCCCATCAGGTCGCCGCCGCCCGAAAGCCGGTCCGACGCGCTGTCGCTCTGGCCGGTCAGCTGGGAGATTACCTGTTCGACCGGGCCGCCCGGCGCGAACTGCACGACCGCGAATGAAATTGCCATGATGCCGACCACAGTCGGGATCATCAGCAGCAGTCGTCGCAGGATATAGGCGCCCATCAGCCTTCCGCTCCCAGTTGCGGGAGCAAGCCGTGGCCTTCCTGCGCTCGTCCTACTGTCAAACCATCAACCCTTTGCTGCCGGCGCGCCCGCCGGCCGAACCTTCTATCCTCAAGGCTTCGCTCTTGCTGATTCGGCATGGGGCATTTGGACCCCAGCCGACTTGCCAATGCAAGGGCCGCTCACTTTGCCGCCACCTTGGACCACCAGACATCGGGAAAGCCGAGCGAGTATTCCGGCAATTGGGCCGGCCGGTCGAACTTGTCCCAGTAAGCAATGTGGACCGTCGAGGCATAGTAGAGCGGCACAACATAATGGCCCGCCAGCAAGACCCGATCGAGCGCTTTCGCAGCGGCGTTCTTCTCATCCCGATCCTTGGCGAGGATGATTTTCGGGATCAGCGCGTCGACAGCCGGATCGGCTATACCTGCGAAATTTCTCGAGCCCGGTCGGTTGGCTGAGGCCGAGCCCCAATAATTGCCCTGCTCGTTGCCCGGATTGACTGTTTCGGCCCAGACATTCCAGATCATGTCGTAGTCGAAGCTGCGGGTGCGATTTGTATACTGCGAGGGGTCGACCGTGCGGACACGCGCATCGATGCCGATCTTCTTCAGGTTCTGCGCATAGGGGAGCGTCGCCCTTTCGAGAATAGGGCTGCTCAAGAGGATCTCGAAGGAAAATGGCTGGCCGGTCTTGGCATTGACCATCTGGTTGCCCTTGAGGACGTAGCCGGCTTCCTTGAAAAGCTCGATCGCGTGGCGGAGATTGTCACGAAATTTCTGCGGATCGCCGGCGACCGGGTTGGTGTAAGGCGTAGTGAAGATCGAGGCCGGGACCTTGTCCTTGACTTCGTTCAACAATTCCAGCTCGCGGCCCTGCGGCAGGCCGGACGAGGCCAGCTCCGTCCCAAAGAAGAAGCTGTTGACCCGCGTATACTGATTGAAGAATACAGTGCGGTTCAGCTCTTCGAAATCATAGGCATAGTTCAGCGCTTCACGGACGCGCTCATCCTTGAACTGATCGCGGCGCATGTTCGGCACCAGCGCCTGCATCACGCCCGTCGCGCGCAGCGGGTTCGGCAATTCCTCGCGCTTTATCCGGCCATCCTTTGCAGCCGGAAAATCATAGCCAGTCGCCCAGCGGCTGGCTTGATTATCCTGCCAATAGTCGACATTGCCGGAGCGAAAGCCCTCGAACTCGACATCGCGATCGCCGAAATAAGTGTAGGTGACCGAGCGGAAGTTGTTCTGGCCGACGTTGACGGGAATATCCTTTCCCCAGTAGTCGTCGCGCAGCTCATAGCGGATCGTCGAGCCCGGCGAGAAGGCGGCGATCTTATACGGCCCCGAGCCCATGACCGGCTCCAGCGTCGTGCGGCTTATGTCGCGCGGCTTGCCGTCCGGGCCGTTGCCCTCCCACCAGTGTTTCGGCACGATCTGGAATTGGCCAAGGATCTGCGGCAGTTCGCGATTGTTCTTTTCGTCGAAATGGAAGGTGACATCCCGGTCGCCGGTCTTCTCGGCGCCGGTGACGTGAGCGTAGTAGCTCATGTAGAGCGGATTGAGATCCTTGGACCTTTCGAAACTGAAGATGACGTCCTCAGGCGTGACCGGCGTTCCATCCGCCCATTTCGCTTCGGGCCGCAGCCGGAAGGTGGCGGTGGAAATATCGTCGGGATAGGAGACGCCCTCGGCCAAGAGGCCATAGGAGGACGCCGTCTCGTCATCCGCCGTCTTCAAGAGGGTGTCGAAGACCAGCGTCATGCCCGCCACGGTCTCGCCCTTCTGCAGTACCGGGTTGAACGTATCGTAGGTACCGGAGGCCGATAGCTTCAGGTCGCCACCCTTCGGCGCATCGGGATTGACGTAGTCGAAATGCTTAAAGCCTGGCGGGTATTTGAGATCGCCGATGATGGCAGTCCCGATCCGGAATTGCGGATCGTCTGCCCGCGACACCGCCGGCACCGCCAGCATGAAAATAAGAGAACAAGCTAAGCCAGTCTTCGACCACGTCGATGCCATTCAGAATCCCCTGCTTTTGAGGGTTAGCATAAGGTAAATGAGGGCAAAAAATAGATCATCCAAACCGATCTTTGCGCAGCTGCGAAGTTCGATCAGCCTCGCGTCGACGCTTCATCCAGCCGCTTGCGCAGCATCTGGCGCAATTCCCTGATCAATTGCTGGTCCTCGAGCGCATCAGGATCGGTTGCCGCCGCGACCGCGATCCGCAGCAGTTCGAGAATGATCGAAGACAGGAGCACGATCTCGCCAGTGACCGGCGGATTGGCGCGCGCCAGGATGGCGGCGATCAGGGCCTTCAGCTCCGCCCGCGAGCGGGTCTTCCGTTCCTTGGGAATGTCGCGCCGGCCGGCGAGAACGGCAAATTCCGGAAACTCTTCGATGAACGCACCCAACCTGTCGAAAATCGCTTCGCCGATATCGGCCGCGGAATGGCCGTCCATCCGTTCCTCGAGTTCCCGCAGAACGCCTTTCAGCCGCTCCAGCCGCTCGACATGCAGCGCTTCTGCCAATAGCGGTTTCGTCGGAAAGAACTGATAGAGCGACCCGATCGAGGAACGCGCCTCCGCCGCGATCTCGGTCATCGTCGCGCCATCGTAGCCCTTTTCACAGAAGGTTTTCGCCGCCGCTTCCAAAAGAATTGCAACGCGATCGTGGCCCCGCTGACGCTTGGGCGCACGTGTCTGCGGCTCGGCACTTGATTTTTGCGAGGATTCCCTCATATTCTGCATTGTGAGGATATCCTCATGTTATTCCCGGAGCCTTTTCATGTCTCTCTATGATCCAAAGACCACCGCGCTCATCTCCATCGACCTTCAAGGCCTAGTTCTCAGCCGGCCGCTCGCACCCCATTCCGCACAGCAGGTCGTCGACAATACGGCTGCCATCGCCCGGAAGCTGAAAGCCGACGGGGGAACCGTCGTTTTCGTCACGGTCGGATTCTCCGCAGACTATGCCGACGCTGTCAACCAGCCTGTCGACGAAACCACCGTCTTTCCCGAAGGCGGGCTGCCGGCCGCAGCGATGGCGGAGCCGGCCGAAATCGCGGCGATCACCCCTGACTTCAGAATTCTCAAGCGTCATTGGAGCGCCTTCTACGGCACCGAGCTCGATCTGCAGCTTCGCCGGCGCGGCATCAAGACCATCATCCTGACCGGCATTGCCACAAATTTCGGGGTCGAATCGACGGTGCGCGATGCCTACGCGCGCAATTACGCTGTCATCGTCGCAGAAGACGCCTGTGCGACATTCACTCCGGAGATGCATGATTTTGCTCTCACCCGGATTTTTCCGCGTCTTTCGCGCACACGAAAGACTGACGACATTCTGACGAATTGAGCCTAATCCCGGCCCGATCGAAGAAAGCCGTCGGGCCGGGATGCCATTCTAAACGCCGGCGGCAAAAAACATCGATTCACCCTTATTCGATTTCACGGTAGATTCGATCGCAAATCACTTCGGCCGCCGCCGGCAGCATTTTTAGGGAATGGCATGAATTTCCGTCTGGCTCGAACCTTTCGCACTCTCACTAGCCTTGCCTTTGCCGCAAGCATCGGCGCGGGGCTTATCGCCGGCGACGTCGCAGCGCAGCAGGCGGCTCCGACGCCCGGCAGCGCCAAGGCGATCTTCGGCGCAGTGACCTTGCCGACGCAGGGACCACCGCAATCGATCGGCTTCTATGCCAAGGGTTGCCTTTCAGGCGCGGTCGCTCTGCCAGCGGACGGACCGACCTGGGAAGCGATGCGCCCATCGCGAAATCGACGCTGGGGGCGGCCGGAAATGATCGCGCTGCTCGAACGCCTGTCTCAGGATGCGGCCAAATTTGACGGCTGGCCGGGTATCCTTGTCGGCGACATCTCCCAGCCGCGCGGCGGGCCGATGTCCAACGGTCACGCCTCGCATCAGATCGGGCTGGATGCCGATGTCTGGCTGACGCCGATGCCGAAACGGACACTGACGCCGGCGGAGCGCGAGAGCATGCCCTTCACATCGATGCTGCAGAAGAACGCGTTCCTGACCATTGATCCGAATGTCTGGACCGACGCGCGCGCCAGGCTCTTGATGCGCGCCGCGAGCTATCCCCAGGTCGAGCGCATTTTCGTCAATCCCGCGATCAAGAAGAAGATGTGCGATACCTGGACCGGCGACCGCAGCAATCTTGGCAAGCTGCGCCCGGAATATGGTCATGACTCGCATTTCCACATTCGCATCCGCTGCCCTGTCGGTTCGATCGGGTGCACGCCTCAGGCGCCGGTTGCGGCCGGCGACGGCTGCGACAAGACGCTTGCCTGGTGGTTCACCCAGGAACCATGGGCAAAGCCGATACCGAAGCCCGGCGTCAAACCGGTAAAGCCGCGCGAGGTCATGGTCTCCGACCTGCCGCAGGCCTGCAAGGCAGTGCTGAGCGCTCCATCGATCACGTCCGTGAAAGCTGCGACGCTCGGCGGCAAGGCTGGAGCTGTGCCGGCTCAGCCGATTTCAGGTGCCGAGCCCGACGATTCGCTGCCGGCAACAGAGCAGTAGGGGCTAATAAAACAGGCGGGACCTCGTGTCCGCCTATCTTTCAAACCGCAATGGCTTGCTATAGAAGGCTGTCAAATCGATTTAATACCTCGGGCGGAGTCGATATTCCATGGCTGGCGGCAAATGCGTTGCGCTGATCGCGCATGACGAGAAGAAAGACGCGATGGCGGATTTCGCTCGCCGGAACCAGCATATCCTGGCTAAGTTCCGCATCGTTGCAACCGGGACAACCGGCGGCCGCGTCCTCGCTGTCTGTCCGGATCTCGATGTTACCCGGTTGAAAAGTGGACCACTCGGCGGCGATCAGCAGATCGGGGCCTTGATCGCCACAGGCGAGATCGACGTGCTGATTTTCTATGTCGACCCGTTGACGCCAATGCCGCATGATGTCGACGTGAAGGCGCTGATGCGGCTTGCCATCGTCTACGATATTCCAATGGCGCTCAACGAAGCGACCGCCGAACGACTGATCACCACACTTTGAGACCAATCCGCCTCGGCGGCAGACACGGAACCGGCCATGCCAAAGCTCAATAACAGCGAAGCCCCCCTGCCCTTTCCTATCCTGATGGGCGACATCGGCGGAACGAATGCTCGTTTCTCCGTCCTCGTCGATGCGTATGCCGAGCCGAAGCAATTTCCCAATCTGCATGCTGCAGACTTCAAGACAATAGACGACGCCATCAAGCAGGGCGTGCTCGACAAGACTTCCGTGCGTCCGCGCTCCGCCGTGCTCGCCATTGCCGGTCCGATCAACGGTGACGAAATCCCTCTGACAAATTCGCACTGGGTCGTCCGGCCGAAGACGATGATCAGTGACCTTGGTTTCGAAGACGTGCTCATCATCAACGATTTCGAGGCACAAGCGCTGGCGGTGGCCACTCTTTCCGGCGACGCCCGCGAGGCCATCGGGCCGGAACTCGAAACCGTTGTCGCATCACGCGCCGTGCTTGGACCCGGCACCGGTCTCGGGGTTGCCGGTCTTGTCCATGCCCAGCACGCCTGGATTCCGATACCGGGCGAAGGCGGCCACATCGACCTTGGCCCGCGCAGCGAGCGCGACCTGCAGATCTGGCCGCATCTCGAGGCCATCGAAGGCCGGATCTCGGCGGAACAAATCCTTTGCGGGCGTGGCCTGCAGAACCTTTATCATGCGCTCTGCAAGGTCGACGGCGTCCAGCCGACGTTGAAGGAGCCCGCCGATATCACCACGCACGGGCTCGCTGGCACCGACAAGCTTGCCGAGGAGACGGTATCGCTTTTCGTCACCTATCTCGGCCGGCTGGCCGGCGACGTCGCGCTGCTGTTCATGGCCCGCGGCGGCGTCTATCTTTCCGGCGGCATCTCGCAGAAGATCATCCCGGCGCTGAAGAAGCCGGAGTTCCGCGCCGCCTTCGAAGACAAGGCGCCTCACTCCGCAATGATGCGCGCGATCCCGACCTATGTCGTCACCCATCCGCTCGCAGCGCTCGAGGGATTATCGTCCTATGCGCGCATGCCGCAGAATTTCGGCGTAGCGACGGAAGGCCGGCGCTGGCGGCGCTGAACCGCGCTAGCCAAACCGGTCCGAACTCTTTATAGAGCCGCGAAAGCCCATGCCAACAGCGGCTCGCTTGGTTTGAGACAGGAAGCCGATTTTTGAAATCGCCCGACAGCAAAAAAGTTAGCGTCAACACAGAGACCATCACGGGTATCCTGAAGCGGATCATCGCCGAAAACGGCCGCGACCATATCAGGGGCTATGCATTCGCAATCGCCTGCCTCGTCGTGGTCTCGCTTTCTACCGGGTTCACCGCCTGGATCATGCGATCGGTCATCGACGAAGCCTTCGTCAATCGACGCGCCAGCATGGTCGTGATCATCTGTCTGTCGATTTTCGTCGCTTTCATGCTTCGCGGCTTTGCCAGTTACGGCCAGGCAGTGGCGCTCTCGAAGATCGGCAACAATATTGTTGCCCGCTACCAGCGGCGCCTCTACACGCACCTGATGTCGCTCTCCGTCGGCTATTTCAACGAAGCGCGCTCTGCTCATATTGCAGCGCAGGTCAGCCAGAACGTCGGCGGTATCCGCGACGTTCTCAACCTGACGATCACCTCGACGGTGCGCGATCTTCTGACCTTCGTGACGTTGATCGGCGTGATGGTCATTCAGGATCCGTTGCTGAGCCTTGCCGTGCTGGTGCTGGCGCCGCCACTGTTATACGCGCTTCGCTATGTCTCCAAGCGCCTGCGCGCTGCCACGCGTGAATCGATCAACCTCAACAGCCATGTTCTTGGCGCGATGCAGGAAACGATCCAGGGCATTGCCATCGTCAAAGCCTTCACGATGGAAGAGGAGCTCGATCGCAAGATCAACAAGCTGATCACGGCCGCCGAGGGCCGGGCCAACCGGATTGCGCGCCTTTCAGAGCGAACGGCACCGCTGACGGACAGCTTTGCCGGTTTTGCCATTGCCAGCGTGCTTGCCTACGCCGCGTACCGGTCGATCTATCAGAATGTCCCGCCGGGCGCCTTCTTCTCTTTCGTCACCGCCCTGTTGCTCGCTTACGACCCCGCCCGCCGGCTCGCCCGGCTGCAGGTGCAGATGGAGCGTGCCGTCGTCAACGCGCGGATGATCTACGATATTCTCGATATGGAGCCCCGTCAGCGGGACCTTCCCGACGCCAAGGAACTTGTCGTCACCGAGGCGAAGATCGAGTTCAAGGGCGTGACATTCGCCTATGCGCAGGGCGAAGCGGTGCTTAACCGTGTCGACTTCATCGCCGAAGGTGGACAGACCACGGCGCTTGTTGGCCCGTCGGGTGCCGGCAAGTCGACCGTAATCAGCCTGATCCCAAGGTTCTACGATCCGCTCGAGGGGCAGATCCTCATCGACGGGCAAGATATCAGCCACATCACCAAGCATTCGCTACGCCGGCATCTGGCCTATGTATCGCAGCAGCCGTATCTCTTCGAAGGCACGATCCGCGACAACATCCGCTACGGCCGCCCGGAGGCGACCGATGCAGAGGTCGAGGAAGCAGCCCGGCTGGCATATGCGCATGATTTCATCGTTGCGCAGCCCCAGGGATATGACACGGCCGTCGGCGAAAACGGCGTGACGCTATCCGGCGGGCAACGCCAGCGCGTCTCGATCGCGCGCGCGCTGGTACGCAACGCGCCGATCCTGCTTCTCGACGAGGCGACTTCGGCGTTGGATACGGAATCGGAAGCAGCTGTGCAAAAGGCGCTTGACGAGGCCATGAGCGGTCGCACCGTCGTCGTGATAGCGCACCGGCTGTCGACTGTTGTCAGAGCCGACAAGATCGTCGTCATGCAGCAGGGTCGTGTTGTCGAAGAAGGCAATCACGAGACGCTTGCGGTCGCTCGCGACGGCCTCTACGCTCGCCTCAACAACCTGCAGCGGCCGGCAGCATCCAGCCACGGCTGATAGCCACGGCAGCCTGAAACGAGACGGTAGACGGACGACATGAGCGACAATGCGATGAAGCTGGTGGTGGTAGGGGCTGCAGGCCGGATGGGTCAGGCGCTGATCCGCGCCATCCATTCGACCGAGGGCGCAACGCTGCATGCCGCAATCGCCAGCCCCGGCTCTCTCTTTGTCGGCAAGGACGCCGGCGAGATTTCCGGTCTCGGTCAGAACGGCATCCCGATCACCGACGATCCGCTCTCAGCTTTTCTGCATGCCGAGGGTGTCATCGATTTCACCAGACCCGCCAGCACCGTTGCCTTTGCCGGGCTCGCGGCACAGGCGCGTATCGTCCATGTTACCGGGACGACGGGATGTTCAGTTGAGGACGAGGCAAAGATCGAGGCGGCGGCGCGCCACGCCCGCATCGTCAAATCGGGCAATATGAGCCTAGGCGTCAATTTGCTGAGCGCCCTGGTCGGGCAGGCTGCACGGGCTCTGTCGCCTGACGACTGGGATATCGAAATCCTCGAAATGCACCACAAGCACAAGGTCGACGCACCGTCCGGGACCGCTCTGTTGCTCGGCAAGGCCGCAGCGGCCGGGCGCGGCATTGATCTCACTGAAAACTCGGTGCGTGTCCGCAACGGCCATACCGGCGCACGGCCAACGGGTTCCATAGGCTTTGCAACGCTGCGCGGCGGCTCGGTGGTCGGAGAGCATTCAGTTATCCTTGCCGGCGAAGGCGAACAGGTGACGCTGTCCCATAGCGCCGGCGACCGCTCGATCTTCGCACGCGGCGCCATCAAGGCGGCGCTCTGGGCGCGCGGCAAGAAGCCCGGTCTTTATTCCATGCTCGACGTGCTCGGGCTCTCTTCACATTGATCCCACTACGGAGGAATATTTCATGAGCGGTACTCTCGTCCTCGTTCGCCATGGCCAGAGCGACTGGAACCTGAAGAACCTGTTTACCGGCTGGAAAAACCCCGATCTCACCGAACTTGGGATCGAGGAAGCCAATACCGGCGGCAAGGCGCTTGCCGACTACGGCATCAAGTTCGACATCGCCTTCACATCGGACCTGAAGCGAGCGCAGGATACCTGCAAGATCATTCTCGACAATGTCGGCCAGCCGGGCCTCGAGACGATCCGCGACCAGGCGCTCAACGAGCGTGACTACGGCGACCTTTCTGGCCTGAACAAGGACGATGCCCGTGCCAAGTGGGGCGAGGAACAGGTCCACATCTGGCGCCGCTCCTACGACATCCCGCCTCCTGGCGGCGAAAGCCTCCGCGACACCGGCGCCCGCGTCTGGCCATATTACCTGACGGAGATCCTGCCGCGCGTGCTCGCCGGTCAGAAGGTCCTGGTCGCGGCCCACGGAAACTCGCTGCGTTCGCTCGTCATGGTTCTCGACCGTCTGAGCAAGGAACAGATCCTCGCGCTCAACCTCGCGACCGGCGTTCCCATGGTCTACAAGCTCAAAGCGGACTCGACGGTTGCGTCCAAGGAAGTGCTCGGGGACATGTCCGCGGCGCATTGAGGGGTTTGCGAGTGAGCGGTGTGCGCCATGCGAGTCATGCAAATCTCGTCTGGCCGTCGCCCTCTGTCAGCTTCGCCATCTCCCCCACGAGTGGGGAGATGCGGCGCACTTGTTCCCGGCTCAAACAGCCCACCCTCCCTATAAAATTCAATTCTCTATCGTGAACTGAACCCTGTCGGCAGCGAAGCGGGTGATGGCGTATTGGACCGGCACGCCCGCGAGGTCGGTGTTCATGGCGCGGGTCACCAACGCGATCGCGCCCGGTGACAATTCAAGATCGGCAATGTCGGCCGCATCGGCGTGCATGGCGGTGATCTCGGTCGTCGCCCTGACATAATCCGGCAAGCCCATTTCCCGAAAAGCCTTGGTAATCGAACCGGCCTTTCTGTAGGCCTCGCCGATGCCGGCAAAGCGATCGGCCGGAAACCAGCTTGTGGCACGCGAGACCGGTCGCTTGTCCGCTGTCCCGATCGTCTCGAAGCGGATGACATTGGTGCCCTCCCGCAGCTTCAGCCACCGCGCCACCTCGGCGCTCGCCGGTTCCTCTGCCAAATCCAGAAGCAAGCCACGCGCTTCACGCACCTGATCGCCGATACCTTGCGAAAAGCGGGTGCGTTTCGAGATGGGGAAATTCAGCTTTTCCTTGCGCTCGATCAAGGTTCCGCGACCCTGCACGGCGCGGACGACACCTTCCTGGCCCAATGCGGCAAGCGCACTTCTGACCGTGTGCCGGTTGACGCCGAACTGCAGCGCCAACACCGTCTCCGCCGGTACCATGCCCGTTCCGTCAAAATCCCCGTGATTGATCGACGCACGAATGCGGTCGGCAATCTGCCGCCACAAGGCGACACCGGTTTGACGCTGTATCTGCTTCTGTCCGACCATCCTGCCCCAACTGCGTCACACGCTTGTCATCTGCCATCACTATGGATAAGACTATATTGTATGGTTGTCTATATCAATAGACATTTAGAGGACCGGGCGATGAATTCAGCACAGAGGCACGAGGTCGCAGCGATGGAAATGCGTGAACGCAAGCGCGTGACCGACTTGCTGGCCCGAGCGGAGCGGGAAGAGCTTGACGCGGCGTGGGAAGCACTTACCGAAAAGCCGGTGGCGCAACCCGTTCGCGGACCCGAAACCGGGCTTGTCATGGTGCGCGGTCGTATCGGCGGCGGCGGCTCGCCCTTCAATCTCGGTGAGGTGACGGTGACACGGACGACCGTACGGCTCGCCTCCGGCAAGGTTGGCCACGGGCATGCGCTCGGTACCGACAAGCAGAGGTCGCGGCTGGCGGCTATCTTCGATGCGCTGTGGCAGGAGCCGGGCACGAAGGATTTCGTCGAGCGGACGATCCTTGCGCCGGTTGCGGAACGCATCGCGGCGGCAGATGCCAAGAAGGCCGTTGAGACTGCGGCAACCCGCGTCGATTTCTTCACCATGGTTCGCGGAGAAGACAAATGAATCTGAACACCGAAGCTCTCGTCGGCGGCTTTCAAGAGCCCGTTTTCAACGCTCAGAGCGTCTTCAAGGCGGCGATGGACGGAATGGCGCGGCCGGGTACTGTCCAGACCGTCGATCTGGAGATCTCGCCACCGGCACCGCTTGGAGCCGCTGCCGGCGCACTTGGCCTGACACTCTGCGACCACGACACGCCGGTCTGGCTATCGGCCAATCTCGCCAAGTCCTCGGCGCCGGCATGGCTCGGATTTCACTCCGGCGCGCCGATGACGACTGACAAGCTCGAAGCCCGGTTCGCCTTCTTCGAGGCGAGCGCGATGTTGTCGTCGTTCAATCAGTTTTCGCTCGGAAGCCAGGAATATCCGGATCGCTCGGTGACGTTGATACTCGAGATCGCAGCTCTCGACGGCGGCAAGGAACTGGCGCTGAGCGGCCCTGGTATCAAGACCATCCAGATGATCGCACCCGTCGGGTTGCCCGAGACTTTCCAGAGGCTGTGGAGCGACAATCGCGCGATCTTCCCCAGGGGCGTCGACGTCATCCTGACGGCCGGCCGGCGTTTCGTCTGCCTGCCGCGCACGACCAAAATCACCGCAACGGAGATGTGACCCATGTATGTTGCCGTCAAGGGTGGCGAAGCCGCTATCGCAAATGCCCACCGGCTGCTTGCCGACCGCCGTCGCGGCGACCGCTCATTGCCTGCCATCGGCATCGAGCAGATCGTCGAACAGTTGGCGCTCGCCGTCGACCGCGTCATGGCCGAGGCATCGCTTTACGACCGCACGCTCGCAGCTCTCGCCGTCCGCCAGTCGCGCGGCGACATGATCGAGGCGATCTTCCTGCTGCGCGCCTATCGCACGACACTGCCACGCTTCGGCTATTCCAACCCGCTCGACACCTCTGACATGAAGATCGAGCGGCGCATTTCCGCGACCTACAAGGATCTGCCCGGCGGCCAGCTTCTTGGACCGACCTTCGACTATACCCACCGTCTGCTCGACCCGTCGCTGCTGACCGACGAGGCCGTCGAGGAAGGGGCGCAAAAGCCGGCCGAAGAGGGCCGTGTCATGCGCGTTTCCGAGATTCTTGCCGAGGAAGGCCTAATCGAGGCCGACGGCGACCTTCCGGTCGACCATGAGACCGGCGACCTGACCCGCGAGCCGATGGAATTTCCAATGGCGCGCGATCTCAGGCTTCAGGCGCTTGCCCGCGGCGACGAGGGTTTTCTGCTGGCTCTCGGTTATTCGACACAGCGCGGCTACGGCCGGAACCATCCCTTCACCGGCGAAATCCGCATCGGCGAGGTCGAGGTCGAATTCGACGTGCCGGAACTCGGTTTTGCAGTGTCGCTCGGGACCATACAGGTCACCGAATGCCAGATGGTCAATCAGTTCAAGGGGTCCGCCAAGGCGCCGCCGCAGTTTACCCGCGGCTATGGCCTGGTCTTCGGCCAGAGCGAACGCAAGGCGATGGCGATGTCGCTGGTCGACCGGGCATTGCGCGCCGAGGAGCTCGGCGAAGATATCACCGCGCCATCGCAGGACGAGGAATTCGTGATCTCGCATTCAGACAACGTGCAGTCGACCGGCTTCGTCGAACATCTGAAGCTGCCGCACTATGTCGACTTTCAGGCCGAGCTCGATCTGGTCCGTCGCATGCGCCGCGAATTCGATGCTGCCCGCAGGGGCGGCAAGGAACCCATGCCGGAGGCTGCCGAATGAGCGAACTCGCATCCTATAATTTCGCCTATCTCGACGAACAGACCAAGCGGATGATCCGCCGCGCGATTCTGAAGGCGATCGCCATTCCCGGTTACCAGGTACCGTTCGCCTCGCGCGAGATGCCTATGCCCTACGGCTGGGGAACGGGCGGCGTGCAGGTAACAGCCTCGATCATCGGGCCGAAGGACGTACTCAAGGTCATCGACCAGGGGGCGGACGACACGACCAATGCCGTCTCGATCCGCGCGTTCTTCCAGAAGGTCGCCAATGTTGCGGTGACGACGCGTACGGGCGAAGCGACGATCATCCAGACGCGCCACAGGATACCGGAGCAAAAGCTCGCGGCCAATCAGGTGCTGGTCTACCAGGTGCCGACGCCGGAGCCGCTGCGCTTCCTCGAACCGCGCGAGACGGAGACCAGAAAGATGCACGCGCTTGAGGAATACGGCCTCATGCATGTGAAGCTCTACGAGGACATCGCGCGCAACGGCCATATCGCCACGACCTATGATTATCCGGTCAAGGTGCAGGGCCGTTACGTGATGGATCCGTCGCCGACGCCGAAATTCGACAATCCGAAAATGCACATGTCGGATGCGCTGCAGCTCTTCGGCGCGGGGCGCGAGAAGCGGATCTATGCCGTGCCTCCCTATACCGAAGTGGTGAGCCTCGATTTCGAAGATCATCCTTTCACGATCCAGCATTTCGACAAGCCCTGCGCGCTCTGCGGCGCCGAAGACGTCTATCTCGACGAAGTCATTCTCGACGACAAGGGCGGGCGGATGTTCGTCTGCTCCGACACCGATCACTGCGAGGATCGCCGCGCGCATGGCCATGTCGGCCATCTGCTGGCCGAGAACAAGGAGGCTGCGGAATGAGCGAGACGCCACTCCTGAGGGTCAAGGACATTTCGAAATTCTACGGCAGCCGCACGGGTTGCCGCAACGTTTCCTTCGATCTCTGGCCGGGCGAAGTGCTGGCCATCGTCGGCGAATCCGGTTCGGGCAAGACGACTTTGCTGAACTGCATCTCGACACGATTGATGCCGACCACCGGCAGCATCGAATACCATATGCGCGACGGCAACTATCGCGACCTGTTCCGCATGAGCGAGGCGGAACGGCGGTTCCTGATGCGCACCGACTGGGGATTTGTCCACCAGAACCCTGCGGACGGACTGCGCATGACTGTGTCGGCCGGCGCCAATGTCGGCGAGCGGCTGATGGCGATCGGCGACCGGCACTATGGCAATATTCGTGCGACGGCGATCGACTGGCTCGATCGCGTCGAAATCGATGCCGACCGCATCGACGACCAGCCGCGCGCCTTTTCCGGCGGCATGCGCCAACGCCTTCAGATCGCCCGCAATCTTGTGACCGCACCACGCCTGGTCTTCATGGACGAGCCGACCGGCGGCCTCGATGTTTCGGTGCAGGCCCGCCTGCTCGATCTTTTCCGCGGCCTCGTCCAGGATCTGGGTTTATCGGCGATCGTCGTCACCCATGATCTTGCGGTCGCCCGTCTGCTGTCGCACCGGATGATGGTGATGAAGGACGGGCTGGTGATCGAGCATGGTCTGACAGACCGGGTGCTCGACGATCCGCGCGAACCTTACACGCAGCTTCTCGTCTCCTCGATCCTGCAAGTCTGAGACGGACAAAAGGGAACAAAAGCCATGGCAACGCCCCTCGTCGTTTCCGAAGTCTTCAAGAGCTTCATCATGCATTTGCGCGACGGCATTCGCCTGCCCGTTGTCGCCGATGTTTCCTTCTCCGTTGCGAGCGGCGAGTGCGTCGTGCTTGGAGGTCCCTCCGGCATCGGCAAGAGTTCGCTGCTAAAGATGACCTACGGCAACTATGCCGTCGACGGCGGCCAGATCCTTGTCAACCACAAGGGGCGCATCGTCGATCTCGCGACCGCCGATCCGCGCACCGTCATCGACGTGCGTCGCCACACGATGGGTTATGTCAGCCAGTTCCTGCGCACGGTGCCGCGCGTCGCGGCCATCGACGTGGTGGCTGAGCCGCTTCTGGCCCGCGGCGAGACCCCGGTCTTTGCCCGCGACAAGGCCGCCGAGCTCCTGTCCCGGCTCAACCTGCCCGAGGAACTCTGGCAATTGCCGCCGGCGACGTTTTCGGGCGGCGAACAACAGCGCGTCAACATTGCTCGCGGCTTCATCACCGACCATGCGATCCTGCTGCTCGACGAGCCGACTGCGTCGCTCGATGCTACCAATCGCAAGGTCGTGGTCGAACTGATCGAGGCCAAGAAGAGGGCCGGCGTCGCATTGCTCGGGATTTTCCACGACGAGGAAGTTCGCGAGGCCGTCGCCGACCGCATCCTCGACGTCAGCGAATTTTCTCCGAGAACATCGCGCGTCGCCGTCGGCGCCTAAGACCGCATCGTCCACCCTGTCCAATCTTTCGCATGATGTCGGCCGAAGCCGATGCCATCGTCGAGAACCCATGTCCGAAAGGCCCATCATGACCAGACAACTTGGCGAGCAGCCCTATATCGATCCGACAGCGCGCGTCAGCAATTCGACGCTTGGCCGCTACACCGAGGTGTCCGAGCGTTGCCGCATCGACGAAGTCGAGATCGGCGACTATTCCTATGTCATGCAGGACGGCGGCATCTGGTGCACGACGATCGGCAAGTTCGTCAACATCGCCGCTGCAGTGCGCATAAACGCCACCAACCATCCGACCTGGCGCGCGACGCTTCATCATTTCACCTATCGTGCCACCGACTATTGGCCGGATGCCGATATGGAGACGGATTTCTTCGCCTGGCGCCGCGACCATCGCGTTGTCATCGGCAATGACGTCTGGATCGGTCATGGGGCGACGGTTCTTCCCGGCGTCACCGTCGGCAACGGGGCGGTGATCGGTGCCGGCGCCGTCGTATCCAAGGATGTTGCTCCCTACACGATCGTCGGTGGCGTCCCTGCGAAGCTCATCCGCGAACGCTTTCCGAGGGAAATCGGCGAGCGCATGGACAGGCTCTCCTGGTGGGACTGGGAACATGACCGGCTGCGCACCGCCCTTGCCGATTTTCGCGCACTCTCGGCCGAGGACTTCCTGTCGCGCTACGACGCTTGAGGCGTGTTCGCGCCCTCGCATTGATGATCACCGTCTACTTTAAGCAACGCTTTTGTGACGGTGGAGAGGCCCTTTGTGACAGCTCTTACACAAAAGTGACATTTGAGCTTCACGAAGCAGGACTAATGCCTACTCAGACGCTGGGTCAATTTACTGAGGAAGAGCATGATGTTCGAACTGAGGAATGTGACGCGCAAATTCGGAAGCAAACTCGCTGTCGATTCTGTGACGCTGGACATTCCCCAAGGCCAGATGGTCGGCATTATCGGCCGATCAGGTGCCGGAAAATCCACGCTGCTGCGGATGATCAACCATCTCGCGGTGCCGTCTTCAGGCTCGATCCATTTTGCCGGCACGGAAGTCTCGGCGCTGCGCGGCAAGGCACTGCGCAACTGGCAGCGTGATTGCGCGATGATCTTCCAGCAGTTCAACCTCGTGCCGCGCCTCGATGTGCTGACGAATGTCATGCTCGGCCGGCTGAACCATCGCTCGACCACTTTGAGCCTGCTCAGCGTCTTCACCCGCGAGGAGCGGATCGACGCCATCATGGCGCTGGAGCGCCTCGGCATCGAGCAGACTGCGATGCAGATGGCGGGTACGCTTTCGGGCGGCCAACAGCAGCGTGTGGCAATTGCCCGTGCGCTGATGCAGAAGCCGAAGATGCTGCTTGCGGACGAGCCGATCGCCTCGCTCGACCCGCTGAACGCAAAGATCGTCATGGATGCGTTGCGCGACATCAACGAGCGCGACGGGATCACCGTCATCACCAACCTTCATACGCTGGACACGGCACGGAATTATTGTGAGCGGATCATCGGCATGGCGGCCGGTCGCGTTGTTTTCGATGGTGCGCCTTCGAGGCTGACAGCCGAGGCGGTCAACGCGATCTACGGCACCGACAAGGACGGCGCCGGCATCGACGAGACGATGACCTCGACCAGCATCAATACCTCCGATCTTCCCGCGTCCGTCGCGGCACAAGCATCTGCCGGCGTGCAACCGCTGGCACTCGCCGGTCTCTGAGGGAGAGACCGGGATCGACAGCCCGCGTCAAGGGCACATCTCTTCAGACCGAACACAGCCGGGGAAACCGGCTAATCAGGAGACGAACCCATGTTGAAGAAGACCCTTCTTGCAGCCGCGGCGCTTCTTGCGCTCGTCGGCTCGGCATCTGCCGCCGATCTAAAGGAATTCCGCGTCGGCATCCTCGGTGGCGAGAACGAAGCCGACCGCCTGCGCAACTATGCGTGCCTTGCCGATCACCTCAAGCAGACCTTCGGTTTCGAAAAGGTATCGCTGTTCCCCGCCGCCGACTATGACGGCGTTATCCAGGGTCTTCTCGGCGGCACTCTCGACTTCGCCGAGCTCGGTGCTTCCGGTTATGCCGCCACCTACATCAAGGACCCGAAGGCCGTAACCCCGATCCTGACGACAGAGCAGAAGGACGGTTCGACCGGCTATTATTCGATCGGCCTCGCGCTGAAGTCTTCCGGTATCAAGACGATCATGGACGCCAAGGGCAAGAAGCTCGGCTACGCCGACCCGGACAGCACCTCGGGCTATCTCGTTCCGCTGACGCAGATCCCGAAGACCACCGGCGTGCCGAACGACAAGTTCTTCGGAGCGACCCAGTTCAACGGCGGTCACGAGAACAACCTGCTTGCAGCTTATGACGGCAAGGTCGACGTCGCTGTCGACGATTCCTCCGGCATCGGCAATTTCAAGGATGGCTTCACGTCCGGCACGTTCCGCAAGGAAGTCGACAAGGGCGCCGTCGACCCGAACAAGCTCGTCGAAGTCTGGCGTTCGCCGCTGATCCCGAACGGCCCGCTGGTCGTGCGCACCGCGCTCGGCGCCGAATGGCAGACAAAGCTGGCCGACTTCTTCACCAAGCTGCCGACCACTGACAAGAAGTGCTTCGACGCTGTCGAAGGCGGCGACTTCAAGGGCTATGTTCCGGTGAAGCCTGATTTCTACAACGCCATCATCGACGTTCGCAAGAACGCCATCGGCGGTTGATCTCATAATCGAGGGCGGTCGGTTTTGCCGGCCGCCCTTTTTCTGTCTGGCATTTTCAGTTTCACGGACGAGCGTAAACCATCCATGACCATTGCCGATCTTCATCCGCAACTACCTAGCGCCCATGAGATCGGCGACGCGTGGAGCAGGCAGGTCGCCCGGCGACGGATCTACACGATCTTCGGCCTGATCGTGCTGCTTGCGGCGTTCATCTCCTCCGTCCAGTTCGCTAATGAGAGCAATGCCGGCCATTTCTTCGAGCGATTGCCGCATCTGTTCGACTTTCTAAGCTGGCTGATCCCGAAGAACTGGGGCGACGTCTGGCGTGCGCTTTTCGATCTGCCGAGCCCGAACGACCCGGGCACCGGTGGCGAGGAATATAATTTCGCGCTTGGCCGCCACTATATCTGGGGCGGTTTCTATATCCCCGAATATTTCGAGCTGATGCTCATCACTTTCAACGTGGCGCTGGTCTCGACGATCATCGGCTTCATCTTTGCGGTGCCGCTTTCCTTCATCGCGTCACGAAACCTGACGCCGTCCAAGCCGCTGCGGATCGTCGTCAAGCGGTTCATGGAAATCCTCCGCGCCTTTCCGGAGATCGTGATCGCCGGGCTTTTTGCCGCCATCATCTCGATCGGGCCGGTCTCGGCCATCATCGCTGTCGGCCTCCACTCGATCGGCGCGCTTGGCAAGCTGTTTTACGAGACGGTCGAAAATGTCGACATGAAGGCTGACGAGGGGGTCAAATCGGTCGGCGCCAGCTGGAGCGAGCGCGTCCGGTTTGCAGCACTTCCCCAGGTCCTGCCGAATTTCATGTCCTATGCGCTGCTGCGCGTGGAGATCAACGTCCGCGCTTCGACCATTATCGGCGCGGTCGGCGGCGGCGGCATCGGCGAGGAACTGAAGCTTTCGATCTCGCGCGGTTTCGGGGCCAAGACGCTGGCGCTGATCCTGCTGCTGTTCATCACCATCCTTGCCGTCGACCAGTTCTCCGCCTGGCTGAGACGACGGCTCGTGGGCGACCACGCCTTCCTGCTGCAACATTGAGGACGTCATGACGCTGACCGTCGCGAGCCATGCCGCATCCATCGAGGAGCGCTTCCCGGAAGCGTTCAACCCACCGCTAGTCAAGCGTTTCGGCTCGCTGCTGACACTGATCGCGCTGCTTCTCTACGGCATCTACTCGGTCTGGTTCTTCGACCTGCCGAAGCTTATGGCCGAAGCGCATTGGGAGCGTGTCGGCATCTTTCTCAGCCAGTGGATCAGCTACGACGTGCAGCCGGAGTTTCGGCTTTCCGATAGCGATATCAGCATTCACTATCCGCGCTTTTCACCGCTGGGCGATGATCCGCATCCCGATTGGGTACTGCAGCGCGGCGATGGCACAGTGAAGGTCGAAGTCGCCGGCGAGAGTAAAACGGTCACGATCTCCAAATCGGAGGTTACCGTCGTTGCTCACGGCCAGAGCGTCGCGGTATCGCTTTCAAGCGGCCAGCCGAAGGTACTCGGGCCAGTCCCCGCCTGGATGACCGTCTATGACGACAATGTGCTTGCCAATCTCGGCTTTGCCGGCGACGTCAGCATCGACAACGATCGCGTCAAGATCCGCAAGAGGTTCCTCGGCTGGCCCAACTTCATCTTCGATACCCAGTCAAAGTTCTTCCAGAAATCACCGCTTGAGGTCGCGACGCTTTTGGTCAGCGGGCCGCAACTGGTCGCCGGACAATCGAACTGGTCGCTGGCCTTTCAGGACTTCTGGAACAACAATACCTGGCAACATGGCGACGTATTGACGAAGCTGCTGCAGACCGTCGTCATGGCTTTCCTCGGTACGCTTCTGGGCGCCATCGTCAGTTTTCCGCTGGCCTTTCTTGCCGCCCGCAACATCACCTCCAGCCGCATCGTCAACCACATCTTCAAACGGTTCTTCGATTTCCTCCGCTCGATGGACATGCTGATCTGGGCGCTGTTCTTTACCCGCGCCTTCGGCCCCGGACCGCTTGCGGGCAGTGCCGCGATCTTCTTTACCGAGACGGGTACGCTTGGAAAGATCTATTCGGAGGTACTGGAGAACATCGACGACAAGCCGCGCGAAGGTATCAAGTCGACCGGGGCGCCCGAGATGCTGGTGCAACGCTACGGCATCATGCCGCAGATCGTGCCGATCATCGTCAGCCAGACGCTGTATCAATGGGAGTCCAACGTCCGCGGGGCGACCATCATCGGTGCCGTCGGCGCGGGTGGCATCGGGCTAAAGCTCTGGGAGGCGATGCGCACCAACAAGAACTGGGAGAACGTCGCCTACATGGTGCTTTTGACGCTGGCTGTCGTCATCCTGTTCGACGCCGCTTCCAATGCGTTGCGGACGCGCCTCATGGGAACGCAAAACCCGCAATAAAGGCACACCCCAGCGTTTTTCATCATCATTCTGTCATGGAAATCTTTTAGCGCAGGGCCAGTCTTGCCGCCGGCCGGAAAATCGCGGCACTGTGCGGCACCCCCACTACCCCCCAAGGATTCGCCTTGCGCTACGCTCTCTATTTTACGCCACCGAAAGACGATCCCCTCAACGGATTGGCCAGCCGCTGGCTCGGCCGGGACGCCTATACGGGCGAGACGTTCGCGGCATCGTCCTATGGCGAAGTCAACGCGGAAGAGCAGCATGCCGTGACCGCGGATCCGCGCCGCTATGGATTTCACGCGACACTGAAGGCACCTTTCGAACTTGCCGCGTCGGTCACCGAGAACGATCTCATTGAGATCGCCGGCGATTTTGCGGCGCGCGCGGCACCTTTCTCGATATCCGAACTGGTGCTCGGCCAACTCGGTCATTTTTTCGCCCTGGTGCCTGCCAATCTCTATTCCGAACTTCAGGATTTCTCGGCCAGCGTCGTGCGGGCCTTCGAGCCGCTGCGCGCGGCACTTACCGCGTCCGACATCGCTCGCCGAAAGCCGGAGGAACTGACCGAAGCGCACCGCGCCAATCTGTTGCGATGGGGCTATCCCTATGTCATGGATGAGTTCCGCTTCCACATGACGCTGACCGGGCCGGTCGAGGCAGAGCGGCAGTCTGCGATCAGCGCGGTCCTTCGTGAAACGTTCGCCGCTCATATCGGGCGACCGCTTTCCGTTTCCGGCCTTGCCATATTCGTCGAGGAGACGCGCGGCGCTCCTTTTATCGTCCGTTCCTGGCTGCCGCTCGGCGGCGCTCCAAGCTGAAAGACTTTCTGACATGACCAAAGAGACCGTCCTTTCGAACGCCCGTATCATCCTCGAGGACGACATCGTCTCCGGTTCGGTCCTGATGCGTGACGGCAAGATCGCCGACATTTCCGAAGGGAACTCGACGGTCGGCGAAGATATGGAGGGCGACTACCTGCTGCCCGGCCTGGTCGAGCTTCACACGGACCATCTGGAGCAGCATTACTCGCCCCGACCCGGCGTTCGCTGGAACAAGACGGCAGCGATCCAGGCACACGACGCGCAGATCGTCACGTCGGGCATCACCACCGTCTTCGATTGCCTGCGAATGGGCTCCGACGAGGATGGCGGCTTCGAGCGCGGCGAGATGCGCGACATGGCCGACGCGATCCAGTCCGCGCAACGGGAAGACAGGTTGCGTGCCGACCACCTCATCCACCTGCGCTGCGAGGTGTCGTCGGACAATGTGCTCGAGCACTTCGAAGACTTCAAACAGGATCCGTTCGTCCGTCTCGTGTCGCTGATGGACCATGCGCCGGGGCAGCGTCAGTTCCAGACGATGGAGCAGTACATCTTCTACTACCAGAAGAAGCGCGGCCTCAGCGACGAGGTCTTCGCCCGCTTCGTCGCCAAGCGCCAGGAGGATTCGGCGAAATACGCGACGCCGCACCGCGATGCCATTTCCAAGGTCTGCACTGAGCGCGGCATCACGATGGCGAGCCATGACGACGCGACGATGGAGCATGTCGACGAGGCGATCGCCTACGGCGTGCGGTTGGCAGAATTCCCGACGAGCGTCGATGCCGCGAAGGCATCGCACGGCGCCGGCATGAGCGTTCTCATGGGGGCGCCGAACATCGTGCGCGGCAAGTCGCATTCCGGCAATATCGCCGCCCGGGACCTGGCGGAAATGGGTGTGCTCGACGTCCTTTCATCCGACTACGTGCCGCTTAGCCTGCTGCACGCGCCGTTCATCATCGCCGACGAGGTCGAAAGCATTTCGTTGCCGCGAGCCATCGCCATGGTGACGTCGACGCCGGCCCGCACGGTCAGCCTCGACGACCGGGGGCGGATCGCGCTTGGCCTGCGCGCCGACCTGGTTCGCGTCCGCCGCGACCACGGCGTTCCGGTCACGCGCTCGGTCTGGCGCGAAGGGCGGCGCGTGGCCTAATGTCTGAAGTCGAGGCAAAGCCGGCTAAGGATGGACGTGTTGCGGCGGGAACGATGGTTGTCGTCGTAGGTCCGAGCGGCGCTGGCAAGGACACTCTGATGGCACTTGCCGCAAGGCATTTTGCCGGAAGCGCTGATGTTCACTTCGTCCGCCGTGTCATCACCCGCAATGTCGACGCCGGTGGGGAAGATCACCGGAGCGTTTCGGAAAACGATTTCGACGCGATGCAGCGGGCGGCGAGCTTTGCGGTCTGGTGGAGCGCGCACGGGCTGAAGTACGGCATCCCGGCATCGGTCCTGGAAGAACTTGCCAAGGGCCGTCTTGTGATCGCGAACGGCTCGCGTTCGGTGCTCGATCGCTTCGCTGCGGTCTTTCCCCGGATGACGGTGATCAACGTCACCGCTCGACCTGATGTGCTGGCGGAACGGCTGCAAGCGCGCGGACGTGAGACCCGGGACGATATCCTGAAGAGGCTGGCGCGAGAAACGCCGGTCATAAAAGGGCGTTACGACGTCATCGACATCGACAATAGCGGCGCGCTGGCGGAGGCTTCCCGTGCCGTCGTCGAAGCGCTCGACGCGATCATCGCCCGGCAGGGCTGCAGCCGCTAGAGCACGTCGCGTATCGATGCCGTTTCGCGCGTTTGGCCGACAGGTATCAGTGGGCCTCGTCCCAATTGGTTGCGGCGCGGGCGTCGACCTTCAGCGGCACGGACATGTCGACGGCAGGCATCGCAGCGTTTTCCATGATAGAGACGATGATTGGCGTGGTTCGCTCGACATCGCTGCCCTCAACCTCGAAAATCAACTCGTCGTGCACCTGAAGCAGCATTCGGACGCGCTCGCCTAGCCCCGCCTTTTGCAGAGCGGGTTCGATCTGGATCATGGCCCGGCGAATGACGTCGGCAGCCGAGCCCTGGATCGGTGCGTTGATCGCGGCACGCTCGTTGAAGGCCCGCACCGAGGGATTGGACGAGCGGATTTCGGGATAGTGAGCCCGCCGACCGAAGATGGTCTCGACGTAACCCTTGTCGCGGGCGAACGCCTTGGTGCTCTCCATGTAGTCACGGATGCCGGGGAAGCGCTCGAAGTATTTCTTGATGTAGTCGCCGGCTTCCGAGCGTTCGATGGATAGCTGGTTGGCAAGGCCGAAGGCGGAAATGCCATAGATGATGCCGAAATTGATCGCCTTGGCGCGGCGGCGGACTTCGCCGGGCATGCCTTCGACCGGAACGCCGAACATCTCCGATGCCGTCATGGCGTGGATGTCGACGCCGTCGGAGAAAGCCTGCTTCAACTGCGGTATCTCGGCGACATGCGCCAACACCCGCAGCTCGATCTGGCTGTAGTCGGCGGAAATCAGCTTGTGGCCCGGCGTCGAAACGAAGGCCGTGCGGATCTTGCGGCCCTCGGCGGTGCGCACCGGTATGTTCTGCAGGTTCGGTTCCGAGGACGACAAACGCCCGGTCGAGGTCGACGCCATGGAATAGGACGTGTGGACCCGCTTGGTCTCAGGGTGGACATAGCCCGGAAGCGCATCGGTATAGGTGGACTTCAGCTTCGTCAGCTGGCGCCAGTCGACGATCCTGCGGGGCAGGTCGAACCCGGCCGCAGCGAGGTCTTCCAGCACCTGCGCCGAGGTCGACCATTGCCCGGTCTTGGTCTTGCTGCCGCCGGCCAGCCCCATCTTGCCGAACAGGATATCTCCGAGCTGCTTGGGCGAGCCGATGTTGAAGCGTTCGCCGGCAAGCTTGTAGATATCATCCTCCAGAGCAGCAGCGCCCTGCGCCAGTTCCCCGGAAAGCCGCGACAGGATTTGCCTATCGACGGTGATGCCGCGCTCCTCCATGTTGGCCAGCACGGGCACCAGCGGGCGCTCCAGCCGCTCATAGACCCGCGACAGCTTTGCGGCTGCCAGGCGAGGCTTCAGCACCATCCAGAGCCGGAGCGTCACGTCGGCGTCCTCCGCCGCGTAGGCAGTCGCCTTGTCGATATCGACGAGATCGAAGCCGACATTGGATTTGCCGCTGCCGGCAACGTCCTTGTAGGCGATCGGCTTGTGGCCGAGCCAGCGTTCCGAGAGACCGTCCATGCCATGCGTTGCGTTGGCGCCGCCATCAAGCACGTAGGACATCAGCATCGTGTCGTCGAAGCCCTTGATCTCGATTTTGTAGCGCTTCATCAGCAGGTAGTCGTATTTCATGTTCTGCGCGACCTTGAGGATCGAGCTGTCCTCCAGCAGGTCTTTCAGGCGCTGCAGGGCGTCGCGCATCGGGATCTGGTTTTCGGCCGGTCCGCCGCCGAGCAGGTCGCCGACGCCGGTCTTGTGGCCGAGTGGCACGTAGGCTGCGCGGATAGCGGTTCCGGATGGATCACGCGAATTATCCGCAAGCGCCAGCGAAAAGCCGACGAGTTCGGCCTGCATGGCGTCGAGCGACGTGGTTTCCGTATCGAAGGCGACGAGGCCGGTCTCGCGGGCGTCGGCAATCCAGGCGTCGAGCGTCTTGAGATCGCGGATCGTCACATAGGTCGAATGGTCGATCGGCAGGGCGGTGAAGGCGGCCGATCTCGATTTCACCAGTTCGCCGGGTTCCGAGGCGTCCTCACTAGCATTCCGGAATTTCTTCTTGTCCGGGACGGATACGGCGGGGCCCTCAAGATCAGCCGGCGCACCGGCAACCAGACCTCCAGCCTCGCCGACGTCAAGGTCGGGACCGTGGGCGGTGCTGCCCCATTCGACCTTGACATAGGCAGGCTCGATCGCGGCGGCATCGCATTCGCAGGCCTCGGCGACGCGGCGCGTCAATGTGGTGAACTCCATGGTCTTCAGGAAGCCGACCAGCTTCGGACCGTCCTGCTTTTCAAGCACGAGCGCATCCAGCTCCATGTCGAGCGGCACGTCGGTGCGCAACGCCACCAGCTGTCGCGACAGGCGCGCCAGATCGGCATTGGCGATGATGTTTTCGCGGCGTTTCTCCTGCTTGATCTCGCCGGCGCGGGCGAGAAGCGTGTCGAGATCGCCGAATTCTTCGAGAAGCTGGGCCGCCGTTTTCGGGCCGATGCCCGGAATGCCCGGTACATTGTCGACCGAGTCGCCGGTCATGGCCTGCAGATCGATCATCTTTTCCGGTGGCACGCCCCATTTCTCGATGACATCGGGAATGCCGATCTGCTTGTCTTTCATGCTGTCGTACATATGAACGGTCGACGTTACGAGCTGCATCAGGTCCTTGTCGGACGAGATGATGGTGACGTCGGCGCCGGTCGCTTCCGCCAGCCGGGCGTAGGTGGCGATGATGTCGTCCGCCTCGAAGCCTTCCGTCTCGATGCAAGGAAGGTTGAAGGCGCGGGTCGCCTCCCGGATCAGGCCGAACTGCGGGATCAACTCTTCAGGCGGGGCCGAGCGGTTCGCCTTGTAGGCGTCGTAGATATCCTTGCGGAAGGTTTTCGACGAATAATCGAAGATGACCGCGAAGTGCGTGGGGGTCACGCCAACCGAGGTGTCGCGGGCCGAAGTCAACAGCTTCCAGAGCATATTGCAGAAGCCTGAAACGGCGCCGACAGGCAAGCCATCGGATTTGCGCGTCAGCGGCGGCAAGGCGTGGAAGGCCCGGAAGATGAACCCAGACCCGTCGACAAGAAAGAGATGATCACCATTTTTCATGGGGAGAATGGATAGCGCGGCGCGATCGAAAGGTCCATTGCGGCGTTGATTTTCGCGTGTTAAATTCCTCCGTTCTACCTGTTTAAGTTATTGCATCCTGTCAGTTTTTTTAAAGATCGAGTTTATCAATGAAAAGCCACCCGATCCTCGTGGCCTACGCAGCCTCGTTTGCCTTTACCGCCGGAATTTTCGCGCTTTCCTATTGGGGGCTTGGCGACAGCGGCTCCGTGATCTTCCGAAAGGTGCTTTTGGCGCCTGTCTTCCTGCTGGCGATGCGCGGGCTTAGAACCTATTTCCCGCAGGGTAACGACGATATCCGCGGGGTTGGAACGCAGACCGAATTCCAGTTCCTGACCGCCCTGACGGTGTCCGGCTTCATCATGTCGGTCGGTCCCTTCGAGGCGGTCAGCATCGTCAAGTCGCTGGCCATCTTCCTGGCGATGGCAACCTTCATGACGGCCTGGAACATGGGCTTCTTCCTCTTCGATCGGCGGAAGCCGAAGCAATAGGTCGACCCGCTCACCAAACTGTTACCGATTTGTAATCGTCCGCGATCGCTGCATCCCTTGAAAATCCTTACTGGCGTTCTCATCTCTTAATCACCGGCGCGTAACAAACGCCGAGGGTCTGATAGCCGGCTTGTCCCCCGCCGCATCAGACTTGGACAAAGGCCTCATCCCCTCTCCGGGCCTTTGTCCCCATTTTGAAGCCGTCATGGTTCCTCCAGGCCATGGCGGCTTTTTCCTTTCAAAGGGCCACTTTCCCTTGCGGAAGGAAAATCGCTCCGCCAATCCGCAAAAATGGGCTTTTCCGGTTAAATCGCCTGCGATTTATCGATTGTTTTTGGCGGAAAATAGCGCATAGCTACAATCATGGGATTTAATCGGATGGATTCCGCGGCTTACCTTGCCAGCCAACTGGCGAAGGGATTTTCCCGATCGTTGCATCAACGAGCGGCGGGGCTCGGTTTTTCGCCCGGACAATTCCCAATCCTGCTTGAACTCTGGTCGGAAGACGGGCTGACGCAGAAGCAACTGCTCGAGCGGGTCGATATCGAACAGGCGACAATGGCCAACACCTTGTCCCGCATGGAACGCGACGGGCTGATCGAGCGCAGGCCGCATCCATCCGACAAACGCGCCCAACTGATTTTCCTGACAAGCAGGGCGATGGCGATGCAGACGGAGGCGATCAAGGCGGCGATCGCCGCGGATCAGGACCTGTTCAAGGGCTTCCGTGCTTTCGAGCGCGCATTGTTGATCGAATACATCCGTCGCATCCTCGAAAATGCCAAGCGACTCTAGCTCATCCGGCCTGTCGCAAACGATCTCAAATTTTCGCGGTTTCATCCTCGAAACAGAAGCGGCTTTAGTCTATCGTCCGCGCGAATTTCGACGCCCTAATTCAGAAGGAACTGGATATGACAGACATATCGCCCGTCCTCGACCGCGCTGACGCGAACCTCCCATCGAGCCTCGACAGGCTGTTCGAACTGCTTCGCATCAAGTCGATCTCGACGGACCCTGCCTACAAGCCTGAGTGCCGCAAGGCAGCGGAGTGGCTGAAAGCCTACCTGACGTCGATCGGTTTCACGGCTTCCGTGCGCGATACGACGGGGCATCCGATGGTCGTCGCTCATCATGACGGCGCAAGCGCCGGTGCACCGCATCTTCTGTTCTACGGCCACTATGACGTTCAACCCGTGGATCCAATCGAACTTTGGGAAAACGACCCATTCGAGCCCGCCGTCAAGGACATCGGCAACGGCCGCAAGGTTATCACGGGGCGCGGTACCTCGGATGACAAGGGGCAGCTGATGACGTTCGTCGAAGCCTGCCGGGCTTTCAAGGATATCAATGGTGCGCTTCCCTGCCGCGTCACCATCCTCTTCGAGGGCGAGGAAGAATCCGGTTCGCCGTCGCTGAAGCCTTTTCTCGAGGCCAATGCCGGCGAGCTCAAGGCCGAATATGCCCTGGTGTGCGATACGGGCATGCTGGACGGCAAGACACCGGCGATCTCGGCCGGTCTGCGTGGTCTTGTCGGCGAGGAAATCGTCGTCACCGCTGCCGATCGCGACCTTCATTCCGGCATGTACGGCGGTGCGGCCGCCAATCCGATCCATATTCTCTCTGACATTCTGGCTGGCCTGCATGATGCCACGGGCAAGGTGACGCTTCCAGGCTTCTACCATGGCGTTGCCGAGACGCCCGACGACGTCAAGGCGGCCTGGAAGAAGCTCGATGCAGCCTCTGAAGCTTTTTTGAGCGATGTCGGCCTTTCGGTTCCGTCAGGCGAAAAGAACCGCTCGATCCTGGAGCTGACCTGGGCGCGGCCGACGGCGGAAGTGAACGGCATCATCGGCGGCTACACCGGCGAAGGTTTCAAGACAGTGATCGCCTCGAAGGCTTCGGCAAAGGTCTCTTTCCGCCTTGTCGGCCAGCAGGACCCGGCGGCAATCCGCGAGAGCTTCCGCGCCTATGTCCAGTCGAAGATCCCCGCCGACTGCACGGTGGAATTCCACAAGCACGGCGGCTCGCCAGCCATCCAGCTTCCGTATGATTCGGCGTTGCTCGGCAAAGCCAAGGTCGCGCTGTCTGCCGAATGGCCAAACCCTGCCGTCGTCATCGGCATGGGCGGCTCGATCCCGATCGTCGGCGACTTTCAGAAGATGCTCGGCATGGAATCGCTGCTTGTCGGCTTCGGCCTCAGCGACGACCGAATCCATTCGCCGAACGAAAAATACGACCTGACCTCCTACCATAAGGGCATTCGCTCCTGGGTGCGCATCCTCGACGCGCTCGCAGCCTGACGCCCACCGAGGCAATGGCAGGCGATATCCACATCCAAAAGCACTCGAAAGGCAGGAAATCCCTCGAATTTTAGGGAAGACTTGCCTTTTCTACCAATCAGGCACAAAGTTTGATTTCAGGCCAATTTGGATTCGACAAGTGGCCCGGGCTAATGTAACACTTGATTAAACGATTAATCAGTTGTTGCGAAACCAATGGCCTCCAACCGTCCCGGACCAAATCTCAGCAGGATCGCCGCGTCGCTTGGCGTCTCAGTGGCGACCGTATCGAACGCGCTTTCGGGCAAGGGGCGCGTCTCGGCGGAACTTGGCGAGCGCATCCGGGCAACCGCCAGCGCGCTCGGATATGTCCCGAGCCAGGCGGGGCGGGCGCTGAGGACTGGCCGCAGCGGCGTGCTCGGACTGGTCCTGCCGGATATTTCCAATCCACTTTTTCCGCAGATCGCCCAGGCGATGGAATATGCAGCTTCCATTGCCGGCTATGGAGTTTTGATCGCCGACAGTCGAGGCGATGTCGCCCGACAGACCGAGGCAATCAACCGTCTGCTTGAACGTGGCGTGGACGGCATGATCATCGTCCCGCGGCGTGGCACGCGCATCGCGGATATCGGCTGTCCTGTCGCGGTGGTCGATACGCCGTCGACGCCCGGCAACACCGTTTCGGCCGATCACTGGCAGGGCGGGCGGCAGATCGCCAAATATCTCCACGATCTCGGTCATCGTGACTTCCTGCTCCTCGGCAACAACCCCGCCTCCAACGTGCAGAACGACCGCATCGGCGGAATCAAATCCGCCCTTGACGGATCGTCCAGGGTCGAAGTCCTCTGGATCGAAAAGATCGAGGAGCGCGACGGCGCCGGGTGTCCGCTTGGGCTCGCCGACAAAGCCAGGGACGGCTTCACTGCCTTTGCCGCCGTCTCCGACCTGCCGGCGCTGCGGGCGCTCACCGAATTGCAACGGGCCGGGGTCAGTGTTCCGGGCTGCGTCAGCGTTACCGGCTTTGACGATCTGATCTGGTCGCCCGTCGTGACCCCAGCGCTGACCACCATGCGGATGGACATGGCAACGATCGCCGAGATCGCGATTGCCGCACTCGTGGAGGCGATTGAAAAAAGGGCCCCAGGGGAAACGTCCGAGGACGAGCTGCTGTCCGGCATACGCAGGATCGTAACGGCGACCGTGTCTCGGGTCCCGATGCAACTGATTGTCCGTCAATCTTCCGGCCCTGCAAAACCGGGAAAAACAGACCCTTCAGATGGAGAACTCCCCAAATGAAAAGACTGCTTATTGCGTCTGCGGCGCTGCTTTCGCTCCTCCCTGCTGCTGCCAGTTCTGCCGATAGAACGCTGACCATTTCGGTCTATGCCTTCGCTCAGGACGACTACAAGAAACTGGTCTACGACCCGTTCGAAGCCAAATGCGGCTGCAATCTCGTGGTGGAGACGGGCAATAGCGTCGAACGACTGGCCAAGATGGAAGCCAACAAGGCAAACCCCGTCATCGACATGGCGGTCGTCTCGATGGCGGACGCCTTGCAGGCAGCTCGTGCCGGCCTGATCGACAAGATCGACACCTCGAAACTTTCCAACTTCGACAAGCTCTATGATCTTGCCAAAGATCCCAATGGCGACGGGATGAGCGTTGGTTATACGTTTTACGCCACCTCGATCGCCTATCGGCCGGACAAGATGAAGATCGAATCCTGGGCCGACCTCCTGAAGCCCGAATATGTCGGGCATGTCGCCTTCCCGAACGTGACGACAAACCAGGGCCCCCCGGCGCTCTACATGCTCGGCGAGGCCATCGGCAAGAATACGCCCGATCTAAAGGCACCCATCACAGCCGTCGGCGAGCGCAAGGACGATATCGTCACCTTCTACGAGAAATCCTCACAGCTGGTGCAGTTGATGCAGCAAGAAGAGATCTGGGCTGCCCCTATCGGGCGCTTTTCCTGGGCCGGCTTTACCAAGCTGAGCGTTCCCGTTGCCTGGGCGACGCCCAAGGAGGGCCAGACCGGCGGCATGAACGTCATGGTGATGACCAAGGGGTCCAAGAACCAGGATCTGGCTCTGCAGTTCATGGATTTCTGGCTCTCCACCGATGTCCAGAGCGCACTCGGCCAGAAGCTGGTCGATAGCCCCGCCAACAAGGAGGTGAAGCTGCCGCCTGATGTCGCCAACAACCTGACTTATGGCGAGGATACCGCCAAGAGCCTGAAGCTTATCCCCTCAGCCGTGGCACTCGATCAGCGCGACACCTGGGTCAAGGAATGGAACGAGACAGTCGGTCAGTAAGTAGTCGTCAGCAAGTCGGGCCGGCATCGCCCATCGGTCCATGCTCCCAGGAAGGTTAGGTTGAATGTTCCAGAACAGGACCGAAGCTCTGGCGCTTGCCGTCCCCGCGGCGCTGTTTGCCTCGGTGGTCTTCCTCGTCCCTGTTATCATGCTGCTGGCGGAAGGATTCCACTCGTCCGCCGGCGACTGGTCTCTTGCATCATATACCACATTCTTTTCCGAGACCTTGAACCGCACGGTCTTCCTGCGGACGCTGCGGCTGGCGCTTGAGGTCACGGCGGTTTCCGCCGTCATCGGCTATGCCGCAGCCTTCGCCATCGTCAACATGCCACCGAAGGGCAAAGGGCGCATGGTCGGCCTCGTGGTCCTTCCATTGATGATCTCGCCGGTGGCCAGAACCTACGCCTGGATCGTCATCCTCGGCCAAACCGGCATCGTCAACCAGGCGCTGATCGCGCTGCACCTGACCAACACGCCGCTGCGGCTGCTATTCAGCGAAACCGCCGTCTTCATCGGCCTGCTGCAGCTTTTCCTGCCGCTGATGATCCTCTCGCTGATCAGCGCGCTCGAAAACCTGCCGAGGGATGCGATACCGGCGGCGCGAGTGCTCGGCGCCAACTGGCTCCAGGTATTCTGGAAGGTCATCCTGCCGCTGACGCGCGAAGGGCTGGTGATCGGCGGCACCCTCGTCTTCACCGGCTCGCTCACCGCCTATATCACCCCTGCCATCCTCGGCGGTTCAAAGGTGCTGATGCTGGAAACCCTACTCTACCAGCGCGTCACCGTTTCCAACGATTTCGTCTCCGCCAGCGTCATTGCATTCATCCTCATCGTCATGAGCTTCGGCGCCAACCTGGTGCTTAAACGTCTTGCCACTGCGAGGGGCAGGACATGACCCGACGCCTGCTTTCACCGTTCGTCCTTTTTCTCGTGCTGGTCTTCCTGATCGGTCCGTTCGTGATCATCGTCGCCGCGTCGCTTTCGGGCGGCGAGACGCTCGCCTTTCCGCCGCAGGGCTTGTCGCTGCGCTGGGTCGCCAAGGTCTTCACCATCGACAGCTTCCGCAGCAGTTTCGCGATGTCGATGATGCTCGCCATCGGCGGCACGCTCTTTGCGCTGATCCTCGGCGTGCCTGCCGCCTATGCCTTGTCGCGCTACAAGCTGCCGTTCGGGGAGACCATCCGAACCATCGTGTCGGCGCCGGTCATCGTGCCGGGCATCATCGTCGGCCTTGCCATCCTGCGGTATCTGGTCGTGCCTTTTGCGTTCAGCGTCACGGTGGCGCTGTTCTTCGCTCATACCGCGCTGGTGCTTCCCTATGCCGTGCGTGTCGTCTCGGCCAGCCTCGACAACCTGCGGGCCGATATCGAGGAGGCCGCGGTTCTGCTCGGCTCGTCGCGCCCGGGCGCCTTCTTCCGCGTGGTGCTGCCCAATATCCGCGGCGGCGTGCTTGCCGCCTTCATTCTCGGCTTCGTCACCAGCTTCAACCAGGTGCCCGTATCGCTCTTCCTCTCCGGCCCCGGCGTGCAGACCCTGCCGATCAACATGCTCGGCTATATGGAGACCACCTACGATCCTTCCGTTGCAGCTCTATCCGCCCTGCTTGCCTTCCTTTCGGTGGGCATCGTCTTTCTCGCCGAACGCTTCCTAGGATTCTCCCGTTATGTCTGATCCCGCCTATCTTACCCTCGAAAGGCTGACGCTTGCCTATGGCGACACCGTCGCCGTGAAAGGCCTCGACCTTTCGATCGGCAGGGGCGAGCTGGTGGCGCTGCTTGGCCCGTCGGGCTGCGGCAAGACCACGACGATGCGGGCGATCGCCGGATTGCTGGCGCCAACCTCGGGCAAGATCAGTCTCGACGGTGCCGACATCACGCGTGTTTCCGCCAACAAGCGCTCCGTCGGCCTCGTCTTCCAGTCCTACGCGCTGTTTCCGCACCTCACCGTCTATGAGAACGTCGCCTTCGGCCTGCGGCTGAAGGGCATGCGCGGCGGTGATCTCGACGCCCGCGTCGGCGCCGGATTGAGATCGGTGGGCCTTGCCAACCTTTCGGGTCGCAAGCCGGGTGAGCTCTCGGGCGGCCAGCAGCAGCGTGTCGCCCTCGCCCGCTCGATGGTGATGGAACCGAAAGTGCTGCTGCTCGACGAACCGTTGTCCAACCTGGACGCCCGCCTCCGCCTCGAAATGCGCACCGAGCTGCAGCGCGTGCAGAAGGAAACCGGCGTCACGATGATCTTCGTAACGCATGACCAGGTCGAGGCGCTGGCACTGGCCGATCGCATCATAGTCATGCTGAACGGCGGCATCGAGCAGATCGGTACGCCCGAGGATATCTACAACAGGCCTATTTCGGCATTTGTTGCCGATTTCGTCGGCTTCGAGAACGTCTTTGCACTGGAGGGCGGCAAGCTGAAGACGACGAACGGGCCGGTGACGCTTTCCGAGCCGACACCAAGCGATACAGCGGGCCTTGCCTGGCGGCCGCGTGCGGTCACTCTGGGCTCAGGCCCTTTCCAGGGTACTGTGCGCGGCACGTCCTTTGCCGGCAACACCCGCGAATATCTGCTCGACACGGCGCTCGGCCCGATCAAGGCCGAGGTGGATGCGGCACTTGGCGCCCACGCAATGGGTAGCACGCTCTTGTTCGATCTTCCTGTCGCTTCCGCGGCCCCCTTGAAAAGGTTTGGGTGAGACTATGGGAGTCTGGATCGATACCGATATGGGGTTCGACGATATCGCGGCCATTCTCGTGGTGGCGCATTCGAACCTAGCGATCGACGGTGTTTCGCTGGTCTGCGGCAACGCGCCGCTAGCACAGGTTCGCGCCAATGCGGCAGGTGCGGCGTCAACCTTCGGCTGGGACTTCCCAATTCACAGCGGGCGCGAGCTGCCGGTGCTGTGCAGGCTGGAGACGGCGCAGCGGGTGCTTGGTGACAGCGGCATTCCGACCACAGGCCGCAGCCTGCCGCCGGCAGCCGAGCTTGCGACGAGCGATGCCTTCTCGGCACTTTGCTCCTGGCTCGAAGGCAGCTTCGGGCCGCGGCGCATCCTGGCGCTCGGACCGCTGACCAATATCGCAGCGCTGGCACTGGCGCGACCAGATCTTGCCCGCCGCATCACCGAGCTCACCTGGATGGGCGGCGCCGTCACATCAGGCAACCACACTGCGTCCGCAGAGTTCAACGCCTATGCCGACCCCGAGGCATTGGCCATCGTTCTTGCACACGGGCTTCCGCTCAGAATGGTCGACCTCGATATCTGTCGCCGGGTACTGGCGAAGCCCGAGGACGCAAACCCGATCCGCCAGGTGCCCGGCAAGAACGCCGAGCTGCTGGCAGACCTCTTTGCCGGCTATATCGACATCGCCATCAGCCGGGGACGACCCGCCATGGCGATCTATGATCCGACCGCGGCCGCCATCTTCATTGCCCCGGAGATTGCCACTTTCCGCCATGCCCAGGTCGACGTCGAGTTGCAGGGTCAACACACCCGCGGGCGTACCGTCGTCGAGACGCGGGCTTCCCACGCGACGTTCAATGCCCATTACGCTGCCGAGATCGATGCGGAGATGGCTCGCGTCATCATCCTCGGCGCACTTGTCAACGAGGCGCGCCGATGAACGATCCTTCTCTCCGAGAACCCGTTGACCTCAATATTCCCGAGCTGCGAGCCCGTGCCGTTGCGTCAGCGCGCGGCGACGCGCCTTTCGACCTGCTGATCACTGGCGGCAAGATCGTCGACATGGTCACGGGGCAAGTCCGCGACGCCGACATCGGCATCGTCGGGCCACTGATTGCCAGCGTCCACGCATCCGGCACGCGTCAGGACGCGACAGAGACGATCGACGCATCAGGTACCTTCGTTTCTCCGGGTTTGATCGACATGCACATGCATATCGAGAGCTCGATGATTACCCCGGCGGCCTATGCTGAGGCCGTGATGCCGCGTGGCGTGACGACGATCGTCTGGGATCCGCATGAGCTCGGCAATGTCCATGGCCTCGCCGGCGTGCGCTGGGCGATCGACGCGACGCGGTCGCTTCCCCTCCGGGTCATTCCGCTGGCGCCTTCCTGCGTGCCCTCGGCGCCAGGGTTGGAGCTGGCGGGTGCGGATTTCGACGCCTCGAAGATTGAGGAGATACTCTCCAGACCCGAGATCGGCGGCGTCGCCGAAGTGATGAACATGCGCGGCGTCATCGACGGCGATCCGCGCATGACTGCAATCGTCAATGCCGGTCTTGCCTCAGGCAAGCCGGTCTTCGGACACGCGCGTGGGCTTGAAGGCGCCGATCTCAACGCCTTCATGGCGGCCGGCGTGACCTCCGACCACGAACTGACCTCCGGCACCGATCTGCTGAGCAAGCTTTCCGCCGGCCTGACAATCGAACTGCGTGGCTCGCACGACCATCTGCTGACGCAATTCGTCGAGGTCATCAACGGTCTCGGCCACATGCCGCAAACTGTCACGCTCTGCACCGACGACGTGTTTCCCGACGAGCTTTTTTTCGACGGCGGCCTCGATGACGTAGTCCGGCGGCTGGTGCGCGACGGATTGAAGGCGGAATGGGCGTTGCGGGCGGCAACGCTGAATGCCGCCATGCGGCTCCAGCGTCCCGACCTCGGCCTGATCGCCGCTGGTCGCCGCGCCGACATCGTGCTCTTCGAGGACCTCCGGGATTTCAAGGCGCACAAGGTTATCGCCAATGGCAAAGTCGTTGCCCGGGGAGGCGAGGCCACCTTTTCGGCAGTCCCGCTCGATGCCACGCCGCTTCGCCATTCTGTCAAGCTTTCAGCGTTTTCGGAGGACGATTTCCGGGTGCCGGCGGCAGGCGGACAAGTGCGCATCGCGACGATCGACAGGCCGCGCTTTACGCAATGGGGCGAGATGGATGCGAAGGTCGAGGATGGGTTCATCACGCCGCCCGACGACGCGACGATGATTGCCGTCGCCCACCGCCATGGCTTGGCAGACGGCCGCCCTCGCGTCGGTTTTCTCAGAGGTTGGGGCGAATGGCGGGGCGCCTTCTGCACCACGGTTTCGCATGACAGCCACAACCTGACGGTATTCGGCGGCAACGTCCGCGACATGACGCTTGCCGCCAATGCCGTGATCGCTGCGGGAGGTGGCATGGCCGTTGCCTCGAACGGGTGGATCGAGGCCATCTTGCCATTGCCTCTGTCCGGGCTCATCACGGAAGCGTCGCTCAGGGATACGGCCTTGGCGTTCCGTGCCCTGCGCAAGGCGATGGAGAAAGTCGTCGACTGGAAGCCGCCTTATCTCGTCTTCAAGGCCTGCTTCGGCGCCACGCTCGCCTGCAACATCGGCCCGCACCAGACCGATCTGGGGATCGCAGACGTTGCGGCAGGGAGATTGCTGGCAAGCCCGGTGATACACGAATAGGTCTCACCCCGGTCGCTCTCAGCAGGTGTGCCGGATATCCCTGCCTCCTAGGCGTTCACATTCAATTCCTGCTCGACCAGCGCTGTCCAGAAGGCAACGCCCGAGGCGATGGCGTCATCGTTGAAATCGTAGGCGGTGTTGTGGTGCAGGGCGCCGTCGACGGCGGGGCCGTTGCCCAGCCAGACGTAGCAGCCGGGCGCGTTCTCCGCGAAAAAGGAAAAGTCGTCTCCGGCGGTCGAAGGCGGAAACCGCGTCAGCACCTTCTTGCCAAAGACCGCAGTCGCGGCAGCAAGTGCCCGCGCCGTCGCATCCGGATCGTTGACAACGGGTGAGATCCTCCGTTCGAATTCGTAGTCGACTTCCATGCCGAACATGACTGCCGTGCCACGGGCCAGGCGGCCAATTTCCTGCTCCAGCTGGTCGCGGACCTCAGACGTATAGGCTCGCGCGGTGCCGCCGATCTCCACTGTGTCGGGAATGACGTTCAACGCCTCAGGATTTCCGGCCTGCAGCGAGCAGGTGCTGACGACGGCCGGCTGCAGCGGGTCGACGACGCGGCCGACGATCGTCTGCAGGGACGAGAGGAACGTTGCGGCGGCAGTTATCGGATCCTTGCCCAGATGCGGCTTGGCACCATGGGTGCCGGTGCCACGAAAAGTGACGCGCCAGCTGTCAGAGGAGGCAAGCTGCGGCCCTTCGACAACAGCCATTTCGTCGGTCGCCAACCCCGGCATATTGTGCAGGCCATATACGGCGTCGCATGGGAAGAGCTCGAACAGGCCCTCCTCGACCATGCGCCTTGCGCCGCCCCTTCCCTCCTCCGCCGGCTGAAAGATAAAATGCACGGTCCCCGAAAAGTTACGCGTCGCAGCCAGCCGGCGGGCAGCCCCGACGAGCATCGCCGTGTGCCCGTCATGGCCGCAGGCATGCATCTTGCCGGGCACCGTCGAGCTGTAAGGACGGTCCGCCTTTTCCGGCATGGCGAGGGCATCCATGTCCGCCCGCAATCCGATGACCCGCGTTCCGTTTCCGACCTGCAGCGTGCCGACCACGCCGGTCTTGGCGAGGCCGCGATGAACTGCAATACCGGCTTCCGCCAAGAGGTTGGCGACGATTGTGCTTGTGCGCTCCTCCTCGAAGCCGAGTTCCGGGTGAGCGTGCAGATCGCGGCGCAGTGCGGTCAGGAACGTGAGCTCGCCGGCAGTCCGATTGGCAATAGTCATCAAAGGATATTCCTGGTTGCGGCACGAATATCCGTTCCGCGTATAAGGGCAATGTTTCTTTATTTAAGAAAAAGCCAGTGGATACAACCAGTTTCGCCGCTGTCGATTGCCGTAGCTCGGGATTGGCAACGCACTCAGTCGGCGCTATGGCAGACCTCGATCTGGGGCGACGCCATCGCAGCGTAGTCGCCGAGCAATCGCAATCGGAGCAGGATTTGACATGAGCAATCAGACAGAAGCAAGGCTTGCGGCATTGCGGGCAAAGATGAGGGAAACCGGTACGGGCCTCGTCGCGGTCGCGCCGGGATCGCATATGGAATGGATCCTCGGTTTCCATCCGCATCCAGACGAGCGACCTTGCCTGCTGCTGATCGCGGCGGAGAAAGAGGCGTTTCTGATGCCCGCGCTGAATGCCGAGGGAACGCGGGCCGAGACCGACATAGCCTTCTTCAACTGGTCGGATGCGGAAGGCCCGAACGCTGCGCTCGAGGAAGCGCTGAATGCCATCGATGCGTCCGATCCCGGGCGTGTTGCGCTCGACGAGACCATGCGCGCCGATTTCGCCTTGCTGCTGCTCGACGCACTTCCAGAGGTGGAGCGGGATTTTACGCACCCTACGCTCGGCGCTTTGCGGATGCGCAAGAGTAGCGGCGAGTACGAGGTGCTGAAGGCGAACGCGGCGATCGCGGACCGGGCGATGCTGGCGGCCTTCGCCAAAATCCGCCCGGGAATGACGGAGAAAGAGGTTGCAGCCGAGATTCGCGCGCATTTCCTGTCGGAAGGCGCTGCGCCCGCCTTCTGGATCGTCGGCTCCGGCCCGAACGGCGCCTTCCCGCATCACTCAACCGGCGACCGCGTCATTGCGGAGGGCGATGCCGTGGTCATCGACATCGGGGGCCGCAGCCGGGGCTTTCCGAGCGACATGACCCGCATGGCGGTGATTGGCCTGCCGCCGGAAGGCTATGGTGAGATCCACGTGATCGTCGAAAAGGCCGTTCAGGCCGCACTCAAGGCCGCCAGGCCCGGCGCACTGGCGCGCGAGGTCGACGAGGCCGCCCGCAAGGTGATCTCGGATGCCGGCTATGGCGAGTATTTCGTCCATCGCACCGGACATGGCCTCGGGATCGACATCCACGAGCCGCCTTATATCACCTCGACATCCGAGACGGTTCTCGATGAAGGAATGGTCTTTTCGATCGAGCCGGGAATCTACCTGCCCGGCCGCTTCGGAATCCGACTGGAAGATATTGTCATCCTGCGCGCGGACGGCCCTGAAATACTCTCATCGCTGCCGCGCACCGTGCATGTGGTGCGAAGCTGAGCTGAAGCTGCCCTAGCTGGCCACAGCCTTGAAGACATGAGCCTTGCCGAGCACGGCAACCTGCACCGTGCTGCCGACTGCGGGAAGACCGACACCGGAGCTCTTGACGACCAGCGGCGCGCCGCCGAGCGCAAGCGTCACCGCGCAAACGGCGCCGCCGAATTCCACGTCCACCACCTTGGCGGAGCAGGTCTGGAGTGGTTCAGGCCCTTCGATCATCGCCGTCAGGCGAAGCTGTTCGGGGCGCAGCATGATGTCGGCCCTGCCTCGTCGATCTTTTGTATCCGCTTCAATGCGGCCAAGAAGGCAATCGGCAAAACCGTCGGCGACTTCGGCCTGCATCAATATCGCATCGCCGAGGAAGGTCGCCGTCTCGCGGTCGACGGGGTTCAGATAGAGCGTCTGCGGGGTTCCGGCCTGAACCAGCCTTCCGTCGCGAAGCACCGCAACCTGATCGGCGAAGGATAGCGCCTCGGCCTGGTCGTGGGTCACCAATATGGCAGTGATGCCGGCATTCTGCAGCACACGGGAGACAGCCTTGCGCATGTTTTCGCGCAGTCCAGTGTCGAGCGCCGAGAAGGGTTCGTCAAGCAGCATCAGGCGCGGCTTGCGGGCGAGCGCGCGGGCGAGGGCCACCCGCTGCTGCTGGCCGCCGGAAAGCTGGTGCGGTCGCCGATCGAGCATAGTGCGGTCGAGCTCGACCATGTCGACAAGATCATGGATCAGGGTTTCGCGATTGGGGGTACCGCGCTCCATGCCGAAGCCGATGTTGTCGGCGACGCTCAGATGCGGAAACAGCGCGCCATCCTGCGAAACGATACCGATGCCGCGGCGATGAGCCGGCACGATCGCCGGACCATCTGCCAGCGTCTCACCCTCAAGGACGACCTGTCCGACATCGGGCTGCTCGAAACCAGCGATAATGCGCAGGAGGGTCGTCTTGCCCGAACCGGATGGGCCGACGATCGCCGTGCGGCTGCCGGCAACGACGTCGAGATCGATGCGGTCCAATGCCAGCACCGGTCCGTAGCGCTTGCTGATGTCTTTGATCGTCAGGAAAGTCATTGGCCGGCCGTCCGCTTGGATTGCACGTAGAGAAGGAGTGTCAGCGGCAGCGATAGCACGACCATCATGAAGGCATAGGGTGCCGCCGAGACATAATCGATTTCGCTGGTCAGCGACCAGAATTTCGTGGCCAGCGTTACCGTGCCGTTCGGCGAAAGCATCAGGGTCGCGGTCAGTTCGTTGGTGATACCGAGGGCGACGAGCGCCATGCTGGCGGCAGCGCCGGGTGCGGCGAGCCGCATGGTGACCTGGCGCACCGCCTGTCCTGGCGTCCGGCCGAGCGCCATGGCGGCACGTTCAAGCTCTACAGGCGCCTGGGCGATGCTGGAGCGGAGCCCGACCATGGCGCGCGGCAGGAATAGCAGGACATAGGCGAGCAATAGGGTTGCAAAAGTCTGGTAGAGCGGCAGGAACAGCTTCACGGTGATAGACACCAGTGCAAGCGCCACGACCACCCCCGGCAGCGACCCGACATAGTAGTGGCAGGCCTCCAGCAGGCGCTGCAGCCGGCCAGGGGCCCTGACGGAAAGCCAGGCCATCGGCGCTGCCGCGATCGTCGCCAGCATGCCACCGGCGACTGCGAGCACGATCGTCTGGAGAAAGGCGGAGCCAACGGTTTCCGTCTGCCATATGCCGATGCCGCCGATGAACAGCCAACGTGCCAGCGTCACGAAAGGCACGCCGAGCGTCAGTGCGGCGGTCGCAACCGGCAGCGCGATACAGGGCAGCATCATCCAGCCCAGCCGCCGGCGGTCTGCAGGGCGGGCGGCTCCTGAGCCGACGCGGGCGTAGCGTTCATTGCCGCGGACCAACACTTCAAAGCCGAGCAGCAGCAGGCAACAGAGGACGAGCACGCCGCCGAGCATGTTGGCGGCGGGACTGTTATAGGCCGACTGGAACTGATCGACGATCGCAGTGGCGAACGTGTCGAAGCGGATCATGACGAACAGGCCGTATTCGGACAGCAGGTGCAGTCCTATCAGAAGGGAGCCGCTGCAGATCGCGAGGCGCAGCTGCGGCAGCACGGCGCGGAAGAACACGCTGCGCGGACCAAGGCCAAGCGAAGCGGCTGCATCCTCGATCGCCGGATCGAGACGGCGGAGTGCAGCGGCGACAGGCAGGTAGAGGAAAGGATAATAGGCAAGCACCGAAACCAGCACGCCGCTCCAGAGCCCTCGCATTCCGGGGACGAGGCTGACCCAGGCGTAGCTGTGCACGAAGGCCGGGACGGCGAGCGGCGCTACGGCGAGCCACGACCAGAGGCGGGCGCCGGGAATATCGGTTCGCTCCGTCAGCCAGGCGAGCGCGACGGCGAGGAGGATGCAAAGCGGGATGGTGCAGACTTCAAGAAGGACGGTGTTGATCAGAAGTTCGCCGACGCGGCCTCGGAAGACCAACGCGACGACTTCGGTCCAGCCGGTCCGGATGGTGACCCAGATGATGAAACCGAGCGGGACGAGGCTCAGAAGCGAAACGACCGAAGCAATGGCGATCAGGGACGCATGCGGAAAACCGGCGCGCGGCGCGGCATGAGGCAAGTGAGCCACGGCGGCATGGCCGGCCTGTCCGGCATATGTGTTCTTCTGCAGCAAGTCCTGGCTGCCTCTCATTCCCGGAAACACGACGGCAACCGCCAGGGAAGGGCGATTGCCGTTTTCATATGGTCGCGATCGGCTATCGCTGCCCCTGAGCCATTTCCGATTTGATACTGTCAAATCGGAAACTCTAACCTTTTGTTTTGTCGCATTTTCTATCGAGAAACCGGCGTCCGTCTTCCCGGAAAATGCTCTAGCAGGGCAGGCGATCCTCGCGCAAGACCTATCAGATGAGGCCTGCGGCCGTCATCAGGTCGGTAACCTTCTTGCTGTTCAGCTTCGAGGGCTCGACCTTCGGTGCCTGAAGGTCTGCGAGAGGGGTGAGCTTGGGGTTCGACTGTGCGCCATTGCCCACGGCGTATTCAAAGCTGTCGCCATCGCGCAGCACGGTCTGTCCACCCTTGCCGGTAACCCACTTCAGGAATGCCTGGGCGTCCTTCTGGTGCTGGCTGGAGGCGAGCACGCCGCCGCCCGAAATGCTGACGAACGCGCCCGGATCCTGGTTCTTGAAGTAATGCAGCGCGACGTTCTTGCTGTTTTCACCGGTCTTGGCCTGATCGCCGAACCAGTAGTAGTGGTAGATCACCGCGCCTTCGACTTCACCGGCGTTGACCGCCTTCATGGCGACGCTGTTGCCCTTGTATGGGGTCGCGTTCTCTTTCAGGGCCTTCAGCCAGGCGGCCGTGGCATCCTCACCCTTCAATTCGAGCAGAGCGCTGACAATCGCCTGGAAATCGGCGCCGGCGGGAGATGCGCCCCAGCGGCCCTTCCACTTGGGATCGGCGAGATTGAGCAGCGACTTCGGCAGGTCGGCTTCCTTGAGCTTGGTCTTGTCATAGGCAAAGACGGTCGAACGGGCGGCAACGCCGGTCCACTTGCCGTCGGCCGACTTGAAGGTTTCCGGCACCTGGGCAAGCGTATCGGCATCGACCGGCGCGAACAGGCCCGAGGCGTCCACGAGGGTCATCGCGGGGGAATTTTCCGTCAGAAATACGTCGGCGGGAGAGGCAGCGCCCTCCTCGATTATCTGATTTGCAAACTGCATGTCGCTGCCGTTGCGAACCGTGACCTTGATGCCGGTTTCCTTGGTGAAGCCATCAGCCCAGGCCTTTGCCAGCGATTCATGCTGGGCGTTATAGACGACGATGCCTTCGCTGTCCGCGGCGTTAACAGCAGTCGAAAGGAGCGGAGCGGCAGCTAGGCCGACCGCCAGTGCGAAAGCACCGGAGAAATGCGAAAATGAAAATGTCATGGACGTCCTCTTGCTAGTAACACCCCGTCATCGACGGCGACGGGTTAGCCTATATTTAACATGATTATTCTTTTCAAGTTTCTTCGCGTTACAGGACATCACGAAATTTTGAGGCGGCGGAACCCGACCCGGAAACATTAGGAATGCGAAAAGCATTGTATTCAAATCAATAGAATGCTAACGAATAGCATGGAAACGGATCTGAAGACATCGTGGGCCGAATTCGCGCCGCTGCTGGTCATTTGCGGGCGGGGATGGCGACGGGCGCTCAACATAATGCTGACGGAGCACAATCTTTCCGATGCTACGGCTGCACCGCTGATTACCTTGCTGCGGCATGGAGACCTGGTCCCGCAAGGTGTCCTTGCCGAGCGGGTCGGGGTCGAAGGGCCGACGCTGGTGCGGGTGCTGGACGGACTGGAGAGCGACGGCCTGATCTGCCGCGTTCCTGATGACGCCGATCGCCGCATTAAACTGGTTCAATTGACGGCCGAAGGCACCAAGGTTGCCGAACGCTGCGAACGTTGCGCTGCCGAACTGCGCAAGATCATGCTTGGGGACATCGAACCCGAGCAAATGCACGCCGCGCTCGAGGTCATGCGCAGCGTTGCGGCCAAGGCAGCCGCCTTCACCGGGACTGAGGACAATGACGACTAAGAGCATATCTGCGATTTCTCCGCTCCGACCCGAATTCCTGGATGTGGTCTTTTCGCTGAAGACATTCGCCGCGGCGATGCTGGCATTGTTCATCGCGCTTTGCTTCGACCTGCAAAACCCCTATTGGGCGGTCGGCACGGTCTACATCGTCTCGCACCCGCTCTCCGGCGCCAGTACGTCGAAGGCGATCTACCGGCTTCTCGGCACTGGAATAGGTGGTGCCATGACCGTCGTTCTGGTACCGAACCTGATCAATTCACCTGAACTGCTGACCCTTGCTATCTCGGTGTGGATGGGTGTCTGCCTGGCTATCAGCCTGCTCGACCGGACGCCGCGCAGCTATACCTTCATGCTGGCGGGATATACGACAGCGCTCACCGGCTTTCCCATCGTCGCGAGCCCGGATACCGCATTCACTTATGTGACAGCGCGGGTCATCGAGATTGCGCTCGGGATCATCTGCGCGGCAGTTGTCAGCCGGGTCGTGTTTCCGCGACATGCCGGACCGGTCCTTGCGAACCGTATAGACAACTGGCTGAAGGATGGTGCTGCGTTGGCGATAGGCACCTTGGATGGGCGCCATCATGATCCGGCACTTACCTGCCTGGTCCAGAAGCTTGCCGCCGACGCGGTCGACCTCAGAACTTTTACCACCCACGTCTCCTACGACACCTCGGGTCATCGCGAGATCGTCGGTCTTGCGCGCACGCTGCAACGGCGCATGGTGGCAATGTTGCCGATCGCTTCCGGCCTTGCCGATGTGCTGTCGACGCTTTCCCGGGCAACCGGAGGTTCCTATACGCCGGCGATCTGCCGGCTGATCGAGGAGACCTCCCCTTGGCTCGAAAGCGGCACGCCGCTGTTGGAAGACAAGCGCCAGGCATTTCTCGATCTGATGGCGAAGGCTGAAATCGAAGCCGTCCCGATGCTGCAATGGGACCGGCTTCTGGTTCAGAACGTCGTTGCCCGGATACGGGACCTCATTCAGATCTGGAGCGATTGCGTCGACCTGAAAAGCGATATCGTTTCGGGCTCGCGGCACGATCTGCGCTGGCAGAGGTTCGGCACGTCGCTCGACAGGCGGCCGATGCACAGAGACTACGGCATGGCCTTGCACTCCGGTCTTTCCGCGATGCTCGCCACCTTCGTGGCCTCTGCCTTCTGGATCGTGACCGGTTGGCCGCAGGGCGCTGCAGCGGCGATGATGGCGGGCGTCCTCTGCTGCATCTTTTCCTCCATGGACGATCCTGTTCCGGCAATGCGCGGCTTTCTGATCGCGAGCCTTGTTGCGGTCGCTGCCGCCTTCGCGTTCGAATTCGGCTTGATGCCGCTGCTCCACGGCTATCTGCCTCTCGCCGCGGCGCTCGGTCTCGTTCTTATCCCCGCCGGGGTTTTCATGGCACGTCCGTCAACCATGCTGCTTGGCATGGGATTCTGCGTCAACCTGCCGAACATGCTTTCGCTGCAGGGCCGGCTCAACCTGGATTTCGAGACTTTCGTCAATTCCAATATCGCACTCATTACCGGCCTTGTGATCGCCTGCGGTACCACCGCCCTGGTTCGCTCCGTCGGTGCGGAATGGAGCGCGCATCGCCTGCTGCGCGCCGGCTGGTCGGACGTCGCAGCCGCTGCCCGCAAACCGAAAGGCGACGATATCACCGGACTGCTTCACCGCATGGTCGATCGGCTGGGGTTGATCGCACCGCGGCTTGCGGCCATCCCGGCCGGCTCATATGTCGCGCAAAGCGATGTGCTGAAGGATCTTCGAAACGGTCTCAACACCGTTGAGCTGCAACGACACAAGACGCTTCTGTCCCGCGACGATCGCGCCGCAGTCGACGAGGTGCTCGATTCGGTTGCGGCCTACTACGACGGCAAGCGCCGAAAGGCTGCGAATGATCCGGGCCACGCCTTTCTTGCCGCGCTCGATCGATCGCTCGTCGCCCTTGGCAAAAGCGAGGATTCGCCGGCCCTTGCGAGCACCCGGCGCGCACTGACCGGGCTGCGCTACAGCCTTTTCCCCGAGGCAATCATATTCGCCGCCAATGAGAACCAGCCTGTCGGGGAAATTGATGCGAAGGAAAAAGCAGCATGAGCCCGGAACTCAACCTTTATGGCGTCTTTGTCCCGACGCTCGGCGCTATCGCCTTCTTCAGCTTCTTCCTCAACGTCGTCGTCAGGCGGCTGCTGGCTCGCATCGGCTTCTACCGCCTTGTCTGGCATCGACCGCTGTTCGACACGGCAATGTATTTTTGCCTGTTTGGCGCACTGACGCTTTCAATCAATCGGATACCGCTATGAAATCGCTTCTTGCCCTTTCCGGTCGCTTTATGCTGACCGGCGTCGTGCTTGTGCTCGCCGGCGTGCTCGGATGGCACCTGTGGGACTACTACATGAACGCACCCTGGACCCGCGACGGCAAGGTGCGCGCCGATGTCGTGCACATCGCCGCCGATGTCTCCGGCTTCGTCAGCGATGTCGCGGTCACGGACAACCAGACTGTCAAGAAAGGCGATGTGATCTTCCGCATAGACCAGGCCCGCTTTGCACTCGCACTGCGCCAGGCGCAATCGCAGATCGACAGCGCGCAAGCCGCTCTCGACATGGCCAAGAGCGACGTCGACCTTTACCAGAGGCTCGGCGACGGCTCCGTGACACGCCAGAAGCTGCAGCAGGCGCAGACGACCGTCGCGCAGGACCAGGCTGCATACGAACAGGCGGTCATCAGCCGCGACACGGCTCAGCTGAACCTCGACCGTTCGACCATCCGCGCGCCCGTCAACGGCATCCTCACCAACTTCTCGCTGCAGCCCGGCAACTATGTGACCGCAGGCAGTGCCGTGACCGCGTTGATCGACGCCGACAGCTACTACATTGCCGGCTATTTCGAGGAGAACAAGCTGGATCGCATCAAGGTCGGCGATGCTGCCGTCATCCACCTGATGGGCAGCAGGGACGGCCTGAAGGGTCACGTCGTCGGCGTTGCCGGCGGCATCGAGGATCGCGAGCGCAGCGATACGGCGAGCTCCCTTGCCAATGTCACCCCGACATTCACCTGGGTGCGCCTCGCCCAGCGTATTCCTGTGCGGGTGGCACTGGACGCCATGCCTACCGATACGGCCCTGGTCGCGGGGCGCACAGCGAGCGTCACGATCATCAACTGACAGTAAGCCAGACAGCAAAAAGCCGCGGCACTTCCGGCGCCGCGGCTTTTTTGCTGTGTAACGACGCTCGATCAGCTGTCGAGCGTTTCGAGTTTGCGACTGAAAGCGAGTGCGGCCAATGTACAGAGAGCACCGGACAAAAGGTAGTAGCCGGCAAATGCGATGCCGAACTGGCTGGAGAGGCTAAGCGCCACGAAAGGCGCGAAGCCCGCCCCGATCAGCCAGGAAAGGTCCGACGTCATGGCGGCGCCCGTATAGCGATAGGTTTGGCCGAAGCGCGACGCCAGTGCACCGGCAGCCTGGCCGAAAGAGAGGCCGAGCAACGAGAAGCCTACGATAACATAGGTGTATCGGCCGGTCTGACCCGCACTCAGCAACAACGGGGCAATGAAGCTGAAGATCGCGATCAGTACCGCACAGACGGCAAGCTGGCCGCGACGGCCGATGCGGTCGGCCACCAGGCCGGAAACGACGATACCGGCAATGCAGAATATCGCGCCGATAAACTCGACCATGAGGAAGGCTGCAGGCGTCTGCTCGCTATAGAGGGTGACCCAGCCGAGCGGAAAAACCGTCATCAGGTGAAAGAGCGCGAAGCTCGCGAGCGGGGCAAAGGCGCCGATCACGACATCGCGGCCATGGGCCCGCAGCATGTCGATGACGCGGGTCGCTTCCAATTCGTGACGCTCGAGCAGCGCGCCGAACTCCGGCGTCGCGACGATGCGAAGACGTGCGAAAAGTGCAACGACGTTCACCGCGAACGCACAGAAGAACGGGTAGCGCCAACCCCATTCGAGGAAGTCGGCATCCGATAGGCTGAAGACGAAATAGGCAAACAGGGCGCTCGCGATCATAAAGCCGATCGGCGCGCCGAGCTGCGGGATCATCGCGTACCAGCCGCGATGCTTCGAAGGCGCATTCAGCGCCAAGAGGGAGGCCAGGCCATCCCAGGCGCCGCCCAGCGCCAGGCCCTGGCCGATACGGAAGGCCGCAAGCAGGCCGATTGCCGAAGTTCCGAGCTCGTTATATCCGCCAAGGAAGCTGATCGAGACCGTCGAGCCACCGAGCAGGAAGAGGGCGATCGTCAGCTTGACGCCGCGACCATAGGTCCTGTCGATCGCCATGAAAATCACCGAACCGATCGGGCGGGCGATGAAGGCCAACGAGAAGATCAGGAACGAATAAAGCGTGCCATGCAGGGGATCAGCGAAGGGAAAGAACAGTTTTGGGAAAACCAGCACCGACGCGATGCCATAGACGAAGAAATCGAAGAATTCCGAGGTGCGGCCAATCACCACGCCGATGGCAATGTTGCCAGGCGCTACCGGCTTGTCGGAATGGATCTTGCGCGCATCGCGCTCGAAGCCGGACGATGTCGGCTCCACGGACTGATGTGTTACTGCTGCCATAAAAAGCCTCCCCTGCTGAGGTGGATCCCTCCAAGAATCCACCACCAAGAGAGATGTTGAACTAAGCTACAGGCTTATCAAGTGTTGAGGCCGGAAATAGTTCACAAATTTCGTCCCTGGCTCCCATGTTTTTGACTTTTTGCCCGGCCTCAGTTTGTTCGCAGCCTGCCGGTAGCCATTTTCGTCGACGCGGATATATTAGCATTCCAGGAACAATTATCGCCTGGATAAATCCTTCTGGATTTTTCAGGATTTTGTCGGTACGTCCGAAAATTCGGAGTTACCGCATTGCAGTATGTTTGCTGCGGTGCGACGAAACACCTCATATCGTTCATGACCCCGGTCCTTTAGTCGCCGTGAGGTCGAAACAAAAAGAGCTTTGAGACGTGCCCAGAGTATCAAAGATTTTAAGCCGTTTTTCCGTTCTGTCCCTGCTGTTTCTGCTCGGGGGCTGCAACATGGTGGTCATGGCTCCATCTGGCGATATCGCCGTTCAGCAGCGTGACCTCATCATCATCTCGACGGTGCTGATGTTGCTGATCATCATCCCGGTGATCTTCCTGACGCTGTTCTTCGCGTGGAAATACCGCCAGGCGAACACGGATGCGAAGTATGATCCCGAATGGCACCACTCGACCCGTCTCGAGGTAGTGATCTGGTCTGCGCCGCTGGTGATCATCATCGCGCTTGGCGCCGTTACCTGGATCAGCACGCATAAGCTCGATCCCTACCGGCCGCTGGACCGTATCGATTCCACGACGCCTCTGGCGCAGGACGTCAAGCCTCTGACCGTCGAGGTCGTGGCGCTCGACTGGAAATGGCTGTTCTTCTATCCCGACCTCGGCATTGCCACCGTCAACGAGATGGCGGCACCCGTTAACACGCCGATCAACTTCAAGATCACGTCTTCCGCTGTCATGAACTCCTTCTTCATTCCGGCGCTCGCAGGCCAGATCTACGCGATGCCGGGCATGGAAACGAAGCTGCATGCGGTCATCAACAAGCCCGGCGAATTCGAGGGGCTGTCGGCGAACTATAGCGGCGCCGGTTTCTCGCACATGCGCTTCAAGTTCCACGGTCTCGACCAGGCTGGGTTCGACCAGTGGGTTCAGAAGGCCAAGTCGGAGGGGTCTGCCCTTGGTCGCCCGGAATACCTCGAGCTGGCCAAGCCGAGCGAGAGGGTGCCGGTTCGTTATTTCTCCACGGTCGACGACGGCCTCTACAACGCGATCCTCAACATGTGTGCCGATCCCAACAAGATGTGCATGAACGAGATGATGATGATCGACATGAAGGGCGGCGGCGGCAAGGAGAGCGAGCATAACCGCGCCCGGCTGATCTACGACAATCGCGACGCGGACGCTGGCGGTATCACGCCCGCTGCCGGCGAGGCGCAACACGACGACCATTCGATGCCAGGCATGGACATGGGATCTGGCATGAAGATGGGCGGCGATGCCCCCGCCAAGCCGAGCAACTGATCTCGTCGTGCAATCAAGAACAAGACATTCATAAGGACAGAGGCAATCCATGTTTTCCAACCCGGACCTCTTGAAACTGATCTTCGGCAAGCTGACGCTCGATGCCTTTCCCTACCACGAGCCTATCCTCGTTGGCACGTTCATCGCCGTGGCTATCGGCGGAGCTGCGGTATTCGGTGCGCTCACCTATTTCCGCCTCTGGGGCTATCTCTGGAGCGAGTGGTTCACCAGCGTCGATCACAAGAAGATCGGCATCATGTATGTCGTGCTCGCGCTCATCATGCTGCTGCGCGGCTTTTCCGACGCGCTGATGATGCGCCTGCAGCAGGCGATGGCCTTCAACGGCTCCGACGGCTTCCTGCCGCCACACCACTATGACCAGGTCTTCACGGCGCACGGCGTCATCATGATCTTCTTCGTGGCGATGCCGCTGGTGACCGGACTGATCAACTTCGTCGTGCCGCTGCAGATCGGCGCCCGCGACGTTTCTTTCCCGTTCCTCAACAATTTCAGCTTCTGGATGACGACAGCGGGCGCGATCATCATCATGATCTCGCTGTTCATCGGTGAGTTCGCACGCACGGGCTGGCTTGCCTACCCTCCGCTTTCGGAAGCCGCGTACAGCCCTGATGTCGGTGTCGACTATTACATCTGGGGCCTGCAGATCGCCGGTATCGGCACTCTTCTCTCGGGCATCAACCTGATCGCCACCATCGTCAAGATGCGTGCGCCCGGCATGACCATGATGAAGATGCCGATCTTCACCTGGACCGCGCTCTGCACCAACGTGCTGATCGTTGCCGCTTTTCCGGTGCTGACCGCCGTGCTCGCCCTGCTGTCGCTCGACCGCTACGCCGGCACGAACTTCTTCACCAACGATCTCGGCGGCAATCCGATGATGTATGTCAACCTCATCTGGATCTGGGGCCATCCGGAAGTCTACATCCTGATCCTTCCGGCTTTCGGTGTGTTTTCGGAAGTGGTCGCCACCTTCTGCAGCAAGCGGCTGTTCGGCTATGCATCGATGGTCTACGCCACCGTCGTCATCACCATCCTTTCCTATCTCGTCTGGCTCCACCACTTCTTCACGATGGGCTCGGGTGCAAGCGTCAACTCGTTCTTCGGCATCACGACGATGATCATATCGATCCCGACGGGGGCCAAGATGTTCAACTGGCTCTTCACGATGTATCGCGGCCGCATCCGCTTCGAGGTGCCGATGCTTTGGACGATGGGCTTCATGGTGACCTTCGTCATCGGCGGCATGACGGGCGTGCTGCTCGCCGTTCCCCCGGCCGACTTCGTGCTCCACAACAGCCTGTTCCTCATCGCCCATTTCCACAACGTCATCATCGGCGGCGTGGTCTTCGGGATGTTTGCCGGCATCACCTATTGGTTCCCGAAGGCATTCGGCTTCAAGCTCGATCCCTTCTGGGGCAAGATGTCCTTCTGGTTGTGGCTGACCGGCTTCTACTTCGCGTTCATGCCGCTCTACGTCCTCGGCCTGATGGGCGTCACCCGCCGCGTCAGCCAGTTCGACGATCCCTCGCTGCAGATCTACTTCGTCACCGCTGCCTTCGGCGCTGTTCTGATCGCATGCGGCATCGGTTCGTTCATTATCCAGCTGTACGTCAGCATCAAGAACCGCGAAGCCCTGCGCGACTTCACCGGCGACCCCTGGGGCGGCCGAACGCTCGAATGGTCGACCTCCTCGCCGCCTCCGGAATATAATTTCGCCATGACGCCGATCGTCTACGATCACGATTCATGGTGGGACATGAAGAACCGCGGGCACGTTCGTCCGACCGGAGGCTATCTGCCGATCCATATGCCAAAGAACACCGGCACGGGGATCATCCTCGGCGGCCTCAGCGTTGCCTTCGCCTTCGGCATGATCTGGCACATCTGGTGGCTGGCCGGGCTGTGCTTCGTCGCCATGCTGGCAATCGCGATCGGGCATACCTTCAACTACAAGCGCGACTTCTACATTCCTGTCGACGATGTCGTCAGAACCGAAAATGCGCGCACGAAGCTGCTGGCAGGACAGGTATAGGACGATGACGACAACGCATGCTGACATGACCGCAGAGGGCGAAGCCCCGGCCTTCTATCTGACGGAAGAGCACCATCCGGAGGGGAGCACCATGCTCGGCTTCTGGATCTACATCATGAGCGACTGCCTGATCTTCGCGGTGCTCTTTGCCACATACGCAGTGCTCGGCCGCAGCTACGCGGCCGGCCCCTCTCCGGCCGATCTGTTCGAGCTGCCGGTCGTCGCGGTCAACACCTCGATGCTGCTGCTCTCCTCGATCACCTATGGCTTTGCCATGCTGACGATGGAGAAGAACAACATGAAGGCGACGCTCCTTTGGCTCGCCGTCACGGGGATTTTCGGTGCCGCATTCGTCGGGCTCGAGCTCAACGAATTCTGGCACCTTATCCAGGAGGGTGCAGGCCCGCAGCGCAGCGCCTTCCTGTCCGCATTCTTCACGCTGGTCGGGACCCACGGCCTGCACGTTACCGTCGGCATCGTCTGGCTGATCACGCTGATGATCCAGGTCGGGCAGCGCGGGCTGATTGCCGAAAACAAGCGCCGCCTGATGTGTCTGTCGATGTTCTGGCACTTCCTCGACGTCGTCTGGATCGGCGTCTTCTCCTTCGTCTATCTCATGGGAGTCCTCGGATGAGCTCGAACGCACACACGCCACATCATTCGGGCGACGGCCATTCTCACGATACGCATGGGCACGACGCGCATGGCCATCAGGCCAGCCATGGGACGTTCAAGAGCTACATGACGGGCTTCGTGCTTTCCGTCATTCTGACCGCCATTCCTTTCTGGCTGGTCATGGCCAAGGTATTCGAAAGCCCCGTCACCACTGCGGCGCTGGTGATGGCGCTCGGCGCCATCCAGATCGTCGTGCACATGATCTACTTCCTCCACATGGACACCAAGTCCGAAGGCGGCTGGAACATGATGGCCCTGATCTTCACGGTGGTGCTCGTGGTGATCGCACTCAGCGGCTCCCTCTGGGTGATGCACAACCTCAACGTCAACATGATGCCGATGTCTCCCGAGATGATGCGCAACGTGCCTTGAAGATGGCGCGGGCGACTACAAATCGCCCGCCGCTCGCCCCCCGGCCGATGCCGTCCGGCCCGCGCCTCCGACGGAGCCTCGCGCATAATGACAGACAGTCCCCCATCCACCGCTGCTCAATCCCGATCCCGTTCGCTGCTCACGCTTGGAATATGGGTCGCTTCGCTGCTCGTGCTCACTGCCGTGCTGATCGCACTCGGCGTCTGGCAGGTGGAGCGGCTACACTGGAAGCTCGACCTGATCGCGCGGGTCGACGCACGTGTGCATGCGCCGCCGCAGCCGGCACCCGGGCCGTCGGAATGGCCGTCCGTCAATGCCAAAGACGACGAGTATCGCCGCATCCAGGCGACCGGCACGCTGCTGAACGATGACGAGGCGCAGGTCTACGCCGTCACCGATCTCGGACCGGGTTACTGGGTCATGACACCTTTGAAGGTTGCCGACGGTACGATCATCCTTATCAACCGCGGCTTCGTGCCGACCGATCGTCGAGACCGAGCAAAGCGAACGGACGGCAACCCGTCTGGCCAGGTCACCATCACCGGCCTGCTGCGCCTCAGCGAACCCTTGGGCACGCTGCTGCGGTCCAACGTGCCCGCCGCCGAGCGCTGGTATTCACGCGACGTCGCGGCGATTGCCCGCAGCCGAGGCCTGACAAACGTCGCGCCCTATTTCATGGACGCAGATGCGACGCCCAATATCGGCGGGCTTCCGGTTGGCGGCCTGACGCAGCTGGTCTTTCCGAACAGCCATCTTGTCTACGCCATCACATGGTTCGGCATGGCGGCGATGACGCTGGGGATGACCGTCTATCTCGTTCGCTCCGAACGGCGCCGCACGAGGTCCTGAAACGACGACACCGCCGTCTTGCGACAGCGGTGTCCAGCTTCCAGTCTGAATTTGTTACCAGCGCGGCCCGTAGTGCCAACCGTAGTAGCGCGGACGGTAGTAGCCCCAGCCGTAAGGCGGCGGCGGGCGACGTCCCCAATAGCGCGGCGGCGGGCCACGCCAGGCATTCGGACGGCATTCGCCCCAAGGGGTTGCGTGCCATCCACGGCCACAGGCGTAGTCGACCGTCACGACGGAGGATACGCTTTCGGTAGTGGCGGATTTGGCGATCGGCATGGCCTCGACAGAAGTGGCGGCCAGTCCACCCAACAGGACAGCGCTGACAATCACGGACGATTTCATCTTGGTAGACCCTTTATCCTTAGTCCCTTGCGGCATCCAGTAAAAGCCCGGATGCATGAACCGAGGCTGAACCAAAATTGACATTTTCGTGGCGAAATCAAGGTCATAGTCACTACCCGTTCTATGATGGCGGGCAAGGATTTGATCGCAGGCGTTGTAGCGTCACAACAGCTTCATCAATCGGGTTTAAGTGAAAAATGTTATTTACCATATGGGGAACTGGTCATGGTTGACGTCGTTTCGGGCAGTAGTGGAAGCAGCGAGGCTTCGCATCCAGTCCACCGATCAGGCGGTTCGCCTAAATGGTTCCTTCCGCTCTTCGGTTTGGTGGTGGTGGGTGGACTTGGCTACATCGCCTACGCGCTCGGCCGCGACCTTGCAACGGCCAGCGCCGTTCCGTGGATTCTGCTCGGCCTGGCTCTCCTGATCGCGCTCGGCTTCGAGTTCGTCAATGGTTTCCACGACACCGCCAACGCCGTTGCGACCGTCATCTACACGCGCTCGATGCCGGCCGAACTGGCGGTCATCTGGTCAGGCTTCTTCAACTTCCTCGGCGTATTGACGTCCAGCGGCGCTGTCGCATTCGGCATCCTGGCGCTGCTTCCAGTCGAGCTGATCCTGCAGGTCGGCTCCGGCTCCGGTCTCGCCATGGTCTTTGCGCTGCTGATCGCCGCGATCGTCTGGAATCTCGGCACCTGGTATCTCGGCCTCCCATCCTCCAGCTCGCACACGCTTGTCGGCTCGATCATCGGCGTCGGTCTCGCCAATCAGTTTCTTGCACCCACTGGCAGTGCCACAAGCGGCGTCGAATGGGGGCAGGTCAGCAATGTCGGTCTGTCACTCCTGATTTCGCCTGTCATCGGCTTCGGTCTTTCGGCCGTTCTTCTGCTGGTGATGAAAACTCTCGTTCGCAACAAGGCGCTCTATGAGGCCCCCAAGACGAACGCTCCGCCGCCGCTCTGGATCCGCGCGCTGTTGATTTTCACCTGTACGGGTGTCAGTTTCGCACATGGCTCCAACGACGGTCAGAAGGGCATGGGTCTCATCATGCTCATCCTGATCGGCCTTGTACCTACTGCTTTCGCGCTCAATCGCACCCCCGATATCAACTATCTCGACGCGTACAAGTCGACGTCCGCACAGGTCGAGACAGCTCTTGGAAAATATGTGAAGCCGGGTGTTGCAGCTCCGGCCGATCCGAAGGCCGCTGTCAGCGATGCCGTCAAGAACAAGACCTGGTCGGATGCAACAACGCCGGCGCTGCAGGCCTATATTCATTCGACAAGTGAAGAGGTTTCGGGATACCCGACGATCGAAAGGCTTCCGAACGGCCTGGTCGGCAATATCCGCAATGACATCTATCTGATCGGCGAAGCATTGAAGCTGATCGACAAGCAGAAGCTGCTGCCGATGAACCCCGCCGATCTGCAGGCGGTCACTGCCTATCACAAGTCGGTCGACAACGCGACGAAGTTCATTCCGCTCTGGGTCAAGGTCGCGGTCGCGCTGGCACTCGGCCTAGGGACGATGATCGGATGGAAGCGCATCGTCGTTACCGTCGGCGAGAAGATCGGCAAGTCACATCTGACCTATGGTCAGGGTGCTGCCGCAGAGGTAGTGGCGATGATCACCATCGGCGCCGCCGACCATCTCGGCCTTCCGGTCTCGACGACGCATGTCCTCTCCTCAGGCGTTGCCGGCACGATGGCCGCCAACGGCTCCGGTCTGCAGTGGTCTACCGTTCGCAATATGCTGATGGCATGGGTCCTGACGCTGCCGGCGTCGATTGCTCTGGCCTTCATTCTCTTCGTGATGCTGCGCCACGTATTCTAACACTCGCGGCCCACTCGGGTGTTGCCGCAGATGAAAATAGCCCGCGATCATGTTTGATCGCGGGCTATTCTTTAACCGGATATCGCTCCGGTATTCGTCACGCTCGATACTGCCGTGCGTGCGGATCAGCGCTTGGTTGCGCGCTTTGCCGGAGCAGCCTTGGTCTTTTGAGCAGGCTCGAGGAGCGCCTCTTCAGCTTCCTTCTGTAGCCGCAACTCCTTCAAGTGCGCGGTCTTCTTGAGACGTGCGGCCATCTCTTCGCTTGCGATTGCCCGAAACGGTGGATTATCGGCAGCCGCCTTTTCGCGCTTGGCAATCTTTTCCGGGTTAAACAAATTGTCCTTGCCACTCTTTGGCATGCCGCATTTCCTTCGTTGGGTTGAACTGCAGCGGCGGAAGAAACGGCAATCCCGTTTCAGCCAATATTCTCGCGCAGTGACGTCGCGTCGCCGGCGCGCGTCAAAGTTTTCGTCAGACGGACTGCAGCGTATCAGCCGACATCTTGCCGGATTTCTTGTCGCGCGTCAGTTCATAGGAAATTTTCTGACCATCGCTCAGGCTACTCATGCCAGCCCGCTCCACTGCCGAGATATGAACGAACACATCCTGAGAGCCGTCGTCCGGTTGAATGAATCCGAAGCCCTTTGCTGCATTGAACCATTTGACTGTACCTGTAGCCACGACGATCTTCCTTTTTGGCTGACATAGAAGAAGAACCGCGGGCACAGCCCGACGGTATTGGAGACCGATGTTGAAAGGGAGTTCGGGCGCCGGTGCGCGGGAACAAAATTCGTCCAGCAAGATCGATGGCCTCAATGTACGGGATGAACGTCGTCGTGGCAAGGACGGAGGCAATACCGGTCTGCGGTCGAAGGGGCGCCAACAATATCCCGCTCCCTCTAGCCGTCGCCTTAGGAACTCAACCTGTGCATGGCAGCGGGCTGCTGTTTGATTTTGTTTTGGGTGTTGGACTTCAGTCGCTTGCTCGGTCCAGTCTACCTGAAGCACTACCTTGCCTGACCGGCCTTCACCATCCCGACATCCGTGTCCCCCGAACGACAAAAAGCCCGCTTGTCTTGCGACATTGCGGGCTTTTGGGTTTGTTTTGGTTTGGTTGCGGGGGCAGGATTTGAACCTGCGGCCTTCAGGTTATGAGCCTGACGAGCTACCGGGCTGCTCCACCCCGCGGAAGTCGATGCCGGTGTACCGACATGTGTTGTCTCAAAGACAGAAAGGGCCGCGTTGAGCGGCCCTTTTATGGCTTTGGGCCGGGTTTGTTAGGAGAAGATGATCTTTTGTGCGAACGGGGGCAAGGTTTAGTTTGCTCGTGTTCACATTGAATGTTGCGTT
>NZ_PCDP01000045.1 GCF_003240585.1 Arminella tubonensis
GCCACCGCGCGATCTTGCGGCGTTCATCCATGTCGATCTGGGAGTAGGTGCGTTTCATGTCATGTTCCTTGCAAGCGATAAGCCGCTGTTATCTATCGCAAGTCGCACTTCATCCTTGAACCCACCCGGCTACAAATAAAGATCACATAAGATAGATTATGGAACTAAAACCACGTCAGAGTGAAAGATAAGTCATTGAACGCGCTTATATATCGGCCTTCGCACTTCAGCGCGCCTCTCAATTAAAGCGACCCGTCGTCCACCTCGAACTCCAACTGCATCTGATCGTAGGCTGGTTCGACATGGTCAGGTGTTTCGGCCATAACTGTGTCGTAGTCCAGCGGCGTATGCATGTGGGTCAGGATGGCGCGTTGCGGCTTGAGCCTCTCGATCCAGCCAAGCGATTGCTCCAGCGACAGATGACTTGGATGGAAATGATATTGCAAGGCGTCGATGATCAGGATGTCGAGATCCTGCAGGTTGGCGATAGCTTCTGGTCCGAAGTCGCTGATATCGCTGCAATATGCGAGATTACCGATTCGAAAGCCCAGCGAGCGGATGTCGCCATGCTGCTGGACATGGGGACGAATTGTGATCGGACCGCCTTTGCCGTCGATGACAAAAGGCTTCTGGATATCATCGAGTATGATCGCCCGCACGATCGGTGGATAGCTGCTGCCGGGTGGAGTTTCCAGGCAATAGCCGAAACCTTCTCGGATGCGATCCATCGTCGGCTGGTCGGCGTAAATCGGGATACGATCATGCGAGTTGTGAAAATAGCCGCGAAGATCGTCCATGCCGTGAATGTGGTCCGCATGGGCGTGCGTATAGAGCACGGCATCGATGTCACTCACGCCAGCGCGGATCATCTGTTCTCGAAAATCCGGACCGGTGTCGATGACGACGGTCGTCAAGCCTCCATCAGGCGCAATCTGCTCGATGAGAAAGGCCGCACGGGTACGGCGATTTTTCGGATTCCTCGGGTCGCAGGCGCCCCAGTCTCCGGTGATCCTCGGCACGCCCGGAGACGATGAGCAGCCCAGGATAGTGAAACGCCTTCGATAGCTCACGCCGTCAGACCCTCGGCATCTTGGAGAAGATACGAAACGCGTTTTCCGTGGTGATATCGGCGATCTCATCGACACTCACGCCGAGCGTCTCGGCCAAGACTTCCGCCGTGTTGACAACGTAGGACGGCTCGTTGCGTTTGCCGCGCCAACGTTTCGGCGCAAGGTACGGAGCATCTGTCTCGACCAGCAGGCGATCATACGGGATCGTCTTGGCAATCGCGCGCAATTCCTCGGATTTCGGGAAGGTCAGGATGCCGGAAAAGGACACGTAGCCGCCAAGTTCGACGCCTGTCCGGGCGAGGTCGGGGCCCGACGAAAAACAATGGAGGATGAAAGGGAAGGCCCCCTTCCCTGTTTCCTGGGTCAGAATATCGGACATGTCGTCATCAGCGCTGCGGCTGTGGATCACCAACGGAAGTCCGGTTTCGCGCGCGGCTGCAATATGTCTGAGCAAGCCGGTTTTCTGGTCTTCCGGCTTCACTGTGTCATAGAAATAGTCGAGCCCCGCCTCGCCGATTGCCACGACCTTTTCGTGCCGCGACAGCCGCACCAGGTCCTCGACTTCGATATCGAGCTCCTCGTCCGCGTTGTTCGGATGTGTTCCGACGGAACAGAACACAGACGGATATGCTCTTGTGATCTCCAGCAGTTCGTCCAACTTCTTGACCCGGGTCGAGATGGTCACCATCTGTCGGACGCCGACAGCGTGAGCGCGTGCCACGATTGCGTCGCGCTCCTCGGCAAAGTCGGCAAAGTCGAGGTGGCAGTGGGTGTCGATCAACATTGACGAAACCTCAGGCTTCCGGCGCCACATAGCGAGGGAATACAGGCTTCGGCGCTTCGAGCGGTGTCCCTGCGACGAGGCGACCGGCCTCGCCAAGCGCAGCGAAATCACGCTTGTCGGCAGGTGCAGCGACCAGATCGAGCAGTTTTTCGGCCGAGCTGGGAACGAACGGCTGCATCAGGATTGCAATCTGGCGCACGACTTCGGCCGTGACATAGAGCACGGTTCCCATGCGGGCTGGATCGGTCTTCTTAAGCGCCCAGGGCTCCTGGCCCGCGAAATAGCGGTCGGTCTCGGAGACAACCGCTATGATGGAGGCAAGGGCGCGGTGGATCATCTGCTTGCCCATGTCGTCGCGCGTGGTTTCGAGCAGCGCATCGGCCGCAGCGAGCATCGCCTTGTCCTCGTCGGTCAGCGGTCCGCATTCAGGAATCTTGCCGTCGCAGTTCTTGACGATCATCGACAGCGAACGGCTGGCGAGATTGCCGATGCCATTGGCGAGATCGGAGTTGATGCGCGTGCCGATCGCCTCTTCGCTGTAGCTTCCGTCCTGTCCGAAGGAGACTTCACGCAGGAAGAAGTAGCGCACAGGATCGACGCCGAAATGATTGACGAGATCGACAGGGTCGACGACGTTGCCGACGGATTTCGACATCTTCTCGCCCTTGTTGAGAAGGAAGCCGTGGGCAAAGACCCGCTTCGGCAGCGGCAGCTTTGCCGACATCAGGAAAGCCGGCCAGTAGACCGCGTGGAAGCGAATGATGTCCTTGCCGATGATATGCACATTGGCCGGCCAGAACTTGGCGCGCGGACCGTTCCGATCCTCTAGGTAGCCGGTAGCCGTCAGGTAGTTGGTGAGCGCATCGACCCAGACATACATCACATGCGCCGGGTCGTTCGGCACCTTGATGCCCCAGTCGAATGTCGTGCGCGAAATGGACAGGTCGCGAAGCCCCGATTTGACGAAAGAGACCACTTCGTTGCGACGCTCGGAAGGCCCGACGAAATCCGGATCGTCTTCGTAAAGCGCCAGAAGCTTGTCCTGATAGTTGGAAAGCCGGAAGAAATAGCTCTCCTCCTGCACCCACTCGACCGGCGTGCCCTGTGGTCCGTAGCGAACGCCATCGGCGCGCAGTTCGGTCTCGTTCTCCTGATAATAGGCCTCGTCGCGCACCGCGTACCAGCCCGCGTAGGAGTCCTTGTAGATGTCGCCATTCTCGGCCATCAGGTTCCATATATCGCGCGAGGTCTCGTGGTGACGTTCCTCCGTGGTGCGGATGAAATCATCATTCGATGCATTCAGAAGCTTGCCCATCGCGCGAAATTCGCTGGAGTTTCTGTCGGCGAGTTGCTGCGGAGTTATGCCTTCGGCGCGCGCCGTCTGCTGCATCTTCTGGCCATGCTCGTCCGTTCCGGTGAGGAAGAATACCTCCCGTCCATCGAGCCGCTGGTAACGCGCCATGGCATCGGTCGCGATCAATTCGTAGGCGTGGCCGATATGCGGCTTGCCGTTCGGATAGGAGATCGCGGTCGTGATGTAAAACGGAGAGTTGTCTTTCATAAGCGGCATCGAGCCCGTCTTGTTATTTTGATAAATTTGTCTGTGGCTATTAACGCAAGTTGCAGCGCAGCGAAACACTAAGTTTCGCAGGCTCGGTGTGTGTGCAGCGGGCACTGGCTGTTCTTAGGACAATTGCTGCTTCAATTCTCCGAGCACTGTCAAGATAGTCTGCTTTCGGTCGAGATTGTAGGCCTGGGATACGGTCAGCCGTTCGGTGACCTCGGAATAAAGTCTCGCCATCCTTTCGGCAGCAACCACGTGCCCCTCAATGGCGGCGGCCCTCGCCCGGCCCATTATGTCGTCACCGAGATGCGAAACGAAGAAGCTGAAGATCGTCTCGCTGTCTTTGGCCGACAGCGCGTCGGCCAGCCTGTGCATGGCCTTGCGCGCCGTTGGGCCTTCCGAGGCAATCACCTGCTGGTAGGCAGCGATGATGTCGCCGCCGCCATAGTTCAGCAATTTCAGCGCTTCGCTGACGCTGCCCTTCGCTTCCGTGAGCAACGCTGCGGTCTGTCCCTCGCCGGCGGCAATGCCGAGGTTTGAAAGAGCGCTCCCGAGCGCCTGGTCGTCGAGCGGTGCCAATCTCAACGGCAGGCAGCGCGAACGGATCGTCGGCAGCAATTTCCCGGGGGCGTGCGAAAGCACGAGGAAGAGTGCCCTCTTCGGCGGCTCCTCCAGGATTTTCAGAATTGCATTTGCCGCACTCCGGTTCATATCGTCGGCAGGATCGATGATGACGATGCGCCAATTGCCGGTCCCTGATGTCTGGGAGAAGAATTTGCCCGCCCGGCGAACCTCGTCGACCGTGATGGCCGATTTCACCTTTCCGGTCTTCTCGTCGGTCGGCCGGGCCAGATGCAGCAAATTGTGCGAAGCGCCGGAAGCGATCTGGCGGCTGACGGCGGAAGCGGGGTTCGGGTCCGCCATGCGCTCGGGCGCTGTCGCGGGCTCCGGGTTTGAAAGGACGTAATTTGCAAAGCGAAACGCAAGCGTCGCCTTCCCTACGCCCTCCGGCCCCTCGATCAGCACCGCGTGGTGGCCCTTTCCCGAGCGATAGGAATGCGCGAGAAACTCCTCGGCAGCCTCATGGCCGAAGAGTCGGGTATTCTCCGTCGGAGGTATCGCACCATCGAGAACGCCGGACCGCTCCTCGCTCATCGTGCCGGTTCCGGACTGCTGAGCTGCTTCTCGATACGCGGCCCCAGCAATTGCCCGACGATTGAAAGAACTTCCTCGGCAATCACATCTTCCGCCCGCAGCGCGTTGACCACATGGCAACGGGCCGGGTCATGGGCAGCAATATCAAGGAAAGCCTCACGGCGTTTCTCCTGAGTTTCCATTTCTTCTTTCTCGAAACGATCCGGCTCGGCACTCGCCGAAATGGCTACTCCACGCTTACGGGCTCGTTCCAGACCAACGCTCGCGGGGAGATCAAGGATCAGCGTGCAGTCTGGCACTACCCCGTTCACCGCGATACGCTGCAATGCCTCCACGAATTCCGGCTCGAGATTGCCCGTCACTCCCTGGTAGACACGCGAGGAATCCATGAAACGGTCGCAGAGCACGACTTTACCCGCGGCAAGCGCCGGACGGATCACCTCTTCGACGTGATCGTTTCGCGCTGCGGCGAACAGGATTGCCTCCATCCGCGTTCCGAACTGCTCGGCGGCCCCCGACAGAAGCACGTGGCGGACGGCCTCAGCCCCGGGTGAACCGCCCGGTTCCCGTGTCATCAGAACGTCGTTGCCGCGTTGGCGCAGCGCTTCCGCCAGCCGGCGAATCTGGGTGGATTTTCCGGCCCCTTCCCCGCCCTCGAAGCTTACGAACAATCCGTTTCCGTTCGACAATGATCTGCGTCCTGCGCTGGCTTGCGCCGAAGCGCCCTGTGGCCCTGTTTATCGCAAGACGCGCGACGGCGAAACCACTGCCGCGACGAACTCAGGTTTTCTTTGATGGGCCTAAAGGGAAAATTCCGGACGCCCCGTCAACGATCGGCCCTCGTCAAGTGGCCGTCGGTGTATCCCAAAGCCAGGAGAACAGCATCGATTCGGACAACTCGATCAACGCATCGAACGCACGGCTGCCAAGCCCACCCCGGCCAACCGCCGTCTCTGTATACAGGGGCACCTCCCGCACCAGCCGCGCACCCGAAAATACCTTCAGAGTGCCCGCCTCGTATCCCCCTTCGACAGGGGCGGTCAGGGGCCAGCGATAGACGATCCGGGCGGCCAGCCGGTCCGGGTTGTTGACCGGAATATAGACATCGACGGGTGTCTTTGCGACGAGGCCGACATTCGACGAGGCTCCGCCATAAACGCTGGCCGCAGCAATGACCTCGCCGTCTGCAAAGACCCTCTGGCTACGAAAGTTGCTGAGACCCCATTCGAGAACCCGCTTGGCCTCCTCCGTCCGTTCCTTGTCCGAACCAAGACCGCCTAGCGCCAGAAACAGGCGCCTGCCGTTGCGCTCTACGGAAGCGACGATGGAGAACCCTTCCCCCTCGGCAAAGCCGGTGCCCAGCCCGTCGACGCCCATGCTCAGAGGCAGAAGCGGATTGCGATTGCGCTGGTAGATCTTGTTCCAGGTAAAGTCCGCCTGGCCGAAATATTTATAGAGATCGGGATGTTTCTGCTGCAGGTCCTGAGCCAGCGTCACCAGCTCCCGGACCGACACCTTGCTGTCGCCATCGGGCAGGCCGGTCGAATTTGCAAAGATCGCCTTCGGCATGCCGATCTCGCGGGCATGCTGGGTCATCCTACGCGCGAATTCGGCCTCGCTGACCGAGATGCCCTCGGCGACGATGATGCAGCCATCATTTGCTTGCTGGACAGCCACACCCTGAATGAGATCACCCACCCGGACACGCGACTTCAACGCTGCAAACATGGTCGAAGCCCGGGACGGCGCCCCGCCCGTACGCCAGGCGTTTTCGGAGACGAGATATTCGGTATCCGGGCTGATTTCGCCGCGAGCGATGGCATCGAAGACCACATCCATCGTCATCAATTTGGCAAGCGAAGCCGGTGATATCGGCTTATCCTCACCCTTTGCCAGCAGGATCGTACCGGTGGAGGCCTCGATCATGAATGCCTGCGCGGCCTTCGTATCGAAGGCGGGCGGCGGCGTCTGGGCAAACGCAGAAACCCCTCCGACGATAACGAAGGAAACCATTAGAAGAAGGCGCTTCAGCATGCCAGTCGCTACTCCGATCGAGCCTAGCGCCATATTAACGATGGCCGAAAAATCCGGCAAGGATTACCCGGTCGCTCCATTCAGTCACTTCGTGCGAACAGAGAAAATAATTGATTAGAAGTCAGGCCGGTCGTGTGGAATAGGCCCGATTTCCGGTAGCACGACCAAGATCGACGGAGCCGTCGGCTGACCGCCGCTCCAGGTCATCGGCGGCAACTGGTTGACCGGCGGCGCGACAGGCGTCGACCCGGCATAGGCCATACTGGTGGCGGGCGCAGGATTGCGAGCCGGAACAGGCGCCGCCGCCGGTATGAATGTCCTAGGCTGACGGGTGGGCGTCGGCGTGTAGGACGGCGGCAGCTGATCGGCCGAGATCTGCTTCGAATTGGAGGCAACCATCACACCGGTTGCGATCTGCGGGTTGAAACCCGGGAAGCGATCGCCTTTCTTGACATAGGATGACATCAGATAGGGCATGTCGTGCCCGTCGAGCGGCGCCCGCCCGACATACTGCACTCGAACATCACCGGTGCCGCTGTCCCTCAGGTCCAGCAGGTCTGCAGTCTTGTTCGAAAGGTCGATGATGCGGCCGGGATGGTACGGCCCGCGATCGTTGACGCGGACAACGACCGACGAACCGTTCTCGACGTTGGTGACGCGCGCATAGCTCGGGAGCGGAAAAGTCGGATGCGCAGCGGATAGGCTCAACTGGTCGTAAACCTCGCCATTGGCGGTCAGGCGTCCGTGAAATGCGGAACCATACCAGGAGGCGATGCCGATCTTGTTGTAGGAATAGTCTTCCTTGGGGACATACCACTGGCCCTTCACCTGATAGGCATTGCCGACCATGTAGCGGCCGCCGCCCTTCGGGATATTATTGCCGGTGGCGACGCGGGGGCTTGCCTTCACGCCGTATTCCGCTTCGGAGAAGTATTCCTTGCCATGCGTGCGTTTCGCCGGCGCCGGGGCGTGGGTTGTCCCGCATGCAGTCACGGTCGCGCACATGAGCGATATACCCAGCCATCGCAGACCTGTCGCGTATGTCCCCGCACCATTTTCGAACTTCATGTGTCTATACGCCGTTACTGATAGTGAACATGGTTAAGAAGAATGCGAACATCTTCCCGAGCCAGATTCCGCATACGCCTCAACCACCTAACGGGGCTTTAATCATGATTGCATCTTGCCGAAATTACGAAGCAATTTGCCAAAGTAGGAACAATTCTAACGATTATGGTTAACGCATCCCTTCCCGACTAGCCCGCCAACCAGGCAGACGTTAACAGTCGGGGATTTTCGCAGGCGCTTGTCGATGGGCGCGGCCGACCCAAAAAAGTCCGCGAGAACGGCCAAGACGGCCTTGCCACAAGGGCGCCGTTTGGGTCATAAGGCCGTCACGGAAGAGTGTCCGAGTGGTTTAAGGAACCGGTCTTGAAAACCGGCGTGCGGGAAACCGTACCGTGGGTTCGAATCCCACCTCTTCCGCCATCCGATTTTCAATTGGAGGCCTTCGGTTTGCCGTGCTTCCCAGCGGTTGCACGATCGCAAATGGCCGCCGCGGGCTGTCATTGGATTAGCTTGGAGAATGTAATGGCTGCGCGCGATCGATTCTCAAAGAAGATCACCTGCCCCCAATGTGGAAATAGTGGCTTTGCTGAAGCCTCGGAAGACGAACATCGTGTTCGAAAACATCCGGGCTTCGCAGTCGACACGATGCCCAAGGGCTTCTTCGAGCAGCGTTCGTCAAACTTTCAGGAGAGCTACGTCATCCGCTGCCAATGCGGCCGCAAGTTCCCGTTTAGATCGATCACCGAACCCGCCCATACCTGACCCGCGCACAACTCCGGGCGCGGGCGTTTCGCATTCAGCGCGCAACACGGCGCAGGATTGACGACAGTTATTCTTCGTCGTCCGTATCGTCAGCCGGATCCGAGACCGGCACCAGAAAGACGACGAACTCATCGTCGGCTTCTTTTGGCAGATCCTCGTCGAACTCGTAGGCCTGGTCGACTTCGCGCTGTTCTTCGGCCGTGGCATCTCTGAGATTGAGGGTAGCAAGACCATCCCACAGCGGCTTTCCGTCCGACAGCATGACAGTCAGGTCTTCACGGAAGTCTTCAGCCTCGAAGAAATGCTCTGCATCTTCCTGATCTTCCGAGCGAAAGCATGCGATCGGTCGTCCACCGATTTCGACAGTAAAATACTTCATGTTTTCTTCCTCGCGTGAATTGGTGGCGCTCGGCCCGTTAGCTCCGGCGTGCGTCTGTTCAACCGCAAACGGGGAGTTTGTCAACCTGTCGATGGCCCGTTTGGAGTGCTCGATCTGCTTCGGAGCGGTAGTTTCCGGGGTCAGTGGCTCCCACAGGATGGCGATCCGACCACGTTCAAAAGGGCAGGAACATTTGCGCAGACAACACGTTGATCTCCGCAACCGTTCACTGACACACAATCACGAGGAGAGACCCAATGGCCGAGAAGACACTCAACGATCTATTCCATGACACGCTCAAGGATATCTATTTCGCCGAACGACAGATCGTGAAGGCACTGCCAAAAATGGCACGCGCCGCAACCGCGCCACAGCTGAAGGCCGCGTTTGAAAAGCATCTGCAGCAGACCGAAGGTCACGTCGAGCGCCTGCAACAGGTGTTCGAGATCATTGGCAAGCGTCCGCAGGGCAAGACCTGCGAGGCTATCCAGGGAATCATCGCCGAGGGCGAAGAGATTATCGAGGAGTTCAAAGGCACCGCTGCCCTGGACGCTGGGCTGATCTCGTCGGCCCAGGCCGTCGAGCACTACGAAATCACCCGCTACGGCACCCTGAAGACCTGGGCCGCACAGCTCGGCTACAAGGACGCCGTCACCCTTCTCGATGCCACCTTGAAGGAAGAGTCCGCCACGGATGCAGACCTGACCACGCTTGCGAAGTCTGCCGTCAACTTGGCCGCTCAAAAGAAGACGGCTTGATCGTCATTGGAAATTCGCAAGCTCCCGAATGGGCTTGCGGGTCTTGAACCACAGTCAAGAAGGCTCCGGTCCCGTCTCTCGTCGGAGGCTTCTTAAACCAAACAACGTTAGACAAATCTGACAAAGGAGAAATCACATGGGTCGCGGTATTTTACTTTGGATGTTGGGTGTTCCGATCCCGATCATCATCATTCTCGCACTCTTTTTTCGATAGGATGGCGGAATGACCGTATTCTCCTCGAATTCAGAGGTGTCCGCAGGGCCGGAATCATCGGTCTCTGCTGTAAGCTGGGGTGCAATCATCGCCGGCGGCGTCGTGGCGGCGGCTGTAACCCTGCTGCTTACATTGCTCGGCACTGGACTTGGCCTGACCATGATATCTCCGTGGTCCTCTCAGAGCGCCTCGGTGATGACGCTGTCGGTGACGACGGCCATCTGGATTGTAATCGTCCAATGGCTCTCGGCAGGCCTTGGAGGCTATATGACCGGGCGCTTGCGTACAAAGTGGGTGGCGGTTCACACGGATGAAGTCTATTTCCGTGACACAGCTCATGGCCTGCTCACCTGGGCTCTGGCAACCGTTCTACTCGCGGGAGTACTTGGGTCGGCGCTGACTTCGATGATCGGCACCGGCATACAAGCCGCTTCGACCGTAACGTCGGGTGCCGCTGCCGCCGGCGTTACGAAAGCCGTCGATGGCGCGAGCGGAAGCTCGTCCTATTTCGTTGACAGCCTGCTTCGACCTGCGGACCCACGCAAGCCAGCTGCAGGCCAGCAGCCGGGCAGTGACGACAATGCAAGCGCTCAGATCGCGACGATTCTCGCAAACAGCGCCGTTGCCGGATCGGTATCGCCGGATGATCAGAGCTATCTCGTCCAGCTTGTCGCGGCCAAAACCGGATTGTCGGAGGCGGACGCCAAGGCACGCGTGGATGCGATCCTGAAGAAGGCTGATGATGCCAAGGTTAAGGCGCAACAGGCAGCAGACGCCGCGCGCAAGACCGGCGCGAAGATCGCACTGTTTGGCACCCTTTCCCTCCTCATTGGCGCATTTATCGCCAGCGTGGCGGCTGTATTGGGCGGACGTGAACGAGACGACATGAAAACCTTCTAAAGGCTCAAATCAGAAACCCGCCGATGACCACATCGGCGGGTTTTTTGTTGTTTTCAGACCCGGGTGTTCAGGTTGGGAGCGTGACGATGTTCGAAGGTTTCACATTGGAAGATATCGAGGTTTCGGATGGCAAGTTGCATGTCAGGCACGGAGGATCGGGGCCGCCCGTCCTGTTACTGCACGGGCATCCGCGTACACATATGACGTGGGGGCAGGTCGCGGACCGGCTCGCAAAATCCTTTACCGTTGTCTGTCCTGACCTCAGGGGCTTCGGCCGGTCGTTCAAGCCCGCCGACAGCGCCGATCATGAAGGATCCTCTAAGCGCGCCAAAGCCCGCGACGCCGTCGAACTCATGCGCGCCCTCGGCCACGAGCGCTTTGCGATCGTCGGCCACGATCGCGGCAGCTACGTCGCCTTCAGGGCGGCGATGGACTATCCGGAAAATATTGCAAGGCTCGTAGTGCTCGATTGTGTGCCTATCCTCGAGGCACTGGAGAGGGCGGACGAGCGGTTTGCCCAGCGCTGGTGGCATTGGTTCTTCTTCGGTGTCCCTGAAAAGCCGGAACGCGCGATAGTCGCCGATCCGGACGCATGGTACGGCGGATCGCCCGATAAAATGGGGCTTGAAGCTTATGAAGACTTTCGGCGCGCGACGCGCGATCCCCCGACTGTGCATACGATGGTGGAAGACTACCGGGCTGGGCTCACGATCGATCGCAAGCACGACCTTGAAGACAGGGCGGCACAACGCGTCGTCCAATGCCCGATGCTTTGCCTCTGGTCAGAACGCGACGACCTCCAACTGCTATATGGAGATGTATTGGAGGTGTGGCGGCCGTGGGCAAAGGATGTCACAGGTTTCGGCATCGATTCCGGCCACCACATGGCCGAGGAAGCCCCCGGCGTACTCGCGGAGGCGCTAATCAATTTTCTGAAATGACGCACTCTGCTGCTCCGTTGCAGCGTATTATTCGGCCAACCGCTCAGGCATGTCGGGAACATGGCGTTTTGCAGCCATGAGGAGATCGAGCTCAATGGCGGAAGGGCCGAAGCGGACGTAGAGATCCTCTGCCGCATGCTTCGAAAGGCGATATCTGTCCGCAAATTCTTCAAGCGTATAAGGGCGTCCGCGCACTGGCCTACGACGCTGAAAATCTCCGATCTGGGTCATTGGGCGCGTTCCTTTCAACATAAATTAGTAACAGCTAAATGTCTGTCGCAATTGATTGTTCCCGCAGAGCCAGAGACTATTTTCGCATTGCTCAAGCCGCCTCGTTGACCTTTCCTCGACGCTTGACTGCCATTTCCAGCGAGCGCTCGCCGTCGCAATAGTCCGTCCATGCGGTGCTGGTCTTCATCAGCGCGGGGACAGTCCGGATCGTGAAACGCCTCGGGTCTAGATCGGCTTTCACCTGCGACCAGTTCAGCGGCATGGATACCGTGGCGCCTGACCTTGCGCGGGGCGACAGAGGAGCTACGGCCGTCGCCATCCGATCATTGCGAAGATAGTCGAGGAACATCCTTCCATTCCGCAACCGTTTGGCCATGTTGATGACATAGCGATCAGGATTGTCACGTGCCATCTGCGCGCAGACATCATGCGCAAAGGACTTCGCGATTGGCCAGGTGAGTTTGTCCCTTTTCCCTTGGGCAAGCGGTGTCACCACATGGAGACCCTTGCCTCCCGTCGTCTTGCAGAAGCTGACAAGACCGAGTTCTTCCAATCGGTCCCGCAGCTCGCGCGCGGTTTCGACCACGGTGGAGAACGGCACATCGGGGCCTGGATCGATATCGAAGATCAATCGTCCCGGCACCTCCGGCTCGTTCGGTTGACAATTCCAGGGATGAAGCTCCAGTCCGCCAACCTGGGCAACCGCTGCCAGCCCCTCCAGCCTATCGATTTCAAGATACGGCTTCTTGTCGCCAAATACGGTGACGAGGTCGAGGAGATTGGACGTGCTCTGCATTGCGTGTCGCTGAAAGAACCGTTCGCCCCCCACGCCGTCCGGAGCCCTGATGATCGAACAGGGGCGCCCTTTGATGTGTTCCATCATCCATGGACCCACAGCTTCCAGATATTGAGCCAGATCAAGTTTCGAGACCGGGTGATCATCGCTTGCGTCAGGCCACATCACCTTGTCGGGGTGTGATATCAGCACGCCCAAGACAGACGCTTTTCCACTTGATCCTTGGCGGCTCTTGGCAGGCGCGCCCTTGATCGGTTCTGGCACGGCGGTCGTATCAGGCGTTGCAGGCGTTTCGGCTTCGACTTCCGCAGCCGGTTTATCCTCCCGCAACCCCTTGAATGCGCCTTGCCGCACCTGGCCGTCGCCGGTCCACCCGGCAAACTCGATCTCCGCTACCAGCTCCGGCCGAGCCCAGACGACACCGGCTTCCTTGAGCGGCGCACCGATGCCGGTGAACGGGCTTTGGTCGGCCTCAACCTCCTTCAGCTTCGGAAGCAGTGTCCGGATCTTGGCTTCGCCGAAACCGGTACCGACACGCCCGACATAGACAAAGTGGTCGCCGCGATTGACGCCGACCAGCAGCGAGCGGAAACGGCCGCTCGTCGTCGACCAGCCACCAATGACGACTTCATGGCCAGCACGGCATTTCGATTTTGCCCAGCTGCGGGTCCGTCCGGACCGGTAGGGCTGGTCAAGTTTCTTCGAGACGATCCCCTCGAGAGACAACTGGCACGCGGAGCGAAGCACGGCATCCCCGCCGGTCTCGAAATGCTCCACGAAACGGATAAGCGGGTCAGCGCCGGGAAGTCGCTGCCGAAGCCGTTCCTTTCGCTCCGAAAGCGGGCGTGCCCGCATATCCTCATTGGCGTCGTAAAGAAGGTCAAAGGCGAAAAAGACGAGATTGTCCGTCAGATCCTCCGAAAGAGCCGCCTGCAACGCCGCAAAGTCCGGAGCACCGTGTTCGTCCAACGCCACGACCTCTCCGTCCACGATAGAATCCGGTAGCCCTTTCGCCGCAGCTCCGATGGCCTGGAATCTCTCCGTCCAATCCAGTCCCTTTCGGGTCTTGAGTGTGATCTTGCCGTCCTCGACGCGCATCTGGATTCGATAGCCATCGAATTTGATCTCGTGCACCCACCCTTCACCCTGGGGAGGACGTGCAAGAGTGTCGCAGAGCTGGGGCGCAATGAAGGTGGGCATCGCCGACACCGCCTTCCTTGGCCTGGATTTTCTTTGGACATTTGCCGGTTTCGGATCATCTCCGCCTGCCCTTCGCTCGGCCGCCAGCCCGGCCCGGCTATCCCACGCCGCGTCCGGCTCGGCCGAGCCTTTCGCCGCCAGCATGAAGGGTTTGGGACCCCGTCCCTTCCCCCCGGCAATCATCGCCATCGACCTCCCCGACGCGACTGAGCTATCCTCTTGAAGGACGGCATCACCATTGCCATCGACGGCAGCATCGTCATGGTGCTTGATCAGCAGCCAGTTGGTCCGCTTGCCGCCAGTTCTGTCGTGATTCATGCGCACCAGCACCCAGCTGCCATGCAGGCGCTTGCCGTCCAGGGTGAACTTCAAATCGCCTTCGGCGAGAGCATCCTCGGGGCTCCTGTTGCCCTCAGGCTCCCAGTAGCCGCGATCCCACAGGAGAACCGTCCCGCCGCCATATTGGCCCTTCGGTATTGTCCCTTCGAAATCACCGTAGTCGAGCGGATGATCCTCAACTTCGACGGCCAGGCGCTTGTCTTGCGGATCGAGCGAGGGCCCCCGGGTGACGGCCCATGATTTGAACACGCCGTCCAGCTCGAGGCGAAGGTCGTAATGCAATCGTGTCGCATCGTGTTTTTGAATGACAAACCGACGACGGTTGGACGAGGCAATTTCGGTCGCGCCGCTCGGTTCCCTGGTCTTCTTAAAATCGCGCTTGGATCGATAGGTGTTGAGCTTGCCGGCGTCGACCATCGTTGTCTCCCGTCACACAAATATGTCGGTGGGACAACGCAAGAGCCGGAGCTTTGTTCTTGATCAGGCGTCAATCGAACGAATTTATGCGGCAGCCGATCTCTGTAGACGTGGCATCAGCAGTCGGTTGCGCGCAGCCCGACGCGGCAAGGCGCTCACCAAGAATTCATTGCGATACAAGGTAGCAAAGCTTGCGGCGAGCGAATGTCCTCGGCGATTGCAATTCGTTTTCAAAAAAATGGTACCAGTTAGTATGCAGGCTCTATTCTATTGCAGATCGCATTGCCGGCGATGTCACGAGCAACGCCTATCGCGGTCTCCAACACACGAAGACTGGGAGCCGAGCCATCGAGGTAAATGACGCCGCTATCTTCAGTAACGCTTATTCTGGCATCTTCGAGACCTGCTGCATAAGCGATGGCCGAAGAGACAGCTGCGCGAAGGCCCGCCATTTGCGCGCCGACTATACCGCCGGCTGGAAGGATGGACATGAACATGATCAGTGCTCCTTTCTTAGAACTAACGTTTAAACCATAATCTTGTTCATCCTGCGTTCATTTTCGCAATTTTCGTAACGGGCTGTCACCGGCCGTCATCAGCTCGGCGCCATGTATTCCACGTTTAGGACAAGGCTGACGACAACCACCGCCTGATGATCGTTGTTCTCGACCTCCACGGACAGTTCCCGACCATTACCATCTGGAATTCCATCCATAGCCATTTCCGCCAATACCTTCTTTGCCTGCTCGATCGCGGTCATCAGCGTCGGAAATTCGAACGACGAGTCTCCCGGCCACGTTCCATCGTTGTCATTGGTTTTAAAGTAGAATTTTGACATCAGCGCTCCTCTTTCTTCCAATGGATGCCAACCTTAAAAGTTCCAACGACTAACGGGATGCCAAAGCGAAAATCGAACCGACACGTCCAAAGCCGCGATAAAAGTCGCAGGTTGAGAAACGTTCCAGCAACGTCGAAGTGAAGCGGAAATGCGTGTCTCGTTTGCCGGGAGGCTTCGGCCGATCTATCGGAAAATGCGGCGAAGAGGCTATCGCCCTCTGGCCTTTCATTTTCACCAAGTCGATTTTCAACGTCGGCTTACAACGCCAAATCCGAAGACGGCAAGCATCAGATAGCGCGGCGGGCGGTTGATTTGAGGTGATTCGAATCATGATCTGCCCCCTCACTGCCTATCTAGCCGTGCGGCAGTTCCTCGGTAATTACCTCGAAGCGAGCAAGCGTTGCGGGGCCAAAGTTGGTTGTCAGGGCGACGTCCGTCGCGTCGCGACCAGTCGCCATCAGGATCCGGCCGATGCGGGGCGTATTGTGGCGGGCGTCGACGGTATGCCAGTGGCCGCCAAGATAGACCTCGAACCAGGCGCTGAAATCCATAGGATTGGGATCGACAGGCACACCGATGTCGCCGAGATAGCCTGTGCAGTAGCGCGCAGGAATGTTCATGCAGCGACAAAGGGTAATCGCCAGGTGGGCGAAGTCGCGACAAACACCTGTTTTCTCGAGGTATCCGCCGTGCGCAGAACGCAGCGGATCGGCCTTCTGATAATCGAAAACAATATGATCGTGAACGAAATTGCTGATCGCCCGCACCCGCGGCCATCCGAGCGGGGTTAGCGAGAACTGCGCCCAGGCGAAATCGGCAAGCCGATCCGTGTCGCAATAGCGGCTGCCCAGCAGAAAGACGAGCACTTCGTTCGGCAGGTCCTTGATGTCGTGCTGAATAGCATCGTCGGGAATGACGTCGGGAAGGCCGCTGTCATAGATCTCAAAATCGGTCGCTATGGTCGTCAAACCCGGCGGCGCGACGATCCGCGTGCAGGCATTGCCAAAGGCATCGGTGTATTCTCGCGCATCTATCGGTTGATCGAATCCCAGAACCTGGTCGGTCAAAAGGTCGATACGTCGCGACGGATGAATATTGAGAACAAGCAACATCGGAGTGGGTTGCGGGCATTCGTAGCCAATATGGAATCCGGCACGGATCTTCATTGCATATCCTTCAGTGAAAGATTTTTGCCGGGCCTGGCAAAAAAACTTACCGATGAACGCCGATGCGCGATGAGTGTTCCATTTGTCTACTATCTGTTTTGCGAGAATCGCCCGCCGCATCCCCGGTCGTCACATTGACCTGCACGGACATATCCAGGTAGTCGGTCGCCTCGCCGTCATAGCTCCCCGTCAGCGGGATGGCTTGCCGTGGGTCGCGGGCAACACCGACACGGATGAGATCGCGATTGCCGACAATACCGTTGGTCGGGTCGAACTCCACCCATCCGGCACCGGGAAGATATATCTGGCACCACGCATGGGTGGAGCCCCCGCCGCGTATGCTCGATCCGTCACGATCGGGAACATAGACATAGCCGGTGACGAAGCGGGCAGCCAGCCCAAGCGAACGAGCACCCTCCATCATCAGCAGCGCGAAATCACGACAGGTGCCTCGCCTCAGCTCCAGCGTCTGCAACGGCGTCTGCGTCCCCCGCTCCAATCGCCTCGTATAGCCGAAGCTCTCGTGGATCGCGTAGCACATCGTCATCAGCAGATGGCCTGTCTCGGTGGGTCGACCGATGCGCACAAACCGTCTCGCCCACTGGCCGACCTCGTCGTTGGCATCCGGATAGTGACGTGTGATCGTTGGCTCCAGATCGGCGACTTCGTCCGCCTCATAGGCGAAGGGGTAGCTCAGCGCCTCGTCGTCGATCTGCAGATCGAGTGCAACCTGTGCCGTATGATCAAGCCTTATCCGGGTTTCAAAGTGCAGTTCGGAAGCTGGCCTGGAGATATCGACAAGCGCCACGCAATTGCCGAACACGTCATGTATCCAACGCACATGGCTTGGCCCCGGATCGACGATAAGCGTCGCATCGAGCAGCCGCTGGTCGAAACTGTCGCGCGGGCGAAACATCAGCCGGTGCTGGCCGAATTCCACCGGACGCCGATAACGATAGGCCGTGATGTGCCTGACGGAAAAAATGGTCATCCTGGAATTTACCCTTGATCAGCGCGATTTCAACGGCGGGCTGCATCGATTCGGGACAAAGCAAAAGATTAGCGCTTTTTGACGATCATGTATGCATGAGCTTGCCAACGGCCTTTCCCGATGACGACCTTCAAGGTGCATACGAAATATCGCCGCACCCCGGCCAGCCCTAGTGCCGTTAGCATCAGGCTGTGCTATAACCCCTGCCGCAAGCGAAATTTCGTACGGCGATGGGACCGAGACTGAATTTGTATTGCCAGTCTAGAGCATCCCTATCCACACGCGTCGAAACGATCGCGCAACTCTCCGAAAGAACGTCCCCCAATGAACATGGCCCCCACCCTCGATCAGGCGAGCGGACCAAGCGAAAAAGCCTGGCTCAAGATCCTGTCGAAATACCGCCAGCCTCACGCCGGCCGCAGCACCTTTGAACTGGCCGTGACGGTCATCCCGTTCACTGCGCTGTGGATTTTATCATGGCTCGCGGTTCACTACGGCATATGGATCGGAATGGTCCTGATTATCCCGGCGGCGGCGTTCCTGCTGCGATTGTTCATGATCCAGCACGACTGCGGTCACGGCTCCTTTTTCGCGCGCCGCCGCGTGGACGATTGGACGGGTCGTGTGATCGGCGTGCTGACAATGACGCCCTATGACTACTGGCGGCGCGCCCACGCGACCCACCATGCATCGGCCGGCAACCTCGACGAACGAGGAGTGGGCGATATCGCGACCTTGACCGTCAAGGAATACAAGGCTCTCTCCGCCTTCGGGCGGCTGAAATACCGGCTGTATCGGAATCCTGTTGTCATGTTCGGCATCGGACCGATCTGGGTGTTCATCTTCAAGCAGCGATTGCCCTTCGGCATGATGCGCTCCGGCGCGCTCCCGTGGGTCTCTACGATGGCAACAAATGGTGCGATCGCGGTTCTCGCCGCACTGCTGATCTGGTGGATCGGCGTCATTCCGTTTCTGCTGGTCCATCTTCCGATCGTTGTCCTGGCCGCAGCAGCCGGCGTCTGGCTTTTCTATGTGCAGCATCAGTTTGAAGATACGCATTGGTCGGAAGGTAGCGAATGGCAGTTCCAGCAGGCGGCACTGCATGGTGCCTCCCACTACGACCTGCCGCTGGTGCTTCGGTGGGTGACCGGAAACATCGGCATCCACCACGTGCACCACCTGTCGAGCAAGGTGCCCTACTACAGGCTTCCCGAGGTGCTCAGAGACTATCCGGAACTTGGCGACATCGGCCGAATCACGATCATGCAGAGCTTGCGTTGCGTCAATCTCGTGCTCTGGGACGAAAATAGCCGGCGACTGGTCTCCTTTCGCGAAGCGCGAAAGCTAGCCTGAGGTCATCGCCTTTTCAGCGCAGCAATTTCGCCGCCTTTACAGCGGCGAAATTCGACAAGACAGCATCTTGCTTGAGGTACATCGTCAACGAAACCTAACTAAAAGTTGACAAGCGGGTGTGAAGGGCCTATCTACTGCGCATCGATAGTTGTTTGACTGATATTTGTTTTTGCTGGCGCCCGGTGCGCTTACTTGACGAACTTCCCCTTCAAAAATCGAGATGAAATGCTGTCGTGCGTCGTACGGCGGTTAACACTTGTTGCTACAGAAAGGGTTCGTTATGACCACTGGCACAGTAAAATGGTTCAACTCCACCAAGGGCTTCGGCTTCATTCAGCCTGACAACGGCGGTGCGGACGTTTTCGTTCACATCTCTGCTGTTGAGCGCGCTGGCATGCGCGAAATCGTTGAAGGTCAGAAGCTCGACTTCGAACTGGAACGCGATAGCAAGTCGGGCAAGATGTCCGCTGCACAGCTTCGCGCTGCTTAAAGGTTTTCAGCCTCGCCATGACCACGGATGTACTGGCATGTTGCTGAGGCGATTACCAACAGAAGGTCAGACGATTGTCTGGCCTTTTTTCGCTTTATCGTCTGCGTCACCATGCTTTGAAGGATTGAGGACTTGACCGAGAATTCGAGCAAGACACGAGAACAGGCTGAGCTGGCTTTCAGCAAGACACAGACTGAATTTCTGGCGCGCAGCCGAACGATTTCCGAGATAGACGCGGTGGCGGCCGAGCGTGATGCGAAGACCGCTAGATTGCGTGAACTTCGTCTGGAAAAAGAAGCGAATTCTGCTCCCAAGACCACCAAGCCCAAAAAAGCCACGAAGCGCTGAGACGCTTTTTGAAACCCGAATCCTGATTATTCTGGACCGACAAGGACGACGTTGGATTGAGACACGTTAACGATAATGGTTTTGCCGAGCGCCGTAAGGCTGCTGCCGAGGCCAAAAAGCTGCTTCTGAAAAAGTTCGAAACCGCTCCAAAGGCTGACGACCCGGAAATGGTCGCCAAGCGCGCCGAGCGCGAGGCTATTTCTGCCGCGCGCGAGCTTCGCCGTGCCGAGCGCGAGCGACTTAAGCAAGAGGCCAACGAACGCCAGCTTGCGGAAGCCGCAGCACTGACGGAAGCTGCTACCGCTGCCGAACGAGCCGACGCGGAAGCCCGGGAATCGGCTGCCAAGGATCGCATCGCACGCGTCATCGCTGATGAAGCGGAACGCAAGGCCGAGCGCGACCGCCGTTACGCGGCGCGCAAGGCCCGTCAGCGCTAGTCGCTCGACGCTTGCAAGATATGAAAACTCAAGCCCGGTCGGTCTCGATCGGGCTTTGTTCGTTTGGCGCCGCGCAATCCTTCAGATGATGGAACGAGCTTGGCTGGGGAACCGTAAGGTCCACCTGCGCCCGTCGCCGCTCATTTGGACGACGCTCAGCGGCTCTACATCGATTTTCCAGAACGCCGACGGCGGCGCCTGCAGAACGTGCAGCAAAGCCGCACGGATCACAGAAGCATGGGTGATGGCGATAGTGTGGCCCCTTTCACCAAGCCGATGATCTACCCAAACTGCAACGCGTTCGGACAGCGCGGCAAGGGATTCTCCTCCGTGCGGCGCAGCGGTCATGTCCGTCAGCCATACGGCGACATTTTCCGGCTCAATCACGTGCAAATCCCCAATGGCTTTGCCGCTCCACCGACCGTAGTCGCAATCGCGCAAGGCGGTATCCGGTTCGCCCTGTAGTGAAAGAATCTCCGAGGTCTGCCTAGTGCGCAACGTCGGGCTGATCCAGACGCGATCCGCCCGCTCCAACAATCCCTTCAACATTTTTGTCTGCGCAATGGCCTTTTCTTCCAATGGCTCGTCGCCTGGAAACGTCGCGGTTCTGTTGCTGACCGTCGCTCCGTGACAAACCCAGGTCAAAAGTCCCTTCAAGGCGAAAATCTTTCCAAAATGAACGGCCTGCAGCCTTGCTGGCGCGCATATGCGTTCGTTGACAATAAGCTTGCGGCGCAGATATAACGTTTGGGTTGTCGCTATGGAAGCCGGTGAAAGCCCGGCGCGGTCGCGCCACTGTAATCGACGGGTTGAAGGTTTCAGCCAGTCGTAAGCCAGACCCTACGCCAACAAATCCTTGTCACCGACGGAACGCGTCATTCTAAAAGGAACTAACATATGTCCGACACCACATTCGGAGCGGCTATCGGCCCGGCCCCCATCCCGCTTGGCGAGATTCTGCCCTGGGCGATCTTCGCCGGCCTCCTTATGATGCTGGCCATCTACTTCGTCGGCGCAGAAGAAGGCGCGACCTCGCTCATATCAGGCATGTACGTCCACGAATTCGTGCATGACGGTCGCCATCTCCTCGGCTTTCCCTGCCACTAAGGAGTAGCCCACATGGTTGGAAATCTTTTGCTCCGCGGCATGATCGCCGGGGTGTTGGCAGGCCTGTTGGTATTTGCTTTCGCCCGGACGTTCGGAGAACCGCTTGTCGATAGCGCTATCGCTTTCGAGGACCAGGTCAATCAGGCAAAGGGCGAAGCGCCGGAGCCTGAGATCGTCAGTCGCGAGACCCAGGCAGGCCTGGGGCTGTTCACCGGCATTATGGCTTATAGCGTCGGCATCGGCGGCCTTTTCGCCCTCGCCTTCTCCTATGCGTACGGTCGGGTCAGCCCGTTCGGCCCGCGCGGCACGGCAGCGCTGATTGCGCTGGCAGCTTTCGTCGCGATCGCCCTTGTGCCCGATATCAAGTATCCCGCAAATCCGCCTTCGGTCGGAAATCCCGATACGATCGGCGTCAGGACGGAATACTTCTTTGTCATGATTGTGATTTCGATTGCAGCAATGGTAGGAGCAGTTGCCTTGGCGCGAACCCTCCTGCCGCGTTATGGCCAGTGGAACGCAACAATTGTCGCCGGCGTCGCCTTCATCGCCGTCATCGCGGTGGTGCAATATGCCATGCCGCCAATCAACGAAGTGCCTGAAAACTTCTCGGCAGTGGTTCTCTGGCGGTTCCGGGTAACGTCGCTCGGCATGCACGCGATTCTCTGGGCGACCCTCGGACTTGCGTTCGGCGCCCTGGCCGAGCACCGGATCGGCAACAACCATCGGCGCGGAGCCCCGCGCCTCGCACATCGCTAGTATCCAGCATTGGCTTCCGGTCGCTTTCTTAGGGCGATCGGAAGCACTTCCATCGGGCGCCAGTCCTTGTCCTCAGATAGCTTGAACAGCTTTTTCAGCCGAGATGTCGTCGGTGTCGCACGCGAGCTCATAGGCTGGCGTTTCTCTGTTGACGGGGTCGGCGGCAGGATCGTCGAGACTGAAGCCTACCGGGCCGATGACGAGGCCTCGCACTGCTTCCGGGGTCCGACTGAGCGCAACGCAGCCATGTTCGGTGCTCCCGCACATGTCTACATCTATCGATCCTACGGCATCCATTGGTGCATCAACTTCGTCTGCCTTCCAGGCAGCGCCGTCTTGATCCGCGCATTGGAACCGGAAGGCGGCATCGACAAGATGGTCGAGCGGCGTGGAATGACCGATCCATACCATCTCTGCAGCGGTCCCGGCAAATTGACACAGGCCCTTGGTATCGATCTGAGATTGAACGGTTGCTCGCTCGCGGAAGATCCATTCGAGCTCTCGCCAGCCGCCCCTGTGCCGGTCGCCGAGGACAAGCGAATAGGCATTACCAAGAACGTCGATCCGCTTTGGCGGTTCGGCGTGGTCGGCTCGCGGTTCGTCAGCCGCCGGTTCCTCTAAAAGTCCCGAAACGCAAACGGCCGCCGGGATCGCCCAGACGGCCGCCGCTAGATGGTATGGCGAGATGCCCTACTCCATGGCGATGCTGTGATCGACCGCAGCCGGGGTAGCCGGCTTCCTCAGCAGAATGACCAGGGGCATCGCGCAGAGCGACATCAGCATCAGCAATTTGAAGTCATCGATATAGGCGATGATCGTCGCCTGCAGCGTGATGATGCCATCGAGGCTCGCCCTGCCGATTGCAGTCAGTGGATCGACGCTGTGGACGGCCGCCGGTGCATCGAATGCATGGTTGAACGGCGTCACATAAGCTGCGATCGACTCGTGATTGCTCTGCGTATTCTCCGTGATCAGCGCCGAGACGACGGAGATACCGACACTCGATCCGATATTGCGTGAGAGATTGTAAAGGCCGGTCCCCTCGCCGCGCATGTGCGCCGGCAGCGTCGCAAAGGCGATGGTCGTCAGCGGCACGAACAGGAACCCGAGGCCGGCGCCCTGTACGAAGCCGACCGTGATGATCGTCCATTGCGAGACGTCTGGCGTCCAGCCGGTCATCTCGTACATCGCCCAGGCGGTCAGTCCGAGGCCGAGCAACAACAGCCAGCGCGTGTCGACCTTGCCGATCAGCCGGCCGACAACGAACATGCAGACCATCGTACCGAGGCCACGTGGCCCCATCACGATACCGGCGGTAACGACAGGATATCCCATCAGCGTCTGCAGATACGGTGTCATCAACGCTAGCGATGCCAGATAGGTCACGCCCACGATAAAGATGAAAAGCATGCTGACGGCAAAATTCTGGTCCAGGAACAGCCGTGGATTGACGAAGGATTTCTTCGCCGTGAACGTATGGACCAGAAACAGATAGAATGCGGCCGCGCAGACAAGCGCCTCCATGATGATCTCGCCGGACGAAAACCAGTCGAGCTGTTCCCCGCGGTCGAGGAAAAGCTGCAGCGACGCAATACCTAGGCTGAGCATGCTGAAGCCGAACAGGTCGAGCTTGGCGAGCGCATCGATCTTCGTTTCCCTGACGAAAACCACGATGCCCATGAACGCCAGCATCCCGATCGGCACATTGATGTAGAAGACCCACCGCCAGCTGATATGATCTGTCAACCAGCCACCGATAACCGGCCCGAGCACGGGCCCCACCATGACCGAAACGCCGAATAGCGCCATTGCCTTGCCGCGCTCCTCGACCGAGTAGATGTCAAGCAGGATACCTTGCGACAGCGGCACGAGTGCTGCGCCGAACAGGCCTTGCAGCAGGCGAAAAGCGACAATCTGCACCAGAGACTGCGCGAACCCGCACAGGACGGAAGCAACGACGAAACCGCCGATCGCGGTCAGAAGTACGCGTTTGCGACCGAATTTTGCCGACAGGAAGCCGGACGGCGGCGTCATGATCGCAGCCGCGACGATATAGGACGTCAGAACCCAGTTGATCTGGTCGGCGCTGGCCGAGACACTGCCCTGGATATAGGGCAGCGCGACATTGGCGATGGTCGTATCCAGCGCCTGCATGATGACGGCAAGAATGACGCAGGCCGTGATAGCGCCGCGATTGGCGACGATGGGCTCGGCACCGGCCGTTGCGGAAGCGTTACTCATGATCCTTGCCGTCGGGACGGCCCAAAAGTTTGGCGATGAAATCCGGCAGGCCGCGGGCGTGGCCCGTGTTTACGCCGACGACAGTGCTCATTCCGACGCGAAGCGGCGGCTTGCCGGCCTGATCGTCGATGCTGATCCGCATCGGAATGCGCTGCACGACCTTGACCCAGTTGCCGGTCGTGTTCTGTGCCGGCAGCAGCGAGAAGCTCGAGCCGGACGCAGGGCTGATGCTTGCGACGGTCCCCTTCCAGACGATACCGGGGTAGGTATCGACCGAAATGTCGACCGTCTGTCCGGGCTTGACGTAGGTCAGCTCAGTTTCCTTCGGGCTTGCCGCGATCCATAGGTTATTGGCTGAGACCAGCGAAAAACCCTGTTGCGCAGCTGTCAGGTAGGCTCCGACCTGCAGCGCGTTGACATTGGTGACGATGCCATCGAAGGAGGCCCTGACGACCGTGTCGTCAAGCTCCCGCTGAGCGTTGTCGACCGTCGACTTGGCCTGCAGATAAATTGGGTTCTGTTCGACCGGCTGGTTCACGTCGCCGCCGATCTGGGCAAGCGTCGATGCCGCTTGAGCCTTCGCAACGTCGACCTTCTGCAGGGCAGCATCGAGATTGTGCTTGGATTCGTCGAAGGCAGCTTTTGAGGCGACTGAGCTGTTGATAAGGTTCTGCTGGCGGTCGAATGCCGTCTGGAAATACGGAATATCTGCCTGTGCCTGGGCGATCTGCGAAAGCGTCAGCTGATAGCTCGCCTTCAGGTTCAATATCTGGTTGCGGGCAGCTCCGAGCTGCGCCTGAGCCCCTTCCAACGCGATCTGGAAGGTGTCGGGCTTGAGGCGGAAAAGCACCTGCCCCTTCTTCACCAGTTCGTTCTCGTGGACGTCGATAGAGGCGACCAGACCGGAGACGTCTGTCGAGACGCCGACCATATCTGCCTGGACGTAGGCATTGTCGGTCGACATCACCTGTCCGCCGGTGACGTAGTAATAGCCGCCAACGACGAGCGCGACCGGCAGGAGCGCAAAGAGGATTGGCCGGGTCGGGCTCCGGCGCTTGCGAGGCTTGACTGCCGCAGCCACCGGCGTCGCTACGCCTACGGTTGCTGGAGCAGGCGTCGGGTTGGCAGCCGGTGCCTCCGCAACCTCTTCCTGCGCGACGTTCTTCTCGCTGGTGTTTGCGTTGGCATGTATCCGAATAGATGAAGGTGAGTCAGCCATGATTTATCTCTTTGTCGGCCGCAGCCAGACGGCAGCCTTGAACCAGGTTGGTTTTCATAAGGGTAAGCGTTTCGAACAGGCGAATGCGGTCCTCGCCCGAGATGCCTTCCAAGGCCTCGCCTCTGGTTTCGTCCCCGAGGCTTCGCATGTGGGCAAGCAGGGGCCGTGCCTCTTCGCGCATGTAAAGCAGCCAGACGCGGCGATCGGTTGGATGCTGGCGCCGCTCGATCAATCCACGTTGCGCCATCTTGTCCAGGATGCGGACCAACGTGATCGGCTCGATCTCCAGCATCTCTGCCAGGCCCGCCTGATGAATGCCCTCGTTTGTGGCGAGATAGGCAAGGGTCTGCCATTGCGACCGTGTCAAGCCCAAGCCTTTCGCGCGCTGCTCGAACCGCTTGCGAAGAAGCCGAGCAACGTCATGCAGAAGAAAGCCGAGGGTTGGTGCCGAAGTCATTTAATTGGAAAGCCTACTATTCATAAGCAACCTTATAATTTATTGGCATATAGTAAGTGCACGCCATTATACAAGCGCATAAATCGCTGGAGCTGTTGACGAGCCAAAATGTCGCAACGCTGTGGCCAACGCATCACAATGAGGATCGCCGTCCGCGCCGCTGTCGCATCGTATCGCTGTAGGAGTAAATTGGACTATTGGGGCCGACGGCCATGCGCGATCCGCACCGTGGGCGGTCTCGCTGAAATGTCATCAGGGGGCGCGCCATCTGAACAAGACCGGATGGCATTGCACGCGACGTCATCTTTCAAACAGAAAGTGCTGCGCAGAACGAGGCCGCCGCTGGCCCAAGGGACCGATGCGCGGCGACCTTTTTTGATATCTCAGGTTCCGATCAGTTGCGCCACTTGCGCGACGACTCCTGCCCGACATCCGAATTGAAGAAGCGCGAGGCTGCCTCCGTCCGATTACGAACGTTCATCTTCTTATAGATGTTCCTGACATGAACCTTGACTGTATTTTCCGACAGGTTGAGTTGATCCGCGATAATTTTGTTCTGCGTCCCTTTGCAGATCAGGTCGAGAATCTGAACTTCCCGCGTGGTTAGCGCTTGTAGGTTTCCGCCGCGCGATCCCATGTTGTCGTCATAGGGTCTGTGGTTTGCAGCCAGCTGAGCCGGCGCTGCGTAGAAGGACGAATTGGAATGTTGTCCTTCGACAGTCAGCCTGCGCAGAAGCGCTGAAGGGAAATGTTCGCCGCCCTTCATCAGCAGATCGATCGCCGCCATGAACACGTCAAGGCGAAGATTAAGTGGCAGCACGCCGTGGATGCTCCGTCCTTCGACAAGTCGACCGACGTAAGGATCCAGGAGGTCGATGGTCTCAACAACCAGTCCGATCGATACTCCAGGCGAGTTGGCGCGTAGCGCCTTTAAAGTATCCTGCAGGTCATCTGATGGTAGATGATAAAGCAGAACCAGTCTAACACCTTCAAGGATTCCCCCCTGAAGGGCCTTCGGATCAGCGATACTGACGACATCATATCCAGTAAATCGCACTCCCAATGCCTGAGCCAAGCATTCCGAAAATAGATCGGCGTCGGCCAGTACAACGATTGTATCTCTTAGAGGTATGATACTGTGGCTTTCGTCTGTATTCCCTGCTCTTGTGCTTGCGATGTACATTTGTGCATCCCCCAAAGCTCGCAGCTATTAGTTGGTTAACCCGCTTTTATTGAATTTTGTTGTATGAGCGTTGTGCTCTTATATAGGAACTGCTTCTGCAGTCTTCTTAACTTATTTTTAATAACACTAATACACGTACGAGAAAATGCAAATTGCCCAAACGGGTTAGTTTTGCGGCAAATGCGTTAAATTTTATGGTAAATGTGGGAATATGACTAATATGACACCCCCTTTTCCGTGCAGTTTCGCACGTTTCCGATCTTTTACATTTGGTTGGGTACTAGGCAACGTGCGGTCCGTGCCCGAGAGGAAGCGCATCTTCATCTTACCGTTAAGCAGCTTGTAACTATTGGCTTATCCGGACGGGTGTCTACTCCGAGTGACGATAGCGCTAAGCATAGTAAGAGTCGGTATCTTTTTTATTACATGGTAAAAATCGGCGTGAGTGGTTCATTATTGCAACGGTTATGAATGATTTCGAAGGCGTCAGAAAATTTACTTCGGTCGCCGCTGACGCTATTGCGAACGGATAAGTAGGATGGATTAGCAGGCACGATTTCAGTAGCGTTTACTTCATACCGCAACGTCAATTTGATTTTGCATTCCGTTACGGAAGCTTCCCGCTGAAGCCTGAATATAAACAATGTATTGATTGCTTAATTCAAACTTTGCCGCAGGTAAAAATCTCGCCTTTACCACCCGCTAGCCCGAATTGGTATCTATTAGATTGCTTATTTTTCAGCCACATTCATAACGTTCCGCAAAGCCGCGGAACTCGGGGGAATGTCACACCAGTTCTTGTATTCGCGTAACCGGCAGACCCTCCCCGCACCTAGTGAAAAATGATCGGAGAATGGAGGATTGGCGCTCTAGCGAGCGTCGAAATGGATTTGTTCGCCCGGGTTTTGATTAGGAACAAATCCCAAATGCGCCAGGCTTGAACCAACAAGCCGGTTTCGACGGCAGATAAGTATCTCGTAAATCTGCTGAAATGTTAACAGAGTTGGGGCCGCCGCGAGTAAAATCCCATTTAAGATGAGAGGGATTTCGGGACGGCCTCCTCATTCGGAGGAAATGAAATGGCTCTTCTCGACATAGACGCAGATATCAATTCGAACAACGGAAACACAGACAACAGCAACAACTCGGACAACAGCAACAACTCGACTAATACCAATACGAACACTAATACTACGACGGACACGTCACTGACCGACGATCATAGCAAGGTCGCAGCGCTTGCCGATGGCTTCGCCAACAGCGCTGTCAACTCGACGAACATTGACGATGGTTCCACTGGTCTGGTGGGCGTTGGCAATTCATCCAACAGCCATAATGACAACAGTACCGACACGACGAATACAGACGCCTCCCAGACGAATGGTAACGGCGACAATCGTGACAATAGCTATGATTTCGACAGCAAGGTCAACACAACGACCAATGACATCACCAGCTCGTACAATCACCAGGACACCGATACCAAGGTAACTTCGATTACCGACACGAAGGACAGCTACAACACGAGCACGAAGGACAGCGGCAACGCTTACAACTATTCGGACTCGAGCACGCATGTGAAGGATAGCAACAATAGCCTGTCTGAGTCCTACACCAAGGACAGCGGCAACTACTCCTCCGACTCCAGTACGCATTCAAGCTCCGACTATGACTTCGGCACCTTGAAGGACATCGGCGAAGTTAGTGGCAATGTCGGCATCGCCGGCGGCGACCTGGCCTTCAATCTGGGTGATGACTACTCGTTCAACCTGAACCTGGACAACATCCTCAATAACTCGTTGAACGGCGACGGCAACCACACCGGCTTCAGCCTGGTGCAGGCAAACAACCTCGCTGATCAGGACACTGCCTACAATGTCAGCATGAACAATGCCCACGCTCACAACGACCTTAGTTCCGAGGGTGGAGATGCTCACAGCGACGCAGGCATCGGCTTCGACAGCAAGCTGAGCTGGGATCCGAGCACACCGGTCGCAGGCCACGACCTGACCGGAACGAGCACTGCTGACTCTTCTTCGATCCTCGCCAATTCCGGATACCATCAGGAACTGGTCCAGGGTGCGAACATGGTCAGCAATACAAGCGACATCGCGATCACCGGCGGCGACCACCACGACGTGACCACCTCCTCCTGAACTACATCGCAACTCACGTGAAAAAGTGCACCGGCCAGTCCGGCCGGTGCATCTTTCTAATCGCCCCCTCAGAGAGGCGGTTGTTGCGATGCGGACCGCCAAGCTGGGAAAAAATTGGCGGCTGTTGGGGAGAACGCCATGCACGCGGAAAAATTCTCGGAAATTATCGCGCACTTTATCGGCCTCTTTGATCCGCAGTCAGAGGAAGCACGCCTTCGCCAGCTCAATCTCGATGGCCAGGCGCTGCGGGACGATGCGGCGCACTTGGCAGACCCCGGCGAACAACAGGCTGCTTTTCAATCAAACCTGGATTTGAAAGACTATGATCCGCATCTGAAATACGATCCGGCCCACGAGAGCTATGATCATCTGCAGGCTCGCCTCTATGACCAGACCTACGCGCAAAGCCTCAAGATGCTGCAGGATCTGGCAAACGCCGACCTACCCCATTTCTATCACCAGCCCGAACCGCTGACTATCGATGAACCGGGACGGCTCCATCCCGATAGCGGCGCGGACTCGAACGTTGCCCACATTCTTCAGGCCAATTCCGTGCGGGACGATGATATTCTCGACATGACGAATGGCAATCACCCCGTCCAGAACATTGCTCAAATTGACATACTGCTCGGCGAGATGAGCGCCAGGGCGGAAGCGTTGTCACCCTTCAGTACCTGGGCGCGGACAGACAGTCCCGACGGGATCGTCAAGATCGCCAACGATGTTCACGACTACGCGCAAAATACCGAGCAAAGCGGCGGCACCAACCTGCAGGACCCGGATGGTAGTCACTACGTCGTGACTGCCTCAAACAATCTCGACGGCTTCGTCTATATCAACGGTGATGCGAGCAGTATGGCGGCAGGCAGCATGCCGAGCCTGCACGACTTTCTGCCGGATCGCGGTCTTGGCGCGCCTGACCAGCAGCCGGTCGGCGCCGACAGCGCGCAGCATCTCTCGGGCGCCGGCCCGAATTCGCTGGATATCGAAGCTGGCGCAAACGTCGTCGCCAATTTTGCAGGCATCGTCGACACCAATATGATCACGCCCCTTATGGCGGTGATGGGCGATTATCACTCGATCAATTCGATCTCGCAGATCTACATTTACAGCGATCACGACAAGGTTGAAGGCGTATCCAACGACAGCTCCAATTCTGTCATGGACGCGCCGACGATCGGCAAGAATATCGCCATTTTCGCCCACGACCAGTTCAATCCGGGAGCCGCCGACCAGTGGGATGCAAACAGCCACTCGATGCCAAGTGCCTGGCATGTGAGCGTCGTCGAGGGCGATGTCTCCTTCGTCCATTGGATCGAACAATACAACTTCCTGTCGGATAACGACTCCATGACGGTACAGACGAGCGGCGTCGAGACTTCGGTCCTGACGGGCGGCAACACTGTCACGGATCTTGCTTCCTACCTCGGCATCGGTACCCAGTATGATTTGGTGATCGTCGGCGGCCAAGCCTACAACATGAATGCCATCACCCAGATTTCGGTCCTCTACGACAACGATACCGTCAAGATGGATGGCAGTGGCGGCAACACGCAGATTCAGACCGGAAACAATCTGATCTGGAATCAGGCCTCGATCGAAAACGTCGGTGATCCAAATCGCTTCGCGGCGATGCCGGATTACATGAACGAAACGATGAAGAACATTCAGGACCATCATGATTCCATGCCTGATGGTCTGGCTGCGGACCCGAATTTCGCCGGCTACCAGGGTCTGAACGTCCTCTACATCACCGGCAATTTTTACGACGTCAACGTCATCAAGCAGGTCAATATCGTCGGCGACGCGGACAGCGTCACCAAGGTTGCAAACAGTGTTTTGCAGGACAACACTGATGCGACGGTGCACATCGATACCGGCAGCAACGCCTTGATCAACGTCGCCAGCATCGTTGACTATGACAGCTTCGGCCACACCACATACGTGGCAGGCAATGTCTATTCGGACGCAGTCCTGATTCAGGGGGGCCTTGTCGACCACGACAACGGCGTCAACCACAACCAGCCAACCGGCCAGCTCGCCAATGAGGCGATCGCGTTTCTGGGCGAACATGACCCGGTTACGTCGACAGATACAGACCACAACACCACGACAATCGACGCCGGCCACGACCTATCGTTTCACAACGGCAGTCTCGGCGATGTCATGCAGTCGGTCACGGCCTAGTAACGGAATACGCAGAGGGGAGATCTGCAGCATATGAACCAGATTTCGAAGTTGAGGATCGCGGAAAGCCGGACTTTGCACCTGCGGACATCGGTGTCCGATCTGGGCAGTTCGCTAGGTGACATTGAGCCCGTCGAGGTCGTCTCCGCAGTCGACAACGCAGTCGAAAGTCTTTTCAAGCCAAGGGGTGACCGTCCGAAGCCCCACGAAGTCCCTCTCAATGCCGATGCATCCAACAGCGCCGAGATCAGCATTGACGAGGTAGCAAGGCCCTTACCGCAGGTCCGTCGCGAGCATCTCGCCGCTCCCTTGTCGATAGCAAGGGCGACTTTCGCGGCGTCAATGGATGTTCAGGCACAAGCCCAGGACCTGCCGCGACCCAAGGCCTTTGATCCGCTGCCGGCGCGAGCAGCGCCTCGGACTGAGGCCCCCAGGCAGATATCTCAACTCTTTCAGGCGTCTCAACCCTTCGTCGCCGTTGCGCCCTCCCCGATTGCACCGGCTCGACAGGAGATACTCCCACCGATCATGCCGGACGCCCCGCTTGCGCCGGCAACCCCGGACGAGATCCCGAGTGTCGCTCCGAATGAGCCGGTGATGCGCAATGTTCCGCCATTGCCGCAAAGTGAACAGATCGAGATGAAGATGCCGCCCTCGGCCCCTTTGCCGAAGACGATCGACAATGATCCTGGCCCGATAAAGGACGTCGAGCGTGGCGGCGGCGGCGGCGGCAATGGCGACAACGGAAGGGGCAATGGCGGTGGCGGTGGCAATGGCGGCAGCGTCTTCCACAAGCGCAGCGCCCAGCCGATTAATTTTGCGCTCAGCTTGCGCAACGGCATGGCAGCGGTCCGCCGCAACATGCTGATTGTCATGGTTTTTACCCTCGCGATCAACATCCTGGTGCTGTCGATCCCGATCTATCTCTTCCAGATTTCAGACCGCGTTCTGACAAGCCGCTCGGTCGATACCCTGGTTATGCTCACCGTCGCGGTCGTCGGCGCCGTCCTTCTCCAGGTCATTCTCGACGCTGTACGTCGCTTCATTCTGATGCGCACCGCGGTCGAACTGGAAGTGCAACTGGGCGCGCCAATTTTGAGTGCCGCGGCGCGCGCTTCGCTGCACGGCAACGGACGTGACTATCAGACGCTCGGCGACCTGCAGCAACTGCGCTCGTTCATCACCTCCGGTACTCTGATCGCATTCCTCGACGCGCCGCTGATGCCCCTATTCGTGGTCCTGGTCTATCTCGTTCATCCGGATCTCGGCATGATCGTGCTCAGCTGCTGTGCGGTCCTGTTCCTCATCGCCTATTTCAATCAGAAGATGACCGCCGGCTCCTTCGCCGAGGCCAACGCCTACCTCGGTCGCGCCAACTTCCATCTGGATTCCATGGCGCGCAACTCGCAGATCATCAACGCGCTGGCCATGATCCCCGAGGCGGTGAAGATGTGGGGCCGCGAAACTGCGGGTTCACTGAAATCCCAGGTCGCAGCGCAGGATCGCAACATCGTCTTTTCGGGCCTCACAAAGGCCTGCCGCATGATCACGCAAGTTATCCTGCTCGGCTGGGGCGCGCATCTATCTCTGTCGGGGCAATTGACCGGTGGCATGGTGATTGCTGCCTCCATCGTTTCCGGCCGCGCGCTGGCGCCGATCGAAGGCGCCATTGAAGGCTGGAACCAGTTCAATCATTCCCGCGCCGCCTACGGTCGCATCAAGCAGCTCCTTTTGAATTCACCCCTCAACTTTCCGCGTCTGAAGCTTCCCAATCCGGAAGGCAGGCTCGATGTCGAGCGCATTCTCTTTGTTCCGCCGCCTCAGAAACGCGTTGTCCTCAACGGCATCTCGTTTTCACTGCAGAAGGGCGAATCCCTGGCGATCATCGGAAATTCGGGATCAGGCAAGACCACACTCGGAAAGATGCTGGTCGGTTCGATCCTTCCAACCTCGGGCAATGTCCGCCTCGACCTCATGGACCTTCGCAACTGGGACCAACGGCAATTCGGCGAAAGCATTGGCTACCTTCCACAGGACGTCCAGCTGTTCCCCGGAACGATCAAGGCCAATATCTGCCGCATGCGCGACGACGTCGAGGACCGGCTGATCTACGAAGCCGCGGTTCTTGCCGATGTCCACGAGCTGATTGCAACCTTCCCGCAAGGGTATGAAACGGTCGTCGCGTCAGACGGATCTCCGCTTTCCGGCGGCCAGAAGCAGCGCATCGCCCTTGCCCGCGCCTTCTTCGGCAATCCGAAGTTTGTCGTCCTAGATGAGCCGAATTCGAATCTCGACTCCGCCGGCGAAACCGCGCTTGCGCGCGCCATAATCCATGCCAAGCGTCAGGGCATCACGACCGTGACTATCACCCAGCGCCCGGCCCTGCTGCAGTGCGTCGACAAGATCCTGGTCCTGAAAGAAGGATCGGTCGCCATGTTCGGCGAGCGCACGGAAGTGCTGAAGGCGTTGAGCGGCAAGCCTGCCAATGACGGGCTGGGCAATGGCCAGCAAGTTCCTAGAATTCAAGGTTGAGTATCATGGCAAGAAAAAAAAGAGACGCGGCAGGGGAAGAACCGGGACAGGTGGAATGGTACAGCGAAGTGCCACGCTCCATTCGGCTACATAGCTTTTCCGGTTTGGCTATCCTGCTGGCATCCTTCGGCGGCTTCGGCTATTGGGCCGCGACCGCCCCACTTTCGGCTGCGGTCATCGCCCAGGGCAGCTTCGTCGCCACCGGCAACAACAAAATCATCCAGCACCTCGAAGGCGGCATCATCAAGGATCTGATGGTCAACGAAGGCGACGTCGTCCACGAGGGCGATGTTCTCCTGACCCTCGATCCAACGGCAGCCACCGCCAATGAACGGGCACTGACCCTGCGGCGGCTGCGTCTTGAAACCGTCACTTCGCGCCTCAAGGCCGAAGCACAGGGTGTCAGCCAGTTTGCCATTCCCGAGACCGTCAAGCAGCAGTCAAACGATCCTGATGTCAAGGCGATCATCGACAGCCAGAACATCATCTTCCATAGCAGGCTTGAAAAGCTCGAGGAGCAACTCGACCTCATCGACAAGAACATCGCGTCCCTCGACTTTCGCAACAAGGGTTATGCCGGCCAAAGACAGGCATTTGTCACCCAGTTGAACCTGCTGACTGAGGAACAGACGTCGCGCCAGAAGCTTGCTGATGCCGGCGTCATGCGCCGCACCGATCTGCTCGCCATCCAGCGCGCCGTCGCCGACGCGATGGGCGAACTCTCCCGCCTCGATTCAGAGATCAACCAGAGTGAATCGCAGGTCGCCAAGTATCGGCAGGAAGCCGTCATCGCCATTAACGCCAACAAGCAATCCGCGCTGGACGCGCTTGAAACGGCCGAGTCCGACCTTGAAAGCGTGCGCGAGCAGGCTCGTGAGGCGAGCGAGGTGCTGGGCCGCACCATCATCCGTTCGCCCGTCGGCGGCACAGTCGTGCGCGCCTATTATCATACAGCCGGCGGCGTCATCACGACCGGCAAGCCGATCATGGAAATTCTGCCAAATAACGTTCCTCTGATCATCGAGGCGCAGGTATTGCGTACCTCGATCGATCAGTTGCACGAAGGCGAGACCGCAGCGATCAGGCTGACCTCTCTCAACCGCCGGACAACGCCGGTGCTGGATGGCAAGGTGTTTTACGTCTCCGCGGACTCGATCCAGGAGGATGGCGCGAGCGCCCAGCGCGACGTCTATGTGGTGCGTGTCGAGATTGCGCCAGATGAGCTGAAGCGAATTCCAGGCTTCCGCCCCGTTCCCGGAATGCCGGCCGACGTCCTGATCGCAACGTCGCACCGCACCTTCTTCGAGTATCTGGCAAAGCCTGTGGTCGACAGTATGTCGCATGCCTTCAAGGAGCGTTGATTGCTGCGCCCTTAGGCCGATAGCCTTACCCTTAATTGGTATCGATTGAGCGGGGGAGAGGCTGAAGAAATACGTGGCGCCGAGAGAATTTGATTTATACTGGCCGCATACTACAGAATTTTAGCGCCAGGACAGTTCCATGCCCGCAATGTCGGATGTGCTCTTGCGTGTCGGGCGTCTAAACTATGTTTGGACGAACACGGAAAGCCTTTTGATTTATATCATCGCCCATCTTCTCGACATCGAGAAGGATGCGGCGATTGTAGTCTTCCTGACCTTGAACACCACTCGCTCTCGCATCGACCTGGTCGAACGCCTGGCAAAACTGCCGTCGCGGCCGCCGCAAGACAGCAAGACGGTTCTGGCTCTGATGGGGCGCCTGAAGCGCGAATCCAAGACGCGCAACAAGTACAATCACTGCATTTATTCCTTCGATGAAAATGGAGACATCTCCAGCACGCAGTTGATGCGCCTGGTCGAGGACGACAAGGAAGTGCGCTATGGCAAAGTTGAACTTCTCGACCTGAAAGAGGTTGACCGGCTGGAAAAATCGATCAGCGAGATCGTCGCGATCAGCAAGGCCCTTTGGGTTTTCATACGCGCCAGCCCGCGCTTCACCGACGAGATGTAGCCTTGCTGGTCGTGCGCCAAAATCCGTGGGCGCACCTAATCATATTAGACATCGCAAATAATACGAACGGGATATTTGAAGCCGTTTGAATACGGCTAAGATGCTTCACGATATTGCCGACTGGACATGATGTTACGGATGAGGCGCGGGTGCGTATAGACGTCATCGAAAGCAATGCGGATTTTGAGAAAATCCGCGAAAACTGGGATTGCGTCTATTCAGGCGATCCACACGCGCAATATTTCCTGTCGTGGGAATGGCTGTACGGCTATCTGCATCGACGTGATCGCTGGTTCATCCTCGCGCTGCGGGAGAAGCCTGAGGGCTCCCCTTACGTCGCCTTCTTTCCCTTGCGCATGGCGACGACACAGGATCAAAAGACTGGCATCTGCACCGACGACATCATCATGGCCGGCAATCACGCCGCCGACTACACCGGCATCCTTTGTGACCCCGCCTACGAGGCGCACGCTGTCAGGGGATTTGCGCAGTTCCTTCGCGCCCAGAGCTGGACCCATCTCCGGCTCGACAATTTTTCCGGCCCCATCGAGCGCCATGATGCTTTCGTGCAGGCATTGCGAGGGCCTGATATCGGGCACAAACGTGTCACCCGCCTGGACAACAGGAATATAGATCACGCGGTCTGCCCGGTCGTAACTTTGCCGGACAGCTGGGAGGCATATCTGGAGACGAAGCTGAGCGGTCAAACCAGGCAGAAGCTCCGCCGCTTTCTCCGACAGATCGAGAGTGACGATGCCTATCGCATCACGATTGCAACCTCCGAAACGATCGAGCGCGACCTCGATGCGTTGTTCAAGCTTTGGCACGCCAAATGGCACGCTGAAAAAGGCGAGCGCATCGAGCCCATCATGGCCTGCGCCCGCGAGGTGCTGCTGGACGCCTTTCGTCACGGCAATCTCTTCCTTCCCGTCCTCTGGCACGGGGATCGGCCGCTTGGTGCGATCGCCAATATGCTGGATCGGAAGAAGAAGGCGGTGCTGTTCTACATTGCCGGCCGCGATGAAGAGTGGAAGACGCCGTCACCCGGCCTTGTACTCCACGGCTATGCTATCCGGCACGCGATCTCGCAAGGCTACCGCAGCTACGATTTCCTGCGCGGCAACGAAACCTACAAATATGCCTTCGGCGTTGAAGATCGCCCCCTGCACTGCTCGACCCTTCGAACAGCCACCGGTCGCAATCGCTCTGAAACACTGAACGTCCGTAGCATTCGCTACGTCTACGATCTTGCGCGACGGCTCTATACCGAGGGAAAGAAGGGCCTGGCGGAGGCCGCGTTCGAGCAGGTGGTTGCCGCCTCCCCGGCTCACGTCGGTGCCCGCATGGCGTTGGCACAACTTCTCCTCGACAAGGGCCGTCTAAGCGACGCCGAAGCCGCCTATCAGAACATTCTCGCCGCGGCGACGGATATCGGACCGGTGCTGCTGCGCCTGGGTGATACCCAAGTTGCCCTGAAGAAGTTCCACGAAGCAGCGGCGACATACGATAGGGCTATCGAGATGCAGCCGAATTCGAGTGCCGCCCATTTCAGCAAGGGTGTCGCACTGGTCGCGATCGGCCGTAATGCCGAAGCGGCAAAGGCATTCGAGGTATTGGAGCAGCTGAATTCCGACGATCCTGCGCACGCTTCATTCCAGCAGAAGGCGAAGGACGTCCTTGCCCGACTTGCACCCACGCTCTCGCCGCCGCTGGAGCTCCCTCCCATCCATCCCAGTGGTTTCCCACTTGAGGCCGGCTCGCTCGCGGAGCGCTTCACTCGCGACTTTGGACGGAAGTTGATGACCTCCGCCACGGACAGTTTCAAGGGGTTCGATATTCCGAAACCTGCACAGCCGCGCGCACCGCCTTCCGTTCCGGCCATGGTAAAATGGCAGTCACTTGCGGCCCGAACGAAACATTAGCCGCAACACTGCTAAGCGCCGTAGGGAAGCCCTACGACGCCAAGTTCTGCCCTAAAGCAATATGCTACCGACGGCTGAGTAGGCCGATCATATATGCCACGCCTGCCGTAACGGCGAGCGCAAAAAGCGGCTCTTCCCGAACCTTGTCGCGAACGCGCTCCGTCGCCAGAGATGCTTCCTCGGCAACAACCGATTTTGCACCTTGGCCGATGGCGATCACGCTTTCCGACAATTTCGAGAGATCTTCGCGCAAGGCAGCAATCTGAGCTGACAGGTCATCTGCTGCTACCTCTGTCTCAAGGCGCGCGGCTGCGGATTGGATGGAAGCGGATTTCAGTTCGGCCATCGTAAGCTCCTTTTGTTGGTGCCCTTTCAACGCCTTTCACTGGCAAAGGTTCCGAGGTTTCGGTGTTTTCAGTCGAAGCTCTTCAATTCCGTTTCGGATTGCTCTAAGGAACTCCCAATGCTTCGCCCGCGGGCGGGGTCGCTTATATCGTGAGGTTTGCTTACCAATGTTCGAAGTGCTGAGAAGACTGGCCCAGACCTGGGTTGCCAAGGGCCTGATGCTGCTGCTGGTTGCGTCGTTCGGTATATGGGGCGTCGTGACCCGTGAGCTGAGCGGGGGTTCGAGCGACACCGTTATTTCCGTCGGTGATCAGCACATCAATGCGAACGAGTTCCGGCTTGCCTACCGCCGCCAGCTCCAACAGCTCAGCCAGCAGTTTGGCATGCAGATCACCAACGAACAGGCGCGCGCATTCGGTGTCGATCAACAGACCTACTCGCAACTTATCGCCGGCGCTTCGCTCGACCAGCTTTCGAGCGATCTGAACCTCGGTCTTTCGCAGGATCGCCTCGCGCAGCTGATTGGCGCCGATCCAGCCTTTAAGGGCACCAACGGAGCCTTCGACCGCGACATGTTCTCCAGTCGGCTGCGCAACGCCGGCATCGGCGAGGACGACTATATCAAGGAACGCAGCAAGGTTGCCGTTCGCAGCCAGATCGTCGACGCGGTTTCCAACGGCTTCAAGGCGCCGACCGTCCTCGTCGACGCCCTCAAGCAGTACCACGACGAGAGCCGCGACATCGACTACCTCCTGCTGACAAATGCCAATATCGAGCCCATCAAGGCCCCTGCAGACGACGTGCTCGCGAAGTGGTTCGAAGGCGCGAAGCCGCGCTATCGCGCCCCGGAATACCGGAAGATTTCCTATGTGAAGCTGCAGTCCGCAGATCTGGCCGACCCGGCCTCTATCAGCGACGATGCCGTCAAGGCCGATTTTGAAAAACGCAAGGACAGCTACAAGACCGCGGGAACCCGCACCATCGAACAGCTGACCTTCGCCAACAAGGACCTCGCCGACGCCGCGGCAACCGCGCTTAAGACCGGCACCACTTTCGACCAGCTCGTCAGCGACCAGGGCAAGAAGCCCGCCGACGTCATGCTCGGCGAGTACAGCAAGGACAAGGTGCCGGACGCGGCAATCGCCGACGCGGCTTTCGCCGTCACCAAGGAGGGCGGCACGACGCCAGTGACCGAAGGCTCCTTCGGACCGGTGATCCTGCGCATCAGCAATATCAAGCTGGAAACCGCCAAGGCCTTCGACGAAGTCAAGGATGACATCCGCAAGCAGCTCGCGCTCGCTGCTGCCAGCAGCGAAATCCTTGACGCCCATGACCGCTTTGAAGACCTGCGCGGTTCGGGCGCGACGCTTCAGGACGCCGCCCAACAGTCGAAGCTCAAGGTCGCGTCCATCGACGCGATCGATGCCAGTGGCCTCGACAAGAACGGCAACGACGTAAAGGACCTGCCGTCGAAGCAGCAACTGCTGGCCGAAGTGTTCAAGACCGACGTCGGCGTCCAGGCACCCCCGGTGACGCTCGGCAATGACGGCTATGTCTGGTTCGACGTAGCGGAAGTGACACCTGAGCGCGATCGTCCGCTTGCCGAAGTTCATGACAAGGCAGTCGCAGATTGGACGGCCGAACAGCAGACCGTCGCACTGGCCGCGAAAGCCACCGAGCTCGTCGCCGAAGCAAAGAAAGGCAAGTCGCTCGCCGATATCGCCGCGCCCCTTGGGATCGCGATCGAAAGCAAGTCCAGCGTTTCGCGCAGCACCGACGATCCGGTTCTCGGACACGGCGGCGTCAGCGCTGCCTTTTCCGGCCCCATCGATACGGTCGCCAGTGCGATTGGCGGCGATCCGACGACGCAGATCCTTCTGAAGGTGACCGGCGTCAATTCGAGCCCGACCACCGACATGCTCAACAATCAGGACCAGCAGTCAGTCGCCATCGCCAATGCGGCCGGCGACGACATCCTGGACCAGATGGTCAGCGAGCTTCAGACGAAATATGGTGTCACGGTCAACCGGAACGTCGCCGAACAGGCAATGTCCCGCTAGTCCAGAACGGAGACCCGATGCCCGAACTAAAACCGCTTCTTGCCAAGGTCGCCGGACGCGAATCGCTGACACGGGATGAAGCCCGTCAGGCCTTCGAAATATTGATGTCTGGCGAGGCGACACCCTCGCAGATCGGCGGCTTTCTGATGGCGCTCCGCGTGCGCGGCGAGACCGTCGATGAGATCGTCGGTGCGGTCACCACGATGCGGTCGAAGATGCTGCCCGTCGAAGCACCCGCCGACGCGATCGACATCGTCGGAACCGGCGGCGACGGCACCGGGACCTACAACATCTCGACGCTCGCGGCACTGATTGTCGCAGGCGCCGGCGTTCCGGTGGCCAAGCACGGAAATCGAGCCTTGAGCTCGAAGTCCGGCGCCGCCGACAGCCTCTCCGCGCTCGGCGTCAAGCTTGACATCGGCCCGGCCATGATCAGCCGCTGCATCCGCGAGGCCGGCATCGGCTTCATGTTTGCGCAGCTTCATCATTCCGCCATGCGCCACGTCGGCCCATCCCGTGTCGAACTCGGCACCCGGACGATTTTCAACTTGCTGGGGCCACTCTCGAATCCGGCCGGCGCGCGACGTCAGTTGCTGGGCGTGTTCGCGCCGCAGTGGGTGGTGCCGCTTGCCGAAGTGTTGCGCGACCTCGACGCCGAAAGCGTCTGGGTCGTCCATGGCGATGGACTGGATGAAATCACCACGACTGGAACAACCTCGGTCGCGGCCCTGGAAAAGGGCAAGATACGCACCTTCGAATTGACGCCGACCGATTTCGGCGTTCCCCATGCGGTGCTGGCCGATCTCAAGGGCGGTGACGGCGTTGTGAATGCCGCCGCGCTGCGCGACGTGCTATCTGGTGTCAGGAACGCCTATCGCGACATTTCCCTTGTCAACGCGGCCGCGTCGCTGGTGATTGCGGGCAAGGCGGAAACGATCAATGATGGCATGAGGCTGGCGACCCAGTCGCTGGACAGCGGCGCGACAACGGTAGCGCTGGAGAAGCTGATCGCCGTCTCCAACGAAACTGATTGAAGGATGTGGATGCGATGAGCGATATCCTGGCAAAGATTGAGCTTTACAAGCGCGAAGAGATCGCCGCTGCGAAGGCCACGGTCTCCCTCGCGGACCTGAAGGCGATGCAGGCCGACCAGGCTCCTCCCCGCGGCTTCCACAAGGCGCTAACCGCCAAGCGCGATGCCGGACTGTACGGCCTCATCGCCGAAATCAAAAAGGCGAGCCCGTCGAAGGGCCTGATCCGGCCGGACTTCGACCCGCCGGCGCTGGCCGCAGCCTACGAGGCCGGCGGTGCCGCATGCCTCTCGGTTCTCACCGACAAGCCAAGCTTTCAGGGCGCCCCCGAATTCCTGAGCGCCACCAAGGCTGCTTGCTCGTTGCCGGCGCTCCGTAAGGATTTCATGTTCGAAACCTATCAGGTGCACGAAGCCCGCGCATGGGGCGCCGACTGCATCCTCCTGATCATGGCTTCGCTCTCCGACAACGACGCCGAACGGCTGCAGGACGAAGCTTTCGGCCTCGGGATGGACGTGCTGGTCGAGGTGCATGACGCCAAAGAAATGGAACGGGCATTGAAACTGTCGTCACCGCTAGTCGGCATCAACAATCGCAACCTGCGCACTTTCGAGGTCAACCTCTCCGTCAGTGAGACGCTGGCTCCCATGGTGCCGGAAGATCGCCTGCTCGTCGGAGAGAGCGGCATATTCACAAATGCCGATTGCAAGCGCCTCGAGGCCGTCAGGATCAGCACTTTCCTCGTCGGCGAAAGCCTGATGCGCCAGACAGACGTTGCAGCAGCAACGCGGGCGCTTCTGACAGGCGAGGCCGGCGCCCAGGCGGCCGAATAAGATGAGCGCTGAACGCGGCGCCCTCACCCACATCGGCCCGTCCGGCGAAGCGAATATGGTCGATGTCGGCGACAAGGCCGAGACTGTTCGCGTTGCAACAGCCGAAGGCCATGTCAGGATGTTGCCGGCCACCCTGGCGTTGATCCTTCAGGGAAATGCCAAGAAGGGTGACGTCATCGGCACAGCCCGGCTCGCCGGCATCATGGCTGCCAAGCAGACAGCCAACCTCATTCCGCTCTGCCATCCGCTGATGCTGACGAAAGTCACCGTCGAGATTTCCGAGGATGAAGCGCTGCCGGGCCTTCGCGTATCCGCGACCACAAAGCTGACCGGCCGGACAGGCGTCGAGATGGAAGCGTTGACGGCCGTGTCGGTTGCTTGCCTGACGATCTACGACATGGCGAAAGCGGTCGACCGTACGATGGAAATCGGCGGCATCCGCCTTCTCGAAAAATCCGGCGGCAAGTCCGGCGATTTTCGCCATCCGGTGCATAAGTCATGAGCTTGCTCCCGGTCAGCGAGGCAAGAGAGCGCCTTCTTGCCAAGGCCAGCCCTGTTGCCCGCACTGAAGTGCTGCCGCTCGATCAATCTGCCGGTCACGTCCTGGCGGCAGACTTGAAAGCGCGCCTGACGCAGCCACCGTTTAATGCATCCGCCATGGACGGCTATGCGCTGCGGCACGAAGATCTGGCCGAAATTGGTTCCATTCTAGCCGTAATCGGCACATCTGCCGCCGGTCACGCATTCAACGGTGTCGTCGGCAAGGGCGAGGCGGTTCGCATCTTTACTGGCGCGCCGGTGCCTGAAGGAGCCGACAGTGTGTTGCTGCAAGAGGATGCGGAGCGGCTGGAAGCCAGCAAGATCCGCACCACCTATTCCCTGCGCAAGGGCCAGCATATCCGCCCTCGCGCCCAGGATTTTGCCGAGGGCGACACGGTACTTGCCGCCGGAACCGTGATGGATTTTGCCCGGCTGACCGTCGCCGCGGCCATGAACCACCCGGAGGTCGAAGTCCTTTGCCGGCCGCTGGTGGCAATACTCGCGACCGGCGACGAGCTTGTTCAACCGGGCAGCACTCCGGGTCCTGCTCAGATCATTGCCTCCAACACCTTTGGAATAGCGGCCCTCGCGCGCCAGGCAGGCGCCGCAGTTCTCGATCTTGGTATCATCCCGGATGATCGCGCCGCGCTCACCTCGGCAATTGAAAACGCCCGGGCAGCGGGCGCCGATGTCATCGTGACGCTCGGCGGCGCGTCGGTCGGCGACCATGACATCGTACAATCGACGCTGGTGGCTGCGGGCATGGAACTGGATTTCTGGCGCATCGCCATGCGGCCGGGCAAGCCCCTGATGGTCGGCAGCTTCGGAAAGACGCAGGTGCTTGGCCTGCCTGGAAATCCCGTTTCCAGCCTCGTCTGCGGATTGCTCTTCCTTGAGCCGTTGATCCGCAAGCTTGCCTCGCTACCGCTGTTCATCCGCGAAAGTACGGCGCTCGCGGGAGTGAAGCTTGCTGCCAACGACCTTCGGCAGGACTACATCAGAGCGAAACTATCGAAATCTTCGACGGGCGAGTTGCTGGCAGTTCCCTTCGCCAAGCAGGATTCGTCGATGATGAACATCTTCGCCCATTCTGACTGCCTCATCGTCCGGCCGCCTCATGCTCCGGAATTGCATGTCGGTGCGCCCTGCCCGGTCCTACTCTTTCGGCCGTAATGCTACTGCAAGCTCAATTGGTTGTAGCGAATTATTAAACAAGCACATAAACGAGGTCGGGCGGCTCTATGCCGCCCGTTCGTAATTCTGTAGCGGGCGTTGCGCCTTACTTGACCGGCGGCTTTTCGTGGTGGCCACCGAAGCCGGCGCGCATGGCGGACAGGACCTGGTTGGCGAAATCGTCGTTGCCTCGCGACGAGAAGCGGCCGTAGAGCGCGGCACTCAGCACCGGCGTCGGAACACCTTCGTCGATCGCGGCCGAAATCGTCCAGCGACCCTCGCCCGAATCCGAAACGCGGCCGGCATATTGCGAAAGCGCCGGATCGGCATGCAACGCATCCGCCGTCAGGTCGAGCAGCCACGAGGTGATGACGCTGCCGCGGCGCCAGACCTCGGATATCTCAGCGACGTCGAGATTGTACTGATAATATTCGGGATGCGACAAGGGTGTGGTTTCCGCGTCGATTTCCGCCGTCTGCAGGCCGATATTGGCGTGGCGCAGCACATTGAAGCCTTCGGCGTAGGCGGCCATCAGGCCATATTCGATGCCGTTGTGGACCATCTTGACGAAATGGCCGGCGCCGTGCGGTCCGCAATGCAGGAAGCCCTGCTCCGCCGTGCTGCCGGCGGCGGCGACTTCCGTGCGGTTTGGCGTTCCCTCGACAGTGCCGTCGGCACCGGGCGCGAGCGTCGCGAAGATCGGCGAAAGATGCTGGACCGTCGCCGTTTCGCCGCCGATCATCAGGCAATAGCCGCGCTGCAGCCCGAAGACGCCGCCGCTGGTGCCGACGTCGACATAGTGGATGCCCTTCTGCTTCAGCATCGCCGCCCGCCGAATATCGTCATGGTAGTGGGAATTGCCGCCGTCGATGATGATGTCACCGTCTTCGAGCAGCGGAATGAGCTTCGTCAGTTCGTTGTCGACGATCGCCGCCGGCAACATCATCCAGACGGCGCGCGGCTTTTCGAGCTTGGAAACGAAATCCGCAAGCGACGAGCTGCCTGTGGCACCAAGTTTATGGAGATCTTCGATGCTTTGAGCGCGGGCGTCGAACACGACGGCGCTATGGCCGTTCTTCATCAGGCGCTGCACCATGTTGCTGCCCATGCGGCCGAGGCCAATCATTCCAATTTGCATATCAAATCTCCTTGGGAGGGTTTTTCTATTCCAGGAATCCAATAAAGAATCTTGCAGCCATTTGCCACCGATCAAATGGTTGGAAAGCTATGCCGAGATAACATTACAGAAGAACGAAACCGGCGTCATGAACGGTTGACCGCACGCAGCCGAATCGACCGCGAACACGGCAAGGTGAAAAATGGACGCGTTTATCGAATTTCAATCGGCGGGATAGCTGCCAAGCGCCCGCCTCAGGCGCACGTGAACCGATCCCAGCCACTCCGGCACGTTCGCAGACACTTCCCGCTCCTGGTCGACGCCTGGGCGAACCTCTCGCATCAGACGACCGATACCGTGAAGCAGCCCTAAAGTCGTCAGACCTCCAGCGGATTTCCGACATAGCGCGCCCTGGGGCGGATAAGGCGGCCACTCAAGGCCTGCTCCATCGCGTGCGCGAGCCATCCGACCGTGCGGGCGAGAGAAAATATGATGATCGGTGCATCGTCTGGGAGGTTGTGAGCCGACGCGAGAGCCGAAAGCGCAAAGTCGGCATTGGCACGCTCGCCGATCATTTCCTCCGCCGCGCCGCGAATATCTTCGAATATCGCCGGCAACGTAAAATGCTGCAGCAGTGCCTCCGCACGCACATCGCCGTCAGGGTAAAGTGGATGGCCAAATGCGGGAAGCGAATGCCCGTGCGCGAGATAGCGGCGAACAGCCTCCCGCGCGCCAAACTTTCGCGTGCTTTCGACAAGGAGACCGACACCTTGCCATGCACCGCCATGCAGCGGGCCGGTCAATGTCGAAATACCGGAGAGCGCGGCGGCTGAAAGCGTCGCCCCGGCAGATGCAGTGATCCGCGCAGCAAAGGTCGAGGCGTTCAGTTCGTGATCGGCAAACAGCACGAGCGCACGGCGGATGATGTCCGCTGCCTCGGGGCGGTCCCAGGCTGCAGCAAGCCGCTCGTGCAAGGCCATGTCGTGCGTGCCCGGCGCCAATGTGTCGGCGACTGTGGCCAGCACGGCCTCAGCCTCCCGCCTCAAGGCTAGCGATGACCGGCCAAGCGATGGAAGATCCGTCGTCACACGATGAGCCAAGGCCACGAAAGCGGCTTCCAGCGCCGGCTTGCGCCCAGCACCTGGCTGAAAATCGGCCAGAACCAACGGCTCTTTCATATCCCAGAGCAGCGCCGCGACTTCTTCCAGAGTGGCATGCTCGGATAGCCGCGCCGCATCGCGTCCGCGATAGAACAGCCGGCCGTCGGAAACCGTCGACAGCGCCGAGGGCAAGACAGGGTCGCCCCACTCGATCGCATCTGCCGCTACCGCCTCGCTCTTGCGGCGGCCGGCATGCCGCGTCGCCAGCCGCTTCACGTCCTCGCCGAAATAAAGACTGCGTCTCGTATCCGACGGATCCGCCTTGGCGCGAATGCGGCCGCGGCTGACATTCGCGTAGAGGGTCTGGGGTTTGGTTCCGAGCAAGCCGAGAGCCTGCTCCGCAGTCAGCCACGACATCAGGCCTCACATTGATCTAATTGGTCAAGATTGACGTCAATTAAAATAGTCCCGATCTAATCCGATAGTCAAAGGAGATAGATCATGAAAAGCGGACTGGACGATGTAATTGCAGCCGAAACACAGCTTTCCGATGTCGATGGTGCTGCCGGCAGGCTCATCATCAGAGGCGTCTCGCTGGACGATCTCGTGGCAACAAGCCGCTATGAGGATGTCTCTGCATTGCTACTGGGCGGATTGTTTCAGGAAGGCTTCGATGCCGGCAAACTGCGGGCCCTGCTCGGCCCGGCTCGAGTGGCACTGTTCGATCACGTCGCAGCCGCCGATCCGGCGCTACTGGCGCTGCCGCCGGTCGAAGCCATGCGCGCGCTGATTGCCCGGCTGGAGGATGGCGAGGATTTCAATGCCGCCATCCGGCTCATGGCCGCACCTGCGGTCTTCCTGCCAGCTGTCCTGCGTCTGAAATCCGGCAAGGCGGCCATTCGCCCTGACGCAAGTCTTTCGCAGGCTGCCGATATTCTGCGCATGTTGAATGGCACCTTGCCGACGGTGGAGCAGACGGCCGGCCTCGATGCCTATCTGGTGACGATCTCCGACCACGGACTGAACGCCTCGACCTTCGCCTCGCGCGTCATTGCCTCGACCCATGCCGGGCTGACCTCCTCGGTTCTTGCCGCCATCAGCGCTCTCAAGGGGCCACTTCACGGTGGCGCTCCAGGTCCGGTACTCGACATGATCGAGGCCGTTGGAAAACCCGAAAATGCCCGCACCTGGCTGGCCCACGAGCTTGATCGCGGCGAGAGGCTGATGGGTTTCGGCCACCGCATCTATCGGGTTCGCGATCCGCGGGCCGACGCCCTCAAGGCCGCGCTGAGGCCGATCGTGACAGCGGGACAAGTCGACGACACGCGCATGGCGCTTGCCGAAGCGGTCGAGCAGGCTGCACTTGCCCTGTTGCGCGAACGCAAGCCTGATCGTCCCCTGGAGACCAACGTGGAATTCTACACCGCGCTGCTGCTCGATGCCCTCGGCTTTCCACGCGATGCCTTCACGGGAGTATTTGCTATCGGCCGCACGGTGGGATGGATCGCCCACGCCCGCGAACAGGTGCTCGACGGACGCCTGATCCGGCCGCAGTCTCGCTATATCGGGCCGGTGCCGCGCGCGGCGTGAGGAAGGTATTCGGTCAGGCGCTGCGCTATTCCGCAGCGACCTGGCGCGGTCGCATCAGTCCCTCGCGGATATAGCTTGCAAGTTCCACGGCTGCAGCCGTTGCACCTTTGGGAAGATGCATGTTGATCGAAAATGCCGGCAGCTCAGGCATTCCATCATCGGCGCCCAATATATCGAGATCGGAAGGAACGGTGGATGCAAGCCAGACCGTGACGGCAAGATCGGTACGGACCGTAGCAGTCGTCGCATCGATGCTGCCGTTTTCAAACACCGTCCGCCACCGCATGCCGTCTTCTTCCAGCGCCGAGAACACCGTTGGCCGGAACGCGCACGTATCGGCCACCATGGAGACCGGGAGTGGGCTCTTCCGATGGGCATTGCCCGAACGGGCACCAACCCAGACAAGCCGATCGATAGCCAGGCATTCGCCGGTCGTGGTTCCGAGCGGCTCCTCCATGACGCAAAGATCCAGATCGCCCGCCTCGAGCGCCAGTTTCAGATCCGGTGACGATCGGCAGACCAACGAAATGTCTACCTCCGGATGACGGTTCGAATAGGCCCCGAGTATCGGCGCAAGGCTTGTGCCAACAAGGTCGTAGGGGACACCCAGCCGCACGCTGCCTTCGATCCGGCGATCGGTCATATCGGCCCATATACCGTCGTTGAGCGCGAGCATTCGTCGCGCACTTGCGAGCAGGCGTTCGCCAGCTGTCGTCAGTACGAGACCGCGCTTCCCCCGCTCCAGCAGGACCTCGCCCAGCATCTCCTCGAGCCGCTTGATCTGCTGGCTGACGGCACTCTGGGTCATATGAAGGATATTGGCGACAACGGTCATGCTGCCATGATCGGCAGCGGCAACGAAGGTCCTCAGGAGGCTGATATCGAGATTGCGCGACATGGCCGCATTATAGATGCTAATAGGCACATCCTTCAACATTAATTTTCCTAATGCGGTTGCTGGCGCTATTCCTTTGATACACAAGGAGTTGCGGGGCATGACAATCGAGACGCTACTGCCTGTCGTTCTGTTCGCGCTCGTCGCCACCGTCAGCCCAGGCGGCGCCACGACATTGGCGACAGCATCTGGAGCACACTTCGGCTTCGGCCGATCGATACCGCTGGTGATGGGTATCTCCGCGGCACTGAGCTCCATGGCGGCTGGCGCGGCATTTGGGCTCGGCGGGTTGTTGCTCGCAGCGCCGCCTTTACAACTGGCCATGAAATCGGCTGGTTTGCTCTACCTTCTCTGGCTCGCGGTAAAGATCGGGGCAAGCAACGCGCCGCGATTAAATCGCGAGATTGCCGCGCCAACCGGTTTTCTCGGCGGGGCATGGATGCTTTGGTACAATCCGAAGGCTTGGGCCATGACGACGAGTGCGGCAGCGTCGTTTGCGGCAACGACTCACAGTTCTGTTGCGCTGGCAGTTTTTCTCGGATCGGCATTCGGAATCGCTGCAATGCTGTCCTTGTCGCTCTGGTGCATGGCCGGACAATGGCTCGGTCGAGCCCTCAAGACCGATTGGCAGTGGCGTACAATCAATTTTATTTTGGCCGGCCTGCTCGTCATCTCCGTCATTCCGATGTGGAAGTAGCAACACTCTAAACGCGGAATATGCTGCAAAACCACAGTGTTTCGACGGATATGGGCTAGTCGAAGTGCTTGAAATCCAGCCTCAGTTCCAAACGGGCTAATCAGATATGCGATCTCGCAATGATTGCGCTAACAAGGTATCAGCGCGACCTTGCTTAACCTTACCCTCGCGGTGCACTTATGGAACGGCATGCACGACATCAGGACAGTATCGAGGTAGATTGTAGCTTTAGGCCACAAGGAGAATTTGGAGGGCACGTGGAGCGCCGTCTGACCGCCATTCTTGCTGCCGACATTGTAGGCTATAGCCGACTGATGGGCATCGACGAAGCCAGAACGCTGGCAGCGGTGAAACGGCACCGCGTCGAGCTGATCGACAACGCGATCGCCGCCCACCGCGGACGCATCGTCAAGCTGACCGGCGACGGCATGCTGCTCGAGTTTCCAAGCGTCGTGAATGCCGTTACCTGTGCTGCGGACATTCAGAAGAACATGTTTCTGCGCAACAAGGGGGTTCCAGGCGATCAGCGCATCGAGCTCCGAATCGGTATCAACCTCGGTGACGTCATCGTTGAGGATGGCGACATCTTCGGTGACGGCGTCAATGTCGCCGCAAGGCTCGAAGGAATAGCGGAGCCAGGTGGTATCGCCGTCTCGGCCTCTGTCCGCGATCATGTCGGATCGCGGGTTGACGTGGTCTTCGACGACCGTGGCGAATATTGCCTGAAGAATATCGCCCAGAGCATTCGCGTCTACACGATTTCATTCGGAGCGCCCTCTGCATTTCGCGGCCGGCTGCCAACCCCGTCGGCCAACGATGGAAAGCGGCTTATCGCCGTCCTGCCCTTCGTCAATATGAGTGACGATCCGGAACAGGAATATTTCTCTGACGGCATCACCGAAGACATCATCACGGACCTGACGAAAATATCCGGCCTTGATGTCGCCGCTCGCAATACGGTCTTCACCTACAAGGGCAAGTCCATCAAGGTGAAGCAGCTCGCGCATGAGCTGGGCGTTCATTTCGTGCTCGAGGGCAGCGTTCGCAAGGTCGGACAGCGCGTTCGAATCACCGGCCAGCTGATTGATGCCAGGAACGGCGGCCATCTCTGGGCGGACCGTTACGACCGCGATCTGACGGACATCTTTGCCATCCAGGACGAGATCACGCATGCGATCGTCGACCAGCTCAAGGTCAAGTTGCTCCCGGAGGAGAAAAAGGCGATCGAGAGCGAACCGACAGCAAACGTCGAGGCCTACACCTATTATCTCAGGGGGCGCCAGTTCTCCCACGCCTGGACCCGTTCCTACCTGCTGCTCGCACGTCGGATGTTCCTGAAGGCGGTCGAGCTGGACCCGAACTATGCCCGGGCCTATGCCGGTATCGCTGCCTGCTATGCGGCGCTGAGGGATTGGAACGCCGCCGAATTCCCGCTCGAAACCATTATGGCGATGAGTGCGCGGGCGCTGGAACTCGACCCCGACCTTGCCGAAGCCCACGCCTCGCGCGGACTGGCGTTGCATCAAAGCTGCCGCAACGAAGAGGCGATCGCGGCCTTTACGCGCGCATTGGAGCTGGAACCGGACCTCTACGAGGCGAATTTCCACTATGCGCGTTGCCTGTTCATGCAGGGCAGCTTCGAAGAGGCGGTCTATTACTTCGAGCGGTCGGCGGAAATCCGGACCGACGACTATCTGTCGCCAGTCCATCTGATGAGCGCCCATCGATCGCTGGGGCGACCATCCGAAAGAGAGCGTTGGGCACGCATAGGGATTGCACGAGCGGAGCGGGCCCTGGACCTCAATCCGGAGAACTCCGGTCCTGCACATCGCGGTGCCCTCGCACTTGCTCATCTTGGCGAAGCCGACAGGGCAAGGGAATGGTCGGCACGCGCGCTCGCGATCGACCCGGAAGACATCGTCGCCCAGTATAATATAGCCTGCGTCTATTCGATGCTGGGCGATCTCGATGCCGCCATTGACCTGCTTGAAATGTTGCTGCCGCACGGCTCGGCGTATCACGTGCTGTGGTTCAGCCACGATTCCGATCTTGATCCACTCCGTGAGCTGCCGCGTTTCCAGGAGCTTTTGGCAGCGCTTGCCGCCGAACCCGCGCCGATAATCTGAGGCCGGCGGCTATCCTCGCCAGAGCCAGATCGAAAGCGATCCGGAGCGTCCACGCAGCTGGGTTTCGATCGGCCCTTCGAGACTGTTTTCCTCGAAGGGCTCGCCCTCGCGGCGCGCCACGAGCAGGAGTTCGTTGCTGATCGCCAGTGCCGCGCGGTGTCGCGCGGCAACCTCCATTAGGCGACTGGCGACGTTGACCGTATCGCCCGTCGCCGTGATTTGTTGCCGATTGCCGCCGCCGAGTCTCGAGGCAACGACGACCCCGAAATGGGCGCCGATTTTGAAGCCGATGCGCGATGCGTTTGCCTGCGGAAGTGTGTCGATCCAATCGTGCATGCTCCGTGTAAGCTGAATGCAGCATCGCGCGGCGTTGACGGCGTCGTCCGCCGCCGGCGCCGGCAGGCCGAAAAGGATCATCGCCCCGTCGCCCATGAAACTGGTGATGGCGCCGCCGCAGGCAGTCACCTCCCTGTCCACGAGATCGTAGAAACCGTTCAGAAGCTCTCGCACGGCGCTCGGACCGATTGTCTCGCTGAGCCCGGTAAAGCCGTTGATATCGATGAATACCACTGCTGCATCCTGCCGAACCGGCTCGGCCAGAAACTGAGGATCGCGTGCCAGAAACTCGGCAAGTCCCGGCGCCTGTATACGCTGCAGCAGTTCGCTTTGCTGTGCGAAATGCGTTGCTTGCCGCCGTCCGGAAAGCAGTTGCGCCCCGCCGAACAGGAGGACGGGTGGCACGGCCGCTGCGATCGGCAGCGCCGCCGCCAGCCAGATGCCGCTCCTGAACGCGATGAAGTTGACCGAAAGCCAGATCACCGTCACAGCCAGCATCGCGACAAGCCCGATGGCGCTGCGTCGCCAGGCGAGCAGACCGACGAGGATCAACGGCAATGCAACTGCGAAACCGAAATCCACGTAGCGGACCGCGCGATCACGCACCAGGCCATCATTGGCCATGAGGTGGGAGATCGCGGTCGAAATCACCTCGACACCTGGCAGCACGGGATCGAACGGCGTCGGAAAGACATCGCCGCCGCCGGTGACCGTCGCGCCGACAACGACGATATGATCCCTGATCAACGCCTCGGGCAATTTTCCAGTCAGCGCCGCGGCAGCGCCGATCGTCGGGATCGTGCCGCGAGGGCCATAGAAGGAGATCGGCATCAGCTGACCTATATCGGTCGCGACCGTGTGTCCGCCGATTGTAACTCCGTTCGGTTCGAACCCTGGCTCCGCTCCCGTCGCCGCCGTCGCGACACTCAGCGGAAAGGACGGCTCGATCCTGTCACCGCTGAGAAACAACATTGGCATGAACCGCGGCGCGCCCGATTTGTCGGTCTGTACGTTGACAAGGCCGAGCGCTGCCACATCGGTAAAGCGCCGCTGCGGCAACAGCAGTTCCTGTGCGTTGGGCAGGCGTGCCAGCGGGCCCTCACCGCTCGCAGCACTTTGCCGGCTATCCGGAAAGACCGCCGCCGCCGCTATGACGCTCCTGCTCGCCTTGAGCGCCTGGGCGAGCGCTAGATCACCGTCTTCCGGCCCCGGATCGATCAGCAGCATGTCGAGCGCGATGGCCCTGGGCTTCAACGCTGCAATCGCGGTGACGACCTTGGCGACGGCTGCGCGCGATAGCGGAAAGCTGCCGGCCTCCCGCACCGCTTCGTCGTCGATGGCAACGATCGTGACGATATCAGGCGGTGCGTGTTTCCCGCCCAACACCGTCCTGAAATTCGTCAATGTCGCTTCCAGACCGTCAACCAGCGGGATATCGCCCTTGAGATGAGCCAAGCCGAGCCCAGCACCCCAGGCAGCCGCAAGGATGAGCGCAATCAACGTCTGTCGAACCGGTCGGCGCATTGCTTATTGTCTTACTGGCCGAGCCGGGCCATGAGAGCGGAGACGCGAGCCGCAGGCCACCGCTTGACGACCAGTGGGCTACTGCCGCCATCGACATCGACGCCCTGCCCTCGTCCCAACGACACGCCAGCACGCGTATCCGGACGGTGGACGGCGACCCTGCCACGGAGAACCAGGACAGAGGTCTTGCCGCTCTGTACATCGACCGACCATCTGGTGCCACGCACAGCGGCGATCGCCTGCGGAGTCACGACTTCAAAGCCGCCCTTGACCCGCTTGCTGTCAACGTCGAGCAGCACGGCTTTTTCGCTGAGCGAAACCGCATCGACTTGTCCATCACGGTTATGGTCGATCAACTGAAAACGCGCGCCTGCCTCAGCCGTGATGCTGATCCCGCCCTTGCAATGGAGAACCTGCCGCGATGTCCCGGAGATCGGCTGCAGCGAGCAGCCTGCAGGTGATTGCGCCAGCGCTGCGTGGGAACCGACGATGCAAAAGAGCGCAGCAAGTGCGACGCGAACGCGCCTGATTGTCCGGCCCATGTTCATACTCCCGGATTATCTCGCCGTTGTCGTAGCGGAAAGCGCTGATGGCGGCCATTTTCAATGAGGATGATGCGTCAGGGGCTGCTGATTTGCAAGTTATCGTAGCCCTTTGCCCTATAGAGCACGGCCGAAATCAGCCAGCTTGCAAGGAAAATTCCAACGACGGCATAGCCGAAATTTGCGAGGTTGTCGTTGAGGTCGCCGACGAGGCTCCACGCTCCGCCCTCGAGACCAAGCTTGTCCACCAGAAGGCCCAGCGCCTCAACGCCGCCGATGAAGACGGCAACGACAACTGAAGCAGCAGTGATCGTCAGATTGTACCATAGCTTGCGGACAGGCTTGACGAAGGCCCAGCCATAGGCGCCGGTCATCAGCACGCTGTCAGTGGTATCCATCAGCGACATGCCTGCGGTGAAAAGTGCCGGGAAGACCAGGATTGTCCAGAAGGACATGCCTTGCGCCGCCTGAGCCGCGGAAATACCGAGAACGCCGATCTCGGTGGCCGTATCAAAGCCCAAACCGAACAGAAAGCCGATCGGATACATATGCCAGGAGCGCGTCACGACCTTGAACATCGGTCGGAAGATGCGCGCCAGGAAACCGCTGCCGGCAAGCAGCGCATCCAGGTCCTCGTCAACGATCCTCTCCCCGCGTCGCGCCTTTCCAAAGGCCGCCCATATGCCTCGCAGAACGAAAAGATTGGCGATGCCGATGATAAGAAGGAACAGCGCCGAGATCGTCGTACCGATAACACCGCCGATGTCGTGGAAAGCATCGAGCCGCGTCTGCATCGCGGCAGCCGTGGCCGCAATCGCAATAGAGGCGAGGACCACGATGCTCGAATGACCGAGCGAGAAGAAGAAGCCAACGGCGAAAGGCGCCTTTTTCTCCTGCACCAGCTTGCGCACGACATTGTCGATCGCGGCGATGTGGTCGGCGTCGAAAGCGTGGCGAAGCCCGAACATGTACGCGAGAAAGGCCGTCCCTAGAAGCGTCGGGCGATCTGAAAAGGCAAACCATGCCCACGCCCATGTCACGATATTAAAGGCCGTAAGAAAAATATAAGTCGCGGCGACCTTTGTTCTGGTCCTTTCGGACCGGTCGTCAAATGGATTGAGGATCATCAAACTATTCCCGGTGTCTGCCGGCAAACTGGCATGGAAACAGCTGGCATGCGATAGTCAAACGACGTAGTGGCCAAAATTTCCATCGACCTATAACGACGAAACCCGGCAAACGCCGGGCTTCCTTTTGTCTGTCAACAAAACCGCAACGTCTTACACGAGGCGGCTCTGTTCGAGCGCTGCTTCGACGAAGCTGGCAAACAGCGGATGCGGGTCAAGCGGGCGCGACTTCAGTTCGGGATGGTACTGCACGCCGATAAACCAGGGATGATCGGCATATTCGATCGTCTCCGGCAACACGCCGTCGGGCGACATACCCGAGAAGATAAGGCCGCAGCTTTCCAGCCGTTCCTTGTAGTCGACATTGACCTCGTATCGGTGGCGGTGACGCTCGGAAATTTCGGTCGAGCCATAAATCTCCGAAATCTTGGTGCCCTTCTTCAGCGCGGCCTGATAGGCGCCAAGCCGCATCGTGCCACCGAGATTGCCGGACGCGTTGCGCTTCTCGAGCGCATTGCCCTTCAACCATTCTGTCATCAGGCCGACGACCGGCTCCGCAGTCGCACCGAACTCGGTTGATGACGCATGTTCAATGCCGCCGAGATTGCGGGCAGCCTCGATCACAGCCATTTGCATCCCGAAACAGATGCCGAAATACGGCACCTGACGCTCACGCGCGAAACGGGCCGCATGGATCTTGCCTTCAGATCCGCGCTCGCCGAAACCGCCCGGAACCAGAATGCCGTGGACCTTCTCGAGATAGGGCGCTGGATCCTCCTTTTCGAAGACCTCCGATTCGATCCACTCGAGATTGACCCTGACGCGATTGGCGATGCCACCATGATGAAGCGCTTCGATCAGCGACTTGTAGGCATCCTTCAGGCCCGTATATTTTCCGACGATGGCGATGGTCACCTCGCCTTCCGGCGTGCGGATGCGATTGCAGACCTCTTCCCACGCCTCCAGGCGCGGCTTCGGGGCCGGCTCGATGCCGAAGGCGGCCAGCACCTCGTTGTCGAGGCCTTCCTTGTGGTAAGCCATTGGCACGTCATAGATATTGGCAACGTCGAGGGCCTGGATGACGGCGGAGTGGCGGACGTTGCAGAACAGCGAAAGCTTGCGGCGCTCGGCCTCCGGGATTTCACGGTCGGCGCGCACCAGCAGAATGTCGGGGTGGATACCCAGTGCCTGCAGTTCCTTGACCGAATGTTGCGTCGGCTTGGTCTTGAGCTCGCCCGCAGCCGGGATGTAAGGCATCAGCGTCAGGTGGACATAAACCGCGGTGCCGCGCGGCAGGTCATTGCCGAGCTGGCGGATCGCTTCCATGAAAGGCATGGCCTCGATGTCGCCAACCGTGCCGCCGATCTCGCAGATGACGAAATCATATTCGTCATTTCCCTCGGTCACGAAATCCTTGATCTCGTTGGTGACATGCGGAATGACCTGCACCGTCGCGCCGAGATAATCGCCGCGTCGTTCCTTATCGATGATGTTCTTGTAGATGCGGCCGGTGGTGATGTTGTCGGTCTTGGTCGCCGAGCGGCCGGTGAAGCGCTCGTAGTGGCCAAGGTCGAGGTCTGTTTCCGCGCCGTCGTCGGTGACGAACACCTCGCCATGCTGGGTCGGGCTCATCGTCCCGGGATCCACGTTCAGGTAGGGGTCCAGTTTGCGTAAGCGGACCCGATAACCACGGGCCTGCAACAATGCTCCGAGAGCCGCGGCCGCAATTCCCTTGCCTAGAGAGGAAACCACGCCGCCAGTGATGAATACATATCGCGCCATGGGATTCACCGGATACCTTCTAACAAACGATTCCGCCAGCCCAAAAATTCTTTTCCAGAACTTTGGGAGGCGAACGATGCATATCGACAAAAGAAAACCGGCAGATCCGAAGACCTGCCGGAGGTTTATTGCAAGACAAGCTTAGTTGCCTGTCGGAACGCCCGTATCGCTTTTAGCCGGTGCGGGCTGAGCGGGTGCCGGAGAAGCCTGTCCAGCGGTCGGCTGTGCAGCCGGTGCCTGCGGAGCAGTTGCACCAGGAGCAGCGGGCGCCGCGCCATTTGCCGGTGCCTGACCGCTGGCAGGCTGGGCGCCGCCGAGCGAATCAAGAACACCGCGACCCTGACCGGTGGTCGAAGGAATACGGTTCAGGATATCGGTCGGACGGCCCTCGTAACGCGACAGGACGCCGAGGCCGAGCGAGGTGAGGAAAAACAGCGCCGCAAGGATTGCGGTCGTGCGGGTCAGCGCATTCGCAGTGCCTCGGGCCGACATGAAGCCAGAGCCGCCACCGACGCCAAGACCGCCGCCTTCGGAACGCTGGATCAATACGACGCCGACAAGCGCCAGCACGATCATAAGATGAATGACAATCAAAACGGTCTGCATGGGTCCAGTCCTGCCCGCTCGCGCAGGCATAATGAAGAAAAGCTCGCGGCTCTTTACATGAGGCTCTCACCTATTCCAAGCCCTTTTGAGAGAACCGGGAGGTGTAAGCAAAGCGTTTAAGCGTGAAGTTGCTCGTATGCCCCATAGATGGCGAGGAAATCCGCGGCTTTCAAGCTGGCGCCGCCAACGAGAAGCCCGTCGACATTGGCAATGCCGACCAACTCCTTCGCATTCCTGGGGTTGGCTGAGCCGCCGTAAAGGATTCGGATTCGTTTGCCTTCCGCGCCGAAGCGGGCAATGAGGTCAGCCCGCATGAAGGCGTGCGCAGCTTCGATATCGGGCCGCGTCGGTGTCCTCCCGGTGCCGATCGCCCAGACCGGCTCATAGGCGATCACCGTCGTCTCAGCCGTCGCGCCATCCGGCACGGAAGCCGCGATCTGCCGTTTCAATACGTCGAGGGTCTCGCCAGCCAACCGTTGATCTTCGGTTTCGCCAATGCAGATGATCGCCGCCAGCTCGGCCGCATGCGCCGCTTCCGCCTTGGCGCGCACCAGCTCGTCCGTATCGCCGTGATCCCTGCGGCGCTCCGAGTGTCCGACGATGACGTAGGTGCCGAAGCAATCAGCGATCATCGCCGCCGAAATGTCGCCTGTGTGCGCCCCACTGACGTCCTGATGACAATCCTGCGCACCGATCGCCAGCGGGCTATCGCTGCAAAGCGCCGTGGCGACATACAGCAAAGTCGCTGGCGGGCAGAGTAGCGTCTCAATCTTCTCAGAGAGTGGGTGCTTGACGCCTTCGGCTATCGCCTTGATCTCTGGAAGACAATCTCGGATTCCGTTCATCTTCCAGTTCCCCGCGAGTAGCGGGCGCATTCTCTCTGTCATTTGGTATTTCACTCCCCTCAACTCTATGCCGACTAACAAAAGCTTGGAGAAAAAGAAAGTTGCCGGAAGCCGTTCCGATCAATTCAAATCGTTTGAAAATTACGAAGCGTGAAAATAACCACTACGACCTCGCCGCCAGGATCCAATCCAGCACTTTTCGCCAATCCGTCATGCGCACCGGCGTCCCGTGCGAACCGGTGGCAAAAAGAGTGAACCGCGTTGGATAGTTTGCCTTGTAGAGTTTTTCAAACAATTGCTCTTGATCGGTTGCCGCGTAAACGGGGTCATTGCTGCCATGCGTGAACCAGATGGGCAATTTCGCTTTATGAAATGCGCTCTTCAGAAAGGCCGGGTCGGTCACTCCGCTGAGGATGACCATTCCCTTCAGCCGCTTGACGCTTTCCGCATCGCGCGTAATCCCCCAGCAGATCAGGCTGCCCATCGAAGCACAGGAAAGAACCACAGGCTTGCCGCCTGACTTCTCATAGGAGTAGCGGATCAGCGCCGCAATATCGGCAACACCATCGCTGTCGAAGGTCCTGACGCTCGGAGAATAGTAGCTGCCGCCATTGCCGACGGAGAGGTTCTTCAGCCGGTTGAAGTTGCCGCCGAACATGTAGTCGTTGGCGCCGAGCCGGCGATCGCCGTCCCGTCCATGGATGAAGATGACCGTGAATGCCTGCCCCGCGTCAAGTCCCACCCTGGTGACATCGAGTTTCCGATCGCCAAGCATCAATGTCTCGTCCGTCTGCTTGTCGCGGACACCAAGCGACAGGTAGGCCGGCTTCACGCGTCGCTCGGGCACAATGTCGCGACCGTTGATGTCACGCATCTCCTGATAGTCGATCGTTTCGAAGGCGCCTTTGTCGTGGCTTTCGATAACCGTCTGGTTCGAGAACAGCTCGTCTTTGTAAGGTGCCAGCGCCTCGGCGGCGACGTTCGACGCGGCAAAGGGTGATAGAAGCGCCACAATTGCGGCGATAGTGACGAAATGAGCTGTGGACATTCGTGCGCGGTTCGGCTCCCTGGGACCGGTCTGGCTTGCCATTACCGCCGCGAGGAAGCAAATCTTTTCTCCTGATGTAACGCTGGATCGCCGACATCGCGTTTTGCCCGGCCTTCTGGCAATATCCGGATGATTCGCGAACGCAGCGGTAAATGCGCTATTTTCCAGGGTTCGGCTCGATCCCGGCGAGCCAACAGCCCTTTCTCTAAGGTAAGATCTGAACGCTTCATGGATGACAACAACGATCTCTTTTCCGCAATACCGGCTTCTCAGAAGCAACCGGTAGAAAAGCCCGTCGTGCCGGCTGAAAGGGTAGCGCCGGTCGCCGCGGCCGCGCGCCCTCAGCCGCCGTCGCAATCCAATTCCGAAAATTACGATGCATCGGCTATCCGCGTGCTCGAAGGCCTTGAGCCAGTGCGCATGCGCCCCGGCATGTATATCGGCGGCACGGACGAAAAGGCGCTGCATCATCTCTTTGCCGAAGTCATCGACAACTCGATGGACGAGGCCGTCGCCGGCCATGCCAACTTCATCGAGGTGCATCTCGACATCAAGGGCTACCTGACGGTCAGCGACAACGGCCGCGGTATTCCTGTCGAGAACCACCCACAGGTGCCCGGCGTTTCGACACTCGAAGTCATCATGACCAAGCTTCACGCCGGCGGCAAATTCGACGGCAAGGCCTATGAAACCTCCGGCGGCCTCCACGGCGTCGGCGTTTCGGTCGTCAACGCGCTTTCGGATGATCTCGAGGTCGAGGTCGCCCGCAATCGCAAGCTCTACCGCCAGCGCTTCTCACGCGGCCTGCCTCAGGGCGGCCTGGAGGAACTGGGCGACGTCCACAATCGCCGCGGCACCCGCGTTCGCTTCCACCCCGATCCGCAGATTTTCGGGGATCACGCCAAGTTCGATCCGGCCCGCGTTTTCCGCATGGCGCGCTCGAAGGCCTATCTGTTCGGCGGCGTCGAAATCCGCTGGAGTTGCGACCCAGGCATGCTGCCCGAGGGCTCGGAGACTCCCGAAAAGGCGGTCCTGCATTTTCCGGGCGGCCTGAAGGACTACCTGCAGGCGACGATGGGCAAGGAGTTCACGGTTACCCGTGAGATATTCTCCGGAAAATCGGAAAAAGCGAATGGCCATGGTTCGCTTGAATGGGCGATCACCTGGTATGGCGGCGATCCGCAGGTTCACTCCTATTGCAACACCATCCCGACCACCGAAGGCGGCACGCACGAGGCCGGCCTCCGGATTGCGCTGCTGAAGGGATTGAAGAATTACGCTGATCTGACGCAGAACAAGCGCGCGGCCGGCATCACCACTGATGACGTGATGATCTCAGCAGTCGGAATGTTGTCTGTCTTCATTCGCGAGCCGGAGTTTGTCGGCCAGACCAAGGACAGGCTGGCAAGTGCCGAGGCGCAGCGCATTGTCGAAAACGCATTGCGCGATCCCTTTGACCATTACCTCGCCGACAATCCCGGCGAGGCCGAAAAGCTGCTCGACTGGGTGATCGAACGAGCCGAAGAGCGCCTTCGCCGCCGCAAGGAGAAGGAAGTCGGCCGCAAGACCGCCGTTAGAAAACTCCGCCTTCCCGGCAAGCTCGCCGATTGCGCGCAGAACACTGCAGCCGGCGCCGAGCTTTTCATCGTCGAAGGCGATTCGGCTGGCGGCTCCGCCAAGCAGGCGCGCAACCGCTCGAACCAGGCGATCCTGCCCTTGCGCGGCAAGATCCTCAATGTTGCCAGTGCCGGCCGCGAAAAGCTCACCGCCAACCAGCAGCTGTCCGATCTCATCCAGGCGCTCGGCTGCGCGACGCGCACGAAATATCGCGACGAGGATCTGCGCTACGAGCGCATCATCATCATGACCGATGCCGACGTCGACGGCGCCCACATCGCCTCTCTGCTGATCACCTTTTTCTACCAGGAAATGCCGGAACTGATCCGCGGCGGCCACCTGTTCCTGGCCGTCCCGCCGCTCTACAAGCTGACGCAGGGGGCAAAATCCGCCTACGCCCGCGACGATATCCACCGCCAGGAGCTGACGGACACCGTCTTCAAGGGCAAAGGCAAGATCGAGATCAGCCGCTTCAAGGGTCTCGGAGAAATGTTGCCCGCCCAGCTCAAGGAAACGACGATGGATCCGTCCAAGCGCACGTTGCTCAAGGTCGCCATTGACGATGTCGACTTCGAAGGCACGAGGGTCGCTGTCGACAACCTCATGGGCACAAAACCAGATGCCCGTTTCCGCTTCATCCAGGAGCGCGCCGCTTTCGCGGAAAATCTCGACATCTGAACGACGCGAAGCGGCATAGGCTCGAATTTCATTGAAACGACAGCCTACCGTAACGAAAGCGTCACGGAGCCGTGGATAGATGCATCGCGTGGATAGCAGGCGTGCGGCGAGATGACCGTGCGCTGAAACCGCGTCGATGACATTTCACCACACCGGATTTTACCGATCGCCATGTTCAAGCCCTTTTTGACAACTGCGTCGCTGCTGCTCTTCCTTATCCAAGCTGCCGGCGCCACCGACATCGGGACTACAATCGATGTCCCCTGCCCGGTCGGAGATTGCCACGCCGGCATAGGCCTCTCCTATCTCGGCGAATTCGACATCCCGACAGGGTTCATGGAAAACGGTGTCGAAGTCGGTGGTCTCTCCGGGATCGATTTCGATCCTGCCACGGGTCGCTACATAGCTATTAGCGACGATCGCTCCGAAAGAGCGCCAGCGCGCTTCTATCATCTCGACATCGACGTCGGCGCAGCAGGCCTCAAAAGCGTAGCTGTACTCGATCATGTCACGCTCATGGACAAGAACAATCTGCCGTTCATGATCAAGGGCGTTGACCCGGAATCAATTCGCATCGGCAGGGACGGCATCTACTGGAGCAGCGAAGGCGACGGCAAGGCGTTGATCCCGCCTTTCGTGCGCGTCGCCAAGCCTGACGGAACCTTTATCCGCGAGTTGCAGTTGCCGTCCGGTTTCATACCGACCGCCGACCACAGCACAGGCATCCGCGACAACCTCGCCTTCGAAAGCACCACTTTCCTGTCATCGGGCGACCTGATCGTCGGGCTCGAATCGGCGCTTTACCAGGATGGCCCGATGACCACCCTGACCAATGGCAGCCTCGCCCGGATCATCCGCTACGACGCAGGCAGCGGCGTGCAAAAGGCGGAATATGTCTATCCGGTGTCACCAATTCCGCAGGCTCCCGCGAAACCCGGCGGTTGGAATGACTTTGGTGTTTCAGAAATGCTGGCCCTGGACGATCACCGCATCCTGGCGATCGAGCGCGGTTATGCGCAAGGCGTCGGCAACTCCGTCGTGATCGAGATGTTCGACCTCGAAGGCGCCACTGATGTCTCCGGTATCGCCTCGCTGGCAACGAGCGATCAACCGATTGTGCCCGTCCGCAAAACCCAGATCGTCGACCTGCGCGCCCTCGGCGTCGCGCCTGACAATATCGAGGGGATAACCTTCGGCAAGGCGAAGGACGGCGCCGACGTGATGATCCTGGTCGCCGACAACAACTTCAACCCCACCCAGAAAACCCAGTTCTACGCGTTCAAGGTCCTCAGTCGTCCGCGCTAGCTTCGCCGGCAATGGTCGTCTTCCGGCTGTCACGGCGAAGGATTATACACCTTGACGAGATGTCTCCCTTGAATCGGCCCATATCATGGCTCATAACCGGTTCAACCAATAAGCAGTAAAGCAAGTCCGGGTGGGTATGTTCGAGCGACAGAAGTCAAGGGAGCCGAGATGGCTGGGGCCCTCCGCGCCGGCGCGCATGGCCCTGATTCCGTCTATTTCGGCGGCGCGTTGGCTGCTGATCCTGATCGCGCTCGCGGGCATCTATTTTTTCTACGGCTTTATCGTCCCGGTGCTTGCAGCACTCGTGATCGGCTTTGCCACATGGCCGCTCTATGGCGATCTCCGGCGGCGGGTCGGCAACAAGACGATTGCCGCGACGATCGCGATTGTCCTCATCGTCACCTTCCTCGTTCTGCCGATCGTGTTTGCGGTCATTTATACCTCAGGTGAGATCAAGGAGTGGTTTGCCTGGGCGGTACATGCCAATCGCTTCGGCGCGCCGACGCCGCAATGGATCGAGGTGTTGCCTGTCGTCGGCCCATGGCTTGGCGAGCAATGGACACGCTATATCGGCAGCCCCGGTTCGATCGGCGAACTGGCACAGGTCGTCAGCGGCGCCAATATCGGCAATATCTACCGAGCGGTTCTGGCTGCCGGCGGTGGCGCCTTTCATGTCGTGCTGACGCTGCTGTTCATGCTGATCGCACTGTTCTTCGTCTACCGTGACGGGCCGTCCTTCGTCCGTCAGCTTGACCTTCTCGGGGAGCGAATCCTGCCGAACCGCTGGGAGCGCATCTCCCGCGTCGTCCCGGCAACGATCAGTTCGACCGTCATGGGCATGACCGTGATCGCCATCGGCGAAGGCATAGTGCTTGGCGTGGCCTATTGGATCGCCGACGTTCCCTCGCCGGTGACGCTTGGTGTCATCACCGGACTGATGGCTCTTGTCCCCGGAGGTGCCCCGCTCTCATTTACCCTGGTCTCGATCTATCTGCTTGCCAGCGGCGACCACGTCGCCGGCATCGGTCTGCTGATATGGGGAACGGTCGAGCTCTTCATCGTCGACAAGACACTAAGGCCCAAGCTCGTCGGCGGGCCGATCAAGCTGCCGTTCCTGCCGACCTTCTTCGGCCTCGTCGGCGGCGTAAAGACCATGGGGTTTCTCGGGCTGTTCATCGGTCCGGTCCTGATGGCCATCATCGTCGCGATCTGGCGGGAATCGATCCGCGAAGTCGAACTGGCGGAAGAACAGGCGCAACGCGAACCTGAACTGCAAGTCCGCTTGCACCGCGAAGCCGCCGACGCCCAAGCCGCTGGTCGTGCAGACGAAGAGCGCCGGCTCCGCGCGGGTGATTAGGCGCCAATGCTGAGCAACAATGGTTCCTCCGCGAAATGACAAAAAGTTAACGCACGACTGCCTTTTTTCCGAGGCAATTCGCGGTGCAAAAGGGATTCCCACAATGATCGATTGAATCAAGCAAAACGGTCTACCATGCACGCCCTTCTGATTGCCATGACCATTCTCGGCTGCGACGACAGCGTCACCCAGTGCAACTATATTGCTTCGCCCGAAAAGCGCTGGGATACGGTGGCCCAATGCGACGCCGATATGGAAAGGCGGCTGCGGACATATGCCAATGTCCACTACCCGACTGTTATCGCCGTGTGCCAGCCAATTCAGGTTGTAGCCGCAACCACGCCGCCAAAGACGGCGGTCGAGCCGCCCGCCATGCCGCCGGTCAAAGCCGATGCCCAGCCAAAGCCCTCCCATGGCATAGTCGGCTTCACGGCCCGTGCGATCGACCAGGCTCGAAATATGCTTCCGTCCGTTGACAGCGTCAAAACTGTCCTGATCCAGCCCGTGCATTTTGCGTCGGATGGCTATTCATGGGTAGCGAAGCGGTTGACGAACTAAAAGCAGCGATCAGGCGGCAGCCAGGGATGCCTGCGACGCGAAGCTGCGAGCCGACTGCCGCTGCTCGGCGATATTCAGCTTCTCGACCATATCAAGCAGTTCTGCCGCGGCATTCGATGTTCCGCGCTTGCGGCGGAATGTCTGCAGCAGGCGTGACGACACGTTTTCGAGGATAGTTCCCCTTGTTGCCCGGGATGCATTGCGCCAGAGCAATGTCGCCTCGACGAAGATGGTGCTGATATCGCGAGGAAGACCGGCGGATTCGTACAAGGCCCTCACCGCATGCATCCGGCCGGTGCCGAGGATCGAGCGCACGCGACGGTCGTCGCAGCCGGAAAGATTGACGATGGCGCCCGCAAAGAAGTCGACCTTGCCCGAGCAGAGCGCATGCATCAGGAAAGCCGGCGTCAGCCGCCCGGAAAGCCTCAAATGCTCCACCAGGCCGGGAATGTCGTCATGCTGAACAGCACCGGCAATCGCCACGGTTCCGCTCTCGTTGGCCTCCCGGGTGACATGGCGCAGCCGGCTGTCCCCGACCGCCGCCCGGACTAGGCGGAAACCGGCCAGCGCTGCGCTGACCTGTTGCATCAGCACGTGGCGAGCGTCCGAAGGCAGATTTCCGTGTTCAAGAAGCAGATTGCGCACCGCGGCCCTATGCCCAAGCCGTTCCGCCAGGCGTTTCATCGATGCCCGCGAAATCGAGGCGCCGGCGTTTTCCAACAGACAGACAATTTCCTCCTCGCCGCCAATCTCCACAATAGCCTCGGAAACCACCGATGAAACCTCTCCGCGCGAGGCGATGAGCCCTCGCGTCAGGCTGGTGCCTCGTAGGGCAAGATCGATCAGGTCGGCATCCGTAAAGAGCGGCGAGCAGAGAATGACATGGCCGGCGATCTCCGGCTGGTCTTCGGCAAGAGATAGTACCACGCTGCGCGGCGCCGCCGGCGAATGAGCAAGCGCCTCCGCAAGCGAAAGGCGCACGCGTGGCGACGGATCATCGAGAAAATAGGTCATCGCCATCTCGGCAGCGCGACGCTCCGCTTTGGGCATCGTCGTTCCGAGAAAAGCCCGCCCTAGCACATTGGCGGCCCGCGCCCTATCTCCGGCCTTGGCCGTTTCCGCCCAACGAAGAAATGCTTCTACGATCACGTGGAGCCCCGAAACCTGCGAGACGATTCTCGCTCAACAACCTATGAGCCTCACGTTAGCGCCTAAAAGTTTATGATTAGTTCACCATGTCTGTTAACTCGGATTGCAGGATTTCCTCGCGAAGCTCCGGCTTTCCAACTGTCAACCTTGCGGCGGCCTCGGGCGCATCAACTCGAAGACATCGCTGCTCTCGCTGTAGTCCATATAACCCATGCGCCCGACCGGCCGAGCCATCGCCATGTCCAATCGGCCATCCCTCACGATCGCTTCGCTGATGTGAATGCCGACGACCTGGCCGAAAACCATGACGTTTGCGGCTCGTTCGCCGGTCAGCGTCATCGGGTTGATGATCTCGGTGACCCGGCATTCCAGCACCGCAAACGCCTCGCCGACGTAGGGAGCGTCGACCAGCGTCCCGGCGGTCGCAGTCAGCCCCGCCAGGGCGAACTCGTCGATGCCGTAGGGCACCGTGATCGAGGAAGCGTTCATCTTGTCGATTAGATTGCGGCTGACGAAATTGGTAGTGAATACGCCGGTCTCTTCCGCATTCCGGGCACTGTCCTTCCGGCCATCCGATGAGAACATGACGATCTTCGGCCTGTCGCAGACGGCATTGAAGAAGGAATAGGGCGACAGGTTGACCGAGCCGTCCTTGCCCTTTGTTCCAATCCATCCGATTGGCCGTGGCGCCACGATCGCCTTGAAGGGATCGTAAGAAAGACCGTGATGGTTGGTATCGGTCTTGTAGAACATCAGGCGTCCTCGCCTCCCACCCAAGTGACCGTCTCGGCGAGCTCGGGGCGCGGCCGCTCTACGGCGGGGAAGTCAGTCGAGCCGATGTGGATGAAACCTGCGACTTTCTCCCCAGGCTTGATGCCCAGCAGCGGATAGGCCCGCTCATCATAGGCAAACCATTCCGTCAGCCAGTTCGAGACATAGCCGTGCGCATTGGCGGAGATCAAAAGGTTGAGGCATAGCGCGCCCGCCGACATCAATTGTTCCCACTCGGGGATCTTGAAATGCGGTGCGGCCTTGCTGACCACGGCAACGACAACTGGCGCGCGGGTGAACCGCGCCCGCTCGACCTGGATCATCTCTTCGGAAAGATCCGGCTTGGCTTCCAGCGCGAGCTTGAGCAATGCCTCGCCGATACGCTGCCGCTCCGCACCACGATAGACGATGAACCGCCAGGGGGCGATCTTGCCGTGATCCGGCACGCGCGAGGCGATCCGCAGGATATGCTCGATCTGGGCCTTGTCTGGTCCCGGCTCTGACATCTGGAAGGCGGGAATGGAACGGCGGACCTCGAGATAGTCTATCAGCTTGATATCGGTTTTCATGATGGGGTGTTTTTCCGTGCCTGGCATCTTTGGGGGCGCTGCGAACAGACGGTTCGAGCCCGGGTTTTCGCCCCGGCGGCTGGCGATGTCAATGCGCTGCGCTCCAGCAAAACCGCGACCACGGTCCAAGGGAAGTGGCGCGCATCCTCGCGACACGGCGCTTGGAGGCGGCTGCAACGGCGAGGTTTTCGGGCCGACCGTGAAAACGCGCCGGAAACACGTTGCGACGACCCCGATAGTCTTGAATTTGCCACCACATTGGTCTTGAAGTGGATCGGTCGCTCATGACGTCGATCGATTGGGATCCCATGTCACGCATATCGCCCTTTCGCTGGTTCGGTTTAGCCGCAGCAATAGTCTTGAGCCTCAGCGTTGCGGCATCGGCGCAGGATGCGTTTAAACAATTCAAGCAGCTCGACAGCACGCCGAAAATGCCGAAGCTGAATGCCTTCATTGCTCCCGGGACCTCGACTGCTCCCTCCACGGCGCTGCATGATGTGGCGCTGGAGGCGAAATTGTCGACAGACGGCCAGCCATTGCAACAGGGCCTTTCCTGGTACGTGTTCAGCCCGATTGCCGGCCCGGATGGTAAGCTGCCGCTGCTGGCAAGCTCCTCCGGTGGATCCGCCGCATTTCAGCTCGCTCCCGGCGACTATTTCGTCAACGTCTCCTTCGGGCGCGCCGGCGTCACAAAGAAGCTTACGGTGCCGGCAAAAGGCGAGACGCAAAAGCAGGTGATGGTGCTCGACGCCGGCGGCATGCTGCTCAATGCCGTCTCCGGTTCGGATGTGCGCATCCCTCCGGATGAGCTAAGTTTTTCGATCTACTCGAACGACGTCAAGGAAGACGGCACGCGCGGCCTCGTGATGGCGGATGTAAAGCCGAACACGCTGGTGGGGCTGAGCGCCGGCACCTATCACGTCGTCTCTGAATACGGCAGTGTCAACGCTGTCATCCGCGCCGATATCCAGGTCGAAGCCGGACACGTCACCCAGGCAACAATCCAGCATAGGGCCGCGAAGATCACCTTGAAGCTTGTAGCCGATAAGGGTGGCGAGGCGCTTGCCGACACGGCCTGGTCGATATTGACGGCAGCCGGCGACATCGTCGGCGAAAGCGTCAGCGCCTTTCCGACGCTGATCCTGGCCGAAGGCAAGTATTCCGCCGTCGCCCGAAACAAGGACAAGATCTATCAGCGCGACTTCACCGTCGTAGCCGGCAGGAATACCGATGTGGAAGTGTTGATGAAGGAGCAGCAGCCGCAGGACGCTCCGGATATCGACGCCGAGCCGCAAGTGGAGCAGATCCCCCAGGCTCAGCAGCAACCCACGCCGGGCCATGTACCAGCTCAGGTGCAGGCTGCTCCGCCGGTGCAGGAACCGCTACCCGCAGGCGACAGCGGCACCAGCATGGATTGATGCCTCAGCCGGCGCGCTTCAAGAACTGCCGCCGCGGCGGCTCCATGGAAAAGACGGCGCTGTAGAGCCGCAACAACAGATCCTTGCGATCCGCACCGCTGCTAAGCGTTTCCCAGGAGATCACGTCGCCGATGTGGGAGGTGATCGTGCTTCCTGAAAGACGACGGAACTCCCGGATCAGCAGCGAAATGCGCAGCGTCAGCGAGACCCGGCTCGCGAGGTGGAACAATCGGCCGTTCTGTCCCTCGAAATAGATCGGAATGACGCTTGCCCGCGCCGCCTGGATCAGCTTCGCCGGAAATATCTTCCACGGCAGGTCTTCAGCCTTGCCAAAGCCCTTCTTGGCCGTGGCAACGCCGCCGGCCGGAAAGACAATGATGGTCACGCCTTCCTTCAGCAGGCGCACCGCCTCGTGGCGCGTCTGCATGTTGATGGCCATTGCTTCCTTGGTTTCCTCGAATGAAACCGGCAACGAGTATTCGCTCATTTCCGGCACCTTCAGAAGCTCGTCGTTGATGAGCACCTTGAAAGGTCGCCCGAGCTGCTCCGCGAGAGCCAGCACGGCGATACCGTCCCCTATGCCGAACGGGTGGTTCGCCACGATGACGATCGGCGCATCGGGCATGTTTCGCGGCGGCCATTCGCCGCGCACGTCCATGCGTATGTCGATCAGGTCGAGCATCTTGCCGAAGACGCGCTCGCTCTTGCCGACGATGTCGCTTCGCCAGATATCATAGAGCCTTGCATAGCGGTCACGACCGGAAAGGCCCTCGATCGAACGGATGAACCAGCGCTTTATGCGCGTGTTCCGTTCGTTGGCATAAGACAGTTCGTTGAAGTTCAAATGTCTGCCGGGGCTTGACCCGCTCCTTACCGATGAAGGCGCATATATTACTGTTGTATGTCAGTTGTCTGACAGCGTCTCCTTAAACGCCGTCAGACAGACTTTCTCAGGCCGCCCTCGCCTTCCTCGCCGCACGTTTGCGAAGAATATCGGGAGCCGTCGCCTCGATAACCAGCGAAGACACCGCTTCATCGAGCGACATCGATGTCTGGGCCTGCGAACCGAGGCGGCGGATGTTCACCGAGCGCTCTTCGGCTTCCTTTTTCCCGCAGACAATGATGACCGGCACCTTTGTAACGGAATGCTCGCGGATCTTGTAGTTGATCTTCTCGTTGCGGAAATCGGTCTCGACGGTGAGGCCGGCATCACGCAGCGTCTCGGCAACTTCCAGGCCGTATTCGTCGGCGTCCGACGTGATCGTCGCGACCACGACCTGCTGCGGCGAAATCCACAGCGGCATATGGCCGGCGAAGTTTTCGATCAGAATACCGAGGAACCGCTCCATCGAGCCGCAGATCGCGCGGTGGATCATGACGGGCTGCGTCTTTTCGGAATGCTGGTCGATGTAGAAGGCACCAAAGCGCTCCGGCAGGTTGAAGTCGACCTGCGTTGTGCCGCACTGCCATTCCCGCCCGATCGCATCCCGCAGCGTATATTCGAACTTCGGACCGTAAAACGCACCTTCGCCCGGCAGGATGCCGGTCTTGATGCGATTGCCGGACTGCGCTTCGATCGTCTGCAGAACATCCAGCATGACGCTTTCGGCGCGATCCCAAAGCGCATCCGAGCCGACGCGCTTTTCAGGACGCGTGGACAGCTTGACGACGACTTCGTCAAATCCGAAATCCTCGTAGACCGAAAGGATCAGTTCGTTGATCTTCAGGCACTCGGCCGCCATCTGCTCGTCCGTGCAGAAGATGTGCGCGTCATCCTGCGTAAAGCCCCTGACCCGCATCAAACCATGCAGGGCACCTGATGGTTCGTAGCGATGCACGTTGCCGAATTCCGCAAGGCGGATCGGAAGTTCCCGGTAAGACTTCAAGCCATGCTTGAAGATCTGGATATGGCCCGGGCAGTTCATCGGCTTCAGCGCGAAGACGCGCTCGTCATCGGTATCGTCACCGGCAACCGTCACCTTGAACATATTGTCGCGATACCAGCCCCAGTGGCCGGAGGTTTCCCAAAGCGACTTGTCGAGCACCTGCGGCGCATTGACCTCCTGGTAGTCGCCCTCGAGCCGCCTACGCATATAGGACACCAGCGACTGGAACATCCGCCAGCCATTGCCGTGCCAGAAGACTACGCCCGGCCCCTCTTCCTGGAAATGGAACAGATCCATCTCGCGTCCAAGACGACGATGGTCGCGCTTCTCGGCTTCCGCCAGTATATGGAGGTAGTTGTCGAGCTCCGCCTGTTCGGCAAACGCCGTGCCATAGATACGCGTCAGCATCGCATTGTTGCTGTCGCCGCGCCAATAGGCGCCGGCCACCTTCATCAGCTTGAACGCCGTGCCGATCTGCCCCGTGGATGCCATATGTGGGCCGCGGCAAAGATCGAACCAGTCACCCTGGTAGTAGATCTTCAAATCCTGTCCGGCAGGAATGGCATCGACAAGTTCGACCTTGTAGTTCTCGCCCTTGTCGGCGAAGACCTGCCGCGCTTTTTCGCGTGACCAGACCTGCTTGGTGAACGCGTTGTTACGCTGGATGATTTCCCTCATCTTCTTCTCGATGATGGGAAGATCGTCGGGCGTGAATGGCTCGTTCTTGGCAAAATCGTAATAGAAGCCGTTCTCGATGACTGGACCGATCGTCACCTGCGTACCCGGCCACAATTCCTGCACGGCTTCAGCCATCACATGCGCCGCATCATGGCGGATCAGCTCCAGCGCGCGCGCATCCGCGCGGGTGATGATTTCGATCTTCCCGTCGACGACAGGATCCGAAAGATCACGCACCGTGCCGTCGATCGCAATCGCGACGGCCTTCTTGACAAGCGACTTCGAAATGGATTCGGCAACATCCCGGCCGGTTGCGCCAGCCTCGAAGCTGCGCACGGAACCATCGGGAAATGTTAGGGAAATTAGTTCAGACATCGAGACTCTCCTTCATCCAGTCCCGCCAACGAATGCGGGTGGTGCTGTCGTTCGAGACCGTCCAATGCCGAACGATCTCGCGGCGCCTGATAAAGGCTTTTCGCGCCCTAGTAAAGAAGAAGCGATGCTAAGGGCCGAGCATCTGGTCAAGTCCACGCACCGTGTTCCAGTTGCGCAACGTGCCGACGCCGAGGCGCTTCGTCGTCAGGACCGAGAGCAGGCGCGACAAGCTCGGCTTGCCGCCGAAATTGACCCAGAGGTCGCCTCCGACGATTGCGATCCGTTCAGATCCGCTTCTTCGATCGCTGAGCATATCGAGAACGCTCGGGTCCAGCGGCGTGCGCATGACGCGGACGACGACATCGCTCCCGATCCCGTCCGCAAATGGATTGTTCGTAGCCAGCCGACGCCAGGCGCCGGCCTCACGGACGATGATATCGACGGACTTGCCAAAGCTCGCTGAGAAAGCTGTCTCGAGCATGTTCTCGATATCGGGGATGGAAGGATTGTCGCCTTCAAAGACGAGATTGCCGGTTGCGACAAGCGTCTGCGGATTTCTGAACCCGAGGTCTGCCGCCATCGCGCGCAATTCGCTCATGACGACCCTACGGCCGGCACCGAGGACTATGCTGTGCAGCAGCGCGACATAGACCGCCACGGCGACTAGATAGATTTGCTGCCGAGGCGGAAGTACCGCCACGGTGTCCACCAGCGAAGTCGCGCCGCCAGCCGTTCCGGCACCGGATCGAAGCCACTCGTTCCCCCCGGGCCGCAGCGGCCGACCCGAAACAGCGTCATCCATCCACCCGCCCAGAGACCGTGCCGCGCGATTGCCTCATAGCCGTATTCAGAGCAGGTCGGCAGGTGTCGGCAGGAGTTGCCGATGAACCCGGACAACGTCAATTGATAGAAACGAATGAACCCGATGCCGAGGAGCCTGTCAGGCGTTTTCCGAAACGGCCCCGGCCAGTTGCGCCCGGCATATGGTCGTTTTTCCAGCCTGACATGGCCGCAATCGGGTCCGTCGCACATCGCTCAGCCAACCGCCGCCGGCTCTAGGTGCCTGGCCTCGATCTGCGCGATCGCATCGACGACAGCGTCAAACGTCAACATCGTGGAGGCATGGCGCGCCTTGTAATCCTTGACCGGTTTCAGATAACGCATCTCGGCGAACCGCCCATGCGGCCCCTCGCCGTCCGCCTTCAGCATAGCGAGCATATCCTCCCGCGCCTGCCGGATCTCGTCTTTTGACGCGCCGACGATATGACGGGCCATGACTGAGGACGACGCCTGTCCAAGGGCGCATGCCTTGACCTCATGAGCGAAGCCGCTCACCACGTCACCATCCATCTTCAGCCAGATTTTCACACGCGAGCCGCAGAGCCTGGAATGCGCCTGAGCGCTTGCATCGGCATCCAACAAGGTTCCATTTCCCGGTATATTGCCGGCAAACTCAAGAATCTTGCTGTTGTAGATGTCGTCCATCATCGTTATTGCTCCGGCGCAGCGGCGTGACGTATCATAACAAAAAACACACCGTGTCCCATTCGAACACTTTCATAGAGATATCACCATACTATATGTATGTTGTTCGAAGGCCGCTCATTTGCAACGGTCTTTCGCGAGTTTTGATGGGAAACCGTGCCGGAAGGCTGCGAAAAGCAGCCCGAAAGCCCCGGAGCCCGCCACGGTAGACCTCCCTCAATCACGGGGAATGCCAACGGCGAGACCGAAAGAACGGATCCGCGCCGCGGATCAGGAGACCTTGCAGTATGGATGCCGTTGTAAAGAATTTTCCGCAGCCCGACCTCAAGTCGGATCGCCCGTCGCAGCAGGAGGCAGAAGACGCAGTCCGCGTTCTGCTCCGCTGGGCCGGTGACGATCCCACGCGCGAAGGGCTCGTGGATACGCCGGCGCGCGTTGCAAAATCCTATCGCGAATTGTTTGCCGGCTATGACATGGATCCGGAAGACGTCCTCGGCCGTACCTTCGAAGAAGTTGCCGGCTATGACGACATGGTTCTCGTCAAGGACATTCCGTTCTTTTCTCATTGCGAACACCACATGGTGCCGATCGTCGGCAAGGCGCATGTCGCCTATCTTCCAAACGGCCGCGTCCTGGGTCTCTCCAAGATCGCCCGCGTGGTCGAGATCTATGGCCGTCGCCTGCAGACGCAGGAAGCCATGACGGCGCAAATCGCGGCTGCGATCGACGAGACGCTGCGCCCGCGCGGCGTCGCGATCATGATCGAAGCGGAGCATATGTGCATGGCAATGCGCGGCGTGCAGAAGCAAGGTTCAACGACACTGACGACGACCTTCACCGGTTCGTTCAAGGTCGACCCTGCCGAACAGGTGCGTTTCATGACAATGGTGCGGGGCCGCTGATCGGCATCCAATTGAGAGCCGGATATGAGCGTGACATTCGACGAACCCTCCGCCGACAAGCATGAACTGGAAGATGCCGGGGACTTTACGCCCCGCTTCGACGACCGCGGACTGATCACCGCGATCGTCACCGACGCGCATGACGGCGCATTGCTGATGGTGGCGCACATGAACGCACACGCACTGGCACTCACCATTCAGACGGGGACGGCGCATTACTTCAGCCGTTCTCGCGGAAAAATCTGGAAAAAGGGCGAGACCTCCGGCAATCTTCAAACCGTGAAGGAAATTCGCACCGATTGTGATCAGGATGCAATCTGGCTGAAAGTGGAGGTCGCAGGGCACCATGCGACATGTCATACTGGCCGTCGCTCATGTTTCTACCGGACGGTGGAGCTCAAGGACGGAAAGCCGGTCGTGCGCATCACCGATGAGCACAGGCATTTTGATCCGGGCGAAGTCTACGACCGATAGGATCGAAGCCGGCAACTGGCCTCCAAATAGCCAGGCAACTCTGATATATACGATTTGGAAACAAAAAAGGGACACTACTTAAAAGCAAAGGACAATCATAAGTCCTGGAGGAAAGCATGAAATGCTGTACTGGGGTTTGAATCGTCAGGGGGCCGGACCAGCTTCGGCCGATTCAAGTTTGCCTCCCGCACATGATGTTCCGGAATTGCCCCTTCTGCCCGCTCCGCCGCCAAAGGCAAAGATAGCCCTGGCGCTCGGCGGGGGCGCCGCGCGCGGCTGGGCTCATATCGGCGTGCTGCGTGCGCTGGACGAGGCAAGCATCGAAGTCGGCATGATCGCCGGCACATCCATTGGCGCCCTTGTCGGCGGTTGCTACCTCGCGGGCAAGCTGGACGAACTGGAAACCTTTGCACGCTCCCTTACAATGCGCCGTATTGCCAGCCTCCTTGATCTGACCATCGGCGGCAGCGGCCTATTCGGCGGCATGCGACTGACGAAGCGAATGCAGGAACATCTCGAGGGCCTGACCATTGAGGACCTGGACCGTCCCTTTGTCGCCGTCGCGGCTGAAATCAACACCGGCCATGAGGTCTGGATAGCCAACGGCTCATTGATCACCGCGTTGCGGGCATCCTATGCCCTGCCCGGCATTTTCGAACCGGTGCGCAGCAACAACCGCACGCTGATCGATGGCGCCCTGGTCAATCCAGTACCAGTCTCGGTATGCAGGGCCTACGAGCAACCGCTCGTCGTCGCCGTCAACCTCCACTACGATCTTTACGGCCGCTCGGCCGTCGTCAAGCATAATGCCACCCTGTCCGCGACGGAAATCCAGCGCCAGGCGGAATCACCCTATACCAAGCTCGGCATGACCGGCGTCATGGTGCAGGCTTTCAACATCATCCAGGACAGGATTTCGCGGGCTCGCCTTGCCGGTGATCCGCCGGATCTGGCGTTGCATCCGCGAATGAGCGATATCGGTCTGTCGGAGTTTCATCGCGCCGGCGAGGCGATCGAGCGCGGCTACGAGGAAACCTTGGCACGACTTCCCGAAATCCGGCGCATGCAGGAAGCCTACGCGCGCTGACTTGTGAGGACGGCGGCAACGCACCACCGTCCTGCTTTGATTCTATCCGGCGATATAGGCCTTGATCTGCTCTGCCTCGAGCTCGATCTCCCTGATACGGGATTTGACCACGTCGCCGATCGATATGATGCCAGTAAGCTTTCCCTTGTCCTCGACGGGGACATGCCGGAACCGCCGTTGCGTCATCAGTTCCATGAGATCGTTGATAGTTGCATCCTCCCTGCAGCGATGCACCTTCGTCGTCATCAGGGATGACACCTGCTTGCCGAGGCTGTCCGCACCGTGTTTGGCGACCGCATTGACCACGTCGCGTTCGGTAAAGATGCCGGAAATACGCCCATCCGCCCCGACGATGACAATCGCGCCGATGCGGTTTTCGTTCAGCATCTTCGCCGCTTCTGAAAGCGTGGTATTCGGCCCGGTCGTCACGACATCGCGACCTTTGGCGTCCAGTATGGATTTTATGGAAACTGACATTCGATCCTCCCGAAAGTTAGACGAACTCTCCTCGTTTACAGCCCCGCGCCGCTCCGCCACCCGCACGGAAATGGAATCAAATGGTGCTCTTCTGACCTGCAGAATGCAATTATTCAATTTTGCTCGATCACATCCATATTGACGATCTCGATCGGCGGCGGCGCCCGATCGAAGAAGGAAAACAGCAGGAATCCGAACAGGAAGCCGCCGATATGGGCATCCCAGGCGATTTCCTGCGAGCCGTCACCGATCAGTGGAATACCGAAGGCGATCAAGATATTCCCGAGGAACCAGAACAGGATGAACATCATCACCGTTCTGCTGCGTAGCGCCTCGATGATCGACAGCCGTGGATTGAGGTGGGCTTCCTGCATAGCTGCTCCCCGGCGCTCGGTCGGAAAAGCAAACCGGCAAGCTGCACCCATCAGTGCCGACACGACACCCGAGGCGCCAATCAGCAATGTCAGCGCGCCCCAATGCAGCGCCGCATTCAAACAGGCCGATGCAATGGCCGACAGAATCCAGAACAGGACGTATCGGGTAGTTCCGATCCGCCTGACGACAGGCGCAGCAAAAGCCATCAGCCACAATGCATTGAAAACGATGTGCTCGACACCGCCGTGCAGCAGCGAATAGGTTACCGGCGTCCAGAGCCATTCGAGCCCCTGTCTCGACAGCGGCGTCACATAGCGTGCCGGAATGAAACCGAAGGTGAAATAGAACCAGTCGAGGGCTTTGGGTGGCAGCAGCAGGCTCTGAATGAGAAAGATAGCGGCCAGTAGCCCAAGCGTCCCAACCAGCGCCGATGGCAGATTGAAGACTGGATTGCGCGGCGGGCGCGGCTCGAATTCGCCTTCCTGAGGTACGGGCGGCGGCGATGCATCATCCATGTCTTGCTCGATCATTTCGAAATCAAATTCGTAGGGAAGAGCAGGCATACAGGAGCGCATGTCAAAAAAAAAGCCATCCAGCTGGGCCGGACGGCTTTCGGAGCATTGCCCCTCAACAGTTGGTGCCGAAGGTCAACCCTTCGTGAAGTGCTGAGCCTTCATCCCATGGCCGACAACGAAACTCAATCGAAACTCTCTCTTAACCTTAACGGCCTGCCCGTGGCATGAAATTCGCAAGAGAAAGTCTGAGGGGTGCGAGTGATCCTGTTCTGAACCGAAATGAAACATGAACTGCCATGTGCCAGAAAGCCAGCATCGAAATCCTTAACTATTGGGACCGGATACGCGGTCAATTTGATGCACCACTGCGCGCGCAGATCGACCCAGCGTCGGTGCGCCACATTCTGCCGCACCTTTTCATCCTTGAAGAAATGCCCTCGGGCACATCACGCTTCCGGCTGGCGGGAACTGCGATCTGTAATCTGTTCGGTCGCGAACTTCGGGAGCGGAGTTTCGCCTCGCTTTGGGCTGGCGACCAGTCGGACGATCCGGTCAGGATCGCCCGCAGCGTGATGGCACATGCCGTACCGGCGCTAATGAACGCGACAGGCTACACCGTCAGCGGTCGCCAATTGGCAGTCGAATTGGCGATGATGCCGATACGGTCCTCGAGCGAGACTTGCGACCGGTTACTCGGCTGCCTGACGCCTGTGGCGAATTCCACCTCACTTGGCGCCGAACCGGTCGAATTTCTTTCCCTCGACCGCAGCCGCATGCTCACCGACCGCTCGACCCTGCAGACAGAAGAGCCCGAGGAACAACAAGCCTCGAACGCCCTCCTGGTCAGCACGGGCAGCGACTTTGGAGGCACCATGCGACGCATGCTTCATCTGAAGATATTCGAGGGCGGACGAACCTGATAAAGCGCTTACTCGCCAATTGACCCTTTTCGAGACGATAAACGCCCACAAGCTTCTTCGCACTGCGGAAACTAGCGGCGAGGCACAATCTTCTGTTAAGGGATTGCGGCTAATGATTGAGTGAAGCAGATCTTATTTAAGAAGCACTTTGATGCACTCATTCCAGCCAGCTCAGACGACGCGGAATGTCCCTCGCACAGATCAGCGGGCCTTTCAACGGGTGCCGATCAATATGCAGGGCCGCCTGATGCTGGCAACCTACGAAGAGTTTGAATGCATGGTCGTCGATATGTCGCCGGGCGACATGTACGTCATATGCAAGGGCCGGCCCCGATCTGGTGAACGCGTCATTGCCTACATCGACCATCTTGGCCGCGTCGAAGGCAGCGTACTGACCATCGACAGTCGTGGCTTCACCATGTCGATCAATGCCACCGATCGTAAGCGCGAGAAGTTGGCCGCACAGCTGACCTGGCTTGCCAACAAGCATGAGCTTGGTCTGCCGGAAGATCGTCGCCACGACCGCTTGACACCGCGCACCGTCGTCAGCGAGCTGACGATGGAAGATGGTACGGTCTACAGCTGTCGGATCATGGACCTGTCGCTTTCGGGTGCGGCCCTGGACATGGAGATAAGACCCTCACTTGGCACCCCTGTCCGGCTCGGCAATATGCGCGGCCGCGTCATACGTCATTTCTCCGAGGGCGTTGCGATCGAATTCCTCTCCATCCAATCACGCGACACACTGCGCGAGTTTCTCTGAGCGGATAGCCGTCGTTCGCAGCAGCCTTTCCCAGTGAGTTCCGACAAGACGCCGAATGCATGGAACCTATTCGATGCTTCGACGTTTCGGGCATGTCCGAGCGAGGCTGGGAACCGGTTGCTTGGCGCAATTTGATTGGCACTATCAAAGCTACCGGGAAATATTGGGCAAATAATCATGCAGACGATCTCCACGCGTGAGACGGCGGTGAATGACGCACCGCGATGCAGAATATTAATCGTGGAAGACGACCTCATTATCGCACTCGACCTGGAAGATATGATTTCCGATATGGGCTTCGACGTCGTCGGCTTGGCCAGCGGTCGGGACCATGCGCTCAAGCTTGCCCCTGTTTGCGATATTGCCTTCGTCGACGTCAACCTTTCCGATGGCGCCAGCGGTCCCGAGATCGGACGCGTTCTGGCTGAACAGTTCGGCATCACTGTCGTCTTCATGACCGGCAATGCCGAGGTCGTTGCAGCTGGAGTGCCCGGCACACTGGGCGTGATCTCCAAGCCGGTGAGCCCCCGCACCGTCGAGGACACCTTAAGGTACATCATTGCCGGACGTGCCAACGAAACAATGTCGGCGCCGTCCATGCTCAAGGTCTTTGCTGCCTGACCCGCTCGATCTGCGCGGAGCCTCCTTCAGTTCGCTCTTCGCCGCAGCGCGATAAAACGACGTGTTTCACAATAAAAAATTCCGACCCATTTTCCCGAAATGGCACAACTCGATCGTTTTGAGACCGATGCCTGTCATTCACAGGCGCTCAATTTAGGTGCGCAAGATCGTGGAAATTCAACAGCCCGCGAGAAATCGTAACCTTTTCGGCATTCGCATCTGACCAAACCCCTTGAAAATCAGAAAGGTAGAGGCGGCGGGCTTCCGCTTGATATTGCTGATTTCCGTAAAATTTGACGAAAATTAGGATCAACTTTGACGCAAGTTTTAGTCTTGTTTTATTACGTTTAGATTTTCATTTGATTCTATTAAGTCTTTAATTTGACTACGTAATTTTGCGTGGAATAAAAAGCTCGATGTCATTCTCCTCTCCATAACGGGGAGACGGTAATGACAATTTCATCCTGGCTTCGCAGCGGCGTCACCGCTGCGGTTTTGACCTTCGGAATGTTTGGTCTGGCCAATGCGACGCCGGCGAGCATGACGATTACCGGAAACGCAGCGCCGCCGATCGGGCATTATGAATTCTGCCGCGACAATCCGACAGAATGCTCCTACGCTGGCGGCGACGCCGGGCCGGCAATCCTGACGCAGGATCGCTGGAAGATGATGCTCAGCATCAATTATACGGTCAATACCACCATCAAGCCCATGACCGACATGGAGCTATACGGCGTCGAGGAGAAGTGGGCTATCCCGACAACCGCTGGCGATTGCGAAGACTTCGCCCTGCTGAAGCGCAAGGAACTCATCGCTGCCGGTTTCTCTCCTTCGGACACCCTGATGACGGTCGTGCTCCAGCCGAATGGCGAGGGCCACGCGGTGCTGACAGTGCGTACAGATCACGGCGACTTCATCCTCGATAACATGCGCAACAAGGTGCTGCTCTGGTCGGACACGGAATATACTTTTCTGAAGCGTGTGTCCGCGGCCGATCCGTCGCGCTGGGTCAAGCTGCAGGACGGTCACACCGTGGCGGTTGGTAGCGTCAACTAATAACAAACATTCAATCGCCAGCGACCTCCGTTGGCGATTGAACGAAGGGCCCGGTCTCCGTCCCAAATCCCGTCCCGACCGGTGCCCAGAGCCGTTCCTGCTGTCCCAGGAACGGCTCTTTTATTTTTTGCCACGGAGGCAAGAACACGCCCGATTAACGTCACGTTAACCATCGCGGCTCCAACTATTCCATAACGAGACTCATCTGGCGTTCCTGCCCGGGTTGTCGTAACCCTCCTGTATCGACCACGGGACAATGGAATCAAAGGCAGTTGCATGGCCCCTCCGTCACCCGCCGCCACCATCCATGAAACGCCGATGATCTCGAGCGGTTTCGTCTATCGCCTGACGGCAGCGGTTGCTGTCCTTGCCGTCTTGACGGTCGGTATCACCATCGGCGGACGCTCGCTTGGCCAGCGTATCTCGCTTGCCGGACACACCGACAGCACGAGAGAATTCACAGTCACCGTCGGCGACGACAGCGTTCGACTTGCCGCCAATACCATCCGCTTTCCGAGCGAGCGGGCGGACGGCCCAGCTGAGCGCGTCGATCTCTACCTCACCTGGCCACAGATGCAGGGCTATAGCGAAGCCGATCGCCTGCGCTTCAACGATATTTCACAGTCGTCAACGTTGATTTTCATGCAGCTCACCCAGAGCACCATGTCGCGTGATATGTCGGGCCGTATGGACCCGATCTATTCCCACCTGATCGAAGGCGCCCCGTTCGCTGGCCCGCACGGCCTGACGGCGCACCGCCTTCGCGCCGACGCGGGCTACGGCGGCGAAGTGCTCTTGACCGCCCCCCGCGCAGGCAAGCCGGATTTTGTTGTCCGCTGCCTGCTGCCGACTGCTTCGGACAAGGCAACGAGTGGAGACTGCCAGCGGGATATTAAAGTCGGAAAGGATTTGAGCGTCCTTTACCGTTTTTCGAGCACATTGTTGGGCGATTGGGATCACATTGATGCAGCTATTCAGACGTTCGTTGAAAATCGTCTCGACAACAGCAAGCCAGTCGGTGGGCGTGGCCTTGGAACGGATCGATAAAAATACGGCGAATTCTCGAAACCAAATGTTCATCATAAACCGATTGGTAACGCTGACGTCCTACTCTGTCTGTCAACGGCCGTCCGTGGGGGCCAGCGGCCCAATAGTTAAGAACGAAATGCAAGCGAAGAGTGAAGTAGTGTCCAGGTCAATTTTATCCGCATCGTCATCCCGCCCGGCTAAGTTTTTCAGGTCGATGCTTCTTGGTTTCACCGTGGCGATCGCTTCAGTCGCGGTGGCTTCTCCATCTAAGGCTTCGGGCGGCCCGGGCTACGCCGGTATCGTCGTCGACGCAAAGACCGGCAACGTGCTCTACAGCGACAACGCGGACACCCTGCACTATCCAGCCTCGCTGACCAAGATGATGACACTCTATCTGACATTCGAGGCACTTGAGTCGGGTCGCATCAAGATTGACTCGCAGGTTCCTTTTTCCGCCCACGCAGCTGCGCAAGCACCGACCAAGCTCAATGTCCGTGCCGGTGGTTCCGTGACCGTCGAGCAGGCGATCCTTTCCATGGTAACGCTCTCCGCAAACGACGCGGCCATGGCGCTCGGAGAATATATTGGCGGCTCCGAAGAGAATTTCGCGCATCTGATGAACAACAAGGCGCATGCGCTCGGAATGACGCGCACGACCTACCGAAACCCGAACGGCCTGCCTAACACCGCCCAGATGACGACCGCCCGCGACCAGGCCCGCCTTGGCATGGCCCTTCGCGAGCATTTTCCGCAGTATTACGGCTATTTCTCCACGCACAGCTTCCAGTTCGGCAACCGCGTCATTGGCAATCACAACCGTCTTCTCGGCTCGGTACGAGGCGTCGACGGTATCAAGACCGGTTACACCCGTGCAGCCGGCTTTAATCTGGTGACTTCAGCGCAAGTCGACGGCCGTTCGATTGTCGGCGTCGTCCTCGGCGGTGTCTCTACCCCTGCCCGCGACAACCAGATGCGCAAGCTGGTCGCCACTTACCTGCCACAGGCATCTGTTCACGCCGGACCGAGCAATCTCATTGCTCAGACCGCACCTGACAGAGCCACGCCGCAGAAAGCCGTTCCCACGGCGCCGGACGCGAACGCTGCAGCTGCCCGTATGGCCCTCGACACGAATATAACCAAGAGCATCCCGGCCCAGGACCAGCGCTACGACGAATCCAGGCCCTCCAGCGAAGCAGCATTCGCCGCTGTAACGCCAAAGTCTTCCAATCCGCTTGTCGTGGGCAAGCTGCATCAGCAGAAGGTGCCGGCCAACGAAGTTGCGTCCATCGCGCCGTCCTACGCGGAAGCCTCCACCGACACGAACTTGGTCGACACTGTAACCACCGGGTCGACTGGCAAAATCCAAAAGTCGGCCAACGCTGGCCCCGGCGGTTGGGTCATCCAGGTGGGCGTGTCGCCGAGCAAGGAATTGGCAAGCAACCTTTTGGATGACGCCAAAAGCAAGGGCGGCAAGGCACTTCAATCTGCCAAGCCCTACGCCGTCGCCTTCGGAAGCGGCAGCTCGCAGATCTACCGCGCCCGCTTCGGTGGCTTCGACGATCAGCGCGATGCTGTGAATGCCTGCAACGTACTGAAGAGGTCCGGCATGAAGTGCTGGGCGAGTGCACAGTAAATCGTCGATGCCGCATAGTCGCGGCAACGATATTTCCAGCTTTGCCGGTTGCTGCAGTTGGCGGCCGGTTCCATCGAACCCCGGCGTTTATCGGGTTCGGCCCTGAGTTTTGTATTGCGTTACGGGGAAACAACATGGCTATGAACGAGAACTATCCCAACTTCTCGCTCGATACTGGAGCAAAGACGAAGCAGAAGGGGCACGCCCTGCATCCGCTTCACGAAGCGGCGATGCGCATCGCTGACCTCGGCCTCAATCGGCCCCGTACCAAGACGAAGGACCTGATAAACGTCCTCCTCTGCCACGGCGCTCGCGCCTGGCGCTATTCCCAGCCGGAGGCGCGCATACACCTGCACATCACCTCTCCAGTCGGTCAAGCACCGGTCCTGATGCGTCTGCGCTGAAGGCGTAGCCTACAACAATCCCAGCTCGGAAAGTTCGCGGCGCAGCTCCGCCGGAAGCTCGGCAACCCCTTCGCCAAGGCTGTCCAGATCGCGCGGGACGTCCTCCTGCGGCAGGTAGCGCCATCCCTGAAACGGGCGCCTCGGCTGGATCGCGGTTTCGACAACCTGCGGGGCCAGCACCAGATGGCATCGCGATATGCCCTGCGCGTCCGTAAATGATTTTACATCCAGCAGCTTCTGCCGCGCCTGGACCTGTCCCTTGATCACCCAATAGAGCGATCCGCCTTCCAGCAGCTCGTCGACGCGTTTCGGTACCATGCGGGTCGTGTGGGTGGTGTGCGGCTCGAGGCCCGCGGCGATTGCCGTCAGCGAGCGCCCGGAAACCCATTCGCGCAGGTCGTCGATCGAGTCGGCGCCCACGCACAGTTTGATGAGATGCAAAGCCATGCCGCCGTTGAAATCCTTTTGGCCGGCAGCGTCAAGCTTTTAGACAGCGGCGTCCACAAGCTCGACACTCCGCGACCGGTTCAACATTCGACGACATTGACAGCAAGGCCACCGGTCGACGTTTCCTTGTATTTCTCGCTCATGTCGTTGCCGGTCTGGCGCATCGTCTCGATACAAGCGTCCAGCGGCACGAAATGCTGACCGTCACCCTTGAGCGCCAGCGAAGCAGCCGTGACTGCCTTGACGGCACCGAGCGCATTGCGCTCGATACAGGGAACCTGCACCAATCCGGCAATCGGATCGCAGGTCATCCCGAGGTGATGCTCCAGCGCGATTTCGGCGGCATTCTCGATCTGCTCAGGCGAACCGCCCATCACGGCAGCAAGGCCGGCAGCAGCCATCGCGGCCGCGGAGCCCACCTCGCCCTGACAGCCCACTTCGGCGCCGGAAATCGAGGCATTGTGCTTGATGATGCCACCGATGGCGGCCGCGGTCAGCAGATATTCGCGGATGCCATGGGCGTCCGCATCTTCATGAAAATGGGTATAGTAACGGATCGTCGCGGGAATGACGCCGGCGGCACCGTTGGTTGGCGCAGTGACCACCCGGCCACCTGCCGCATTCTCCTCGTTGACCGCCATGGCGTAGACGCTAAGCCAATCGTTGGCGAGCAGCGGGTTGACGTGGTTGCTACGCCATTCTTCCTGAAGCTTGTCATGGATCTTTCGCGCACGGCGGCGGACATTCAGGCCGCCCGGCATGACGCCCTCGCCCTTCAGTCCTCGATCGATACAGCTGTTCATTGCGGTCCACAGCCGATCGAGCCCGGCGTCCAGCTCCTCCGACGACATGTGGCTCTCTTCGTTTGCCCGCTTCATCTGCGCGATCGTCAGCCCGGAACGCGTCGACATCTCCAGCATCTGCTTTGCGGTCGCGAACGGAAACGGGACGCGCTCGCCGGCGGCCGGCTTCGACTTGTTAGCGCGCATCTGTTCAAGCTCCGTATCGGTGACGACGAACCCGCCGCCGACCGAATAGTAGATGCGCTTGACGAGCAGACGGTCGTCCCGGTCGAAAGCCGAAAAGCTCATGCCGTTGGCATGGCCCGGTAGCGGCGTCTTCTTGTCGAAGACAAGATCGGTCTTAGGCTGGAATTCGTAGGCCGGGTGGCCGGCTGGGTTGATACGCCCGGTCCGCTCCACCTCGGCAATGATCGCATCCATGTGATCCGGATCGACCGTATCAGGTCGTTCGCCCATCAGGCCGAGGACGACCGCCCTTCCCGTTCCGTGCCCGATCCCGGTATAGGCCAGCGACCCATGCAGGCTAACCTTGAGGGAGGTAACGTGCACGTTGGATGATGGTCTCGGCCATTCGTTCGACAGCAACAGGTCGAGAAAGCGATTGGCGGCAGACATTGGCCCCATCGTGTGCGAACTGGACGGTCCCACGCCGATCTTGAAGACGTCGAATACGGAAAGAAACATGGGTTGTTTGCACCTTGTGGAGAGATCGCCGATACGAGGCTACGTCAATGGCACCGAGAGACACGGTGACCGACCGACATCGGGTTTCATCCAAGCGACATTACAGGCAGGCGCAAGCGGAGGCAAACATAACAAGTAACAACGCCCGCCCCGCCATTGCACCTTCGTCGGCGATGGATAGAGTCGACGCCAATGGATTTTTGAGGATCAGTTTTCATGACGACCGCCGACTATGTCGCTCTCGCCGCTTTTATTCTTCTCTGGATCGGGTTGAACTGGATCACCACCAGCGCCCGCTTCTTCGACCGCACGAGCCTGACGCAGGCGATGATCGAGCGGCGGCGCGAGTGGATCTATAATTCGCTGCGCCGCGACCTGAAGATGATCGATACGCAGATCCTCGCCGGCCTGCAGAACGGCACCGCCTTCTTCGCCTCCACATCGATCTTCGCGATCGGCGGTTGCTTCGCCTTGCTGGGCGCGACGGACAAGGTCAACGCGTTCTTCGCCGACCTGCCCTTCATGTTCAACGGTGGCCGCACGGCATTCGAACTGAAGGTCGCCGGCCTGGCTGGCCTGTTCGGCTATGCCTTCTTCAAGTTCGGCTGGTCGTATCGGCTGTTCAATTATTGCACCATCCTCTTCGGCGCCGTTCCGATGATGGATTATGTCGATGCCGATCGCGCCACAACGGAACGGGCCGTCGAGCGCGTCATCCGCATGAACATCATCGCCGCCAGAAACTTCAATGCGGGACTGCGCGCGATCTTCCTGTCGATCGGCTATCTCGGCTGGTTCCTCAGCCCCTATGTCTTCATGGTCACCAGCGTCTTCATCATCGTCATACTTATTCGTCGGCAATTTTTCTCGGACGCAAGACTGGCCATCCTCGACATCAATGCGCCATGAAATCGCCGCGCTTGTCCTGTCTCCCGGCGCGCAAGACGCAACACGAATTCCCGCCTGAAAGGACCCATTGATGGCCGCTATTGCCGAGAGCGTCGATGCACCGCGCGAACTGCCACGCATTGGCATCCTTGATACGGCAAGAGGCGTCGCGCTGCTCGCCATGGCGAGCTACCACTTCACGTGGGACTTCGAGTTCTTCGGCTATCTCGAACCGGGAACCGCGGAGACGGGCTGGTTGAAGATCTATGCCCGCGTCATCGCCAGTACGTTTCTGTTCCTGGCAGGCTTTAGCCTTGTTCTCGCGAACTCTCCCGATATCCGCTGGCGGTCATATTTCAAACGGCTGGGCATGATCGCTGGAGCCGCAGCAGCGATCTCCGTCGTCACTTTCATCGGCATGCGGGACGAGTGGATATTCTTCGGTATCCTCCATTCGATTGCCGCGGCCAGCATTATCGGCCTGATCTTCCTGAGGTTGCCGGCAGCGGTGACGCTTCTTGTGGCGGTCATCCTCCTTGTCGGCGTCTATGTCGACAATATCTCCGCGCCTTTCTATCTCCACTCGGACTTCTTCGACGCGCCCTGGCTTCGGTGGATTGGACTGTCAGCTCATCTGCCGCGCTCGAACGACTATGTGCCGATTTTCCCCTGGCTCACACCGTTTCTCTTCGGTCTCGGGATCGCGCAAATCGCCACTGTTCGCGGTTGGCTGTCGCCGCTTGCCAGGCTCGGCACCGGCACAAACCTGATCGCTCGCGCCGGGCGCCACAGCCTGCTTTTCTACCTTATCCATCAGCCCCTGCTGTTCGGCCTTGTTTATCTTCTGTCAGTGGTAGCTCCGGCGCCGAAACCGGATCCCGTCCAGAGCTATCTGCGCCAATGCAACGCGTCCTGCATCAAGTCTGCCGGTGAACCGCTTTGCCGAAGCTTCTGCCAGTGCACGCTTGATAAACTTCAGGCGCAGCAACTTTTCGAGCCCCTGCAGTCCGGTAAAATAAAGGCGGATGACAATGAACAAATAGGGCGAATCGCAATACAGTGCACGACAGACGCACAATGACGGGATTATTCAATGAATGCCTTTCGTTCGAAGCCTCTGAAGTATCCGTGGCCGCCGTTGCTTTACGGCCTTGCCATTCTCGCCGCCCTTGTTCTTGAGCGTATCGCTAGCCTCCCCGTCCCACAATTTCAATCGACCGTGGCCTGGATCACCGGCGCCAGCCTGACGATCGCCGCTATCTGGCTGAACGTTTGGGCGATTAAGACGCTCCTTGAAAGCCGGGCGCCCGCAATGCGGAGGCGTAGCGCTAGGCATCTCGTGACCAGAGGGCCGTTTCGCTACACGCGCAACCCGATCTATCTCGGCTACACGCTGATGACAGCCAGCTTCGGGCTGCTGACCGGCAACCCTTGGTTCCTGGTCACCGCTATCATTGCTGCGACGATTACGACGTCAGTCGCGATCAAGCGGGAGGAGATCGTTCTTCTGTCGCGCTTCGGCTGCGACTTCGAATCCTACTGCAAACATACCCGCCGCTGGATCTGAAGAAGCATAAGGCTCAATCAGGTGCCCACTCCGATTTCAGCAAGCCGACCGAGGCAGGACTCCTCGATGTGATTGAGCTCCGCCAAGGTGTCGTCGATGTCCTTGCGCTTCTGGCGCAGATCCTCGCGCTTCTCATCGACACGCTTCATCAGCAGCTTGAGCTGCCCGATTTCACCAGGCGGTTCCTTGTAGACCTGGATGATCTCGCGGATTTCGGCAATGGTGAAACCGATGCGCCTTCCGCGAAGGATTTCAATGATCAGCCTACGATCCGCCTGCCGGAAGAGCCGCGTCCGCCCGCGCCGCTCTGGATGTATCAGCCCCTCGTCCTCGTAGAACCTAAGCGTTCGCGTGGAAACCCCGAATTCCCGCGTCAATTCCGTGATGCTGTAGTACTTGCTCACCGGCAAATCGTCCCCCAGTACCGCCGCGCCAGGCCTGTACTCGAGCGTCAGGGAGGGCGGCAAATGTTCGATGAGGCGCGCAATCCTTTGCCCGGCCACCTGCCGTCCGAGCTCGCGCGCCGATGCAAACATCATATTGACTGTTACGTAAAAGTCAATTTTTGGCAACCTGCGCTGAAGTCGGCCACAGCGGGAAGCAGTAAAATTCAATCTTGGTGTATAGTGGCCTCAGTGGATGGCAAACCACCATGTGGCGATGCCCAGGAAGGCAAAATAGCCCGTGCAATCGGTAACCGTCGTCACGAACGCCGATGACGCGATGGCCGGATCAGCACCCATGCGATCGAGCGCCAATGGCAGGAGGATACCGCCAAGCGCGGCCGCAACCATGTTGATGATCATTGCAGCGCCGATGACGATGCCAAGCTGGGAATCATGAAACCAGAACGTGGCGATCGCACCCATGATGATCGCAAAGAGTATGCCGTTGAGAAACCCTACACAGGTCTCTTTGTTGATGACCCGCCAGGCATTGTGGATATCGAGATCACCGGTCGCCAATGCGCGCACGGTAACCGTCATTGTCTGCGTACCGGCATTGCCGCCCATCGAGGCGACGATCGGCATCAATACTGCGAGTGCGATCATTTTCTCTATCGAACCGTCGAAAACGCTGATGATGCTCGATGACAGGATCGCCGTCAGAAGGTTGATGAACAGCCAGACGAAGCGCGAGCGCACCGTCGATGTGACGTTGTCGGACAGTTCTTCGTCGCCAACACCGCCGAGGCGCTTGATGTCCTCGTCGGCTTCTTCGTGGATGACGTCGACCACATCGTCGATGGTGAGCACACCGACGAGACGATCATTATCGTCGACGACAGCTGCGGACAGAAGGTCGTACTGCTCGAAAAGCTGTGCCGCCTCTTCCTGGTCCATCTCGGCCGGGATTGGATGCGAGGTTTCCCGCATGATGGTTTCGATCTTCTCGTGCCGCTTTGCGCGCAAGATGCGATCGAGGTCAACGCCGCCGAGCAGCTTGAAGGTCGGGTCTATGACGAAGAGCTGCGAGAAGCTCTCCGGCAGGTCTTCCTCGTCGCGCATGTAGTCGATCGTCTGGCCGACGGTCCAGAACGGCGGCACGGCGACGAATTCCGTCTGCATGCGGCGCCCGGCTGAACTCTCGGGATAGTCGAGAGCGCGACGCAGGCGCACCCGCTCCGTGAACGGCAGCTGCGACAGGATCTCGTCGCGGTCGACCTGATCGAGATCTTCGAGAATATAGACGGCGTCGTCCGAGTCCAGCTCGCCGATCGCGGCCGCGATCTGGTCGTTCGGCATCTGGTCGACGATCTGGCGGCGGATCGCCTCGTCGACCTGCGTCAGTGCCGTCATGTCGAAGTCGTCGCCAAGCAGCCGCACCAATGACAGGCGCTGTTCCGGTTGCAGCGATTCCAGCAGATCGCCGATTTCCGATTCGTGCAGGCGGGCAACGTTGTGCTGAAGAAACGGGACGTTGCGCTCTGTCAGGGCGCTAACGACCAGCGTCAGAAAGTCCGAGCGAACATTGCCGTCCTCGTCGTAGATATCATCGTCCGTATCAAGGTTGTTGCGAATGCGTTCGTCTTCTTCAACCGTCATCATCTGCCGCCTCGCATTCCGCCCGAACCTTCGGACCATAGGTGCCGCCTAGGAGAATGGCGGCAAAAAAGGTATTGTCAACAAATAGATAGGATCAATAGTTGATATTCCGCAGACCAGAATCAGGCCCATGGCATTTGCTATGCCGCATGCATATCCTCAAGTCGCAGACATGTCGTTCCCTTAACAGAGCAATCACGTGACCATCCAGCCCCTGCTAAAATTCCCCCATCCCGGCCTCAGAACTGCATGTGCCCCGGTTTCAAGCTTCGACGACGATTTACGCCTTCTCGCGGACGACCTTCTCGAGACGATGCGCGCCGCACCCGGCGTCGGCATTACCGCCGCGCATATCGGCGTTCACCGCCGCGTGACCGTGATCGAGCTCAGTCGTGACGACGGCATCCGCACCTACGTCAATCCTGAGATCACATGGTCTTCGCCGGAAACCATGCAGCATATTGAGGGAAGCGTTTCCATGCCTGGCGCTACGGAAAATGTAACCCGCCCGAAGTCGATCCGTTTCCGCTATCAGGATTTGAGTGGCGTCCTCCATGAAGAGGACGCCGAGGGTTTCCTCGCCATCTGCATCCAGCACGAGATCGACCAGCTCGATGGCATATTCTGGCTGCAGCGGCTGTCGAAACTGAAGCGCGACCGGCTGGTCAGGAAGTGGGAAAAGATGAAAGCTTGAAAGGAAATTGAACCAAGCGCACCATCTCCTCGTTCTACCGTCAGATCAACAAGGAGGCTGAGCATGACCGCCAAGAAGAAAGTCCTGACGCGCGAAGAAGACTATAGAGACTATGAAGAGCGGGACCTCCAGGACGGATGGCCCTATGACGACGACGCAGGCGCCAAATCACAAGAGCCCGGCAACCGCCCCTATGGCGAAACCGCGGCAAATTTCGATGAAGACACCAACAAGGGCTACACCGTCGTTGACACTGATGAAACCGGACAACAGGAACGCCAGGCCGAGCAGCTGTCTGCCGGAACCCGTGGTCGAGAAAACGCCGACGATTTGGAAGAAAGGGTCATGGACGCTCTCAGCGGTTTTGAGGGCGTCAGCCCCGAGCTGATAGACGTTCGTGCCGAGGGGTCGACTATCATACTCGAAGGTCAGGTAGATGACGCCATCACCGCTCGCCATCTGGAACTCAAAGCACTCGGAATACCGGGCGTGACACAGGTGAAAAATAATCTGAGCATCATCGGCGTCGACGCCAACATCCCGGACGACGACGAATGACCGCACCGGTCAAACGAGAACGGGCGCCCACTGGCGCCCGTATTTTGTAAGCGTCGGACTAATCAGCCCTTCAGCTTCGAGTTGCAAAGGCTGTAATAGCCGCCGCCCTTCTCGATCCACTTCACGCCGTTGAGCGTGTTCTTCGCCTTGTTGTCGTTATAAGCGTCGACACAGGTATGGAACCGGGCCTTGCCAGCGGTTTCAGTGGCGTATTTAGGCGACACTGCGGACGGGAAGCTGACGCCGGCCGGTGCTTTCATTGTTGGCTTCGGCGGCTCTTTTGCCGGCGGCATCGCGGCATCGGGCTCGGCATCTGCTGCAGCCGGCTTAGCGGCCGCAGTCATCGCCTTAGTGGTCGCCGCAGGCTTAGTGGTCGCGGCAGGCGCTGTTGCAGCGGCGGCCGGTGCAGCTGCCGTTGTCGCGCCCGCATCGGTACCGCACTGCGCGGCTCGGAAATCGTTCCACTTCATGCCGTTCAGCGTGTTAGCGGCTTGGGCGGCCTTGTACTTCGTGCTGCACTCTTTCATCGTAAGCGCCGCTGCCGGTGTCACGAAGGACAGCGAACCCAGGACGGCGAGAGACGCGAACGACATCAATAAGACTGTACGACTTGTCATGGTGTGATCCTCCGTATTTATCAATGATATACCGACTATTGACCTCGCATTTGCGATTGTCAATCGACGCGCGAAAGCCGTCGCGCCACTTCGCAGACTGGCAGCCAAATATGGCAACAACACCAGCGAAATGTGAAACATCCCAGGGAAATTGCAGCCGGGGGCTGAAGCGGAGCAGATCGCCGGACGACGCTGTAGAAACTATTTGACCGCGTTTTCGAAGGAAGGCCGGGAGCAGGCAAAGGGAATCGAACCTGACGTCAAGGCAACAAAAAACCCGCCGAAGCGGGTTTCTTTGGTGCGGTCGAGAAGACTCGAACTTCCACGGGTTGCCCCACAGCGACCTCAACGCTGCGCGTCTACCAATTCCGCCACGACCGCATCGTGGTAGAGCCGAATTGCTCCGGCGGGGCTGCATGTAGCAAAAGCATTGGGGGGGCACAAGAGCGATATGACAGATTTTTTTCATGAGTTTTCCCCGATGTTTGAATTACTTCGCGAAAGCCTCCATATAGCGGTGAACTTGCCTGTCTGACGCGGATTTGCAAAAAGCAGCGTGCCCGAACAGTGATGAGGAATATGTCGATGCTGCGCGCCGATCTCGAATTTTCCATGCTGCCGCTGGCGGGCTCCCCGCCAGTGCGCTGGCGCATCGCCGACGGCCTTGTACCCTATGAGAAAGCAGTCGCCACGATGGAGCGTGAAGTCGCTGATATCGCCGACGGAAGCGCCGATGAGCTGGTCTGGCTCGTCGAGCATCCGCCGCTCTATACCGCCGGGACCAGCGCCGACGCCGCCGACCTCATCGAACCGGATCGCTTTCCCGTCTTTGCCACCGGGCGCGGCGGCGAATACACCTATCACGGCCCGGGCCAGCGCGTCGCTTATGTGATGCTGGACCTGAAGCGCCGTCGCCAGGATGTGCGCGCCTTCGTCGCTGCATTGGAAGAGGTGATCATCCGCACGCTCGACCTGATGAACGTCCGCGGCGAGCGGCGGGAGGATCGCGTCGGGGTGTGGGTACGCCGGCCGGAAAAGCCGCTGCTGCCCGACGGAACGATGGCCGAGGACAAGATCGCAGCACTCGGTATCCGCCTTCGCAAATGGGTGACGTTCCACGGCCTGTCGCTGAACGTCGACCCAGACCTTGCCCATTTTACCGGTATCGTGCCCTGCGGGATCTCCGCCTATGGCGTCACCAGCCTCGTCGATCTCGGCCTGCTGGTGATGATGCCTGATGTGGACGTCAAGCTGCGCCAGGCATTCGAGGCCGTGTTCGGCGATACGACCGCCGAATGACTAGTGCGTCACATCCCTGGTCAGGTTGCGCAACTTGATTTGATGGTCGAGTTTCTCGATTTGTCGGCTCGTCGTATCGATCAGCCGGCCGATTTCCTGATAGGCGGACTGCAGTCGCCCGAGTTCGATCTTCACGGCCTCGAGTGCCCGTTCGTCGTTGAGCTCCCCTGGCCCCTCGCCGGCCCCGGTCATCAGCCACATCGGCGATACACCGAGAATACCGGCGATATCGACTAGTCGCGACGGACGCGGCTCCGAACGATCCGATTCCCACGCAACTACCGTTTCCTGGCGAACGCCCAGCTGGTTGGCAAGTGATTCGGCACTGATACCGGCCGCGTCGAGCGCCGCGGAAAGGCGTCCGCCGAGCGTGTCGTCGTTCTCTTCAGAAAAAACGGTGATCTCGCGTTCCGTCTTCAGCATCGGATGCTCTCCTTCAATCCCCACGCAGCGAAACTCACGGACAGACTTAAGTCTTTAGACCAATTGCATGTCGAACATAGGTCCGTGAGCGGCATGCTGCCAGCCCGGCATGTCTAATTCGACAAAATCTCTCCGGCAAGTCGACGTCTGGCCGCACCGGCCTTCATCGCCCGCTTGATCGGACAAGGCTCCTGTGTTTCATGGCTGCTGAAGCAAAGAAGTCCCATGTCGAAGCAATTTGCCATTTCCGCCCATCAAAATCCGTTGCAAGGCATGATCATCATGGCCACCGCCATGATTATCCTGCCGACGATGGATGCGATCGCCAAATACATGGCGAACTTCGAGAACATGTCCCCGGGACAGGTGACTTTCTATCGCTTCTTCTTCCAGCTCGTCTGCACCCTGCCACTGCTTTTCACCATGCTCGGCTCAAAGGCTCTCTCGGCAAAACGGCCTTGGCTGAACCTGTTGCGCGGGATGCTGCACGGTGCTGCCAGCCTGCTTTTCTTCGTCGCTGTCAAATACATGCCGCTCGCCGATGTCTTCGCAATCTATTTCGTCGAGCCGTTCATGCTGGCGGCGCTATCGGCAATTTTCCTCGGCGACAGGGTCGATTGGCGGCGCTGGCTTGCGATCGCGGTCGGCTTCGGCGGCGCAATGATCGTCATCCAGCCAAGCTTCGAGATCTTCGGCTGGAAAGCGTTGCTACCGGTCGCCTGCGCCTTCCTCTACGCAGTCTATCTCTTCATGAACCGCGCGATCGGGGAAGCCGATTCGCCACTGACGATGCAGACGATGGCTGGCATCGGCGGAACAGTTTTCATGGCCGCAGCGCTCTGGACGGGATCTGCCATCGGCAGCGCCGATTTCGCTCTTTCCCTGCCCTCGTCATGGCTTGGCCTGCTGCTGCTTTTGATTCTCGGCTCGATATCGGGCTACGCTCACATACTCGTCGTGCGGGCCTTCCGGCTGGCGCCGCTGTCCCTGCTGGCGCCGTTCCAATATTTCGAGATCATCTCCGCGACCGTGCTCGGCTACGCCGTCTTCGGTGATTTCCCGAACGCCGCGAAGTGGCTCGGCATCCTGATCATCGTCGGCTCCGGCCTCTTCATCATCTGGCGCGAACGGGTTCAGTCGCGTTCGCTCAAATCTGCCATGTCGGCGGAAGGTTCCGTTAACTCGTCTCTTTGAGGCTTTATCAACGCGACGGGCATAAAAGCCAGCCTCAGTTTCATGATGAAACTGGAGATAAAAGATGAACGAGTTTCGTTTCTCTTTTCCGGCAAGTCTTATCGCCGGGAAGAGCAGGCTGTCGGCCGAAGATTTGATGACGCTCCGCAAGGTGACCTTTCCGGATGGCATCCGGACACCGGACGATGCGATTACACTGCTTGCCCTGCAAAACGCCTGCCCCGAAAAATGCGAACAATGGAACACGTTCTTCGTCGAGGCACTCACCGAATTCGTCGTTCATCACAGCCATCCACAAGGATTGCTCAGTGAAAACAAAGTCGACTGGCTGATACGCATGCTGTCGGACGACGGAGTCGTCAAGTCGCCGCTCGAGCTGGAAGCGATACTACATATCATCGAGGTGTCGAGTGACAGATCGACTGACCTGAGCACCCTTGCACTCGACCAGCTTCGTTTGGCGATAACCCGCGGTGCCGGTGCCTATACTCGCCCCACCGACCCAGCGCATCGCCCCGGCATCACCCTCCGTGATCTCGACTACATCAACCGGATCCTGCGCGCGGCCCATGATCGGGGACGACTGCTGCTATCGGCGTCCGAAATTGCGGCATTGGGCAAAATCGCCGCGGCCACGAGCGCCGCCGTCAACCATCCCGGCTGGGAAGAATTGATGGCCTGTGTACAGCTGTGCGAAGAAGAACGTCCAAGGACAAGCCGTTGGCTGCGTGTATCCGACGATATTTTCGCTTCCGACGGCCGAGCTGCCTAGTGTCCAATCGCTTCATGCCACGATCACTATTGATACATTGAACCATCAGGCGATTCGAGGCTAGAACAGCAGCCGGGAATGGGCCGGGTGGAGTACAGATGTTCAAGAAAATCCTGATCGCAAACCGCGGCGAGATCGCCTGCCGCGTCATCAAGACTGCGCGCCGCATGGGTATCGCGACGGTCGCCGTCTATTCTGATGCGGATCGGGATGCGTTGCATGTCGAAATGGCCGACGAAGCCATTCATATCGGAGCAGCACCGGCCTCGGAAAGCTATCTTGTCCCCGACAAGATCATCGCCGCGTGCAAACAGTCAGGCGCCGAGGCGGTACACCCGGGCTACGGCTTCCTTTCCGAGCGCGCTTCTTTCTGCGAGGCCCTGGAAAGACAAGGCATTATCTTCATCGGCCCAAAGCCCAAGGCCATCATGGCGATGGGCGACAAGATCGAATCGAAGAAATTCGCGAATGCCGCCAAGGTTTCAACCGTGCCGGGCTATCTCGGCGTCATCGATGACGCCGATCACGCCGAGAAGATAGCCAGGGAGATCGGCTACCCTGTCATGATCAAGGCGTCTGCCGGCGGCGGCGGCAAGGGCATGCGCATCGCCTGGAGCGAAGATGACGTGCGCGACGGATTCGATCGTGCCCGCTCGGAAGCCAGGAGTTCTTTCGGGGACGACCGGGTCTTTATCGAGAAGTTCATCGTCGACCCTCGCCACATCGAGATTCAGGTACTGGCTGACGGACATGGCAACGTCGTCTACCTCGGCGAGCGAGAGTGCTCGATCCAGCGGCGAAATCAGAAGGTAGTCGAGGAGGCGCCCTCGCCTTTCCTCGATGAAAAGACGCGAAAAGCCATGGGCGAACAATCGGTGGCGCTTGCCAGGGCCGTTGATTATCAAAGTGCCGGCACAGTGGAGTTCATCGTCGATAGCGACCGGAATTTCTATTTCCTCGAAATGAACACCCGCCTCCAGGTCGAGCATCCCGTCACCGAACTTGTGACCGGCATAGACCTCGTCGAACAGATGATCCGCGTCGCTGCAGGTGAAAAGCTGCCCTTCTCGCAGAGGGACATCAAGCTCGATGGCTGGGCGATCGAAAGCCGCCTCTATGCCGAGGACCCCTACCGCAATTTCCTGCCGTCGATCGGTCGGCTGACACGCTACCGGCCACCGCAGGAAGGGAAATTCGGCAATTGCATCGTCCGCAACGACACCGGCGTCTTCGAAGGCGCCGAGATATCGATGTATTACGACCCGATGGTCGCCAAGCTCTGCACCTGGGCTCCCACGCGAACCGAAGCGATCGAGGCCATGGGCCGGGCGCTTGACGGCTTCGTGGTCGAGGGCATCGAGCACAACATCCCCTTCCTGTCCGCCTTGATGAAGCATCCGCGCTGGCGTGAGGGCCGGCTCTCGACAGCCTTCATAGCCGAGGAGTATCCGGACGGTTTCGCGCCCATGACGCCCGACAAACAGCAGACTGCCGCACTTTCTGCTATTGCCCTTTCCGCAAGCCTGATCGAGGCCAACCGGCGGGAGCGCTACGCCGACCGGCTTCGACCAGCCGCCCCGCCGCTGCGTGAAGACTGGATCGTGAAACTCGGTACTGACGACTATATCGCGGCACGCCTGCTCGACGGCATGATCACCATCCCCTTCGAGATGGACATCGAAATCGGCGGCGCGACAATAAACGTTGTCACCGATTGGAGACCGGGTGATGTGATCTGGAATGGCAGCGTCGGCGGTGCCACCATAATCGCGCAGGTCCGGCCCTTCCTGAACGGTCTGCGCCTCGATTGGCAGGGCCTCTCGGTGAAGACGCGCGTACTCACCCCGCGTCAGGCCGAACTCGATCGCCTGATGCCGGTCAAGCTGCCGCCAGATACCTCGAAACTGCTGCTTTGTCCGATGCCCGGTCTTGTCGTCGCCATTGCTGTTGCCGAGGGTCAGGAAGTCAAGGCGGGCGAAACGCTTGCGGTCGTCGAGGCAATGAAGATGGAAAACGTTCTCCGCGCCGAGCGGGATCTCATCGTTGGAAAGATCAACGCCAAGCAGGGCGAAAGTCTGGCGGTCGACGCCGTGATCATGGAGTTCGCCTGAACCGGCCGAACCGTTAAGATTCTAACCAATTCCGCGCGTGTTTTCTTAAGGATGACAACAGTAGAACAGGACAGTGGTGAAGTGTTCCCGCTGGAGGCGCCTGATGTCGACGGTTCATTCCGCGGTTCTGCTGTTGACCATCAATATCGGACTGCTCTGGTTGCTGATGGCAGCGCCGCTCGGCATGCGAACGATCCGGCTTCGCCGCCACTTTCGAACCGGCTCCGACACGCTCTGGCGCGCGATCGACCCGGCAGGGGAAATGGCCGATTGGCATCATCAGGTAATTTCCAGCCGTGAACTTGAAGACAGACCCGGCATCGTCGAACAGATTTATCGCCACTCGGATCGTCGAGGTCAGCCGATCCGCCGCCTGCTCTCCATAGGGCCGGTAGACGGAGCTCATCCGCACGATCACGCCTACAGCGCCCGTATCGTTGACGACAGCGCGCTGGACAGCCGCTTCTGGCGCGATTTCCGGGAACGCCGGGACGTCATCGCGACACCCGACGGCGCGATGCTGGTGATCGAACAAACCGATCGCTACCGAGGCCTCGCCTTCCTCCTGTTCCGATATTTTGTCCTGCGCCGTGAAATGCGAGCCCTCGCGGGCTGGGTCGCGACCGGGCGCTCCAAGCCGAACGGATATTTCGAACATCCGCTGGTCCAAGCGGTCCTGGCGATAGCGTCGACGCTGATGCTCTGGCCGTTTTTCGGGTTGAATGCCGTAGGCCTGATGATCTCCACCTTTCTGACGATGGTGATCGTTCTGCATGAACTTGGCCACATGGCCGCCTACCGCGCCTTCGGGCACGCAAAGGTGCGCATGATCTTCGTCCCCTTGCTCGGCGGCATTGCGATTGGCGGGCGGCCCTACAACAGCGTTTTCGAGGTCGCAACCTGCGCACTGATGGGTCCGGGCATGTCCGCCTTTCTCGTGCCGATCCTGATCGCCGGTCGCGAAGCGTCTGTGCTAGGGTTATTGCCGCATGAGCTCGCCGGCCCGCTGCTGGTGTTCCTTCTGATCCTTGGCGGCTTTAATCTTCTCAATTTGCTGCCGATGTACCGTTTCGACGGCGGCCAGGTATTGCGTCAGGTATTTCTGACGAAAAAGTCGCTCCTCGGCGCAAGCTTCGCCGTGACGCTGGCGATCCTCTGCGTCGGTTGGCTCATCGGCGCACCAAACAACGCTCTTCTCGCAGGCCTTGCAGTCTTTACCCTTCTCAGCCTTATCGGCTCTGGCTCGGTAAAGCCCAAGGAGAAGTTGGACCCGATGGGCAGCGCCGAACGCATGCTGGTCGGATTCGGTCTTTACTCAGCGGTTGCGATGCACAGCTACGCGATCATCTACGCGGCAGCAGCCTTGTTTTGACGCGGATCGCCCACCCCGTGGCGCATCCTGACAAGCACGATCCAAACAACCACGCCGTTCATCTCATTCTTGCAACAAACACGGCTAAGCAACTGATTTTTCGCTTGAGCGGCGCGCTTGGCCCGTGTCAATGTCGTTGCAATCAAACTTATCAAAGCAAAGACACCAGGGAGACAAGACGATGGACGTTCGCGCCGCCGTTGCCGTTCAGGCAGGAAAACCGCTCGAGATCATGACCGTTCAGCTCGAAGGCCCCCGCGCCGGCGAAGTGCTGATCGAGGTCAAGGCCACCGGCATCTGCCACACCGACGATTTCACCCTGTCCGGCGCTGACCCGGAAGGTCTGTTTCCCGCCATTCTCGGCCATGAGGGTGCCGGCATCGTTGTCGACGTCGGCCCCGGCGTCACCTCGGTGAAAAAGGGCGATCACGTCATCCCGCTCTATACGCCGGAATGCCGCCAATGCCCCTCTTGCCTCTCGCGCAAGACGAACCTCTGCACCGCGATCCGCTCGACCCAGGGCCAGGGCGTCATGCCCGACGGCACGTCGCGCT
>NZ_PCDP01000013.1 GCF_003240585.1 Arminella tubonensis
GGCAATCCTGAAGCGCTCGAACTGGGTCGATCCGGTAGAGCGTCGCAACGCGTACACCGCGCAGGGCTGGTCGAAGTTCGACGACACGCTCGATCCGTACGGCCCTGAGCAGATTGCCCAGGAACGCAACCGATATCGCCAGCCGGGCGTTTAACCGGTCGAGGCTCCACATCGGTCGGTTTGGAGCCTCATCTTCACGCGAGAATTTGATGCGTCGCGGCATTCTTCCGCGGCTTTTCGGCATTCCGATTCCGATCATTATCCTGATCATGCTCTTTGCCCGATAGGAGAGCATCATGTCCGCAACCCGTCGGACGTAGGGCGCTCGAAGCCAGCGGTTCGCACGTCGAGCCAGCACTGCGAGAGGTAAACTGCACGGAAGCCTCACTTTGAAGAGCAGCGTCCGGCACTCGAAACTAGAAAAGCTGCCAGCGACAGCGAATCCGACCAGAATAACTGGCAAACAATTGGCTACAAAGATGCCGCCTAGCGCCGCGAGGACCGCCGTACCCATTACGCGACCATGCGAGCCGGTGCGGAGACGGATGCCACCAAATTGTTCAAACGCCTCGCATCGTATCACCGCCTGCGTATACGCAGCGAGACGTGCGCGAAGGGGTTCGTCTTTACACATCGGCTCGATCTAGTCAGCCGACGGCGCGCATTGTTGCTGGCCGAACACCATGTTCAACATCGTTGCCGCTCTGGCCGCTCCTTGCCCGATTTTCACGAAGTGGTTCCTCTGTATGGCCAAATGAGAAAGGACTGACCAGACCTGCCAGTGGCCAGCTAGCAAATGCAAGAGCACCGAATGATATTGTAATTTATGTTCTAGGGCCGCGACACTCACCCTTTGCGGAGCGGCTTGCTTGAATTCAATGATCGCGCCAACCGCCTCTTCTGCTTGACTTAAGTAATTGCAGGCGACGACGTCGCTAGGCTTGGCCCCTTTTTGCCAGCCGATCGCCGTGTTGGCCGAGTATCGTCAGACTTTCTCGAACGACGCCATTTGACCCTTTGGCTGGTCCGGCTACCAAAGTTCGCGACATCATCGACTTCGGCAAATTCGCCGGCGGCGTTACGGTTCGGCACCAAGTCTGTCTGTGTGCTCGCTTCGCGTAGTAAAGCGGCGGCGGCCACCTGCTTAGCTCCTTGTAGACTAGAAGCGCAACGTGCTGGGCGTCGTCCGCATCGATGTCATGATGCGTGATGACCGTGAACTTTGCCATTCAAATCCTGGCTCTTATGCTCCGCCGTTCTTACTTTGTGGCGATTTCCGTTGCGGCGTCGACTGCCGAAAATTCTGCAATCTCTGAAGTAACTGGTTAAATCCGCTTAACGTTCAACATAATTAGCATCGAAAGTTCGAATTATGTCGATATGGGCATTTCTGACAAGTATCTCATCGACAGACCTTGAGACAGCCAGCAGCACTTGCTTGAAAAAGCCATTCTCTCCAGCTTCGGCCAAGCAAACTTTGGCAAGGATATTTTCGATTGGAGCGATATGACTAATTCTCTTTGGAACAGACCCGTCAAAATTCGGCTTAAAGGGTGGGAGGCGATATGCATCCGTACCACTGCGGAAGCGGCGCGATGCCTGATCAACGACTGGCCAGCAAAAAAAGACAATATCTATCGTTTGGCAGTTGTCTCCTGCACAAACGCCTTGAGAGGCAGGTTGCCGGACATCGCGGCACGGATCCACTTCATTGCTGCCGCGCAGGCCGTAGATCTCGATCCAGTCATTTGCCCCGATATTAGGGAACCCGATCAATTCGTGGCAGACCTTTGCGAAACATGTGGCAGTTCAATATTTTCGCCTATCTGCGGCTCTTGACCGGAACGTCGAGGACGAAGCCATGCTCATCGACGGCGTGCCACGACCACTTTCCTTCCCTCAATGGTGATCACCATCTCGCCGAGGTACCGTTTGTCAAAGAGCCTGCCGGCTGAACGCTTGCGTTCTGTATGGCTAGTTTCGATTCCGCGCGGAGGAGCTCAGATGAAATGCGTGGACCCTACCGAAGCACGGAAGGCCAGAGACGTCGAAGACCGCGAGATAAAGGGCGCGTCTCCTAAACAGAACAACGCAAAGGGGTTTGCCAAATCTGCCTTGAAGAGGCTGCCGGTAAGGGCAAACACGGGCCGATGAAAACAAACGAGGCAGGCTACAAAGCTGCTGCTTTGCCCCTAAACGAGAGAAGTAGAGCAGTAGAACGCTGCAATATCACCGAATCCTGGCCGCCTGCTCCCGATCGGGAGCTGAGACGCGCAACCACGCTCAATCTAAAACGCTTGTAAGGCCACCAACAGCTTCAGCTTTGGCACAAAAAGGTCAGAAGCTTCTGGCCAAAGAACAGGAACTGCGATGAAATCGATGGGCAATGGAACGCTTTCCCGCTGCCCAGTCCGTATTGTCCGGGGTCGCGCCCGGAATCATCAGGGTGCGAACACCCCGACGGTCCCGTGCGCCACGGTAATCGCTGCCGGCAACGACCGAGCCGCGCTGCGAACGGCCTCTCGCCATGGCCGCCGCCTAGCGTCGACGGCATCCTAAAGCCGGATATCCCAAAGAGAAAATCTGACTTCCAAGAGCACGTCCTCCCTCTCCGGAAGGCCGATATCGCGACGCATGCGATTTGACAGTTCCGTGATCTGGTTCTTCGTTTGACGGTGCCGCCAGGCAGCCCGAAGCAGCGCACGCGCAGTCTTCCAGACACCGAATTTGAGGCACAGTTCATCCAACGTTGCCGCAGGCGTATCAACAGCTATAGATTGAATATCGCGCATGATTTCCTGTCCCGGCGCAACCAAGCAACCAGGTCCTCTTGAAGGTCAAAACGACGGGCGGACGCGGACGATGAAATACGAACAGTCGTCCGATCAGCCGGTCACGTCAGGTCAAGTGGGAAAATGCCAAATGGCAAAAATCCGGGACTTAGAAGCCTCGGTAGCAAATTCGGCCTGGGATAGATGCGCTTCGCATCGATGCCACAATAGCCGTCCCGCCAGAGAGGCGCAAAAACACTTGAATGGAATCCATGTCACGCCTCCTCTGATTTGAATTGCGAGCAACGCCAAAATACACGAGGCCGATTGATCGGCAAGTACACAATTTCGGCTTGCAGAAATCCAACGGGATTCGTTGCAACAGAGCAACACTCCGTTGCTGACCCCTCGACGTCGCACTGAAATGTTGTGCGTCAATGTCACTTCGTTTCGGAGGATCAACGCCATCCTTCGCACCTCGCAGCACGATGGTGCGGACGCCAATGCAAAGGCGTGCTCGGCAAGCGGAGGATCGACCTAAACGGCTGAACAGTCTGTTTATGACATGATCAGACCGCCATCGACATTGATGGTTTGCCCGGTGATATAGGCAGCGTCGTTGCTGGCAAGGAAGGTGACGAGGCCGGCGACGTCTTCCCCCGATCCTGCTCGCTTCATCGGAATTCCCGCGACCCATTCGCTCATCAGTTCTCCCGGAGCGTAATTGCCGAGCAATTTCCCCCAGACCTGATCATTATAGGCCCACATGTCGGTTTCGATGATGCCGGGGCAGAACGCATTGACTGTAATGCCGTCGGTCGCGACTTCCTTTGCCAGACTCTGGGTGATGCCGACGACGCCCATCTTGGAGGCGGCGTAATGCGGTGTGAAGATGAACCCGTCACGCGCCTGGCCGGAAGCGGTGTTGATGATGCGGCCACCGCGGCCGTGCTTGCGCATGCGCGCGATCGCTTCCTGGGCGCAGAGGAACACACCCTTGGTGTTGACGGCCATGACTTTGTCCCACTCGTCTTCCGTCATATCCTCGATGCGAGCGATGGTGATCACGCCGGCATTCTGGATCGAGACATCGACACTGCCGAAAGCCCCTTCAGCTGCATCATAGAGCGCCTTGACGCTCGCCTTGTCGGTAACGTCGCCGACAAAAGAAATGGCTTTTCCACCATCGGCCCTGATCTTCTCCGCGACGCCATGCACGAGCTCTTCATTGGCGGAGACCACGAGATTGGCCCCCTCGCGCGCAAAGCGCCTGGCGATCGCAGCACCGATACCGCGGCTTGCGCCGGTGATGACCACAGTCTTCGTTTCAAAGCGTTCCATTGTCGTCTCCTTTCAAGGGCGGGCCGCAGCGCTGGCCATTCCAATTTCAAACGGCTGCAGAAATGATAGCGGCAAACTCCGATGCCTCAGGGACGCGCCACCGACGAGCGCTCCGTTCACATCGCGGACCCCGAACATCGCTTTCGCGTTCGATGCCCAGTCCCGTCCCGATTGCTCAGACCGGTTCATCGGCAATGGCGAGGTTGCCGCAGGTCGCACCTGTCGGGATTGAACCTAGACGCTGTTCATCGACGACTTCAATCGCTCGACCTTCGTCCCGCTCACCTCCTGTCTCGCCCACGCACACGATCGGCACCAGGCCAGCACGATGGGCGGCAGCCACTTTTCTGGCGATCATTTCACCATCTTCGCCATGAGATGTGCGTCGCTCGGAATGTCCGAGGATAACATATCGAGCGCCGATTTCCGCGAGCATGTCGGCTGACACGTCTCCCGTGTAGGCGCCTTCAACCTCGGGATGGCAATCCTGCGCACCGATCGTGATCGTCGAGCCCTTGGAACATTCCATTGCCCTTCCAACCAGCGTCAAGGGCCGGCAGACGACGATGTCGCACGTCGTCTCGCCCGCCAGCCCCTTCAGCGCCTCGATCTCAGCCCGGGAGGAAGCGAGACCATTCATTTTCCAGTTGCCGGCGATCAGTTTGCGCATAGATCTCACCAGCAGCAGAAGCCACCGTCGACCAGGAGGTCGACGCCTGTCACGAAACTTGCGGCACCTGACAGCAGAAAGACGGCAGGTCCGACCATTTCGTCGACATCAGCCATGCGCTGCATCGGCGTCTGCTCTTCAAACAGTTTCGTCTGGTGGACCATCTCGGGGCGCGTATTCATCGGTGTGGCCGTGTATCCCGGGGAGATCGTGTTGACCCTGATACCGCGGCCGACCCACTCCATGGCGAGCGACTTCGTCATATGGATCACGCCCGCCTTGGAGGCATTGTAGTGGGCCTGGTTGAGCCCCCTGTTGACGATGACGCCCGACATGGACGCGATGTTGACAATAGCGCCGCGCCCGTTCTTCAGCATGGCACGCGCTTCTGCTTGGCAGGATAGGAAGACGCCCTTCAGATTGATGTCCATCAAAGTCTGATATTGGTCCTCATCCATTTCCTCGGCAGGATTGGCGTTGGCGATGCCGGCCGCGTTGACCGCAAGTGAAAGAGCGCCGAGCTCGGCTTCTGTGTGGGCCACGGCATCTGCAAGTGACGATTTGCTGGTGACGTCGGCGGCAATCTGGAGGGACCTTCGTCCCGCGGCGCGGATATGCCCGGCAGTATCGGCCAGACCGGTGTCGCTTCGGCGGTCGAGAAGCGCGACGTCGGCGCCGCACTGAGCAAGTCCGATGGCGATCCTCTGTCCGATGCCGCTGCCGGCGCCCGTGACAATGGCGACCTGGCCACTGAGATCGAATAGTTTCGGTGCGTTGAGAGAAATGTCGGACACCGCTCTGCCTTTCTATCTTTGCCTAGATTGTCGCCAATTCCATGACCGAGACATCATTGGCCTCGCCACGGGTCAAAATGCCTGCTTGCCTGCCTTGCGCCAGCACGAGGATGCGGTTCGAAACGCCGAGCACTTCCTCAAGGTCAGAGCTTACGACGATGACCGCCACCCCCTGTTTGGCGAGGTTGACGATGATGTCGTATATGCCGGCACGGGCGCCCACATCGATGCCGCGCGTCGGCTCGTCGAGCACCACCACCTTCGGTTCGCGCATCAGCCATTTGGCGATCACGACCTTCTGCTGGTTGCCGCCGGAGAGGTCCGAGGCATATTGCTCCGCACGGCCCTTGACGCCAAATTTGGCGACGGCCTTTTCCGCAAAGACGCGCTTCATACCCGCAGTGATCCAGCGCCCCCCCAGCTTGTCGAGATTGGCGTAGACGATGTTCTCGCTGATGCGATGTCCGACGACGAGACCCTGGTCCTTGCGGTCTTCCGGCACCATCACAATGCCCTTGGCGATGGCATCGGAAGGCGCCCGAAGCTTCAGTTCCATACCTTCCAGCCTGATCGAGCCGGCGCTGATCGGATCGGCGCCGGAAATCGCCCGCACAAGTTCCGTTCGGCCGGCGCCGACAAGCCCGGCAATCCCAAAAATCTCGCCGGCGTGAACCTCGAAGGTCACATCCCGGAAAGAACCGTCCGGCGATGAAAGTCCAGACACCTGAAGCACGGCTCGGCTGCTGGGCTCGGGGAGCGCGGGGAACATACGGTCAAGCGACCGACCGACCATGCTTTCGACTATCGTGCGCACGGGCGTCGAACTGTCGGCGAACTCGTGGACCCGTTCGCCGTCGCGCAAGACGACGATCCTGTCGGTGATTTTTCTGATCTCTTCCATGCGATGGGAGATATAGATGATGCCAACACCCTGCGAGCGCAGTTTGCGCACCTGCTCGAAGAGAGCTTCGGTTTCTGCTCCCCCAAGTGCAGCCGTGGGTTCATCAAGGATCAGCAGCCTTGCTTTGAGTGCCAGTGCTTTGGCAATCTCGATAAGCTGCTGATTGGCCGTCGAAAGGCCGGCGACTTTTCGGGTCGCCGGTATGTGGAGGTTCAGTCGTGCAAGCTGTTCCTGGGCGCGATGAACCATCTGCGCGCGATCAATCATGCCATTCTTCATCGGCCAGCGTCCGATGAAGACATTCTCAGCGATGGAAAGGTGCGGTAGAAGCTGCAGTTCCTGATGGATCAGCACGACGCCTTTGTCGATCGCGTCGCGTGGAGCGGCTGGGGCATAGGGCTGCCCCAGCCATGTCATCGTGCCGTCGGAGGGTGCGCGCGATCCGGCAATAATGCCGGAAAGCGTCGATTTTCCGGCGCCGTTTTCGCCGAGAAGAGCCACGACTTCGCCAGGATAGACGTCCAGGTCCACATTTTTCAGAACCTGGAGCGGTCCGTAACGCTTGGATATGCCCCTCAGGGATAGAACCGGCTCGGTCACTGCACACCTCCTCGACGTGACTACGGGTGATTGGCGATGAAGCCCGCCACGTTGTCCTTCGTTGTTAGCGTCGCGTCGAGAAGCTGAACTGGCGGCACCTTATCGCCCGAGGCAAGCTTGACGGCGTTTGCGACCGCTTCACGGCCCATCTTCTGCGTCTGTTGGGTCGCGGTCACATCGAATACGCCCTTGCTGAGCGCCTCAAGTGCTGCCGTGTCGCCATCGAAGCCGCCGAGCACAATCTTTTGCTGGGGGTTGGCGACCTTGATCGCTTGGGCAGCACCGAGCGCGAGGGCGTCAGCTTGTGCAAAGACGATCGTAACATCGGGATTGGCCTGAAGCATGTTCTGCATGATCTGGAAGCCTTCGTCCTGGGCCCAGATGTTCGAATACTGCTCGGCAACGACCTTGACGCCGGGATTGGCTTTTAGGGATTCTCCGCAACCCTTACTGCGGTCGACTTCCGGGGTGGTGCCCTTCTGGCCATGGATAATGACCATCTTGCCCTTGCCGCCGGCCTGCTTGAGGATGTAATCGCAAACAGCCTTCGCTGAGGCTACGGAATCGGTTGCAAGGAAGGTGTCGCCAGGAGCGCCATCGGCGTTCCGGTCGACGTTGACAACGGGGACGCCCGCGCTCTTTGCGAGCTTGACGGGCACAGATGCCGCAGCAGCACCTGCCGGGATATAGATAAGGGCATCGATGCTTTGGGTCAGAAGGTCCTGGATCTGATTGACCTGCGTCGGCCCGTCGCCCTTGGCATCGACGGTGACGACCTGAATGCCACGCTTCTTGGCTTCATCCTCGACTGACTGCTTGATCTGATTGAAGAAGTTTGCCTGTAGGTTGGCGACTGCAAGGCCGATTTTCTTGACTTCTTTTGCCTGAACCGAGCCCAGTGACATCGAGAGCACGGCAGCTGAAGCCAGAAGAATACGCGCGAAATTCATTTCAAATCCTCCGTTTTTGAGGCCCTTGGGTATTCCTCCCCCTCGGGCAGTTGTCCGCTCCAAACCTCTCGGAGAGGAATTCATGGCGGTCCGCGCCAGCGGACCCGTTGTTCTCAAGCTACCCTGCGCTTGCGGATGGTCTCCGCGCCGACGGCCAGGACGATGACAATGCCGATGATGACCTGCTGAAGGAAAGGCGAGACGTTGACAAGGTTCAGACCATTGCGCAACACGCCGATGATCAGCACACCGATCAAGGTTCCGCCGATGCCGCCGGCACCGCCCGAGAGCGACGTGCCGCCGATCACGACCGCCGCGATGGTGTCGAGTTCGTAGCCGAGGCCGCTCGACGGCTGCACGGAATCAAGGCGGGCGGCAAGCACGATGCCGGCAAGGCCCGCCAGAACACCGCTGGCCACATAGACAAGCACAGTCACCAATTGAACCTTGATGCCGGCAAGTCGGGCGACTTCGGGGTTGCCACCGATGGCATAGAGCATGCGGCCCTCAGACCTGAAATGCAGGAAAAGCCAGGCAACCGCGACCACTGCCAGCATCAGAAATACGGTGGCTGTCAGCACACCGAAATGGCGGTCGATCGCGAGCATCGTGAACCAGTCGGGAAAGCCGACAATCTGCTGACCGTCGGTGATCATGTTGGCCACACCGCGCACAGCTGACATCATCGCAAGTGTTGCGATAAATGCCGGGACCCGAAACATAGTGACCATCAAACCGACGATCAGGCCGCTGAGGCCCGACGCAATCAGGGCAAAGACGATGCCGACCCCGATGGGAAGACCCGCGATGTTCGCCGTCCAACCCATCACCATCATTGCCAGCGCGAGCACGGAACCGACCGAGAGGTCGATACCACCGATCAGGATCACGAACGTCATTCCGACCGCCATGATGCCGAGCACTGTGATTTGATCGAGGATGTTGAGGCCATTGCGCAGCGACAGAAAAGTATCGGTGCTGATCGTCAGAAAAATGCACAGTGCCAGAAGTCCGACGAGTGGGCCGGTCGCGCCAGTCAGCTTGCTTCGCCACGTCGTAGACGGGCGGCTTTGCTCATGAATGTCGATCGCCACCATCATTCCTCCCTGGAGACTAAGGGTCGCTATTGCCATATTCCTTCAGGCGAGAATAAATATGCACTCCTGCCGAAAAATTCATTAACAACTTGGAGAAAGGCTGTCAACTGGCCTTGTCTGGCTGCCTGGGCCAACGAGGGACGGGTGGGGGCTTGACTAATCCGGCGGCTGTGCAAAAATATCAGTACATGAATAAATATGCATTGTGAGGAAGCGATGGAAATTTCGGACCTTGAACGTATCGCTCGTGATATACGTCGACGCGATATTCAGGCCGTCTACGAGGCAGGCGCGGGTCACGTTGGAGGCGAGATGTCGGTCATCGACCTTCTTGCGGCGTTGTACTTTCATGTCCTGCGGATTTGGCCCGACCAGCCAAAGCATCCAGATCGGGACCGCTTCGTGCTGTCGAAAGGGCATACGGCCTGCGCGCTCTATGTCGTTCTCGCGGAACGGGGCTTCATTCCCGAAGATGAGATCTCGACCTTCCTGCAACCATACTCGCGGTTGAATGGCCATCCCAATTGCAACAAAGTGCCTGGCGTCGAAACCAATACCGGCCCTTTGGGTCACGGACTTCCGGTCGCCGTCGGCATGGCGAAAGCGGCCAAACTGTCGAGCGCGAACTACCACACCTACGTCATCACCGGCGATGGCGAAATGCAAGAAGGCTCCAACTGGGAAGCCATCATGGCAGCCGCACAATTCAAGCTCGACAATTTGACATTGATCATCGATCACAATCGCTTCCAGCAGGGGGCCTCGCTGTCGGAGACCAACGACGTGGCGCCGTTCCGGCCGAAGCTGGAAGCCTTCGGCTGGGAGGTCACCGAGATCAACGGCAACGCCATGGCCGAGATCGTTCCGGCCTTGGAGCACAGGGGTGGCCGTCCTCACTGTATCGTCGCCCATACCAACAAGGGCCACGGCATCTCCTTCATGCAGGACCGCGTCGACTGGCACCACAAGGTTCCGAGCAAGGAACAGTACGAACTCGCATTGGCTGAATTGTCGGAGGCACTTTAATGAACGCGCCAGTCAACACCCGGAAGCTTTACGACTGCCGTGATGCGTTCGCCGCAACGCTGGAGCGCCTGGCTGCGGAGAATGAAACGATCGTCGCCGTTTGCAACGACTCAGTCGGCTCATCGAAGCTGAACGGTTTCAAGGCGAAATTCCCTGATCGCCTTGTCAATGTCGGCATTGCTGAGCAGAATATGGTGGGCGTCGGCGCCGGTCTCGCCAACGGCGGACGGCTGCCTTACGTTTGCGGTGCAGCGCCGTTCCTGACAGGCAGGTCGCTCGAGCAGATCAAGGCCGACATTGCCTATTCCAATGCCAACGTCAAGCTTGTCGGCATCTCGTCTGGAATGGCCTATGGAGAACTCGGCCCGACACACCATTCGATCGAGGACTTCGCCTGGATGCGGGTACTGCCGAACCTTCCCGTGATTGCACCTTGCGACCGGATCGAGACCGCCGCAGCCGTCGAATGGGCCGCAAGCTACAATGGCCCCTGTTTCCTGCGCCTGTCGCGCGTCGGCGTTCCGGATCTGCTCCCGGAAGGTCATAGGTTCGAAGTCGGCAAGGCAAACCTGCTGCGCGAAGGCTCCGATGTCACGCTGATTGCCAACGGCACGCTGACCCATCGCATGGTCAAGGCTGCCGAGATCCTGGCCGAGCGCGGCATCAAGGCCCGCGTACTGAACATGGCGACCGTTCGTCCGATCGATGAGACCGCCATCATTGCCGCCGCCAACGAGACCGGAGCAATCGTGACGGCGGAGGAGCACTCTATCTTCGGTGGCTTAGGCTCAGCTGTCGCCGAAGTGGTCGTTGACAACGCCCCCGTGCCGATGAAGCGTCTTGGCGTTCCAGGCATCTTCGCACCCACCGGCTCCGCCGAATTCCTCCTGGACGAGTTCGGTATGGCACCGGCAGCGATCGCCGATGCCGCGGCGACGCTTATCAAGCGTAAATAGTCTGGTACCAAATATTTCCGACCGGGGTGCGCATCCGCCCCGGCCTATCGTTTCGAGGAGGCGATGATGCGGGCTATTCTGGCGATCGACCAGGGCACCACGAATTCCAAGGCTGTGCTTGTCTCGGAACGGGGAGATATCGTTGCAAGGGGCTCTGCCGCTGTCGGTATTTCCTATCCGAAGCCCGGCTGGGTGGAGCAGGACCCCAATCGCATCTATGCCTCAGTCTGCGAGGCGATTGACGCCTGCCTGGTCGATGTCGCCGATGTCGTGGTCGAAGCGGTGGCCATCTCAAACCAGCGTGAATCCGTAACCGTCTGGGACGCAGAAAGCGGCCAGGCGCTTGGCCCTGTATTGAGTTGGCAGTGCCGTCGAACGGCGGCCGATTGCGAGCAGCTCATCGTTGAAGGCCATCTGGAGCGTGTGCAGGCATTGACCGGCCTTCCTCTCGATCCGATGTTCCCGGGCTCGAAATTCCGTTGGCTGATCGATCGGGCTCCCGCCGGGCGCCGCCTGCGTCTCGGCACGATCGATAGTTGGCTGATCCATTGCCTGACAGATGGGGAGCGTCACGTCTGCGATGCTTCCAATGCGGCTCGCAGCCAGTTGTTCGATCTTCAGGCGCAGCGCTGGAGCGCCGAACTCGGCGACATCTTCGGTGTCGATGTTGGACTTCTTCCCGCAGTGCTCGACAGCTCCGCAGACTTCGGGACCACGCGGGGCGTCGCGGGCATTCCAGATGGTACGCCGATCCGCTCGGCCATCGGCGACAGCCATGCTGCGCTCTTCGGCCATGGTGCTTTCAGGCCGGGGGATGGGAAGGTGACGTTCGGCACGGGCTCGTCGGTCATGACCACCTTGCCGCACTTCATCGCTCCATTGGAAGGCATCACAACGACGGTCGCATGGCGTCTCGCCGGAACCCCGACCTTTGCCTTCGAAGGCAATATTCTTGTTTCGGCAGCAAGTCTTCCCTGGATGGCGAACATCCTGGGCCTGCCTGATGTCGCGGCCCTCGTCGACCTTGCGGCGACCGCTGAGCCGGGCGCACCGGGATTCGTGCCGGCCTTCGTCGGCCTCGGCGCTCCTCACTGGGATTCCGATGCCCGCGCGTTGTTTTCCCAGATTAATTTCAATACGACCCGTGCGCAGATGGCCCGCTCGGTTACGGATTCGATTGCCTGCCAGGTCCATGACGTCATCATGGCCATACGTGCCCACAGCGGCGCGGAACTCGGTGCCCTCTACGTCGACGGCGGCCCGAGCCAGAATCTGTTCCTCATGCAGTGCGTCGCAAACCTCATCCAACACCCGGTTATTCAATGTGAGGCCCCAGAGGCATCCGCGCTCGGCGCCGCTTATCTTGCGGGACTGTCACTTGGCATATGGACGGATCTTGCCGAGATCGCCGGCCTGCCCCGCGGCAGGCACATTATTCCGCCACAGCCCTCGGAGAGGCTCGCGCTGTTGACAGCGTGGAATGACGCGCTCTTTCGCTCGACGTCACGCCCGACACCAGCTAGATGTGAATAAAAATTCAACTGGAAAAGACATGGCCCGCCTGCACGAACTCCGCCTCATATCGAGAGTTGCTCAGATGTATCACATCGAGAAGCGGCGTCAGGCGGAAATCGCTCAGCATCTGCGCCTGTCTCAGGCGACCGTGTCGCGAATGCTGAAGCGCGCCGAAGCAGAGGATATCGTCCGCACAAGCGTCATCCCGCCGGTCGGTACCTATAGCGAATTGGAAGGCGCGCTCCGCACAAAATACGATCTACCTGAAGCGATTGTGGTCGAGTGTACCGAAGACCGCGACGCCGCGATCATGGCCCGCATCGGCGAGGCGGCGGCCCACCTGCTTGAGGTGACCCTCGCACCCGGTGAGATCATCGGGGTGTCGAGCTGGAGCCAGACGATCTTCAAAATGGTCGAGAACATTCATCCACAAAAAAGTGCACAGGTGAAATATGTCGTCCAGACCCTTGGCGGGATGGGCGACCCGTCGGTCCAGACCCATGCAACGCAATTGACGACACGGCTTGCGCGATTGACCGGGGCAGAACCGAAACTGCTGTCCGTCCAGGGGCTGGCAAGTTCACGGGAGGCCAAACTCCTGATGCTCGCCGACCCATTCGTCCGCGAAACCATGGATCTCTTCGGTTCCATCACCCTGGCGATCGTCGGAATAGGTGCGGTCGAACCGTCCGAGTTGCTCGCCCGGTCCGGCAACATCTTTTCGACAGGGGAACTTGCCGATCTTGCCGAAGCCGGAGCGGTCGGCGACATCTCGCTGCGGTTCTTCGACGCAAGGGGGCGGCCGGTCCGGACGCCCCTCGACGAGCGCGTCATCGGCCTTCCCCTGGAGAGCCTAGAGCGTGTCGATCGGGTGATTGCCCTTGCAGGCGGAGCGAAGAAAACAGCGGCCATAGCCGGCGCCTTGAGAGTGGGTGTCATCGACACGCTGATAACCGACAAATTCACAGCTGAGCGGCTCATCGGTCTTTGAGCATTGCCTGCTGCTTGGGGACTGCTAGGAAACAGCGTTGGTGCGGGGGATCGGGGTGCTTTCGGACTTCATTCTTTGATCCCGTCCTCAACCGAATGCTGGCACGCCACTTGGGTTAGCTTCTCCAAACAAAGTTGGAGTGTCCTGTTTCTGCAAACGTTGGAATGTCACGCTCCCCCCGTCTGAGTGGCGTCTGGGAGATTGCAGATGGGATTGATAACGATGAGCGAGCGCGACCGGCAGCGAATCGAGATTTTGTCGAAGGTCGTTGATGGCTGCATGACGCGAATGTTGACGGCGCATGTTCAGAACTGTTGGCGCGCGACCCAGCGAGCCTAAATGTCGTTCAATTTCTTCGCATCTACTCCCCTTTTGCTCGTATCCGTATCGTTTGAGCGGCTCCAGTTCCCAGGCAGGTTTGCGCAAGCCCTTCACTGCGCCGGGGCCGCTTCAGCCGCCAGCCCTGTTGACCTCGAGGTGGCCTGTTTCAAGGAACTTTGGGTAAGGCGGCGCTCGATCGCCCGGGAAATCAGAGAAGCCGGCCATGCCAAGGAAAAGTAGAAAATTGCAGTCAACACGAATACCTGCAGCGGCAGGAAGCTTTCTGCCATGATTTCCCGGGACACCAGCGTCAATTCCGGCACTGCAATCAGGGCACAGATCGAACTGTCCTTGAGAAGTGAAATCAGATTAATCAAGAGAGGCGCTAGGGTGTACCTGAGTGCCTGCGGCAGCAGAATGATGCGGAATGTTTGGAACGGCGTCAGTCCACTGGAAAGCGCGGCCTCGCGTTGACCATCCGCAACTGCATTCAGACCGCCACGAAAGACTTCGGCGAGATAGGCGGCATATACCAAGGCCAGGCCAATTGTCCCGGCAAGCTGCGCTGGAAGGGTGATGCCGGCCCCAGGCAAGGCGAAATAGAGCACATAGAGGATCACCAGGATGGGCACGCCGCGGGCGATCGCGAGATAGAGGCGAGCAAACAATCGCGGCAGCCAAAAGCGACGGGATCGAAGATATTCGACAATCAGCGCCAGCAGGAACGCTAGGCTAAATCCCCCCGCGGTCAGGGCAAGGGTCAACCGCATGCCCGCAAGCATGCGAGGTGCCCAGTCGTTGCTGTGAGCGGCTATGGTTTGAACGAACATCATGCGATCTCCAGCCGGCGCTCGATGAGAGACACAGTCTGCGTCACGGCCATCGTCAAAATCAGGTAAAGAATGGCCGCCGCGCCATAGATCGCGGCAGTTTGAAATGTCTCATTCACCAGCTGCCTTGCGTTGAACATCACCTCCGGTGCCGCGATTGCCGCGACAAGCGAGGTATCCTTGACGAGGGCGACCGCATAGTTGCCAAGCGATGGCAAGGCAAGCCGCAGCCCCTGCGGAAGGATAATCAAGCGAAAGACCTTGAATGGCGTCAGCCCCACCGCAGCTGCCGCTTCGCTTTGTCCTGAGGGGACTGACTGAAAACCGGAGCAAAAAATATCAACCGCGACCGCGCCACCGATCATGCCGAGTCCGACAATGGCAGCACACATGGACGAGAGCCGCAGCCCAAGCGCCGCCAGCCCGAAATATAGGAGAAAGAGGAAGGTAAGGCTTGGCACGTTCCGCAGCGCCTCCACATACGCACGAACGAGCAGGGCGACAACTGGGCTACGGTTGAGATAAGTGGTTGTCGCAAGACCAAGTCCGATAAGAACGGCCATTGTCAGCGCACCGGACGTCACTTGGACCGTGACACAGGCGCCCGACAGCAACGCCGTGACGATTGCCTCTAGCAGTGAACTATCCATCGCGGCGCTCCCTCTCCGACAAGCTTGCGAGAAACTGTTTCAGCCGGGGAGCCTGGGGATTATCGAGGACCATCCTTGCCGGGCCTTCCTCGATGATCCGGCCGCCATCCATGAAGACAATGCGGTCGGCCACTTCTCGCGCGAAGGCGATCTCATGGGTGACCAGAACCATTGCCCTGCCCTCGGCTGCGAGCGCCTTGATGACTGTCAGAACCTCACCAACAAGTTCGGGATCAAGCGCCGAGGTCGGCTCGTCGAAGAGAAGTAACTTTGGCCGCTGCGCAAGAGCGCGAGCAATCGCCACACGCTGCTGCTGGCCGCCAGACAGGCGATGCGGCATTTCGTTGGCTTTGTGTCCGAGGTGAACTTTGGTCAAGAGCGATAGAGCAAGCTCCGCCGCCTCGGCCTTCGTTAAACCACGGACCTTGCGTGGTTGCAGCGCAATATTGTCTCTCGCACTGAGATGCGGCCACAAGTGAAAGTGCTGAAACACCATCCCGATCTCTGCACGCTGCGGGGCAAGTTCGCGATCGGTCATCCGTCGTCCATCCAGGCATCGGCCGATCACCTGTCCCTCCAGCCGAACTTCGCCAGCTGTCGGCGGAGCCAGATAATTGATTGCTCGAAGACAGGTGGATTTCCCAGAGCCGCTCGGCCCGATCAGTGCGATGCGTTCGCCGCGCTGCAAGGTGAATGAGACATTTTTTAGAACGTCAAGATTGCCGTAAGATTTGCCGAGGTTGGCGACATCAAGAAGAATATCGGCGGTCATAGCTGCCTCCGTGCATCAAGGAATGAGTGCGGCCGGATACGCCGGCCGCGACGGGTAACTAGCGACCGCACACGGGTGGTTTCCAGTCGGAAGCCCGATCCACGCCGGCTCTGTAGTTCTCCGCCGACGGGACGTAGTTGGCCTCGTTCAGGTTGCCGTAACGTTGACCGATGACCTTGACCTCGCACGAGGTCCAGAGCTTGCGGATTTGAGCACTGAGTGCGTTGGCAAGCGCAGTATTGTCTTTTGACAAACCGAAGACGTACTGACGTCCAACGCCGGTTAGAAGCGGATAATCCGGATTGTTGTCACTGAACGGCAAGTTCACGAGGCCCCAGCTCTCATTCCTGGACAAGGCATAGTCGATCACGGGAGGGTCGCCGACGAGGGCATCGATGCGGCCGGCAAGCAGGTCGCGCAAAGCCGCATCGGAACTGTCGTAGAGCGACAGCTCCAGACCTTTGATCCTTCTAAGCTCGGGCAGGAACGAAAAGCCCGTCATCGAGCCGACTTTCCGGTTCTCAAGGTCCTTTAATGTATGCCATCCGGAGCTCTTCTTCGACGTGATTCCGTTAAGAAAATAACCGCTTGGATCGGTCAGAGACAATGTCTCGGCACGCTGTTGCGTCCAGGCGACGTTGCCGCCAATGATGTCGACGCGTCCGGTTTGCACGGCCGCGATGGCTCCTGACCACTCCATCGTCACCGGCTTGATGGTCAGCCCAAGTCGCTCTGCGGCGATCTGCAGAATGTCACCGTCGTAGCCGGTAAGCTTGCCGTCCCGCGCCACCAGTCCGGGCATGTCGCCAGTGATGGCAACGGAAAGCACGCCGGGTTCGCTTAACTTGTAGGCCGGATCGGTCGCTCCTGCCCACGCGGGATGGAGCCCGGCAGCAATTCCGATGATACTTGCGAGAAATTTGCAGATGAGCTGTTGCATGTCTGTTCCCTTTGTTGTGGTGACCGTTTCAGGAATGGTCGGCGGACCGATCAGCGCCGCCGGTCGTCTCGCACTGCGCAAACCGGGAAATGGAGAGCCCTTTGAGAGATGTCGGAGAAGAGCCATCGAGGCAGAGCTCGGCAAGCACGGCTCCCACGGCAGGCCCCAGTTGGAAGCCGTGACCGGAAAAGCCAAAAGCGTGAAAGAGCCCGGCAATTCTATCGCTCGGTCCGACGACCGGCAGACCGTCGGACATCCGTCCCTCGATGCCAGTCCAGCTGCGCAATAGGAGGACGTTTGCCAGCTCAGGCACCAAGTTGATCGCTGCTCTTGCAGCGTCCATCGTCACATCCGCCTTCGGCCGCGCTCGAAGGCGTTCCCGGTCAGCGTCACCAAGTCCGCTCCCGAAAATGACGCTGCCATGCGCTGTCTGACGAATGTAAATGCCGCCACCGCATATGCCGAGATTCGGCCCGATCAATGGAGCGATCGGCTCCGTGACGCACACGACTTTGGTCGTCTTGGGGCGTCGAACCCCCATTTTGGTTGTGCTTTCTAAAGCAACATCTTCGCGGCCAGCATTGGTCGGGGAGCTCATGGTCTATGAAAGAGGCGTTCGCGCTAAAGTCCATGGGGGCTGTACCAACGGCTGTTCGAACTCCCCGGCTTCTGACTATCAGACCATTTGGTCGGGGGAGCGCGTCATGCAGCACAAGATCTCAACCGTCGTTGCTTTTGCCGAAGGGCATTCGGCGGAAGACACGGATTTCAATCGGAGCGTGGATGAGGAGGTTGGCAAGCGCATCAAAAGGCGCCGTCAGCAGCTGAGGATATCGCAGACCGCGCTTGGCGCCGCCGTGGGCGTTTCTTTCCAGCAAATTCAAAAATATGAGCGCGGCGCCAACCGCGTGAGTTCATCGGTTCTTTATGGAATTGCGCAGACTCTAGACGTGGTGATTACGTATTTTTTTGAAAACTTGCCGAAGTCCGCCGGCGCGGACAATGCGGAATTAAATCAAAAGGCGGTCGTGCGCGAAGAGTTCGTCGCGACCGAAGAAGGCCAGCGCTTGGTCGATGCCTTCATGGCGGTACCAAAGAAGATGCGGCCGAAGTTTATTTCCTTGCTGGCGACATTTGGAAACGACATCTGACAATGGAACAAGCGACTTCGCGCCGCTGATGGTTCTGGTCGACGGCCCTACGCGATCAAGGTATAGGACGCGGCGTGGGTTTGCGAAAAATCGGAAACCCCTGCGGCGGGAAGCCTTTTCCGCGAGGGTCTAGCGGTTCTGGCCAAGCCGAAGATGAGGCTGACCGGAAGGGCAAGACATTCCAGAAAATTCAAATGTCGCCATCGACTGGCGCAGCTCGTCACCCTGCCAGCGATGAAGACGGCACAAACCATCGCGGCGCGCATCGCCGGCTGTCGGCAAAAGCGAAACGTCGATCATCTTGCCCAGCGAAACCTCAACTTCGGACGCCGACATTCCACCGGTTCCTTGCCTTCAGTATCTGGAATTGGGTTAGAGCATATCGCCCTGGATCAATCCCCCTCACAATGGCGACCTTTATGATCGGTGTGTTTCCGTCTGTGCTCTGGGTTCGATCCGGTGCCAGGGGCGGTCGCAAGTACCCAACCCTCAAGCTTGCGAAGGAAATCGATTGCTTTCCATCAAAGGAAGGTCGTTCGTCACTCACTTTCAGAAGTCACCAGGCTGAATCGCGAGAAAAAAATGTTGGACACAAAATACCGAAGACAGTTGAGGAACGATAATCTTGATAATGACTTTCTGGCCCTTGCCGGATTTCACGCAAAGACCGTCCAAAATGCTGAAGACCCTAGTCAATCACCGGATGATAACGACACCGATCGTGCTTTAGCGCACGCGATTGAGGAAGAACGAAGTGCTCGCGCAGCAATCATCCGCTTTGAACCTTCATCAAGGGTCGAAGCGCAGACAAAGCTTCTCTATCTCGTGTTTTTCCTTGCAAGTACGAAAGCATCATTGGACTCAAGTGAGATGACGGCCGTAATGGCGTCGATCAGTCATCTGCAAAATTGAGTGACCGCTTCGTAGTGGTTCTATGACCCTCAGATTCAGGTCCATTTTGAAGAACTGATACCGCCTCGAGCAATGTCACGATGGAGGCCATCGTCTCAGCTGGCAGCTCCTCGATCAATTTCATCATGCGGAATCGCGTCTCAGCTTCTTTTTCATCCTTCCCCCAAAGGTGGGGGGCCGTAGCAAAGAGCATGGCCAACGGTGACACATCAAGAATTTCGCTAAGATGTATCAATCTGCTGACCTGCATCTTAGAAGAGCTGCGTTCATATCGGCCATAAACCTGTTCACTCAGGCCGACGAGAGTGGCAATCCCCGCCCTGCTTAGATCTTTGTCTTGTCGACAGACCCGCAATTCTTCACCTAGCTTGCTGTCAAGCTCCTCAAACGTGGATATTCCATCGAAGCCTTCCCGTCGATAAACAGGTTTTTCATTTTCAGGATCGCTGGTTTTGACCAGGCCGAGCTCGGCAATGTGATCGTCTAAGTTTTTACTCATATTTTAATGACCCAAAGCGTGATCCGTAAATCATACATCACGTTGCGGGCGAATAGCTACGGACTTTGTTGAACGAGATAGCCTGCCTCCCCGCCCGATTTTCTGCCGATGCGGCCGAAAAAACGTCATTATTTTTCCAGGTTGAACCAAAGCCGGTTCGTCTGCATTGTCGAATCGTCCTTCATATCGAAGAAATACGGATCAGCCCTCGACGGTCTCAGCATGTACTCAGTGTAGAGACAGGTGTTTCTCCCGGAATAATCGCGCGTGACGCCGTTTGCCGTTGTTCCGGTACCGTGGCCTCCCGCTGAAGGGGTAACGGTCTGTCTGCCGTCACATTGTTCGACCCTGCGCATGCAGCGCGACTGCTCGCCTGAACCTCGCTGGCCCTGACTATTCCCGCCGTCTGTCGGCGTCCACCCGGCGGGGCAGTCAGCATATCTCTCGTAGCCAGGTTTGCCCGCACCTCCTTCCGGGCATGTGGGCCAAGAAAACCCGGGCTTCTTCATTTCCGAGATTAACTTTTCCATGGGCGGATGGCAGGTCTCGACAGCGTGCCATGACGGATTGGAAGAGGCCGCGCAAAGGAGAACTTCGCAGCCCCAGTCGCTGGCTTCCGATGGCGTCGCCACAAATTTGGCGAGCATGAGTGAAAGGATCATGACGACGCAGTGTTTCACGGTTTCTCCTATTGCTCGATGAGGGATTATTGATCGCGCCAGACTGGCTGGCGGCGTGCGTCGGCGAACGGCGGGGAAATCTCACTTTGCCGCCTTGACAGGAGATTGAGATCGGCCTGCGGCGTGCGCGCGAGGGTCTTGTCGATTGCCCTGCGGCGCCACTCTTCCATGTCGAGGACGTAGGTCGCCCACATCCCATAGCGCGCGGCGATCGCATTTTGCTGCGCCTCGACGTAGAGTTGGTCGCTTGGAAACGGGGCGCTTAGTTTTGCCCATCCAACCCGAAGCATTTCCAGCGCCAGATCTCGGCTGCCCACCCGACATATTCCGGTACCCTCGTTCGGATTGTCGAAAGCAGAGATGCTACAGCTAACGACTTTGCTGCCGACCACTCTCTTGAGCCAGGCTTTCGCTAGTGCCCCACAGGCCAAGGGAGCTAGCGGCTCAGCTGCGGTGACCTTCGGATCCAAGGCCCATTGCGGCAGTTCGCAGCTATCGATCCCAGCCAAGCGGACGAGGGTCCGGCGCTTACCAAACCAAAGCGACCGTCCGTAGATGACAGCGACCTGCCCGGAAAGCACCGACCTCGGAGAAAAATCTTGAGGGGCCGCCGGGGTCTCTCGGATATAATCAGCCGCCTTCGATTGAATGGGAAGCCACGTCAGGACCGCGAGCGCCAGAACCACCCTTTTTCTCACGGCGAACCCCTCGCGCTTTTTGCTGCTTGGCTGAGGAGAATCGCCGGATGTCGGACGTCTTTGAATTGCCAAAGACCTTTCCTTGCCGCGCGCGCGTTTTGCTCGGCGACCGCGTAGGGCGGGTAGATGGGAATTCCTTTGCCATCGAGGCTGGCAAAACCAAATCCCTCGGTGATCATCATCATCGCAAGATCGAGCCTCTGACCCGCAACGATCGCGTAGCAGACGGCGAATGTGATGCCGGACTGCTCGACAACGGGCGCGCAGAACGGCTTGGTATCCTTGACAAACGCAGCCAGGACGGCGATCGACGCATTACCACAATCACGTTTGTTTGCCGATGCATCCGTGTAGAAGGTGCCGCGCAGACAGGACTGTAGTCCGTAGAGGCGATATCGTTTTCCTGCCGATGCCCAGGTATCGCCCGTCTCAAAAACCGTTCCCGTCGCGAACTCGAAATAGCCCGCTGGCGCGGCGACCGCCGCAAGCGAAAAGGAACACGCCAACGCCAGGGCGAAAACGATCCCGGACCTCATTGCTTTTGCACTCCCGGATCAGCCCACATGCCAAAGCCGCTCCTGCCCGTCTTCTCCGCGTCAAGAAGATCCGGACGCATCGGCGAGCCATCCTGCTTTTTTTCAAGCCGGAGCGCCCCGAGCGACAGAAGCTGCTCTTCGAAATTATCGACCGTGTCGAGTGATCCTGGATAATTATGATATCCAAAGCAGGTGGCGTCCTGCAGCGGCGCGTCACGCTCGGTCAAAAAGGCCCGGCAGAAGATGACCTTCGCCGACTTCACCAAAATTTCGAGTTGCTGGCGGGCATAGTCGACGCAGGATCCGGCGAACCCTTCCTTCTGGTTGACCATGTCACCCTTGCAGGGTTCCAGCCCGTAAAGATGCATCCCAACTTTAGGATCCACGACGATTTCGCCCGGTGATTTAACCGTGAATCCGGTCGAGGAAGCAAAGCCCTTCCGGTCGATGACTTTGCCACCTGCGTCATAATACTCGATCACCAATACAGTCTTCCCAGGGGCGGCCAGCGACTTCACGTAAGCCGCATCGATCGTGCCGCCTGCCCAGCTTGGCGTGCTCGCAACCGCGGCCGCAAATGCAACGACGACGCGCCGTATGCTGACGCTGGTTACCGTCTTTGTTATCATCGATTGTCGCCTCGAAGTGCATTTTTCGCTTTTCGACTCAAATTTTTCGATATAAGATTGAACATAATCGGTAATCATTCCGACTCGACAATTACGTGTTTCCGTCGGAAAAAGCAACCCACTTCTAGCCCGTTTGGTCGTTCACGAACAAAAACCGGAGCTCACTGCGTTGAACAAAGTTTTGGTGACCGTCGCTGCTGCCGTGTCCGTAAAGTGCGCGAGTGTCGCCTATTCCTTCGATCAATCGCGCTTTTATGGCGACGCCACGATCGAAGCGACCACGTCTAACATCAAGGCCCTGCAGTATACTGACGGCTTCGAACTCGACCCATCAGGAAAGATCACGAAAACTATCGGTTCTGCTTTGGTGAACACAAATGGTGTGTTTAATTCTAGCAATGGAAATGGTCATGCGCAGCCGTCAGCACAGCTGGCCATCCGTGTTCGAACCACAGACACGAACACATCTTATTCATTTCCGGCAGCAGAACGACACGTGGCGGCGGCATGCGGCCTGTCTCCACTTACCGCCTTCGAAATCGAAAAGCTCGTTGATGTCAGTGCGCAAGCCCATGGCGTCGATCCTGGATTGGCGAAAGCCATCGCCTGGACTGAAAGCCGGTTCGACCAAAATCGAACCAGTGCCAAGGGCGCTCGCGGCGCAATGCAACTGATGCCGGATACCGCCAAGGAGCTTGGTGTCCGAGACATCTGCGATGCCGCTTCCAACATTGACGGCGGCATCCGTCATCTCAAGAACTTGGTCGACGAGTTCCAAAACCCGATCCTGGCTGCGGCCGCCTATAATGCCGGCGCGCAAGCCGTCTTTGAGGCCGGCGGAGTTCCAGCCTTCGGCGAAACCGTTCGCTATGTAGCGTCGGTCACAAATTACCAGATCGGCTTGCAGCTACCACGCAGGCCTTCGAGCGACGGCGCGATCACGCATCGCCCCAGCCCGACCGAGCAAGTCAGCGATGTCATCGGTGCACAGGGCGGCCGGTTCGTCAAAGGTGTCATGCAGTTCAAAACACAAAGGAGAGCGAAATGCCTATCACCACGTCCTCTAGACAGAAGAGTTTGTTGAAGGCCGCTATGATTGCTGGAGCGATCGTCGCCTCACAAATTGTCGCGTCCGACATTGCCATGGCGCAGGCAACCAATCAGGCCTTCGCACCGCTCCAGACTGTCGTTCAGGCCGTTGTCGATTTCATCACGGGGCCTTTCGGTCGCCTCGTCGCAATCATCGCCGTTATCGGCCTCGGTTTTCTGGCATTCGCAGGCCGCTTGAGCTGGTTCACTGCCGGCGCCGTCGTTCTTGGCATAGGCCTTGTGTTCGGGGCGCCGGCGATCGTCGATCAATTGATGTCGACGGTCGGAAGCAACAAATGAACGGCGTCGGTGACGACAAGCCGATCTTGACGCCCCTGGTCATCGGTCTGACGCGATCGCCGACACTTTGGGGCGTGCCCTACATGGCAATCGTCGTGATCATTGGGCTGACCATCATCGCCTGGCTGGCGACAAATTCCATCTGGGCCCTGCTCACGGCGCCGGCCGCCTATCTCGTCCTCTTCACGCTCTGCACCTGGGATAGCAGGATCCTCGACGTGTTGCAGGTTGCGACCCGAATGACTCCAAAGACGCCCAACAAACCCTTCTGGGGCGCCAACTCCTACGGACCGTGAACCGTCATGCTGAAACTCATCCGCGAAGAACTTGGCTTTGGGAAAACCGCCGGACGCGAAAAGCCGATGGCAAGGCATATCCCCTATACCCGACACGTCGCTGACACAGTCGTCAGGCTCGAGAGTGGCGCCTTGCTCTCGATCATCAGGCTTGATGGGCTGTTTTTCCAGACGGAAGATCAGGCCGAGCTCAACATGCGATCGGTTGTCCAAAACACCATGATCAGGGCGCTGGGGTCGAGCCGTTTCTCGCTCTGGTCCACGGTGATCCGCAGGCAAGTCGACACCGATCTCGAAGGCGCATTCGACGACCCCTTCTGCGCCCTGCTCGATCGCCGCTACATGGCGCAATTGAGCGAAAAGCGCATGTTCACCAACGAACTCTACATCAGTGTCCTGCGCTCGGGGATACGAGGGGCGCTCGCCATCGGCGACAAGGCGAGCCGGCTTGTCGACAGGGCGGGCTCACGGGAGGTGGCCGACGACCGGTTGCGCGAGTCCGTCGGCGAGCTCGAAGAGCTGGTTGGCAGCATCTGCCGCGATCTTCAAAAATACGGAGCCCGACCGCTCGGCATCGTTTATCGCGATGACGAGCCCTATTCCGAGCCCTGCGAGTTCCTGCACAGGCTTCTCAGTTGCGGTATCCCTCGCAAGATGCGCCTGCCCCGCATGAGCATCGCCAATTACGTCGGAAGCTCCCGCCTGCATTTCTCCAGGCGAACGATGCAGGCACAGGCTCCTGTCAAAGCAGATGACCGTTTTGGCGCGATGCTGTCGATCAAGGAATATCCACCCTTTACAGGTCCCGGGATGCTGGACGGGCTGCTGCAAGTCAACCACGAATTCATTCTGACGCAGTCCTTCACGATCACCGACAAGCCAATCGCTCAAGAACGGATCTCTCGCCTCAGGCGGCAGATCGCAGCCTCCGACGAAGCAGGTAGCGATGTCGAAAATGATATCGAATTCGCACTCAACAGCCTGATGAACCAGGAAGCTGTGTTCGGCCTCCATCATATGACGCTGCTGTGCCTGTCGCGCGATCTGGATGGTGTCAACAGGGCCGTCTCCGATCTTGGCGCATGCCTCACCGACATGAACATCAACTGGCTTCGTGAGGACCTCAACCTCGAGGCGGGGTTCTGGGCGCAGCTTCCGGGAAACCATGCCTACATCGCTCGTAAGGCGCTTTTATCCAGCGCGAATTATGCCGGTCTGTCCTCGATGCATAATTTCGCCACCGGCCATTCAGAGACCACCCATTGGGGAACGCCGATCACCATCCTTGAGACCAGCAGCCAGACGCCATACTGGTTCAATTTCCATCGACGTGATATCGGCCATTTCCTGGTCACCGGCCCGACGGGATCCGGAAAGACTGTCGCGCTTACCTTCCTGCTCGCACAAGCATTTCGCGTCCAGCCGGCGCCAAAGGCGGTTTTCTTCGACAAGGATCGAGGTGGCGAGATCTTCGTTCGTGCCATGAACGGCGCCTACGAGGTCCTGACGCATGGAACATCGACGGGCTTCAATCCACTGCAGCTCGATAACACCGGTCCTAACCGCGAATTTCTCCTACGGCTGCTGAAAGTGATGCTCGGTCGCGCCGACGGCAGCGATTTCGACCAGGAAGAAGAAGACATTCTCGAACGGGCCTTGCTACGCCTGATGCAGGAACCGGCTGCCCAGCGAAACCTTGCAAATCTCTCCGGCCTCCTGATCGGCCGATTGCGCGCAGGCCCCAACGACCTGAGCGCACGCCTGCGTCCCTGGATCGACGGGGAAAAAGCCTGGCTGTTCAACGCCGAGCACGATGTGCTTTCCCTGTCCGACCACCGCGTCTTCGGCTTCGACATGACAAGCATCCTCGATAACGAGGAACTGAGAACACCGGCGCTGATGTATATCTTCCATCGGCTGGACGAGCTTCTGGACGGCACGCCCGTGATGATCTTCATGGATGAGGGCTGGCGTCTGTTGCGGGATGCGACCTTCAGCGACTTCATCGTCGATAAGATGAAGACGATCCGCAAGCTGAACGGCATCGTCGGCTTTGGAACACAGTCGGCAGCCGATATCGCCAGGGCGCCGGCATCGCACACGCTGATCGAACAATCGGCGACGAACATCCATTTTCCCAATCCGCGCGCGGACGAGGAGAGCTATATCAGGCGCTTCGGCCTGACCGTGAAGGAATTCAGCTTCATTCGCACGACACCGCCGGAAAAGCGCAGCTTCCTGATCAAACACGGCAATGACAGCGTGATTGCCAGGCTCGACCTCACTGCCATGCCGGATATGATCAAGGTTCTGTCCGGCCGCAGGGAGACCATCGAGGAATGCGCGCGACTGCGCCATGATCTTGGCGATAAACCATCGGCCTGGCTTCCATCCTTTTGCGGATGGGAGGGCTGGCCATGAGACCGCTCTGCCTCCCCTTGGTCGCCGTCGCACTCTCTCAGTCAGCAAACGTCGCCTTTGCCGACGTTCCGGTGATCGATCAGACGACGCTTAAGCAGGATACAGCCCGCGATGCGACGACCAGCGATATCGAAACCACCGATCAGGATCGCCATAGCATCAGCACGTCGGTGACCTGCTCGATGTACCGGCCCTCGGCGCCCAATGATCCAGTCGGCGCCGCAAACCAGAATTCCGAGATTTCAGGCCTGGTGCGCCGCGTCGCGCGCGAAGAGGGTGTCGACGAAAACCAGTTCCTCTCCCTCGTCTACCAGGAGAGCCGCTTCAATCCCTGCGCCAAGTCCGGCGCTGGTGCAACGGGCCTGACACAGCTGATGCCTGGCACCGCAAACCAACTCGGTGTCAACGAAAACAATATCGAGGATAATCTGCGAGGCGGCGCGACGTACTACAACCAGCAACTGCGCCGCTACGATGGCAACGTCTCGCTGGCGCTTGCCGCCTACAATTCAGGCCCCGGAAGTGTCAACAAATATGGCGGCATTCCACCGTTCAAGGAAACTCAAGGCTATGTCCGCAGCATCACACAGGACTGGCTGCCAGCCTTTGGCGGTTCCGACAAATCGGGAATTCCGCTGAACTATGGTGGCGGCGAAACCGCCTATACCGGCATGAGGGATTCCACGCTGAATGCGATGGGCACGACCAAGGCCACATCGGAGAGCCTGTCGAATGTCGGGAGTTGGTATCGGCAACTGGCGGAATTGCAGACCGGAACCATCCAGGACAGTTGGGACCACAATTCGACCGTCCGCAATGCCAACCTTGAAATGCTGTACGAAGTCATCAAGCTCGGCGGTTCAATGGCTGAGCTGATCAATTCCCGCAATGCCGTCGCGCTATCCAGTGTCTCGAGTTCATCGCAATCAACGGCAAGCCGGAGCGAACGGAACCAGCCGCGCGACACGACGGGATTTTGCGATCCGACGCTCGACCTTGTTTGGGACCCCGAACAAAAGGCATGTGTCGCAAAACGGCAGGACGCCGCCAGCATCCAGCTCATGCTGCAACCTCAATAGGAGCCGATGATGAAGCTTTTCATGATAGCCGCCGGGTTTGCCGCTTTGACGTCGAGCCTTGCTCATGCCGATGTACCGGTGATCGACAAGAAGAACTATGAGATCGCCAAGCAGACCGCCGACACGACCGATCATATCCTCGACACCAACAAGAACATCCTGACGACGGTCGAAGATACCCTAAAGGCCGTCACCGGTGATCGAGGAAGCACGTCCCAGACACTGCAGAACCTGGCGATCGGCCAGGGCTTCAGCGTGTCCGCCATGCCCTCTCTCGATAGCCTGATCAAAGGCGGCGTCCCTGACTTTGGCAACATGAGCGGTGACGTGTCGAAAGTGGCGACCGCCTTCATCAACGGCCTGCAACTGGTCAAATCGCTTTCCGGCAAGGACAACAGCGGTCTTGCCAGCGACAAATCCTATGAGCAGTTGGTCAATACCGTTCTTGGTGTATCCGCATTGATCAATGGCGCCCAAAAAGCCACCGAGACCAGACGAAACGCTTTTGAAGCCGCCGGTCAGCAGATCGGCAAGGCCGAGGATATCAAGGGCTCGATCGACCAGAACACCCAATTGCAAGTCCAGTCCGGGCTAACCTTGAACGAGATGATCGGCGTGATGAACGGGGCGGTGACATCACTCCAGGCGGACAACCAGAGACGGCTGACCGATATTTCCAACAGCAAAAAAGCGCTGAGCTATGGCAACTGAGGTCCTGCAAACCCTGGTGCGCCTGGCGATAGCCGTCATCGTCGCAGGTTTATCGGCTTGCGGCACCGTCAAGGAAAAAACCGCTCCGTGTAAGCGTCCGGCCGAACTGAGCTCCTACGCGGAAGATCCGCGTCAAAGCTGCGGGCCGATGCATGCCGTCAATGATCCTGCCGCAGCGTTTGCGGCTATCGGAATGAACTGAGGTCTGGCGATGGAAGATTTTCTCGGCGATTTGCTGAAGCGTATCGAGAACTCCGGAACAACGTTTTCGGAAAAGGCCTACGGCGTCGTCGGCCAGGAGATCATGCCGCTGCTGCAGATCATGCTCGTGGTCTACGTCGCCTATTATGGGCTGCAGCTCTTTCTCGGCACCGCTCGCGTCAGCGTCTCCGAAATCGTCAGCCGCATCGTCCGGATGATGATCATCCTCGCCCTTGTCGGATCATGGTCAAATTTCAACAACCTGTTCTATCACTGGATCAACGATACGCCCGAAGACGTTGGCCGGGCCATCCTTGCAGCATCCGGGACTGGAATTACGGAGCCGACGAATGGACTGTCGCAGATCTGGAAGACCGCCAACCAGGCTGCCTCCGCCTTTGCCGAACAATCCGGATATTTCTCGATCCTTCCGAGCGCGGTCGGCGTGTTGATCATGGTCGGCGCCGGCATCTTCATCGCCGTCGCGCTGGCGATCCTGATCCTTGCGAAAGTCATGCTGTGGGTGTTGATCGGCACCGCGCCGATCTTCATCGCCTGCATGCTGTTCGAGCGAACGCGAGGCTACGGCGTCGGGTGGTTCAACCAGGTCCTCACCTACGCGCTGATCCCTTTGTTCATCTACGTCGTTGCGTCTTTCCTGATCGCTGCAATGAACCCGGAACTGACCAAGATCAACGCCGCCACCGGCACGAGAACCCTGACGCTTGCCGACATCGCTGGCTTCACGCTTCTCTGCGCCGCTGGCGCCTTCGTCATGCTTTATATCCAGTCGATCGGCCAAGGCATTGCCGGCGGCATCAGTGCCGGGATCGGGTCCGCTGCCAGCCGAGCGACACAGGCGGTTGGTTTTGGAATTTTGCGAGGGACGACAACCGCGGGGCGTACGGCAAACCGCGCGGGCCGAGCGCTTCGTGATCGATCGAGAAACGGCGACGAAGATGGCGATAGTTCAGGCGCCAGGGCAGCGATGCAAACGAAAATCACCCAGAACAGTACCCCCGCCTGAATAGGCCTAAGACGTTTAAAAGGCATGAATTGCGATGGCAGATACGAATGATGAGCGGCTGCGGACCTATTATCAGAGCGGGGATATTTGGGAGCAGGAGGTTGTCGGACGAGCGAGACGGTCACGCGCGCTCGCCTGGTTTGTCACCAGCATCTTTGGCGCGATCACGCTCGTCAGCTTGGTAACGCTTGCCATGCTCGTGCCTTTGAAGAGCTTCGAGCCCTATATCGTCGAGGTCGACAAGAACACTGGTTACATCGAGGTCAAGACCGGGCTCACGAGGCCAGCAAGCCTGACAGAGCAGCAGGCCATCACCCAGGCCAACATCGTTCGCTACATCCGCTCTCGGGAAGGCTATGATCCTTATGCGATCGAGGAGAATTTCGGGATCGCGGCACTTCTGTCGACCGGCAATGCGGCGCGCGCCTTGCAGGACCTCTATAGTGCGGCCAATGTCCAAAACCCGGCCAGGGTCTATGGCCGAAACAAGCGCGTCACGACCGAAATCGCCTCGGTGACCTTCCCGAATGCCAGTACCGGCATTGTTCGGTTCTCGACGGTCGAGCAGTCCGATGCGGAAACCATCCCCAGGCATTGGATCGCTGTCGTCCGCTATCGTTATACCGACACCCCCGCGACCAATGAATGGCGTTTCGAAAACCCACTCGGTTTCCAAGTCTACGATTATCGCCGGGACCAGGAAACGGTCACCGAGGGGAGTCCTTGATGATACGGCGTACTTTCCTTGCCGCGGCGATGTTGCTTGGCCCTCTTACCCCTGCTTATTCTGCCGAAACGCCAGCCTCCGGCCGCCTCGATCCGCGTGTCACCAGCGTTGTCTACCAGCCCAACAATGTCGTGCGCGTATTTGCGACCTACGGCATTTCGACGATGATCATCTTCGACGAAGACGAGAAGTTCGAGACTGTTGCGCTCGGCGATACCGACAGTTGGGATGTCGTCCCGACGGACAAAGGCAATATTCTCTTCGTAAAGCCCAGGGCAAAGAACGTCACTACCAATATGAACGTGGTGACCACCAAGCGCATCTATTACCTCGAGCTCAACGATAACGCGCCTGAGGACGGGATAAAGGTCTTCGGCATCCGCTTCGTCTATCCCGAAAAGGACCTCAATGCCTCCTTGCGCAAGGAGGCAGAGGCCCGTGCCGCCAATCCGAACATGGCCGGTATCGACAAGGCCAACGTCAACATCGACTATTCGTTTTCTGGCGACGGTAAATTGAAGCCGTTGATGGTGTTTGACGACGGCAAGAAGACGTTCTTCAAGTTTGGCGCCAAGGTGCCAGCTATGTTCGCGGTGAATAGCGACTTTACCGAGACATTACGAAACTTCCGACGGGAGGGCGACTATATCGTCGTCGACGGCACGGCAACCCAATATACCCTGCGCGACGGCGACCAGTGGACCTGCATCTTCAATTTGAGGAAGCCGGACTTTGGTGCACCCGACCCAAACGTGATGGGTGCGAAACTTGATGACCAGGCAACGACGCGCCGAAGGAGTGGAAACTGATGCAGCGGTCTCCAGAACTGGAAGCGATGCTCGCCGGCGACGAGGTTGCCATCCGGGACCAGCGAGTCCGACGAAAGCAATTGCTTGGGGCAGCCGCTCTTATATTCGGCGGAGCAGCACTGGCATATGTTGTCGTCTTTGCGCCCCAGAAACGCGCGCCGGAAAATCTTGAAGGGGAAGAAGAGTTCACGACGACGACCTTCCGGCCACCCTCGTTTCTACGGGATAGCGACAAGCAGCCGGAAAAATCACCTGACCCGGTTATCAAGCTCCCGGATCCACCCTCAGCAAAGCAAGATGACGCGTCCGATACGACAAAATTCGATGTTCCGCCTCCGCCTGGCGTGGTGGTTGAAGGCAATCAGACAACGCCCGTGCCGCCGGAAAAGATCGACGAGTTTCCAAAGCGTTTCCTGTCGAAGCAGGTGGTGATCGACAGCAGCAAATCCGACATCGGCCAGGGATCGCTAGGGCCTGGCAGCACGGAGGGCGGACCGACTGTTGCAGGCGAAGATCGCAACAGCAAGTTCCTCGCCACCGCCACCTCCATTGGCGATCGCTCCGCCAAGGCCCGGCAAATCGATCGCATCGACGCGATGATACCGGAAGGAACGCTCATTCCCGGAATTCTCGAGACCGCCATCAACAGCGATCTGCCGGGGCAAATCCGCGCCATCACCTCGCAGGACGTCTATTCTTTCGACGGACGCCGCGTCCTCATACCGACCGGCACTCGTCTCATCGGAGAATATCAGTCGGACATCACCCGCGGCCAGAAGCGCATCTTTGTCATTTGGACAAGATTGCTGCGCGATGACGGCGTGTCCGTACGCCTGAACAGCATCGGCACTGACAGTCTTGGCAGATCTGGTCTCACCGGCATCGTCGACAACAAATGGCGTGAGCGCTTTGGCTCGGCCATCCTGCTTTCCATCGTCGGCGCCGGTTCGTCTTATCTGACCGGATATGGCGGCAGCCAGAGCAACTCGAGCAGCAGCGGCGGTGAAACAGACGCCGACCGCGCTGCCGAGCTTGCGCGCGACACCATCGCCCAGACCTTCTCCAACATGGCCAATCAGGCGCTTGGAGAATCTGAAGATCCCGCCGACGATCAGCGTTCACCAAGGCGAGCGCATTTTCGTCTATGTCCGCCAGGACCTCGATTTTTCCGCCATGTACCCGGATCCGGTCGAGGAAGCACTGAAGGAAATCAAGCATGAACGAGGCCTTCGCCAAAATCAAAGCCGTTGACAACAGCCCCTATTATTTTCTCGGACGTGCTCTCGACCCGCTCCGGATCTTTTTGACTGACCCCGAGGTTGTCGAGATCTCGGTCAATCGACCGGGCCACGTCTATGTCGAGCGTCTCGGCGCCGATGCGATGGAACACCATGAGGCACCGGCACTGACCGCGTCCGAAATCGAAAATATCGGCGAGCGGGTCGCGGGTGCAACGCATCAGTTCATCAGTCGCGCCAATCCGATCCTGAGCGCGGCGTTGCCGACGGGAGAGCGTATCCAGATCGTGCTGCCGCCTGCCGCCGCTGATGGCGGGGCCATCTCCATTCGTAAACAGGTGACCAGCAATTTCACGCTTGAGGAATATCGTGACAACGGATCGCTGGAGGGGGTTTCGGTCGCAGTCGGTGGCCTGAGTGAGGCAGAGCGAGCGCTGATCGAGCATCTGAAAGCCGAGCGAATCTATGACTTCATTGACACCGCAATCCGGCAGCGGATATCGATCCTGATCAGCGGAGGCACATCGACCGGCAAGACCACGTTTTTGAATGCATGCCTGAAGACAATCGACCCCTCCGAGCGCATCTTGACGTTAGAGGATACGCGGGAACTCTTTCCGCCGCAGAAAAACGTCGTCCATCTCCTGGCGTCCCGTGGCGATCAGGGCACCGCGCAAGTCACCATCCAGTCGCTGCTCGAAGCATCACTGCGCATGCGACCGGACCGCCTGTTCGTGGGAGAAATCAGGGGCGCGGAAGCCTTCGCCTTTTTGCGGGCCATCAACACCGGCCACCCCGGCAGCATGTCGACGGTTCACGCCGATACGCCGCTCGGCGCCTATGAGCAGCTAGCGATGATGATGCAACAAGCCGGGATGTCATCGGGCTACTCGAAGCGAGATCTCATGTCGTATATCAAGATGGTCATCCCCGTCGTCATTCAGTTGCGCCGCGAGGGCGGCCGCCGCGGCGTTTCCGAGATCTATTTCGCCAGGCATGCGCAATGAGCAGGACTTACCTCGCGGGCTACCTGTTGTTTTGCGGATTGATCGCCGTCGCCGTTTGGGCGATCGGCTATGCGCTAATCTTGCAGTTTCTTTACAAGGACGGCCGAATTCTCCACCTGATGGTGACGGCCAATCCGCTTGCCCCGTTGCTACAATTTTGGGCCTATTCGGGCAATCGCGCACTGCGGATTGCAGCCCTCGGCGCGCTCGTTCCCGCACTGGCGATGGCGGCAGCGGCAGGCGCCTTTGGTCTGCGGCGACCTTCCAACCCGCTGGGCGATGCGGCATTCCAGGACATCGCCTCGATCCGACGCGGAAAATGGCTTCGCAAGGATGGCCATATTTTTGGATTGATCGGGCGCAGCATCCTGCGACGCCGGGATGATCGGCATCATCTTGTCATCGGTCCGACCCGATCGGGAAAGGGCGTCGGCTATGTCATCCCGAATGCTTTGATGTTTCCGGGCTCGATGATCGTGACCGACCTCAAAGGCGAGATCTTTCAGCAAACCGCCGGCTACCGGAAAGCCAACGGACATCAGGTCTTTCTGTTCTCACCCGGCGCCCAGAAAACGCATCGGTGGAACCCATTGGACTTTGTCCGTCAGGACCGCGGCAACCGTACCATCGATATCCAGAATATGGCCAACATCCTCATCCCCGAAACGAGTGGATCTGATAACGCTGTGTGGCAAGGGGCAGCTCAGCAGGTCATCGCTGGCGTCATCAGCTACGTGTTGGAGAGCAGCCACTACAAGAACCGCCGCAACTTTGGCGAGGTGAACAGCATATTCAATTCAGGCGTCGATCTGCAGGTGCTGATGAAGACGATCAAGGAGAATGAAACCGATCTCTCCCGCTTTACGACCGACAGCTTCAACGCCTATATCTCGCTCAGTGAGCGTGCGGCGCGATCGGCGCTTCTGGACATTCAAAGGGCAATGCAGCCGTTCCGTAACGAGCGGGTCATTGCCGCGACCCACGTGACCGACATCGACCTCGCCTCGATGCGCCGGCGCCCGGTAACAATCTACCTCGCGCCCAACATCAGCGACGTGACGATCCTGCGGCCATTGCTGACGCTGTTCGTACAGCAGAGCATGGATCTCCTGACCCGGGATTTCAATCCAGCCGCCCTGCCCGCTTACTTCCTGCTCGACGAATTCAGGCAGCTGAAGAAGATGGACGAGATCATGAACAAGCTTCCCTACGTCGCCGGCTACAACATCAAAATGGCCTTCATCATTCAGGACCTGAAGAACCTCGACGAGATCTACGGTGAGACATCCAGGCATTCCTTGCTTGGAAATTGCGGCCTGCAGCTCATTCTCGGCGCCAATGATCAGGCGACGGCCGAGTATGCGTCCCGTGCGCTCGGCAAGAAGACGATCCGATACAAATCCGAATCCCGCACCTTGGAACTGATGGGCCTTCCGCGGCGAACCAAGGTCGAGCAGATCCGCGAGCGCGATCTGATGATGCCTCAGGAGGTCCGTCAGATGCCGGAAGATCGGATAATCCTGCTCGTTGAGGGCCAGAGACCTATCTTCGGAAAAAGACTTCGGTACCATCAGGTTGCTCATCTCAATCAGGCAGCGCGCGCTTCCAGGGAAAACCAACCCGTCGTTCCGGATGCTGATTTCGTCACCCTGCTTCGGGTTCCCGCGCTCGATGAGAGTTATGGGGGCGTTTTGCAACCGAAAGAAACAGAAGAATTGCCTGATCCGACCGGACACCGATTGGCAGAGGTGCCTCTTGCTGTGGCTAGAACACTGCCGCCGGGGCGCGGTACAAATGCCGCCGCAAGGGACAGGTTTGCGGCCGAGCCGAGCCCCGCTGAGGTGAAAGACGAACGGGTCGCGGCCATTGAGGCTCGGCTGAAGCCAAGTGCGGATCGGTTGGTCGAGATCATTCACTCGAAATGCGACAAGGATGGAAGTCTCTCAATGCGAAGCAGACCTAGCATCGCCGAAGTCTTGAAGCAGACCATCCCTGATCCTGCCGATTTCGGATTGGCGCCCTAGTTGCTTCGCTCAACGCTTGTTTGAGACTTTCGCCTCACAAGCTTGTCCGCGATGCACTTCCGATTTGATTGCGCTGTGGCGGCGCGCCTCAACGCTCCGGTTGAAAAGCGAGGAATCGCAGTTAACGCATATCAGCTCTCTTCTCTCCTGACGAACTTCCTGGGGTTAGGCATTGACTTCGAGCTAGCCGAGCTAAATGGTTCTGATCAGTCAGCGTCGGAGATGGGCATGTTCGAGCGTATTGTGAAGTGCAGGGCAGAAGACGCCCTTGCGGATGCGAAATTGGCCTTGATCGTGGAGCCACTGCACAAATGATCGCCAAACTGCTTTCCAACAACAAGGTCTGGGCCGCCCAAAAAACCAGCGCGAACCCAAACTACTTTCGCGATCTTTCGGCTATCCAGAAGCCTGATTATCTGTGGATCGGTTGCTCAGATAGCCGCGTGCCGGCGAATGTCATCACGGGCCTTGAACCGGGAGAGGTTTTTGTCCAGCGGAACGTGGCAAATCTTGTGCATCCCACTGATCTCAATCTGTTGTCGGTGGTCGAGTTCGCCGTTGAGGTGCTCGGTGTCCGGCAGATCATCGTCTGCGGTCATTATGGCTGTGGCGGCATACGCGCGGCAATGGATGGTGAAAGTCATGGCATCATAGACCATTGGTTACAGCCGATCCGGGATGTTGCCGACAGTAACTTTAGCTGTCTTGAACATATTGAGAATGAGGACAAACGCCTTGAACGGCTCTGTGAACTCTCTGTCATTGCGCAGGTGGACCGCTTGGCCCGAACGCCGATCATTCGCTCGGCGTGGCGAGCAAACAAGCAAATTGTTATTCACGGCTGGATCTATGGCCTGACAGATGGATTGCTCACAGACCTTCGCTGCAGTATCGGGCCAGAGATCCGATTGCGATCATAGGTCTAAATTCACCGAAGCGGTAAAATCCTTGGACTGATTAACTTTCATGCCACCGCGAAAAATCGCGCGGTAGAATGCCTCGATCTCACGCTCAAACGATCAATTGCTGCGAAGACCCACGGTTCCTATCCTCCATCAGCGACGGCAGAGTGGCGCTGCCTGTGAAGTCTGAGCGTGAAGCACGATGAGTGGATCGAATTGCCGACCAAATCGTTGTTACGGACGCAGGTTTAGGCGCATGATCGATGCAGGCGCGGGGCTGCAATACTTCGGCGAACCGCCGCGCCTAATTTAGAGCGAAATGCGATGGGGAACGACTTCAAGATTGGCGATCATGTGAGCTGGAATTCGGAGGCCGGCCGCGTCAGCGGCATGATCATTCGCATCCATACTCGCGATTTCAACGTCAACAGCTACACGCATCATGCCAGCGCCGAAGCACCGCAATACGAGATCAAGAGCAGCAAGACCGAACACATCGCCTTTCACAAAGGTTCAGCGCTCACCAAGATTTGCGGCTGACGCTCCCGTCAGGCGCAATCAATGGCAGAAGGCGATCGCCAATATCCACAAGTCCACAATCTCCGCCGCCCGAGCCGCTTCGCACCAGGCTCCGCGATGCGGGCGATCGCATCCGCTCAATCACTGGATGCCACCCCAGCACGGGATTGTTCCACGCATTAGAATTGGTCAGCGTTGGATCAATACACTGTCGTCCCTCCCCATCGCAGCGGCCGCGTTACTCTGTCTGATATAGCCCTGACAACGTCTGCACGAACTGCCTTCTGTCGCAGGTTTCACCCGGAACCATCTTTTGATCGCACAGTCGGCGCCGTCGGTTGATTCCAACTTTCCCTGGTGGCTCCAGCTCCAGCACTTCCTGAACATGTTTTTCATGCTGTTTATCATGCGGGCCGGGCCGCAAATTCTGGCCGATCACCCACGGCTTCATTGGAGACGGGATTGCATGCCGGGAACCGGTCGGTTCCGGCTTCAGGTGCCCGTGCCAAAGGATCGCAGTTCGATAAGGCGCGGCCCATTCGCGCGAGACCGTCAGGGGAGAATAGCTTGCTCGCGCATATCCAGCCGGCTGTCTCAATGCATGATCTCGCCCTGTTCATGACCGCCCAACCCGCGCGTAGTCGCCTTGTGCAGCAGCCCCGGCTTGCGCTCGTCCGACGCGTTACTCGGATTGCTTGGTGCTTTAACCGCGCACGAGCATCGAAGCCGGACAGCCGAGCCGACGGATTGCCTCGAAAAGCTGTTCGCAGGATCGAACAAGATTTTTCGTCGGGGCAGTTGCGACACCAAGGAGAAGCCCCTGCTCGGCGCTTTCTGGCGTCACATACCAGGCTGAAAGCGGCGACGGAGACATGCCGAACGCCGAGACTTCGCGCGCGATGGCTAAGTCCGCGGTTCCCCTCGGCAAATTCAGCAACACGGCCAGCCCGGGGGCGGCGAGGCGTTCGGCGCCGACGAATGCTTGAAGACACTCCAGCAGCGCCTGCCGCTTAGCTGCATATGCGCGCTTGGTGCGCCGTAGATGGCGCATGTAGTGTCCCTCATGCATGAACTCGGCGGTTGCCATTTGCACGGCTGGACCAGGTGGCGGCGCGAGACACGCCGCCACCTCCGCGAACCGGGAGACCAGGTCGGGAGGTGCTATCAGAAAGCCAAGCCGAATGGTCGGACTGATGGTCTTGCTGAATGAGCCGATGTGAATAACCCGTCCGGCCCGGTCGAGCGACGCGAGCGCAGGCGCAGCCCTTCCGGCCAGTTGCAACTCGCTCAGATAGTCGTCCTCGATCACCCAAACCCTGTTCGCGGCTGCCCACTCGAGCAGTCGGAGACGTCGCTCAAGCGACAAGGTGGAACCGAGGGGCGCGTGCTGACCGGGGGTCACGACGACGAGTTTCGCATCAGGATGGTGGCGTAGGCCATGATCGATATCGATACCGTCGGCATCAACCGGAATGGGAGCGAGGGACAGGCGTGCGAGTGCAAGTCCTTTCCTGGACCACGGAAAGCCGGGGTTCTCGACCCAGGCATTATGCCCGCCAAGGCCAAGAACGCTGAGGGTCAAACCGAGCCCGGCGCTGAAGCCCCCGGTGATAATGATCTGCGACGGCGCGCAATGGATGCCGCGAGCGACGGCAAGGTAACCCGCGATCTCCCGCCGCAGCTCGGGCTCGCCGCGAGGATCCGGATAGAGGGGCGGCGCACTCGCCTCGGCGCGAACCGCGTGCGCATGAATGCGTGCGAACAATGTTGCCGGAAAGGTCTCGATTCCGGGCACCCCCATCTGAAAGAGCGCAGGTCCCTGCGTCATCTCGCGATAGATTTCCATGAACGAACCTGCGTCGGCCGGATGCTTGCTCTTCGCGACGGCCCGAGGACGTTGGGCAACGCGCGTCCCAGTCGCCCGTGACGCCTCGATCAACTGGGCGGCCGCCAACTTCTCATACGCTGTCCGCACAGTACCGCGCGCGACACCAAGTTGGGCAGCGAGATCCTGCCAAGAGGGCAGGCGCGCACCGGGCTCCAACACTCCATTCTCGATGGCCGTGGTAAACCCCCTTCGGATCTGCTCCGACAATGGTATCTTTGCCGTGCGGTCAAGATTAAGCTCAAGCGGCCTGTTCATGCTGTCGTGGTACATGATTTATTCGCGTTCTTGGTTCTTTTTTCTGGCGCATGATAGGCCCATTTTGGGGATGACAGAAGGAGAAAGTCCATGAAAGTCCACACCATCGTTGCCGCCACCTGCGCAGCACTTGCCTTCGCGATTGCCGAACCCGCCCCGGCGCATGACGGTCAGACCGAAACCGTCAAGCCCATGTTCAACCAAGTAATTCCGAATATCCCCGGCAAGTCGCTCGTCGTTGTGGAAGTCGATTATGCACCCGGTGCGGCTTCCCCGCCGCACACACACGCCAAGTCAGCCTTCATCTACGCCTATGTGATCTCAGGTGAAATCGAGTCGAAGGTGAACGATGGTGAGACGCGCATCTACAAGGCGGGTGAGAGTTGGTCCGAACCACCGAACGCCAGCCATTCAATCAGCCGCAATGCAAGCAAGACAAAGCCAGCCAAGTTGCTCGCGGTCTTCGTCGTCGACTCTGACGACAAGGCGCTCACCACCCCCGTCAAATAGGACCGAAGAGATTAAACCGATGACCAAGAGGCTCGACTACAACCAGATCGCTCCCAACGGCGCCAAGGCGCTCGGCGGGGTCTATGGCTATGTCATGCAAAGCGATCTGCCTGGCGAACTGGTGGACCTTGTCTATCTGCGCGTCTCGCAGATCAACAACTGCGCCTATTGCCTTGATATGCACACACGCGACCTCCTCAAGAAGGGAATGAAGGTCGAAAAGCTCGCGCTGGTGCAAGCGTGGGAAGAAGGTGGTAGTCTCTTCAGCGAGACCGAACGCGCAGCGCTTGCCTGGGCCGAGAGCGTGACGCGTGTCGCCGAGACCGGCGTGCCGGATAGCGCTTATAAAGCCGCACGCGGTGTTTTCGACGAAAAACAGCTCGTCGACCTCACGATCGCGATCAGCCTGATGAACAGCTACAATCGCATGGCCATCAGCTTCCGGAACACGCCGCAGGCGGTCCTTGAAAATTAGGTCACAGCTCCGCAGATCCTGCATATCGTAAGTTGCTATGGAGTGAAAAATCATGACCGCCAGCGAAACTGCGGACATAAAAATTCCCGACAGCCCATTGGCTCGCCAGGCGACGCAGTTCATTCGAGATACCGAAAGTGATCTTCTGTTTCAACACTCCCAACGCGTCTATGTTTGGGGCGCCTTGGCTGGGAAGCGTAGGGATCTGAGGTTTGATCCGGAACTTTTCTACACGGCGGCCATGTTTCATGATCTCGGCCTGACAACCGGCTTTCGGGAAAGCCAGTTGCGCTTCGAAGTCGATGGCGCGAACGCAGCGCGCGATTTCTTGCGGAGCCACGGCATTTCGGAAGATGACATCGAAAGGGTCTGGCTTGCGATCGCGCTGCACACGACGCCGGGAATTTCCGCGCATCTCAACCCCATCGCTGCACTGACTGCCGAAGGGGTAATGATGGATCTGGTGGGCCTCGGCTATGATGAATTCACCGATCTCCAGCGCAACGCTGTTGAAGAGAAGTATCCGCGTTCATCACGATTCTCGGAGGACGTTCTGCAAGCCCTTTACGACGGCTTGAAGCATCGCCCTCAGACCACACAAGGTACCGGCCTCGCCGATGTGATGGCAGATAAGGATCCGCATTTCCACCGCCGGGATTTCTGCAGTCTCATGCGAGATTCGCGATGGGCTTCCGGAAGTGACCGAGAGCAGCCTGCGGCGGCCAACTAACGATTAGGATAGAAACAATGACGCTTGAGCAAATATCGGGGGTGCGCATTCCCGACAGCAAAATTGCGCGAGAAGTGACGCAACTCATTCGAGATACCGAGAGCGATTTGCTTTTCCATCACTCGGCCCGGGTCTATGTCTGGGGAGCAATGACGGGCAACCGGATCGGGATGAATTTTGACCCGGAACTGCTCTACACCGCCGCCATGTTCCATGACCTTGGCCTGACTGCACGCTATGAAAACAGTCAGCTACGCTTCGAAGTGGATGGCGCGAATGCGGCGCGTGATTTTCTCCGGGGACACGGCATTTCCGCAAGCGATATCGAAACGGTTTGGAATGCCGTCGCTCTCCACACCACGCCTGGCATACCGGAGCATATGCGCCCGGAAATCGCACTGGTCCAAGCGGGAGCCGGCATGGATGTGGCAGGCCGCGGCTACGACCAATTCAGCGACGCGCAGCGCGAGGCAGTCCTCGCCGCCTTTCCGCGAGAAACCGACTTCAAGCAGGGGATCATCGATGCCTTTTATAGGGGCATGAAGCACCGCCCCGACAGTACCTTCGGAACCTTCAACGACGACGTCCTGGCGTTCAAAGATCCTCATTTCCGGCGGATCGATATGTGCAGCGTCATCCTCGCTTCAAGCTGGGATAGCTGAGATGTCACCGCTGTCGCTATAGTCCGTGCAGCAAAACTCTGTTCCATTTGTTCGATACTTTGAGACCCGAGTTGGCAGGCTCCTGGGTGCACCCGTTGGACAGCTTGTAGCGTGTCCATCTATCTCTGGACACTTCAGTTTTCGCAATTGGTCCAGGATGATTGACGACGACTAATCATCAAAACCTCGTCTGCTTTGTATCGAAAGAAGGTATGTCACCAAGCGATATCGAAATGCTGTCTGGGCTTTCGCGATCCACTATGTCCAGTCTTTTAGCCATCCGTCGCAGGGCTGGTCTGCTCAAGGCAACGAACCTTTGACAGCATCAACCGAAACGAAACAGTCATTGCGGAACGCTTGATGAAGGAGCTTTGAGACTCCGAGTATTGGCCTGGCGGACGTGCATGTGGCAGGCGGCTAAACCAATCGCGGGGATTGAATGCGGGCTTTGAAAGATGGCTCCTGTCTAACAGGATTTGGGTGTTGCAAACCGACCCTTCAGACAGGACCCAGATGGCGGAGCGCTCGGCGTCGCCGGATGATCGGGGACGTGACGGTCCAGGTCTTGCTTGCTATGCGTATCTTTCAACGACAGCGCGCTATACGCAGGTCCCACCGACACGGTCGACGGTTAGCCCCTCGACAGATTGCCACTGCGGTGATTCCGCTGCAACCGTAATCGGTTGCGCCCGACCCTCGAAGTTGCTGACATCTCTCGACAAAGCCTGGTATATAGCCCCGAAGGCGGAAGATTAAATCCCGTTTGCGACATGTTTCGCGGAACCGTTATCGATCGGCGATGTTTAGTTCTTGGCTACCAGAGCCTGGAGAATTGACAATGACCGAGGACGTTCGCCGACCCCTACCACCTTACCCCCCTCAGCACCAGGAACCGCCGGGCAAGACCAGGTCGATGCAGCCTGTCCCGGATCATGGAGAGCATTCCTACAAGGGTAGCGGCAAGCTGACAGGCAAAGTCGCCCTAGTCACCGGCGCGGATTCCGGCATTGGGAAAGCGGTGGCGATCGCTTTCGCCCGGGAAGGAGCGGACGTCGTCGTCTCCTACTTGAGCGAAGACGAGGATGCGCAAGACACCGTCAAATGGGTCGAGGACGCCGGTCGCAAGGCCATCGCCGTCGCCGGCGACATCAAGTCCGAGCAGCACTGCATCTTGCTTGTCAAGCGCACCGTTGAGGGTCTCGGTGGCATCGACATCCTTGTCAACAATGCCGCATTTCAGCGTACTTACGCCGACATCGCCGACATTACTGCCGAGGAGTGGGACGAGACCTTTCGAACCAACATCTACGCCCCTTTCTTCCTGGCGAAGGCCGCTGTCACGCACTTGAAGCCCGGCAGTGCCATTATCAACACGACCTCAATCCAGTCGCGACAGCCCTCACCGCAGCTCCTCGCTTACGCGTCCACAAAGGGAGCCATCTCGAACTTCACGGCAGGGCTTGCCGAAATGTTGGCCGAAAAGGGAATTCGCGTCAACGCCGTCGCGCCCGGGCCAATCTGGACGCCGCTCATTCCGTCGACGATGCCGGCCGAGAAGGCAGCCAAGTTCGGGCAGAACACCCTGATCGGGCGCGCGGGGCAACCCGCGGAACTGGCCGGGGCATATGTTCTGCTCGCTTCGGACCTCGGGAGCTACATGACTGGCGCCGTGGTGCCGGTCACCGGTGGCGAGATAATGATTTAGAGGAGAACGCGCTTGGCCAAGTCATTAGAATTTGACGTCCAGCATTACGCAGATTGTCTCGCAGTGATGGGCGACGACGAGCTTTTTGCAGCGATGGGAGACCTTGAGGGTGAGAGCGAAGCACTCAGTCCGGACAAGCGCGACGGTAGCGATGTGTTTGCCAGGATCGCATTGGTCGAGACCGCGATCGAGGATCGGTTTCCTGGCCAGCTTCTGACACCATATAAGGAATGGCAGAAACGCCAGAACGATATTTAAGCCTGAGGAGCGCCGGGCGAACCGTCGGAAACCAGTCATTCGTCTTTTTCAGGAACTCGACCAGGCCGTTTGTTACCACATCCCGCTTGATCGCATGTCGATATCATCTGCGCTAATCGGCTTTCGGCACTCTTGCGACGAAAGATGCAGCTCGCCTTTAGAAACGACAGCTTCTCCCTGGATTCCGTCCCTGCTCATGTCGACCCTTTTCTATCTGTGATCGCTTGGGATCATCCGTAACGATCGCGAAACTAACAACCACTCGAACGGCGCCGAGCTTGCCCGACAGTTCTTGGTGAGAACGCTCCATTAACGCTGGCAGCTGGGTACAACCACGAGCACGCGAATTCGGTAGCCAGCATTCTCGGCCGAACTCCGCACACAACGAACGTTCTGGGTTTTGAAGTGCCCTAGCTCGATCATCCCGCCGCCGCTCGCAGCTGCTTAGAGAGCGCTCGTTAACATCCGCGGGCCAAAAGGCCTCAACCCGGAAGCGGCACTGCCTGACATTCCCAGGCGATGTGTGCTTAAGCGCATTCAAACACTTCCATCGCGGCAGGTTAAGCCTGTTGGGGCAACTCGATCTGGAGGGTATTCCCAAAGACTGGAGTACAGCGACACGCCGCAGCGCCTGGCTAATCAGGTCCGCACGATGGGAGGCGGCCCGAAGATCAACCGATCACACGTCGAATTGTTCCGTGCAAGAGGTTCCCCTTAAGCTTCGCCGCCTTTTCTCGCGAGGTGGTCTACTTCGCGTGCGGTCAATCGGCATGCGGATAAGCACCATCCAGAGACTGGGCGAAGTGAGAACGGAAGGCGATTGCCGCCTCGTCGGCAGCTCTTCGGTCGCCGTGACAGCCGCGAATGAGGTCGGCAGCAACCGGGAATGTGAGGCCGTGGGCATCGGCGAAGTATTCGACGTGAACAATGGACGCGGCGTCGATCACCTGATCGTATGGGGAGGCTGGCAGGGGAGGTTTGGACATCGGCACCCCCGTGGGCAGGACAGCAGACGAACTGCTGCCCTGGGCAAGTCACTACTTGCAGTTTGAAGTGGCGGCCGGATTGGAGGCTTGCTCCTGCTTCGGCGCGGTCGTGTTCTTCGTCGTGACCATGGCGTTGCAGTCGCTGGCCTTACCGCCATCGCTGCTCGCGCCACTTCCACTGGCATTGCCATTGTTGCTACCGGAGTTGTCGGCGCTGCCGCCAGAGCCACTGTTGCCGTTGCTATTGCCGCTATCGGATCCCGACCCGGAACCTGTAGATCCTGCGCTTGATCCTGATCCGGTGCTGGAGGATTGGGCCATAGCCGAGGCAGCAAGGCCAATGGACAGAGCGGCTACGGTGAGAAGTTTCAGCATAATATTCTCCTTGGATGTTGTTCAGACCTACAACGAACCAGACAGAAAGGGGGGTGTTCCACTCTGTACGAAGAAATACAGTCTCGACCGGTCGGGAACAAACAAGCTCCTTGGACGTGCGGGTCGGAATATAGTGACTACGGGCGGGTCTCCCCCGGTATTGGTCGACGATGTCCGCCGTGCCGACAGGCTCTCTGCGAAGGATCCAGTCCATGGTGCAGGAAAAGCCTGCCCGCTGGGCACGAGGGCGGCTAAGGCTGGACTCGATGATGGTAATTACGGGCGAGCTCGTCGAGCCGAACGCGATGGTTGAGTTCTATCTGAGGACTGTGGCGCAAGCCAACGTTGGACGAGCTCAGACGCAATGTCTTCCAGCATCGTGAATGGCCGGAGCTGAGCGGCTATGACTGCGTGACCGCCAACGCGATTGCGCGCAAACGCCGCGCCAAGCTGCGCAAGCTGGCCCGGTTGGTTCTCACATCTGCGCCAATCGATAATCGAGCGCATCATGCCATTGGACTTTTGCCAAAAGGAGCCGCACAACGATGGCACCCTCGTCCACGGCCTACTGGCGTCGACCATCGTCGCCAGGAAGGGGAAGGCCGCGACAAGTAATGGCAACGCTGGGCGAACAAGGGCATCAGCATCGCGGGATCCTGCGGGCCGCTCCGACGGACGCGGACGCCCACGGGGATGGATTCCTGCCCTGACTGACGCTCAGAATGCAGGCTCGCCTGCAGGACTTCCAGGACGACTGTGCATTGGTCGGCAGCGATCGCACGCCACAATGCACGCGTGAAACAAATAAGGCGGGTTAAGTCGGGAGCGTGTCTTGCGTTAGTCGACCGGGCAACCGCGTCTGTTGGCAAAGGACATGCGGTCCGGACCGCCGTCATTCCAACCGTGCACGACAATGCGTCGTCCGTCGGGCAGGCGAACGCTAATTCAGCTTCGGGAGGCTGTTTCTGTGGGCAAGCTCGATCACGTATTCATCCGCCACGTCCGCAATAACGAGTGCGACCTCGGCCTCCCCCCACCCAGCCGAAACGGCGTCCAGCACCAGTTGACGGAAGGCTGACACAACGGCTGACTCGCAATCAAGCCAACGCTCCGGATAATCATCGTGCTGTTGTGGCGAAGCAATCTTTTCCACCTTGTCGTTCCTAGTTCCCTGCCGACCATAGACAATTGCATGTCGTGAGGCGATTTGGCTCCCGATCCTGCGGGCCGTGGCGACCAAACGAAGCTATACGCACGACGCCCGTGCTGAAATGGCGCAATCCATTCGTTGACGTCGGAAATGTCTTTGCCCGCGCCGCATCGGCTATGGGCAGATGTGGATCTCCCTGATTACGGTTCGGCCATGGCGATTTCCTCAACCGTCCTGAAGAAGCATCCCGTATGACGGTAGTGCAGACGATCCCTCCCGCGAATAGCCATCCCATTCGTGGCGCCCCGCCCGTCACCAGGGCCAATGAGGTCGCAGCAATACCGAGTAGTTTCATTTGCATGATGTCTCCACGTTCGCTGAACTCCACCGAAAGTCTCTTCAAGGAGTGGAAACGGTGGAGCTGGGGTTGGAACGTCAACTACATCAAGCCGTTCCAGCTTGAGGCTTCAGTCCAGCGAAGCCTCAGACTTTAGTCTGATTTCGCGCGGGCCAACATCGGCGTTAGGCCGCTGACGGCTGGAAGTCGGCTGCATCGTCAGTTAAGACATCGGCAATCACGGTCGCTACGACGCGATTTCATGGCAGACGGGAGGCGCAGTCCGCATTTCGATCATGAGATGAATATGGGCATCATCGAGTATCTTTTAGCTTCAGCAAACTGCTTAGTGGCGCCAGGGGCGCGTGCCTCGCCGTACTGTTTTGCTTTGGCGAGAACTTGCTCGGCGCAGCCTGGGCAGTCCTTCGCTGGGCCTGACTATGTTCAGACCATTAACACAACGCCTGGCCTGAGCGTCGCAGTGATCCGCACCGCGTCGTCCTTCGTGCCCCAATCACCTGGGATGACAAAACCCCCATCTCCAAAAGGACTCGTCTGACTTGTCCAGACGTCGAAACTTCGATCATCAACGCGACGAAAATTACGGCACGCGCCGTACCGGTTGTCCGAATTCGGTATCGATGAGCGCTGTAGCCTAGCCGCGCTCGTCGTCGGACAGATCGGAAGGGGTGGCGAGCTTGTCGATGAGCTGAAGGAGAACCTCGGCGCAAGCCTTTGTCGGCTCATCGTCCGCGCACTTGATGTCGATTTTCTTGTCGCCCTCTTCTATTCTGAAATGCGCCGCCTTGGATGCCGGGGACATCTGCCAGTGGTGGCGACGCATTCCCATATCCTGACGACTGGCGTCCTTCGGAGGCTCACCCAAGTGGTCACGCGGCCACATCTCGTCAGGGTGATCCATCGCGTCGCGGTGGTCGGGTTGGGGCGGCGGAGACGCGTGGTCTTGTGTAGGGGCTGGAGCTGCCTGCTGAGCTGGAGGAGGAGCAGGAGCCTGCTGTGCTAGCGCTACCGTCGCCATGGTCGCGAACGCCAGTCCAAAAACGATAAGTCTTTTCATGAAAACCTCCTTGGATGCGCGTCAATCGTTTCCAGAGAACTCTTCGTAGGTCATTTAGTTCACACAAGAGATGCGTTGTTCCCCCACGCGTCGTTGACAGGCTTTCGTCTTGCCTTCCGTCTTGAACGTTTCGGCGGCTGGTATGGCGATTGCAGGGTTACCAATGTTTTAAACTTGGTGAGGCCATTTATAATGAATCGGCACATATCGCATCAGTTTCCGGCTCTTAGGCTCGTTATGGACGGCCGGGAAAAATACAGAATTGTCCGAACAGTCATCGATGCAGCGGAAACGCTCATCAGCGCGTGGCCGTCCGACGACGGGGAAGAGTACATGGTCGCTGTTCAAACCTGCCTCGACGGCCTGTACGATATCGTGCCTGCTCAAGAGGTGAGGGCTGCGCTGATCCGTGCTGCCAACGAAGAACAGATTCCGCACTTTTCACTTGTCCGCTGAAAACACTGACGCGCCAGCGGGCTTAAAACGGTTCGGTGGATTCCAATTGTCCGGGAAGGGTAGTATCCCCGTCGAAAAGCCGGCCGTTCGTTGACGCAAAATGAGCCAAGTTCCGATTGCGAATTCACTGCTGTTCGGCTCATGAAGATGCCGTTTCCAATGATATCGGCGTCGACATGACCAGCATCCTCCGAACGACGGTTCCATGGCGACCCTCCAGACCTGCGCGGCGTGTCGCAGTTCCTGGGCAAGGGACGAGAACCAGTCAGCAGCGGCCTGCAGGTGGCAAAGGAATCGGACAACGCGGCATACTGGGCGATGTCGACGACCATGAAATCCGACATGGGCGCCGTCTCGGCTCAGGGCGCCCTTGGCCTCGGTGTCGCGAAGGCGGACCCGCCTATGCAGGGCTCGACAGCGCGCTCTTTGTGCACGCCAAATTCAAGGCGACGTTGGTCGGGGCCAAGGAACGAGGCGTCAAGCGGGCGAAAATTCATGACGCTCTCGACAACGGTTGCGCAGACGCCCCGCCATCAATGGCGATTACCGCCTTGATCAGGCCCAATTTTTCATGGGCCCAGCGGGCGATGTCGCGGGGGCTGTCTTCAAGGGTCGTGGAATGGGTGATGAGCGTCTTGATCGGAATCAAACCGCTCACGATCGACGCCGACACGTGCTTGAAATCCAGCCGCGTGGCATTGCGGCTGCTGATCAGCATCATCTCGCGTTTGTGGAATTCCGGGTCGGAGAACGTGATTTCGTCCTTGACAATGCTAACCATGACAAGGGCACCGCCGTGCGCGACGAGAGCGAAAGCCGCTTCGATTGATCTGGCGTTGCCGGTGGCATCGAAAACGACGTCGAACCCCTCCCCGGCGCTGCGCTCAAGAACCCTATCGCCCGCCGATCCGCGTGGGTCGTACACGACCGAAAATCCGAGCTCGCGCCGGGCAAAATCCAGTCGTTCCACGCTTACGTCGAGCAACGTGACGTCTTGTCCGGCAATTCGCGCAAACAGCGCCGTGCCCAGTCCGATCGGACCTGCGCCAATCACAAGACTGCGCGCTCCCTGCCCTGCAAGCGAGCGGCGCACCGCGTGGGCTCCGATAGCAAGGAATTCGACACCCGCGGCGTCGGCGAGCGACAATCCGTCGGCTGGATAAAGATTGGCCGCGGGAACCAGAAGTTCTTCACACATCGCGCCATCGCGATGAACGCCGAGAACCTCGATGGCGACACAACAGTTTGGCTTATCCTGCCGGCAGGCGACGCACGCACCACACGACAGGTATGGATTGACGATAACCTCCTGCCCAACAGACAGCGACACGCCCTCTCCAATTGACAGAATAGTTCCAGAAACCTCATGTCCCATCACCCTGGGATAGGCGAGGAATGGATGGTTGCCCTCGAAGATGTGGTAGTCCGTGCCGCAGATGCCGACATGGCTCACCTTTACGAGCGCCCAACCCGGTGCCGGCGAGCCTACCGTGGGCCGGTTCACAAGGGTCAAATTGCCGGGAGACACACACACGACCGCTTTCATTTGGTGCACCACTTGCCTATTGAGCCGATATCGCCGAACTGCTGCATTACGGGGGTTGGTCGGCCCGACAGCCGGAAGGAGTCGGGCCGAAAATCGCGCTATTCGAAGTCTTTGATGTTTTGGAGCGTCACAAGGCCGGCGCCGGTGTCGACGTTGGCTTGCACGGCCTCGCCGCGTATCGCCTTGGCAACGGTATCGATACCGAGTTCACCCATCTTGGCCGGGAACTGTGCGACGCTTGCAGTCTCCGCACCCGACTTGATCGCCTCGATTTCCCCGCAGCAGGCGTCGAAGCCGACAAGAATAATTTTGGACTTGGCCATACCAGCGTTGGCGATCGACTTGACCGCACCCGGCACCGGCGGACCGCACGCCGAATAGATCGCGACGACGTCCGGGTGAGCGGTCAATATATCCTCCGTGACGGATGTGCCGAGTTCGAGCGTACAGTTGGTCGTGCCTTTGTCGACGACCTCCACTTTCAGGTCGCCAAGGCCCTGCATCATCCCGGTCACACGCTCGTCTAACGCCGGAACGCCTGGAACGCCCTGAAGAACAGCGATCTTGTCGCCGGCTTTGAGCACGGTCTTCAAATATTCGCCGGCGATCTTGCCTCCGCTAAGATTGTTCGTCGACACCAGGGCCGTCTGGCCTTTCCAACCCGGTATGCTGTTGTCGACGAGCACGACCTTGATCCCCGCTGCAACCGCCTTATCCAGAGCGGGTGCGACCGTCGGATCCACCGGCGTAATCGCGAGCCCTTTGACCCCCTGGGAGATCATGGACTCGATCAGCGCTATCTGCCCCTCGATGTCCGTCGCGGCTTGTCCCTGCCCTGTAATAAGATCGATCTCTGGATGAGCGGCCGCATATTTCTTCGCGGCATCCTCCATGGTCGAGTAAAACGGCACCGGAAACTTCGTGATCAGGCCTATTTTCACTTTGTCCGCAGCAGCAGACGTGGTCGCGAATGCAATGGCGATGGCAAATCCCGCCAGTAGTCGTCCTCTGAATCCCATTTTTTCCTCCCTTGAGTTTGGAGTATCTTCCTGTGGAAGCCTCCAGGCTTTTGCGAACCGGGATAACGGGCCGCAAAACTCCGATCACGCCCCGACGATCAGCGAGACGAGCTCCTGTTTGTTGTCCTTGGTGGGCGCGAGTTCGCCGACCTTACGGCCTTGCCGCAGCACGACGGCGCGGCTTGCCAATTCGACGACGTGTTCCATATTGTGGGTGACAAGAATGACTGCATTGCCCTGATCACGTAGCGTTGCTACCAGATTGAGAACTTGACGTGACTCGCGAAGACCGAGTGCGGCGGTGGGTTCATCGAGGATCACGACCTTGCGGGCGAAAACAGTCGAACGTGCCACCGCAATCGCTTGTCTCTGACCACCCGACATCATTGCAACGACCGCATCGAGCCTATGAAGGACGACCCCGAGATGTCCCAACAGCGCCTTGGTCTCGTTGTCCATTTGCCGCTGTTTCAAGAAACGAAGCCCGAGCGGAAGCCATCTTGGTCCGGCAATCTCGCGACCGGCAAAGAAATTCTCAGACGGTGTAAGATTGTCGAAAAGCGCCAGATCCTGGTACACGGTTTCAATACCAGCGAAGCGCGCTTCCGCCGGTGACCTCAACACCGTCCGGACGCCATCGATATCTATCGCTCCCTCGTCAAGGTGATGCACGCCGGCGATGCACTTAATCAGAGTCGATTTTCCAGCTCCATTGTCTCCAAGAAGTGCCAATATCTCGCCGCGGCGCGCCGCGATGCTGACGTCGCGCAGCGCAACGATTGACCCGAAACGCTTCGTCGCATTCCGAACGGTCAGCACCGGATTTTCTTGACCGGTCGCGTCGATATCGTTGTGCGAGGCCGTCTGGGTCATTGGGCTCTTCCCGCCTGAAACACCCGGACCCTGCCCTCAAGATAGTTGCGAAGGACATCGGCCTCGACCGCGACAACGATAACAACCCCGATAACGATGAGCTGGAAGAAGATGTTGACGTTCAAAAGGTTCAACGCGTTGCGGATCACACCAATCATGATTGCGCCGATCAATGCGTTTCCAAGGTGGCCGCGGCCGCCGAGGAAGCTTGCGCCGCCAATGATCACCGCAGCGATCGTGTCGAGTTCGAGCAGGTTGCCGAATAGCGGCGAACCAGCATCTGTACGGCCTGCGAGTATGACGGCACCGACGCCGGCGCATGTGCCCGCGATGATGTAGGTTGAAACCAGAACCCAGGAAACCGGAATGCCCATCCGTACAGCTGCAATCGGCCCGCCGCCCACCGCATATATCCAGCGGCCCCAGACCATTGTCCGGGTGACAATAAATAAAATGGCGGCGACCCCAAGAACCACCAACACGGATCCCGGCAGTCCGGCAAAGGCATCCTGGCCAAGGGCACTTATCGCGGCTGGCATTCCAGGTATCGCCCTTCCGTCGGCGAGCTCAAGGGCAAGCCCCTTGGCGATGCTCAATGTGGCCAGCGTGATGATAAAGGGATGGGGAAGCCTGCCGAACACGTAGAAGCCACCATTGATCGCGCCGACCAGGGCTCCTGAGGCAACCATGACCGCGACGACCGCAAAGGAACCGCCTCCGGCATGGAAACAGAGCGCTCCAAGGACGGACGCCAGTGCCAGGTTGGACCCCACCGACAGATCGATGCCGCGGGTCAGAATGACGAGGTGCTGTCCCATCGCGACCACGGAAATTACGGCGGTCTGTGCGAGGATGTTGCTGACATTGCGCGCTGTGGCAAAATAGGGAGAAGAGAAACTGAGTGCCACGATCAGTAAGACCAGGATCAGCGCCGGACCAACGCTGAGCAGCTTCAGCGCCGTAGCCAGCGCCGCAAAACGTGGCTCGGCTACTGAAAGCGGCAGCGCCTGATCTCCGCTCGCGGCGGTGCCGCTCGAGTTCTTGATTGGATTGCGCAAGTCTTCCCCCGCCCGACGCTGCTTGCGTCGGTGCCAAAAACTGCTCTTCTTTGTGCTCGGATGTTGTTCTTATCGATAAAAAGCAGTATCAACCGCATTTCGTCAAGTTGTTTTTTATCGATAATAATTCAGATCAAAGGACAAGCCTGATGGGGAGGACGTCTTGAAAACCGATACTGTTTACAAGCAAGCGCTGAATCAAACACTGGCATTGCTTGCACAAGGCGCATATCAGGAACGCCTTCCCTCGGAAAACGAGCTCAGACGCAGGCTGGGCGTCAGCAGGACCACGATACGCAAGGTCTTGCAGGAATTGACGCACCGCTCGATTATCACGGGCGCGGGAAGGGTCCGAATAAACGGCAGGGGTGTCGACGACAGCGACTATTTTCCGGACGTTGAAACGACATCAAAGATGCAGCAGGTCGAACGCCAGTTCATGGAGTGGATGCTGCTGGGTGATACCGCTCCGGGTACGCTCATCAATGAACTAGAGCTAGCTCGGCAATTTGGGGTTGCAACCAACGGGATACGCGAGTTCCTGATTCACTTCAGTCGATTTGGATTGATCGAAAAGCGACCAAACTCAGGCTGGCTATTCAAGGGTTTCACGAGAGAATTTGCCTTGGAGCTTTTCGAGATTCGAGTGATGTTCGAGTTGCGGTCGGCCCGACTATTTGCCCAGTTGCCCGAAAGCTCTCCCCTGTTTAAAAAGCTGAGGGCACTCAGCAAGTTACACCGCGACCTGCTCGAAGGTATCGAGACCCGGTACCACGACTTTTCCGGTCTCGACAACCAGTTTCACCGCCTCGTTAACGAGGTCTCGCCGAACCGCTTCATCGATGATTTTTACGACGTTATCAGCTTCATATTCCACTACCACTATCAGTGGAACAAAAAAGACGAGCTGCAGCGGAACCGAGCAGCCGTACTCGAGCACCTCGTTTATATTGACGCACTTCTCAGTCGCAACTCCGATCGAATCGAGGAGGCCTGTCGGGATCACCTTAAATCGGCCAAGCAGACGTTGATCCAATCAATCATGGGTGCGGAGTGAACGGAGCAACGGCGCCCGCCCCCCACATCGATCACACAGTTTCGGGGAGACCTGTGAAGGATCGGCGATGCGCGGTTTCGCATGCGGGTTCAGCCGCGACCCTTCATCCCCCGCCTATGCCTCCTTGGCGTCCGTCTCGCCGACGTGATTGCGAAGTCCTGCCACTGCAAAGGACACGAGCGCATGAAGGGATATCTCGCAGGCGCTGGAAGCCGCCGCCCGAATGATCCGGGGATCCCACAACGAGATCACCGCGGCACAAAAGCAAGAAGCCGCAACGTCGACATTGCCCGCAGCAAATGCTCCGGTGGCCATGCCAGCGCGAACGAACTCGCCGACGTCGGCCTGAAGTCGCTGGAGGTGCTGGGCGAACGACGGCCAACTTTCCTGCGCAGCCAGAACAACAAGACTGAACATCTGGGGGTCGCGGTCACGTGCCTCCGACATCAACCGATGTTGACGGAGAGCGGCTTGCGTCAGGCTGAGTGCCGCATCGCGTCGTTCGCCAGTGGCGAACGCGGGGAAGCGCAGACTGGTCTCCAGGAAATTTCCGGCGATGGCATCCCATACCGCAGCCTTGGACGGAAAGATTTTATACACGCTCGCCGGGGACCTCCCAAGAAGCCGCGCGATGTCCGCGACGTTTGTCTTCGATGGCCCGTACAGCCGGCACGCAGCGGTGCCGGCTTCTACGATCCGGGAAACGTACTCAGCGCGTGGCCGATGTCTTGCAGTCGAGGTGATGTCCATCTTCCAATCCGAACACGTCCTTCCGGCCAAGGATTCACGCCGTCGCTTGAACGGCCAAGTTTCAGTACGAAATCCGCCCGTCCTTGATCGGCGCACCGTCGGAGGAGAGCTCCTCCTTCAGGATGTCTCGCGCCTCCGGGCTGATGACGGCAACTGGCGCCGCGACGGCAAAACGCGCGGCCGAGCCGGCGAAATTCGCCGCAATCACCCCAACCTGGTCCGCGACGCTTTCCTTGCCACCATCCATGCTCTGCCCGGCCAGCCGCCGCCCGAGCAGGCGCACCATATCGGGGCTGTCGGCGAAGGCGTTGTGACCGAGCGCGTCGTTGGTGGCGACGGCGCTGGTGTCGATGACGGAAACGCCGAGTTCGTCGAGAAGGGGCGCGTAGGGTCTGAGGTCCGATCCGCCGAGGCGGTTGACGCCGCCCGACAGCCAGCCGGAGACCTCCAGCGCCTTGTCGCGTGTCGACGTCAGGATCGTAAAGTGCGGCCGCTTCGGCCCCATCTCGGTGAACTGGCGACGGAACACGTCGATGTCGATGTCCGGCGATGCCAGAATGACGTTCTTGACCTTTGCCGGGATCGATTTTTCGCGCATGGCGACGCCGCGCAGGGCTTCGGCCGCGAGCCAACCGCCCATGGAGTGGGCCAGGATCGTGATATCGGAGACGTCGGGACTTTTCGCAGCCTGGAGGATCAGATCCTCCAGCGCACGGCGCGAATAGTTGGCGCTTTCCTTGTCATAGAGGTAGTCGAAGACACGTCCCCTCGAGGGCCAGGTGAAGAGGATAGGCGCGGCGTCTGTGCCCGAGTCATGGACGATCTGCGCGAAGCGGAAGACAGCGTCGGCATAGGTGTTGTTGAATCCATGGACGAAGATGATGACCTGATGCTTGGTGTTCCGGTTCTTTCGGTACCAGCTCAGGGCCTTGTCTTCGGTCTCCACCTTGGCGACCTGCGTGACTGCAAACTCCTTTTCCGGGTTGGGCGGCATGCGCGACGGCCACTGCACCTCGCCGATCTTGCGGTTCCGGTCGGGCGGAATGGACACGTCGACGCTGTTAAGCGAGATCGCCGTTCCGCGGTCGCCGGAATAGAGCTTGCCGGGATCCTCCGACGGTTTGCGGGTCGTGGCGACCAACATGGTGACCCGGCTTGTGCCGGTCGGGGCGACGGCAAGGGGCCGAAGGACGTCCTGCGCCCGGTTGGCGCAGCCCGATGTGATAAGAGACAGGGCGACAAGGACGGGCACGATCTTGAGGCCAAACCCCTGGGCAACGTGCCCAGAAAGAAAGAGCGACCTTGCCATCTCAGTGCTGCTCGACTTCGCGAGGAATCCGGAACCAGGCGACGTAGAGCGCCGGCAGGAAGAGAAGCGTCAGCGCCGTGCCGACGACGATCCCACCCATCATCGCATAGGCCATGGGACCCCAGAATATCTCGCGCGAGATCGGGATCAGGGCCAGGGTTGCGGCCGCGGCGGTGAGCATGATCGGTCGCATGCGGTGCTCGGTCGCCTCCACCACCGCCTTCCATGGCGACATTCCCTCCGCACGCAGCTCCTCGATCTGGACGATCAGGATCACCGAGTTGCGGATGAGGATTCCGACCAGCGCGAGCACGCCCAGAAGTGCGACGAAGCCAAGCGGCGAGTTGCTGGCGAGAAGCGCCACGACAACGCCGATAAGGGCCAGCGGCGCTACCGAGAAGACCAGGAGAAGCCGGTGGAAGCTCTGAAGCTGGATCATCAGCAGCGTCGCCATGATGACGAACATGGCCGGCGCCACCTTGGCGATCGGACCCTGCGACTTGGCGCTTTCCTCGACCGCGCCGCCGACCTTGACCGAATAGCCGACCGGCATCGTCTTCTCGAAAGCCGCGACCTTGTCGGAGAGCGCCTTTACGACGGTGGCTGGCTGCGTCGCATCGCCGATCCCGGCCTTGATCGTGATGGTCGGAACCCTGTCGCGCCGCCAGATGGTCGGCTGCTCGAGCTCGTAGTGGAAGGTCGCGACCGATGACAGCGGGACAGACTGGCCGCTGCTGCTCTGCAGTTGCAGGTCGAGCAGGGTGTCGATCGAGCCGCGCTCCTTTTCAGCGGCACGGCCGACGACGTCGACGAGATAGATGTCGTCCCGGACCTGCGTTACCGCATTCCCCTGTACGACCGTGTTGAGCGCCGTCGCGATGTCCTCAGACGACACCCCGAGCTGTCGGGCCTTGTCCTGCAGCACGTCAATCTTCACGACGCGGGCGGGCTCGTTCCAGTCGAAAGCAAGGTTCCGGAGCGAAGGATAGGTGCCGACGATCGAACCCAGCTTCTGCGCCAGGTCGCGCACCGTCTGCAGATTTTCGCCGGACACGCGGTACTGGACCGGCTTGCCAACCGGAGGTCCGATGTCCAGAAGCTTCACGTAGGCGTCCGTCCCCGGAAAGGTCTTCCGCAGGTAGGCTTCCATCTGCAGCTTCAGCTTGTCGCGAACGTCGAGATCCTTGGTGACGATGACCGTCTGGCCGAAGGAGGCGACTGCCGGCTGCACGTCGAAGGATAGTACGAAGCGCGGCGCGCCCCTGCCGACATATGTCGACCAATGTTCGACGCCTTGGTTGCCGGTCAGCATCTCACGCTCGAACTGGGCCATCTGGCGGCTCGTCTCAGTGATCGAACTGTTCTGCGGCAGGTTCCAGTCGACGATCAGTTCCGGGCGGTCGGAGCTCGGGAAGAACTGCTGCTGCACCATCGACAGGCCGACGACCGATCCGGCAAAGAGCAGGACGGTCGCGACGATGGTCATCCAGCGCCAGCGCAGGCAGAACCGTAGCAGGCTCGAAAAGGCCTTGGCAAACCGTCCCTTGTGCTCGGCGTGCTTCTTGATGGTCTTCGGCAGAATGGTCACGCCGATCAGCGGCGTGAACACCACCGCGACCACCCACGAAACGACGAGCGAAACCGCAATGACGACAAACAGCGTGAAGGTGAACTCGCCGGCGTTGCTCTTGTTGAACGCGACCGGGATGAAGCCTGCGACCGTGACGAGCGTGCCCGTCAGCATCGGCATTGCCGTGGATGTGAAGACGTAGGTAGCGGCTTTCCTGAGAGTGTCGCCCGCTTCCAGCCGTGCGACCATCATCTCGACGGCGATCATGGCGTCGTCGACGAGAAGGCCAAGCGCGATGATCAGGGCTCCGAGCGAGATGCGTTGCAGCGAGATGCCCGTATAGAGCATGACCAGGAAAGTGATGGCGAGAACCAGCGGGATCGCGATCGCCACCACCAGGCCAGCCCTCATCCCGAGGCTGATGAAGCTGATCGCAAGAACGATCGCGACCGCCTCGAACAGGGCCTTTGTGAAGCCGCCGACCGCCTCGTCCACCACTTTCGGCTGGTCGGAGACCTGTTCGACGGAGACGCCGACCGGAAGGTTTTGAACGATTGCCGCCATTGTCTTGTCGAGCGTCTCGCCGAAGGCAAGCAGATTGCCGCCGGTCTTCATGCCGATGGCGAGCCCGATGGCTGGCTTGCCGTTGAAGCGGAACAGCGACGTTGGCGGGTCGATGTAGCCGCGGGTGATCGTGGCGACGTCCGTTAGCGGAAAGAAGCGATCGTTGACCCTGAGATTGATCCCACGCAAGGTCTCTTCGGAGATGAACCGCCCGCCAACCCGCAAGGCGACCCTCTCGGGTCCGGTTTCGACAAAACCGGACTGCGTGACGGCGTTTTGCGCCTGCAGCGTGGCGATAATGGCGGAGCGGTCGATGCCAAGGGCGGCGATCTTGCGGGTGGAGAATTCGAGGTAGATCACCTCGTCCTGCGCACCGACGATGTCGACCTTGCCGACGTCGGGGATCTTCAGGATCTGCGTCCGGGCGTTCTCGGCGAAGTCGCGCAGCTCCCTCTGGCTAAGTCCGCTGTCGCCCGTGAAGGCAAAGATGTTGCCGTAGACGTCACCAAACTGGTCGTCGAAGAAGGGACCGACCACGCCTTGGGGGAATTCGTGGCTGATATCGTCGATCAGGTTGCGGACCCGCGACCAGGTCGGCTTCACCTCCCGAGCGCTCGTCTCCGGCAGCAGGTCGACGAAGACGGTCGTCTGACCGGCGATGGTGATGCTGCGCGTATGTTCGAGGTTGTCGAGTTCCTGCAGCTTCTTTTCGATGCGGTCGGTGACCTGCTGCGTCACCTCCTGGGCAGAGGCGCCGGGCCATTGCGCCTGGATCACCATCGTCTTGATCGTGAAGGAGGGATCCTCCTCGCGGCCGAGGCCGAGATAGGCAAAGGCGCCCGCCACCGCGAACATGATCATGAAATACCAGACGAGAGAACGATGCTCGAGCGCCCAGTCCGAAAGGTTGAATTTGTTCACGGGCGTGGCTCCTGTCCGAGTTTCACTTTCTGTCCATCAACGAGCTCATTGACCCCGGCGATGACGACCTCCTCCCCTTGCCGCAGGCCCGATTGAACCAGGACGGAACGGGGGGCGGACGCCGGGCCGTCGAGTTCAACGACCCTCAGGGCGACCTGGGCTGTCGCGCGATCCACCACCCAGACCTGGCTGGCGCCGCCTTGATGACGGATGGCGGAGAGCGGCAGCGTAATCGCCTGCTTTTTGTCTTCGGCAAGCGGCGTGGCAGTGACCACGGCGCCGAGGCGGAAGATGTCCGGCGCCTGATCGATCCCGATCTTTAGCCGGTAGGTGCGCGTATTGGGATCGGCCTGAGGCGCGATCTCGCGGACGACGCCGGTGGCTTCAATCCTGCTGTCGAGCTGGAGGGCGACATCGAAGCGGTCGTCCAGGCGAATGCGACTGAACTGCGCCTCCGGAACGTCGACGACGACGTCGCGCTGTTCGAGGCGCGCCAGTTTCAAGACCGGCTGGCCGGCCGAAACGGTCTGGCCCATTTCCGCGGACGTGGCCGTGACGACGCCATCGAACTCGGCCCTCAGCTCGGAGTAGCCAAGTTGCTCATTCGCCTTGGCAAGGCTCGCCGTCGCTTTGGCGGCATTGGCGGCAGCCGACTTCAGCTGCTGTTCGGCAACATCGTGATCGGAAACACTAGCTGCGTTGCTCTCCATAAGCTTTCGCTTGCGGATTTCGGTCGTGGCCGCGTTCTCCAACTGCGCCTGGGCGTTGCGCAGATCGGCCTCCGCGCTCCTGACAGCGAGTTGCAGGGTCAGTGGATCGATCTCGGCAAGGACATCGCCCTTGTGGACCAGGTCGCCGACATCGACCTTGCGAGACACCATGCGTCCAAGCGTCCGGAATGCCAGGTCGGTCTCGATGCGGGCCCGCACGACGCCGGGCGAGCCTACAGCCTTGTTCCGTTCGGCCGCGGCGATGACGACTTTGACCGGACGGGGGCTCGCCTGCTCTCCTGCGGCCGAATTCTGATCGCAGCCTGCAAGAAGCGACACGGAGAGAAGAAGTGGGAGAGCGGTAGATATGCGGTTGAGGGTCATCTCATTTGCCTTCCCAGGCGATTGCCTGGCCTTCCTTGAGGAATTTTCCGCCTTCGGTGACGATCAGGTCGTGCGGAGCGACGCCGCCGGTGACGACGAAATCGCTCTGACGGTAGCGGCCGACCGAAATCTTCCGGAGCGAAACAGATTGGTTTTGAGTGTTGACGAGCCACACGGCGGGGTCGCCCCCGGCTGACGCGATCGCGGTATAGGGCAGCACGATCCCGTCGCGCGGCGAGGCGCGCAGCTTGCCCACGACAGGCGTGCCGAGCGGCCATTGCGCCACCTCCTGGAGCCCCACCTTGATCCGGATCGTGCCCGCCTTCGCGTCGATGACGGGCGAGACCTCGCGTATGCTGGCATGGATGTCGCGCGAGGGGTTTGAGACCGGAGCGACCTCGACGTCGTTCAACGGCTGGCCATCCAGAAAGAATGCCTCGAAGACGTCGAACACGGCATCTCGCGGGCCGTCGTGGGCGAGCGTGAAGGCCGACTGCGCTGCCGACACCACCTGCCCGGCTTCAATGCTGCGCGCCGTGATGATGCCGTCCGCGGCGGCCTTCAACTCGGTGTAGGACAGAGCGTCCTTGGCCGTCGCGAGCGCCGCCTCGGCCGCCTCGAGCGAGGCTTGCGCACTCAAAAGCTCCTTTTGCGCATCGTCAAAGATCGCCCGCGGAGCTGCCTGCGACTGCAGGAGCGACTTCGCTCGCTCGAAAGCCAGCGTCTTCTGCGCAAGGATGGCCTGCGCCGACTCCAGCGCGGCGCGGGCGACGCTGACATCGGCCTGTTGCTCCGTGTCGTTAAGCCGTGCCAGCACGTCGCCGGCTCGGACATGCGATCCGACGTCGACCTTTCTCTCGAGAACCCGGCCGCTGACGCGAAAGGAGAGTTCGGTCTGGACCCGCGCCTTCACCTCGCCGGTGATTTCCGCTCCCGGTTGATACTGAGCCTCGGCAGCCGCGACGACGCGGACCTGCTGCGGCGGTGGGGCCACTTCGGCTTTCTGTTCGCAGGCAGCCAGCACTGCGCAGGCGAGACCAATTCCCAGCAATCGAAAGGACTGCATCTTTGCTCCGGTACGGTTTGCGACCAAAAGAGAGCGAGCAATCTTCGTTGCGCTCTTCAGTCCGCGATTACGGGCTATCGCCCCAAGTTGACAGCGACCACTTAATGCCTGGAGTGGACGTTGTCAACATTGTTCGGAGAAAAAGTTGACCGGCGCAATATCGAAACGTGGCCGACCACCGAGCCACTTCCACCGAGCAGCGCCCCTGCCGCCACGGCGACCTGCACACGGCGATCGTGGAGGCTGCACTGTCCACAGCGAGTGACAAGCACAAAGTTTCCGCTCGCGAGCTCGCCCGTCGGGCGGGCGTCAGTCATAACGCCCCGTACAAACACTTTTCCGACAAGCGTGAATTGCTCGCGGTCGTCTCGGCGGTTGGCTTCGAACTGCGGGGGAATGGCCGAAGCAACCCTAGAGCGCGGCTTACAAAATCAAAGCGCTACTGGTGGCCGCGATAAGCGACGGCGCTCAAGGCGTTTCGTTCCAAACACCGGTAAGATCGATGGTGCCATCCTGATTTTCTGGTCGCTAATGCATGGCATTACTTTGTCGCTGGTTGATCGGTCGTTCCCGCGACAAGATGGCGAATCTGACCGAGAGCGGCTTGCATGACATGCTCGACGGACTGGCAAAATAGCATCCCTGCGTTACCAGCAGGCGTGTGGGTAGGTCCTCCGCGTGCCGAGTAGGACGTCTCAAAACTTGCGACGAGCGACCTGTGGGCATTTTAACAAAAAGCTTCCATGGGGCTGATGTTTTGCTGGCAATCGAACGGGTGATTTCCCGCAATCAATATCGCCCAGGATTGGGGTGCAGCGCTCGCAGAACGGCTCCCCTGCAGAGGTTGGGAATATCGAACCGACATGGCCTAAGCCGCTGTCATCACCTCTCCGACCTGGATATAGGACGACCTGGCCTTCGCAGCCTTCTCCCTCAGAGCAGCCAGCTCTTCGAAAAGCAGTTCCACGGCGATCTTCTGGACGGCTGCCTTCAGCCGATCCTCGACTTCGAAACTGTCGAGCATGTAACTGGTTATTGCGTCTTTCATCAGTTCTTCGATGGCAGGATCATTCTGCTCCAGCGTGTCACTCATACCGTGCATCCTTTGTTGCGCGCATTTTCCTTCGGCTGCACCTTTGAGGCTAGTCCCAAGCGCTATTTCGGTCCATAATACTCAGGGAAGACTTTCTGAATTCTAGGCATGTGCATTTCATCCTTTGGTTTACCCCACTCCACCAAGGTCGGAGTATATCGGGCTAGAACCTGCTCGGCTGATTGCTTCTCCGCACGACGCAGGAGAGACCGTTCAGGACCCCGTCAGCAGGCTAGATCCGCAAATTGCGAATGGTTGTTCGAGACCGTTTTTTAGACGACGAAGGCGCAAGACTTGGCCACCTGTCGGTCGACAATCGAGGCGCATGGCGAGCGGGTTAAGGGCTGCTCTAAAGCCTCGGGTGTCGTCTTTCCCTTCACCCTATCTCAGAACAGAGACGACCCCTGCCCGGTTACCGGCCAAATGCGAACGGGTCCAGAATGGATCGTTGACAACCTCGCGTTGGCAGAATCCGTCGGACCGCCCCTTGAACAACATTTTCTGAAATACGAGAACGGGAGCGTTGCAACGCGCTTTTGCTTAGAAGAGGTCTGCGACCTCATGAACCGCTTTGGTCCTCGCTACCGAAAGCCAGCGCAGAACGGATGCAATCAAGCAAAACCTGTTCGCCAAACGGCTTTGTCAGGCAGCCGACGATCTCGGCGCCCAACGCCGACGCCGGCGCATTCCTTTCCGGAAAGGCGGTGATCAGAACAGTCGGAATGCTCCTGCCCAGGGCGACGAGCCGGCGGTGCAGATCGAGCCCGCTCATTCCGGGCATATTGATGTCCGTCACGAGGCAGGCCGTGCGGCTAATATGAGGAAAACTCAAGAAATCATCCGCGGATGAGAAGGTCTCGGCGTCAAATCCCATCGACCTCATGAGTCCCTTGATAGCCTCCCGCATCGGCTCGTCGTCGTCGACGATCGCAATCAGAGGTCTCTTGGTTGGCACTGCCGCCTCCCGACTTCGCCGATCGGCGCCGTGCCGAATTAGCGTTGTGGCGCGCTTGACTGGGTCGATCTAGCATCTAACGGCGACAAAGGCATCGCAAGCTATACGAGCGTATAGACTGTCTAAGACTTTCGGCAAGGAGCGGACCTCTCAAGAGCGCCCAGAGATAAGCAGTCGATGTAATTGAGATCTCGCGGCACGCGTCCCGTTGTGACGGGAGAGACCGGCCATGGGGCGCATCGGCACGCCATGGCAGACCGCAGGACGCGCAACCGCTCTCGTGGACCGCCCGCATTTAGCCTTGTGGGCGAGATCATTAGCGCGCATTCTGGTTTGCGAAAAGACACCGTTTCGGCAGCGAGGAAGGAGAGAGGAGGAGTGTTCTCATTGCGTCATTGGCACTCTTCTGATTGGGCTTCGCCCGCCGCTCATGCAGTGGGTGCGGATGCTGCACGTCCCAAAGCTTCGGTTGACCTTGGGGCGCGATGACGATGACCGAGACAACCGTCATTGTGATCGATGATGACCCGGAAATCCGCGAGGCGCTCGGCAGCCTGCTGCGTTCCGTCGGTTTTGGCGTGCGCCTCCTCGCTTCGGTGGGCGATTTCCTCAGGTCTGGACGACCCAACGGACCGACCTGTCTCGTGCTCGATGTCCGGCTTCCCGGACAGAGCGGTCTTGATTTTCAGCTCGAACTGTCGCGCGAAAACATTCGGCTGCCGATCGTCTTCATCACCGGGCACGGCGACATTCCCATGTCCGTCCAGGCGATGAAAGGGGGCGCGGTCGAGTTCCTGACAAAGCCGTTCCGAGACCAGGATTTGCTCGACGCCGTTCAAGTCGGCCTTGCGCGCGACCGCACGTGGCTTGAAAACGAACAGGCATTGGCGACGGTGCGCGCGCGTTTCGATAGCCTGACCCCGCGGGAGCGCGAGGTGATGGCTTTGGTGGTGACCGGACGGCTCAACAAGCAGATTGCCGGCGATCTCGGTGTGAGCGAGATTACCGTGAAGGTTCACCGCAGCCAGGTCATGCAGAAGATGGGTACCAGATCCCTGCCCGAGCTCGCGCGTATGGCTGACAAGCTGATGCTCGCGCCGGGAAAGCCGCAAACGCACTCATAAAGGTCTTGGCCGCGCGTATAGGTCACCCCATCCTCATTGGTAATCGATCCTTCCTGGTAGCCAATAGCCGCGCGGGAGCGCTCCTCTATGATGCGGGTTACATTCCTCCTCCCGCCAAGGCCGTATCGCCCCCGATCGGCCCGCCTTAAGCCTCCCAACCGCCGGGAGGCTTCTTTTTTGGCCCTCTCGCGTGGCAGACAAGGTCGGGCGCGACTTCAACGGCCTTGCAAGTGTCCGTGTCGGCTTATCGATTTCTTGCCCATCTGTTTCCACGTCCGAAAGGCATGGCACCACATGAGTATGTCACGCGCTGAGCAGAACCCGCCCATCGGCCCGATGCTGGTATTCCAACGTATTACAAGAATAATCCGCAGTATAATTTTCTGTTGTCATTTCTATCGCTAATCTCCACTCGTTGCCTCACGACAGGCAGGTAGCGATTTTCTCCCTTGCTACCAACTAGCTTCGGCGCCCTCCTCCTCCGAAGCTCAGCGGGTCGACGATCCGCCCGACCGTCCAGCCCCGCCGCTGGGCGGTCTTTCGTCAGCAGAGGCGGACCATGCATCGGAGGTCGGGTATGGCCGCCTGGTTGATCCACTGGGACGACCAGGCGAGATATGGTAAAATGGTGGGGAAGTGTTTTCGGTTCATCACCTGTGCTCGCTTTGGCCTATGTGGTTGGACGGATTTCCGACACGAAGGTCGCACCGCCGAATGAGACAGCGAGGTGACGAAGTCGGCAAACAAGCACATCCTCTTTCTTCGGCGTTGGTGGAGATAGCAGTTTGGAGGTTCTTTGGGAGGATGGTGATCGCCTGTTCCACCGGGAACGACGCCGGGGCGCCGACGGCAAATGGAACCCGGTACTGGTCGTGCTTCCGGCCCTCGAGCACCCGACGCTTTCAAGCCTCGAACGCCTCGACCATGAATATGGTTTGAAGGATGAGCTCGATAGCGCGTGGGCGTTGCGACCGCTTGAGCTGGTGCGCGAAGGCGACCGGACCATCCTGGTGCTTGAAGATCCGGGCGGCGAGCCGCTCGCCCGGCGCCTCGGAACGGCAATGGAAACGGAGCTTTTCCTGCGGCTCGCGGCCGGCATCGCCGCTGCGCTCGGCAAGGCCCACCAGCGCGGCCTCGTCCACAAGGACATCAAACCGGCCAATATCCTGGTAACTGACGCAGGCGCCGAGGTGCGGCTCACCGGCTTCGGCATCGCCTCGCGCCTCTCCCGCGAACGGCAGGCGCCCGAGCCGCCCGAAGTGGTCGCCGGAACGCTTGCCTATATGGCCCCCGAGCAGACCGGGCGCATGAACCGCTCGATCGACTCCCGCAGCGATCTTTATGCGCTCGGCGTGACTCTCTACGAAATGCTGACCGGGAGCCTGCCCTTCGCCGCTTCCGACCCGATGGAATGGGTGCATTGCCACATTGCACGGCAGCCGGTGCCGCCCAACGAGCGGACGGCGGATGTTTCACCGGCAGTCTCGGCCATCGTCATGAAGCTGCTCGCCAAGACGGCCGAGGAGCGATACCAGACGGCAGGCGGCGTCGAACACGATCTAAGCCGCTGTCTCAGCCAATGGGAAATGCAGTGCCGGATTGACGCGTTCCCGCTCGGCGAACGCGATCTCCCGGACCACCTGCTGATTCCCGAGAAGCTATACGGACGGGAGCACGAGATCGAGACCTTGCTCACTGCCTTCGACCGCGTGGTGTCGCGCGGAGCGCCTGAACTGGTGCTGGTTTCTGGCTATTCCGGCATCGGCAAGTCGGCGGTGATCAATGAACTCCAAAAAGTACTGGTGCCGCCGCGCGGGCTGTTCGCGTCCGGCAAATTCGACCAGTACAAGCACGACATCCCTTATGCGACCCTAGCGCAGGCCTTTCAAGGCCTGCTCAAGGGGCTCCTCGCAAAGAGCGAGGCCGATTTGGCACCGTGGCGCGAGGCACTGAGCGAGACGCTGGGACCGAACGGAGCGCTGATGGTCGATCTCCTCCCGGAACTGAAGCTCATCATCGGCGACCAGCCGCCGGTCGCCGAACTTCCGCCACAGGACGCGCAACGGCGATTCCAGATGATATTCCGCCGGTTCATCAGCGTCTTTGCCCGGCCCGAACATCCGCTAACGCTGTTCCTCGACGATCTCCAGTGGCTCGACGCGGCGACGCTCGACCTGCTGGAGGATCTGCTCACCCGGTCGGATCTGCAGCAGCTCATGCTGATCGGTGCCTATCGCGACAACGAAGTCACCGCCGCCCATCCTCTGATGCGCAAGCTTGACGCGATCAAGACCGCCGGCGGCAAGGTGGCGGAGATCACGCTTGCGCCGCTTACCAAAGACGATCTCCGGCAGTTGATTGCCGATGCGCTCCACTGTCAGCCCGAGCGTGCAGCGCCGCTTGCACAAATGATGCACGACAAGACCGGCGGCAATCCGTTCTTCGTCCGTCAGTTCCTGTTTTCGCTCGCCGAAGAGGAAATGCTCATTTTCGATCATGACGCGGCATGCTGGTCCTGGGATCTCGAGCGCATTCACGCCAAGGGATACACCGACAACGTCGTACATCTCATGGTCGGAAAGCTCGCGCGCCTGCCGCCCCGGACGCGGGAGGCGTTGCAGCAGTTCGCCTGTCTTGGAAACCTCGCAGATACCACAATGCTTTCACTCGTCCTCGGGATCAAGGAGGAGCAAGTCGCCGGGGCCGTGGGGCCCGCCGTCGCTCAGGAGCTGCTCGAGCGTCTGACAGGCGCTTACCGGTTCGTCCACGATCGCGTTCAGGAAGCCGCCTATTCGCTGGTCCCCGAGGAGCGACGCGGCGAGTTGCACCTTCGCATAGGCAGACTGCTTGCGGCGAACACTGCGCCGGAGCTGATTGACGATTATGTTTTCGAGATTGTCAGCCAGCTCAATCGCGGAGCCGCATTGATCACCTCAACTAAGGAGCGCGAGCAACTAGCCGAGTTCAATCTGCTGGCGGGCAAGCGCGCCAAGGCCTCGACGGCATACGCCTCGGCGCTCAACTATTTTGTTGCCGGCACGACGCTGCTTTCGGAAGCCGCCTGGCAGCGCCACCATCAACTGGCGTTCGCGCTTGAGCTGAACCGGGCCGAATGCGAGTTCCTCCTTGGCGCGCTATCGGACGCCGAGGAGCGGTCAGCACAGCTTTCCAATTGTGCTGTCCGCTCCGACGACCAGGCCGCCGTCGCCTGCCTGCGCATCGATCTCTATGCTGCGCTCGGTCAGACCAGTCGTTCCGCCGCCGTCGGTCTCGACTACCTGAGGCAGCGTCTCGGCATCGACTGGTCGCCGCATCCAGCCGACGAGGACGTGCAACGAGAATACGGCCGGATCTGGTCGCAGCTCGGGAGCCGCGCGATCGAGGATCTCATCGATTTGCCGTTGATGAGCGACCCAGCATCCTCCGCGACGCTGGATATTCTCACCCGGCTCGTTGGGGCGGTATGGCATACCGATGCCAATCTTGCATGCATGGCGATCTGCCTGGCCGTCAATCTGAGCATCGAGCGAGGCAATAGCGACGGCTCCTGCTACCATTATGTGTCGCTTGGCTACATTGCCGGCCCGCGCTTCGGCGACTATGCGGCCGGATTTCGATTCGGTCGGCTCGGCTGCCAACTGGTCGAAGGGAGTGAACTGAAGCGCTTCCAGGCCAGGACTTATAAAGACTTCGCGGCCCATGTCATACCGTGGACGAAACATGTCCGAACCGGCCGCGACCTTTTGCGGCAAGCGCTTGAAATTGCCAACCGGAGCGGCGACCTCACCTTTGCCGGATACAGCTATGTCAGTTTGAATTCGAACCTCTTGGCGGCGGGAGATCCGCTTGTGGAAGTGCAACGCCAAGCCGAGACTGGCCTCGCGTTTGCGCAGAAGGTGCGGTTCCAGTTCGTCATAGACCTCGCTAGCGCGCAACTCGGCCTCGTCCGGACGCTGCGCGGGTTGACCCCGAAATTCGGCTTTTTTGACGACGAAGGATTTGGCGAACTTTTGATCGAACGCCGGTTTGCCGACGATCCGAATTTAATTCTGGCGGAAACCTGCTACTTTGTCAGAAAACTCCAGGCGCGGTTCTTTGCGGGCGACTATGAGGCAGCCGTCGATGCGTCATTGCGGGCGCAGAAGCTACCATGGAACTCGGTGTCGCATTTCGAAGAAACACCGGAACATCATTTCTACGGCGCCCTGGCCCGCGCCGCATGTTGCGACACTGCGGGAGCTGACCAGCGGGGGCGGCATACAGAGGCTCTGGCCGCCCACCACCGACAGCTTCAGATCTATGCGAAGAATTGCCCGGAGAACTTCGAGAACCGAGCCGCGCTGGTCGGCGCCGAAATAGCACGCCTTGAAGGCCGCGAAATCGACGCCGTGCGTCTTTACGAACAAGCAATCCGCTCGGCGCGCGCAAACGGCTTCATCCATCATGAAGCCCTCGCATATGAACTCGCTGCCCGCTTTTATGCGCAGGAAGGCTTCGAGGACTTCACTCGTCTCTATCTCCGCAACGCGCGTGGCTGCTATCTGCGCTGGGGCGCTGACGGCAAGGTGCGTCAACTCGACCAACTTTATCCTGACCTGAGAGGGGAAGAACGCCCTCCCGCTCCGACAAGCACCATTGATGCACCGGTCGAGCAACTCGATCTCGCAACCGTTGTCAAAATCTCGCAGGCCGTGTCGGGCGAGATCGTCCTTCAAAAGCTGGTCGACACGGTTCTGCGCACCGCCGTCGAGCAGGCGGGCGCCGAGCGCGGCCTGTTGATCCTTCCGCGGGGCGGTGAGTCACGGATCACGGCCGAGGCGACGACCTGCGGCGACACGGTCGTGGTGCGGCTGCGTGACGAGATCGTCACCGCGATCACGCTGCCGGAATCGCTCCTTCATTATGTCTTGCGCACAAACGAAAGCGTGGTTCTCGGCGACGCCGCAGCTCAGAATCCATTTTCCGCGGACCCCTACATCCGTCATCACCATTCTCGTTCCATTCTCTGTGTGCCGTTGCTCAACCAGGGCCAACTGACCGGAGTGCTCTATCTTGAGAACAGCCTTGCTCCTCGGGTCTTCGCGCCGGCCCGGATCGCGGTGCTGAAGCTGCTTGCCTCTCAAGCAGCGATCTCACTTGAGAATTCCCGGTTGTACCGGGATCTCGCTGAACGCGAAGCCAAGATCAGTCGTCTCGTCGAGGCCAACATCATCGGGATCGTCATCTGGAATATCGAAGGTCGCATTCTTGAGGCCAACGACGCGTTCCTGCGCATGGTGGGATACGACCGAGAGGATCTTGTTTCGGGGCGGCTGTCCTGGAAGAACCTGACGCCGGCCGAATGGCGCGACCGCGACGCGCGGACCGTCGCCGAGCTGAAGACGATCGGCGCAGTCCAACCGTTCGAGAAGGAGTACGTTCGAAAAGATGGCAGCCGTCTGCCCGTGCTGATCGGCGGTGCACTGTTGGAAGAAAGCAGGAACGAAGGCGTCTCTTTCGTCCTCGATTTGACGGAGCGCCGGAAGGCCGAAGAGGCCTTACGCGAGAGCGAGGAAGCCTTACGCCAGGCGCAGGGGCAACTGGCCCACGCAAACCGCATCGCCACCATGGGGCAGCTCACGGCCTCCATCGCCCATGAAGTCAATCAGCCGCTCGCCGCGTCCCTCACCAACGCCCAGGCGGCCTTGCGCTGGCTCGGCACCGATCCCCCGAATCTGGAGGAGGTGGCTCAGGCGCTCGGGCGGATCGTCGAGAACGCCAATCGAGCCGGCGATGTCATTGGCCGGATTCGCGCCCTGGTCAAGAAGGAGCCCCCTCGCAAGGAGCAGTTCGACCTCAATGAAGCCATTCGTCACGTGATTGCCTTGACCGGCAGCGAAGTGCTCCGGCAAGGCGCCACGCTGCAGACCGAATTCGCGACGAGCCTGCCGCCCGTGGAAGGAGATCGCGTCCAGGTGCAACAGGTGATCGCAAACCTGATCTTGAACGCCATAGAGGCGATGAGCGGCGTCAATGAGGCGGAGCGCGAACTGCTGATCAGCACCGAGACAGAGGCCTCAGGGGGCGTGGTCGTCGGAGTTTGCGACTCGGGTCCGGGCCTCGACCCGCAAAGTATGGACCGCCTTTTTGAGGCCTTCTACACGACCAAATCGACCGGCATGGGCATGGGCCTGGCGATCTGCCGTTCGATCATCGAGGCTCACGGGGGCCGGCTGTGGGCTACCGCGAATAAACCTCGCGGGGCAGTGTTTCTGTTCACCCTGCCTCTCGAACGAGACGAAAGCGCTGATGACGCCGATCGCTTGACTTAATGCATGCTCGCGGAACTCACTGAGGGGAAAAGATCCTCGAAGTCCCCGACAAGGCGGACAAGCCCGAGGGAGTAGCATAAAAGAGCGAACCGCGTCCCAGTCACGTACAGGGTAAAGGCAGATCTCCGGGCGTGCGAAGCTTGTCCCCAGGGTGGCGTGATCGTTTCGCGTGGCATGACGGAAAACATCATCAAATGATCCTCGAAGGCGGTATTCGGCCATGATGAACCATCTGGCGGTGTCTGGAGCGGGGAGCCCGGCACCCAGGGCCCAGCTTTCCGATATGCGTTGGAGAACAGGGTCAACGGGACCAGATCGATTTCGATGCGGGTGAGTTCCTGTGTCATGTGACAAATCCTTAGAAGGAACGCTAAGGCAAACGGTCATAGTTTGCGGCCTTGCGGGAGACTTTGAATGTAGCAGGACGCTGCCCGACCTGCCTATTGATCGGGAGGACGGATCGGGTGGCGAAGAGGAAGGGATGGCCTATACGAGGGGTTAGGGGTCCTTAACCCGAGGCCGGCAGCCCGCGTGATGTCTCCGCTAGAAAGTCGCCCATCGTTCTGTGCGTTGCAAAGGCCAGGCCCGTCGCGACTTGTCCGGCCCGTGCTGAACCTCTCCCCACCGTCTTGCGCTGTTTAATTCCCGCTGAGCGCCCGGTTGCCGGAGTTGGACGGCGGAGTCTCGCCTGTGACCAGGATGTTTCCCTGGATCTTGTACGCGATCCGCAAATTGGCGGCGGCAGCCTGAAGCCAACCCACCGCACCCTCCGATGTCCACTCCGTGCCGTCGGGCGGCAGGCTCTCAAACAGGCCCACAATCAGCGGATTAGCAGACGGGGCGCCGCTGTTGCCGTGGCCCTCGTTCGATCCACCGTCTCCACCTCCAGCAGACCGATCGGAACGGCTCTGATTGGGGGAGCCGGCATTGGACCCGCCGGAAGAGCCCGACGACGCCGCATGGGACGAACCCGAAGATGCAGCACCTGCAGAACCGGCATAGGTCCCGCCCGAAGAACCCGAGGAGTAGGAGGTCCGGTGAGACGAACCCGCGGAAGCAGCGCCAGAGGACCCGGTAGCAGTTCCGGACTGATCCCCGTAGGAAGAATAGGTCGTTCCACTCGCGCTCGATGCCGCTGCGGCACCGGTCGCGACGCCGACGGCATAGCCGCCCAGAATATAGGCTCCGCGGCGATAATATCCCCGGCCGTACTCGCCACCGCCATAGTCTCCACCGCCATACCCTCCCAGGCCGTGGTCTCCGCGGCCATAATATCCGCGACCAAAGTATCCGCTGCCATTACCAGTGACTTTGACGTCGCCGGAATTGTTCACGGTGACGTTGCCCGAGTCCTTTGCGGTGATATTGCCTCCGGAGTTCACGAAGGCGCGGTTCCCGTTGACGTTTCCGCCCGAGTTCACCGTGTTGCGGATATTTCCCGACAAGTTGCTCCCTCCGCGGCCGGGGCCTTCCGCCAACCGCCCCTTTGCGCCGCCGAAATTTGGCGCATGGGTCGGACGGTTCATCGGCGGACGGTTCTGGGCGCCCAACGGCGGACGGCCGTGGCCAGCCACGGGTGGACGCGGCGCGCCGCCCATCTGCGGACGCGGCGGTCCTCCCGGTCCTCCCGACGGGAAATGGGGTGGCCCTCCGGACGGCAGACCCGGTAGGCCGGGTGGCGGAGCAAACTGGCCAAAGGCATCCGATGCCACGGCGGTTATTGCGAGAAAAGCGACAAAGGTCTGCTTCAGACGGGTCATCACTTGCTCCCTTCCGTTCCCGATGCGACGTCCGGCGTCGGCTCGACCTTTTTCACATCGGCAGGCGGTTGAAAGACGAATTGTGCGTCGGGCAGCGGCGGCTCGGTCTTCCAGCTCGTGAATTCTGCGATGAACCTTGGCTGGCCCCGCAGCAACGGGTAGGTGACGATCAGCCGGCGGGGCGTTGCCGCATCATTCTTCTCGACCCACAATTCCACGTCGATGCCGGACTTCTGTGAGAAAAGCAGATGCCGGCACTCGACCCCGTCGACGATGGCCGTCCCCACCTGCCAGGCCGCCATGGCGTCGCCCATCAGAACCTTGTCGGGAGAGTCTGTAAAAAGGACGCCGAGCGGAAAATCGAGGTCCAGCTTGTTTGTCACCTCGTCGAGCGCAGAAGGTATGGCACCCGACGCGGGGATCGCAATGTATTTCTTGCTGTCGGGAAAAAAGACCGATGCCGTCTTGCCGTCGTAGAACAGATCGTGCCTGCCGTCGTCGCCGATAAACTCGACGGCGATCCGGTCCGGCCGGCGCACGGCGATCTTCATCGTATGGAAGATGTGAAGCGGTTGTCCGAACTGATCCAGGTAAACGCTGATCGTTCTCGCCGTAATCGACAGGTCCCTGGCAAGGAGCGTCTTTCCCATCTGCGAAACGGCGGTGGCGGCCTCGTCGCTGATCCCTGACTTGACCGGCGGGGTCGGCTCATCCGCTCGGGCCGTCGGCAAAGCGGCGAATCCTACGCACACGCCGAGGGCGACGGCCTTGACGGCCTTCCGCAGGATCGCATTCACTCCTCGCCCGCTTGCGCCATCGACGGTGGGATTGGTGGTGAGCGGACGGCGCCCAACCTTCCAGAGGGCCCGATCTGAGCCATTACAAACTTCCATGGTCATTTTCCTTGCAGGATGAGTGATGGCAGGGTCTTCGGCGAGCACCATCAGAGCCGCGATGTATGCGTTCAGAAGCCCTCTCCTGCCAAAACGGGTTAACGGCCGCACGCGGTTGCCCAAGCGATGGTCACGTGTGCGCTCGGAGATACGGACGACACCGCAAAGGGTGTCGTCCCTCCGCAATCGGTGCTACTGCATGAACCACCCGTGGCTCACGACCAGCGACTGACCGGTCACGGCGTTGGACCTCGCCGCCGCGAAATAGAGAACGGCGTCGGCCACGTCTTCGGTGCTGGTGAACTCGCCGTCGACAGTGTCCTTGAGCATCACCGTCTTGACCACCTGCTCCTCGCTGATGCCGAGCGCCCGCGCCTGTTCAGGGATCTGCTTGTCGACCAGCGGCGTGCGCACGAAGCCGGGGCAGACCACGTTGGCCGTGACGTTGTGCTCGGCTCCTTCCTTTGCCAGCACCTTTGCCAGACCGATCAGGCCGTGCTTGGCCGTGACGTACGGCGCCTTCAGCTTCGAGGCCTCTTTGGAGTGCACGGAGCCCATGTAGATCACCCGGCCGTAATTGGCGGCATACATGTGCTTGAGGCAGGCGCGCGTGGTCAGAAAGGCGCCGTCGAGATGGATCGAAAGCAGCTTTCTCCAGTCGGAGAAGGGAAAGTCGACCAGCGGTTTGACGATCTGGATGCCGGCATTGCTGACCAGCACGTCGACCCTGCCGAACCTGGCGACCACCTCGCCGACGGCCTTTTCCACCTGCTCCTCGTCGGCGACGTTCATCGCCACGGCGAGGGCGTCGCCGCCCTTCTCCTTGATCTCGGCCGCCGTCGCATTGGCGGCGTCCAGATTGAGGTCGGCGATCACGGGAATGCCGCCTTCGGCTGCGAAGCGAAGCGCGATTTCCTTGCCGATGCCGCTCGCGGCTCCGGTGATAACCGCCACTCTTCCATCAAATCGTGACATGGATAGTTCCTTTCAGTTGCAGGGGATCAGTCGTTTTGGAGATAGTCGAATACGACCGTGCCAAGGCCGAGGGTCAGGTCGGCGATGTAGTGGCTGGCTGAGGTGACCTCGCGCACGGGTAGACGCGCGACATCACACATTGCATGTTCGAACAATTGCAGGGCGGCCGGCCCGGCCCATGCGCCCTTGATCGTCACATCCTCGAGATAGTAGCGCACGAGTTCGCAAATCCTGGGCGAGCCGTCGACGTGCGGGATGACCTTCAGCACGAAGGCGGGCTTCGCCATCGCCTTGGCCAGCGACTGCAACGGGAGCTCGCGATGCTTGTAGCCCATGGTCGCCGTCGCGCAGAGAACCGAGCCATAGCGGAGCGTTCCGACGAGCGTCTCCTGCTCGTGCGACAGCTTCGGCGTCGCCAGTTTCTTCGGGAAGCCCCATATCTCGCGGCCGCCGGCGATCGGCGAGTTGTCGTCGAGATACATGGCGTGCACGTAGCTGCCTTCCTGCATCTCGCCTGACGACGTCCTGAAGCGCACCGGGATAACCTGCCCGGTCTCGGTATAGTCGCCGAAGCCGGTCGAGTCAGGCATGCGGATGAATTCATAGGCGACAGTGTCGCCGATCACTTCCAAAGGCTCCGGCACGACGGCGCGAAGGGCCTCCGGATCGGTCCTGTAGTTGATGACGACAAATTCGCGGTTGTAGAACTTGTAGGGTGGCCTCGGATAGGCCGGGTTGTTGAGCGGCATCGCGAAGGCATTGTCGCGGACTGCGGCGATCTTCATGCTCGTACTCTTCTCTTTTGTTGAAACTCAATCGAAGTCGAAAATGGCCACGCCGTCGGGCGTGTCGGGCCGCTGCAGCACCTCGGGGTGACGCAGTGTTCGAAGGGCGTCGTTGTAGCCGGAGGCCCAGTGCTCCTCCATGGTCAGCCGGGAGAACTCGTAGTCCTTGGAGCTGGCTTCGTAGTTCTTGGCGCGATAGACGAGCTGGACGATGTTGTAGACCTTCTCGTCGGCCTGTTCGACGAGAAGCTTGATCTCGGGATCGGTTAGCAGCAGGGCCTCCTGCGGGACGAGCTCCACCAGATGGCCGAGAGCGCGCCGCAGACGCTGCTGCGTCCTGAAATGGTCGGTCGCCGCGCGCGTGCGGCTCGAGAAGCGGATATCCTTCTGCCGCAGTTCGATCCCTAGAAGGTCACGCGGAAACGCGCCCTGCGCGCTCCACAGGTCGACCTGAAAGGCCAGCGTGTCCTGGCGCGGCGAGTTGTCGAGGACCCATTGAAGCGGCGTGTTGGAGATAAGGCCGCCGTCCCAGTAATACTCGCCGTCGATTCTCGTCGCGGGGAAGCCAGGCGGCAGTGAGCCGCTCGCTATGATATGTTCGGGGCGGATACTGTGGGTCGTCGTGTCGAAATACTCGAAATTGCCGGTGCGCACGTTGACGGCGCCAACGCTGAAACGCATGGCCCCCGCGTTGATGCGGTCGAAATCCACCAGCCGCTCCAGCGTCGCTTTGAGCGGAGCGACGTCGTAGAAGCTTTCCGCCTCGATGCTGCCGGCAGATGAAAAGAAAGGTGGCACCGGACGCGGCGTGAAGAAGCCCGGCGCGCCGTCCATGAGCGTGGCGAATGCGTGTGCCTGGTTGAGCATGCCCCGCGCGAAATCCCCCTCGATCCCCATCGCCCCGAGCATGGCAGAAAACAGAGTGGGAATTCCGTGAGCCGGGGCGGTTACCGTTTCCCAAAAACTGCGGAGCGCCTCCACCCGTCTTTCGGGCGGATTGCCGGCAATCAGGGCGCTGTTGATGGCGCCGATCGAGATGCCAGCCACCCAGTCCGGATGCAGATCGGCTTCGGCCAAGGCCTGGTAGACACCCGCCTGATACGAGCCGAGGGCTCCTCCGCCTTGCAGCAACAGCGCGATGCGCTCGAACGGCGGACGCTCCGAGAGGCGGTGCGACTTGTGTCCGACGGGATGTAGATGGTCCATGCAGTTCTACCTCTGTGGCTAACCGCTGCCTCCCTTTCAGACGGCCGCAGCATATGTTGACGTCGCCCACTTAACGCCTTGAGTTGGCAATGTCAACATCTCAAATGCAGCATGTTGACATTAGCCACTTAACCCTCTACATGGACAGCATGACCCAGGTAATCACCACCAAAGACAACCGGCCCTATCACCACGGCGCCCTGCACACGGCGATCGTCGAGGCTGCCCTCGACGTGCTGAGCGAGTCTCAAAGCACGGAGTTTTCGCTTCGGGAGCTCGCCCGTCGGGCGGGCGTCAGTCACAATGCTCCGTATAAGCACTTCGCCGACAAGCGCGAATTGCTGGCAGCCGTCTCGGCGGTGGGATTCGAACAGCTCGCCAGGCGCATGGCTGAAGCGACGAAGGAACTGGACGATCCGCGCAAGAGGCTGGCAGCCATGGCGCGGGCATATGTCTGCGGCGGCGTCAACAATCCTGCGCTCTACCGATTGATGTTTGGCGGCTACCTTGCGGGTCAGGATGGGCGTCCGGTGATCGAAAGAACTGCGGCCTACAACATGAAAGCCTTGATAGTCGATGCGATTTCCGACGGCGCCCTCGGGCGGCAAATTCCAGACGACGAATCTAATATCCGCACGATGGATGGGGCGATTCTTGTTTTTTGGTCGCAGATGCACGGTCTGACTTTGCTGCTGGTGGATCGCCTCGTCGGCCCCGGCGACAAGACGGCGGAGCTGACCGAGAGCGTCCTGCAGGGCATGCTGGACGGGTTGGTAAACTCCATCCCCGCGGTACCGGAAGGCGTCTGGGTTGGTCCGCCGCTGGCGGGGTAGGGGAACTCAAGCGACACTTTCCGGTGTACGCCGCATTCGTTCCGAAGGAAATTCTCATGGACGCATACTTCTCAGCCCTGATGGGCCTCGCTGGCGTCGCGATCGGCGGTCTGACCTCATTCGCCACTGCCTGGATGACGCACCGCTCGCAGGTGAGGGAAAGACAACGCGAGATCGAAGTCGCCAAGCGTGAAAAGCTATTTTCGGATTTCATCGCGGAAGCTACGCGGCTTTACGGCGATGCGATAAGCCACCAGAAGGACGACGTCTCAGATCTCGTGCTGCTTTATGCGTTGGTCGCTCAGATGCGTCTGATCTCTTCGCGACCGGTGGTGGACGCAGCCGAATTCGCGATGGTAAGGATCGTGGAGACCTACCTCAGCCCCAATCGCTCGCTTTCCGAGATACGGAACCTCGCACAATCTGGCGAGATGAACTTCCTGCTCGATTTTGGCGAGGCTTGCCGCGCGGAACTTGCGGCGAGCGCAGCCTCCTCCGCGCGGAAGCTCCATGGAGAACGCCCGCGAGAGAACGCTCGACATCCCGTGCCTTCACCGTCCTCAGCTCACCGAGATGAAAACCGGTTCCGTCTCGCAGGAAGTTGACGGTCTTATGTAGCGCCTGCGCCATCATTGGGAACCGCCACCGATGCCGGAATGGGTCGAGCTAATAGCAGACTGTCGGAACCTAGGATTTAGACATCCGCGGGGTTACGGTGGAATTCCGTGTCGTCACCGCCAAGGGCATGTGCAAGATCGAACCGTTGTTGGAGCATCGCCGCCGATCAGTCTCTGCCGAGGCTGTCCGCGAGCTATTCGTCATGCATGGACAAAAATATCGTGAACTGCTTGCCGGGATCAAACCGTCGATTAACAACGAATGGCGTTGCATCGTGCTGGTGAGTGCAGCAAACGCCTGGCTGACCCGGTCGGCCCGATCGGTGCGCTACTCTGATGATCAAGGACCGGACCCAAGGATGTTTCATCGGGGCGTGATTTTACCGCCTCGATCGGTCCTTCGATGTCGCTCCATTTATTTAAAGGCGTGCCTCCATCGGCGAACAGTTGACGTCACGATTATGAGAGATGGGTCACAGCACTGACGGCAGGCAAATCATAAAATCGTTAGCCGCCGCATTGAGACATGTTCCCCGGTCGAACGAGTTTATGGTCAGAGATTTCCGATCGCCAACAGGAGAAGCTACCTTGCCTCCAGACCACTGAGTAAATACCGCTCGCGCGCCCTCAAGCACTGCCAATAGAAAAGTCTAAACGCCACTACGGAATCAGAATTCTTCCCAGGCATCGCGGGCAAGCGCCGTATTGCCCACCACGAGGGGAGCGTTGCGGACCGATGCTTTGGACGCCGCCGAGTGCCTGAAGGCGACCTTGGCAACCTGGGTATCGACGACCTTCGCGCGCGCGCTCTTGAACCCCGTCTGAAACTCGGCCAGCATCTGGTTGATCAGCAGCGCCTCGGTGGCGAGCCTGTCGCTGGATACATTGGCTTCCTGCACCATCACAGCGTTCTGCTGGGTTCCCTGGTCCATGACGTTGACGGCGACGTTGATGTCTGAGAGCGCCGAAGTCTGCTCGCGGGCCGCCTGGTAGAAGGCGTCGATGTGCTGGCTGATTTCGGTCACCTCCCCCACGATCGCCCCGAGCGCTTCGCCCGTTTCGGCGACCAGTGCCACGCCAGCCTTCACTTGCTCGCCGGATTTAGTGATCAGGTTCTTAATTTCCTTCGCCGCTTTCGCCGAGCGCTGAGCAAGTTCGCGGACTTCCATGGCGACCACTGCAAAGCCCTTTCCAGCGTCGCCGGCACGCGCCGCTTCGACGCCCGCATTCAGCGCCAGCAGGTTGGTCTGGAAGGCGATGTCGTCGATCACGCCTATGATGTTGGAAATCTCTTGTGACGAACTCTCGATCGCGTCCATGGCCGAAACGGCCCGGTTGACCACCTCGCCGGATCGTTCAGCGCCCGAGCGGGCGCGGGCGGCAAGGGTGTTGGCTTCTTCGGCGCGCTTTGTAGAGTCCGCCACGGTCGCGGCGATCTGCTCGATTGCCGCTGCGGTCTGTTCGACAGACGTCGACTGCTGTTCGGTGCGCTTTGCCAGTCTGTCGGCGGCGCCGTGGATCTCGGTGGCTGCTGCGCTCACACCCGAGGCCAAGTGTTCGATGCGCGAAATGGTCTGGCCGAGTTCGGCAGCCGCGCTATTGAAGGCGTCGCGCATGCCAGAATAGGCTTCCGGCAGCGGCTCGTCGATGCGGTGGTCGAGGCGCTTTTCGGCCACCGCCGAGATCGCCTTGCCAAAAATCTCGGTCACGGCCCTGGCTTCCTCCAGGACGCGATCCTGCGTCTTTTGAAGCGCCGCTTCCTTCTCGTCGATATAGACCGAGATCGCGAGATCCATGTCCAGCAGCACCGCCTTGGCCAGGCTGCCGACCATCTGGCCGAGTTCATCGGCAGAGACGGTTCGCCGGGCGAACAGACCGGCCTTCGGAAAGTGCTCGCTGATCGCCTCCTTGACAAGATGGTCGAGGATCATCGCATAGCCGCCTATGTACCATTCCGGTTTCAGGCCGATCTTCGCATGCACTTTGCCGATCGTGCGGACATTGTTGCCGTATTGTGCGCTGAAGTCCCCCTTCGCAATATTTGCCCAGTGCCCGACTTGCGCGCTCTTGGCGCCGGCCACATGCTGGTCTGAGGTAAAGAAGCGGCTTGTTTCCGGCGTCTTGCGCACCATCTCGTAGAACTTATCGAGCGCCTTAGGCAGTTCGCGCTCAATGACCGGACGAAGGGCGCGGAGTTTTTCGCGGTTTGCCGCTCCGAGTTGCATGAATTCCAGGCGCTGTTCGATATTCGGGTTGCTATCAAGTTGGGAATTCGCTGCAGTCATAGTCCGTCCTGTCCCTGCGTTTGATGCGTCCCGGCGAGCAAATTCTGGCGCGCACGAAACCCTACATCCGCATTAAGCGGCGAGGTTAAATTTTTAATTAAACTTGCTAAGCAATCGAGGAGCCGGACCAAGTGTCGCGCCGGAGGCGCACGGAAGCGATTGTCACGGCCAGGTAACTGTCTGCATCTGGGAACGTTCCATGCGAGCACGTCAATGCGCACTCTGGGCGACCGCTGGGTGCAGCGCCGCTGCAAAGGCTTCATTTCCCGTGCGAGCGGTGTTTTCCAAAAAGCTTCGCAAAATCGCGAAGCGGCACTTTGTTCGCGCGGAGCGCCTGACGGATCATCGGGTCTTTCAGGACTTTCGACATCGTCATTTCGGTGATGGTTTGCATGAGGATGTCCTCCTTGAGCTTCGAGGAGGACATCTCAGCCCCGTTTTTCGAACCCCCGGCAGCCCGTCCCACGGCCGGCTGGCACCGAACGTTCTAGCAAATAGGTCTTCGTGCACCGCGCTTCCGAGACGGTAAACACGGAGGGCAAAAAATCCCTCCGTGTTGGTGCGGCGAAAACGCCTAGACTGGTTCGAACTCTGTTCGTTCGATGATAGCGGTTCGTCCTGCCTAGTGGTTCTTGTTCGGACCCTTGCCGGTGGCGAAGCTGCAGGTCTTGATCTTGCACTTCGGATCGTCGCTGGTCGGGACGCTGGCATTGGCCATGCCACCCTGTCCAAGGCATGCCGTCGAATTGGAGACCGTGCGGTAGTACATGTTCATTCCCGCGACTTTCGACGACGGGTATTTCAGCACGATCGAGCCTTCCTTGGCGACTTTTTCGTGCACGGTCGAGCAGCTCAGCGATTTGGAGCTATAGGACTCCATGGCCATTGCGTGCGTGGAGAACAGGCCAATGGCCGCGAGCAAGATGATCTTCTTCATAAAGGTTTCCTTTAGTCGGTTCCGAAACTCTGTCGGTGGAAACCCCTTATTCCTTGTTGCACATCAGATTTGTGACAGTTCGATAACTCTGCGGCCGTCGTTCTGAATTCTCTGTTCGCAGTTGCGGAATAAACGCTGCAACTGCTCAGACCGGCTCAGATCAAACGAAAAAAGGCCCGGTGCGGACACCGGGCCTTGGCTCGCTGATTGGAGGTCAAACCAATTCAGATCGTATTAGAAGCTGCGCTCGAAACGGAGGATACCGGCAACCGTGTCGTCGGATGGTACGTCGTAGTGAACGTAGGTGATTTCAGGCTCGACCAGCAGGTTCTTAACTGGGTTGAACTTGAGGTTCGTCGTCGCTTCGAAGATCTTCGAGTCGGTGTAAGCGAGCTGCAGGTTCCACTTCAGCTTGTCGTTGAACGGTACGCCAACGCCACCCCAAACTGCCCAGTCGCCCCAGCCGCACTGCGAGCCGTGAACAACGCCAGCCCCGTCGGTGCAAGCAGACACGTCCTGGTTCGAACCAGCATACTGGTTCAGCTTGTCGCCGTCCGTGTTCCAGCCGCCCATCAAGAAGGCAGTGAAGCCACCGAAGTCGGCGTCGATACGAGCCTTGATAGCGCCTTCTTCGACGATCGAGTCGTAACCACCGACGACCTTGAAGCCAAACATTCCGGCCTTGTAGCCGAGACCGGCAACAACGTTAGGCGCGTAGTGATCCTGCTTGGAAGTCTGCCAAGCGCCGCCGTACGCGGATTTGTCGGCTGAAGAGTTGGTGTCTTCGAGCGAGATAACGCCGGTGAAGCCCGAGCCGTTATCGTAGTTGTAGGTCAACTGGTTGAGTTCGTACGGACCGTCATAGATCACGTCATCGTTGATGACGTCGCCGGCATAGCCAACGAACTGGTTGTACTGCGAGTCGGTCTTACCAACGGTGAAGCCACCAAGGGTGATGTAGGACCAAAGCAGGTTGGTGCTGGTAGCGTTGCCGTCATTCCAGTCCCAACGAACGATGGTCTCGGTCTTCAGGGGGCCGTATTCGGTGTCCGTTGCCGTGTTGAGGTTCAGTTCAGCGCGGGTGTGCCACTTCGTACCGAAGTTGCTGTCGCGATTGTAGGCGTCGTACCACTGGCCTTCGGTGCGAACCTTGCCGCCAATACGCAGGCAGGTTTCCGTGCCCGGAATGTAGAAATAACCCGCGCCGTAAGCGTCGCAGATACGTACGTATTCAAGTGGTTCCGGCTCGGCAGCGACGATAGCGTCAGCCGCGTGGGCACCGGATACTGCTGCGAGCGCTGCAGCGGAGCCGAGAAGTAGGCCCTTGATATTCATTTTAACTCCGTTTTTCGTATGAACTTGCGCGACGACCGAACCGAAAGGCTCGCCTACATCAAGTTGCAGTCCCAATCCGAAGCACCTCGCTTCTTCCCGGCAAGATGCATTTGCCCGGCCTTTTTTCAAGAAAACATTGTAGCGTGAGGAAATGCGACAGCGATGTCTTGATTTACTGTTGCCGAAACCACGCACAAAACTCGATGTTGAAGGTTCCGGCGTAATCTCCCTGATCGATAGGTCTCGGCACGTCAGTGATGGCGGCGACCTCAATAATGGCGGTAACAACTCAGGGAATGGCAGTGGCTCAAACAGCGATGCGAGGCAGACCACCAATCAGATTGAGGCACGAGCGCAGGTTCAGCCAACAGCAGTTCCGGCGCGATGAAACAAGACGATACAAACAGCGCCTCGACCGCTGATTGCAAATAGCCGCTTGCGAGCAAAAGTTCCCGCCAACCCGACCTGCTGACCGACCGACCCACTGTCGGGACAAGCTCTCCATCCCATCAAGCGAAAATGCTTGTTGTTGTGCCGCCAGGATGCAGAACTGTCAGGCAGTCGTGATGCCTCGCGGCACGCAGACGTTTGCCGCGGCACGACATGTGAATGATGTCGCTACCGCGCTAACGAGTATTCCGCTGCACGCCCAAAACGTCTTCCTTGACGAGCATGACAAGTTCGTGCCGCGAGAAATCTGAGATGGCGAGCAATACTTCGGCTCTGACCCAACCTTGGGCCTCTGCCTGGGAAAGCAACGCTTTTAATGCATCTGCCATTGCCGCCTGACATTCATCGCTGCGATCAACGGCCATGTTGGAATGTGTTGGAGCTGCAATAAGTGTAAATTTCAAGAACGCCCCCGTCACTAACGGGATGCCGCTGACATCCCCGCGTCAAAACTCACATGAACATTAGCCAGCTTCAATTGTCACAAACAAGATGGTGGCTTACGCATCCGACGGTACGTCCGTGACGGACGTCTCAGGTCTGATCTTCTCCGCGAGCCGCAAGAAGTCCTGCAGCAGTCCTCGACCTATTTCGACACCATCGGCCGCAAGTTGGAGCAAGAGGGATATTCAGGACGTATTCGCCATGGCGGCGATGCCCGCGTTCAAACCGTTGGTGTCGGTGACCGCTTTGCGGCTAAGCCGGCTTCCGACGACCGAAATCAATTAGTCAGGCTGGGCGAGGCTTCGCTGTTCAGGATGCTATCAAGCTCTTGCCCCTTGGGCTGGCGCTTCTCGCCGGTTGCCGCATCCATCGGAGCAGTCACGACTTTAGATGCGACATTGCCGACCGCTCCCGCGGTCCCGGCAATTACTGCCGTCGCTCCTTGCACAAGGCCTATGTCACTGCCGGTCAACGTCTGACCCCTCGCCAACCGCCGACCGATCAACTGAACGATCTCAGGGCTCTCGGCGAATTTTCCGTGACGCATGCTGTCTTCGGTCTTGACCTTGGTCAGGTCAATGACGTTGATGCCCGCACGTTCAAGCTTGGTTTTGTATGGCTCTTTCGTCGGGTCTATCGATCCGACCCGGTCGATATCGCCGGAAATCAGCCGTGAAGCGGAGAGCGCCCGGTCGTCCTGCGACACGAAAATTGTGAACTTCGGACGATGATCGCCTAGCTCCACAAACTGGCGGGCAAAGACGTCGACGTCGATGTCCGGCGACGCGAGGACGACGTTGACGATCTTCGGATCGACCCTGCCATCCCGGATGGCCATTTGCCGGAGCGATTCCATCGCCAGCCACGTCCCCATCGAATGGGCGAGAACGGTGATGTCCTTGACGTTCGGGTCCCTTGCCAGATATCGGAAGGTGTTTTCCAGTGCAGTTCGTGAATAGTTCGTGCTCTCCTTGTCGTATACATAGTCCAACAGCCGCGCTCGCGACGGCCAGGTAAACATGATCGGTGCCACCTCCGCACCCGAATCATGGACGATCTGGGCAAATCGAAAGACCGCATCCTCGTAGGTGTTGTTGAAGCCGTGAATGAACACCAGGGCATGAGCGCCGTTGCGTTGTGTCTTGAACCAGGCAAGGCCTTCCTGGGCTGAGGTCATGGGCTTGACGGACGTGACGGCGAAATCGGTTTTTGGATTTGGCGGTAGCTTTTTCGGCCACTGCACTTCTCCGACCTTGCGGGCAGCGTCGGGCGGTATCGAAATAGTGATGTCGTCGAGAGACGGCTTGGGAGCCCGCTCTCCGCCAAACATCGTGGCGGGATTATCGGTCGCAAGCCGACTGGTCGCGACAAGCATCTCGACCTTCGATGCAGATGGGGATTGCGCAGACACCGCCACTGGCGTCATCACGCCTTTTGGATGCCCGGCGCATGACGCGAGCGACGCAAATAAAAGCAGGATCGAGAAACGCGTTGCAGTGTGCATTCCATTTCGCCCTTGCTGTCGACGGTACATGTGTCCGTTGCCGTGCGACGCCACTGAGCGGCGCGTCACCAATAAGTCAATGTGCCGCAGTTGCGGTCAGAATGCCGAGCCGACCAAGGCCGCTCACGAAAAGCTGAACCGCAACCGCCGTGAGGAGAATACCGAACACGACTTCCGAGATCACCAAACTGGCGGGTTTCATCCGCTTTGCCAGCGTGTCGATGTTGGTGAACACGAGATAATCGAATGCCGCGACCACGAGGATCAACCCGACGACGAGAGCCGCGCTTGCGATGGAGACGACTTCATCAGAGGCGAGGATCAAAACAGTGATGCCCACCGGATTAAGCAGATAGGGAACTGCCAGTGGAAAAACGGCAATCTTTGCGGGGTCTATTGCTATCCCCAGATCTTCGTGAGCCTTCTCTGTAGGGCCAGCCGCCATCTTGAGCGCCAAAAGCGCCAGCACAATGCCGCCTGCGACTGCGACTGCACCGCCTGTGATGTGCAGCAATCGCATCAGCAATGACCCCGCGGCAAAGATGATCAGCGCCGCAACAAGGGCGATCAGAACCATCTGCTTGCCGATCGCGACCTTCGTCTTCGCGTCGAAGTTCTTGGTCATTTCCAGGAACGGAACCAGGGCGATTTTCGGTCCCATACCAATCAACAGAAGCAGAAGAAGCTTCGTGACAAGGCCCGTGTCAATAACCGAAAAATCCATCGAAAAGCTTCCCCCCGGAACCCTGATGGCGAGATTGTTATTGATGGATCAATCATTTGTCCAGCACCCGAGGTGCATTCAAACTTCTCGCGTAGCAGATCGATTATATTAGCCGATCGTCATAGATGAACTTGGAAGTCCGTTGGTTGGGTGTTAGCGTTCGCTGCCATTGATTTCCGGGGGGCGGTAGCACATGGACGCCGAAACGCAACGCTTGCTGGAGGCCCGTGAGAAAACGGCCGAGTGGAAGAAATGGGGGCCTTATCTGTCCGAGCGCCAATGGGGGACAGTGCGCGAGGATTATAGCGACGATGGCAATGCGTGGGATCATTTCACCCACGACCAGGCTCGGTCACGGGCCTATCGCTGGGGCGAGGACGGGCTGGCGGGCATCAGCGATCGCGAGCAGCGTCTGTGTTTCGCATTGGCTTTGTGGAACGGCCAGGACCCGATCCTGAAGGAGCGCTTGTTCGGTCTCACCAATAGCGAAGGCAATCATGGCGAGGATGTAAAGGAATATTACTTTTACCTCGACTCGACCCCAACGCACTCCTTCATGAAATACCTCTACAAGTACCCTCAGGCCGCCTTTCCTTACGACGATCTGGTGGCGACCAACCGCCTTCGTGGAAGAACCGACCCGGAATATGAGTTACTCGATACGGGGGTATTTAGCGAAGACCGATATTTCGATGTTTTCGTAGAGTACGCCAAAGCCGCACCGGAGGACATCCTCATCGAGATTGCGCTAACCAATCGCGGACCGGAAGCGGCGACGCTTCAGGTATTGCCGACATTGTGGTTTCGTGACGCTTGGTCGGCTGGCGAGAAGCCGCGGCTGCAATGTTCGGCGAAGAAGCAATCTTCAAATGTGGTGACTGCCAACTGGAACGCCCGCTCAGGCCCCACCACGACGTATCTCTGTTGCGACGGTGCGCCGAAGTTGCTGTTCACCGAGAATGAGACGAACACCGAACGGCTCTACGGTGTCCCAAACCGAACGCAATTCGCCAAGGACGGCATAAACGACTACGTGGTAAATGGTCGGTTGGAAGCAGTCAATTCGCAGCAGAGCGGCACGAAGGTGGCAGCGCAGTACGTCGTCACCGTCCGCGCAGGCGAAACGCGCACGATACGGCTCCGGCTGAGCGATGTGCGGCCGACGGTACCAAGCAAATCAAAGGACAGCGACGGTGTGTTCGGTCGTTCGTTCGACGAGACTATGCGAGCGCGCCGAGATGAAGCCGATGAATTCTATGCCTCGATCACGCCGCCATCGATGACTGCCGACGCTGCCATTGTCATGCGCCAGGCGCTGGCCGGCATGATGTGGAGCAAGCAATTCTACTTCTACGATCTGAACGAGTGGCTTGCAGAACATGGCGCTGGAGCGTTCACTTCGAAACGGCGGATCGCACAGCGCAACGACGGCTGGCACCATATGCACAATGCCGACATCATCTCGATGCCGGACAAGTGGGAGTACCCTTGGTATGCGGCCTGGGACCTGGCGTTTCATATCGTCGCCCTCACCATGGTGGACCCCGACTTCGGCAAGGAGCAGCTCGATCTGATGCTGCGCTCGACCTACATGCATCCGAACGGACAAATCCCCGCCTACGAATGGAATTTCGGCGACGTCAACCCACCCGTACATGCCTGGGCGACAATCTTCACCTACCGACTGGAAGAGGCGCGAACCGGCAAAGGTGACGTTGCTTGGCTGCAACGCTGCTTTGAGAAACTGCTCCTCAACTTCACCTGGTGGGTCAACCGCAAAGACCGTTCGGGTAAGAACGTCTTCGAGGGAGGCTTCCTCGGGCTGGACAATATCGGCCTATTCGATCGGAGTTCGCCGTTGCCGACCGGGGGATATCTCGAACAGGCCGACGGCACCGCCTGGATGGCGCTCTACTGTCAGAACATGATGGAGATCGCGGCGGAACTCGCCATGAGGGACGGCGGCGGCGAGGAGATGATGCTGAAGTTCACCCAGCACTTCCTGTTGATCGCGTCGGCGATGACCCATGCTGGCGAGGAGGTCGGTATGTGGGACGAAGAGGACGGCTTCTTCTATGATGTCCTTCGCTTACCGGACGGGCACGCGCAACGTCTCAAGGTGCGCTCCATTGTCGGCCTGCTGCCGCTGTGCGCCGCCACGGTCTTTGAGGGAAATCTGTACGAGAAGTTTCCCGACGTCCCTGAGCAGGTAATACGCTATCTGAATGCACGCCCGGAGTTGACGGCGTTTATCCACGACCCCCGCAAGACTGGCTATGCGGGTCGGCGACTTGCCTCGATCCTCGATGAGGAGAAGCTGCGCCAAGTATTGTCGAAGATGCTCGATGAGAACGAGTTCCTTAGCCGCTACGGTATCCGGGCGCTCTCGCGCTATCACGAGAAACATCCCTATGTCTTCAATGTCGGGGATCAGGAATACCGTGTCTCGTACCTGCCATCCGAATCCGACAGCGGCATGTTCGGCGGCAACTCGAACTGGCGCGGCCCGATCTGGATGCCGATGAATGGTTTGATGATCCGGGCCTTGCTTCAATACTACATGTATTACGGCAATGATTTCACCGTCGAGTGTCCGACGGGCTCCGGTCGGCACATGAACCTTTATCAGGTCGCCGAGGAGATCACCCGGCGCTTGTCGACGATCTTCCTCCGCGGCCCGGACGGTAAGCGCCCCGTCTTCGGCGGAGCAGACAAATTCCAGGAGGATCCGCACTGGCGGGATTGCCTCCAGTTCTACGAGTATTTTCACGGCGACAACGGTGCCGGGCTCGGCGCAAACCATCAGACAGGATGGACCGGATTTATCGCTCGGGGGATGCACGTGTTCGCATCGGGCACAGCAAAGCAATGGCTTCAAGGCGGTAAATGGTCCTAGGCCCCGCCCATCGAGAAACTGCCTGCGCTGAGTGGAAGACCGGAATGCCCGTCCGGTCAAGATCGGCAGTGGAATACGATAACAACTGGAGAGGCTATCATGGAGAGTTACTACGAAAGCCAACAGCTACCACGACCTGTGATCCCGAACTTGCCGCCCGTCCATCTTCTGAAGGGACAGACAGCGCTCGTCACAGGAGCCAATTCCGGGATCGGCCGCGCGGTGGCGGTGGCACTGGGCAAGGCCGGGGCAAACGTTGTCGTCAACTACGTTACCGCTCCGGCGGACGCGGCGCAGGTCGTCGACGAGATCGTGCAAAATGGCGGGCGGGCTGTCGCCATTCAGGCGGACGTCTCCGACGAAGCCGGGGTGGAGGCGATTTTCGCCAGGACCGTTGAAGAGTTTGGCACCGTCGACATTCTCGTCAGCAATGCCGGACTTCAACAGGATGCCCCCTTTCACGAGATGACGACGGCGCAATGGGACAGGGTCATGAACGTCAACCTGCGCGGGGCCTTTCTATGCTCGCGGGCAGCGGTGCGCGAGTTTCTCCGGCGCGGCGTCCGTCCCGAGGTCTCGGTCGCGGCAGGCAAGATCATCTTTATCAGCTCGGTCCACGAAGTCATTCCTTGGGCCGGCCACGTTAATTACGCGACCTCCAAAGGTGGGTTGATGCTGCTCATGAAAAGCTTGGCGCAGGAGGTCGCGGAACGGCGCATACGGGTCAACAGCATAGCTCCGGGAGCCATTCGCACTCCCATCAACACTGACGCCTGGCAGACACCGGAAGCCTACGCCGCGCTGATGAAGCTCATCCCGTATAAGCGGATCGGCGAAGCCGAAGAGATCGGCCGGACCGCAGTATGGCTGGCTTCCGATTTCACCGACTACATCGTCGGCTCCACGATGTATGTCGACGGAGGAATGACTCTGTATCCCGGTTTCGAGACGGGCGGATGATCAGTCATCGAAGGATGCCGTCACGACCGTTCCTTGCTCGTCGGTCTTCTCTGATACAGCCTCAGGCTCGAACCGAATCAAAAGCGCCTACAACCCTTCATCTGAAATGTTGAGGAGGTTTCCACATGCCTTGCAGTGAACCGCATCGGCGTCGTGGCGTTGTAGGCCACATTCAGGACAGGCAAAGGTCACCTTGTAGGGTCGCACCACGGCCTGTGCGAGGCGAACGAACAACGAGATCCCGATAATCATAGTGACAACCGAGGTCAGCTTCCCGCTGGTGCCTGGCAAGGTGATGTCTCCGAAGCCGGTCGTCGTGACGGTGGCGACGGTGAAGTAGAGAGCGTCCACGAAGCCCTCGCTTCCCCCGAGGTGATAGAAAAAGCTCGTGTAGACGAAACCGGTGATGATGAAGAGGAAGACGACAAGGTTGAGACAGGCGCGAACAACGTCGAGCCGATGACCGTGGCCGAGCCTCTGCAGCGCGTTCTTCAAGAGGTTGCTGTTCCCAAGCGCCCATAGCCGCATGACGCGCAGGAATGCAAAATTGAACAGAAGGTCGGGAAACAGCAAGGTCGCCAGAATGAAGAGATCGACCCAGTTCGCGAAGCGCGTCAAGAAGACCTTGAGATTTCCTGTGATGACGCCCCGTGCGATCAGCTCCAAGCCTATCCATGCAGCGATCGCGTAGTCGATGATGTGATAGGTCTGCCCTTGGCGCAGAAAGGGGCCAAACAAGAAGAAAGCCAGGATCGCGAGATCGACGAACGAAAGCATCGCCTGCAGTCTGCGTGAGCGGGCATCTCTCCCGCTGGCGAACCACCGTAGACGACTGCGAAGACTTTTCGACTTCTCGGGGAGATAGCTCGGTTGGGGATGCGGATCGCTCATCTGATGAAACTATCAGGAGCGATATCGCTTGCAATCCGGGCGGGTCTGAATTCGAGCGGAAGGGCGCAAATCGCGGTAACGTTGGCAAGCGCCGCGCGACTTCGCGCGAACACCGGCCCGGAGTTAAGCCTCCTATTTTTGCGCCAGACCTCCCTCGCAAGGTTGGGCCTGCGTGCCCATTGGGACGATGGGAATCCGATTTCCAGTCAGCGCGGCAGTGTATTTTGTCGAAAGGCATTGTGACACCTGACATGCCCCCATGCTAGGATCGTCTCAAACAGCGTCTGTCCAATGGGGACGAAACCAGGTCATGGCCAAGGTAGATAAGCGATATACGCTCCTGTTCTTTGCCCAGGCGCTGGGGTCGTTGTCGCTGATATCCCAATGTGTTCCGATCTATGCGAGACTGCTTGACGACCCAGGAACACCTCAACGATTTGGCGTTGCGATGGTTGTCGTGGCCGGACTGAGCGTCGTCCTGGTGCAAACTGCTTATTGGTATCGGGTGTTCAACGTCATATTGCCCGTTCGGACCAAACGGGTCGTGGTCGGTCACCTGATCCTGTTCGCCAGCCGTCTTGGCTTCATCGTCGCGAGCGCGCTGTTTTCGATCGTACTGTTCCGACACCTGCCCGAAATCGACTTTGCGCAAAACTGGTCGACATTCCTCTGGCGCGGCCTCCTTCTTCTGGCAGTGCTCTTCACGCTTTTCTGCTTCACGACCGAACTCGAACGCCTCGGGTCCGCGATGCGCGGCCCGGAGCGCCAGCCGTTACCGCGAAACTGAGCCTTCGCTTTCACTTGTGACAATAATTTCTGAGAGCCATCCTCGTGTGACGTGTCGGTGCGATCCCTGATCACTCGCAAGTTCAACGGATTGGCCGTGCCTTCACGCATCGACGGTCGGGAGACAATCTTCCATCAGTTCTGCAACTCATAGCATCCCCGTCTTCTGGCACCGAACTGGCACAGAGGCGAAAGCCGCAGCGCATAATGGCCGTCCTTCATGCATCGACTGAAGGCCTTGGGGTCCGGCGGGTCTTTCCACATATGAGCCAATTCGCAATCGCCTCGGACTTTCTTGAAGTCATCGGCTTCGTTGGAGGCGACGGGCGAGAACGCCATACTTGATGCAAGCGTCGCCGAAATAAGGCATCTCATCGACATCAAGCTCTCCTCGAACGGACTTTGGAAATTTCGGCGACGACATCGGCGGTTTTTCCTACCGACGCGAGAATGTCAGTCGGGATACTTCGCAGGTTGCACAGTCGGTCGGGGCCAGAGCAGCGCCGCTGTCAATAGAGCATAGATCAAAGCTACGGCGACGTAGACGATGCGGGTCGTGAACGATTCTGCGGCACTGCCCGGCAGCGGCGAAACCCCAAGCCCGAACAGGATCAGGAAGATCGTCAGCGCGCCAGCGAACATTCCGGCATCTTTCGAACGGGCCGCGGCGCGACCACCCAGCAACAGGCCGACGACGAGAACGATCAGGAACATGACGAACAGATTGGGTCGAAGGGTGAGAATGGAATAGGCGATGGAGGCGAGAACCCCGCCAAGCAGGTTGACGATCACCAGTCCAAATGCCGCCCTTCCGCTGGAGGCGATGTCAAGTTGGCCCAGAAGCGATGCCACGGTGATCGGAATGACCATCGCCGTGGCGAGTTTGTCGTTAGTCAGGCAGATCGTCACCGCCGCAAGCAATATCGCGGTGTTCGCCAATGCCCTGAGATAGGAAGGAGCCTGCAATGTCGGTGGCTCGGCCGCGACGTCGATAGTCGGCGGTTCCGGAACGACGGCGTAGGCAGCCCACATGAGAAGCGTGCCGCTGAGTACTCCCGTGACCAGGATCGACAGGATCGAATTTGCCAGGTCGCGGTTGAGGATGCCGAGCAACGGCACTATGATGGCAACGACCAGCACGAGGAAAGCTGCAGGTCCGCCTTTGCCACTCGACTGGGCGAGGAAGCAGGAAAAATAGATCAACGCCAGGAACATGAGGAAAGTGGCATGCCTGTCGCCGAACGCACTGGTGAGAACCATCATGAACAGCCCGGCAACCAGGATTAGTGCTGCCATCCCCAACGCCTTGCCTAAAGGCATCGGTCGCGCGCTTCCGAGCAAGAACTGCGCGGCAAAAAGCGGCCCAAGAAACGGGACGATGGCCCCCGAGTACACTGCGAAGATGAAGCCGACGGAGACGGCGAGTGCTACCCGCAACCCCTTTCTTCGCTGCTCAGCGACCGCGACGCCGAATTGAGAGATGGGGCCGGCGTCATCCGACATAAGTCAGCACCGACATGATGCGTATCCACAGGGAACCCCAGGCGTTCGTGATGGGGTGTTCTCCCGTGTAGACGACCACCGTCGCCTGCGATCCATATCGAACGCCCGTCTTCGGCTGCGTGACCATTGTCAGGCGAACCGGAAAGCGCTGTGCTTCCTTGACCCAACCGCTGTCGTTGCGGATCGTCGGCAGGCCCGTGTTCGGATCCGTCGTGCCCCCAGACACGCCCAGGCCGACGCTCTCAACTTTCGCCGAGTACAGTTTGCCGGGAAGGGCGTCGAAGAGGATGTCGGCCCGGTTGCCGACAGCGACATTCTCGAGACTGTTCTCCTTAAAGGCGGCGGATATCCAGATCGTACCGACATCGATGAACGTCATGGCCGGCTGTCCGACGGTTACGACCTTGCCGATGGAAAGTTGCAGATTAGTGACGACGCCGTCCGACGGTGCACGGATCGTCGTCCGAACCAGATCGAGCTGGGCGCGCTCCAGCGCGGCCAGCGCCTCCTTGAGTTGAGGGTTGTCGTTGCCCGCTGGGCCAAGTTGCTCTCGTGCCTTGACGAGGTCGGCTTGCGCGCCCTGAACTTTGGATTCGGCCTGGTCGAATGCCGACTTCGTAGTGTCGTATCTGGCCTTTGAGTAGACGCCACGTGCCACCAGCTCCGAGGCGCGGGCATACTGTTCGCGCAGATTATCCCGGTCTGTCTGTGCACCGACCAGCTTGGCCTGCGCGGCGTCCACTGTCGCTGTCGATGCGCCGATAGACTGCCCTACGCTCGCAAGACTTGCCTCCGCACCTTTGACGGCGATCTGGTAACGGCTGGGATCGATCCGGAATAGGACCTGATCCGTTTCGACATGGGAATTGTCGGCGACGTTCACCTCGATCACGCGCCCTGCGACCTCGGGTGCGATCCCGACCACATAGGCCTGCACTTGGGCCTGCGTCGTTGATGGTGTACGCCGCTCCATGAAGATGGAAAGCACGAACAGCGCTAATGCCAGCAGGACTATGGTAAGTGCTACGCGCAGCAATGGATTGCTGGGCGTAGCCGCGAGGATTGGCTGAGCGGGGGAGGCATCTTCGACCATGGACTATCCTTTGAATTTCTTTCATTCACGACAGGCCGCTCGCCGCGGCTCGCAACTCTTCAGCGCACGATCTCATGCCTGGGCTGGAATGGACAGCTCATCTCGGGAGGTTCACCACCGCTCGCAATAATAACGCACTAGTTGATAGTAACATTGGTCTGGGACAGCAATAGTACCGCACCCAGAACCGTTCCCTTTCGGGTCGGCGAGGGGTATGTAACTGTAACTTACTTCCCCTCTTGCATCGGCTGCGCGAGACATCTCGGGGGACGTCGCCTATTGATCACCGCGCTAGAATGAAATGGGGCTCGACCCAGGAATGAGCGTGTCGGTCTATCCATTGTCACAGCACCGGGGTATTCCAGTGACATCCTCATTCTAGATTGTAATACGAGGATCTCGACGCGCGGCTTGAACTCCAATTCGTGATCTCAACATACAGGATTTCCCATGTCAGAACTCGTAGTACTCGGCTTCGATGACGCCGACAAAGCGGATACAATTCTCAACAGGCTTCAGCAGCTCCAAAAGGAATATCTGATCGATCTCGAAGACGCAGTGGTCGCCGTCCGCGACAGCGAAGGAAAGGTTCGGCTGAAACAAAGCATGCAACCGTCCGCCGGGGGCATCGCGACGAGCGGCGGTCTGTCAGGCGCGGTTTGGGGGTCGCTAGTCGGCCTGCTCTTCCTCAACCCGCTGGCAGGGATGGTGCTGGGCGGAGCGATCGGAGCGAGCACCGGAGCGCTCGCCGGATCGATAACCGACTACGGCATCGACGACGAGCTCATCAAGCGGCTGGCTGAAACCATTCCCGTAAACACCTCCGCGCTCTTCCTGCTCGTACGCAAGGTCCAGCCGGAAAAGCTCCTGGAGGAATTCAAGGGCGAACATGCCCGCATCTTGCGATCATCGCTGTCTCCCGATCAGGAGCACAAGCTTCAGGGCGCGCTTGCGACGGACGCACTACCCTCTGGTCCGGCAGCGTAGCAGGACCAAGCAAGGGGCTGCGGTGTCCATCATGCGAGGGCGTTTGATTTATTGGCGGAAATACTATAAAATGCATTTTCATTGTCGCACCACTATTACGTGTGAGATTTTCCCGCGCTTCGTGTCGCGAGCGAGGACTGATCGAGGCAGTTAATTGCGGGTGGGGCAACTGCTGCTTGTGGGGGCATCGTGATGTACATGGCAATGATCCGGATAGTGGCTGCGAGGTCTGGCCTCTGCCTCGCATGCGTTCTGCTGACCCTCCTCGCCTTGAATTCAGTCTCGCATGCGCAGAGCGCGCCGATGCCGCCCGTTCAGGAAAAAGTCGACCAGCTCTTGAAGCTGCTGGATGATCCGGACGTCAAAGCAATGCTCGCCGCCAAGACCGCGCCCCCGGCCGCAGAGATGCCAATGGGTGCTTCCGCCAGCGACTTCATGACCTGGTCGAACGCCATGCGTGCCCATCTGCAGGAGCTGGGGCAAGCCATACCCGCAGTTCCTGGCGAGTTTTCGCGGGCACGCTCAACAATCATGGCCGAGATCACCGGGCATCGTCCAGGAGCCATCCTGGTCCTGTTCATTGCATTCGCGGCACTCGGGTTCGGCGCTGAGGTCGTCTTCCGACGTCTGATCGACCGCCGAGGCCGAGGAAGCCATGTGAACGCAACCCTGGGATCGGTTTCTTCCACGCGACATCACCTGATCGCTAGGTCCGTCTTTACGACGATCGCGCCGCTGGTCGTCTTCGCCGCCGCCAGCGTCGGTGTCTTCGTCGCGTTTAGCTGGCCTCCGCTTCTCGCAGCGCTTCTGGTGCCGATGCTGGTCGCGCTGATCGCCTGGCGGGTGATAGCACGGATCACCGCCATCCTGCTTGGAACATATCACGGGCCATCGGATAATGACGGGCGATCGGGGCCACGTCTCATTCCGATGGATGAGGGACTGGCGACCTTTTGGTATCGTCGGGTCGCCGTTTTTGCGGGCATATTCTTCGCGGGCTGGGCCGTGGCCGGCATGATGACCGCACTGAGCTTCGCCCCCGGCGTCAGGAGCCTCATCGTCTATGCATTCGGCCTCGGTCTCCTGGCGGTTGCGCTGGAGACCGTGTGGAACCGCGCCGGAGCGCCGCGAGCGCATGGTGTCAAGCAATGGCTCCTTACATTTTTTCTGTGCCTGCTTTGGCTGCTGTGGGTCGCCGGCATGACCGTGGCCTTGTGGGTCGGCATCTACGCGCTGGTCCTGCCGCCGATCTTCCGGACAACCAGTGCGGTCATGAAATCCATCTTCTCCGAGCCTGACGATACGCCAAAGTCGAGGAACGTCGTCCTCGAGGTGCTGTTGGAGCGGGGGGCGAGGCTGATCATCATCGCGCTCGCCGCCGCTTGGCTGGCCACGATCCTGCGTTTCCGCGCGAGCGGATTAATGGAGGACGAAGATGCCAGCCGGATGATCCGCGGGTTGCTGGGAGGCGTGGTGGTCCTGCTTGCCGCCGACCTGATCTGGCAGATGGCCAAGGGTCTTATCAATCGACGTATCGAACGCGCTCGTGACGAAGGCGGCGATGAAGCCGCCCTCGCCCGCAGCGGCCGCCTGATGACCTTGCTGCCGATCCTGCGCAACTTCCTCGCCGTACTCATCGCCGCCGTTGCGGTCTTGATGGCTCTCTCAGGGCTTGGCGTGGCGATCGGTCCATTGATAGCAGGCGCTGGCATCTTCGGCGTGGCGATCGGCTTCGGCTCGCAGTCGCTGGTCAAGGATGTCATCAGCGGCGTGTTCTACATGACCGACGACGCCTTCAGGGTGGGAGAATACATCCAGAGCGGCACCTACAAGGGTACCGTCGAATCCTTCAGTATCCGGTCCGTCAAGCTACGCCATCATCGCGGCCCGGTGTTCACGGTACCGTTCGGCTCGCTCGGGGCCGTGCAGAACATGAGCAGGGACTGGGTCATCGACAAGTTCAAGATTTCGGTGAACTACGACACTGACCTAGTTCTGGTCAAAAAGCTGGTGAAGGGCGTGGGTGCCACTTTGCTCGAGGATCCGGAGTTCGGCCCGCAGATCATTGAAACGGTGAAGATGAAGGGTGTCGAGGCGTTCGGCGACTACGGCATCGACCTGAGCTTCGCGATGATGACGAAGCCGGGACACCAGTCCACCATTCGCCGACGCGCCTACGCGATGATCCGGGAGGCTTTTGCGGCGAACGGCATCGGGTTTGCTTCGCCCACCGTGCAGGTCGGGAGCAACGACGATCAATCCGCCAGCGCCGCGGCCGCCATGAGAGATGCGATCGTTCGCAAGAAGGCAACCGAAGCGGCGAACGCCAACGGCGAAGCCTGAATGCAGGATCCGATCCAGATACGGGACGACGGCGCAACATTTGAGATCGCTTGATGGGGGGCGTGCCTGCCGGCCAGTGTGGGACGTTGTTGCATCGATCCCGGGTTTGCTAATGTCTGGCTGTTGTTTTTGCTCCCAGGATGCATTTGATGCCGCATAAAGTTCAATGCCGACCGACGGCACAAGATTGCCAAGCAGAAATTTCAGGTGACGAATTGGGCGCGGTATAATGAAAGCCTGCG
>NZ_PCDP01000048.1 GCF_003240585.1 Arminella tubonensis
GGTGGAACGGAATGTCGTGGTTGACCACCACCTTCTGGTATTCGAAGTGGTTGGACACCACGCCGACGATATCGATCGGCAGCGCGCCGATCTTCCAGCGATAGAGCAGGTCGTTGAGACAATGGCCAAAGCGCGACACCATCAACAGCACCTTCATGCGCTTGGTGGCATCGTGGATTTCGCAGTCCATCGCGAATTTGGCGGCGACCGGCTTGAAGCCCTCGACCAGCGCTTCTGCGCCTGCACCCTCCTCGGAGATGAAGCTGACGCGCATGCTTGCCGGTGTCGAGATCGTCGAACTGCGAGCTGTCGACGATGTTGCAACCCTGGTCGGCAAGATAGTTCGCAATGGCCGCGACAATCCCGCGCGTCGATTTGCAGGATACCGTTAGTACATGGAAAGTCATGACAATCCTCTATCGAGACAGGAGAGCGATCTATTTAAGACAGTGTGGAACAGGTGAAGGATCAGGCGGCGAGCAATTGCTTCAACTTGATCTCGGGTGCGGCAAGTGCCGCGGGATCAGGATGGCGTCTGGCCGCGATCAGCATTTCAGCAAGACGTATGTCGCGGGCTATCGTGTTTCCCGGACCGATGCCGCTCGCTGCAAGCAGACGGCCATCCCCGGCCAGATGGAACAGGATAAACGCATCCATGGAAAGGTCGCGTCGAACCGTGGTCACGGCGCCCTCGGCAAGTCCGGCAACCTGCAAAGTCATGTCGTACTGGTCCGACCAGAACCAGGGGACGGCGGTTACAACGTCCCGGGCGCCCATCAAATTGGCGGCGGCAAGAAGCGCCTGCTCTTGGGCGCTACGCCAGGACTCCAACCTGATGCGGCGGCCATCATAGTGAGCGGTGGGGAACGAGCAACAGTCACCGGCGGCGTAGATCTCCGGGTCGCTTGTTTGCAGATGCATGTCGACGGCAATGCCATTGTCGATGGTCAAACCTGCTTCGGCGGCCATCTCCGTATTCGGGATAGACCCTATCCCGACAACCAGAAGATCTGCCTCGATCGCAGAGCCGTCTTCCAGAAAAACACGCACGACGGCGTCGGTGTGCTCGACCTTGGCAATGCGGGCGTTACAGAGAATGTCCACGCCTTCGGCCTGATGGCGAGAAGCTACCGCTTCCGCGATCTCCGATGGGACACCGCGCGACAGGATGCGGGGCAATCCTTCGATCAACGTCACCGATGTGCCTAGCCTCCTTGCACTCGCCGCCAGCTCCAGTCCGATGAACCCGCCGCCGATGATCGCCACCCTCCGCCCTGCCCCGAGGCAGGCGCGCATCGCCATCGCGTCGGCATGGCTGCGAAGCGTCCGGATAGGACCATCTTGGGAGGTCAGGCCGGAAAGCGTGCGGGGCCGGGCGCCAGTTGTGAGAAGCAGCTTGTCATAGGCGACAAAACTTCCGTCCGAGAGCGAGACGCGACGGTCGCCGCGGTTCAACCCGATTGCCGTGACGCCGAGCCGCAAATCGATACCAAGCGATGCGAAACGCTCGGCTTCCGCAACAAATTTAGGTTCCGCGGCGAGAACGATCGCGTCTTTTGACAATGGTGGCCGTTCATAAGGAGCCAAGGTTTCGCTGCCAATAAGCGTTATCGAACCTTGAAACCCTCTTTCGCACAGAGAAAGCGCGGCGCGGCCGCCGCATTCCCCGGCGCCAACGATTGCGATTTGTTGTGTCACGAAACATTGCCTCCCAAGCATGCGCGGACCATACGCGATGTCTGCCAACGGGCCAACACGTCGATGATATAATGTATCAAAAGATATCAAATATTTCCCAAATGAGCAAAAACATATCAGCATCGCAGCACTGAGCCAGAATTCAAATGTTCTCGCGGGTGTAAATATCGAACGGAAGGACACTGGTGAAATTTCCGTCGCCCCCTTTTGCCTTCACCGATCGAACCATGCCCGACAAGGCTTCTTCAGCTAAACGGTTGAGAGGATGAGAGATGACAAATGTCATGGCTCCATCGAGAAGAGCCTGCCTGGTAATGTCCATCAGTTCGTAGCCCACCAGCATCACTTTCCCGGCATTGCCGGTCGCCTTCAATGCGGCCAGAGCACCCGAGATACCCCCACCCGCAACATAGAGGCCCCGCAGATCGGGATGCTCCTTCAGCAGGTTTTCCGTCATCTCCTCGGCAACGGCCTTGGACTCGAAGGTGGATCGTGGTTCGAGGATGGTGAAATCGGAAGCATACTCCCGAAAATAGGATCGAAATCCGCTCTCATTCATCTCCTGGCATCTATATCTGGGATTGCCCACGAGAACGCCGAGTTTGCCCGGTTGGTCGCAAACCTGCTCGAACATCCAGGCGGCCGTGCGACCCACTTTCCAACCATCAAGCCCGATGAAATGAACCTGGCCCGTTGTGTCGATCTGCGAAATCAACGCAAAAACGGGCTTTTTTTGAAGCTGTAGTGCTTCCACCGCTTGGGTGACGATTGGATGAACGGCCGCTACAACGCCGATGGCGTCGCAGGTCTCGGCAAGCTCGAGCATCTTCGTCGCCGTATTCTGCGGCGACAGATCGTCGAGAAACTCAATGCGAAGTTCGAGCGTGCAATCGGAGATCCGCTCGGATGCCGATCGCAACGCCTCGGCGAGATTGAGGTAAAATTGCCGCGATGGCTGGTGCAAAAGGAAGCCGACACGATATTTGGCCTTGGCGGCGGCGATCCGACTGTCGATCGCACCCATGCCGTAGAACCCGATTTGCTGGGCCGCTTCCTTCACCCGTTGCATGGTCGATTGTTTGACGTTGCCACTGCCGCCGATCACCCGGTTCGCAGTGGCAATGGAAACGCCTGCAGCACTAGCCAGATCACGTATCGTTGGTCGCGTCATCGTCGCTCCTCGTATCATTTCATATCAAAATTGCCGCCATATTGAGACGAATGAGACGTTTATATCGCTGCGTATCAAGAACACTTGCGTTGTGAAGCGTCAAGTCCTTTACTTCATCCGGACAAGACGGCCTAGGGATGCCCGGCCGTTGGGAGGAAGACAGTCAGCGGAATGGAATGTGATGAACGGGCCTAGTCGCTGGGCGCCGACCGTCACGCTGTTGCCAGCGACTGGCATCGCCTTCCCTGAACAACATCAAAGCTGCTGTCGAGCAACGCACATTGCGTACTTGAGGATTGAAAATGGACGATCTGAAGTTTGGCACACGAAACAAGCGAGGCGACTGGTCACCCAACGGACGCATCGAGGTCGCACCCTTCTGGGCTTGGCCGCCGAAAATCCTGAAGGTGCTACATTGGCTTCCGGAATACATTTGGCCGTGGAATGCGTTCCATATGGCGACGGCTCTCGCCTATTGGTACCTTGTCGTTCCCAATATCGAGACGATGAAGACATTGAGCTGGGGCTGGCCGCTCTATCTCTATGCGGTCAATGCGGCTGCGATCTTTGTGATGTATGGCTCTATCGAGCTTTTCTACTATGTGAAGCGCGTTCAGGGAAATCGCTTCAAATACAACGTCAAATTTCCATCTGAACAGCCGTCGGATGTCTTCTGGTTCAAGAGCCAGAACATCGACAACTTCATGCGCAGCTTCTTCTTCTCGATCCCACTTTGGACGGCGGTCGAAGTGCTGATGCTCTGGTGCTTCGCCAACGTCACAGCTTCCTGGGTCAATTGGAGCGACCATCCATACTACCTGGCTGCACTCGTCTTCATCGCGCCGGTCCTTCATGAGGTGCATTTCTTCCTCATCCACCGGCTGATCCACACGCCAATTCTCTACAGGTGGATTCACTCGGTGCACCATAATTCAGTCAATCCGTCGCCCTGGTCATCGCTGTCCATGCATCCGGTGGAGGGCCTTCTCTATCATGCCGTGGTCCTGTGGCACCTCGTCATCCCATCCAACCCGATCGTTGCGCTCTTCCAGCTGCATATTGCCGGATTCGGTGCGGTCAACGGCCATATCGGCTTTGAAAAGCTCGAGGTCACCGAGGAAACCGCCGTCGATAGCCACGCCTACGCTCACTACCTGCACCACAAGTATTTCGAAGTGAACTATGGCGGCGACGGGCTGATCCCGCTCGATAAGTGGTTCGGCACCTGGCACGACGGAACCAAGGAGGGCGAGGCCCAGATGCAGGCACGGTTCCAGGAAAAGAAAGCCCGGCTGAATGCAAAAAATGCGGCAACCGCCAGCCAGAGGTGAGTTTCGATAGAGGATGAGTTCGGAAGTCCGATTGAGGAGAATCGGATTTCCACGGGTTGGGTCGCAAGCACCGATCGTTCTCGTCGTCGACGATTTTAACGGCCGTCAGGGGACGGCCACTAGGAGGAGGAAGAAATGAACAATTTGAAGCGCCTTTTGACGGTCGCGGTTGCAGCAACCCTAATGGCGACAAGCGCCACGGTGGTTATGGCAGAGACCAAGGGAGCAAAAATCTTTGTCATCGGCGGTAAGGCGGATGACCCTTTCTGGTCCAAGGTCAAGAAGGGCGCCGATGATGCCGGCAAGCTCGTCTCTGAGCAGGGCGGCTCGGTCACCTGGCTCGGTCCCCAGAACTATGACAATCTCGGACCGGACGCTGCCGATCTCATCCGCACCGCTCTGAGCCAAAAGCCTGACGCGGTCGTGGGTCCGGATTGGGTGCCCGAGGCCATGGATGAAGCCTTCAAGGCGGTCGTCGATGCAAAGGTCCCACTCATCATTTACAACGCAGGCGGCATGGACGCAGCCAAGAAGCTCGGAGCCATGAACTATATCGGCAGCGACGAATATATCGCGGGTGTCGCCGGCGGCGAGTATTTTGCGAAAAGCAGCTCCAAGAACGTACTCTGTATCAACACCTTGCCGGGAGCTGCGAACACCGAGTCGCGTTGCAAGGGCGTTGCCGATGGTCTGACCAAGGGTGGCGGGAAATCGACGCAGCTGCCTTTGCCATCGACCAGCTTCGGCAATCCTACCGCCGTTGCTCAAGCCATCAAGGCCGCTTTGCTGAAGGACACGACCGTCGACGGACTTGTCACGATCAGCGCGGGCGACGCCAATAGCGCAGCCAATGCGATCACACAGGCCGGTGCCGCCGACAAGGTCAAGCTCGGGACCTTCGACATGGACGAATCCACCCTGCAGCGCATCAAGGACGGAACGCAGCTCTTTGCGATCGATCAGCAGCCCTATCTGCAAGGCTATCTCGCCGTGTCACTGCTGAACACCTACGTCAACTTCGGGCTCGACCTGCCGACGAAACCCGTCCTGACCGGTCCCGGCATCGTGGACGCCTCAAATGTTGAAGCCACGCTGAACGGTGTGGCAGCGGGCGCTCGCTAAACCCGCATGCTGAGTGTCCGGCCAGAGGAGTGCGCTCCAATGGCCGGGCATCTCCCGCGGTAGCATCGGCGGAAGGCAACCGGCGTCACGATAAACACAGAGTCCAAGCCCCAGGGGGGTCTATTCATGAAAACTCAAACTTTAGCTCAACCATTGGAAAGAGGGGTCGCGTCTACTTCCACAACTTCGAGACCCTCGATTGGCAGCCTCTTGCGGCGCCCTGAAATGGGCTCGCTCATCGGCCTCATCATCGTCTTTGCTTTTTTCTCGGTCTTCGGCGGCACAAGCTTCCTCACTTCAGGTGGCGCTGCCAGTTGGCTGAATGTCGCCTCCGAGCTCGGCATCATCGCTCTCCCGATCGGGCTGTTGATGATCGCCGGGCATCTGGATCTCTCCGTCGGGTCGGTCATTCCCGCCAGCTCCATGATGATTGCCATCGTGTCCGGCCATTATGGCGCACCGATCATCGTCGGCATTCTCGCCGCACTCTGTCTTGGTCTGGCGGTTGGCTTCATCAATGGACTGCTCGTGATCCGCACGAGAGTGCCCTCTTTTGTCGTCACACTTGCAACCCTGTTTGCAGTGGCCGGCCTCACGCTCGGTCTGTCGGTTATCCTCGCCGGCAGCACGAGTGTCGCACTCAAGAGCGGACCGGTCGCAAAGCTGCTGCTGGGCCAGTTCGTCGGCGGCAAGTTCCAGGTGACCCTCTTCTGGTGGATTGCCTTCATCGTGATCGTCGGGTTCATCTTGAACCTCTCCCGCTATGGAAACTGGATCCTTGCCATGGGCGGTGACCAGATCAGCGCCAGAAATGCCGGCATTCCGACGGAGCGCCTGACGATTGCTCTGTTTACCGGCAGCGGGCTGTGCGCTGCCTTCGTGGGCCTGTCGCAGGCGATCCTCTACAACAGCGCCCAGGTCGCCGCGGGGCAGTCGTTCATCTTCAATTCGATCATTGCGGTCGTCATCGGCGGCGTGCTGCTCACCGGGGGCTATGGTTCGGTGGTCGGCATCGTGCTTGGCACATTGACCTTCTCGGTCGTCAACCAGGGCATTTTCTACACTGGCTTCGACGCCAACTGGGCAAGCCTTATCATCGGCGTCCTGTTGCTCGCCGCCGTCCTTATGAACAACACCTTCCGCACCATGGCGTTGACCTATGCACCACGTGCGAAGAGGGGAACCCGATCATGACATCGCCCCTGCTCAAGCTCACGCAAATCAACAAGTCTTTCGGCCCTATCGACGTCCTCAACGACATCTCGCTCGAGGTCAAAGCAGGCGAAGTTCTGTGCCTGCTCGGCGACAACGGGGCCGGCAAGTCGACGCTGATCAAAATCCTCTCCGGTGTCCATAAACCGACATCCGGCAGCATGGAAATCAACGGCAATGCCATCGCGTTCGATAGCCCTCGCGACGCCAGCGACAACGGGATTGCGACCGTGCACCAGTTCGGCGGGACATTTCCGCTGATGAGCATTGGTCGGTCGTTCTTTGTCGGAGCCGAACCGACGAAGCGTTGGGGGCCCTTCACGATCTATGATCGCAGCCGCGCCAATGAGATCGCGGTCAGGGAAATGCGCGAACTGGGGATCACACGTATCGATGACGGCGATCGGCTCGTCGGCGGCCTTTCGGGAGGCGAACGCCAGGCTCTGGCGATTGCCCGAGCCGTTCATTTCGGCGCAAAACTTTTGATCCTTGATGAGCCGACGGCGGCGCTGGGGGTCAAGGAAGCGGCCCATGTCCTGCGCATCGTCCTTCAAGCGCGCCAGAAGGGCATCGCCGTCGTGTTCATCACCCACAATGTCATCCATGCGCTGACTGTTGGCGACCACTTTGCTGTCCTCATCCATGGCTCGAAAGCTGCGGACTTCAGAAAGGGCGAAAAGAGCCGGGAGGAGATCACCGATCTTATGGCCGGCGGCGAGCAGATGGCTGAACTGGAGGCCGAGATCGAAAGCTACATGGTGGCGAGCACAGGCCATTCCGAGCCGGCCAGGCAGGCGCTTTGATACGATATCCGACACCGCTGCGGGCGTCCCGGCCGCAAGCCGGTATCCATTGAGTTCTCCCAGTCCGCACACCTCCTCGTGCGGACGCCACACGGCCCGGACCCAGTGGTTCGGGCCGTTTTGACCCCAAAGCGACAACAGAAAAGAGAGTGTTCGTGACATGCCTCAATGGGTGGAAGCCTGTGGAACTGGCGACGTGGAACCAGAAGAAGTGATCCGGTTCGATCATCAGGGTCGAACGTTTTGCATTTTTCGAAGCCCGGAGGATGACTTCTATTGCACTGATGGGGTCTGTACGCATGAGAAGGTTCATCTGGCCGACGGCCTGGTGATGGATCATACAATCGAATGCCCGAAGCATAACGGCGTGTTTGACTACCGCACGGGTGAGGCAATGCGGATGCCTGTTTGCATCAATCTGAAAACATTTGCGGTCAAGGTCGAAGACGACCGCGTATTTATCGAGATATGAACATGACAACTGGATCATTTGCACTTGCCGCTTGCGCCGAAATGCTATGGCGCGATCGCCCCATAGAGTGGCGTGCCAGCCGGCTGAAAGACCTGGGATTTGGCGTTGGCCTTTGGAATTGGCCTGACCATGACCTGGCGAAACTGCAGGCGACGGGCGCCACCTTCACCATCATGAATGGTTACCTGCGCGGCCGCCTCACGGATGATGAGGGCGCCACCGAGCTCTTGAAAACCGCACGTGAAACCGCGCAGATCGGCAAGCGCCTTGGCGTCCAGCGGCTCAATCTGCACGGAACCGGCCTGGGGGAAGGCGGCCTGCCTGTCCAGCCGATTGAAATTGTGACAGGCGCAATGTGGCTGAAAGCGCGCGACACTCTTTGCCGAATCGTGGACCTGGCCGAAGAGGAAGACGTCACCTTCACGCTCGAGAATTTGAATCTTCCAGTCGATCATCCGGGCGTGCCATTCGGCCGGGCGGAGGACACCTTGGCTCTCGTTTCAAGTGTGAACCATCCCCGTCTGCGGCTCAATCTTGATCTCTACCACGCGCAGATCGGAGAAGGGAATCTGATCGAGCTTTGCCGTAAGTCCCTGCCGTGGGTCGGAGAAATTCAGGTCGCCGATGTCCCAGGCAGGTGCGAACCCGGAACCGGTGAGGTGAACTGGGCTGGCATCGCGAAAGCATTGAAGAACATGGGCTACGCCGGCCCGGTCGGCATGGAGGCTTTCGCTTCCGGCGATGCGGAGGCCGCACTTGAAGCCTTCCGCAACGCATTCACAATCTGAAAGGTTACACCAATGGGCCTCTATCACAGCCGTCCGACAGTCGCTGACATCCGAGCGATGAAAGCGCGTGGCCAGAAAATCTCCATGCTCTACGTCACGACGCTCGAGGAAGCCAAGGCGGCGGCGGCCGCCGGCATCGACATGCTTTCGATCGAGGGCCGTTTCTTCAGTCCGGAAATGCGCGAGGCTGCCGCAAATTGCTTTGTCCAAGTGGGGCTACCCTTCGGACCGTTCGGCAAGCTCGCCACCGCCGAAGACTATCTGCGCGAAGCATTCCGCTTCATGGCGGTCGGCGCAGATTGTGTCTATTGCGCCGCTTCGCTCGATATCCAAAAGGCGCTTTGCGACAACGCCGTTCCGGTGATCGCTCATGTCGGTTTGATCCCTTCGCAAGCCACCTGGACCGGCGGTTTCAAGGCGGTGGGCAAGACCGCCGACAGCGCCAAGGCGGTATGGGATCACGTCAAGCGGCTGGAGGCGATCGGTTGCTTCGGCGCGGAATTGGAGGTCGTGCCGGACCGCGTTGGAGAGGCAATCTCGAAGAACACGTCGATGATCATGCTCGGCATGGGCGCCGGGGCGGGCGCCGACGCACAATATCTTTTCGCCGAGGACGTGCTCGGCCACACGACAGGCCACAAGCCAAGGCACGCAATGACCTATCGCAACTTCGCAGCCGAATTCGAGCGACTGCAGCAAGAGCGGGTGGCCGCCTTCAGGGAGTTCATCTCCGACGTGGCGACCGGCGCCTATCCGGCTCCAAGGCATGCCGTGCCGATCGCGGACGTCGAGTTCGAGCGCTTCGAAGCCAGCATCGAGACTTAAGCGGCCACCGATATGATCGAAATCAACGATAGCAAGCGGCTTTTTGACCGCTCATGAAAGGAATTGAAATGCTCAATGTTGGCCTCCTTGGCGCTGGTCGCATCGGAAATGTCCACGCAAAGGCGATCTCCTCGCACCCCGGCAGCGAGCTCGTTGCCATCTCGGACGTCAACGTCGACGCTGCGAAAAAGCTTTCAGGCCAGTACGGCGCCGCGGCAAGGACAACGGCCGAAATCATAAATGACCCGTCGATCGACGCCGTGCTCGTCGCCACGTCCACGGATACCCATTCTCACCTGATCGAAGCTGCAACAGCTGCTGGCAAAGCCGTCCTCTGCGAAAAGCCCGTCGATCTAACCCTCGAACGTGCGCGGGCATGCCAGAGGGCTGCAGCAAGGAACGGCCGTCCGGTCATGATCGGCTTCAACCGCCGTTTCGATCCCAATTTTGCCGCGCTGAAAGCGGCAGTCGATCGCGGCGAGATCGGAAAGACCGAGTTGCTGTCCGTAACCTCATTCGATCCAGCGCCGCCGCCGGTTTCCTACGTCAAGGTGTCAGGCGGTCTGTTTCGTGACATGATGATCCATGACTTCGACATGGTATGCTGGCTCATGGGCGGTCTGCCAGAGGCTGTTGCCGCAGTTGGAAGCTCAATCGTCGACCCGGAAATTGGTGCTGCCGGCGACGTCGACACCGCCGTGGTGACGCTGCATTTTGCCGACGGCCGCCTTGCGGTCATCAAGAACAGCCGTCGCGCGGTTTACGGTTACGACCAGCGCGTTGAATTACTCGGCTCGGACGGACTGCTCTCGGCGGGCAATGTCCTTGAAAACACAGTCTCGAAAGCGACGAAGGATGGGGTCACGTCGGCGAAGCCGGAGTTCTTTTTCCTCGAGCGCTACATGCGTGCCTATTCCGCAGAATGGGCCGCGTTTGTCGATGCGGTCAACTCCGGGTCGACATTGCCCGTCACACTCGATGACGGCGTCAATGCACTCGCCATTGCCGAAGCTGCAACGCGCTCGGCCAAGTCTGGCCAGACTGTCACCCTGGCAAGCATTTGATGCTTTGAGATTGGCTGTTCAACGCCGTAAGCGCGGCAAGTCATTGCTCCATCGACGTCGAGATCGGAAGCCTGGCCATTGCGCCCGCTTTTTTTTGTCCATGGCATTTTGCAACTCGGACGTTACCAGCAGAGGAAAATAATCCCATATCGATCAATGGGATGGCCAATTCATCAAGCGAAAACAAATGAGATTGCGGAGCAGCATTTGACGGCGCCATCCCGATTCCCGGCGCTCAAGCGCTCCTATGCTCTGTAGTCTCGGCGTGCGACGGCGATGTCGACGCGGCCTGCGGCAGGCAATTCTCAACATACTCTTGACAATCCAGGGCGACGGGATTTTGATAGGAAATCCGGTATTAAAGACATGTGTCCAGTATATTGGATTAATCGGTAACAAACCCGAGCCATCAGGGGAACGTCATGACCATCAATCTATCCAAGGCGGCACTTGCCGCTTTCTTCGTGCTCTCTCTATTCGCCCTTCCGGCGGCCGCTCAAACGCCAAGCAAACTCGACGAAGTGCTTGCCCGCGGCCATCTGGTTCTCGGCACCGGCAGTACCAATGCGCCCTGGCACTTCAAAAGCGCCGACGACAAGCTCCAAGGCTTCGACATCGATATGGGCCACATCATCGCCAAGGCACTGTTCGGAGATCCCGACAAGATCGAATTCGTCAACCAGTCTTCCGATGCCCGCATTCCGAACATCACCACCAACAAGGTTGATATCACCTGCCAGTTCATGACGGTGACCGGCGAACGGGCGCAACAGATTGCCTTCACGATCCCCTATTACCGCGAGGGTGTGGGGCTGATGCTGAAGGCCGACGGCCAATATGCCGACTATGCGGCACTCAAGGCGGCCGGCTCCGCAGTGACGATATCGGTACTGCAGAACGTCTATGCCGAGAGCATGGTGCATGCCGCTCTGCCCGACGCAAAGGTGGACCAGTATGATTCCGTCGACCTCATCTACCAGGCATTGGAATCCGGTCGATCCGCCGCGGCCGCCACCGACCAGTCGTCTCTTGCCTGGTATATGACGCAGAATCCCGGTCGCTACAAAGACGCCGGTTACGGCTGGAATCCGCAGACCTATGCCTGCGGCGTAAAGCGTGGAGATCAGGATTGGCTGAATTTCGTCAACACGGCACTACATGAGGCAATGACCGGCGTCGAGTTCGACTTCTACGCGAAATCCTACAAGACCTGGTTCGGCAAGGATCTTGCCCCGCCGCAGATCGGCTTCCCGGTCGAATACAAGTAAGTCTCCGCTCGATGGTCCGGGCTTTGCCCGGGCCATTCCCTCCCCATTTGACGGACGGCTTACATGGGCTATTCATTGAACTTCGCGGCGGTCTGGCGCAGTTTCGACCTACTTCTCGAAGGTCTGGCGCTGAGCCTCGGACTCGCCTTTGCGGCAATTCTCGCCGGCTGCATTCTCGGGCTGTTCGTGGCCTTCGCCCTGGTTTCGAAGACTGCCTTCATTCGCAGCCCGGCACGGATCTATGTCACAATCATCCGGAACACGCCGATACTGGTGCTGGTGCTTTTCACATTCTTCGCAATGCCGCAGCTCGGCCTTCGGCTCGGCAAGATCGAAAGCTTTGTCGTGACGCTGGCTGTCTATTCCGGCGCCTATCTGGCCGAAGTCTTCCGCGGCGGCCTTCTGTCCGTAGCGCCGGGTTTGCGCGAGGCAGGCCTCGCCATCGGACTGACGGAGGGGCAGATACGCACGTCGATCACGATGCCGATCATGATCCGCAACGTTCTCCCCTCGTTGAGCTCGACCTTTATCTCACTGTTCAAGGACACCTCTCTTGCTGCGGCCATCGCCGTGCCGGAGCTCACCTTCGAAGCGCGCAAGATCAATGTCGAAACCTTCCGTGTCATCGAGACCTGGATGGTGACGAGCTGTCTCTATGTCTTCACCTGCTCCGTCCTGGCTGCGCTGTTGCGCCTTGCCGAGCGGCGTTTGTCGATACCGAGGTGAGCGCCATGGACATTTCTCATTTCCTCGATCAGGCATGGCTTGCGCGCATCCCGCTGCTGAAGGGTCTCGGCGCCACGATTTCCATCTCCTTTCTGTCGATCGTCGTCGGTTCATTTCTGGGGATATTCGTCGGATTGGCGCTAACCTATGGAGGATGGGCGTTGCGCCTGCTCGTGCGCGGCTACACCGATTTCATCCGTGGTACGCCGGTGCTGGTTCTTGTGCTTGCCAGCTATTATGTTCTGAGCACAATCGGCATCGACCTCGGCCCATTCCAAGCGGGAGTTCTTGCGCTCTCGATCTTCTGCAGCTCCCATGTCGGCGAACTTGTTCGTGGAGCCCTTCAGGCCATACCCACCGGACAGACGGAAGCGGCCAAGGCGATCGGGCTGACATTTCCGCAAACCTTCGCCTATGTGCTCGGTCCACAGGCGCTTCGCCACGCGCTGCCGGCCTGGGTCAACACCGCAGCGGAAATGGTAAAGGCGTCAACGCTTCTGTCGATCATCGGTGTCGCGGAATTGCTGCTCAGAACACAGGAAGTCATATCGCGCAGCTTCCTTAGCCTCGAATTCTATTTCTTCGCTGGCTTTCTCTATTTCGTCATCAACTATGGCATCGAACGCTTCGGCCGCTACGTCGAGCGCAAGACCGCCGTTTCATCATGAGGCTTGAAACGATGGCCAACGCACTTCTTGAAATACACGATCTTCACAAGAGCTTCGGCCCCGTCGAAGTCCTGAAAGGAGTGGATTGCAGCATGCGACAGGGCGAGGTGATCAGCATCATCGGCTCAAGCGGCTCGGGCAAGACGACGATGCTACGATGCATCAACATGCTCGAGGAATTCCAGGGCGGCTCGATCAGCATCGACGGCGAGCCGATCGGCTACGAGACCATCAGCGGGGTCCGTCGGCGCAAGAAGGAAAAGGATATCGCTCGCCAGCGGGCAATGACCGGCATGGCCTTCCAGCAATTCAATCTCTTTCCCCACATGACGGCGGCCAACAATGTCATGCTCGGCCTGATGAAGGTCAAGAAGATGGAGCGCGCCGAGGCACGGTCGGTCGCCGAAAAATGGCTTGACCGGGTTGGCCTCTCGGCCCGCATGGACCATTTCCCCGGTCAGCTCTCCGGCGGCCAGCAGCAGCGCGTCGCCATTGCCCGAGCGATCGCGATGAACCCGAAGTTGATGCTTTTCGACGAGGTCACGTCGGCGCTCGATCCGGAACTCGTCAACGAAGTGCTCCAGGTGATCAAGAGCCTCGCGCAGGATGGCATGAGCATGCTGCTGGTCACCCACGAGATGCGCTTCGCCTACGAAGTGTCGACCCGAGTGATCTTCATGAATCAGGGGCGTATCGGCGAACAGGGGGATCCAAAGACCATGTTCGTCAAACCGCAGACGGAGCGGCTCGCCGAATTTCTCAAAACCTCAACATTCAACTAGAAATCGGAGCGATACTTTGACAATCAAGCGCTATGGCACGGGAGAAACCGGCGCCGGCAAGCAAGCCTTGCCTTTTGCACGTGCGGTCGAGGCAAATGGTTGGCTTCATGTTTCCGGCCAGATTGCCATGGAGAAGGGCGACGTCATAGGCGGCGGCATCGTGGCGGAAAGCCGCAAGGCAATCGAGAACCTGATTGCGATCCTGCATGAGGCGGGATACGGCCTTGAGGATGTCGTGCGGGTGGGCGTCTGGCTTGACGACCCGCGTGACTTCTGGAGTTTCAACGGCGTTTATGCGGAGTACTTTGGCGAGAATCCGCCGGCTCGCGCTTGCGTGCAATCGCGGATGATGGTCGATTGCAAGGTGGAAGTGGACTGCATCGCCTACAAGGAAAAGTGACGCACCGAGCACTTTTGCGCGATGACTGAGGAATGGAAAACGCATGGATGAAGCCGTCGACACGATCAATCGCAGGGCGCGTGGGCTCGACCGCGCCTTCGAGATACTCGATTTTCTGCGGCATCAGCGTCAGCCCATGCGGCCGAACGAGATCGCCCAGCATATCGGGGCGCCGCGTTCCTCGGTCTATGAGCTGGTCAATCTGCTGATCCGGCAGGGCGTCCTCGAATATCGCGGCGACGACGGCCGGGTTTTTCTCGGCCGCAAGCTCTATTTTCTCGGCACGGCCTATGCCGAGCAGTTCGATCTCATGCGGGAATGCGACCGACTACTTGCCAGAATTGCCGAGGAGACGCGCGAGACCGCGCAGATGTGCCTGCTTGAGGGCAACAAATATCTCGTCGCCCTGATGAAGGAAGGTATGCGTCCGTTCCGCATCTCGACCAATGTCGGCGAACCGGTGGCGATCCCGTGGACTGCGTCCGGACGCCTGCTCGTGGCACATATGAGCGACCAGGAGATCATCGACCTCATACCTCCAGCGGATTTTACGCTGCCTGACGGTTCGAAACTGGCGACCTCCGAATTCATCCGGCAAGTGCGGGATGCAGAGAAGGACGGCTTCTTCACCTTCAACAGCATCGTCGACAGTTTCACCCATTGCCTTGCCGTGCCGGTCTTTGAACCGGGGCCCGTCTGCATCGCCACGCTCTGTCTCGTCACACCGAAGGAAGACGGCATCCGAAATCGCGACGGCTACCTCGGCCGGCTTCTGGCTGCGGCCTCGGAGCTTTCGGAAAAGCTCGGATACGCTGCTAGCTCGAATGCGCCCATGGCACGGGTTGGCGCCCAAGTGTGACAATTGACGCGGCCCGCCATCTGACCTCGGACAATCACGCCCCGCATCACCCCAATTTTGACCCGTTCGCGGTAAGATAGACGGCGTAGAGAGATGTGGTGGCGGTAATGAACAGGCGATTGAGCTTTTCACCACCGAAGGTGACGTTCGAGACAATCTCAGGAACGCGGATCTTACCGATCAAGGTACCATCCGGATCGTAGACGTGAACCCCATCGCTGGCGCTCGTCCAGATCCGGCCCTTGCGATCAATTCTGAAGCCGTCGAACAGACCTGAGGTGCACGCGGCAAAGACGCCTAGATCCGTAAGACCGCTATTGCTGGAGACAGCGAACTTACGAATATGACGCGGGCCATCTGCCTGGTGTGTGGCACCCGTATCGGCGATGTACAACAGGCTTTCGTCTGGGGAGAAGGCCAACCCGTTCGGCTTGACGAAATCGGAAAGCATGCGTGTCGTTTCTCCGGTTGCGGGATTGTGACGGTAGACATGGCAACCGCCGATTTCCTCTTCGCCGTAGTCACCTTCGTAGTCGTGCATGATGCCGTAGCTCGGATCCGTGAACCAAACTGTTCCATCCGATTTGACCACGAGGTCATTCGGGGAATTGAGCCGTTTGCCACCGATACTGTCAGCGATCACGCTGATGCTGCCATTGAAATTCGTTCGGGTCACCCGGCGCGTCAGATGCTCGCAGGTCACGAGACGCCCCTCGTTGTCGACGCTATTACCGTTGGAGTTGTTGGAGGGCACACGAAATACCGAGGTGCCCCCGTTGGTTTCGTCGAAACGCATCATGCGGTTGTTCGGAATATCCGAGAAGACCAGATAACGTCCGGCCGCAAACCACGCCGGCCCCTCGAGCCAGCGCCCGCCGGTCCACAACCTCTCGACGCGTGCATGGCCGACAAAACAGCTTTCAAAACGCGGGTCCAGAACCTCGAACCCGGTGCCCTCCAATTCGCCAAACATCATTGCCCTCCGGCTTTCCAGTATGTTATCGATATCACGCTTGTCGTTTTTTCCAAGTGCTACGTGGCTGGACGGAAAGAATTCGCGTATGGGCAATATCAGCAGCTTCCCCGACGCTCACCTTCCATGATTGAAAAACGGCCGCGGCACTGACAGAGCCCCATTTTTCGATTGTATGATGGTAGCGATAACTTTAATCTGGTTGAGTTTGTTTCAACACGGCTGGCGTTCTCATGAGGCCGAGCGTTTGAAAGCGGAGGCCGAGTGAAGAAGGCAGACAGTAGCAAAGGCAGCAATCCCCGCCCTGGAGAAGCCCAGAAACTGACGATGACGGAGGTTGCCAAATATGTCGGTGTCTCCGCGATGACGGTCTCGCGGGCCTTTCGACAGGATGCAAGTGTTTCGGAGGAAACCCGCAAGCGCATCATGGACGCCGTCGATGCGCTTGGCTATGTGCTCGATCAATCGGCGGGCAGCCTTTCCTCGCGCCGCACCGGCTTCATTGCTGCCCTCGTACCCTCGATCAACAATTCCAACTTCTCCGATACTGCACGTGGAATCACCGATGCACTCGACAATACAGGCCTGCAGCTCCTTCTCGGCTACACGGATTATTCTACGGAAAGAGAGGAGCAGCTGATCGAGTCGATGCTCCGTAGGCGCCCCGAAGGCATCATCCTGACCGGCGGATCGCATACGCAACGCGCGCGGCGCATGCTGGAAAATGCCGCTATTCCTGTCGTCGAAACCTGGGAGATCCCGGAAAGGCCGATCAACCATGTGGTCGGCTTTTCCAACAGCGAAGCAATGTCTCTTCTTGTCCGGGAACTCGCCGGCAAGGGCTATCGCAGGTTTGGCTATATCGGGGGGACAACTGCGCGCGACACGCGTGGCAGTCAACGCCGCAGTGGCTTCCTCAAAACCGTCGAGGAGCTGGGTCTCGGTGTTGGACGGCTGATTTCCTTCGGCGTTCCGCCGATTAGCATGGAACAAGGCGCCCAGGCGATCATCAGCATGTTGGAGCGCTGGCCCGACACGGAAGTCGTCCTGTGCGTTTCCGATCTTTCCGCCTTCGGCGCAATCATGGAATGTCGCCGTCGCGGCATGCGCGTTCCCGAAGACATTGCGATTGCCGGCTTCGGCGACTACGAGATCTCATCTATCTGCCATCCGCGGATTACGACGATCAACGTCGATTGCTACGGCATCGGAAAACAGGCTGCGGCCCGCCTCCTTGATGCCTTGCAAACCGGTGATGCTGTCCGCAACGAGATCACCCTGACCAGCTACAAGGTCGTGCTCCGCGAGAGCACCTGATCATTGCCGGTCGACAGGGCCGATCCTTTCAAAACGCGATCTGCACCTTCATGGATTTACTTCGGTCGTTTGCCGCTTCGAAGGCAGCAACCGTATCCTCCAGTGCGAAGACTCCGGTCAACAGGGGCTTGAGGTCAACTCGCCTTTGATTGATGAGATCAACGGCAAGCGCAAACTCCCCGTGAAAACGGAACGTGCCGCGCATTTCTATTTCCTTGGACACGATCATGTTCTGCGGAATGGCGATATCCCCACCGAGGCCCAATTGCACAAGAACGGCGCGTGGCGCCAATGCCTCCAGTCCGGTGCGGACCGCCCGCTCGTTGCCGGATGCCTCGAACATCACATCGAAGGTTCCCTTGTTGGCACCATATGCAGCCAGCTCTTCGGGATGCGCGGCAACGTTGATGGTGCGATCGGCACCCACTATGCGGGCGAGTTCCAGAACACGGTCCACGACATCTGTTGCGACGATTTCCCGCGCACCATGGGCGCGTGCTGCAATGATCGCCAACGCTCCGATCGGGCCGCAGCCGGTCACGAGGACCCGCTTGCCAAGCAATGAGCCCGCGCGATTGACTGCATGCAACGTTACCGCGAAGGGCTCGGCAAAGGCGGCTTCATGAATGCTGATGCCTTCGACTACTCGATGGCATTGCCAGCTCTCCGCCACGAGACGTTGCCGAAATGCGCCCTGAATGTGCGGCATCGGCATGGCACTGCCGTAGAAGCGCATGTTGAGGCAATGATTCTGTTGGCCCCTGAGGCAATACTGGCAGTGGTTGCAGGGCCGGCTCGGCGAGACCGCAACTCTATCACCAACAGCAAGGCCGCCCACGCCCACGCCCACCGCCTTGACGGTCCCTGCGACCTCGTGGCCGAGGATCATCGGTTCGCGAAGACGGATGGCGCCAAAGCCGCCGTGATTGTAGTAATGAAGGTCGGAGCCACAGATGCCGCCGACCTCTATGGCGACTTCGACCTGCCCCGACCCCGCGATTTCCGCGTCACGCTCTTCGATGCGCAGATCCTTGGCAGCATGGATGACAATGGCTTTCATCGCGATATCCTTAAACGACCGGTGTCGGAAGTGGGCGCCCTTCAAAATGCGCGGCGAGATTGTCGCGCGCAAGCTGGCCCATAGCTTTGCGGGTTTCAATCGTACCGGATCCATGATGCGGATGCAGCACGACATTCTCCATGGCGTAGAAACGGGGATCGATGTTCGGCTCATTCAGGAATACATCGAGGCCGGCGGCCTGTATCGAGCCATTCCGAAGAGCTGTGATCAGCGCCTCCTCATCCACCGTAGAGCCGCGCGAGACGTTGATGAAAATACCCTTGGGACCAAGCGCTGAGAGAACCTCGCCGTCGACCAACGCCTTCGTCGCCTCGCCGCCCGGCACGATGACGATGAGAAAATCGGCCCATCGTGCCAGAACGGCCAAATCCGGCTCGAACGCATATGGCAGTTCGCGGCGCCTATTGCGCGCAAAATAGGCGATTTCGCAGCCAAAGGCCGTCGCCCTCTTCGCCATCGCTTGGCCGATGCGGCCCATTCCGGCGATAGCCAGCTTCTTGCCGGACACTCTGGTGACAAGTGGCATTGCCACCTTCCCCCATTGCCCCTCCCGCACGAAGCGATCGGCCTGAGGGATGTGCCGGGCGGTGGCAAGCAGCAAGGCGATCCCGATATCGGCCACATCATCCGTCAGCACGTCAGGCGTGTTGGTGACACGGATGCTACGCCCTCGCGCATAGGAAAGGTCAATCGCGTCCGTGCCGACCCCATAGCATGAGACGATCTCAAGCCTTGGCAATTGGCGCATCAACTCGGCCGAAGCACCGAGTTCTCCGCGGGTCGCTATGGCGCGAACCGTGGCGCCGACATCGGCTAGCAAACGTTGCTTGTCAGGCGTCTCCCATAGGCGGTGGACGGTATAGTTTGCCTCCAGATCCACCATGTCCCATTCCGGATAGGCTCCGGTCATCAGGATTTCCACCTTGGACATTGTTCCTCCACCCGTATTTTGTCGATTGATTATGTTATCGATAACATATATTCCGGCTGTGGGATGTCAAGAGGCGCCGGGTGTGGCACAGTGGAGCCCCGCCGCAGGCCGGACCAGACTGGAGGACGTATTTTTAGATGACGAAACTGTTCGATTTGACGGGACGCCGGGCACTGATCACCGGATCGAGTCAGGGGATTGGCTATGCGCTGGCCGAGGGCCTGGCACAGCACGGCGCCGAAGTAATCATCAACGGCCGCACGGTGGAAGCGGTGGAGCGCGCCGTCGAAACCCTGAACATGAAGGGCTTTTCTGCACACCCGGCAATCTTCGACGTGACGAAAAAGGACGCTGCCGATCAGGGTGTCGCCGCCATCGAAAAAGGCATCGGCGCTATCGACATCCTTATCAACAATGCAGGAATGCAATTCCGCTCGCCCCTGGAGGAGTTTCCAGCCGACAAGTGGGAGCTCTTGCTGACCACCAATATATCGAGTGTCTTCTATGTCGGCCAGGCCGTGGCCAAAGGGATGATCTGTCGCAAGGAAGGCAAGATCATCAACATCGCTTCGGTCCAGAGCGAATTGGCTCGCCCGGGCATCGCGCCCTACACGGCAACCAAAGGTGCCGTGCGCAACCTGACACGCGGGATGTGCGCCGACTGGGCGAAATATGGCTTGCAGATCAACGCGATCGCCCCAGGCTACTTCAAGACGCCGCTCAATCAAGCGCTGGTCGACAATCCGGAATTCTCGTCGTGGCTGGAGAAGCGGACACCGGCAGGCCGCTGGGGGAATGTCGAGGAGCTGATCGGTGCTGCCGTTTTCCTATCCGGAAGGGCCTCATCTTTCATCAACGGGCACACGCTCTATGTCGATGGCGGCATCACCACCTGTCTTTGAGGCCGAGAGCGCAATGTCTCCTGAAAGTGCCAATTCGTCGTTTGCAATTGTTGTCATGGGGGTCAGCGGAAGCGGCAAGTCTACCGTTGGGGAATGCCTGGCGGAGCTGAGCGGCGCGCCCTTTGTGGAAGGCGACCACCTTCATCCGGCGGAGAATGTCGAGAAGATGGCTCGGGGCTTTCCCCTGACAGACGAAGACCGCATGCCGTGGCTGGACCGGATTGGCATCGTAATAAAAGAGGCGCTCGGTATCGGAAGAGGCGCGGTTATTTCCTGTTCCTCCCTCAAGCGGGCATACCGGGACAGGTTACGGCATGCGGCAGACGGACGGCTCGCCTTTGTTTTCCTCGATGGACCACGCGAGGTCCTGCTGTCACGGATGGGCGCGCGCCACGATCACTTCATGCCGGTCTCGCTATTGGACAGCCAACTGCAGACGCTGGAACTTCCGGTAGGCGAACCGGATGTCGTGAGCATCAGCATCGACAATTCACTGGAACGGATCGTCTATCTCGCCCGTGATGGCCTTGAAAATATAGTCTTATTGGGAGAAAAACATGCAGGATGACCAAAGGGCAAATGTCGCCGTCATTGGTGCTGGGATCATGGGTACGGCGATCGTCACGCGATTGATCGAAACCGGGCATCGCGTCCACGTCTTCGATCTGGATCCCGGGAAAATCGCGGCCCTGCAGGCCAAGGGCGCCAGCCCGGCAAGCTCTGCAGAAGAAGCCGTTTCAAAGTCCGAATTCTGCATCCTCAGCCTCAACCACGCGGATATCGTCCGCGCCGTGGTTTTCGGCGAGAAAAGCGTGGCGGCTTCGGCAAATGCTGACAAGGTGCTGATCGACATGTCTTCCATCGATCCTGCCGAGACGGCCGACATGGCGGCGCGCCTTGAACGTAAGACGGGTATGGTGTGGGTGGATTGCCCGTTGTCGGGCGGTGTTCCCGGCGCGCTTTGCGGGAAATTGACGATCATGGCTGGCGGTCGCGAGGTGGATTTCGAGCGGGCCCGCAAGGTGATGCAACATCTCTCCGCCAATTATACGCTGATGGGCGCGTCCGGCGCAGGGCAGACCACCAAGCTAATCAATCAGCTTTTTTGCGCGGTGCTGTTTCAGGCGGTTGCCGAGGCGGTCAAACTTGCCGAAGCCGGTGGCGTCGACCCGACGGCAATCCCTGCGGCCCTTGCCGGCGGTAGGGCCGATAGTCGGATTCTGCAGGAATTCATGCAAAAATTCGCAGCCCGCGATTTCTCGCCCACGGGGCGCATCGACAATATGCTGAAGGATTTGGATTCGCTGCAGGCCTTCGCCCTCAAGACGAAGACGCCGCTGCCAATGACGGGCTCGGTAGTGGAGATCCATCGCCTCCTCTGCGCAGCCGGGCTCGGCGCCAGGGACTCCGCCGAGATGATGAGGCTGCTCGACGGTTTTCCTGCCGATTGATGCGCCGATATTCGAATTTCGCCTCGGCATTCTTTTTACTTGCATCAAATAATGTTATCGATAACATACAGGGTCAGGAACGCGCGCTTTGGGAGGAGCAACGGTGTCAACACATGAACTGCTGGAGTTCCGGTCGATCACGAAAAGCTTTGGTGGTACGCAAGCTCTTTGCGATGTCTCCATGGATTTGCGCGAGGGAGAGATTCTGGCGCTACTGGGTGAAAATGGTGCTGGCAAGTCCACCCTCATCAAGACCCTTGCCGGCATCTACAAGCCGGATACCGGCGAAATCCTCTTTCGTGGCCAACCTTATCATCATCGCCCGTCCAAGCCGAATGAACGCCAACCCGTGGCCTTCATTCACCAGGATCTCGGCCTGATTGAATGGATGAGCGTCGGCGAAAACATGGGCCTCGCCCAGGGTTTCTCGAAGCGCCGTGGCCTTATAGACTGGAGCCGAACGGAGGCGCGCGCCAAGGAAGCCCTGAAGTTGGTCGGCTGTGACTTCGATCCAACGACCCGGATCTCCGCCCTCACCCGGACGGAGAAATCGCTTGTCGCCATCGCCCGTGCACTCGCTGTAGAAGCTGATGTCCTCGTGCTGGACGAGCCGACCGCAAGTCTGCCCGCCGACGAAGTCGGCCGCCTTTTCGATGCTGTCCGGCCGCTTAGGGATCGCGGCGTCGGCATGATCTATGTCTCCCACCGACTTGACGAAATCTTCCGCATCGCCGACCGGGTCGCGGTGTTGCGCGACGGAAGTCTCGTGGGTCAGAAGCCGGTGGCCGAGACCACGCCGGACGAACTGGTCACCATGATTATCGGCCGCAGCAGCAATGAGCTGTTTTCCAAGACGCACGCCGCCCCGGGCAAAGCCATCGTTAAGGTTCGCGACCTCGCCTGCACCGGCACGGGTCCGGTTTCGTTCGACATCAGGCGAGGCGAGCTTCTGGGGCTGGCCGGCCTTCGCGGCGCCGGCCAGGAATTGATTGGTCGCGCCCTGTTCGGTTGCGAACCCTTCACAGGCACGATTACGCTCAACGACGACATCCCGGATCTCTCCAGCCCGCGGGCAGCGATGGCGTCGGGCGTCGGCCTGATCGCGCGCGATCGCACGGAGGAATCCGTCGCCCTTTCGCTTTCCATCCGCGAGAATACGTATATCAATCCGGGCGCCATGGGTCGCCGGCTTCTGTCCTTCCTGTCGCCACGGCGCGAGGCTGGCCAAGCCTATGCCATCGGCCAGTCCGTCGGCTTGCGCCCAAACGATCCGGACTTGCCCGTGGAGGCCTTATCCGGCGGCAATCAACAAAAGGTGGTGGTCGGCCGCTGGCTGGCAACGGGTCGAAAGCTGCTCGTTGCAGAAGACCCAACCGCGGGGGTCGATGTCGGAGCCCGCGCCGATATCTACCGCCTTATAGCACGCGCGCTCGATGCGGGCCTCGCCGTCGTTGTCGTCTCCACCGATTTCGAAGAGATCGCCCACATCTGCCACCGTGCGCTTGTCTTCTCGCGCGGCAAAATCGTCAGCGAGCTGACCGGGAATGCATTGACGACGCAGACAGTCATCACCGCTGCGTCCGCATCCGAAGCCGCATGAAGCACCAGGAGAAAAACCATGCAATCCATTGAGTCTACGGCGCTTGAGCCAACCAAAAGCGAAATGGCCGGGCTTTCAACCGGGCAGAAGATTGGGCGGCTCATTCCAGCCTACGGGCTGGTTATCCTGACAGTCTGCCTGATCCTGCTGTTTTCCATCCTGCTGCCCAGCACCTTCCCGACAGTCCTGAATGTCCGTTCGATCGTATCCGACAAGGCGATCATCGCGCTTCTATCGTTAGCAGCCATGATCCCGATGGCATCCGGGCGTATTGATCTGACCGTAGGCTACGGCATCGTGCTCTGGCATATCCTGGCCATCAGCCTGCAGACATCCTACGGATTCCCTTGGCCAGTCGCGGTGCTTGTCGTGCTGACGCTCGGCGTCATTACAGGATTTCTCAACGGCCTTCTGGTCGAGGTTGCCAAGATCGACAGCTTCATCGCCACGCTTGGCACCGGCACGGTTCTATATTCGTTGGCGCTCTGGCATACGGGCGGGCGACAGGTCGTTGGCATATTGCCGCAAGGCTTTTATGCGCTGAACGGGACAATGTTGTTCGGCCTGCCGATTACCGGCTTTTATGTGCTGGCGATCGCCATCTGCATGTGGATCGTGCTCGAATACCTGCCGATCGGCCGGTATCTCTACGCCATCGGCGCCAATCCGAAGGCCGCCGCCCTCAACGGCATTCCCGTTCGCAAATTCGTCATTGGCGCCTTCGTTACCTCGGGGCTGCTTGCTGCGCTGACCGGCGTGCTTCTGGCCTCCAAACTTCGGATCGGCCAGGCAAGCGTCGGACTGGAATATCTGTTGCCGGCGCTGGTCGGTGCCTTTCTCGGCTCGACGACGATCAAGCCCGGCCGCGTAAACGTCTGGGGCACCTTGATCGGCGTCATCATATTGGCGGTCGGCATTTCCGGCATCCAACAGTTCGGTGGGTCATTCTTTGTCGAACCGCTGTTCAATGGCGTGACCCTGCTCGTTGCCATCGGCATCGCAGGCTACGCTCAACGCAAGCGCGGCGCGGTGAGGAGGACCACCGCGACGCCCAAGTAAACCACATCAATATCAAGCCGACGTCCAGCACGAAATCCAATGGAGGAGTAGAGCATGAAACGCAGAACGATGTTGCAGGCAGCCGTGGCGGCCATGGCGCTTATGATGAGCGTGCCGGCATTTGCCGATCCTATGGCGGACGCCAAGGCGGTCGTGGAGAAATACGCATCCAAGGCGAGCACCTGGGACGGCCCGACCACAGGCCCGAAGGCCGCCGAGGGAAAGAAGATCGTCATACTTGCCGCCGACATGAAGAACGGCGGCATTCTTGGCGTCGTCAATGGAATTCAGGAAGCGGCAAGCGCGACAGGCTGGACGGTGACTACGCTCGATGGCGCCGGTTCGATCGGCGGCCGCACGGCTGCATTCGGACAGGCGATGGCCTTGAAGCCCGACGGCATCATCATCAACGGCTTCGACGCGATCGAACAGAAACCGGCTATGGAACAGGCCAAGGCCGCCGGAATCCCAATGGTTTCCTGGCACGCGGCATCAAACGTTGGTCCCGTGCCGGAAGTGGGCGTCTTTGCGAACGTGACAACCGACGCCATGGAAGTGTCAAAATCGGCGGCCGACTGGGCCTTCGTCGATTCCGGCGGCAAGCCCGGCGTCATCATCTTCACCGACAGCACCTATGCGATTGCAATCGCCAAGGCCGACCGGATGAAGAAGGAGATTGAGAACCTCGGCGGCACCGTCCTCGAATATGTCGACACGCCCATTGCGGAAACATCGCAGCGCATGCCGCAGCTGACCACCTCGCTTCTCCAGAAATACGGAGACAAGTGGACGCATTCCCTGGCAATCAACGATCTGTATTTCGACTTCATGGGGCCATCACTTGCGTCAGCGGGAATTGCCGGCGACGGCAAGCCTGTCAATGTTGCGGCCGGCGATGGCTCGGAGAGCGCCTATCAGCGTATTCGTGCCAAGCAGTACCAGACGGTAACGGTCGCCGAACCGCTTAATCTCCAGGGTTGGCAGCTTGTCGATGAGCTAAACCGCGCTTTTGCCGGCGCTCCATGGTCTGGCTATGTCTCGCCCCTGCACGTGGTCACATCCGCCAATGTCGAATTCGACGGTGGACCGAAGAACAGTTTCGACCCTGATAACGGCTACCGCGACCAGTACAAGAAAATCTGGGGCAAATAAGGCCCCAAAAGGAGCGCAATTGGGTAATTGCGCTCCGGTTTCCATCGTCACTCCGATCGACGTCATTCCAGCTCGTGCGAGCTTTTGGGAGAGAGAGCCTGTGATCATCCGTTACGCATTATTTGAAGGCGAGATCCATCCCGGCAAGGAAGCTGAGTTCCGGGCGTTCGTGAAGGAGCGGCTGGTTCCTCTGTGGACGCAGTTTCCGCAGGCACAGGAAGTCCGCGTTCTCGATGGTCTTGAACGCGATGAAGGGGCGCCTGTTTACGCCATGGCGCTCGCCATCCGCTATCCGAATTTGGATGCGGTGAACGCCGCCCTTCTTTCTGATGTGCGTTTTCAGAGCCGCGAAGTGACAGGCGAGCTGTTGCAGATGTTCACCGGCAGAGTGCACCATCATCTCTTTGCAGCAAATGAATATGCGCCCGCGTGACGCCGCTATCCACCGGGTCTTCGCATCGGATCAATGCCGATCGTCGTCGCCTCTTCACATGCTGCCATCTGCGCAGTTCGCTGGCTCGACGAGCCATCCGTTGTAGCTGATGAGGTGACCGAAGATCGGAAGATCGATCTTCACGGAAAAATGGAAGCGCCCATCCTCGGTCCCCCGGTACTCGACGGTATCGCTGCGCGGCGTCAGAAAGCGCGGGAGCGACACTGGTCCTATACGGCATCTTGCAACCGGATAGTGGAGCCCGCCTCGGCGGGCATCGAGGTCGATGTCGAAGGACAGGAAGCCGAACCGTTCGGTAATCCGGCCAGGCCTGTTGGTTGGCACCGGTGCCATGTCGGACTTGAACGTCGCGCGCCCGAAGTGCCGAACCCACGTCTCCCTGTCTCCATCACGCTGGATGGCGACGGTAGTTGGAACGTTCTCTCCGCTTCCCGGAAAACCGAGAGCGGCTCCGATCAGCTTGGCAATAATCCCGCCGCCGCGCGATATAGTCGCCCTGCCCTCGAAATGCTTGGAGATGCGACTGTCATGCATCTTGCGGACGGCGCCCGGCAGTTCGGCGAATGTCTTGCCCAAGACCCTTTCAAACAGGGACTGCGAAATCTCCTGTACGCCACTGGCTTCGACGCCCAGCTTCGAGGTGAGGCTTTCGAGGTGGTTCATGGCTATCTCTTCGACGCAGTGCTATTCGACGACACGGGCTTTCAGCTCCTTGGAGGGCATAAGGCAGGTCTCGTACTTGCCGAAGATGCGGTACCTGTTCTTCGCAATCAGATCGTATATAGCATTAGCGAGTTGCCTCGGCACCGCGTTCACGACGGCAAGGATGCTCCATGGGAAACCGAGAGCCCGCATGACGGCAGCAAAGGCATCCATCTTGGTGTGGAGGATGCCGTCAACGATCACCAGATTGGTCGAGAAGTTCGTCGTGTCGAGGCCGTAGTGGCGATAGAGCGCCTGTCCAAGCCGCGACTGCGCAGCCGCAAACATGAAGCGACCGGACGCGTCATGGGCAAAGACGAAGCGGACGAACGAAGAACAGAAGATGCATTGATGATCGAAGACGACTAGGCCCTTGCCATGATCGAAGGTCGGAACCTCCGGGTCGTCATTGAAGCTGTAGGGTTCGAGTATCGTTCGCATATTGGGACGAACTGAACGCCGCGGCAAGCGCAACGTCAAGTGCAAGCCATAGCGACTGCCAGGCTCTTTCGCCCAATTAGGAGATTTCCTGCATGGCGCACCCGCCTGGGGACCGGCGGAAAGAAGCGTCGAACGAGACCCTACAATCCGCTGGTCAATACCCTCTGGCATGTGGGGGAGAGCCGCTGCAGGTTATCCCGCAAGCAGCCAATGCCCCGCCCGCCGCCGAGCGGCACTGAACGACAAAAAGCTCGGAAATCCGGTCCGCAGGACCGGCGCAAGATCATCAACTCTTCGCGCGGCGTGAAGGAAGGCATCGCACCGCGCGCGCCCGGGGCAGGTATCGCCGCCGAGCCACCCCCTGATGGCGCCGTTGCTCCGGTCGCAGGTGCAGATGCGCTCCCACCCAGGGCCGTCACAGCCTGTTGGCAGGATGGGGAGAGGGTCGCATCGTGCTGACGCAGACACGAAAGTGCCGCCGATCCGCCCGGCGCAACGCCTGAACACTGCGCCATGAAATCCGACCGGCAGGCCGACTTCACTGCATTACGCTGTGCCGCCGTCGGCTGACTTGCCTGCGTTCCACCAGCAGACGTCGAGCCAGACTGAGCCGGCACCATTCCAGGAGTTTCAGCCGGTGCCGCCGCACCGGACTTCCGCTTCGTCGTGTCCACCGCCGATATGGCACCACGGCAGGCCGGAGAGAGAGTTGCACTATGTTGCTGGAGGCAAGTCAGCGCCTCGATGCCACCTGGCGTCACGCCCGAACACTGCGCCATGAAATCCGAACGGCAGGCCGATCTGATGGCATTGCGTTGCGCATCGGTCGGCTGTTGCGCATGGACGGAGCCGACAGGAAGGCAGAGTGCCCATAGCAGCACGTAAAGCCCAAAGCCAGTCGGCAAGAAATAATGCCCTCCACGCGGGACGGCCGTCAGAACAGACGCAGATTTCCTCATTGCTTTCCCCCCAAACGAAGAACCATTCGCGCTTTTCGCAGGAACTTGGCAGCCGAGGTAGCGAGGTCGAGAAAAATCGATGGTGAAGATGCCACGTGCGGCCGATGTGCGAAGGTATCGCGACTACTGCCACATTAGCATATCAAAAATATTCGCGAAGAGTAGTCGTGTGGTGCGCACTTTTGGGCGATCGGCTAATCAATATAGGCGTCGAATATCTGACGATCCGTGACTGCCTCGGAGCTGGACAGCCAGGGTTGCTTGTCATCTTTCCCGCGTGATCTGCATTTCACGCGGGAGCTTGCTCCAGTAGCGTCCACTTTGCGAAGCTGTTGCTTAGAACTCTTCCCATTCTGCCGATACGGCTGCAGCAGCCTGGGTCTTGCCGCCCGAGAACGCCGACGACACTCTCCTGATCATTGCCGCTGCCGGAGAGGGTCGCGGTTGCGACGCAGAACCGACCGGCCGTACCGGCTTGGCGTCGGCGCCGTCGAAACTGAACTGCGCGAGCTGAGCCGAGAGTGCAGCAGCTTCATTTGCCAGTTTCTGCCCGGCGGCCGATGTCTCCTCGACCATGGCAGCGTTCTGCTGGGTCGATTGATCCATCGTACCGACGGCTTTGTTGATTTCTCTTAGAGCCGTCGATTGTTCATTTGCCGATTCAACGATCGAATTGACATGGCGGTTTATCTCCTGCACTTCCGAAACGATTTCGGTCAGTGCTTTCCCGGTTTCATCCACCAAGGTCACGCCGGAGCGAACCTGTTCGGCAGACGTATGGATCAGCTGCTTGATTTCCTTGGCAGCCTTTGCCGAGCGTTGAGCCAATTCCCTCACTTCCTGGGCGACAACGGCAAAACCCTTGCCCGCTTCGCCCGCACGTGCGGCCTCAACCCCAGCATTGAGGGCCAGCAAGTTCGTCTGAAAAGCGATTTCGTCGATGACACTGATAATATTGTTGATCTCGTTGGACGAGTTTTCAATCTGTCCCATGGCACCCACCGCCCGCTTGACGACTTCGCCCGACCGTTCGGCATTTTCCCGGGTTTTGGCAACGACTGTGCGGGCCTCCTCGGCGCGTTGAGTCGATCCGTTGACGGTTGCCATGATCTCATCGAGTGCGGCGGCCGTCTGTTCAAGCGAAGCTGCCTGCTGCTCCGTCCGACGAGCGAGGTCGTTGGATGCCGTGCTGATCTCCCTGGCGCCCGCATCGATCGAAAACGCGTTGCCGCCGATCGCTTTCAGTGTCGATTGCAGCTTGTTTGCGGAATTGTTGAAGTTGACGCGCAGCGTGTCGAGCGTCGAACCGAAGGGATGCGCAAGACGGAAGGCAAGATTGCCATCGGCCATTTCTTCAAGGGCCTTGCCAAGCTGGTCGACGGCATGGTTGGTCTCTTCGGCTACCGCTTCACGCTCTCTGGCGATCTTTTCGAGCTGCTCGCGCTCGACGGCAGCGCGTTTGGCGTCACTTTCAGCTTGGCGCTCGGCCTGTCCGCTGAGGGCACCGCGCACGGCACCTACGGCGCGGGCAAGGCTACCGATTTCGTCACGGCGTGCATCAAGGGTCAGATCACTTTCCGCCCTTTCTCCTTCTGCCATGTGCTCCAGTGCGGCCTGGAGTTTTGCTATGGGCCTGGTGATCGAGCGGCTTGCCAGAAACGCCGCGACAATTGCCAAAAGGACTGCGCCGCCCAAGGAGCTGAAGGCCAATGTCTGATACCCGCTGGCCGACGAGCGGACGTTGCCGCCGATCTTCTGGTTCAGAGCTTCTTCGTAGTCGATGAACTTGTTGATCGCACCCAACCACGCGACAAACAGCGGACGAGCCTGTTCAAGCAGGATTTTCTTTGCCTGCACCGCATCGCCCTTTCCCTGAAGATCGATAATCTGGGCGACGAGCGGATTGGTTTTGGATTGAACATTGGCTATCTCAGCGACAATTGTCTTTTCTTCGGCGGAAGCACCAACCGGCGAAGAAATCATGTCCGCCATCTTCTTCTCGTTGATGGCATAGGAATCAGCAAGTTTGGCAATCCGATCTACGGCCGCCTGTCGTTCCTCAGCGGTCTCAACCAGGGTGACATCCCGGATCGCGATGGCACGATCGTGAACGCTGCCGCGGAAATTGATCGCGAAGCGTTGCTTCACGCTGTTCACATCATTGATCTGCCCAAGGTCGAGATTGATGTCATTGACCCGGGTCACGGACAGTTGCGTCAGCACCAGCATAAGCACAACCAGGAAGCCGAAGCCTATTCCGAGGCGGGTTCCGATTCCGAAGCGTATTGAGGACTGCATGTGGGATATCTCCGAAGACGACATTTTGCGATGCGCCAGCTCTGGCGTTCCCGAAGACCGTCGTCATGTCGGATGTGGAACTGACCGCTCCCAATCGGATATTCATAAAATGAAGTGGGATGGTTTACGAAAGATAAATCTAATCAAGAAAAATGCGATTAACGTCGCGATATCGTCTCGATGGACCTTGCGAGTAAATAGGCAAAGGACGGCATCTGCATCAATTCGGCCGCGTAGCAAAGAGCTGTCACCCTTATTCTTATTCCGCGGTATCCCGACAACGAAGCCGAGCCTTTAGCTATCCCTGATTGATGCGATGATTTCTGCCGCCAGCTTCAGGTGAGGCGCATCCAGCATTTTACCGTCCAATTGGATCGCCCCCGCTTCCGGATTTGCCTGAAATGCCTCTAGCACCCGTTCTGCCCAAGCGATGGCAGCGGCATCGGGGGTGAAGGCCTGGTTTATGGGCGCGATCTGCGCGGGGTGGATTGCCATCATCCCTGTAAAACCGTCGCGCCGTCCCCTTTCAGCATATTTCTTCAGCCCGCCAAGATCGCGAAAGTTCGGATACACAGTCTCGATCGCTTGCACCGATGCGGCATGGGCGGCAAACAGGGTGAGCGATCGCGCCACCTCGTAGGGCGCGGTATAGCTGCCATCTTCTTCCCGCGACGTCGCGGCTCCCATCGCCGCAGGCAGGTCTTCGGCACCCCAGGTCAAGCCGCAGATCAATTTCTGCACCTGGATATAGCTACCAAGCTGGAAGATTGCCGCCGGCGTTTCGGTCGCGATAGGCAGGATCGGCGTCCTGGCGCCGCCACTCTCCTGCAGCCGCGCGAACAGGGTTTCGACCGACTTGGCGCCCTTGGCCTTGGGCAATACGATTGCGAAAGGTTTTACTTCTGCAATAGCCGCTAGATCGAGGTGAGATGCGCCGCTGTTGATAGGATTAATGCGGATCAGAATTGGCAGGTCCGACGATCGCCTAGACAGGAGTTCCAGCGCATTTGCCCTTGCCTTTTCCTTGTTGGCGATTGTGACGGAATCCTCCAGGTCGATAATGATCGCATCGGCTCCGGAGCCGATCGCCTTGTCAAACCTCTCCGGGCGGTCGCCAGGTACGAAAAGCAGAGACCTCAGCCTCACGCCGGTTTTCTCTTCAGCATTGCGGTTCTGAGGCATTGGCATACGATCTCCCCACGCTGGTTGAAAGTCACGTGTCTGAAGGCAACGATACCTGCCTCCGGTCTGGAGCCAGATGGTCTCAACTCTACGACCTCCGTTTCGACACGCAACGTATCCCCGATGAACACGGGCTTCGGCATGACAACCTTATCGTAGCCGAGATTGGCAACGAGAACGCCAAGCGTGGTATCGGCGACAGAAAGACCAACCGTCAGCGCAAAAGTGAAAACGCCATTCACGACGATCCGGCCGAATTCGGTGCCCGCCGCATACTCTGCATCCAGATGGAGCGGCTGAGGATTGTGGGAGAGCGTCGTGATCAGAAGGTTGTCCGTCTCTGTCACCGTTCGACGGATGTCATGAACAATACGATCCCCGACAGACCACTCATCGAAGTATTTTCCGGCCATCTAAGGTGTCTCCTTCACAACAGTGGCGACCAACTGGTTTTCTGAAACCTTGCTTCCGGGTGAAATGCGCAATTCTGAAATAATTCCATCAAAAGGGGCGCGCAGAGTGTGCTCCATTTTCATGGCTTCCATCGTCACCAGCCGGTCTCCCATTGCGACTTTTGCGCCAACGGCAACATCGACGGCGGTGACCAGGCCTGGCATGGGTGAGAAGACAGCACCGTCTCCGGTGCTTTTTTTCAGGTCGACCTGATCGGCGACAGGAAGGCCGATCGGCCACGCGGTCCCTCGGTCGAAAAGGATGGTCGCGTCACCGAAAGTTGCGACACTGGCTGACCCGCCGCTCGTGAGCTTGCCCCAATAAGTCAGCCCGGCAACGTTAACCCGGGCGCGAAGGTCCGGCTCGCCGGCAATCCGAAAGCCTGAAAGCGCCGTCCACGGGTCGCCTCCGTAGGCGTTCACCAAGCTGGCAACCGCCTGATCGATCAAAGCCGGTTGAGGATCATTCCCGAGGAGACGGGGACCATGTCGTTCGAGAAAGCCGGTATCGACCGCCCCGACGCAAAAATCGTCATCCGCAGCTATGCGGGCGAGAAGATTGGCGTTCGATTTCACGGGCCAGATCTCGATCTGCCCGCAGGCCTTGGCAAGCTTCGCCAGCGCGGCTTGCCGATCCGGGGCATGCGCAATGATCTTCGCGATCATTGGATCGTAGAAAGGTGTGATTTCGTTGCCCTGCTCGACACCGCTATCAACGCGAACGTCTGTCGGAAGTCTGAGATGCAGAAGGTGTCCTGTCGAGGGCAGGTACCCCGCATCCGGATTTTCCGCGTAAAGCCGCGCTTCAACCGCCCAGCCGTTGATCGTCAACTCGTCCTGCGATTTCGGCAGGGACTCGCCGGCCGCCACGAGCAATTGCCACTCCACGAGATCCTCTCCGGTGATCGCCTCCGTAACAGGATGTTCCACCTGAAGCCGCGTGTTCATTTCCATGAACCAGGTTCGATCGGGGCAAAGCCCCTCAGTCGCATCTGCGATGAATTCGATTGTACCGGCGCCAACGTAATCCACTGCCTTGGCGGCTCTGACAGCGGCATCGCAGATTGCCTCTCTGGTCTGGGCATTCATTCCCGGCGCCGGCGCCTCCTCTATCACCTTCTGGTGGCGTCTTTGCAGGGAGCAATCGCGCTCGAAGAGGTGCACATAATTGCCGTGGATATCCCCGAAAACCTGTACCTCGATGTGCCTCGGGTTCTGGATGTACCTCTCGACCAGGACGTGGTGATCCCCGAAAGAGGCCGAGGCCTCGCGACGGCAAGATGCGAGGGACTGGATGAATTCCGTGGCGGTATCGACGCGGCGCATGCCTTTTCCGCCACCCCCGGCAACGGCTTTGATCAGCACGGGATAGCCGACAGTTTCGGCTTCACGAAACAGGCGCTCGTCGCTCTGGTCTACCCCCATGTAGCCTGGAGTAACGGGCACGCCGGCCCTTTGCATCAGCTCCTTGGCGGCATCCTTAAGACCCATGGCTCTGATTGAGGCCGGCGGCGCGCCGACCCAGACGATGCCTGCGTTCTGGACGGCCTCTGCAAATGCCGCATTTTCCGACAGGAAACCATAGCCTGGATGAATCGCAGAGGCGCGCGTCTGTCGTGCCGCTTCCAGTATCCTCTCGGCCGAAAGATAGCTCTCGCGTGCCGGTGCGGGACCGATAGCGATGGCTTCGTCGGCTTCCTTCACAAATGGGAGGCCGGCATCCGCATCCGAATAGACCGCTATGGTTCTGATACCAAGGCGCCTCGTGGTGCGGATGATCCGTCGAGCTATTTCTCCTCTGTTGGCAATCAGGAGACTTTCAAACATAGACCATCTCGCTCTACATCCTGAACACGCCGAAGCGGGACCTCAGGGGAATGGGTGCGTTGAGGCTGACGGAAAAGGCGAGACCGAGTACGTCTCGCGTCTGTTGTGGGTCGATGATCCCGTCATCCCATAGCCGTGCGGTGGCATAGTATGGATTGCCCTCCGCTTCGTAGCTGGCACGAATGGGAGCCTTGAAGACCTCCTCCTGTTCGACCGGCCAGCCCTCGCCCTTCGCCTCCAGCGCATCACGGCGAATGGTCGCAAGGACCGATGCAGCCTGTTCTCCGCCCATGACGCCGATGCGGCTATTCGGCCACGAAAACAGGAACCGCGGTCGATAGGCGCGTCCGCACATGCCATAGTTTCCGGCCCCGAAGCTTCCTCCGATGATAATGGTCAATTTCGGCACGGTGGCCGTGGCAACCGCTGTGACGAGCTTCGCCCCGTCCTTGGCGATCCCGCCTGCTTCATACTTGCCTCCCACCATGAAGCCGGAAATGTTCTGAAGGAACAGCAAGGGTATTCGCCTCTGGCAGGCAAGCTCGATGAAATGCGCGCCCTTCAGCGCACTCTCCGAAAAAAGCACGCCGTTGTTGGCAATAACGGCGACAGGAGAACCCCATATACGCGCAAAACCGCAAACGAGCGTCGTCCCGTACAAGCGCTTGAATTCATGCAGTTCGGAGCCATCAACAATGCGCCCGATAACCTCCCGCACATCATAGGACGAGCGAACATCTGACGGAATGATGCCATAGAGATCGGCTGGATCCAGCAAAGGTGGCCGAGGTTCTGCGATATCGATGTCGACAGTCTTCACGCTGTTGAGCGTCTTGGCGATGTCACGAACAATCAAAAGTGCATGTTCGTCGTTCTCAGCAACGTGGTCCACCACGCCTGACCGGCGCGCATGGGTTTCAGCGCCTCCAAGCTCCTCGGCCGTAATGACCTCGCCTGTCGCCGCCTTTACCAAAGGCGGACCGGCAAGAAAGATCGTGCCCTGATTGCGAACAATGACCGTTTCGTCAGACATCGCAGGGACATAGGCACCCCCCGCCGTGCAGCTTCCCATGACGCAGGCGATCTGCGGGATGCCCTCTGACGACATTTGTGCCTGGTTGAAGAAAATCGCGCCGAAATGGTCACGGTCGGGAAAGACCTCAGCCTGGTGCGGCAGGTTGGCGCCGCCGCTGTCGACCAGATAAATGCAGGGCAGACGGTTCTGAAGTGCAATCTCCTGCGCGCGCAGATGCTTCTTTACCGTCATCGGAAAATATGCGCCTCCTTTGACGGTCGCATCGTTGGCGACGATCATAACTTCGCGCCCGCCGACCCGCCCGACGCCAGCGATAAGGCCGGCGCCGGGCGCCTCGTCATTATACATGCCATTTGCAGCCAGCGGCCCGATCTCAAGAAAGGGGCTGCCGGCGTCAAGGAGCGTCTGTATTCGCTCCCGAGGCAGGAGTTTGCCTTTGGATGCATGGCGCGCTCGTGCCGTTGCTGGCCCTCCTTCACGCGCCGCAGCAATCTTTTGCCGCAGCTCGTCCATGAGTTCGGTGTTACGAGCAAAATTCGCCTTGAAGACCTCGCTGTCGCGATCGATAGCCGTGGTTATGATCGTCATGGCACGATGATCTCCCGGCCGATGAGGTAGCGGCGGATTTCGTTGGTTCCAGCACCGATATCGTAAAGCTTGGCATCGCGGAGGAACCGTTCGACCGGCCATTCCTTTGTATAGCCCGCGCCGCCAAGCGCCTGGATCGCTTCCAGGGAAACCTTCACTGCGTTTTCACTAGCCAAAAGTATCGCGGCCGCCGCATCCACTCTCGTGGCACGACCTTCATCACAGGCTCGAGCAACTGCATAGACGTAGGCGCGGGATGAATTCAAAGCCACATACATATCTGCGACCTTGGCCTGCATTAGCTGAAAGTCACCGATGGGTTTGCCGAACTGCTTGCGCTCGCGAACGTAAGGCAGCACGACATCCAGGCACGCCTGCATGATACCGAGCGGCCCGCCTGCCAGAACGGCTCGCTCATAGTCGAGGCCAGACATCAGAACCTTGACCCCCTCGCCCTCTTTTCCCATCAGCGCAGTGGCAGGGATTTCGCAATCCTGAAAAACAAGCTCGGCAGTGTCGCTCCCGCGCATCCCCATTTTCTCCAGCTTGGTGGAGACGCTAAAGCCGGGAGTATCCTTCTCTATGATGAATGCCGAGATTCCTTTCGGGCCTAACGATTGGTCCGTCTTGGCGTAAACCACGAGAACATCGGCCTGGGGGGCATTCGTTATCCAGAATTTGGTGCCGTTCAGCACATATCGGTCGCCGCGTTTGTCGGCGCGCAGGCGCATCGAGACGACGTCGGAACCTGCGCTGGCCTCCGACATGGCAAGCGAACCGACATGATTTCCCGAAACCAGCTCCGGCAGATATCGATGTTTCTGTTCGGTCGATGCCCAGCGCCTGATCTGGTTGACGCATAAATTGGAATGAGCGCCATAGCTCAACCCAATGGATGCAGAAGCGCGCGAGACTTCTTCCATCGCGATGACATGTTCGAGATATCCGAGGCCCGCCCCGCCAAATTCTTCCTCGACCGTGATGCCGTGCAGGCCGAGCGCTCCCATCTGGGGCCATATCGACCGTGGAAAGCTGTTGGTGCTATCTATTTCTGCCGCCAAGGGAGCGATAACATCGGCGGCAAATTTCGCCGTTGTTTCGCGGATGGCATCGGCGGTCTCTCCGAGCGAAAAAACCAACATCAGGTTCCTCCCAACCTAAAACTCGCCGGCTTCAGCCAATGACCGAATTCGGCTTGTAGCCCGGAGCCTATCCCGGTTCGGTTGTGATTGCCTGCAAATTATTTTGCTATTTGCAGACTGCGCCTATGGTCGGCGACGTCGCATCAGCCTGTCGAATGAAAGCGAGCCCGCACCAACTACCGCCAGAACAAACATGCCGCCGGCAATGGCAAAGTCCTTTTCGAAATGAAGCAACTCGTTCTGACTTGCGAAATTGGTATGAAACAGGAGTGCCGTCGAAAGGCAAAACAGGCCCAGCAGCAACGCGCCTATGCGGGTGAGAATTCCGAAAGCAACGGATGCACCGGCGGCCAGCTGGAGCGCGATTGTTCCCAGCAGCAAGGGAACGCCGATACCGAGTTTTGCCATCGCTTCGACCGCCCCATCGAAATTCAGCGAGAGCGTGATGCCTTCGTGGAGGAAGATCAGCGATAGCAACAGCCGGCCAATGAGCAGGGCAACGTCGGTTGCATGTACATCTGCGAACGGCTTTCCGTTTTTCATGACTAGCTCCCCATTTTCGGTGAAAGGAAGCGGGCGGCACGCCGCCCGCTTCGCTTCCCTCCGTTTAGTTGACAGCGGCCTTTGCGGCGATCGCCCTTTGCAGGTCCTCAAGCTCTTCGCAACCGCTTGGGCAAAGCTGCGTCAGAGAGCTCAATTGCTCCTTGGCCTTGTCCATGTTGCCCGTCTCCACATAGAGCTCGCCGAGATATTCGCGCGCCGCCTTGTGGTCCGGCTGAAGTTCGAGCGCCTTCGTGTAATAGGTCAAGGACGTTTTAAAGTCGCCGGTCTTTCTAAGCGTGTAGCCCATCAGGTTATAAACGTCGGCCTGCTGGTTATCTTCAGCAAGGCCGCGAAGTTCTTCGAGGGCGCCCGCATAGTTCTTCGCTTCGATCTTGGCACGGACCGACGTCAGGTCTGGCGCATCGGTCGATTCCATATTGTCGACGGCCAATGCCGGCAGCGAGGTGACTGCAAACGTACCTGCCGTCACGGCGCAGAAGCCGACAAATCCGACAATCGCATATTTTATCATGATAATTCTCCTTTGGCTTTCTAAGCTTGGATGGTGGGGGTGAAGCCGTATGCCTTGCCGTCCTTGACGAAAGTGCCAGAGCCCGGGAATGGAAAATGGGAACCGCAGATTCTGATGTTGTCGGCAATGACGCGATCGATCAGTCTGCGGCGCGTTGCAACGGCCATGGGACCGTCTTGGTCGTAGCTGCCTTCCCATTCGGGATGAGGTGCCAGCAGGGCCGGCACGTACATGATGTCGGCCGAGACAAGCAGCTGTTCCTTGCCCGAGGTGACGAGGTATCCGGACTGGCCCGGCGTATGGCCGGGTGCCGAGATGAGCTCCATGCCCGGTGCAACCTCGGCCCCGTCGTCGACAAGCTTCCAGTTTTTCCATTTCGGAAAGACTTCGGCGATGCGCTTGCCTGCGGGCTTTCGGCCCTCGGCGAGCTTTTCAAGGCGCCCGGGATCCGTCCACCAGTTATATTCGTTGGCATTGACAATGAGCTCCGCATTGGGAAACACCGGTGCGTTCGTTCCCTTTTCCATCAGTCCCCACACATGGTCCGGGTGAAAATGCGAGATCATGATCGTGTCGATATTCCTGTAATCGATGCCCGCCGCCGCCATATTGGCGGGAAGATGGGTGGCATTGGTCTGCCACTGACCAACGCCCGATCCGGCATCCATCATGATCAGGCGCCCACCGATCTTGAGCACCACCACCGTCAACGGGATCGGCATGAATTCCGTCGTCAGCCCGGCCTTTGCTAGCGCCTCTTTCGTGTCGTCAATGGAGGCATTCTTGATGAAGGCGGGGTCATGCGGTTTCCGCCATATGCCGTCATAGACGGCGGTGATCTCGACATCGCCGACCTTGTATTTGTAAAAGCCGACAGACGGTTCCACCGGCGTTTCGGCAAGCGCGGGCAATACGAATTCCAACTTCGAGGAAAGCCCGAAGGCAGCCGCGGCAGCCGCGGTCCCGAGGACCCCTCGGCGCGTCATATTGAACATGATGATATCTCCTCTAGCATCTTGCTATTTGCAGTGCGGAGACGAGGATCCGTTCAATGCCTCCGCTGATGAACTAGATCAACGGTCCGGAAAGCTTATTCCCGGGCAGCCGAAAAATTGTTTTAAGCTATTGATTTCTCTGGCGTGAATTTTTCCCGCGGCCGGTCAGCGGCAAATTTTTGAAGAATTTTGCGTTGCGAGGGAATAAAACGGCTCCGAGAGCGATCTGGACAAAGGGAAGACGAAATCGTCCCGATCGCGATCAGGCTCGCGGTTCGGTTAGGCCTAGCGTCGGGGAAACCATGACAAGCGTAGAAACGGCATTCACATTCCAATTCAACGGCCGGCTTTTCCCGCTGTGCGACCAGCCATCGACGCGCTCGTCAGGCATTCGTTTTCAATTGCATACCTTCGTTGCGGCGGTCAGGGGGCTCGCCGCGACGGTGGTGGAGGTCAGAGCCGCGTCAGAACCAAGACAGGCCGCAGCTCTGACCTCCGCTCAAGGTGCTTCGACACATCGCTTTCAGCAGACGATCATGCCGCACCTGGATTCAGCTTATAATTTTGCGCGCTTCCTCAGCCGGGACGCCGACGCGGCGCAAGATATCGTTCAGGATGCGTTCCTGCGGGCCTTCAGGAGCTATGAGGGCTATCGCGGCGGCGATCCCCGCGCCTGGTTATTCACCATTGTCAGGAACTGTTATCATGCCTGGCTGCAGCAACGTCGTCGCAAGGCGCGCCTGGAAGTTCCCCTGAGCGACGGTGCCGACGATGGGGATGCTGGCACGCCCATAGGGCATGAGATTGCGTCTGACGAAGACTCCGCGGAGACGACAATGATCCGCGACACAGAGGCCCAACGGGTTCGGGCGGTCATCAACACGCTGCCGGAGGCGATGCGCGAAGTGTTGATCCTGCGCGAGCTCGAAGATCTCTCCTACCGGCAGATTGCCGAAGTCATAGACGCGCCGATCGGCACCGTCATGTCGAGGCTTGCCCGGGCGCGACGCGACTTTGGCCAAGCCTGGCTTGCCGCAGAGACGTGCGGGGCAACGGTATGAGCGATCCGGAAAAGGAAGGCTGCGCCGAGTGGACCGTGATGCTGCACGGCTTTGTCGACGGCGAACTCGATTCCGTGCACGCGGCAGAATTCGAGAGCCATCTGGCCACATGCCCTGACTGCACGGACGAGATGGAAAGGCTTTATGCGGTGAGGAGAAGGATCGGCCAAGACGGTGTGAAATGGCAAGCACCGGAGGACGTCCGTTCTCGGATAATGGAGACGCTCTCGCTTGCGGACAGACCCGCGTCGCCGATCCCGCGAGATGTGCCGGCAGAAACCGGCTGGCAGCGCCTTGTTCGTTTCGTCAGGCAATGGAGCTATGTTCCGTCGCTGGCGGCGTTGGCGGCAAGCCTTCTGCTGTTCGTGAACGTGAGCCGCCAGGACCTGCCTGTTCAGGACGAGATTGTCGCCAGCCATGTGCGGTCCATGCTCGCCAGCCACCTCGTCGACGTCGAGACATCCGACCAGCACACGGTCAAACCGTGGTTCAACGGGAAGATCGATTTCTCGCCTCCCGTCGTCGATCTTGCCGCACAGGGCTTTCCGCTGGTCGGCGGCCGGGTCGACTATATCGACGGCCGAGTTGTAGCCGCCCTCATCTATCGCCGCCACGGGCACGTTATCAATCTTTTCGTTTGGCCGGGGCCACCCGCGAGGCAGACAACTTCGACACACGAGGGCTACAATCTTGACGGATGGTCCGGCGGCGGGTTGTCGTTTTGGGCAATATCGGATGTGAGCGCTGCCGATCTCTCAGCTTTTCGGGATGATTTTTTCAAGCAGGCGGGGCTTTAGACCGTTATCTGCGAAGCCCGTCCGGCAATGCCGAAACGCGGCCTTCTGTCCGAACGCGCTGCTTCATGTTGCTGTCAGCTTTTGACGACATGGTGGGTGGCGGGCCCCGACGAGATCGTCGCTCGGTCGGCCGCGAGACAGGAACATGCAGCCCATGCCGCAATCCGCCACAACCGGCTATAGTCTTCTTCAACGTTTTCTTCATTGGGCCGTCGCCCTTCTCGTCTTCTTCAACCTGCTGTTTCCCGATGGGATGAACGCTTGGCGGCACATCGTCCGCCGAGGCGATACTCCTTCCGCAGCAGATATTTCTGCGGCGAATATTCACGCCTATCTCGGCATCGCAATTTTGATCCTCGCGGTGCTACGCCTCTTCCTGCGTTCCTTTCACGGTGTGCCGGCCCATTCCGCTGAAGAGCCCAAAGTTTTTCAGGTTGCAGCCAGGATTGCACATGGCGCGTTGTATTTGCTGATTTTTGCAATGCCGCTGTCGGGAATGGCAGCTTATTATTTTGGCGTAGACCTTGCTGGTTCGATCCATGCAGGCATCCTCAAGGCCATTCTCTGGACCCTGATCGGCGCCCACATTGCCGGTGCTCTCGTTCATCAGTTCTACTGGCAAACAAATGCCCTTCGTCGGATGACGATCGGATAAGGCGTACCGCATATCTGGGTACGACCCGCCCACAGCAGGTCACCCATGCAAAAACGCCCGTTTGGATGAACGGGCGTTTGACGTGAGTTGCTCGCCGAAGAAGCGCGGCAACAAAATTATCAGCGGGTAATGGCGTCGCGGGCAATCCGGCCGATCTCCGCGCGGTCTATTCCGAGATCAGACAGGCCACGCGCGGACATGCGGCCCAGTTCATTGACCGTCTGGCGATACTTCCGCCAGTTGTTGAAAGAGCGTGCTACGTTCATGATGCTCCCCTTTCTAGGTTCAGCAGCGGCAGCGAAAACCGCTGCCTTCCATTCGATGACCAGGATATAGGCGCTCCTTGGCCCGAATCACAGACAAGATCACTCACGGCACCCATGCGTTTATGCATATCCAATGATAAACTTGGTTATTTTGTAGTCACGTTCTCTGGGTCGTTCCCTGGCCGAATCTAACCACCGCCGCGGGAAAGCCAGCACCGAGCTTCTGCATCGGCAGCGTTGCCGGCATTGCGACCATATCCTACCATCTGGATTGCTCGACGCGTCAGCACAGCGCTTGAGAATGATACTTGCGAGGAATTATGAGCGGCAACATGGGCCACAACTCAGTGAGGCTGTCCGAGGATCCGGATTTCTTCAATCTGCTGACCGACAGCTACGCCCGCTCGGTTGGAAGGCTTCTTGTCGAAAGTGGTCGTGATGCCGGTTGGCTATATCATCACGCACCATTCGTCGTCGTGGCGCACAACACCGATACCGACCCCCGCTTCATCTATGCCAACAAGGCGGCCCAACGCTGCTTCGAATATGACTGGGACGAATTCACAACCCTGCCGTCGCGTCTCTCGGCAGAACTCCCCAACAGGACGGAACGACAGTTGCTTCTGGATAAAGTTACCCGTGACGGCTTCGCCTCGGGCTACCGAGGTGAGCGGATAGCCAAATCCGGCCGCCGCTTCTGGATGGAAGACGGCGTCGTGTGGGAGCTGATCGACCGAGACGGCAAGCGGCATGGCCAGGCCGCAACCTTTTCGCTATGGAGAGAAAGCTAGTCGACGGTTGCCGCAATCCCTGACGTGGCGCGGCTTTCTTGCGACGCGAAGGTTCGCGCCTCGCGGTCCCGAACCTGTCTTATGCCGGAGACCCGCCTACGCGAAATCGCACCCCCAGCATAATTTTGAGAAAAGGTTTTTTCTCTTGACATCCCGACTGAGAAAAGCTTTTTTCTTTTCACTGCTGGAGGCTAAGCTGGATACGTCTGGGAATAAACGCACTACAATTCATGACCTTGCTGCCGCCGCCGGAGTGAGCATCTCGACGGCGTCCAAAGCATTGAACAATACCGGCCGGATGGGAGACGAAACACGCAAGCGCGTAAAGCGTATCGCTACCGAAATGGGCTTCAGGCCGAATGCAATGGCACGTGGCCTGCTCAGTAAACGCAGCTTTACGATTGGGCTTTTAACCAACGATACCTACGGCCGCTTCACGCTGCCTGTCATGGCCGGCGTGTCCGATGCGCTGCTCGATCATGGCGTCTCGGTGTTCCTTTGCGCAATAGAGGACGATCCGGCGCTTGGACAAACACATGTGGAGGCAATGCTCGACAAGCAGGTGGACGGCATTATCGCCTCGGGAAAACGTGTCGATAAGCGGCTGCCTGTCGACTTGTCGAACCTTCAGGTCCCAGTGGTTTACGCTTTCACTGAGGGAACCCCGGATAGCGTGACGTTTCGGTCGGACGATGCCCAGGGGGCGCGGCTGGCGGTGGAATGGCTGAGGAAACTCGGGCGTCGTCATATCGTCCACGTCACCGGCCCGGAGGCCTTCTTCTCAGTGCGGGAGCGGGCTGCCGCTTACCGGGAAGTTGCCGGTGAGATAGAGCCAGTGATGTACGGCATCTGGGCGGAGAGCTGGGGCCATGAGGCCGTGCAGAGGATCTGGACACGTCCTGGGGGAAAGCCAGATGCAATCTTTTGCGGCAACGATCAGATCGCGCGGGGAGTGGTGGATGCTCTTCGCGAGCGGGGCGTCAAGGTTCCGCAGGATATTTCGGTGGTTGGCTTCGACAATTGGGAGATTGTCGCAGGACAAACGCGACCACCGCTGACCACGGTGGATATGTGCTTGAAGGAACTTGGCCGCCAAGCAGGGCTAACGGTGCTCGCGATGGCGGAAGGACGGCCGGTGGAGCCGGGAGTGAGGAAATTGCCATGCCGTTTGGTGGTGCGGCAGTCATGCGGGGCTGAAAACCTCGAAGAATAACGCAGGGCGCGGGGAGTTGCGCCAATTGGGAGGAGTGTCATGATCAAGCGTTTATTGGTGGCGACCAGCGTCGCAACCCTATGCCTGGTGTCGGGAGCATCGGCCGCCGAGAAGATCGATATGTGGGTCCGCTCGGGTATCGGCGAATCCTTCAAGAAGGTAGTGGAGGCCTATAATGCCAGCCACGAGAACCAGGTCGCAGCGACAGAGGTTCCCTTTTCGGAACTCGTCCAGAAATACGCGACGGCAATCGCTGGCGGGCAGGCTCCGGACGCGCTTTCGATGGACTTGATCTACACGCCGGCCTTTGCAGCGGCCGGCCAGCTTGAAGATCTGACGGATTGGGCAAAGAAGCTGCCCTATTTCAACTCACTCTCACCGTCCCACGTCAAGCTCGGCACCTATCAGGACCATATTTACGGACTTCCGCTTTCAGTCGAGACCTCTGTTTTTGCGTGGAATAAGGACCTCTACAAGAAGGCGGGCCTTGACCCTGAAAAGGCACCTGCAAGCTGGGAAGAGATCGAGGCCAACGCGGAAAAGATCCGCAAGCTGGGCGACGATACCTATGGCTTCTATTTCTCCGGCGGCGGCTGCGGCGGCTGCATGATCTTCACCTTTACCCCGCTGGTCTGGGGTGCTGGCGCAGACATCCTTTCAGCCGACGGCAAGAAGGCAACGCTCGATACCCCGCAGATGCGCAAGGCCGTCGGCTTCTATCGCGACATGGTCAAGAAGGATCTCGTACCGGCCGGTGCAGCCAGCGACAATGGCGCGAACTTCCTGAGCTTCACCAGCGGCAAGATCGGTCAGCAGAGCCTCGGCGCCTTCGCCATCGGAACGCTGGTAACCGAGCATCCCGACATCAACTTCGGCGTCACGCTGATCCCCAGCGTCAACGGCGGCACGTCTTCCTTTGCCGGCGGCGACAACTTCGTCATCACCAAGGGCACCAAGAAGATCGATGCGGTGAAGGAGTTCCTCGAATATATTTACTCGATGGACGGTCAGAAGATCATGGCGAAATATGGAAGCCTGCCGACACGCGGCGATATCGCCGAAAAGGTCCTTGAAGGTCTGGATCCCCGCATGCAGGTCGGTCTCAAGGCCATAGGCGTCGCCAAGACCCCCTATACGCTGCAGTTCAACGATTTGATCAACAGCGCGAACGGGCCTTGGGCAGGCTTCACCAACGCCGCCATTTTCGGTGACGATGTCGATGCCGCTTTCGCAAATGCCCAGTCGGAAATGCAGTCGATCATCGACAGCGCCCAATAGTCTCTCCCTCCGGCGGGCCTGGTCGGAAGGCGGTGGCAGCCTTCCGACCGATTTTTCAAGAAAGATGCGGAGCGTTTGAATGGCCGATACCGGTCGAATACAGCTATCACCCATGCGCAAGCGGCGAGGCAGATCGCAGTGGCGCGGGATGGTCTATATCGCCCCGGCCATGGCGCTCGTCATCGTTTTCTTCGTGATGCCCGTGCTCTTTACGGGATGGATGAGTCTGCACAACTGGCCGCTGATGGGAGCCTCGCGCTGGATCGGTTTCGGCAATTACACTCGCATGCTCAATGACGCCCGCTTCATGTCGGCTTTGAATTTCACTGCATACTATACAGTGATCGTCACGATCGCGATCTTCGCCGTTGCCTTCCCACTTGCGATCTTCGTCGAGAAGGAGCGGCAATTCGTCAGCACCTATCGGACCATAATCTTCCTCCCCGTCGTCGTCGGCCTTGCCTCGGCCTCGCTGCTCTGGGTCTGGCTTTCCAATGTCGACAGCGGCTTCATCGGCCCGGCCTTGAAGGCGCTGGGCCTGGTGGAAAAAAGCCCGAACCTGCTTGCAACCTTCGACAGCGCCTTTCTGACGATCATCGTCATGGTCGTCTGGAAAATCGCCGGTTTCACCATGATCATCCTTCTGACGGGACTTCAGGCCATTCCGGCGGAGCTCACGGAGGCAGCCCGCATCGACGGGGCAAGCCGCTGGCAGCGCTTCCGGCATCTGACCCTGCCGCTGATGCGCCGCACCATCGCGCTCGCGCTGATCGTATCCGTGACGGGCTCGATCCTCGCCTTTGACCAGTTCTACATCATGACGAGCGGCGGGCCGCAGAACCGGATGATCTCGGTCGTCTACTACATCTTCAACCAGTCCTTCGTGTCGTTCAATCTCGGCTATGGAGCGGCGCTCTCGATTGTTCTCCTCGCCATACTGATGGTGATCAGCGTTGCGCAGCTGTGGTTGTTGCGTGTGGGAGACGACCGCCCATGAACCTGCCAAAAGCGCGCCGCGCTCGCAAAGCCGCCCGGGCGAAGTCGGCCTACCACACGGCCGGAATTATCATCGCAGTGTTCTTTCTGGCGCCCTTCGCCGTTACCCTGCTCGCCTCCTTCCGCCATGGCACCGAAGCAAGCCTGCCGCCGCTCCCTCCGTGGCCAACGACCGGCATCAGCTTTGACTCTTACCGGTCGCTCGACACATTCGGTTCCGGCATCCTGCAGCACACGATCAATTCGCTGATCGTATCGCTTGCGACAGTTGTGTTGACCGTCAGCGTCAGCCTGCTGGCAGGCTACGGCTTCTCCCGCTATCGGTTCCCGTTGAAGAACGTGCTGTTCGTATTGATCATCGCGACACTGATGATCCCGTTCCAGTCTATCCTGACGCCGCTCTTCATCATTCTGGCAAGGCTCGGGCTGAACAATTCGTTGCTGGGGCTCACCCTCGTCTATGTGACGCTGCAGCTTCCTTTCTCCGTCTTCATGATGCGCAATGCCTTCGATGCCGTGCCGAAAGAGATAGAGGAAGCGGCTCGCATCGATGGTGCCCGCGACCTCGGGCTGCTGGTCCGCGTGCTTCTGCCGCTCGTATTGCCGGGGGCTGCCACGGTCGCGATCTTTGCCTTCCTCAATGCCTGGAATGAATTCCTGGCGGCTCTCGTGCTGTTGTCTAGCAACGACAAATACACGCTACCAGTCCTAATGATGGCGGTGCGCGCCGGGCGCCTCGGGGCGGTCAACTGGGGCGCGGTGCAGGCGGGCGTTGCCGTCATGACGCTGCCTTGCCTCGTCGTCTTCCTGCTTCTGCAACGCTACTACATGCGCGGTCTCATGGCCGGCGCGGTGAAATGACACTCAAGAGAAATGGATGAAGCCATGACCAAGCTGAAGAAAGACCGCCAGTTCCGTCCCCTCCCCGTACCGAGCGTCGAATTGTCCGGCCTGTTCGGCGACCGCCAGGATGCGATTTGCTCATCAACCGCCGAAACCCTTCTCGACAGGTGCGTCGAGGCCGGCATGGTGAGAGCGATAGACACCAGCCAGCCAAGCCCTGGCATTGTCATTCCGCTGCAACCATGGGCAGGCTCGACCCAAATGTTCTGGGACAGCGACCTCGGAAAGTCGATCGAAACCGTTGCGTATTCCCTCTATCGCAGAAAGAATCCTGAGCTCGAGGCGCGGGTCGATGCCATCATCGAACTCTACGAGAAGATGCAGGATGAAAACGGCTATCTGAACGCCTGGTTCCAGCGGGTGCAGCCGGGTCGCCGCTGGACCAACCTGCGCGATCACCACGAACTTTACTGCGCCGGCCACCTGATCGAGGGCGCCGTTGCCTATTACCAGGCGACGGGAAAGCGCAAGCTGCTCGATATCATGTGCCGCTACGCCGACTACATGATCAAGGTTTTCGGCCATGGCGAGGGACAACTGCGCGGATATTGCGGACACGAGGAAGTGGAGCTGGCGCTGGTCAAGCTCGCCCGTGTCACGTCAGAGAAGAAATACCTCGAACTCGCCAAATACTTCATCGATGAGCGCGGGACCGAGCCTAACTATTTCACTGAAGAGGCAGTCCGCGACGACCGCGACCCGAAGAAATTCATCCAGAAGACCTATGAATACAATCAGGCACACGAGCCGGTACGGGACCAGAAGAAGGTCGTCGGCCATGCGGTTCGGGCCATGTATCTCTATTCCGGTATGGCCGATATCGCGACCGAGTATAACGACGACAGCCTGACGGCGGCGCTCGAAACGCTCTGGGACGACCTGACGACAAAACAGATGTATATCACCGGCGGCATCGGCCCGGCAGCTTCCAACGAAGGTTTCACCGACTACTACGATCTCCCGAACGAAAGCGCCTATGCCGAAACCTGCGCGTCCGTCGGTCTCGTCTTCTGGGCGAACCGCATGCTTGGCCGCGGCCCGAACCGCCGCTATGCCGACATCATGGAACAGGCCCTCTACAACGGCGCCATGGCCGGCCTGTCGCTCGACGGCAAGACCTTCTTCTATGAGAATCCGCTTGAAAGCGCCGGCAAGCATCACCGCTGGACCTGGCATCACTGCCCCTGCTGCCCGCCGAACATCGCCCGCCTGCTCGCGTCAGTGGGCTCCTATATGTACGCTCTGGCCGACGATGAGATCGCCGTTCACCTTTACGGGGAAAGCAAGGCTCGCTTCGAGATCGGCAGCACTCAGGTCGAACTTTCGCAGAAGACACGCTATCCGTGGGATGGCGCCATCCACTTCGATATGACGACTGACAAACCGGCCAGGTTCGCCCTCTCCTTGCGCATTCCGGAATGGGCTGAGGGCGCAGCAATCAAGGTGAATGGCGAGATAGTCGACCTGTCATCATTGGTCGTTGACGGCTACGCGCGCATCGAGCGCGAGTGGAAGAGCGGTGACCAGGTCGATCTGGACATTCCGCTGGCAACGCGTGCGCTTTGGGCCAATCCAATGGTACGCCAGGATGCGGGGCGGGCCGCATTGATGCGTGGTCCTCTCGTCTATTGTGTCGAGACAACGGACAACGGCGACGGCCTGAATGGCATCGAGCTTGTGGGGGATGTGTCAAAGGCGACGACGTCCGAAATCGCCGAGCTTGAAGGCGCAATTGCCCTTGATCTGCCGGTGCTGCGCGACAAGGCGGATTGGGGCAGCGCGCTTTACCGGACTTCGCCCCCAAAGGCTCGCGAGGCGACGGCACGTTTCGTGCCCTATCCCTTCTGGGACAATCGATCTGCGGGCGAAATGCTCGTATGGGTCAGAGCGGGTGCATTGAACGGTGAATGAGATGGGCGAAACTGGCGTCGTGCTGACCGACATCCGCAAGAACTTCGGCAGCCTCGAGGTTATTCACGGCATCGACCTGAAGATTGCGGAGGGTTCCTTCGTGGTCTTCGTCGGCCCCTCGGGCTGTGGGAAATCAACCTTGCTGCGGATGATTGCGGGTCTCGAAGAGGTTACCGACGGCGAGATCGACATAAAGGGGCGCAATGTCACCGATCTCGATCCGTCGGATCGTGGCATCGCCATGGTGTTTCAGTCCTACGCGCTCTATCCGCACATGAGCGTACGCGAAAATCTTGGCTTCGGGCTGAAGATGACGCGGACGCCGGCGGCCGAGATAGACGCCCGCGTCGGTGCGGCGTCCTCTATTTTGAAGATTGATCATCTTCTTGAACGTCGTCCCGGGCAGCTCTCCGGCGGTCAGCGCCAACGCGTCGCAATCGGCCGGGCGATCGTCCGCAAGCCGGATGTCTTTCTCTTCGACGAGCCTTTGTCTAATCTGGACGCCGAACTGCGCGTTTCCATGCGTATCGAGATCGCGCGGCTGCACCGCGAACTCGGCAATACCATGATCTATGTCACCCACGACCAGACCGAAGCGATGACGCTTGCCGACAAGATCGTCGTGCTGCGTGACGGCCGCATCGAGCAGACCGGCACGCCCCGCGAGCTCTATGAAAATCCCGCCAACATCTTCGTCGCCGGATTCATCGGCTCCCCCCGCATGAACCTGCTGGAAGCGACATGGCTCGGCAACGGATCGATCCGCCTCGGAACAAAGGAGATATCCGCGCCTCTTTCAAACAAAGATCTGCGCTCCGGAGACAGGCTGACATTCGGCATTCGCCCTGAACATTTTACCGTCGGCGATAGCGGCACCGACGCTCTTGATGCAACGGTTGATTTCCCCGAGTATCTCGGTGGCACCCAGTATCTCTACTGCCAGCTGAGCGATGGCCAACCCGTCGTTGCGGAATACCGATCACCGGTTCCGATCAAGCCCGGGAGCAAAATCAAGCTGTCCTATGCCTTCGCCCAATGCCACGTCTTTGGAGGCGAAGGGTTGCGCGTGACCTGAGGATAGATAGCGGAAGCCTTACTCGACTTTCCTGGAAGCGTTCGGGCGTACAATTGCCGAACGTGCCCGGTGCGACAAACAACCTTTTATTTATGCGCGCAGACGGCCTAGAGTGAACGAGGTTCATGTTCACGTCGAGCGAGGTCGAAATGAAACCGAATGTCATCATGGTCACAGGCGCGGCTGGCAATCTCGGCAGCGCTGTTGTCGCCGAACTGGCGTCACGGGGCGCACGGCTCGTCTGCCTGGAGCGGAATGCGGTGTCGCTGGACGAACTCGTCTCACGCCTTCCAGCGGAAACCGAAATTCTCAAATTGCCGGGGGTCGACCTTACGGATTTTGAGGCTTGCAGAAATGCTGTTTTGAAGAGCGAAGAACGGTTCGGGGAAATCCATGGCCTCGTGAACACCGTCGGCGGCTTTCGGATGACGCCGGTTGGCGAAGCTGGTCTTGCCGAATGGGATACGCTTTTGACGTTGAACGCTCGTACCGCTTATGCAATCAGCGCCGCGATCTTGCCGGCGATGCAGAAGGCTAGATATGGTCGCATCGTTCATATTGCGGCGGCGCCGGGTCTGAAAGCGGGGGCACGGCAAGCTGCATACGCAGCCTCCAAGGCCGCGTTGATCCGCCTGACGGAAGCAATTGCTGCAGAAAATCGTACCTACAGAATCACAGCTAATTGCATTCTTCCGGGCACGATCGACACGCCGGAAAACCGTGCCGCCATGCCGGACGCAAATACTGACAGTTGGGTTCCCGCCGGCGCAATAGCGCATTTGATCGCCTACCTAGTCTCGCCCGAGGCCGGCGCCGTCACTGGCGCCTCCATTCCGGCGACAGGTTTTTAGCAACAGACGTAGAAGGTGGATTGCGATGCGTTGAGCTGGAGCAGAAAAGGGGTTGCGGCCGCTGCTTTTCGTGCCAATAGCCGGAGAGGTCAGCGGGGACCGGCAAACCGGCCGCCTCAACCTCCGCCGCTACGCCCTAAGGCCTATAGGAAACCGGTTGCGTAACTGCTTGATGATGCTATTTTTGTGGCATCACGGCGGTCGCCCACGGCGAATTAGACGACTGTGAGCCGGGAAACACGAACTTGGAGGAAGAGCGTGTTTGCGATTGCATCATCATCTGTGTCGAATATTGACGTTCTGCGATGACGGTGACTGTCGATGTCATCTCGCACGTGAACGACTTCCCCACTGTCGCAGGCCATCTGCCCAATTATTTGCGACTCCCGTTAGAGCGCACGATCGAGATCGGGTGCAAACTTCTTGATCCAATTCTTCGCGTTTCCGGGAGGCGGGGATGAGTTTGCCGTTCCTCACCATGAACGGCGTCGTCAAACGCTTCGGCGGTGTCCAGGCCCTGCGCGGCGTTGATTTTGAGCTACGTTCCGGCGAAATCCATGCGCTCCTCGGCGAAAATGGCGCAGGCAAATCGACGCTGATGAATATCCTGTCTGGGGTACACACGCCCGACCAGGGGACCGTCATGATCGATGGTGCTGCTGTGCGTTTTGCCAATCCCCGAGAGGCACAGGCCGCTGGCATCGCGACGATTTTCCAAGAGCTTGATCTCGTGCCGGGCCTAGACGTCGCTTCCAATCTGTTCCTCGGGCGTGAACTTGTCAGGCCCGGAGGGTTTCTCGACGTTGCCGGCATGCGCGAGCAGGCCCGCAAACGGCTGACGGCCATAGAACTCGACATTGACGTCGAAAGGCCGGTCGGCGAATTGTCGATTGGCCATCGCCAGGTTGTCGCGATCGTCAAAGCCCTTTCCTACGCGACGCGCGCCTTGATCATGGACGAGCCAACGGCCGCGCTGACGGTCAGTGAAGTGGATCGGTTGTTTACGATCATGCGCCGGCTCAGCGCCAGCGGGGTCGGCATCGTCTATATCTCGCACCGGCTGGAAGAGGTCCCGCAGGTTGCAGACCGGGTGACTGTGATGCGAGACGGGCGGGTTGCCGGAACGACGGCTCCGCAGGCTCCGCAAGCCGAACTTGTCCGCCTTCTCGTCGGCCGGCCCCTCGAAGAATTGTTTCCACTTCGAACGCACAAGGTGGGTCGCAGGCTGCTCCATCTTGAGGATGCCCGGTTCGTTCCCATTAGAGCGAGCGCTGGATGGCAAGCTCCGAAGAAAATCTCCCTCGATGTGCACGAAGGCGAGATTGTCGGGCTGGCAGGCGTCATGGGTGCCGGCCGCACCGAGCTGCTCAGCGCTCTCTACGGCACCGGACTGCCGGGCCGCTGGGCAGGGACGATCGAGATGGACAGTCGCGCGGTGCGGCTGGAGTCCATCCGTGCCTCCAGGCGGGCGGGTATTGCCTACGTGACGGACGATAGAAGAGGCGGTGGTCTGATGCTGCGGGCCGCCGTGGGTCGCAATCTGGTGATGTCGGTGCTTCGGCGCATCTCCCCGCGCGGCTTCATGTCGGCGGCGCGCGAAGCGGCGGCAGTGGCCCGCTCTTTCGGACAATTCGATATCAGGCCGCGCAATGCCGCCATTGCGGTGGGCGCGCTTTCGGGCGGCAACCAGCAGAAGGTCGTTCTTGCCAAGGAAATCCTCGGCAATCCCCGGCTCCTGTTGCTGGATGAGCCGACGCGGGGTGTCGATGTAGGCGCCAAGGCGGAAATCTACGCCAGGCTCCGCGAACTGTCGTCGCAAGGCCTCGGCATACTCGTTGCCTCGAGCGAAATGCCCGAGCTGATCGGCCTCTGCGATCGGATCGTGGTGCTTCGGGAAGGCCGCAACGTGGCGGAATTCGACAGCGGAGTTGACGAGCATACGGTGCTCGCCGCGGCAACCAGAAAGGCCTCATGATGTCTCAACCCGGCGCCTCGGAGGCCGAACAGCCCGTTGCCAAGGCTCCCGCGAAACGGCGGGACCCTTTGGCACTCATCGTTCGTTTCCAAAGCCTGATAGGCTTGGTGGTCGTGGTGCTGGGCGGCATCGTCTTCTCGCCGCGCCGGCACGGCCAGATCCTATTCATCGCCCCCGACAATATCGCCAATATAGTGCGTGCCGTATCAGAGACCGGCATTATCGCGATCGGCATGACCTTCGTCATCATTACCGCGGGTATAGATCTGTCCGTCGGCGCCCTGCTCGGTCTTTCCAGCGTCGTGACGGCAACGATGATGATCAGCGGTGGCGTCGGCCTCGTCCCGACATTGTTGGTAGTGCTCCTCGCCGGTGTGGTCTTCGGCGCCATTCAAGGCTCGATTTCGACACGCTTTCGGCTCGAGCCATTCATCGTAACGCTGGCGGGCTTGCAGGCTGCGCGCGGGCTAGCCCTGGTCGTCTCCGGCAATGAGTACATTAACATTTCGTATGGCGAGGGTCCCGGGCTCGCCCCGCCGGTGTTCGCCATTCTCGGCGACCGACTATTTGACAACGTGGTGCCCGTCGCGACCATCGTCTTCATCGCCTTCGCCGCGATCGCGACGGTCGTTCTCAACACCACCCGTTTCGGGCGCTACGTCTTTGCGGTCGGCGGCAACGAGCGGGCGGCCCGACTTTCCGGCATACCCGTCTCGGCGGTGAAGATCACGGTATATGCCATCACTGGTTTTGCCTCCGCCCTTGCAGGGATCGTCCATGCAGGCCAGTTCAATTTCGGCAGCGCCAACGACGGCGCAGGCTATGAGCTCACGGCCATCGCAGCCGTGGTGATCGGGGGAACGAGCCTGTTCGGCGGGTCGGGATCAATGGTCGGCACGGTCGCCGGCACGATCATGCTCGGCGCGCTCGCCAATGTCCTGCAGCTGAACAATATTACGCCCGCGCTGCAATTGCTTGCAACCGCCGCCATCATCATCCTGGCGGCAGTTCTTCAGTCCCTCGTCCGTCGCCGCGAAGGTCTGATCCGCTGAGAAGGCGATTTTCGAACACCTGCTGACGCCGGTGGCGCGAGCAGAGTGAGGCAACCGTCGGGCTGGAGGGCTCGACAAGGAGGAGACATCATGCATAGCAAGAGCGCCCATAGAGGGCATAACGTTTGGCGGGCAATGTTGCTCGCTGGCACATTTCTGACCGTTGCCGGTGTGGCTCAGGCCGCCGACCCGCTGGTCAAGGCCTGCTCCAAGACCGGCGAATTCGTGATCGGTTTCTCGCAGGCCAACAATGCCGAACCTTATCGTCAGCACGTCAACGATGAGCTCACGGCTGCGGCAAAGGCGGTACCCCAGTTCACCCTGCAGATCGCCGACGGAGCGGGCAGCGTGAATACGCAGACCTCGCAGGTCGACAACTTCATCACCCAAAAGGTCGACTTGCTGTTGATCTCGCCCTTCGAGGCCTCGCCGCTGACGCCAGCCGTCCAACGGGCGATGAAGGCGGGCATTCCGGTCATCGAGCTCGATCGAAAGACGGTAGGGGATCCCGGCAAGGATTACACGGCGTTCATCGGCGGCGACAATTACAAGATTGCACTCGAAGCCGGCAACTACACGGCCAAGACACTTCTTCCGGACGGTGGCGACGTGGCGGTCCTCGAGGGATTGCCGAGTTCGACCCCCGCCGTGGAGCGGCTCAACGGCTTCAAGGATGGTGTGAAACAGAACAGCAAGATCAAGGTCGTGGCAGAGCAGGCGGCCGATTGGCTGCCGGATAAAGCCCAGACGGCATTTGCCGCCATGCTGCAGGCCAATCCCGACATCAAGATGGTCTATGCGAGCAACGATATGATGGCAGCCGGTGCACGGCTTGCGGCCAAGGGCGCGGGTAAGGAGGGGCAGATCAAGATTATCGGCACTGATGGCCTGCCCGGCCCCGCGGGTGGAATCCGAGCTGTTGCCGAGGGTGAATGGGCCGCAACGTTCACCTATCCGACGGGTGCCAAAGAGGCTATCGACATGGCCAAATCGATCCTCCTTGATTGCGCTACCTCAGTCGAACCAACGGTGACCGTCGCCACGATGGCAATTACGCCTGATAACGCCAAGTCGCTGATGGGTAAATGAGGTTGTAACCTCTTGAAGTGAGCCGGGGATCGATCCCGAACCCCGGTTTCTTGCCTCAGGGCGATTTTCGCCCGCCGCATCAGGCCGGCGACGGGCGCCTGCGCCAGGAGAGGCTTTTGAGAAGGCTGCGGATTGGTTTTTCGATGACCTCATATGCGGCAATCCCCAGGAGAGCGCCCAAGATCGCAGAGAGAGTGACGGCGACAAGCGGCGGCAGAGCCATTGATTGGGCAGCCTTCGCCACCACGGAAATGGCCAGGGTATGCCAGAGGTAGATCGAATAGGATCCATTGCCAAGGTAGGCAAGCACCGGAATGTGGGGCATTGCGCCATGCCGTTCCAGCGACAGGATGCCGAGAATGAGGGCGACGGCCAGCGGCCCGCAGATGAACTCGTTGAAGTCGAGTTGCAGGATCTGAATGGCCGCGAAACCGCAAGCGGCCACCGTGACAAGGACCAATCCAACCACCGCTCTCGGAACCCGACCCTTCAGCCAAAGTTCGCCGAGAACGGTACCGGCGACGAATTCCAGGATGATCGGGCGCGTATAGGTCGCCAGGATCGCCGACTGCGGGTGGAAAAGCCAACCGAACAGTGCAAAGGCAGCGAAGACGCAGACCAGGAAAACCAGCTGGATACGGCGCGCGAAAAGCAGGCCTATCGCAAAGATGGCATAGAAGAACATTTCAAAATTCAGAGTCCAGCCCTGGACAAGCACAGGCCAGATTTCGCCATTGCTAGGTGAACGCACGGGGATCAGGAAAAATGATCCGAGCAGATGTTCAAACGTCAGCTTCATATTCGGGAAAAGGCCGGTCAAGGCGCCTGCGATCATCACACCGGTGACGATCCAATACACAGGAACGATGCGCTGAATGCGGTCGAATACAAAGCGCGTCGGGCTGAGTGGCCTGCTGTCGCTCATGACCCACATGATAAAGCCGCTGATAACAAAGAAGACGTCGACACCCGCAGCGCCGATTTTGAAGTTGCCGCCGCTTTTCTCAGCCGCATGAAAGAAAACGACAGCCAAGGCCGCAAGGGCGCGAAGGTACTGGATTCCGTAAAGGGTCTTCATTCGTTGATTAGCGCTCCAAACGCGAGACCGATCAAGTGTTCAATCAAGAACAAGCAGGAGCCGCGCCGCTTAGGACCGCGCGAACTCCATCTGGTCGTAGTAGATCGGCAACACGGCCTTCGGCACGCGCTGTGCGATGGTGAGTTTTCCCGCGATGAAATAAAGCAGGAACGAGCCCACTTGGTAGGGATTGAGAATGTCGATCTCGACGAAGGCACGGATCAGCAGCAACACCGCTACCCCGAAGAGAACATAGGATTCATTGTTGCGCAGATCGCCCAGTAGCCGCTTCAGGTGGCCAAAAAGGCTGACGAGCAGAACCATGCAAAGCAGGATCACGCCAACAAGACCGGTCTCGACGGTCGTCTCGATAAATGTGTTGTGGAAGTGGAACCCGCCGCGCGCCGTGATAAAGAATTCCTCCCAAAGCCGCTCGGGCTCCGAGAAACCCTGCACCCAGTACGCCTGGTAGCCGATGCCGAAGATGGGATGCAGTACCGCCGCGGCTATTCCCTGCTGCCAGAGATAGGTCCGGCCGGTCAGCGTCGAATCTTTTCCGAACGCGCCGAGCACCAGATCCGTGGCGCCGAGATAGACGCCTGCAACTGCGAAGACGGTGAAAAATACAGCCGCGGCGGTGAACAGCAGCTTGCGGTTCTTCGGCGACAGGAAAAGGATGACACGCATGCTGATGATGAGAGCGACCACCGCGGCGGTGGTGATGACCGAGGTCGCGGACTGCGCTGCGAACAGGCAATAGGCGGACAGCAATCCGACGATACCGGCGCCGACGACCCAAATACGCCTTTCGCCGAGGACGAAGACAGCGGCGAAGGAGAAATAGATGCCGAGTGAGGCGTATAGGCCCAGCTGATTCTTCGAGTCGAAGGCGCCGACAAAGCTGAACGTACCGTCGAGAATGTCGTATTCATAACGACCGAACGCCATCGAATAGAGCAGCACTAGCCCCACGCCCGCGACCGCCCCGAGCGTGATTGTTCGGATATCGAGTACCCGCATGGCGATCAGCGCGCAGACGATGTGCGTCATGTACTGGATCGCCGCTCGCGCGGTGACGCTTGGTACCGCCGACCAGAATGTCGAAAGGCAGGCGACGATGCCGAAGGCGAACAGCCAGAGGTATTTCCGGTAGCTGCCAAGGACCACGCGGTAGTCGACCAGGACAAGCGGCATCCAAAGCGCGTAGTAGACGATGATCGAGGCCTGCCCGAACCTCGCCGAATAGGCAAAGACCATGAAGGACAGAGCAGTCGCGACGACGCCATAGGCGAAGTTGCCTCCCGGGCGAATGACCGTCGATGCCGCTACCTTCATGGAACCTCCTTACCGCATGTAGAGGCCGGCGGTGACCTTGATCAGGTCGCCCGGCAGCACCACGGTATTCTCCTCAGCGGGAATTTCCTTGGGTTTGCCGTTCTCCTCACGGACGATCGAATAGGCGACACTGACGCCCTGCCCGTCGCCGCCAAGATGAGCGGCATCGGCAGACTGCACAACCGCTTCCTGCATCAAGGTCTGACTTGTCGTCAGCTTCAGCTGCAGCGTTTCGAGCTGGGTGTCGGTGTCCTGCATCTCCTGGGCGAGCTGATTGGCGCGGTCGTTCCGGAGCGTGATCTCGTCCTGGTCCGCTTTGCTGATGTCCTGCTTCGCCTTCAGGGATGCGGTGTCGATGTCGAGCAATGCTGCCTCGAGGTCGGCCGCGCGTTGCTCGGCCGTCAACTTGCGGGCGCTCAATGCGAGGCCCCTCTCCGCCAGATCCTCGACCTTGTCGCGATCTTCCTTTGCCAGAACGAGCTGACCGTTTTGCGTGTCACTCTTTTTGGCGAGTGTGACGACTTCGCTTTGCAGCAGGGCCTTCAGATCGTCGAGCGCCTTAAGCTGCAAGGTCAGCTGCTTCGAGCGCGATTGCATGAGCGCCACTTCGCTGGCCATCATATTGGCCGCCTGCGGCAGGCTCTTCAGATCTTGCGGCATGTCGATCTTGTCACTGCCGTTAATTTCGGCTTCAAGGCGCGCTTTGCGCATCAGCAGTCGGCCGCGCTCGGCCATGAAGACGACCGCGTCGCCCTTGGCGGTGATGAAGTCACGGGCGAAGCGCTGTCCGGCATCGGCCCGACGCAACCCGCCACCGAGGCTGACTGCCTTCATGACAGTAAGATTGGGCGCGTAGGGATATTCGCCGGGTGTCTGCACATCGCCCGACAGATAGAGCGGCCGGTACTGGGCAATTTCGACTGAGGCGGAAGGTCTGTCGCGAAGTCCGAACTGTTTCTGCAACGCGACACCGATCGCCTCGGCAATTTCGGCGGTCGTCTTGCCCGTGACCGGGAGGTCGCCGACAAACGGCAGCGAGACGTCGCCCGAGGCGCCGACGCTGTAGTCGCCACTGACGACGGACCAGTCACGAACTGTGCCTTCGGCCGTCTGCCATTCGGCAACACGCACCCGCAGCTTGTCCATCACACCGAGATGATAGTCGCCGGACGCAGCGTTGGCACCGCCTGATGCAAGGCAGATTCCAAGAAGTAATACGCCGGCGCGAGCGAAAGCCGCGGACCGACGTTTCGTGTATCTGTGAAGCAGGGCTTCGTTCATGAAAGCTTCCCTGTTGTTGGGTAGCCGCTGCTCCTGGAAGCAGCGAAACCGATGTCCAAATTGCCTACTCAGTAGCTGCCGCGCGAGAGGCAGACTGCGGGAATGGTTCTCGCAATGATGAGCATGTCGCGGCTGAGCGACCAGTTCTGGACATAATGTGTGTCGAAGGCGACGCGTGACGCATAGGAGACGTCGTTGCGCCCGCTGACCTGCCAGAGGCCGGTCAGGCCGGGGCGGGTTTTGAGATAGTAGACAGCAGCGTGTTCATAGCGCTCGAGTTCTTCTTCGACCACCGGCCGCGGTCCAACCACGCTCATTTCACCGCGAATGATGTTCAAAAGCTGCGGTAGCTCATCAAGGCTGAGTTTGCGGAGAATCGATCCCACCACGGTGACGCGGGGGTCGTTCTGCAGCTTGCGAGTGGCAAGCCATTCTTCAAGCGCTTGCGGGTTGGCCTTTAGATAAGCCTGCAGTACCCGGTCACCATCGGTTACCATGGTGCGGAACTTCAGGCAGCGAAAAGTCTTGCCATTATGTCCAACTCTTGGATGACCATAAAAGGCCGGCCCTTTGTCGGAGAGCTTTACCAAAAGCACTAGCATCAGAAACAGCGGACTGATGAAAACGAGTGCCAGGAAGGCTGAGGTGAAGTCGAAACTTCGCTTTAGAATACCACCGGTCGGTGGGAAGATGCCGGATTCTACGGCGCTGAAAAAAGCCGAATTGGCCGATCGTGTCGCAGACTTCATAGAGGTAACTCCACTTATGTTTGGCGATTGGTCGGGATGCCCTCGGGACGCTTAGTAACGCCATGCAGCAGCGAGTGTATGGTCAGAATTTGTTTTTTTAACCAAAATTTTGTGGCGGAGGAAATCCAACGGCCCTTTCAGAGGCATCCCGTCGCCGTTTCCTTTGTTTAGTTATTGCTTATACAGCGAGCTATATTATCCCATGTTTGGTATAGCCAAGAAGTAAGTATGACTTTTCTCTTAAATATCGATGGGTCAGCATCAACTGAAGAACATCTGACCCTAGGTTAGGCCACGGAGATCTCGATCTATGCTGCATATTTCTTGAAGCTCATCATCACGGATCGGCAATAATCGCATGACTATTGCGATGCAGCATTATATTGCAATGCACATCTTGAGCCCACATTGCCACAATCTTTGTAATAAAATTTGATTAACCCGCTGGCAATTGTGACCATCAGGGGAGCCGTTTGGCATGGCTAAAGTTGCAGCGCGACCCGATTGCAACGAAATGGCCAAAAGTCGCATTGCGTTGTGGCATCAAGAAAAAATCGCGGCTTTTGCTGAGCGTTTGCTTGCACCAATCATTACAATCTTAAATAAAAGGTGTTGTTAAGTAAGATCAAAAACATTGCCAGACGGGCCAGATTTCGCTCTCAGAAGGAAGGCAAGCTTTAACGACAATTGCTTAAACTGGCCTTCAATCGGAAAAGACGTTCGACAACCAGTTGAAATCAAACCGCCGTTAAAATATATTGCGTTTCAGGCCGTTGGGAGGGGGTCGTACCTCTGACAAACCTGTCTTTAGCGAACGGCAACGCGAGGTAACCTTATGTACGCGCCACGCGTTTTCGTGAGCATGGTCGGAACCTTGGCAGTATTTGCCATAGCGACCTATTTTCTGAGCCATTCCCTGACAACTGCGCTGGTCGAGACTGTGATCTGTGCCGTTCTGCTACAGGTTGGCTATTTTGCCGGCATCCTGTTCTTGGTTCGAAAGGCGGAAAAGGCTCGCAGAAGCGCTTTGACCGATTCGAACGTCATCCTGGGCGCCGCACCGACGCGCAATGACGACAAAGTCGTCGGAATTCCAGCAGGTACGCTGAACCGCTCCGAACCGTTCAAGCACTGAACTGACACGTCCTCGCTCTCACAATCCGTTTCCCCGCCCCCTCGTTTGCAGGCGGCTCCCTCCATCGTCATTTTTTTGCTGCACTGCGGTTGCCTCATGAGCGGACGCGTTCTACGTCTTCGACAAAGCGATGGAGGTTGACCTGGCAGAAACGGCAACAGAGGTGTGCGTGATCATCGCCGCCAAGAATGCAGCCGACACGATAGGCATGGCGGTGGCATCGGCTCTTCGAGAAAGCCAAGTGGCGGAGGTCGTAGTCGTCGATGACGGCTCGACTGACGAAACCGGCGCCGCGGCCCTCAAGGCCGATGACGGCAGCGGGCGCCTGGGCATTGCCCGGTTCGAGCGCAACAAGGGTCCGGCCGCCGCGCGAAATCATGCGATCCAGATTTCCCGTGCGCCGCTCATCAGCATTCTCGACGCCGACGATTTCTTCTTCCCCGGACGCTTCAAGGCCATGCTCGATAGCGACGACTGGGATTTCGTTGCCGACAACATTGCCTTCGTCGATGCCGAGACGATCTCTGGCGCACACGAGAAGCTCGCTCATTTCGCGCCGCGTCCCCGTTTCCTCGACCTTGTCGGCTTTGTGGAGGGCAACATCTCCAAGCGCGGCGTCAGGCGCGGTGAGATCGGCTTCCTGAAGCCCCTCATGCGCAGATCTTTCCTGGATGCGCACGAGCTTCGCTACAACGAAACGCTACGGCTCGGCGAAGACTACGACCTCTACGCTCGGGCACTTGCCGAGGGCGCTCGCTACAAGATCATTCATAGTTGTGGCTATGGCGCGGTTGTCCGTGGTGATTCTCTAAGCGGCCTTCATCGCACGGAGGATCTTCGACGACTTTACGAGGCGGATCGGGCAATCCTGGCGGGCGCGAATCTCTCTCCGGCGGCGATCACCTCGCTGCGCCGGCATGAGCGTCATGTCCGCGCTCGGTACGAGCAGCGTCATTTCCTGGATATCAAGGCACAATCGGGCATCGGCCCGGCTTTCGCCTACGCGCTCCGGAATCTCGGTGCGGTTCCAGCGATTGCGGGTCATATTCTTGCCGACAAGACCGAACGCTTCCGCAATCGCGGCGGCACACCGTTGGCATTCGCCGGCAGCGGGGGTCTGCGCTATCTACTGCAGGACCCCGGCGACCGTTAACGCGGTTTCATCGATGCGTCAGAAATAGTCGCGTCGGATTTCGCCGACGACATCGAACAGCTGTTGCTTTCGACGCGCCAGCGTTGCGTCAGCGCTGAGTTGAGGGGTCGCCTTGGCTGCTTGCCAAAGCGCCAAGGCCGACGGCACGGCCAACGCCTGCTTTGCCATGCCTCGCAGCGACGTCTGCCGCGGCTCGGCAACCGTGACCGTGTCTCCGAACCCGGGTCGGCTGTGCTTTTCCGGCATGTCGTTGCGCTCGAACTCCACTCCCCAGAACTTCGCACCCTTGGCGATGGCTTCGGCGCGCGTTGAAACGGGAACGTGCTTCGGGGCATAGGTCACCCCGACGGTGCTCGCCCAATCGTTCCACTTGAAACTGTTGATTGAACGCGACGTGCTGACAGCAATCCAGGGCACGCGGAAAGCGTCGGCAAGAATGGCGCCGTGCATGGATTCGGCGACAATCAGGTCGGATTGGGCAATCTCGCGAATGACGGCCTTCGCCTCACCGCGCGGATCGAGATAGCTCAAGCCGACGGTTTTGCAGATTGCCGGCCAGATGCCGGCTGCCGCCGACTCCCAATGCGGGATGAAGGTCCGGCGGCCATTTTTCGGCAGGTTCTGAAATTCCGGCATCTCGGTGACCATGACTGCCGGATCGATGATGCCCTTCTCCGGTGGAAGGCCGACCTTCTTAGCCGTCAACGGTCCGCGGACACAGCGAATATCCCATTGGCTGGCGTTGCTCATATCGGGGAGCGTGCCGTATCCAAAGCCGCTGCCGACGACGAGTTTGTGTCCGACCGGTGCTAGCAGATCGGCATTGAGGACGGTACCGACGCCAACGAGAAGCGTTTCCTCATGGACCTCGCGCAGGCCGGGAAGGAGGAAATCCCAGAGCCACAGGTTAAGGTCGTCACCGAAATTGCCGTGGTCCGATTCCCAATAGAACGGCTTCATAGAGGTCTCCTTGCTGTCTTTAGGAAAGGCTGAACGCGGCGCAAGGCCGCGTTAGAAATTGCTGAAAGCCCGCATAGACGACTTTGCTGCATGTGCGAAGGCTAGCGGGAGATTTTGCCGACTGCAAGCTGCACGGCGCTCTGAAGGATCGCCGGATCCCGCCATGCCCACTCGGCGAGCAGGCGCAGCTGCGGTAATTTGCGATGCTTGAGCTGTTTGAACTGGCTCCAGAGCGCCTGTTTGCGCGCCGTATCCTTGTAGGAGCGAATCGACGCTACGTCATTGGGACGACGCGAGAAACGGGATTCGAGAGTATCGAGTGCGATCCATGTATTGAACTGCTGGCGCGCGAACTGAGGCGAATTATTATCGATGCTGTGAAAAATATTCACTCCCTCTCCGCGTAACGCACCTTTTTCGTCACAGAGCAGCACGCGCTTTGCCGCCAGCATGCAATCGCAAAAGAACAGCACGTCCTCGGCTGCAAGGCGCAACGCGGCGTCGAACCGGACATTCTCGAACAGTGACCGTCCGATCGCCATGCAGGAAAGGTGCAGGAAGCCCCAGTCTTTCAGCATGACGCTGGCGATATCCGGGATCTCAATCACCAGTGGGGTATCCGAAAGCGGAACGGCCTTTTCCGATTTCGCAAGCTCCGCAATGCTGAAATGATAATCGAATTCCGCGCCGCCGTGGATCGACGCCCAGTAGCAATCGCCATTGAAGCGCTGCAGGCTGTCGTGAGCGTTCTGCAGATGCTCCGGCGCCCAGATATCGTCGGAATCCAGGAAGGCAACGAAGCGGGTCGACGCGGGGACATGGTCGAGCCCCGTGTTGCGCGCGCCCCCTGGTCCACCGTTCTTCTGGCGGATGACGGTGATCCGGGAACGCTCTTCGCTGGTCAGAAAATCGAGATCGCCTTCCGGCGGAACAGGCGATTCGTCATCGACGATGACAACATCGAAATCCTGGAACGTCTGCCCAAAAACGGAGGACAGGGCCCGTTGCAATATCCCGACCTGTCTCTGGTAGAAGGGAATGATAATCGTGAATGTCGCCATTTTCTTGCCCTTGCGATTTTCGAGGAGGGGTTTGCGGTCTGTTCGATCAAGCAGCAGTCATGCGTCTTCCGGCGGCTTTCCGTCGAATTTTTCATAACAATTTCAAAGACTAGAATGCCGCGATGCCTTCATTGGTCAACGTCGCATGGGTCTCGAACAATGCCGGTTGGAGCATATTATGCAAGACAAGTACATTCGGGCTGAAGTTTGTCGCGGCGCCGATTTTGATCCGTATTATCGGTCATCAGCAATCTTGGACTGTCTTCGCGGCGCTGGAAGCTGTGCGGTTTCTGGTCAAGACTGGCGGGCGGACTGAGCTTTTCGCATTGGCCAGCGCCTGCAATCTCTGCCTCGCAAAAGCGGTGACGATGCGATTGGAAATAGCGGCTCCCCTGCGCCCTACACCAGAGATTCGCCCGCAACTGCAAACTGACGCGCACATAATCCGCAACCAAAAAGGAGCATTGCGGCCTTAATCTGTCCACTTTTGATCAGAAAATATCTCGCGGTGCGGAAAAAATCTTCACCTTGCTAAAAAAGTTCGGGCTTGCGGGCTCATGCCGTTAGGGCAGTTTTGACAGTATCCGAAACTGCCCCAAAGGCATTGAACGCCAACAGTTTTCGCGGATTTTTTTCAGAATGCTACATCTCATTTTCGCACGGTAATCCGATCGGGTTATCCAGTGCCGAATTGGGATTCAGCGATTTTTTTGCTGCAGTGCCATATTTTCTTCCGTGAATTCGCTCTAACTTATGGATGCGGGCCTAAGTCTGCTCTGGTTGAATCGGCTGCGACGGGAGGCGTAGCTCAATAGGGTGACTGACAACGTGAACTTTGATGCGAATGTTTTATCTCGAATAAATTTAATGCACGTCGCGTCCCAATCGAATGGGAAATCTGCGGCAGCATTTCTGTCCATGGCAGAACCGGCCAATCCCCAAAGCGAAGGTGGCACCATGACGACAACAAGCGCCCATGCGCGAAAACTTTCTGTTGCTGCACTCGCTATATGTAGCATTGCAGTCTTTCCTTTTTCCGCCTCGGCGCAGGAGGATCAGGCGACCGGTACGTCCTTCGTGGACAATTTCGACCACGTGAACCCAGGCCTCTGGTATGTGTCCGACGGCTGGAACAACGGTCCACACCAGAACTGCACCTGGTCGAAAAAACAGGTCAACGTCGACAACGGCATCCTTCAGCTTCATTTTTCCGAGCAGAAGACCGCCGACCGAAATTATGCCTGCGGCGAAATTTCGACGCTGAAGCGCTATGGCTATGGCACCTATGAAGCGCGGATCAAGTCGGCGACCGACTCCGGGCTCAATTCGGCGTTTTTCACCTATATCGGGCCGAGCGACAAGAAGCCGCACGACGAGATAGATTTCGAAGTCCTCGGCAAGAACACCGGTCAGGTGCAGGTCAACCAGTACATCTCCGCCAAGGGCGGCAATGAAAAGGTGGTACCCGTCCCCGGTGGAGCCGACAAGGGCTTCAACGACTATGCCTTCGTCTGGGAAAAAGACCGGCTTCGCTACTATCTGAACGGCCGCCTCGTCCAGGAAGTGACCGATCCCTCGAAGATCCCCACCCATGCGCAGAAGATATTCTTCAGCCTCTGGGGCACCGATACGCTTTCTGGCTGGATGGGCAAACTTGCCTACACCCAACCGGCAACTATGCAGGTGGACCGCGTCGCCTTCACCGCCGCCGGCGAAAAATGCCAGTTTCCCGAATCCGTCGCTTGCGCGCTGAACTAACCCTGCGCGGCGCGATTGCTGGGCACGAAAACGGGATTTTGCATGCTGCATGTACTCTACTTCGTTCATGATCTCTCGGATCCCTCGGTTCGCCGTCGGGTGCTGACGCTGCAAGCCGGCGGCGCAAGGGTGACGCTTGCCGGGTTTCGGCGGGACGAGAACGCGCTGGCGGCGATATCAGGCGTTGCGCCGATCGAGCTCGGCCGCACTCGCGATGCGCAGTTTCTCCAAAGGGTCGGAGCTATCGCGAAGTCGGCGCTGGCACTTCGTGGTCGGCTGCAACATGTCGAAAAGCCCGACGTAATTATCGCCCGTAATCTCGAGATGTTGGCCCTGGCCAGTCGTGCAGTTTCGATCTTTGGCGGCAATGTTCCAGTTGCGTACGAATGCCTCGATATCCACCGGCTGCTTCTGAGCGGCGGCGTCGCCGGCAAGGCTGTACGGGGCGTGGAGCACTATCTCGGGGCAAATGCCAAGTTGCTCCTCACCAGTTCGCCGGCCTTTGTCGAAAACTATTTCCAGGACCTTTCAGGGCTCGACCTGCCGACGATGCTGCTTGAGAACAAGGTCATCGCCTTGGATGAACCTGCTGATGCGGCTATTTGCGCCGCCAGAGTTCCACGAACAGGAGAGCCTTGGAAAATAGGCTGGTTCGGGGCCCTTCGCTGCCGAAAATCATTGAATTTATTGGCGGACTTTTCCCGAAAGATGGACGGCCGCTTCGAGATCGTGTTGCGCGGCAGGCCGACAGCGGCGGTGTTCGACGATTTCGATGGCTTCGTGCAGAACGAGCCGTTCATCCAATTTCACGGTGCCTACAAAAATCCCGAACATCTTCCGTTGATCTACGGCGAGGTCCAGTTCTCCTGGGCCATCGATTTTTTCGAGGAAGGCCAAAACTCGAACTGGCTGCTGCCCAACAGGCTCTATGAAGGCGGCCTGCATGGTGCGGTCCCGATCGCCATGGCCGGGACGGAAACGTCACGCTTCCTGGCGAATCGGAAGACAGGCATGACGCTCGACAAAGCCGACCTCGATAGCCTCGTGGCGCTCCTCGGCGACATGAGCGAAGAAAGCTACCTCGACGCCTATGCCACGGTTGCCGCGCAAGACCGAAGGAATTGGATCATCGACCGCGGCGAATGCCAGGCACTGGTGGAGCGTCTAGCGTCCCTCACACGTCCGAGCCGAGCTCTCGCCCATCCGCAGAACCTTACCCAACCGCACCGCAACGAAGGTGGACTGCTATGAATACCGCTATTCATTCAGATGTACGCAGCCTCATCATTATCCCCTGCCTGAACGAGGCACGGCATATCGAGGCCCTGATCGCCAAGCTCGGCCCCGCGATTGACGAACTCGATGCGCGCATCGTTGTGGCCGATGGCGGCAGCACCGACGGTACGCAGGATATCGTGCGCCGGATTGCCGACACGGACCCCCGGATCCTGCTCATCGACAACCCGAAGCGCCTGCAGAGCGCAGCCCTCAATCTTGCGGTCAGGCAGCTTGGTTTCGACTATGACTACCTGATCCGGATCGATGCGCACGGCGACTATCCCCTCGACTATTGCCAAAAGCTGGTCGAGGAGGCGATCGATACGCAAGCGGACGCGGTTGTCGTGGCGATGCGCACCATGGGTTTCAGTGCCTTCCAGAAGGCAACAGCCGTCGCCCAGAATTCCAAGCTCGGCAACGGTGGCTCCAAGCACCGCGAGGGGGCAAAAGGGCATTGGGCCGAGCACGGCCATCACGCACTGATGCGCGTTCAGGCTTTCCAGGCGGTCGGAGGTTATGACGAGACCTTTAGCCACAATGAAGACGCCGAACTTGACTATCGCCTGAAGAAAGCCGGCTACAGCATTTGGCTGACTGACAAGACGGCAATGACCTATTACCCGAGGGCCAGCGTCAGCACGCTTTTCCGCCAATATCTCGGTTATGGCCGCGGCCGGGCGCGCAACATCATGAAGCACGGCAGGATGCCGAGCCTACGCCAGATGCTGCCGCTGGCTGTCGCGCCGATTTTTGTCGGCGCGTTCCTTGCCATCCTCAACTGGATTGCGGTCATCCCGGTCGGGCTTTGGGCATTCGCCTGCGTCGGTTACGGCTTCTGGATTGCGCTCGGCCAGAAGAATCCCTACGGGCCACTTGCCGCGATCTCCGCAATGGTGATGCATTTTGCCTGGTCGGCCGGCTTCTGGCTGGAAATCCTCAGTTTCCGCAGTCGCAGGGTGGCTTCATGAGCCAAATTCCGCGTCGGAATGCCATTGAAGTCGATATCGCAGTCTGCACCTATCGCCGCACGGAACTCGATCGGACATTGCGTTCGCTCGCGGTGCTCGATGTCCCGGCCGATACCAAAATACGCATCATAGTTGCCGACAACGACGTCTCGCCCAGCGCAGGCGCCCGCGTCGAGGCCATTCGGTCCGCTGTCCCTTTCGACATCACCTACGTGCATTGCCCTTCCTCGAACATCTCGATCGCCCGGAATGCCTGCCTCGATCATGCGACCGGCGACTTTCTCGCCTTCATCGACGACGACGAGACCGCAAGCTCCGGCTGGCTTGTAGCATTGCTGTCGACCGCCGAAGCGACAGGCGCGGACGCAGTGCTCGGGCCGGCGCGCGCCACTTATCTCGACACCGCACCAGCCTGGATGAAGCGAGGCGATTTTCATTCGACGTTACCGGTCTGGGTTCGCGGCAAGATCGACACCGGTTACACCTGCAATGTCCTTTTGCGCCGCCGTGCCACATCTCTGACAAACGCAAGGTTCAATCTGGCCCTTGGTCGCACCGGCGGCGAGGATACCGAATTCTTCACCCACATGACCCGGAGCGGCGGCGCTATCGCGTTTGCTCCGGGCGCTTGGGTCGACGACCCGGTGCCGGCAAACCGTGCATCACTTTCCTGGCTTGCCAAACGTCGGTTCCGCTTTGGACAGACACATGGGCGGCTTTTGCAGGAAAACTCGAGAGGAGCCGGCTTGACCAGGAAGCTCGCAGTCGCCGGTGCAAAGGCCGTCTATTGCTTTGCGGCGGCAGTCGTCAGTTCTTTCCTGCCGATCCCGCGGTATCGCTATGCGCTTCGCGGCATCATGCATGCCGGCGTGGTCAGCGGACTATTGGGCGTCCGGGAAATTGAGCAATATGGGACGTTGGAGAGCACATCGCGATGACTGAATTCACACCCGATGTGAGCTTTATCATCCCTGCCTACAATGCGGCAGCCACCCTCGAGCGCGCCATTGACAGCGCGCTTGCACAGGGTGGCGTCAGCATGGAAGTGATTGTCGTCGACGATTGCTCGAAGGATGACACGCGGGCACTCGTCGAAAACCACGCGGATCCCCGCGTCCGACTGATCGCACTTGCCCGCAACGGCGGCCCGGGAGTCGCCCGCAATTTCGGCATCCAGGCAGCACGCGGCAGGTGGATCGCGGTGCTGGACTCGGATGACATACTCCGCCCGGACCGCATGGCGCGGATGGTCGACAAGGCCGAGAAGGCCGGGGCGAACATTGCCGTCGACAATCTCGACGTCGTCACCTCGGAAGGTCAATACAAAGGTACGATGTTCAATTCAGACAAGCTCGCGCGCATGACGGAACTGGGGCTTGCCGACTTCATCGCCTCCAACGTGCTGTTCCGCAACGTACACAATTTCGGCTACATGAAGCCGGTCTTCGAGCGCAGCTTTCTGATGGACAAGGACGTCCGTTTCGATCCCTTGCTGAGGATCGGCGAAGACTACATTTTCCTAGCGTCGGCACTGGCAAAGGGCGGCGTCTGCATCGTCGATCCGACGCCGGGCTATGTCTACTATGTCAACGAGGGCTCGATTTCGCGCGTGCTTGAGCTGAAGCACGTCGAGGCGATGATGGCGGCAGACGACAGGTTTCTCGCCGCCCACCAGCTGGATGGCGCAGCACTTGCCGCACAGCGCCGACGTACGCGAAATCTGAAACAGGCCCATTCGTTCCTAATGCTCGTTCAGAACATCAAGGACAGGTCTTTAGGCGCAACATTGATGATCGCATGCCGCTCGCCGCGGGCGGTGTGGCTACTCAAGTGGCCAATCATGATGCGCCTCGAACGTTTGATCGCGTTTTTCCGCCGTGATCAACATGCTGCCACCTCCCAGGCAGCGAAGCTCCCCGCCCTCGGCGGTGGCCCTCACTCTAACAAAGGATAGAGCCATGGACCGCATCAAAAAGGTCAGAAAAGCAGTCATCCCCGTCGCCGGTAATGGAACCCGTTTCCTGCCCGCAACCAAGGCAATGCCGAAGGAGATGCTGACGATCGTCGATCGTCCCGTCGTGCAATATGCCGTCGACGAAGCAATAGCAGCAGGGATCGAGCATATCGTTTTCGTGACCAGCCGAAACAAGGCAATGATCGAGGACCATTTCGACGATCATCCCGAGCTTATTTCCTCGCTTAACCGTGCCGGAAAGACTGTTCAGGTCTCGGAGCTCCAAAGCCTGCTGCCGACAGCCGGTTCGATTTCCTTCACGCGCCAGCAATCACCGTTGGGCCTTGGCCATGCGGTCTGGTGCGCTCGCGACCTGATCGGCGACGAGCCCTTCGCCCTACTTCTGCCAGACATGGTCTGTTACGGCGCGCGCGGCTGCATGTCCGGCCTCATGTCGCTTTACAACGAGGTCGGCGGCAATATCGTGGCCGTCGAGGAATGCGATCCGCAGGAAACCTCCAAATTTGGTATCGTCGGCAAGGGCGCATCGGTTGCCCACGGCTTCGCAGTGACGAAGATGGTCGAGAAGCCGCAACCGTCTGAAGCCCCATCCAACTTCTATCTCAACGGCCGCTATATCCTGCAGCCCGAGATATTCGATATCCTGGCGCGCCAGGAGCGCGGTGCCGGCAACGAGATTCAGTTGACCGACGGAATGCGCCGCCTTTCGGAGACGCAAGCTTTCCACGGCCAGGCCTATGACGGCCGAACCTTCGATTGCGGATCAAAGCAGGGCTTCATCGAGGCCAACGTTGCCTTCGCCCTTGCCCGTGCCGATATCGGGGACCTCGTTTTCGAGTCGATCCGCGGCATGATTCTGTCGCACGAAACGCAGGTGAAAGCGGCATAGGGCTTGCTTCTCTCGGCCGACGGCTTCTTTCTTGCCGTCGGCTCTGGAACACGACCCGAAGTCAGATTACTCCCCCCGATAAGGCGGCTGCAATGAACCAGAAGAACTTTACCTTTCACAGCGCTCTTCCCAAAGCGGAGGAGTCCGACAGCTTCATCGACCTCGATAAGCTGCTGGCGATCCTGACGCGCCGCGCCAGGACGATCGGCGCCTGTGTTGGGGTGCTGGTCGCCCTTGCGGTCGTCTACTTGCTGCTCGCAACGCCGGTTTATACCTCGGCGACGCAGATACTGCTCGACGAGAACCTGTCGAAATACGCCGAGGATACGGCGTCGCCTGCAGCAAGCAGCCAACAGGCTGATATGGAAATTTCCAGCGCCGTTGAAATCTTGAAATCCACTGAAATGGCGCTTCGGGTCGTCGACACCGCCGGGCTGAGTGATAACGACACTATCCTTCATACATCCATGACCCCGATGAGCCTGATCAAGTCAGGTGCAAAGCTGATGGCCAGCATGGTGACATTCGGCGGCCCGCCGGTGTCGGAGGAAGCTGCGCGCGAAGGCCGGCGCCAGACGGCCGCTGCGATGCTCCAGGACAGTCTTTCGGTGGAGCGCGTGATGCGAAGCTCGGTCATTGCACTGTCGTTCCGCTCGACCGACCCCAAGCTTGCAGCAAGAATTACCGCGGCCTATGCCGACGCCTATCTGACCGATCAGCTCAATGCGAATTTCGACGCCACCGAGCGAGCGTCCGTCTGGCTGCAGGAGCGGCTGAACGATCTTCGCGAGCGTGCCCAGCAGGCCTCTCTCGAAGTCGAGAAATACAAGGCCGACAACGGTTTGACCTCGACAGGCGGCGAACTGATGTCGGAGCAGCAGCTTGCAGACCTAAACAAGCAGCTGATTATCGCCCAGGCCGATACGGCTAGCGCTTCCGCCCGCTTCAACCAGTTCAAATCGATCCTCGATCAGGGACCCGACAACGCGGTCAAGAACGCCACGATCTCGTCCGGCCAGACGAATAATTCCGGCTTGCAGGACCTGAAGACACGGTATTTGACAGTTCAGAAGCGGGAACAGGAGATCGTCCAGGATTTCGGGGCGCAGCATCCACAGGCCATTGCACTGAAGACAGAACGTGAAGACATCACGCGCCAGATCTTCCAGGAACTGCAGCAGTTGACCGCAAGCTATGGCAACGAATTCGAGGTCGCCCGTTCGCGCGAGGCCTCGCTTCGCGAAAGCATCCAGGGCGTTGTCGGCAAAAATTCCGAGGCAAACAAATCCGTCGTTCACCTTAACGAATTGGACCAGAAGGCCAAGGCGCTGAAGACGCTCTATGAATCCTACCTCGGTCGCTTCGAGGAGGCCTCTCAGCAGCGCTCCTTCCCGATAGCCAAGGCGCGAGTGATCTCCCAGGCTGGCGTTCCATCGTCCCCTTCCAGCCCCAAGAAGACGATGGCGTTGGCGCTTTCAGCCGTTCTCGGCCTGATGATCGGTTGTGGAATTGCAGGCTTCCAGGAATTCCGTGAACGATTCTTCCGTGTGGAGGCGGACGTCAGGACAAATCTCGGGCTTAAGTTTCTTGGTTACCTGCCCCTGCTCGGCCGGGCGGCACGAACGAAGAAGCGCTCCTGGTTCCAGAAGCCGGCTCCGACGCCAGTCGTGCCCCGCGGAATCGACGGCAATGTCGGCTTCGATCGAATGATGCGCGCTGCCGTCGATGCGCCGCGTTCGATTTTTGCTGAGACATTGCGAAACGCGAAGCTTGCCAGCGACGTCATGCTGCAGGGCCGTACAGACCGCGTCATCGGCGTGGTCTCCGCGCTGCCGGGAGAAGGAAAGTCAACGACCGCGGCCAATTTCGCCGCTCTCTTGGCTTCCAGCGGCAAGCGCACCCTTTTGATCGACGCCGACCTGCGCAATCCGGGACTGACCCGAATGTTGAAATCCGTGCCTAAAACCGGCCTGATCGAAGCGGCCCTTGGAGAGGTTCCATGGGCAAGTGCGGTCAGGGTCGACCCGCGCACCAAAGTCGCCATCCTGCCGGTCGTACTTCGTGATCACCTTCTTCACACCAGCGAACTTCTCTCTTCGCCAGGCATGATGAACCTGATGGATGCCGCCCGTAAGATGTTCGACTACGTCGTCGTCGACCTGGCACCGCTTGCGCCCGTTATCGACGCGAAAGCCTTCGCCCCGCAGGTGGATGCCTTTATCTTCGTTGCGGAATGGGGTGCGACCCCGACAAGCATGGTCAAGGACCTTTTGGAACAGGAACCGCAGATCAATTCAAAGATCCTGGGCGTCATCCTGAACAAGACCGATATGTCGGAGCTGACGCGCTACAGCGAATTCGGCGGGACCGAACGCTACCGCCAGAAATATGTCAGCTATTACACGGAAGAACCGACGAAGGTCGAAGTCGAGGCCTGATGCACAGATGAAAGGCTCGCCCGGGCGCTTCATCGTGCCCGGCGCGCCAGCCTGTTTTCGCGCCACACGGTGAATATCCCCGCACCGACCACGATAATCGCTCCGATCACCATGTTGAAATTGAGTACTTCGCCGAACACGAATGCGCCGATGGCAGCCGAAAAGACGAGTTGGAGATAGGTCAGAGGCTGGATGACGACGGCGTCGAGCAGATCATAGGCGCGAATAAGGAAGTAATGGCTGGACATGCCCGTCAGGCAGAGCACCCCCATCCATATCCAGTCATGGGGCGCCAGCGGCGTCCAGAAGAATGGCCCAATGCAGGTCATCGCGGCGGCCCCGACCACCGCAGTGTAGAAGAAGCTGGTTATCGCAGGATCGTCCCGGCTGGCGAGCCGCGTGGCGATCACATATAGCGAAAACAGCAATGCGCCGCCCAGCGGCACCAGGAATTTGATGTCGAACCCGCCGGCCTGGGGCTTCAGAATGAACAGCACCCCGACAAAGCCCACCGCGATTGCCGTCCACCGGCGCCAACCGACCTTTTCTCCCAGAATGGGGACTGAAAACAGCGCCACCATCAGAGGCCCGGATGAAAAGATCGCCTGTGAATGCGCCAGCCCCACTAGGACGAAGGATGTGATCGCGATGACGATCTGCGAGGCAAGTAGCAGCCCGCGCAGGATCTGGAGCCAAGGCCTCTTGGTTCGCACGGCAGCTTCCAGGCCGCCACGCGACTTGGCTGCCAGCACCACAGCGAACAACATGAAGGCCCAATAGCGGATCATCGCCACGAACAGCGGCGGATAGGCGCTGACGAGATGTTTTGAAATCCCGTCCTGAACAGCGAAGATGCTGATCGCCAGCAACGTGAAGACATAGCCGCTTCTATTGGATTTCATGACTGCTCGTCGGAACTGACATTGGGGGTGCTCGGCGCCGATCGCGTGTGACCGGCTGGCGTGAGATGGTCAATAAGCGAACCTTCGGTTCAATCATAGCCATTCGGCATAGAGTTTACCGGATCGATCTTCGCTTGACCAATACCGTTATCCTCATCCGGTCCCTTTAATGGCCAGCAGCGGAAACGCCCCTGCGGCTGGCAACGAAGTCCGCAAAGCCTTCGATAAAGGTTGCAAGATTGCCTCTGACCTTCTCATCGATAATCACACCATCGGCATCAAATGCCGTACCGGCCCGTGAAACCATCAGTCGGCCACCGAACCAGGGGTCGGTGCCCAATGTTCGAAGCACCGGCAGCCAGCCATTTTGGCTGAGGATCGTGCCGAAGTTGCCGGGGGAAGCCCCGAGCACCGCCACGGGTCTGGCCTTGAAAATGCGTTCTATGTCGCTGGAAGGTCTCGTCATCCAATCGATGGCATTCTTGAACACGCCAGGTATGGAGTTGTTGTACTCCGGTGTGAAAAGCATCAGCCCGTCCGCAGCGGCGACGAGCTCCTTCAGTTCCTGCACCTTGCCCGGAAGCCCGTCTCCAGATTCGACGTCGGCGTCGTAGAGCGGAACTCCGTGGATCGTCGCGGCGACCAGTTCCACACCTTTGGGCGCGACCCCCACTGCGGCGTGCAGCAATGCGGTGTTGAAGGATCCCTTGCGGAGACTTCCGGATATGCCCACCAATTTCATCCCGATCTCCCTGTCGTCGTGTGACATCTACGGACACCGTGCGCCAGCGTTCGTCAAGTGTTGCGAGGGGCAGTTTCGAGATGATCGAGAAATGCTTTCAGCTCGGCATCGTCGATCGCAACATGATGCGGTTCGGCGGGATATGCGCCAGACGTCACATCTGCCACAAACTCTGAAAAGGCAGCGATGCGCTCCTGCTGCAACCGGTCATATTCGGCAGCGAAGTTGCGATAGACCTTGGCATGGCGGGGATAATGACCTCGGTTTGCGCCCAGCACGTCCTCCGTGAAGAGGTACTGCGCATCGCAGCCGGCACCAGCACCCATGGATAGCATCAGCATTGACGTCCGCGCGCTGATGGCCCCCGCCACTTCGCCAGGCACAACCTCGATCTCGGCGGCGAAGGCGCCGGCGTCTTCGAGTGCCTTTGTCTGGCGCCAGATCTCTAGCGCACTCGCAACCGTTTTTCCAACGGCACGAAAGCCGCCGGTCCATGTGGCCTTCGAAGGAACGAGGCCGACATGGCCGCAGACAGGAATTCCCTCATCGCGCATGCGCCGAACAGTCTGCAGGCTCGCTGCACAGTAGACCGCATCGCCCCCGGCCCTCAACGCCTCAAAGGCGCCACGCAGATATTCCTCGGTCGTGACGAATTGACCATATTCCAGACCCGGGAAGGCAAAGCACGTGGGTGCGGCGTCTCGAAAGGCCGGTTGAAGCAACCCCGGTGGAACAGACAGCAGATCGACGCCCGCCCTCTCCGCCGCCTCCGCTTCCTCCAGGGTCTCTACCCGCAGCATTGTCAGTTGCCGCATCCCTTTCATCGCGAGCAGGTCAGCGACAGTCGGCCTCATATGCTTCTTCATGGCAGTTCCTTGCAATGCGGTCGCTAAGATAGATTGCGGCGGTGCAATCACCCGGCCAACAGCGATTTGAGTTTCACATGACTGGCCACAAGCGCCGATGGATCGGGATGGGCGCGGGCGGCGATCAGTATTTCCGCGAGCCGGATATCACGTGCAACCACATTGCCGCGGCCTATACCACTGGCGGCAAGCAACCGTCCGTCATCATCCAGATGGAACAACAGAAAGGCACCGTCGCCCAGTTCGCGGCGCAGAACGTGGGTGGCGCCGTCCGCCAATCCCGCAATCTGCAGCGTCAGATCGTACTGATCCGACCAGAACCACGGCACTGCCGAAATCACCTCGTTGGCGCCCATCATGTTGGCCGCGGCCAACGTTCCCTGGTCCTGTGCGTTGCGCCAGGACTCGAGCCGCACCCGTCGTCCGCCGTAGAGCATCAGGGGAAATGAACAACAATCCCCGGCCGCATAGATGTCGGGGGCCGAAGTTTCCAGCCGCTCGTTGACGGCAATACCGTTGTCGATCGCAAGTCCGGCGACTTCGGCGAGCGCTATATTCGGTAGCGCGCCGATGCCAACGAGGATGACGTCGGCGGCAATCGTCTCGCCATTGACAAGACGGATCCGGGCTTCTTCCTCATCCTCTTCAAGCGCGACGATCCCTTCCCCGCAGCGGACCACCGCGCCCTCGCTGCGATGGCGCTCGACGATGACCTCGGCAATTTCCTCGGGCACGCCTCGCTTCAGGACACGCGGCAGACCTTCGACCACAGTAACTTCGGTGCCAAGCGTGCGGGCGGTGGCCGCAAGTTCAAGACCAATAAAGCCGCCACCGACGACGACGACATGGCGCCCGCGCGTCATCGCCTCGCGCAACGCCAACGCATCTGCATGCGTCCTCAGCAAACGGATTCGGCTGTCGGTTTTTGAAACGCCTGGAAATGGGCGCGCATGGGCGCCGGTTGCCAGTAACAGCCTGTCAAACTGGATCTGCCGGCCATCCGACAGGGCGACTGACTTTCGTCCAGTATTGATACCCCAGGCTGTCACCCCGATCAGCAAATTGATACCGGCTTCGCCATAACGTTCCAAGGTGGCTACGAACCTGGGCTCCTGCGAATGCGCCAGCATCCCCTTGGAGAGCGGCGGGCGTTCATAGGGAGCGATGGTTTCCGTTCCGATCAGCGTGATCGCACCCTCGAAGCCTTTTTCGCGAAGGGAAAACGCAGCCCGGGCACCGCACTCCCCTGCCCCGACGATGACGAAATGGGACATTGCATACACCTTAGATGGAAATGAAAACGGCGCCGCCTTCAACCTTGACCGGATAGGTCGCGAGGCTGACGCAGACCGGCGCACCCTTTGCCTCTCCAGTCTTGTAGTCGAAACGGCCGTTGTGTTTAGGACATTCGATGATCTCGTCCATCACAAGGCCGTCGGCCAGATGGACCTTCTCATGCGTGCAGAGACCATCGGTCGCGAAATATTCGTCGTCGGGGCTGCGATAGACCGCAAAAGTCCGACCGGCGTGATCGAAGCGGATCACGTCCTCCTCATCGATGTCCCCTGCAGCGCACACCTCAACCCAATTTCCGCTCATGCTGTCTTCCTCCTCGGGCATTTCTTGTCGGTCGGCCTGTCGCGGCCAAGGCTATTGGGCGGCGGGAGCCAATTCGCCGTGAAACTCTTGGCGATACGGCTTTGCCGTGGCGGGCAATTCGCGCCTGAGGTAGTAATCCTCGTTGCGAAGCTGGCGAAGAAACGCGGGTACCATCTCGCGATAGCCTTCGATCATCGATCGGCTCGGAGCCGGAAGGTCGTGCTTGATCATCGCATGCAGCTTCGGCAGGGCATGATAGGGCACCATCGGAAACATGTGGTGCTCGACGTGATAGTTCATGTTCCAATAGATGAAACGGCTGATCGGGTTCATGTAGACCGTTCGGCTGTTCAGGCGATGATCGGTGACGTTGTCCGCCAATCCGCCGTGTTGAAGCAAGCCAGTTAGCACATGATGCCAGGCACCGTAGAGACGGGGCAGGCCGATCAGCACCAGCGGCAGGAACGACCCCATCGCTATGGAGACACCGATCGTCAGCACATAGATTGCCATCCAGACGCGAGCGATATTGATAGCCTTCTGGCGCTCTTGTTCTGGAATAAAAGTCTGTTCCGCCGCACTGATATTGCCGAACGCGTTGCGGACCATGTCCATCATCGCGTAGCCGACATCAAGAATGCCGAAGAAATTGAGCATGAGCCGGAACAGATCAGGCGGCCGCATCACAGCGATTTCCGGATCGCGGCCGACGATGACCGTATCGGTGTGATGGCGCGTGTGGCTCCAGCGCCAGGTGACCGGATTGCGCATGATCATGAAACAGGCGATCTGGTAGACGACATCGTTCATCCAGCGCGTCTTGAAAGCAGTGCCATGGCCGCATTCATGCCAGCGACTGTCGGACGCCGATCCATACAGCACCCCGTAAGCGAGGAAAAACGGTATGCACAGCCAGCTGCCCCAGAAGTAGGTACCGAAGCCGGCAAACACCAGCATCGAGCCTATCCAGATCGCGGTATCGCCGATCGCGGCCTCGTCGGACCGCTGCATCAACGCCTTCATCTCCTTGCGCGGAATGTCTGTGTGGTACCATTCCGCTGCCGCCAGTCCCGTCTCAACCGCGGCCCTGCCGCTTTGACCAAGCAGGTCGTAGTCACGCTTCTTCGTCTCGATCGCCATTGTCGCCTCCGGGGCTAGCACCCCGCTCCCAAGTCTTCGCCGACAAGGATAGGTTGACTTTCCGCTTGCCTCAATACTGCAATGATGGAATCTATCAAAATCTATCATTGTCGCCTATCATCGATGATGGAACTTGCATCATGATCAGTTGGTCGCGAAATCCTGGCTCCATCAGGGCTTCTACGACTACGCGATCAGCAAATACAAAGAAGCGTTATCCTACGGACGCCGCTTCCTTACCCTCACCGGAGGGAAAGGATATGGCGCTCGCGCAGATTTACGAAACGCTGGCGCAGATGTATTCGAAATATAACCGGCCGGCCGACATGGCACTGCCGCGCAGGCAGCGCTAGCGCTCGATGAGAGCGCTTCCAGCCACCTGTACCTTTGCTACGGCTATCATCTCATGACTCAAAATACCGAGGCCGTCCGGCGTGCTCGAAGATCCTTTCCGATCCGGAGAATGGCCTGAACGGCTCCTACTGGCGCGGCCTCTCCTAGCTCCGAAAACATGTCAAACTGTTCGGGCGCCATTTAAGCAAGAGGCGCTTCAATTAAAGAGGGAGGAGACCAAGGTAAGCGCTCTTCTCGCCCAACCGCCCTGAGAGGAAACGAACCGAATATCCTTCGATATATGGCAAATCGCGCAAATATCGTCGTGAACGTTGCGGCGTGCGCAAATTTAGGCTGCCGGGACCGGATTGCATTCGTTGAATATGGTTTGTTTCTGATCGCAGGCAGCAATGTTAGCTAGGCGACCGATGTCAACCGCAATTTTTTCAATTGCGGGCGGTGTCTGATGAACATTTTGGCGGTCTTTCGGATGCTAATCTCAGCTCTGGCGCAGCACGAGGTCGAGGTTTTGACCCAGACCGGGCTTTGTGCCGCGTAGTGTCAGAACAATATCGCGATGCCTTCGGGTAATAGTCAGCCGGGCGGGCGGGTTGGGACGAATACTCTCAGGTGTTTCGGTAAAAGCGAGCGAAAGCGTTTCCCCCATTCGAGAGCCTACAAGGTCTGCAATGGTACCCATGCTCTCGCGAAACGAACCTGTATAGCGCCCGGTGCCTGCATTGTACTGGATATCGATCCGCATTGACGTGCCAAATATAATTGCAGTTGAGCAGCGCCCGTCAAGGACGACGCGCCGCGATTCGCTAAAACCTTTGAACGAGCATGTCAGCGCGTGGCCTGAGCCATTGACACGCTCTAGTCTGCCTGTCCCGGCAAACCGCCCGTCAAACGAATGAAGAAAGGTCGTCTCGCGACCAACGGCATCGGGCAGCGGTTGCGACCCGGTCGTCGTCACCGCCGCCAAAAGCAAGATCGCCGTAGACACCATGAGCATTGCGGCATGGTGAGGCATCGTCATTCCTCCAAGCTTTGTCATATGTGGGTGTGTTCGGCCTTGCCTGTCATTTTGGTCGATTCCAACTCTTCAATTTGTTTCTCGCTCGGGATTCTCCAGCTCTTTCAGTCCACCTACAAATCGCTTTTCGGCGATAGCGGTTGCTTTGACAGATATCCGTTCACACGATTGTCAATATTCATAACCTCCGACGACCTTGAACGTTCCAACATCGCTTCTGCGCAATCCAACGCTCAGTCGCCGAAGCCGCCGGAGTTGCGTGCAGTCCCCTCTGCCCCCTTGCTCAGCACCAATTCGACAATGGAAGGGTGGTCGGCCAACATGGAAATGGACAGCTGCGTTGCCTGATCAACGTAGCTGTCGACGTTAAGCACCACTAGCCAGGGCTCGTTCAATACCCGGCGCTCCACAAACCAGATTCATCGAGCACGTGTGATTGCAAATTTCGGTCTTTGCGGCACCTGGTGGCTGGAGGAATCGAGTCGTTCGTACCCAGGCGCGCGATCAGAATGAATTGACGATGTCGCCGCCGGAGCGCATTTGCTGGACCATGATGTGGGCGTGGTAGTGCATGGCGCATTTAATGGCGTAGATTTGCAGGATCACGGGAGAACGACGACGCACGAGCATTTTCCAGAGGCGTTGGCGATAGATGTGCCGCAGGTCCGTTTCCTGGACCCGACGCATCAATCTTGCGAAAATACCGGCGGCCTCCAAGGCCCACATCAGATTTAAGACGACAAGGCGAACAGGATGGCGGCGCAGATGTCGCAGGCGCGCCCGCTCCGGTTGAATGCGGGCGTCGAGGTAGAGCGCATCGAGCCGGTCGAAATAGGCGGCGGGCTGGTGCAGATCGCTAAGCACGGAGAGATAGCCATCGCGCAAGGTTTCGCGACTGAGATTGAGGGGAATGACATTGGTGCCAAAGGCTGGAGGATCATCATGGTCAAGCCGTCCCTCCTTCTCAAGCCGCGTATAGAGCGGCGTCGTCGGAATGGCCGCAAGCATGCCGATCATGGCATTGACGATCCGCGCATCCTTGATGAAGACCCGCTGGGCCTCGAAGATGGTCGCGTCGTCGCTATCGAAGCCTAGGATCATTCCGCACCAGACTTCCATGCCGGTCTGCTGGATCGCATGGATCTTGTCCAGCATGCTCCCTCCTTTTCTGAGGTTCTGGAGCTTCTTGGTTTCACGCAGCGCTGCTTCATTCGGCGTCTCGATGCCGATGAAGACGACGCGGATATTGGCGTCGACCATGAGCTGCATCAGCTCGTCATCGTCGGCGAGATCGATCGAAGCTTCGGTCAGGAAGGTCATCGGATAATGGCGGCGTTCCTGCCATGCCACCACGGCGCGAAGGACTTCCTTGATCGCCTTCTTGTTGCCGATAAGATTGTCGTCGACGATGAACGCCGTATCCATTCCGGCAGCCAGCAATGCCTCCATCTCGGCGACGACTTGGGCGCTGGTCTTGATGCGCGGCTTTCGCCCGAACACGACGATGATATCGCAAAATTCGCAGGTGAACGGACAGCCCCGCGAAAACTGGATACTGCCAACCGCGTATTCATCCATTTTCAACAAATCGAAACGCGGGATAGGCACCGTGCTCATATCCGTCTTGTCAGATTGCTCGTAGCGCCCGGTATGACGCCCTTCCTTCCATTCGACTAGAAATCGCGGCCATGTCTCCTCCGCCTCGCCAATGAACTTGACGTCAACAAGCCCATCGAAATAATCCTCCTTGACGGTGACCCAAGGTCCCCCAACGACCGTGAAACAATTGCGCTGCTTAAGCTCGATCAGGATCTCCTTCATTCGAAAACGCTGAACGATCATGCCCGTCAGCGCGACGATGTCGGCTTGCCCGCACAGATCGTAGTCGATCGGCTCGACATTCTCGTCGACAAGCGTGACGGTATGGTCGGCCGGCGTCAGCGCCGCCAGGAGAGGGAGGCAGGCGACAGGAAGATTTGCCTTCACGTCAAAAAGCGGAAGCGCGTGCTCAAGCCCCCAGTAAGAGGTCTCAAAACGCGGATTGATGATGATGATATGAGCCATTGAGTGCACCGCTCCATGACATTGAAGACCTAGTTCGGTCTTCCGCTAAGCTCATCTTGCCGGTGGCGTGGCTTCATATGCGCTCCGCTACCCAAACGGAACCTCCACCATATCTCCCGGACACACGTCAGTGTGCAGTAGTAACAGCCGTAAATGAGCCCAGGATTAAGGTTCAATAGCTCTTCGACGATAAGATCGTGCATATAGCCTCGGGAAAATTCAGGCGGCCGTCAGCTTGGCTCGATAGGCAATGATCTGGAAACACTACGTAAAATCGAATGCTTCGAAGGGCTAGAGACAACTTCAACGATGAATTCGGGGAAGATCAACAGGGTGGACATGACATCGGTGTTGCGTACCGTGCAGATAAATCCACTGTCGTCTCGGGCAAACCACAGAGCCTTCGCTTTGGGCTTGGGCGCCATGACAATGGCAATGTCCTTGCAGATCGCCACGACGGCGAGTGCGCAGGTCCTCGCGGAAGGGCCAGCCGCTGCGCCGGAAACGAAGAGTGCATGGATAGTGACGCTGGGAGGCAGCGTCGAGTACGGTCCATCATACGCAGGTTCGAAACACTCTTCTTTCAGTGCCATGCCCTCGTTCGACATTCGCCGTCTCGGCGAGCCGGCCGGCTATGCCAGCCCGGACGACAGCATCGACTACAGCCTCCTTGACTTCCATGGCTTCGAGGCCGGGCCGGTGGTCGGCATTCGGGACGGCCGATCGGCTTCCGACGACCGGCACCTCAATGGATTGGACAAAATCCAATGGGGACTGGACGCGGGCGTGTTCGCCCAATACTGGCCGGTTGAAGATCGTTTGAGGTTGCGCGCAGAAGGCCGCCAGGCACTTCGCGCCGGTGACGGCTTTGTGGCAGATCTTTCGATCGACTGGTTTCAGCCGATCGGGGATAGGCTCGTGTTCTCCGCCGGTCCGCGACTATCCCTGGGGAACGACGCCTTTATGCGCCGCAATTTTGGAATTTCCCAACAAGAGTCGACCTCCAACGGATTGCTGCCGGCATTCGATGCCCAAGGTGGCATCAAGTCTGTCGGTCTGACGGTCGCTGCGACCTACACCATATCGCCGGCATGGAGTGTTCAGGTCTATGATAGATACGATCGCCTGACCGCCGATGCCGCCGACAGCCCGATCACCTCCGATATCGGCAGCAAGAATCAGAACATTATCGGCTTTGGGATCAATCGGTCATTCCAGATCGGCTTTTAGAGGCTCGCGCAACTGGTTCGTGCCGGCGATATAGTCACGTGTCGTCGGAACGACGTTATTGCGCTTGGTGATCTGGATTTGAAATACGACGAGGTCCTCGTAGCGAAACGCTGCCTCGGCCGTTGAAAGATAATATTCCCACATCCGGCAGAACCGCTCGTCGTAGAGCCTGGCGGCGTCCAACCAGCGCGACATGAAGCGCTGGCGCCAGTGCCTCAGCGTCCAGGCATAGTGGAGCCGTAGCACTTCGACGTCATTTATTGCCAGACCCGCGCGCTCGATCTCCGGCACGATTTCCGAAAGCGCGGGGATATAGCCGCCCGGAAATATATATTTATCCAGCCAAGGCGTGGTGAAGCCGGGTGTCGCAGAACATCCGATCGTGTGCAAGACCATGACACCATCATCTGTGAGGAGCGCGCTGCACTGACGAAAGAAAGCGCCATGGGAGGCCAATCCGACATGCTCGAACATGCCGACGGAGACGATGCGGTCGAAACAGCCACTGAGACTGCGATAGTCCTTCAAGGCGAAGTCGACTTTTGCTGCATCCTTGTTCCTTTCGCGTTTCGACGCGTAGGCGAGCTGCTGTTCGGATAGGGTGATCCCAAGGACGTGGCCGCCCGGGGCGTCGGCGGCGAGATGCAAGGCCAAGCCGCCCCATCCGCAGCCGATATCGAGGACGTCGTTTCCGGGCTGAACCAGAAGTTTGGCGGCAAGATGCTTCTTCTTCGCCAGTTGGGCCTCCTCCAGGCTCTGGTCTGGATGCTCAAAATAGGCGCAGGAATATTGGCGATCCGCATCCAGAAACAGATCGTAGAGCCCCGCGTCCAGATCGTAGTGGTGCGCGACGTTGCGCCTGGATCTGGCCGGCAGGTTGCGGTGGCGGAAGCGCCGCAGGCGTGTCCTTGCCGCATCGATCATTCGCGCAACCAGGGGATGGGTGGAATTTTGCGCTTCTCGAAGCATCATCGCAACAAAATCGTAGAGCGTCCCCTCGTCGACAACGAACCGCTGGTCCATGTAGAGCTCTCCCAGCCTGAGATCGGCGTCTATCAGGAAGGCCCATTGAGCTCTGACATCAGTAAATCGGACCGCGACGCGACTGCCTGTTCCGTCGCCGAAGGAGAGGATGTGTCCGTTTGCGGTGGTGACCACCAGGGAACCGCGTGTCACAATCCGTGAAAGCGCTGCCTTCAAAGCGCGATTGGCGAGCGGCCCGATCCCGAAGCCACCGGTCGCAAATGGGCGGTCGACCGTCCGGGAACGCTCTGTCACTGCCGTCTCCCACTGTCGATCAGTCCAGGCTCCCTTTCGGATGCCCGCCCTTCCTGCGCTCCGTTAGCGCCGGCGATCAGCCAGACACCGAACAGGATGAGGCCGCTGCCGATCACCTGTAGCCCGACTACCGGTTCGCAGAACACGAACCACCCCGTTGCGATGACCAGCAAGTAGCTGATGCCGGACAGTGGAAACGCCTTGCCGAGATCAAGCTCGGCAAGCACCGTCATCCAGATTGCGAAGCAGACGATCTCAACGACGATTGCAGCCAGGATCCAATAGGACGCCAGCGCTTGCGGCAGCCAGACGCGCAAGGTGACGGAAGGATCAAGCTGCTCGGCCCCGCGCTTGATGAAGACCTGGAACAGGGTGTTCAGCACCGGAACGGCAAACCATGAAAGCCGCATCGACATCATTGGTGCTGTCCGCTGGTTTCGTCCGCCGAAAGCAGGGGCGAGGCCAGCCGAAGAACGGCCTGAAGAACCGGGTTGCGATGGCGGAAAAACATCGAGTTCGACGTCAGCTTGCTGCCAAGCCGCACCTTGTTCTCGTAGTAGGCTTGGCCGCTCTGGTAGCGATGCAGGCCGTGATCGAGGCAATAGCGCAGATTGGTGAACCAGCTAAGAAAATAGAGATTATAGGGCCGCCCCTCCTCCCCATCCATGCAGAAAAACTTGTCGATCAGCGTTCCCTCATCGTGAACAAGGAGATTGGCGGCGAGAAGCCGGGTACCGACGAAGTAGAGGCAGCAGAACGTGCGCCCCTTCATGTGGTCGAGAATGCCTGAGAAATAAGCGGGCGTCAGCTCCTCGAACTGCCATTGGCTACGCTCGCGCGTGTTGCGATAGAGTTCCATGACCCGCGGCAACAGATCGCCGAAATCGGTTCTGATCTCGACGCGAACGCCGCCGAAGGATTTAAGCTTGCGGCGCATGTCCTTGCGCGTCCCGCCCGACAGTCGCGACATGTACGCGTCGATCGTGTCGAAATCGATGTCCAGCCATGCGGTCGGCATCCCGTCGATTGCCGCATAGCCACGTTTGGAAAGAGGTGCCGTAAACTCAAGCGCGGTCGGGCCGGCTATGTCCTTCAGCCCCAAGAGCGAGCAGCCTTCAACCGTCGCTTGGCGCTCGAAGCCATCAAGCAACTTGGAAAAGAGCGTCTCGTGAAGGTATTCCGGCACATCAGGGTGAAATCCCGCGACGCCGGTTTCCGTGCAAGGCGACCCGAGACATGCAAGCCTGAGCGTCAGAAAGCTCGGGAAAATCTGCCTGATCCGATGAACGCCGCGCTTGAGAAGGCCGGCTTCCAATGTGGTGTCGAGCGGATAGGGGCAAAGGAATGCGGGCATTGCAGCGACCACCCGGTCATCTGCCAGAACCGTGACGTAGCGCCAGGTAAACCCGGCTATCCCGGCTTCTTCGATGGCAAGCAGGCAATCAAAGTCCTCGACCTGACCAGGAAAGCACGCATTCCAGGCCTCCCGGCCGATCTCGCGGATGCTGCCGGCGACGTGAGTGACCAGGAGGCCGGGCGCAGTTTGCGACGCGCCAGGAATGGGATGGAAGCGGTCAGGTGCGATTTGCAGCATGGCTTGCCTCGAAAAACTCAGCGGTAAAGTCTGCGACCTGTCGGTGCTGCCGATCGACATGGATCATATGGTAGCTGTCCTCGATCCATCGCAGCTCATGTGGGCCGCCGAGATGCTCGGCAATGTAACGGGCGTGCTTGGGGTTGCTCAGATCATCCTCCACCGCATGCAGGATCAATGTCGGCGTGCGGATTTGCGACAAGCGGCTCTTCAACGCATTGCCGAGCCTGTGCATCTCGACCAGCCCCTTGCCGGGAAATTTTTCAAGAATACCACTTCCTGCCATGCCCTCGATCATTCGCCGCATCCGCTTGTCCTTGATGCCAAGGGAGGCGGTCTCGCTGAAACTCAGCCGATCCAGAAAGGGAATGCGCGATAGCCAGCCGACCTGCGAAGACAGCAATGGATAATAGAATGGCACATCCCAGCCGTCATAGCGGAAGCAAGGCGAATAGATCGCAACGGCGTTGATGACGGCGGGAGAGGTATCCGCGGCAAGCATGGACAGTTTTCCACCGACGCAAATGCCCGCGGCATAAACGTCGTCTACCCGGGGCGCCAGCAACGCTGCGGCCTGCAATACGCTTTCGAGCCAATCGCGCCAGTTTGAGCGTCGCAGCTCCGCGACGCCTGCACCATGGCCGGCCAGAAGCGGCACGTAGACGCTATATCCCTTACGGTGAAGCTGGCGTGCCACGAGCTTCATTTCGGCGGGCGCGCCGGTCAGGCCGTGGATCAGGGCCACACCCTTGCCGTTCGTTCCCTCGAGATAGAAGCTCAAACCGTCAGTACTCATCGGCAAGCTCCGCTTCGCGGTTTTCCTTCGCCATAAAGCCGAGCGCATGACAAGTGCTGATCACATGAACACCTGCTTCCTCCTGTTCATCCTTGATCTGTTCATGGAGATTGCGGAGCTTCGTCCAGTGTGTGCGAGGGCGATAGTGATGCTCGGCGTGATAGCCGTTGCCAAACCAGAGCCAGTTGTAAAAAGACTTGTGGCTGCTGACGCCCCACGCGATCGGTTCGTCCGGATCGCCATGCAGGTGCTCGTAGTAGCCGTTCAGCGACGAGAGGCAATTGCCCAGATAATAGAACGGCACGAGGAAGAGTACGGCTTTCCAGTCATAGACCAGCGCCGCGGCGACGGCCACGAGGAAAAAGACAAGCTCGAAACGGCCCCATTTTGCTTCGAACGGCCGATTGCGGGCGATGGCCTTGTGGATGTCTCCAAGGTCGTCACGGAAGAAGCTCATGAAGGTATAGGACCAGACATTCTCCGGCTCGCCATCTTGTCCGTGGCGATAGATCGAGAGAAGATCAACGGTCACGCCCTTGTCATCCGGACGGTCGCTGTTGCCCGAATGATGGCGCATATGCACCCAGTGATAATACGTCTGGGAAAAACCGATCGCGACCGATTCCAGCAGGCTGAAGCCGCGGTTCATCCAGCGCGCCTTGAAATAGGGCGTGTGAATGAAATTGTGCGATATGCTATTGATATTCCAGGATATCGACACGGCATAAACGGCGCCGAGAATGGCCGACAACCAAAGCGGCCTGCTCTCGAAGCCGGCGATCAAGTAGACATCGAAAGCAAGATGCGCGACGGCGGCCAGGACCGGCGCCAAATCCCATCTGGTGTGAGCGAAAATTTTCATAATCCGGTTACTCCAACACAGGCCACACCGGCAGTGACGAAGAACACGCCCGCCGCATGGCGAAGATTGATACGCTCCTTGAAGACCACGACCCCAGCCAAAGCGATGGCTACATAGCTCAATGCCATCAGCGGGAAGGCAATTGTCAGCGGCACACGTGTCAGCACCGCCGTCCAGGCGACAAGTTCGACTGCCCAGAAGACAATTCCGAGCCAGGTCAGCGGCCTGGCCACCGCCAGAAGCAATGAACCGGCCCCAGCCGAGTGTTTGAAGCAGATCTCGCGGGCCATTTCCGCCAGCACGCAGAATAGGATGAGCCCGAGCGTCGACAATGTCAGGCTTCCGCTCATGCCATGTGCTCCGCCAAAACTTCCAGCAGCGCGTGGTTCGCGGCGCTGTTGATATTTCTTCTTGTTTCCGGCTTGCTGCGTACGCGTGGCTGGTCGATGAGGGTTTCGATCTTTTTCGACACCCGCGTCAGAAGATTGCCCGCATAGCTCGGCGTCGAGTAGTCACCGATCACGTCGGCGCCGATGATCCGGTGGCGACTGCCGATTTCGCTGATGAGGGATAGCAGATAGGGAAGCCGCATTCTCCCCTGGTCCCAGTTGGTGACCGCATCGTCGGACGCAAGGACGTCCTTGTCGATCGTGATATACACCGCCTCCGTGCGAACCCGGCTAACCAGATAGTCGACAAAATTACTCTGGCCGATCGCTGAAATCGATTTCCAGTGCAACGCGCCGTCTTCCTGGATATAGCTCGCACCGCTCCCGTAATCGGCCACTACCCGGCTCGGCGGATGCTCGTAGGGGTAGAGTTCCAGTTTACCCCCCCTCAGCCAATGGAGTTCGGCGCCCTTCCATTCGGGGCTGCGGAGATCCTTGCTGCAGACACCGACGGTGATGACCTTGTGAATATTGCCGTGGGCCAGCGCCTTGTTGACCCAGGAACCACAATGCATTCCGTCCTCAAATCTCACCCAGTCCGGATGATTGTCAAAATGGATGAGCGTGGTCGGCGCCTGATGCCGCTCAAGAACCTCGGAGAGCAGCAATGATGTGACATGATGGAAATCGCCGGAACCCATAAAGCAGAGTTGGGCAGCCCTGCCCGCGCCCGTCATGTGCCTTGCGATGGTGCGGCCGAGCTGGTCCAGGGCCTTCTGCTTGCTCCAGAGCCTGACAGCGCGGCCGCTATCTTTATCGCTGAGTTGTTCCGCCCCGGCCAAAACGCAGGCGCGCACGAAATCCGGCTGGAGCTCCAATGCATCATCAAGATGAAGAAGAAGGAGCTTCACCGCTTCATCTCCTGCGGGTCAAGAGCTGGTCAAGCAGCGCAAGTGCGAGGTCTATTTCCTCGTGCGAGATCAGCAAATTGGGTGCCATGGTGATGACGTTCTTGTGGTAACCGCCCACGTCCAGGACGAGCCCGTACATCTTGGTTCCTACCTGCAGATCGCCTTTCATTCCCTCATCGCAAAGCCAATCCATGGTCGCCTTGTCGGGCGTAAAACCGTCCTCTTGGCAAATCTCCACTCTCAGTGCCAGCCCCAGGCCATCGACATCGCCAATGATCGCATGACGCTTCTGCAGCTGCTTCAGTCCGTCGAGGAAATAGGCGCCCTTCGCCATCACGGTCATTCCGAAATCCTGTTCGTTGACCATCTTCAATGTCTCAAGTGCCACTGCGGTCCCCATCGGATTGCTCGCGAAGGTCGAATGCGTCGACCCTGGTGGGAAAATGACCGGATTGATCATTTCTTCCTTGGCCCAGACGCCAGAGAGTGGATTGAGCCCGTTGGTGATTGCTTTTCCAAAGACAAGAACATCTGGGGAAACGCCGAAATGCTCGATCGACCACAACTTACCGGTGCGGTAGACCCCCATCTGAATCTCGTCGACCACCAATAGGATGCCGTACTGATCCAGCACCTTCTTGAGCTCGATAAAGAAATTCATCGGCGGAATAACGTAGCCGCCGGTGCCCTGGATCGGCTCGACATAGAAGGCAGCAAATTCGGCGATCCCGGTCTTCGGATCCCAGACGCCATTGTATTCGCTCTCGAACAGGCGGGCGAACTTGCGGACGCATTGCTCGCCATATTCTTCCTTCGACATGCCTTTGGGGCCGCGAAAATGATAAGGAAATTCAATAAATTGCGCACGATCCCCGAAATGACCGTAACGTCGGCGATAGCGATAGCTCGATGTTATGGCCGATGCGCCGAGTGTGCGCCCGTGATAGCCGCCTTCGAACGCGAACATCAGGCTCTTGCCACCGGTAAAGTTTCGGACAAGCTTGAGCGAGTCCTCGATTGCCTGCGAACCGCCGACATTGAAATGAACGCGGCCCTTACGTCCGAATTTCCGCTCTGCGTCCTGGGCGATCATGGCCGCAAGTTCGACTTTTTCGCGATGTAGGTATTGCGAGGCAACCTGCGGCAACCGATCGAGTTGGCTATGCGCAGCGGCATTCAGGCGTTCATTTCTATAGCCGAAATTGACCGCGGAGTACCACATCTGCAGATCGAGGAAGGGCGTGCCCTTGGCGTCGTAGACATAGGAGCCTTCGCATGCTTCAAAGAATTTCGGCTTCGCGGAGTAGTGCACGGTGTCGCCGTGCGAGCAGTAGGTGTCTTCCAGGACCCGAAGTTCCGCCTCGGTCCTGATCGGCTGCGTGTCTTCGCTCAAGATTTCCGCAACGTTGGTTCTCATTGAATGCCTCTCGGTCTGGTTCACGCGATGATGGAATTAAACTGACGTTGCCGCGCCACTTTCGGCACCAGGCCCCCAAGCCCCTCAAGAAGGTTGGTGAAATCGTTGAACGGGATGAATGGGATGCCGCGCTCGCTGCAATACTGGGCCAAACCATCCTTCGCAAAAATGATCTCAGGCTTATCGGAGACGCAGAAATCGCTACGGCCGTCGCCGATATAGATCCGCTGATCCGAGCCGCTGACAGCGATACATTTGCAGACGCCCGCACCGGATGCGCAATCCGGATCGCTGAAAGGCGACGAAAGGACGTACTCGAGCCTTCCCTCGACAAGGCGATCTGTCAGCCTGTTGGCGATGATCGGCAAATGGCCAATCTTATGGTTGGCCAGGATGCGCCGGATGAAATAGTCGACCCCGTCGCTGACGATCGTAACCAGAATGCCGTGTCGATCACAAAATCTGAGGAAGTTCTTGAAACCGGCGTCGATTGCAATCGAGTCGAGGACTGCATCGAGTTCGCCGCGGCTGGCTCGAATGAGTGCCACCTGGCGTCTCATGCACTCGGCGGAGCCGATCAGTCCTTGTTTCCACTCGCTCTCGATACTCTCCCATTCTAAAGTTGCTAATCTGGAAAGCACAAAATCCGTCGCGTCCTCGACGGATACCGTGCCGTCGAAATCACAAAACACCTGCATAGGACCCCACTTCAAATTCGAACGGGGTCTAACATTGGTTTATGAGGTGGAAATGAAGCGGCGGCGGTGCGTTACTATTCCCACTTTATCAGCAGTCCGTGAATTCAACGCAGTATCATCATAGGGCCCTACCCCCGTGGGCTGCCCGGTCCAGCTCCTCGCGAAAATCGGGGTGGGCCAGCCCAATCAGCGCCCTTGCTCGCTCGGCCACGGACTTGCCCTTGAGGTTCGCCCATCCGTACTCCGTAACAACGATATGCGTGTCATTGCGCGACGTCGTCACCGGCCCCGTCAGCGCCGGAACGATGCGCGAAAGCGTGCCTTTTGCCGCTGTGGAATGACAGGCGATGATCGACCGCCCACCGCGCGAGGCATATGCGCCGCGCACGAAATCCACTTGGCCGCCGGACGCACTGAACTGCCTCCCGTTCATAAATTCCGAATTGCACGCGCCGTTGAGATCAATCTGCAGCGTCGCGTTGACCGACACCACCCGGTCATTCTGGGCAATCACGAAGGGATTGTTCACATAGTCGACTGGATAGGCCTCAACTTCCGGGTTGTTGTTCAGGAAGTCGTAAAGCGCCTGATCGCCGAGCGCAAAGGTGAAGATCGAGCGCCCCACATGTGTCTGCTTGCAACTGTTGTCAACCACGCCTGCCCTGATTAGCGTGGCGAGACCCGGCGTCATCATTTCCGTGTGGATGCCAAGATGGCGATGTCCGGAAAGCCCCGAGCACACCGCATCAGGCAAAGCACCAATGCCCATTTGCAGACAATCGCCATCTTCCACCAGGCCCGCGATGATCGCCCCGATGCCATCATCCACTTCATTGCGCGCAGCGGCCGGCAGGACGGGCAGGCTGACGTCGTTCTCAACCAGCGCTGTCACGCTCGATACAGGGACCATGCAATCCCCGCACACATAAGGCATATTGCGATTGACCTCGAGGAACAGTCGAATCCCAGGCTTTCGTGATACCGTGAGCGCGTAATCAGTGCTGGCGCCAAGGCTGAAATTGCCATCCGCGTCCATCGGCGAGACGGTTGCGATCAACGTGTCCACACCGACATGCTCGACCATCGAGCGTGGCACCTGGCTGAAATGACAGGGTACCAGGTCGACGGCGGGCAACGCCTCCGCCGATCGCCTGTTGTCGAGCGCACGCTCCACGCCTCCGTGAAAGTAACTCATCGGGGCGATCGCGTCGCGCAGCTCGAAATCAAACACGCTGGTGCCGGCGACGCCAGTGCAAAGGAGATAATAAAGCCGCACATTCTCGACCGCTCCCGCGCGGGCCCGTTCGGCAAACGCCGCAAGGATGGCAGGTGGCTGACCGGCAGCCAGTGGCATCGCGACCTTCGCCCCGGACGGGATCATAGAGACCGCCCTATTTGCGGATGTCAGCCTTTCGCGATACAGCGTCTGATGGACCGCGGTCATCGGGCCCTCCTCCCAATACACTTTTCAGAACAAGTCAGCGTCCATTTCCATGATCATATCCGCACCGGCATTTACGACCGTCGCGAGCGCTTTCGTCTGCCGCAGAACGCGCTCTATAAAAAGCGGGCAGCGCGTGTTTTGCAAGGCGGCGCGCACAGTGACATTGCCTTTGAGCGAGACCGAAGGCAATGCGGCCCGACTGATCGCTTCGATCCTGGCATCTGGTTCGCTCCACTTCCGGTATTGGGAGTGATTCAGCCATTCACATTGCAGACAACGCCGGAGATTGTTCGGCCGGCCAAAGCGGAGGGCTTTTGAGTTCTGTGCTTGATCTGACGGAATTGGATTTCCCAGTGCCCGATCACACGACACTCCGTCAACGGGCAAGAACCTGGATGCCGTCTGTCTAACGACGGGCTCCGCCAAATGCACCACTGAGGCTGATGGTGTATCGGCAACAATGGTCGCAAAGCATATTCGCACCATTGAGCAGCGCCTCGGCGCGCGATTGCTTCACCGCACGACGCGTCGGCATCAACTGACCGAGGTCGGTCGGCTTTACTATGAGCGTAGCAAACACGCTCTCGCGGAGGTGGACGCCGCCGAAGCAAGTGCTTCAGAACTGCAGTCAAGTCCACGCGGCCGGCTGAGGCTGGTGGCGCCGGTCAGCTTTGGAAGTGAAAGCCTTGTACCTGCACTCGTCCAGTATCTAGACCAAAACCTGGAGGTCGGCATTGAACTGATCCTAGACAACCGCGCCCCGGATCTGATCAGCGACGGATACGAGTTGGGCATTCATATTGGCGAGATGAATGCCTCCGACCTCGTTGCTCGGCCGTTGAAGCCGCATGCCAGCCCTGCGGGTTCCGCGCCAATGATGATCGGCTCATCGATATTCATGACGTTTCCATGCTACCTGACTGCACCCTCAGAAAACCGTTCCCGAGCATCAACCTCGATCCAGTCCCAACTTGTACACTCGAACACGGATTTATCTGCGATCCTAGACTTTGGATAACCGAGAATTGTCCCGGCAGCGATGGCAATCATCGACGGCAGTCTTTCAGCCAACCAATAGACGGTCGATCCGCACTCTGTGCAGAAATAGGAGCGAACGACGCCACCGCTGTCGGCAAGCCGACTGAACTCCTTGGCGGATCCCAGGACCGTGACGGCATCGCGACGGTAGAAGGCGCCTACACCAAAGGCCGAACCCGTTCGTCGCTGGCACGCTATGCAGTGACACACTACGACCATTTCCGGGTCGGCTGGCAGAGTAAGTTTCAACTTGCCGCAACTGCACTGTGAAGTGGCCATCGATCGCCCCTTTGTCTGTTTAAAGTAGGTGCTGCGACTGCAGTTATTGTTGGCTATGCGGGACCGGCAGAAGCGATGAGTCCGGGGCCGGATGGGCCGAAGTCGTTGATCGCTGGCAGTCCATAGCCCGTCGGTTGGAAAGAGACTCGATGATTTACGACGGTGATCACCACCCGCCCGTGTTCCTCATTGCAACGTCTCGTCTATCCAGTTTTTTTAAAGTCAGATATCGTCTCCGATGTACCGCAGTCAGTGCCTCGGGCCTTCACGCGTCTAGGCTCCACCTGGAAATCACGGAATCAGCTTTTGTCTCGCGGATCGACGAGCTAATCCGAAGCCTCAGCGAACTCCGCGAGAAAGGTATTTCTATCGCCCTCGACGACTTCGGCACAGGCTATTCTTCACTAAGCTATATCGCTGCCTTCCCGCTCGATAAGCTCAAAATCGATCAGTCATTCATTAAAAGAATGACGTCCGACCCAGGGAGTCGAGCCATTGTCCAAGCGGTGAGTTCCCTGGCCCATTCCTTGGGCCTCGACATTGTTGCAGAGGGTATCGAGACTGAGCTTGAGTGGCAAATGCTCTCGATGCTTGGCTGCCAGTATGGGCAGGGGTACTATTTTGGGAAACCGCAGAACACGCAACAACTGTTAGCGCTTGCTTGCGATGGGTTCGTATCCGACCTCGGAGCGCAACATAGGGCGCTAACGGTGAGCTGACGACCCGCCATGGTTCAGGTAGCCAACGCACGAACAGATCGTTGTTCGTCTTACGCAGTGCCCTTGTGAAAGAACGCGACGCCCTAGGTGCCTCCTCATCTGAGATTTCGTATCGATCCCACTGAGCTCATCCAAGACAAGCGGATTTGGTTTCCGGTAGAAAACTCTGTCGCGACCTTGGACAGTTTGTATGCCGACGCCGCGAAAAATCCAGATCGGTCACACAGAGGGGGAGTCATTATGGCAACGGTCATACCAACGAGCGCTAATCAAAACCGGTGCGCCCAGTCACGCATTCCAATCGACATGATCTTCCACGGCTGAGCGACCAGCTTATTCCATGCGTCGCAGCAATGGGCGACGATGTCCTCGTAATCTT
>NZ_PCDP01000026.1 GCF_003240585.1 Arminella tubonensis
ACGAGACAACCGCCTTCCAGCAAATCACCCCAGTCCCGTCCATCAGTTTCTCAAGAAACCCTAGAACGAAGCAGTTCGTCGCCAGCAGCGCCGCCGCCCTCGTCAGTGATCGGGCTTATAGACCCTACCCACAGAACTAGTCAACACACCCAATCACAAGTTTTTTGACAATTTTGTAACAGACTGTTTTTGTTATCTTTTTACGATGATCGACGGGGAGCTTTGGAGCCAACCCGCGAGGAGGCTGCCGCTTGCTCGTTAAAATATTGTCCAGATGGTCAAAAATCGCTGTCCGCCGCAGATGTGTCACATCGCATTCACTGACGATTGTCGGATTTCGCCATTCTGTCCCGCAGTAAAAGGCCCCAAATACCGGCCGCGGCCAGGGGACGACGGCAGCGGCGCGGGCTTTCGGGGCGAAAACCATCGAAAAATTGGAACCGAAACCCGTATCGCGGTGTTCTCTCGGGGAACCATACTAAGGAGATCACCATGGCTACCAACACCGACGACATCAGGAATTCGATGAGCAAGGACGTTGCAGCGCTTCAACAGGAGGTGTCGCGCCTGCAGAAGATGATTTCCGCTCAGGGCACCGAAGCCTATTATGAGCTCAGGGACCGCGCCGGCAAGATCTACGACGATGCAGCGCCGAGGGCGAAGACCGCGGTTGCGCAAATCAAGGCCGGCAGCGTCGCCGCCGCCGACGCTGCGCGGGAGAACGCAGCCGCCACGACGACGGCGCTGGTGCTGGTCGGCGCGATCGGTTTCCTTGCCGGCTATCTGCTCGGCGGAAATTCTCAGCCGCAACCGCGAAACTGGTGGCGATAGGGCACTCTATGTCGGCTGGCCTATGGCCGCCGGCAACCTACTTCTCATTGAGCCCGCCTTAGTGGTGGGCTTTCGCTGTTTTCCGCGACGGCGCGCTCTATATATGTCTCACAAAAACCAAGATTTCGGGGGCGTAATAAGGGGCATAAGAGCTGGGAGGAAAACAATGAATATCACGAGACCGGAGTGTATCGTCGAAGTCAGCGTCAACCGCGCCGGCGTGAGCCGCGCCGTTGGTATCATGAGCATGCGCCAAGCGCTCGAACTGCCTGACATTCCCGACCTTAGCTATACCCATCCGGACCCCGTTAAGGCGGCCGCCGGTGTTGCGCTCAATCGACAGGAACTTGCGAGCTTCCTGCTAAACTGAGGGCAGATTGGCACAACCAGCGGGCGCTTGGCACAACCGGTGCGGCGCGATGGTGGTCCTTGCTCGAAGGACTTGACTGCTGCTGTTCGTTTTAGTGTGCTCAGCGGCAAACCTGCTTATTTCAGCGGCCGTGATTTGCGATATGCGAAAAGGCGTGCGAAAGGATCGGGAGCATCTTTTCTGGGGCAAGCGGGAATAGCGAGTGAACCAGCGGCGTCCTGCGCAGAACGCACACAGAGCCACGAGAGGCCGCGATGAGCCGGGCGGCAGGCGCGCGACCCTTTCGCGTGCATTGTCGAAGCTTGGTTATTGTTCGCGAACGCAAGCCGAAGCGCTGATCGCCGAGGGACGCGTCAGCGTCGACGGGCGGAAGACGACGGATCCTGCCACCTGGGTCGATCTCGACCTTGCCATGATCGCCGTCGACGGCGCACCGATCGCCGAGGAAAAGAAGCTCTACCTGATGTTGAACAAACCCCGCGGGCTGGTGACGACGCGTCACGACCCCGAGGGTCGGCCGACCGTATATGATTGCCTCAAGACCTTCGACGGACCGCATATCTCACCGGTTGGGCGGTTGGACAAGGCAAGCGAAGGGATGCTTCTCTTCACCAACGACACGATACTGGCGCAGGCGCTGCTCGATCCGATCACCCATGTCACCAAGACATATCATGTGCAGGTCGACCGGATCATGGATCCCACGCTTCTCTCACGAATGACGACGGGGATTATGGATGACGGCGAGCTCCTGACCGCGACGTCCGCGCGCCTGCTGCGGAGCGGCGATCGCAATGCCTGGATCGAAGTCGAGCTCAAAGAGGGCCGCAACCGGCAGATTCGCCGGATGCTGGAGGCGCTCGACGTCGAATGTCTCAGGCTTGTGCGGGTGGCAATCGCCGACCTGGTGCTCGGCGACCTGGCAAAGGGCGCTGTTCGTTCGCTGAGCGAGACCGAGGTCCGGCTTTTGCGGCAGAAGACCGGTGTGGAAAAGTTGAAGCGGAACTAGATGCCAGACAATTTGAACGCCTTGCAGCCCCATGATTTCTGGCAAGAGATCCATCCGGCCGGACATTTCACGACGGGCGGCGATTTCTTTGACTTCTATGTGGCGGAATTTGACGACGGGCGGCAACTGCGATTGCCGATCCGGGTTCTTGCCGAGGGAGATCGGGCGCTGGCTTCACTGATCATCAATCAGGCAAGCTTCTCCGTCGTGGATGAATTGGCTTCTGTCCTTGCGAAACAGATATCCGCCCTGGAAATCGAGGTGGTTGCCGGCCTGCCGACGCTCGGCCTGACGCTTGCAAGCGCCGTTGCCCAAAAACTCGGGCACGACCGCTATGTGCCGTTCGGGACATCGCGCAAATTCTGGTATCGCGAGGAGCTCTCGGTGCCACTCTCCTCGATCACCACGCCGACCCAGCAAAAGAGACTATATATAGACCCTCGCATGCTGCCGTTGCTTGCGGGCCGGCGGGTGGCGCTGATCGACGATGTCATCTCCAGCGGCGCCTCCATCGTCTCGAGCCTGGAATTGATGACTGCCTGCGGCATCGAACCCGTCGTCATAGGCGCTGCCATGCTGCAATCCGATCGCTGGCGGCAGCGGGTCGGCGCCTTCGACGTCACGTGGATAGACCGGATCGTTGGGGTATTTTCGACGCCGATCCTGCGGCGATCGCCAAATGGTGGTTGGCAACCGGAGCGCACATAGAGCGCCGCGTATTCGCAGGGAGGCGCCAAGGCCGCACGATGCTTGCTTGACATCGGCGGTCAGCAAATTAAGGGTCGGCAATAGAAGCGCCCATCGACCCGGGTGCGAAAGCCAGATTGGTGCCAGATTGGTGAATGCGTTGCGAATTCTCTCCGAAGCTTATTTTGAGGAACTGCCCAATTACTACGGCGGCAAGGTGCGCGAGAATTATGACCTGCCGGATGGGCGCCGCATCATCATCAGCACCGACAGGCTCAGCGCCTTCGATCGCATCCTCACCTGCATTCCCTACAAGGGGCAGGTGCTGACCCAGACCGCGCGCTATTGGTTCGAGGCGACGAAGGATATCTGCCCGAACCATGTTCTTGAATATCCGGACCCGAACGTCGTCATCGGCAAGCGTCTCGATATCCTGCCTGTCGAGATCGTTGTGCGCGGCTATCTTGCCGGCACGACCGGAACCTCGATCCTGACGCTTTACAAGAAGGGTCAACGGGAAATGTACGGCATGCGACTTCCGGACGGCATGCGCGACAACCAGATATTGCCGCAGCCGATCATTACCCCGACCAGCAAGGAATTCGACGGAGGTCACGACGAGCCGCTGACGCCAGGCGAGATCATCGAGCGCGGGCTGTTGACGGCGGCGCAATGGCAGACCCTGTCGGACTACGCGTTCGCGCTGTTCAAACGCGGCCAGGAAATGGCGCTTGCCCGCGGACTGATCCTTGTCGACACCAAATATGAATTCGGCACCGACGAAACCGGCGCCATCATTCTCGCCGACGAGATCCATACGCCTGACAGCAGCCGCTATTGGCTGGCCGACGGCTACCAGGCAAGCTATGAGCGAGGCGAGCGACCGGCGAGCTTCGACAAGGACTTCGTGCGCGCCTGGGTCGCGGCGCGCTGCGATCCCTACAAGGACGCAATACCCGAGATTCCGCTCGAACTCATCGAGCAAACGTCGAAAGTTTACATCGCAGCGTTTGAAGCGATCACCGCGACCAGTTTCATTCCCGACGACCGTGGCGACACGCCGCGCGACCGGGTTCGCGCAAGCCTCAGTTCATATTTTCCTGAGAGCTGACGTAGGGTTAGCTAAAATTTATCGGCTTCCATCCCCGGTCAAACCGGCTCGGACAGCGAATCGAGGGCGAGCATTTCGCCGGATTCGTAGTCGCCAGAGGTATGCTTTTTGCAACACTTGCTAAAATTCGTTATCCGCAAACGCCATTTGCCCCTATGCAGCCCCCAAACGGCCGGATCAAATTGCGAAAGGCACTGTGCTATTGCGAAACTGGTTGCTAGATTGCCGCGACTGCGTCGGACGATCTGCACCACTTGCGGATTGGCGTGTTCGTGACACGAAGTCATAACGACTTCGTTAACATACTGATGATGTGTTTAGAATTGTGGGAAAAAAGTGATGGTGTCCATTCGTACAGCCGCCCCTGCCCTGCTGCTTATCCTTGCAGGCTGCGTTAGTGGGCCGGATCATAAGCCACCGGAAATGCCGTTGCCTGCCAAATTCTCGGAAGGCGGCGTGAAGGCCACCGGAGACGTCGCCAGCACGGCCTGGTGGACGGCATTTAGAGACCAGCGTCTCGAGGGTTTCGTTAGTACGGGCCTCGCACAAAGCGTGCAGATCATGCAGTCGATCGAAGCCACCAATGCGGCACAGTCGAATGTCACCGTTGCCGGCGCGGGATCGCTCCCCAGCCTGCTTGTCGGCGCTTCCCATACGACAAGTGGCCAGATGGGCAATCTGCGCACGCAGACTTCGACGCAGAACACCACCGGGGGCAGCGCGACCGCCTCATGGCTGCTCGACCTTTTCGGCCAATATCGTCGCGCCCGAGAAAGCGCGCTCGATTCATTGGACGCAGCATATGCGACTGTGGACGTCACGCGTCTTGCCTACCTGCAGGATCTGGTCAACAGCTACATCAACGGCCGATATTTTCAGGCTCGCATTTCCATTGCGCGGGAGAACCTCAAGTCTCGCCGCGAAACACTTGAGCTGACGAAGTTCCAGCTCGACGCCGGCGCTGCTTCACGCCTCGACGTGGTTCAGGCCGAAGGTCTTGTCAATTCGACACTGTCCGAGATCCCAGGTCTCGAGATCAGCTTCCGCCAGGCCGTGCATCATATCGCCACGCTCCTCAACGTGCCGCCGGCGACTGTTATCGCCGACATGCAGAAGGGCACCACGCAGCCAGTATTCCGCGGCAGCGTCAGCACCGGCGTTCCAGCAGATCTCATCCGCAACCGTCCCGATATCCGCAAGGCCGAGCGTGAACTCGCTGCAGCAACGGCCTCGATCGGTGTCGCCGAGGCGCAGCTCTACCCGACGCTCTCGCTCAGCGGCGCCATCTCGCCCTCCTACGTTCATACGTCGCTCGGCCATGGCGGACTGACAACGTGGTCCTTCGGTCCTCAGATCAGCCTGCCTATTTTCGACGGTGGTCTGCTGCGCGCCAACGTCAAGATCGCTGAATCGAACGCTCGCGGCCAGTATCTCAACTGGAAGCAGACCGTACTGACGGCTGTGGAACAGGTTGAAAACGCCTTGTCGGCCGTCAGCCGTGACGCCCAGACGGTTGCGGCGCTGCGCGCGCAGGTCAAGTCCTATCAGGAAGCGCTCGAGCTCTCGACCGCCAGCTACAAGGACGGCGCCTCCTCGCTGCTCGACGTACTGGATGCACAGCGATCGGTGACGGACGCGCAGGAAAGCCTGGCCCAGGCTGTTCAGCAGAGCGCGACCGACTATGTCGCCCTGAACGTCGCGATCGGCGCCGGCTACGTTGCAGCCAGCCCGGATGCAGCAAAGCCCGTCAAGGTTGCCTCCAAGGCAAACTAACAAGGGTAGCCCGGCGTCACTGCCGGAAGAATCAAAAACGCCGCGACATCGTTCGCGGCGTTTTTGTTTTGGGCCTGTAGGAAACAAACAAAAAAGGCGCCCCGCTCAGAGCGAGGCGCCATGCATATCCAGATAAACAAAAAGGCCGGAATAACCCGGCCTTTCGTCATCCGCCCTCACATCAGTGCCAGTACATCCGTGGTCAAAGGGAAAGCGGAACTGCAGCAAGAATGATAGCGAAAGGTTAACACTGGGTTAACGCTTCTGCACATCACTCGGAACATCATCATGTCGCGTCAATCGCGACAACTCATGTTCGGTGGCTGCATGACTTGACAGGAATATGGTACGCAAAATCATATTTTCAAGGCCAGCCCATCAAATAGGCCGGCTGCGGCAACGGCGTGGCTATCTCCGTGCGCGCCTTTAGTGCGTCGTCAGATGCGCTTCCTGCGTCGCAGAGATGAACATCTCGCGAGCCTCTTCGGCGGATCGACGACCATCCATGGCCGCACGGCAAACACTCCTGGCCGCCACATAAAGCGGACCCCGGCGATCCGGCCACATCTCGGAAAGGCAACGTAGCGCCTCAGAGGGACCGGTTACTGTTTTGGCGCCGCCTTGGGCGAAACCGACTTCGATCGGATTGCTCCACTTGATATGCCGCATGAATGTCTCTCCTCCACACGTTGTCCCAATTGGGACGCCGTCCTTCCAGACAGCATCACCACTATAACCTCAATCCGCTCTTACGGAAATATGGGCAAATGGAAATTGATCGCTACCGATGATGGTCCAGTGCGACGCGTTTGGCGTCAACGGGAGAAAGCCCTGCGCGCAACGCCAAGCGCTCAAGACCGTAAAAATAATCCAGCTGATCAAGGAGCCATAGCTCCATTCGCTCCAGCATGAGTGGTCCTCCTGACTCTTTACTGTCAGTAGAACGTTGCAGCTTGGGCGAAGTTCCGGACCGGGCGGGTCCGGCTCGGCGGTCGCGAGCTAGAAATTCGAGCGAGCGCCGTCGGCCGCTATCATTTGGAACGTGGTTCCGTTCGTGACGATGGAAGCACAGCGTGTGCTACCTTCCGGCGATCGAATGCAAATCTGGCCGTTGGTGACCTTGTATCCCTTTGCGCTGCCTGCCTTGTAGGTAAACCCATTCGGCTTCACTGTCCCGACAGCATTGGGGCCGAGATGTGCAACTATTTCCGCCTTGGTCGCCGGGCGCATGCCGGAGGAGGCCGCCGCTGCAGGCGCAGCGCCAACCATTGCCACCGCAGAGGCGCATAGCACGGCCAGAAAAGCATTCTTTGCAATATTCATAATATATATCCTACCGATACCGGAACGAACGGGACCCTGTCGAGAGCCGACACAGCGGGAGAAATAGGACATATCAAGCTCGAAAGATACCGTTTTTGCCGCAGCGCACAAACGGCCGCCCGATTTCCACGGCGACGGCCGCTTTGATTTCAGGCTTTGACAAGCAAGGCTACCCAGCCACTAATCGGCCGCTTTGCCATCTTCCTCTTCCTCGAACGTCAGTGCGACGTCGGCGTTTGCCGACAGTCGGACATCGTTGCCTTCGATTTCAGCCACCAGGCCGAGGGAAATGAAGTGATGGTGGCCCTTGTGCAATCCCTCGCCGCTATCCCTTTTCGTCAGCTTGATGCGGCCGCCCTCGACGTGGTCAACCGTTCCAAGATGCACGCCATCGGCGCCGATGACATTTGCATGCTCTTTAATCTGAGTTGCGTTGATCATTTCATTCTCCCTTGCAGATGCGTGATAACGCGCGACACCGCTTTTGGATGCGCGGGTCTGAAAAGATAGTTCCATCGGCAGACGCAGCGGCGCGACCGAATTTCAAAATGGCGGCGTGGCATATTCCCTGCTGACCAGCTTCAGGCTGCGATCCGGCTGAAGAATATAGGTCTCGTACACATTCCTCCCCAGCTGGTCGACGAAGTCATGCCGCAGCCGACTACCGATTGGCGACAGCAGGAGCTTCGTTCGCGGTTGACCGCCGTAGGTTATGCTGCCGGGGATCGGCTGCAACGGCTCCGACGTCTGGCTGCAGCCGGCGAGACCCAGGATACACATAAACGCCAGCAGGTTTCGGGTTGTCGCCATATTTTTCCAAGCTCTCTTGGCTTCGCCAACATAGCGCGAAAGGCTGGGGCGTGCCGACACAACGGGATGGTAAGTCCTATTGCAGTTGATAGCTAGGGTCGGAGCGGCAAGTGACAAGATCGTGAAACGGATGTTGCGAGGAACAGAATACGCCTTGGCACGTTTATCAGCCATAGCGCATAGAAATTTGTGCTAACGAAGGAGTAAATAAATTGAAATTTGTTCACAAAATTGCATTGACCGCGTCGCTGATCGCAGGCTCGGTGTTCTACGTTGCCGGGTCCGCTTCTGCGCTTCCCCTTTCCCCCCTCGACGGCACTGGGGATACCCAGATCATCCAGGTTCAGCGCCATGGTTCGGGAAACAATCAATACTCGGGACGCTACGACGACGAGTGGAAACACCGTCACTATAGAGAGCGAAGCGACTGGCATCGCGAACGGTGGGATCGGGATCGGCGTCATTCCCGGGATTGGGATCGATACCACGACCGGGACCGAGACCGCTATCACCACAGCCGCAGCGGTGTGACGATTCAGTTCTAAGAATTTCGGTCCAAAGATTTTGGAGCCCCGGTCCGGGGCTCCTTACTTTTCGGCCGCGCGCTGCCCGCTACAATTGGCTGACGGCAGCTACGGTTTGAAAATCGCCTTCAGTCGATCGAGATCGCCGACCTTCAGTTCGTCAGGCGCGATATCAGTACGATGCAATATCCTGAACCACTCGGCGGCCTCGCGGATATTGGCCGCGTAGGGCTGAGGATATTCGCTGAGACCCAGCACCCATTCCCGAACCGTCTCACGCTCCATGCGCCCCGCATTGTAGCGCGCGTGGATACTGCCGGCGGACGAAATCAGATCTTCCACGTTTTTCAAATGGTATTCCCTACGCGTTCTACGACCGACGCCCCGGTCAATGCAGCGGCGTTTCCGGTTCTTCCAGAAAAGATCTGATACCATCTCGCTCGACCGTCGCGAGAAATTCCTCGTAGGCTTCCCGGTCTGTCGCAAACAGCTCTTCCCACACAGTCAGGCCTTCGTCCTGGTCAATAACCTCGAGCGACCAGCCTCCGGTGCTGCCGGCGGGACGAAAAATGTCGACGAGAACCGTCACTCCATCTTCAGTGAACTCACCTGCGAAATCAGAATGTTCCTGTTTCGGATCTTCTTCCGTCATATCTCTTTCCTCGAAGTGCCGTCCAGTGGCAGCCAAGCGCGCAAGAACTATCTGGAGCGTCGGAAAGTTTCAAGCTTGCGGCCTTCCGATAGATCGACGATTTTTGTCCGATGCCCGGGCAACCGCCGGACAATGGCGGCCCTCGTGCCTCAAGGATTTGCCTGCGGCAGCGGAGGGTCGTTCGGGTTGACGTCGTCGCTCGGCTTTATGATAGGCGGAACCGGCGGCTCTTCCTGGCCACGATCCGGAAGACCTGAAGTAAGCGGCGGGCTGCGCGGGCGCTCCGTGTCGGGCTGTGGAACAGGATCTCCATTGGACATGATCGATCTCCTTTGCGAGGAAACGACATCGTCAAGAATTGGTTCCGGGTCGGACACCCCAGGGACAGCTCAGCCGTTTTGATCGACCGCGCGACGAGACCCGTCTGCGTCCAGTGTCCGGATCGCCGCGATCCCTTTCCACAAGGGTATTCCGATCGCATCCGAAACGGCCGGGTCTGAGGTGTAAAGCGGATAGCCCAGATGCAACAATCGTTGCAGCACCTGCTGGTCCATCTGGACATGCTGGCGCACTAGATTTGCCTGGTTGTAGCTATGGCCGCCGGAAGCAGGATTGATACCTGTTATGATGACCGCAGCGGCGCCGTTGTAGAGCGCGAAAAGTACGGCATTGATGCCGTTCGAACATTTCGAATCGGCGTCGAGCTCAAAGGATTTCAGGCCGACGACCTTGTCGAGGAGAGCCATCCGCTCGTAGCGATCGACGATCTCCAGCTCCGCGTATCGATAGTCGAACGCCTTGAGACCTTCGATCAAGCGCTGCCGTTCTTCCTTCCGCCAGAGCAAGACATAGAGTCGCCCGGTTTTCTGGCCGGTTAGCACCCTTCGAACATGGACGGCGTTGGTGTTGGTGCCCTCGATCTGGTTGAACTGCACCAGGGTTACATCGGGTGCCGCAATGCCCCAGGCGGCCGTCGCCGCCTGCGAGCCGTTGATCGTGATCACCCGGAAGCTGGCGTCGAAATCTAGCGGTTTGTTGGATACAGGCGCTGAACCTACGACCAGCACAGGACCATCGAAAGGCACGGGAAGCGTGGGCGGCTCGGGCTTGCATAGCCGATACTTCACCTTTCGGTAGAGCAATTTCCTCAGGTCCAGAAGCGACCCTGCCATGCGTTCATTCCCCCACTCAGCGCTCGGCTTTCCTTTGAAGCCCGAGATTGGTTATCAGTCGAGCGGCGCTTGCCGCTTCGCGGATGGATTTTGCTCCCATCCCGATGGCCTAACGTCGCTTGAACATCTTTGGTTTCAGGCGTCGGGCAAAATCGTCAAAGGCTCGAATGAAATTCGTCAGGGAAATCAACTTGTCGATTTCCGCATTTGCGTTGCCGAGCCGTTCGGAGAGAACATCCGCGATGGCAAGCGAGATTTCGGACGAAGGGATGTCTGGAAAGCGTTTCGCCAGCGCCGCGTAGGAATTCCTGGCGACGCCGCCGTGAACGGAGATTTTGCCAAGCTGTGCGAAGAGGCGCAGGAAGACCTGTTCGAACGTCCAGTCGTGAACGGAAACGACCTTCCACTTTGCGCTCCGCCGTGCCGAGAAGCCGGCCAGCACGATAGATCCAGGCAGGCCGAGATCGCTGAGCCACAGTGCCATGGCAAAGCCGGAAGTCGGCAATTTGTCTTCCGGGTAGAAATCGCCGCAGAAACCGACCAGATCGAGATGGCCAGTCGGATTGTTCTCGTAGTCGGCGGCCGTGTTTAGCTTTTCGTCCGCATGGATCCGAAGGTTCATGATCCCAAGAAAGCGATCCTTGGGGAAGAACTTGACGACCTCGCCAACCTCGCGACGATAGACGATGTTGGCGCCCCTCGGGCCGCCGCGCGAAATCAGCAGCGCATTGCCCGTGAACGGCCGATCGAGCACCTTGTAGACCTTGTTGAAAAAGACGAATAGCGCGCTTTCCGGGAAGGCATCCTGAAGCTCGTCGATCCGGACCTCGTCGCTGTTTGCAACGAGGACGATATGCGAGAAGGCAGCAAAGATCGCTCGCCAATCCTGCGTAGCCGTCAAGCCCGAGGTAGCGCCAGCGACGGGCGGCACCCCAAAATCGGTCAGCGAACCCGCCGCCATGTCATGTCCCATTGCAGTCTATTTCTGCTGAACGAAGAGCATGCGCTCACGCATGGCGAACCATTCGTCTGCATAATCATCGTTGCGATACTCGTCGAAATACGGACCGCCATCTGTGAAGTGGACGTTCTTGGCGTCGGCGCGGTATTCGTATTCGTTGACGAGGTAATTCCACGTCACCGGCAACTCGCCGATCTGGTCTTCGCTTTCCAACCACTTGAACTGGTGCAACTGCAGCCCGGTGGCGGTGTTGACGTAGTCCTTGGTCAGGGCCCGGCACTTGGCGTTGTTGAAAAGGATGAAGCTCGACCAGTTCTTCTTTTCGTACTTGGTCTGCGTCTGTCCGAGGAACTTCGTCTCGACCTTGGGCTGGTAGTCGTGCTTCACGCACATCGCCGCATAACGATCGTCACGAAGCTTCCAGAGCTCGGCGATATCGGCGCGCGCAAGCATGTCGCAATCCATGAAGATGCTCCATCCCTCGTAGTTGCTGAGGTAGGGAACCAGGAAGCGCGAGAAGGAAAACTCGGTGGATTGCAGCGGGTTTCGTTCACGGGTGAAGACGCCCTTGAGGTTGTCGAGAACGATAGGCGAAAAGACCACCGGGATGGATGAATGCTCGATTATGCTCTGCGAAAGAACATGATAGGCAACGACTTCCTTTGAATCGAAACCGACAAATATACGCGCAACATCATCCGACATGCTTTCTCCGCAAGTATCCGTGGACTTTGAGGTCCGGGCAAAATTATCATTCGTGCGACGCCGGTTACCCGCCGGGCGAAGCCAAAGCGAATGTGAACCTAATGCAACGGTATCTAATAAAGCAATCGCGTTTGTCGATAACCTTATGGATTTGGCGGATCATAAAAAGTTACGGACCGTTACAAGACGGATCATAAAGAGTTTCAAACCGTTACAAGGCGAATGCCCGCGACATAAGGAAAGCTGAGCCGAAGTCTCGGGGGAATGCAGCTCGCCGCGCGGCAAAGCAGTGGGCACGCTTTTGCGAAACCCGCTCTTAACCACACCTTAAATCGCCGCATTTACAGTTCACGCGGACGGTGGGGTCGTCGCGGCTTTTTGTTGAGAGGCCGGATTTTTCGAGGCGACGGCATGGGTGCCGGATAGACTATTCCGCTGGAACCATCGGGGGTACGACCGGTCCGCAATGGCAGGCAAGAACAGATCAGGCCAGAGGATAGAACCCTCTTTCGCGGGCACGGATGGGCGCGGCGATGACGAAGTGACGGTCGATGCCGGCGATCGCATCAGCGGGCGACCCGCTACGCGCTCGAACAGGTCAAAATCTGCCAAGGGACGAGGCTCGAGGCGACGCGGAAAACGGCAGAAACCGGAAGGCCGCGGCTTTTTTGGTGCCATTCGATCGCTGGTCTACTGGTGCCTCGTATTGTCGATCTGGGTCGGCGTCGGGGTCGGCGGTCTGGTCCTTTATTATGGATCGCGCATGCCGAGTGCCAGCACCTGGGAAATTCCGGCAAGGCCTCCGAACGTCAAGATCAACGCCATGGACGGCTCGGCACTTGCCAATCGCGGTGCGACCGGCGGCGAGGCCTTGGCACTGCAGGATATGTCGCCGTTCATTCCGGAGGCGATCGTCGCCATCGAGGACCGCCGCTTCTATTCGCATTTCGGCGTCGACCCGATCGGCCTTGCCCGCGCGCTCGTCACCAACGTCGTCACCGGCCACACGGTGCAGGGTGGCTCGACGCTGACGCAGCAGCTCGCAAAGAACCTGTTTCTTTCGCCGGACCGGACGCTGGAACGGAAGGTGCAGGAGGTGCTGCTCGCCCTCTGGCTGGAGCACAAATATACCAAGGACCAGATCCTTGCGATGTATCTCAATCGTGTTTTCTTCGGCTCGAATGCCTTTGGCGTCGAGGCCGCCTCGCGGCGTTATTTCAACAAGTCGGCGCGCGACGTGAACCTTGGCGAGGCGGCAATGCTCGCTGGGCTTGTCAAGGCGCCGTCGAAGCTGTCGCCGGTTCGCGATCCGGCCGCCGCGCAGGCGCGCGCCGAGATCGTGCTGCAGGCAATGCGCGACCAGGGCTACATCAGCGATGCCGACATCAAGACGGCGATGTCGCAACCGCCGACGAGGGCGAAGAGCTATTGGAACGGCGCGCAGAACTACGTCGCCGACATGGTGATGGATCAGCTGCCGGGCCTGATCGGGGACGTCAAGGAGGACCTCGTCGTCGAGACCACTGTTGACATGGCGCTGGAAAAGAAGGCCGAGGATTCGCTTTCCGACGTGCTCGATCGCGATGGAAGGAAGCTTGCGGCATCGCAGGCCTCGCTGGTGTCGGTCGACGGCAACGGCGCGATCCGCGCGCTGGTCGGCGGCCGGGACTATGCCGAAAGCCAGTTCAACCGCGCGGTCACCGCAAAGCGCCAGCCTGGCTCGGCGTTCAAGCCATTCGTCTATGCGGCCGCGATGGAGATGGGGCTGACGCCGACCTCGGTGCGCAACGACGCGCCGGTGAAGATCGGCAACTGGACGCCTGAAAACTACGAGCAGAAATATAACGGCGTGGTGACGCTGGCGACAGCGCTTGCCCATTCGCTGAACACCATTGCCGCGCAGCTGGTCATGGAAGTCGGACCACCGCAGGTGATCAAGCTTGCGCATCGGCTCGGCATCGAATCCGAGCTGCAGGACAATGCCTCGATCGCGCTCGGCACTTCGGAAGTCTCGCTTCTGGAGCTGACCTCTTCCTATGCGGCCTTCATGAACGGCGGCTACAAGGCAACGCCGCATGTCATCACCAAGGTGACGACAGCAGCCGGAAAGGTGCTCTACCAGGCGAATTACAGCGATCCGCCGCGCGTGCTGAGCGAGACGGTCGTTACCAACATGAATTCGATGATGGAAGGCGTGATGACCTTCGGCACGGGCAAGTCCGCCCGCATCCCCGGCTGGCAGGCGGCCGGTAAGTCGGGAACGACGCAGTCCTTCCGCGACGCCCTCTTCATCGGCTTCACCAGCAATCTGACCACAGGTGTCTGGTTCGGCAATGACGACGGCAAATCGATGAAGAAAGTGACAGGCGGCGGCCTGCCGGCCAAAGCCTGGAAGGAATTCATGATTGCCGCCCACAAGGGCCTGACGCCGACACCCCTGTTCGGCGATGGCAGGATCATCGACAATGGTATGCCGGTGGCGCAGGCCGGGGCTCCTTCGGGCGACCAGACGACGATCAGCAGCATCATTTCCGGCGTCCTCGGCGGCGATGGCGGGTCCGCAACGGCGACGCCGCAGCCGCAGGCCCAGGTTCGGACACCGGCGGCAGCCGGCCAAGTGGTTCCTGCCGAAGAACCGGTCGACATGCCGCCGCCGGCACCCGGCGACGACAACAACCCATACGCGTCGCAGGGCATGGTGCCGCCGGCTGATGTCGGAGACCAGCCACCCTCGACGCGGCCGCGAAGGACGACGCTTCTCGACCTGATCATGGGGCGATAGAGTATTTTCCGAGAAAGTGGATACCGGTTCCCCGATCGAGGAAATGCGACAAACAAAAGGCTTTGAAGCGCCTTTTTCGCATTGGCTCTTGCATGCCCGGCGCAAGGCTGGTCTGATATCGGAATCCGTTCTCTTCAGAACGCCTGAAGCAACCTTCCGGCGAATTGAATTTTAAGGGGCAAAGCACTTGTTTTGCTGGATTCTGGCTCATTTACTGCCTTGCAGTCCGTAAAATCGCTACTTATATACCCGACATCACCGCAGTCATGACTGCGCAATCCTCAAGACCATCCCGTAAGGGGCTGTCAATGGAATGCCTGACCGGGGTTTCGACAGCTTGCTTCAAGGAGAGAATGACATGGCAAAAGTAATTGGTATCGACCTTGGAACGACGAATTCCTGCGTCGCCGTCATGGACGGCAAGGATGCAAAGGTTATTGAAAACGCTGAAGGCGCACGCACCACACCTTCCATGGTGGCATTTACCGACGATGGCGAACGCCTTGTCGGCCAGCCGGCCAAGCGCCAGGCGGTCACCAACCCAACGAACACCCTGTTTGCAGTCAAGCGCCTGATCGGCCGCCGCTACGAAGACCCGACCGTCGAGAAGGACAAGCATCTCGTTCCCTTCAATATCGTCAAGGGCGACAATGGCGACGCCTGGGTCGAAGCCAATGGCAAGGGCTATTCGCCTGCGCAGATCTCCGCAATGATCCTTCAGAAGATGAAGGAAACCGCGGAAGCCTATCTCGGCGAAAAGGTCGAAAAGGCCGTCATCACCGTTCCGGCCTACTTCAACGACGCGCAGCGCCAGGCAACCAAGGATGCCGGCCGCATCGCCGGTCTTGAAGTTCTCCGCATCATCAACGAGCCGACTGCCGCAGCGCTCGCCTATGGCCTCGACAAGAAGGAAGGCAAGACCATTGCCGTCTACGACCTTGGCGGCGGTACCTTCGATATCTCCATCCTCGAAATCGGCGACGGCGTCTTCGAAGTGAAGTCGACCAACGGCGATACCTTCCTCGGTGGTGAAGACTTCGACATGCGCCTCGTCGAATATCTGGTCGCCGAATTCAAGCGCGACAACGGTATCGACCTCAAGGGCGACAAGCTTGCCCTGCAGCGCCTCAAGGAAGCCGCTGAAAAGGCCAAGATCGAGCTGTCCTCCGCACAGCAGACCGAAATCAACCTGCCGTTCATCACTGCCGATGCCACCGGCCCGAAGCATCTGACGCTGAAGCTTACCCGCTCCAAGCTCGAGAGCCTGGTCGACGATCTGGTCCAGCGCACGATCGCGCCTTGCAAGGCAGCCCTCAAGGATGCCGGCGTCACCGCGGCCGAGATCGACGAAGTCGTGCTCGTCGGCGGCATGAGCCGCATGCCGAAGGTGCAGGAAGTCGTCAAGCAGCTGTTCGGCAAGGAGCCGCACAAGGGCGTCAACCCGGATGAAGTGGTTGCCTTGGGCGCTGCTATTCAGGCCGGCGTTCTGCAGGGCGACGTCAAGGACGTTCTGCTCCTCGACGTTACCCCGCTGTCGCTCGGCATCGAAACGCTCGGCGGTGTCTTCACCCGCCTGATCGAACGCAACACAACGATCCCGACGAAGAAGTCGCAGACCTTCTCGACGGCCGATGACAATCAGCAGGCCGTGACGATCCGCGTTTCCCAGGGCGAACGCGAAATGGCGCAGGATAACAAACTGCTCGGCCAGTTCGACCTCGTCGGCCTGCCGCCGTCACCGCGCGGCGTACCGCAGATCGAAGTCACCTTCGATATCGACGCCAACGGCATCGTCCAGGTTTCGGCCAAGGACAAGGGCACCGGCAAGGAACAGCAGATTCGCATCCAGGCATCCGGCGGTCTTTCCGATGGCGACATCGAGAAGATGGTGAAGGATGCCGAGGCACATGCTGCCGAAGACAAGAAGCGTCGCGAGGGTGTCGAAGCCCGGAACCAGGCTGAAAGCCTGATCCACTCCAGCGAGAAGTCGCTGAAGGATTACGGCGACAAGGTTTCCGAGGCCGACCGCACGGCGATTTCCGATGCGATCACGGCCCTGAAGGCAGCATCGGACGCCTCTGATCCGGATGCCGAAGACATCAAGGCGAAGACCCAGACCCTCATGGAAGTTTCCATGAAGCTTGGCCAGGCGATCTACGAAGCCCAGCAGGCTGAGGGTCCTGCAGCCGGCGCCTCCGCAGAAGGCCATGACGACCACGTCGTCGATGCCGACTACGAAGAGATCAAGGACGAGGACGACCGCAAGCGGTCTGCATAAGCGCGAACCGCGAAACGGTTTTGCGGAAACTCAGATCCGGCTGCCTCAGGCAGCCGGAAATCCATTTCCGGGGTCTATTCCTGCATGGCAAAAGCAGACTATTACGAAACACTGGGTGTCGCCCGGACAGCGGATGAGAAAGACCTCAAGGTCGCTTTCCGTAAGCTGGCGATGAAGTTTCATCCGGATAAGAACCCAGATGATCACGACGCCGAGCGTAAGTTCAAGGAAATCAACGAAGCTTACGAAACGCTCAAGGACCCGCAGAAGCGGGCAGCCTACGATCGTTACGGACATGCGGCATTCGAACATGGCGGCATGGGCAACGCAGGCGGCTTCGGCGGCGGCGGAGCCGGCGGCTTCTCGGATATTTTCGAAGACATCTTCGGCGAGATGATGGGTGGCGGACGGGGACGCGCGCGTTCCTCCGGCGGGCGCGAACGCGGCGCCGATCTTCGCTACAACATGGAAATCTCGCTCGAGGAATCCTTTGCCGGCAAGACCGCGCAGATCCGCGTGCCGACGTCGATCACCTGCGACGTCTGTTCGGGATCGGGCGCAAAGCCCGGCACACAGCCCAAAGCCTGCGCCACCTGCCAGGGCTCCGGCCGCGTGCGCGCTGCCCAGGGCTTTTTCTCGATCGAGCGGACCTGCCCGACCTGCCACGGCCGCGGCCAGATCATTCCCGACCCGTGCAGCAAATGCCACGGCCAGGGTCGCGTCACCGAGGAGCGCTCGCTCTCCGTCAACATCCCGGCAGGCATCGAGGACGGCACGCGCATCCGCCTTCAGGGCGAGGGCGAAGCTGGAACACGCGGCGGACCGGCGGGCGATCTCTATATCTTCCTGACGGTAAAGCCGCACGAGTTCTTCCAGCGCGACGGTGCAGACCTTTATTGCGCAGTCCCGATCTCGATGACGACGGCAGCGCTCGGCGGCACCTTCGACGTTGCCACCCTCGACGGCACGAAATCGCGCGTCAGCGTTCCCGAGGGGACACAGGTCGGCAAGCAGTTCCGCCTCAAGGCGAAGGGCATGCCGGTTCTTCGTTCGGCACAGATCGGCGATCTCTACATCCAGATCCAGATCGAAACACCGCAGAAACTGACAAAGCGGCAGCGCGAGCTGCTGCAGGAATTCGAACAGATTTCCTCCAAGGACAATAATCCGGAATCGACCGGGTTCTTCGCCCGCATGAAGGATTTCTTCGATACCCTCAGCGATTGATGGCGGCGACATCGGAATTTGAGAGCCGGAGTGGAAACACTCCGGCTTTTTTATTGGAAGCAATCGGCCGTGACGTAATGCTAGTCTGCCCAACATGATTCCGGGAGCGCCCTGCAATGTCTGATGAATTCGCGCAGAAGCCGCCTGCCTTCGGTATCTGGGCCGGCTTCATCGCCATGTGCGTCGGCATGTTCATGGCCATCCTCGACGTGCAGGTGGTGGCGACGTCGCTGCCGACGATCCAGGGTGCGCTCGACATCCCGCCGGATCAGATGAGCTGGATACAGACGGCCTACCTGATCGCCGAGATCGTCGCCATTCCGCTGACCGGCTTCCTGACGCGGCTACTCGGCATGCGCCGCCTGTTTGTCATTGCCATTTCGATCTTCACGCTGGCGTCGGTCGGCTGCGCCATCAGCAGCGGCTTTGCGGAACTGATCTGCTGGAGGGTTCTCCAGGGTTTCTCCGGCGGCACGCTCATTCCCGCCGTCTTTTCGGCGGTGTTCATCCTGTTCCCCGTGAGGCAGCAGGGCGTAGCCACGACGCTCGCGGGCGTGCTTGCCGTCCTTGCTCCGACGGTCGGCCCGATCGTCGGCGGCTGGATCACCGAGACCTATTCCTGGCACTGGCTGTTCCTCATCAATGTCATCCCGGGCATCGCTTCGGCAATCTTCGCCTGGAGCCAGCTGCCGAGAGCGGCAATGCAATTGAGCGAAGGCCGCAAACTCGACTTCCTGTCGCTCGGCATGATGACGATCGCACTCGCGGCACTCGAGATTGCCCTGAAAGAGGCGCCGGAGCGCGGCTGGAACTCGGGGCTCGTTCTCGGATTGCTGGTTCTGAGCATCGCCAGCGCCGCGGGCTTTGCCGGAAAGACGCTTCGCGCCGACAGTCCTGTCGTCGATCTCACCAATTTTGCCGACCGCAACTTCACCATCGGCTGCATCCTGAGCTTCACGCTAGGGATCGGCCTGTTCGGCTCCGTCTATCTGATGCCGGTGTTCCTGGCTTTTGTTCGTGAGCATAACGCGCTCGAGATCGGCACCGTCATGCTGGTGACCGGGCTGGCACAGCTATTGACGGCGCCTATTGCCGTCGCGCTCGAGCAGCGCGTCAATGCCAGGCTTCTCTCGGCCGCGGGCTTTGCCTTCTTTGCCGTCGGCCTCGGGCTCAGCGCGCTTCAGACACCGGAGACCGATTATGCGGAAATGGTCTGGCCGCAGGTGATACGCGGGCTCGCGATCATGTTCTGCCTGCTGCCGCCGACGCGGCTCGCTCTCGGCAGCCTTACCGAAGCGCGCGTGCCGGATGCCAGCGGTCTTTTCAACCTTATGCGCAACCTTGGCGGCGCCATCGGCATCGCCCTGATCGACACCGTGATCTACAGCCGCTCGCCGGTACTCGGCCGGACTATCGTCGACAAACTGTCGGCCGGAAATGTCGAGACCGCGAAGTTCGTCGGCATCCCGCTCGGCATGTTCGCGGCACGGCCGCCAGGGCCGATCGATGCGGACACCATGGCGATGCTCCAGCCGCTGGTCGAGAAGGCGGCCTTGACGCAAGCGATCAACGAGGCCTGGGCGATGATCGCTATTTTGACGATTGCAGCCCTTGTCTGCATTCCGTTTGCCCGCAAGCAGGGGACATCGAACAATGCGGCAAGGTTGCATTGATAAGATTGGAAGCTCCTCGGCGGGACGTCGATATGTCTCGCGTTTTGCGATAAGCCGATGATAGGATACGGCGATTGTGTTCGGGCGCCGTTCCAGAGGCGTCTCCCATTACGAAAGATGCCGCATGTTTCCGCTTTCTCATATGATGAAATCCTTCATACGCAAGGGCCGCCTTACGGTCATCGACGCCGACGGAAAGCGGCATGAATTCGTCGGCACGCCGGGTCCGGAAGTAACGATGCGGCTGACCGACAAGAAGCTGTACCGGACGCTGGTCTTCAACGCAGAGCTTGCAGCCGGCGAAGCCTACATGGACGGGACGATGCGCTTCGAGGAGGGCTCGACGCTCCGCGATTTCCTGACGCTGTTTTCGGTGAACCGCCTGTCGCTCGGCTCCTATCCGATCCAGAAGATCCTGCGTTCGATCAAGATGCGCTTTCGCAAGAGCCAGCAGTCGAACCGCAAGGGCCAGGCCCAGCAGAACGTCGCGCATCACTACGACCTCGGCAATGATTTCTACAAGCTCTTCCTCGACGACAACATGCTCTATTCCTGCGCCTATTTCCGCAGGCCGGGAGAGACGCTGGAGCAGGCGCAGCGCAACAAGCTCCGGCTCCTCGCAAGCAAGCTCGGCCTCGAGGCCGGGATGAAGGTGCTGGATATCGGCTGCGGCTGGGGCGACCTGGCGCTTTATCTCGCAGCGCTCGAAAATGTCGAAGTTCTCGGCGTGACGCTCTCCAAGGAGCAGCAGGCATTGGCGTCGGAGCGGGCGCAGAAGGCGGGGCTTTCCGAGCGGGTGAAATTCGAGCTCCGCGACTATCGTGACGTCACCGGGCCGTTCGACCGGATCGTCTCGGTCGGCATGTTCGAACATGTCGGCGTCCACCACTATGACGAATTCTTCTCCAAGGTGAACTCGCTGATGGCCGATGACGGGTTGGCCGTGCTGCACTCGATCGGCCATATGAGCCCTCCCGGCATGGCAAGCCCATGGCTTAGAAAATACATTTTCCCCGGCGCCTATTCACCGGCCCTTTCGGAAGTCTTCGAGGTGGTCGAGCGCAACAGCCTGTGGGTCACCGACCTCGAATTCCTGCGTGTCCACTATGCAACGACGCTGCAGCACTGGGCCGAGCGCTTCGAAAAGAACCGCGACGCGGTGATCGCCCTTTACGACGAACGCTTCGCCCGCATGTGGGAATTCTACCTGATCAGCGCCGAGATGATGTTCCGCACCGGCAGCCAGCTGGTCTTCCACATGCAGCTGTCACGCACCCGCGACGCTGCCCCGATCGTCCGCGACTACATAACCGACAAGCAGCGCGCCTATATCGAGCGGGAGCAGACGCTGAATCTATCGATCTGATTCGGGGGGATGGGTCAGGTCATTCAACTTTCGCCTAGTTACCCCCCCTCTGTCGGCCTGGCCGACATCTCCCCCACAAGGGGGGAGATCAATATGCCGAGGGCGCGGCATCCTCCAATCTCCCCACCCGTGGGGGAGATGTCAGCGCAGCTGACAGAGGAGGGCGTTGTGGCTCCGTCCGTCAATCTTTTCAAGGGAATCACATCGCCGTTTTCCCCGTTCCCTCCGCCCGTGCCTATACTCTCCGCGTTCCACCCTCGGATACACCGGTCTGCGTTGCCGGCGAGGTGGGGCCGGTGCTTTCTGGGGTGGCCTTGACGCGGGGCGCTTCAGGATGGGTCCGCAGAAAACGATCCCCTCCCGCCTGAAACAGGGCGGGGCGTGCCCTGCATTGGCACATACGGGATGGCGACAACCTCGCCATCTCCCAGAGGATCTGCAGTTGTGGATAAAAACCACCGAACGGGGCACATCGAGTGTCACTTAAACTATTCAACACCCAGGGCATTCGATGTGTCCCGGCCGATCTCATTCTCAAAACACGGATGGATTCCATCGCGTGGCCGAAAGTCGATGCGCAAACGGGACACGAGTCTCTCACCCAGGACAGCTGCGACCGCCCGATCGCCGGGCAGGCTTGCCATCGCAGTCCGTTGGGCTTAGCTCTCACGCTTCATTCTGGTCTGGATCATCATGCCCCGCAAGGTTTCCCTGTCTCTCCTGAAGCTTACCGACTTCCGCAATTACGCGGTGGCGGCACTGGAGCTGGACGACCGGCATGTCGTGCTGACCGGAGACAACGGTGCCGGCAAGACCAATCTCATGGAGGCGGTGTCGTTTCTGTCGCCCGGCCGGGGCCTGCGCCGTGCGGCGTATGCGGATGTCACCCGGGTCGGCGCGACGAACGGCTTCTCGATCTTCACGAGGATCGATGGAATGCAGGGCGACGTGGAAATCGGCACCGGCGTCGACACGACAGACGAGACTGCGGCGCGGCGGCTACGAATCAATGGAACGACTGCCAAGACGGCCGACGAGCTCACCGACCATCTCCGTGTCCTCTGGTTGACGCCCGCCATGGACGGGCTTTTTACCGGAGGTTCTTCCGACCGACGCCGGTTTCTCGACCGGCTGGTGCTGTCGCTCGATCCCGCGCATGGACGTCGCGCCAGCGATTTCGAACGCGCCATGCGCGGCCGCAACAAGCTTTTGTCCGAAGGACGGTTCGATCCGGCATGGCTTTCCGGCATCGAGGAGCAGATGGCAAGCCTCGGCATCGCCATGGCCCTTGCCCGCCAGGAAATGCTCGGGCTTCTATCGCGCCTGATCGAGGAGAGCGGCGAGGAAACACCCTTTCCCTCCGCCTCCCTCAAGCTCTCGGGTTTCCTGGACGACCAATTCGACCGCGCAGCCGTGGACCTGGAAGACCAATATTCCGGGATGCTGAGAGATGGGCGATACCGCGACGCCGCTGCCGGCCGCACGCTGGACGGTCCGCATCGCGCCGATCTTCTGGTACGGCACCGCGAGAAGGAGATGGAGGCAGAGCGTTGCTCGACAGGCGAACAAAAGGCGCTGCTGGTGGGCCTTGTGCTTGCCCACGCGAGGCTCGTCGGCAATCTGACCGGCCACGCGCCGATCCTGCTGCTGGACGAGATCGCCGCGCATCTCGACGAAGGTCGCCGCGCCGCGCTGTTCGACCTCGTCGACGGGCTTGGCGGTCAGGCCTTCATGACCGGCACGGACAGGGCGATGTTTTCAGCGCTGGGCGACCGCGCCCAGTTCCTGACCGTCGCGCATGGCGGCATATCCTTGTGAAGAAGGGCCCTTTTCATCATGGAAATTGAAGGTAGCATGACCGGCATGGACCCTTTGACACCCGATGAAATCGCTCGCTACCAGCGCCATATCCTGCTTCCCGAAATCGGCGGGGCCGGGCAGCAGAAACTCAAGGCTGCGCGAATACTGGTGATCGGTGCCGGCGGTCTCGGGGCTCCCGTGCTGCAATATCTGGCTGCGGCGGGCGTCGGCACGATCGGTATCGCAGACGACGACCGGGTCTCGTTGTCGAACCTGCAGCGACAGGTGATCCACGATACCGGGACGATCGGCGAAATGAAGACGCAGAGTGCGGCCGATGCGATTGCAAGGCTGAACCCGCATGTCCGCACCGTCCGCTTCGAGGAACGTTTTTCACAGGAGACAGCGGCCGGACAACTTGCCCGATTCGATCTCGTAGTCGACGGTTCCGACAATTTCGACACCCGCTATGCCGCGGCGGATGCGGCTGAAGTAGCGCGCAAGCCGCTGGTGACGGGCGCGGTCGGCAGGTTCGATGGTTCGCTGACCGTGCTGAAACCCTACGAAGCGGCGGCGGACGGCACGCTCAACCCGTCCTACCGCGACCTCTTTCCGACACCGCCGCCGGCTGGCCTCATCCCTTCCTGCGCGGAGGCCGGCATCGTCGGCGCACTGACGGGAGTGATCGGAACCCTGATGGCCATGGAGGCGATCAAGCTCGTCACCGGCATCGGCGAGCCGCTGGTCGGACGCCTGATGCTCTACGACGCCTTGTCCGCCCGGTTCGACACCGTGCATTACAAGCGCCGGCGGACGAAAGCCGAATGACCGACGCCACCTTGATGCGGCTCGACGAATCTTTCAGCCAGTGGGACGCGCTGCTGGATTTGATTGTTGCTTCCTTTGCCTACATGAATGATCTGATCGATCCACCTTCTTCGGCGCTGGCTTTGACGCCGCAATCACTGAAGCAGAAGGCAGAAGTGGAGATAGGCTACGTCGCCCTTGAAGGCGAAGCCATGATCGGCTGCATCTTCTGCCGGCCGGAGGATCAGTGTCTCTATATCGGCAAGCTTGCCGTTCTCCCGGTCGCACAGGGCCGCGGCATCGGGAAACAGATGTTGACCCTTGCCGAAGAGATGGCGCGGGAAAGATCGCTCCCGGAGCTTCGGCTCGAAACCAGGATCGAACTTACCGGCAATCACGCTGTGTTCACCACCTGGGGCTTCAGGAAGACCGCGGAGAATTCCCACCCCGGGTTTGATCGCACGACGTCGATCGAGATGAGGAAGACGCTGGCTAGCGCCCCGGCAGCACGCGGTTTGGCGGCCGATGACCGTCGATGAAGGCGCGGATGTTGATGATGACCTTGTCGCCCATCTCGATACGCCCCTCGATCGTGGCGGAGCTCATATGCGGCAACAGCACGACCTTGCCCTCGTGTGCCAGCTTGATGAGCTTCGGATTGACGGCTGGCTCGTTCTCGAAAACGTCGAGGCCGGCGCCGGCGATCTTGCCTTCGCGGAGGATCTTGATCAGCGCCGCCTCGTCGATGATATCGCCACGGGCCGTGTTGATGACGTAGCTCGTCGGCTGCAACAGGGCGAGCCGCCGTGCCGAGACCAGATGGTAGGTCGCCGGTGTCGAAGGGCAGTTGACCGAGACGAAATCGACGCGCGCCAGCATCTGGTCGAGGCTGTCCCAGTAGGTCGCCTCCAGCTCGTCCTCGGTCGCCGGGCTGACGCGCTTGCGGTTGTGATAATGGATCGAGAGGCCGAATGCCTTGGCCCGCCGGGCAACGGCGGTGCCTATGCGGCCCATGCCGACAATGCCGATGCGCTTGCCAAACAGGCGTCGCCCCAGCATCCAGGTCGGCGACCAGCCGGCCCATTCGCCAGGCTTGTCGGTCAACACCCGCGCACCTTCGGCAAGCCGCCGCGGAAGCGCGAGAATGAGAGCCATGGTCATGTCGGCCGTGTCTTCGGTCAGCACGTTTGGCGTATTGGTGACGGTGATGCCCTTGCGGGCGGCGGCGTCGATATCGATATGATCGACACCGTTCGAGAAGCTGGTGATCAGCTTCAGCTGCGGCCCCGCCTGCTCGATCAGGGCCGCGTCGATCCGATCCGTAACAGTCGGAACGAGTACGTCGGCATACTGCATAGCCGCTACGAGTTCGGCTGCCGAGCGCGGGGTGTCGTCGATATTCAACTCTGCATCGAACAGCTCGCGCATTCGCGTTTCAACCGCATCCGGCAGCTTGCGCGTGATGTAGACCCTTGGTTTTTTCTTCGTCGTCATACCGACTTGTGAAGCCTTGTTCAGAGGTCCTTAACCAAGACCAGCCATAATTTTCACGTTCCGGGCAGTTCTACCAGACCCGCAAGCGAAGACAAATAGAACTCGCAGGCAGGGTCACGGATTCGGTGGTGTGCGGAGCGAAGGTGCCCTGAAGCGGCACTCAATCACGACAAGCGAACGGAAGCTCCATGCGTCGCAAAATTTTCAGGTCCTGCGTTGCCTTGGCGATCGGCACGATCATGGCGCTCGCCAATGCCCAAATCGTCAGCGCGCAGGCCGCGAAAGGTCCGAGCGGGCTGCCGCTGCCGCGCTTCGTCACGTTGAAATCGAAGCGGGTCAACCTGCGTATCGGCCCCAGCAGCGACTACGCGGTCTCGTGGCTTTACACGAGAGAGGGGCTGCCGGTCGAAATCATTCAGGAATACGACAACTGGCGGCAGATCCGCGATGCCGAGGGAACGGAGGGCTGGGTCAACCAGTCGCTGCTCTCCGGCCAACGTTCGGCGATCGCCGCGCCGTGGATGAAGGGCAAGAGCGCGACCAAGGCGATCTACGTGAATATGCGCCGCGATCCGCAGCCATCGAGCGCGGTCATCGCCAAGCTCGAGCCTGGCGTCATCCTGCATGTGCGGGAATGCAACGGCACATGGTGCCGCGCCAGCACCGACGGCAGCGACGGATGGGTGGCGCAATCGGAAATCTGGGGCGCCTATCCCGGTGAGGCCTTTAAATAAGGCCGGCTTCCCTTCCGGCTTCCGAAAGCGACTTCATCGGGCGAGGCCCGATCTGCTGGATGACGATCCCGGCCGCCAGGCAACCAAGCTTTCCGCAATCTTCCAGCGACCGGCCTTGCGTATAGCCATAGAGGAAACCGGATGCGAACAGATCGCCGGCACCTGTGGTATCGACCAATTCCTCGAGCTTGATCGCATCGACCCTGTACCGCTCCTTGCCGCGCAGGATGACGGCGCCTTCCTCGCTCATGGTGACGGCGGCGATCTTGCAGTCGGCGGCGATACGGGTCAGCGCCTCCTCGAAATCGCGGGTCTCATAGAGCGACAACGTCTCTTCGCGATTGGCAAAGACGATATCCACGGTGCCGGAGCGCATGAGCTCGAGGAACTCCGAGCGGTACCTGCCGACGCAGAAGCTGTCCGAGAGCGTCATCGAGACCTCGCGGCCGTTTTCATGGGCGATACGAGCGCATTCGAGGATCGCTTCCTTGGCGCGGGGCGGATCCCAGAGATAGCCTTCGAAATAGGTGACCTTGGCGTCGGCAACGACTTCCGGTTCGACATCCTCAGGCCCCAGTTCGACGCATGCGCCGAGATAGGTATTCATCGAGCGCTCGCCATCCGGGGTCACGAAGATCATCGACCGCGCGGTCGGGGGGAAGGTGCCCTTCGGCTTGGTCTGGTAGTGGACGCCTTGCGCACGAATGTCGTGATTGAAGATTTCGCCCAGCTGATCGTCGGCGACCTTGCCGAAATAGGCAGCCTTTCCGCCGAAGCTCGCAACGCCTGCCGCCGTGTTGCCGGCACTGCCGCCTGATGCCTCGAGTGCGGGGCCCATGCGGGAATAGAGCAACTCGGCACGCTCGGCGTCGATCAGGTTCATCGCAGCCTTGGTGATTTTGTTGTCGATCAGGAACTGATCGTCGCAACGGGAAATAATGTCGACGATCGCGTTGCCAACAGTCAGTACATCGAAACGTAGCATCAAAAGGAGAGCCCCGGTATTGTTTGTGATAGCCGGTGTCCGGTCTTAGCGGATTTTGCGAAGTTTGGAAGAGGATTCACGTTGCTCTCCGCATCGGAATTTCTCAAGGTCATCCTGCTGTCACTTTTCAGCTGTAGATATTGTCCAAGCGAGCCGGCATGGGGATGTCAATGACGTCCAGGGCCGGTGTGCGAGGGGTATGATGCCCCTGCCCTCCGTTTGGGCGATCCTGACCACGGATGAACTGGGAGGTTTGCGAAACGGGGCATATTCCGGGAAGACCGGATGCGGAAAAGCGGGCCTAGCCCGCTTTTTTTGTTGTCTGTTGTCTGTTGTCGCGGCTCGATCCGCCGGCTGAGAAAAGCCCGGTCAAAACAACCGGGCCATCATGGTTCTCAGTTCGTTGCCGCCGGGGCTGGCGCGGCATTTGGATCAGGCAGCGGCTCCGGCGTATCGGCGAGCGTGCGCAAATAGGCGATGACGTTGGCGCGGTCGCCTTCCTTCGGCAGGCCGGCAAAACCCATGGCGGTGCCGGCCACGAATTTCTTCGGGGCGGCCAGGAAGTGGAAGAGGTGGTCATAGCTCCACTTCTCGGTGCTGCCCTTCGAAAAATCCTTCATACCCGCTGAATAGCCGAAGCCTTCATGCGCGGCGACGGGACGGTCGACGATCCCCCAAAGGTCTGGGCCGACCTTGTTCGGCCCCCCCTTGGTTCCGTCATGACAGGCCTGACACTTCTTGAAGATCGCTTCGCCGGCCTTGGCGTCGGCTTTCTGCAAAAGCTGGGCAATCGGCGTTTCCGGCGCGGCGGCGGCAGCTTTGTCGCCTGCTGCGCCCGCTGAAGCCGTCTCATCGGCAACGATAGCGAAGCCCGGCTTTTCCGGCGCTTCCGAATGGAATATCCCGCCTGACACGAGCGAAACGGACTTCAGCACGAAAAGCGTAGCCAGAAGTGCCCCAACCCCCATGTTCACGTAAGATGAATTCATATGCAATGCTCCCCTCGCCGCCGGCAATACTCCCGGCCCATCTTGAATTCGGCCGAAACCTATGTCTTTTGACTGTTCCTTGCAACTCACTAAACGGTCTCTAACATGAGACTTTTTGACACTTTTCTGCCGGGATTAGAAGGCCCAACAATGACGCATCCGAATTTAGACAAGACCCTGGTCCTGATCCCCGCCCGTCTCGCCTCTACCCGTCTTCCAGGCAAGCCGCTGGCGGATATTTGCGGCCTGCCCATGATCGTACAGGTTGCCTTGCGCGCGCGCGAGGCGGCTATCGGTCGCATCGTCGTCGCCGTCGACCACGAGGATACCTATGCCGTCGTCTCGAAGGCCGGCTTCGAGGTAGTCATGACCCGGGAGGACCATCAGTCCGGGTCCGATCGCATCTATGAGGCGCTGCAGAAGGTCGATCCGAACGGCCTTGCGGAGACGATCGTCAACGTCCAGGGCGACCTTCCGACCATCGATTCGGAAACGATCCGGGCGGCTTTGCGGCCGCTTGACGACGCTGCCGTCGATATCGCGACGCTGACCGTCGAGATCAACGACGAAGAGGAAAAGACCAACCCCAGCGTCGTCAAGATCATCGGTTCGCCGATCTCCGACAGCAGGTTGCGGGCGCTCTACTTCACCCGCGCCACCGCACCTTCAGGCAAAGGGCCGCTCTACCACCATATCGGGCTCTATGCCTATCGCCGCCCGGCGCTGGAAAGATTCGTGGCGCTTGGGCCGTCGACGCTGGAAAAGCGCGAATCACTTGAGCAGTTGCGGGCACTCGAAGCCGGGATGCGAATCGATGTCGAGATCGTTGACACGGTTCCGCTCGGTGTCGATACTCCCGCCGACCTCGAAAAGGCCCGCCGCATCCTTGCCGGCCACTCCCGCTGACGGAATTCCAATGACAACCAAAACCAACAAGATTGCCTTCCAGGGCGAGTATGGCGCCAATTCCGACATGGCGTCTCGCGACATGTACCCGACGATGGAGCCGTTGCCCTGCCAGACCTTCGAGGACGCGTTCACCGCAGTCGACAACGGCGAGGCGGATCTGGCGATGATCCCGATCGAGAATACCATCGCCGGCCGCGTCGCCGACATTCACCATCTTCTGCCCGAATCACAGCTGCATATCATCGGCGAGTATTTCATGCCGATTCGCTTCCAATTGATGGTGCTGCCGGGCGTGAGCCAGGATGAAATCCGCACCGTGCACAGCCACATCCATGCGCTCGGCCAGTGCCGCAAGATCGTGCGCGCCAACGGCTGGAAGCCGGTGATCGCCAGCGATACGGCGGGCGCGGCCAGGCTTGTGCAGGAAACCGGCGACCGAACAATGGCCGCACTCGCGCCGCGGCTGGCCGCCGATCTCTACGGGCTCGAAATCGTTGCCGAGAATGTCGAAGACGTGGAGAGCAACGTGACGCGCTTCGTCATACTGGCACGGGAGGAGAAATGGGCCGATCGCGGCTCGCATGATGAAAAGATCGTCACCACCTTCGTCTATAATGTCCGCAATATCCCCGCCGCGCTCTACAAGGCTCTCGGCGGTTTCGCGACCAACGGCATCAACATGACGAAGCTTGAAAGCTATCAGCTTGGCGGCAAGTTCATTGCCACGCAATTCTACGCCGATATCGAAGGCCACCCCTCCGATCCGCATGTCCACCAGGCGCTGGAGGAACTGCGGTTTTTCTCGGAAAAGGTTCGCATCCTCGGCGTCTACAAGGGGCATCCGATGCGGGGGCAGCTGTAGGCCTCCAAAACCAGACGCCTATCCAGGAACCCGCCGGCTTGTCCGGGCTCCTTCACCGTGCAAGTGGCGCGCACCGAGTCGCGGCAAACTTCCACGGTCTTCCTATCCGGTGCGGGCGAAGCGCCCCAAATGAGGGCGCTCGCTTTACCCGCCTGCGGGGAGATGGTTGAGGTGATAGACAAATCCGTGCTCCACATTAGCTATCCGGCTCACAAACCCTCAGTCGATGGCCGTCCGGGTCGAGGACGACGAAGGTCTGACCGAAATCCATCGTTGTCAGCTCCTGCGCGATCGGCAGGCCGCGGCTGCTCCATTCACGATAGTGGGCAGCCACGGCGCCTTCGCCCGGCACCATGAAGGCGACCTCGCCGCGATTGCCAAGTGCCGAGGGCTGCGGCTCGACGGAGCTGCGGCGCCACAGGCCGAGCGTGAAGCCGCCATCGAGCGGGAAAGCCGCGAAATTCGGGGAGGCGAAGGCGGGTTCGCGACCAAGCAGGTCGCGGTAGAAGGGAATGCTTTCTGCAGGGTCCCTGACATAGAGGATGATGAGGTTGGGGCTGGTCATGGTCGGCACTCCTTCGCTTGGAACGGAGCCGACCTTAAACCGGGTTACTGACAGTTTGTGGCAGTAGCGTCAGGCGTGTCTGGTGTAGTCATCAAGTTCGCGCCACTCCTTGAGAAGAACGGCGCGGCGGCGAGGATAGCGAACCTCCTGCTGTGCCATGTCGATAATGCGATCCGTGCGGAAATGACGGAAATCCGTTCTGAGTTCACACCAGGCAATCATGACGCGGACATGTTCGAAATAGCCGAGCGCGAAGGGCCAGACGCGGCGAGTTGAAACCGCGCCATGCTCGTCGCTGTAGTTGATTTCCAGGATGCGCTCAGAGCGGATCGCCTTGCGGATGGCCGAGAGATCGGCCTTGTCCTCGCCCTTCCTGCGGGGACCGACCAGAAGCGTTGCGGAATCGACCTCCCGGCGCATGTCGTCCGGCAGTACCGCGGCAATTTTCGCCATCGCATCGGCTCCGGCGGCGGCAAGCCGGGGTTCCGCAGCGCGGGCGACCCAGCGGGAACCGAGGACCAACGCCTCTATCTCGTCCTGCGAGAACATCATCGGCGGCAGCATGAAGCCGGGCCTCAGCACATAGCCGATGCCGGCCTCGCCCTCGATCATGGCACCCTGCGATTGCAGGCTGGCGATATCGCGATAGAGGGTGCGCAGGCTGACGCCGGTCTCCTCGGCGAGTGCCGCGCCGCTCACCGGCCTGCGGTATCGCCTCAGGGTCTGCAACAGTGTCAGCAGGCGTTCGGAACGTGCCATGGCGGATCTCTTACCGCTTCCACTCCACCCAATCGCGCATCAGGCGATGGGCAATTGCGCCTTTGGGAGGCGAGGAATTGCCTGACGGAGCGGATCGATCGAGCATGGCAAGCGTCTCCTCCGGCGTGAACCAGCGGCAATCGTCAAGCTCGGCACCGTCCATATGGATCTCAGTCGATCTTGCTTCGGCATAGCAGCCGATCATCAGCGAATGCGGCATCGGCCAGGGTTGCGAGGCATGATAACGCACACGGCCGATGACAATGCCCGCCTCCTCGTGCGTCTCGCGGCGAACAGCGTTCTCGATCGTCTCGCCCGGCTCCACGAAACCGGCGAGGCAGGAATACATGCCCGGGGCGAAATGGTGGCTGCGGCCAAGAAGGCAGCGGCCGCGCTCCTCGTCGACGGTCAGCATGATGACCACGGGATCGGTGCGCGGAAAGATCATATGTTCGCAGGCCACGCAAACCCGCTTGTAGCCGCCAATGCGGCTTTCCATGACCGAGCCGCAGCGTCCGCAGAAGCGGTTGTCGCCGTTCCAGCGGATCAGGCTCACACCTTGCGCCGCCTCGCCGAGGATTTCGCCCTCGAGCAGGAGATCGCGCCAGAGCGAGCGCATGTCGGCGGGCTTGAAATGGCTGGCAAGATCGTCGGCGTCGACGCGAACAGGCACCGCCAATCGCGGCTCCCCTGTCTTGCGGTAGCCGAGGAGAACGGCATTTTCCCAATCTGGATCGAGCTCGGCCAACTCATAACGCGCGAAAAGCGGGTCGAGGACCTGGCCGTCATGCTTCAGGACCAGCTTATCCCTGGCGAAGGCGAGGAAATGCGTGCCTTCGGTTGCGACTGCCCTTTGAACCGATTCCTCGTCGCGGTGTTCCGCCTGGCGATCGAGCTGATTTTCCGCAAAAGCGGTCAGACTGCTGGCTTCCGGATGCGGCGCATCCGACGAGAAGATGGAATGGTTCATGGCGAAAGGGCTTCCTGCAGTCTGGCGACGAATGTTTTCATGTCATCGTTCGAATAGGGTTCCGTCTTGCCATAGCCCCAGACGGCGCCTGGCCAGTTCGGATCCCCTTCGAACCGCGCAATGACATGAACATGAAGCTGCCGGACAATATTTCCAAGAGCCCCGACGTTGATTTTTGTGGCTCCGGTTACTGCTTTCAGGGCGCTTGCCACCAGATTGGTCTCGAAGGTCAACATGACCTGGTCGAGCGGGGTCAATTCGAATATCTCGGAAATGCCGGCGCGCCGGGGTACCAGCACCAACCAGGGCCAGCGGCGGTCCTTCATGAGGCGCAGGTCGCAAAGCCCCGTGATGGAAACGGAAACGGTGTCATTTGCCAGGCGATCGTCGAGCAAGAAACCGCGCAATTGAGTGCTCCTCCAGTGTTTTATCAAATGTTTAGCAGTTTTTTTTGGCCTTGGCTTGCTTTTGATGGCGATATTGCCGATATGTGCCTCCGGGAGGTTGGTGGTGGACGAGCCACTCGCCAACCGGGTCAGGTCCGGAAGGAAGCAGCCCCAACGAGCCAGGCACGGGTCATCGTGCCAGCCTCCCACCCTTTCTTATAGCGATGCCCGGCTTTTTTCGGGCGACAAGCAGGGCGATGAGCGACACCGAGCGACCAGCAGAAAACGCCGCCTCGACCGGCACCGGCTACCGGGTGCTGGCCCGCAAATACCGCCCCAAGGATTTCACGGACCTGATGGTCGGCCAAGAGCCGATGGTCCGCACACTTACCAACGCATTCGAGAGCGGCCGGATCGCGCAGGCCTATATGCTGACCGGCGTTCGCGGCGTCGGCAAGACCACGACCGCCCGCATCCTCGCCCGCGCGCTCAATTACAAGACGGCTGAGATCGACAAGCCGACTATCGACCTTCGAATTCCCGGCGAGAACTGCCAGGCGATCATGGAAGGTCGTCATGTCGACGTGATCGAGATGGACGCGGCGTCGCATACCGGCATCGACGACATCCGTGAGATCATCGAGCAGGTGCGCTATCGCCCGGTTTCGGCGCGCTACAAGGTCTACATCATCGACGAAGTGCACATGCTGTCGACGGCGGCGTTCAACGGGTTGCTGAAGACGCTCGAAGAGCCGCCTGAACATGTGAAATTCATCTTTGCGACGACCGAAATCCGCAAAGTTCCGATCACCGTCCTGTCGCGCTGCCAGCGATTCGACCTGCGCCGCATCAGCGCGTCGGATCTCGTCGGATTGTTCACCACCATTGCATCCAAAGAGGGCATCTCGGCCGAGGCAGAGGCACTGGCGATGATTGCCCGTGCCGCCGAAGGCTCGGCCCGCGACGGCCTGTCGCTGCTGGACCAGGCGATCGCCCACGGTAGCGGCGTCGTACAGGCGGAGGCCGTGCGCTCGATGCTCGGCCTTGCCGACCGTGCCCGGATCGTCGACCTGTTCCAACATATCGTCAAAGGCGATGTTGCGGGCGCACTATCCGAATTCAACACGCAGTATGAGGCCGGCGCCAATCCCGTGGTCGTTCTCACCGATCTGGCCGATTTCACGCATCTCGTCACACGGCTGAAATATGTGCCGGACGGCGCGAATGATCCATCGGTCAGTGAGGTCGAGCGGATCAAGGGCGCCGAGTTTGCGCAAGGCGTCGCGGTGACGACGCTGTCCCGCATCTGGCAGATGCTGCTGAAGGGTATTCCTGAAACTGAGAACTCCGCCCGGCCGGCCGGTGCCGCTGAAATGGTGCTGATCCGCCTTGCCCACGCGGCGCATCTGCCGGCGCCGGAAGACGCCGCCCGCCGCCTTGCCGAGCTTTCCGTCGACGCCGGTGCCGCAGGTGCGCGCCCTGTTCCGACGCCGTCACCAAACGGCGGGGCCGGGGCGGGAACGCCCGTATCCTACCAGAGCACAATTGGCGTACGCTCGACTGAAGCGACGCCGCAAAGCCGCCCTACCCCGAACGGCTCCGTCGCCATGCTGCGGGCCGTGCCCGACAGCAATCCGCAGACCATGCCCGTCGGGCGGACCGAGACCAAGCCCGTCGAGCAGCCAAAGCCGACCGTCGCCATCAATTCTGTCTCAGACATCGTCGATCTCTGTGCCGTCAAGCGCGATCCGAAGCTCAAGGCATTGGTGCGCGCGTTTTTGAGGCCGGTGCGCCTGGAGCCCGGTCGCCTCGATGCGAGCCTTGCACCGGGAGCGCCGACGACGCTGCTCGGCGAGCTTGCGGTCAAGCTGAAGGAATGGACCGGCATCCACTGGATCGTCAGCTTCAGCCGCGAAGAGGGCAGCCCGACGCTCACCGAGGCCGAGGCTCAGGCGCAGCAGCAGCGTGTCAGCGATGCGCGCCAGGACCCCGATGTTGCGGCGATCCTCTCCCAGTTTCCCGGCGCCAAGATCATCGACGTCCGCGTCCGCGCCGCAGAGCTTGAAGACGAGGAGATCGTCGCTGCACCGGCCGCGGCGGAATCCGAAGAGGGCGATATCCTGCCCGGCGACGACATAGAATTCTAGCAAGGAGCCATTGATATGCGCGACATCATGGGCATGATGGGCAAGGTCAAGGAAATGCAGGCCAAGATGGAGAAGATGCAGGCGGAAATCGCCGACATCCGGGCCGAGGGTCAGTCCGGCGGTGGCCTCGTCATCGTCACGCTCGACGGCAAAGGTGAGATGCTGTCCCTGAAGATCGATCCGTCGCTCTTCAAGGAGGACGACGCCGAAATCCTCGAAGATCTTGTCGTTGCGGCCCATAAGGACGCCAAGGGCAAGGCCGAGGCTCTGGCCGCCGAGAAGACCAAGGAACTGACGGCTGGCCTGCCGATCCCGCCCGGCTTCAAGCTGCCTTTCTAGGATCGACGCAAGGGTCTGAACGGGGAGAATGGGATGAACCTGACGACATTGCTGGTTTTTGCCGGGGCGCTTTTCATCGCGGCCGGCACACCGGGGCCGAGCGTGGCTGCCCTTGTCGCGCGGGTCCTATCGAAGGGCGCGCGGGACGTGCTCCCTTTCCTTTTTGGCATGTGGGCGGGCGACGCTATCTGGCTGACCTTTGCCGTCGCGGGTCTTGCCGCAATTGCCGACACGTTCTACCACGCCTTTCTCGTCATCAAATGGCTTGGCGTTCTCTATCTGCTCTACCTGGCCTGGAAGATGTGGTTCGCAAGGGTCGACGCGGCAGAGGAAGCGCTGCCCCAAGCCCGCTCGCGCGGCAGACTGTTTCTAACCGGTCTTGCCCTCGCGCTGGGTAACCCAAAGATCATGATGTTCTACGTCGCCCTGTTGCCGTCCATCATCGACATCCAGTCCGTATCGACCGCCGGCTGGTCCGAGCTTGTGATCACCTTGATCGTCGTCCTTGCCGTTGTCGATTTCAGCTGGATGTTTCTGGCGGCCAAGGCCCGCAGCTTCCTGAAAAGCCGCCGCGCGGTCAGGATCGCCAATCGTGCGAGCGCCGGCACGATGGCTGGCGCCGCTATCGCGATTGCAATGCGCTGATTCTTACTTGGCGTGGGCTTTGGTATGGTGCTTTGCCGGCTTTTGCGGTGCCACCGGCAGCGGCGCAACATAGGTCATCTTGAGAGTGGCGATACCGGCTGCGACATTCAGCCCGGTCGTGCCTTCGACGGAAAGCGGCTGCAAGGCGACCGAGCCGTCGAACCCGCCGACAAGTGCATTTGCGCCGATGCCAACGCCGACCGTCGCATTGGCTGACGCGCCCGAATAGCTCCCCTGAAGCACACCCTCGTGATGATCCGTCGGCGCATAGACCAGCCAGATCATCGAGCCGCCGCTGATGGCGCCGAGGTCGACGCCGAGCTTGGTGATTGTTCCGCGATAGTGCTCGATGGGGCCGGGCGCCGATGGGGTGAACAGGCAGTCGACATCCCGCTTGGAACCGATGATCACGCTGAAGCCCGCCGAGATGTCGCAGGTCAGCGATCCCGCCTGCACGCGGGTCGGCGCTGATAGTGCGGGCGTGGCACCGGCGAGCCCAGCGGCAAGCATGGTGGCGGCAACGATTTTGGAAGCAGACATGTAGAAATCTCCTCGTGCGGGTTCAGTCCTGGAAATGGATAGGGCCGGGCAATAGATAGGGGAGATTTTCAGACCGCCAGATGGCACATGCGGATTTTGAAACTTAACCTTGCGTCATCATTTTTGCCCTGAGCTTGAAATGGATCGGCGCTGCAAGATAGCGCGCGCGGTCTTCCGCCGAGAGCGTGCTGCCGAACGTCGCCATCATCTCCGGCATCGTGACTTTGGCACCGTCGAACGGCAGATAGTCAACGGGTGTTCCTGCAGCGACCGAGCCCGGCTCGAGGGCGCGGCAATAGATACCCGGCCGACCAGCCAAGGTATAGCGCTTGACGAACTTCGGATCACCGATCTTGGCCGCCAACGTCGCGCAAGGGATGCGCGCCGAGGTAACCTCCAGAACAAGATCGCCGGCTATCAACCTATCGCCCACGCAGACGGTCCTGTTGTCCAATCCGGAGATGACGATGTTTTCGCCGAAGGTGCCGGGCTCGATGGGCCGCCCTAGTTCCGCCGACCACCAATCGAGGGTGACGGAGCCCTCGACATAGACTGCCTGATCGATACCGCCGTGATGTTTGCGGTTGCAGACGGCATCGCCGATGAGCCCCGCGGCATCGACCAGCACTGCGCTATTGACTGAATGCTTGTTGATGCCCGTCTTGTAGCTTTTGCCGGGCAGTTTTTCGGCGCTGCCCCGACAGACGGCTAGAATTTTCATCGTGCGGTGGCTCCCTGCGCGATTCCGTTTTCCTTACATATGGTCTAAGAACGCCTCATGGCAAAGCGAGTCACCGGCCCCGAAATCGAAAAACTCATCCAGCTTCTGGCAAAGGTGCCGGGACTTGGACCCCGCTCGGCGCGGCGCGCGGCGCTGCATCTGATCAAGAAGAAAGATCAGCTTCTCGGTCCCCTCTCGCACGCCATGGGCGAGGCCTATGACAAGGTGAAGATCTGCTCGCGCTGCGGCAATGTCGACACGGTCGATCCCTGTACCGTCTGCACCGACGATCGCCGCGACCAGACCGTCATCATCGTGGTCGAGGATGTCGCAGATCTCTGGGCGCTCGAGCGTGCCAGCGCGATGAATGCCGCCTACCATGTGCTCGGCGGGACTTTATCGCCGCTCGATGGCGTCGGGCCTGACGACCTTAACATTCGCGGCCTGGTTGCCCGCGTCGCCGAAGGCGGCGTCCGCGAAATCATCGTCGCCGTCAACGCGACGGTCGAGGGGCAAACTACAGCACACTATATAACCGACCAGCTTGCGGGGCTCGATGTCAGGATCACTCGGCTTGCGCATGGTGTACCGGTTGGTGGCGAACTCGACTATCTCGACGAGGGGACGCTGACGGCGGCACTTCGGGCGCGGACGGTGATTTGAGGGGAGAGATTGAGTATGCGGATGGATACCCCCCTCTGTCACTTTGTGACATCTCCCCCACAAGGGGGGAGATTGGGAGATCGCCTCACCACTCCCGCTCAATCAACATCCCTTTTGGGTCTGGTGAGATCCGTTCGTAGCGGGCTGGGCAGAAAGTCTGCGGCCAATCTCCCCCCTTGCGGGGGAGATGTCCCGATAGGGACAAAGGGGGGTGGGCCACGGCGTATCGCGAGACTGGCGACGATACTTCTGCTCACCCTGCTGCCTCTGCCGACGATGGCCGCATCGAAAGCCGATGTGGAGGCGCAGTTCGAGACGTGGGTGAAAAGCGACCTCTGGCCGGAGGCGAAGAAAGACGGCGTTTCGGAAAAGACTTTTCAGGCGGCCTTTGCCGGCGTGACGCTGGAATGGGATTTGCCGGACCTGGCGCCGCCCGGTTTTCCGCCTCCGAAGCAGCAAGCGCAGAGCCAGGCGGAATTCTCGTCACCCGCTCCCTATTTCAATGAGGCGCGGCTGCAGAAGCTTGCGGTGACCGGCCGCGGCTTTGCCTCGCAGTATGCCTCGACGCTCAAGGGCATCGAGAAGAAATACGGGGTTCCGGGGTCGATCCTGCTTGCCATTTGGGGCCGCGAGACGGGCTTCGGTGCGGCGAAGATGCCGCTGTCGGCGATCGAGGTCCTGGCCACCAAAGCCTTCATGTCGACCCGCAAGGAGATGTTCCGCACCGAGCTTATCGCGGCTCTCGGCATCCTCGACCATGGTGACGTCACGCCCGACCAGTTCAAGGGCTCGACCGCGGGCGCGCTCGGACAGCCTCAGTTCATGCCGACGAGCTACCTGAAATATGCAGTCGATTTCGACGGTGACGGCCATCGCAATATCTGGACGTCAGTGCCGGATACGTTGGCCTCCATCGCCAATTACCTCGTACAAAAAGGTTGGCAGCGCGATCGTGGCTGGGGCTACGAAGTGACAATCCCGGCGAATGTGTCGTGCGCACAGGAAGGCCCGGATCTGGCAAAGCCGATTTCACGCTGGACGGGTCTTGGCATCACGCGCATCTCGGGCAAGGCATTTGCGGACAACGAAGCCAAGGCCGCCGGCATGATGCTGGTGCCGGCCGGGCGCGACGGTCCGGAGTTCATCGTCACACCGAATTTCTACGTCATCAAGGAATACAACAACTCCGACCTCTACGCGCTCTACATCGGCAACCTCGCCGACCGCATCGCCGGCAATGCCGGTGCATTCCAGGGGCCCTGGGGGGACGTCGGCAAGATGTTGCGCTCGGATGTGGCTTCGATGCAGAAGACACTGGAGCGAAAAGGCTATGACGTCGGCGGCACCGACGGGCTGCCCGGCTACAAGACAAGACGCTCGATCGGCCAATGGCAGGCAAAAAACGGCATGAAGCCCACCTGCTATCCCGAGAGTTCAATGCTCGGCGTTCTTAAATAGCACCGAGCTGCCACAGACCTTGCAATTTCGAAAAAACGCGCTTATATCGGCTTCAAATTCTTGATCGTGTGATGAGGGGTGGGCCGCAAGGACCCGCTCCTTTTTATTAGCGCGATCGGCAAATACATGAAATTTCCAGGAGCGCCCCGCTTGTCAGATTTGACAAACGCAGAAGATACGAACGAACCCAGGCTGATCGTCGAAACCGGCCTGGACCAGCGCGTTGCCGAAATCATCGAACCCGTTATCGTCGGCATGGGCTTCCGGCTTGTGCGCGCACGGCTGATGAACCAGAACGGTTCGACGCTGCAGATCATGGCCGAGCGCAACGACGGCACAATGACCGTACAGGACTGCGAGGCGCTTTCGCAGGCGATTTCTCCGGTTCTGGATGTGGATGATCCGATCGATAAGGCGTATCATCTGGAAGTGTCTTCGCCCGGCATCGACCGCCCGATGGTGCGCAAGTCGGATTTCAGCCGCTGGCAGGGCAACCTGGTCAAGTGCGAGACGTCGATCCTCGTCGACAACCGCAAGCGGTTCCGCGGCAAGATTGTCGACGTGAACGCAGATGGCTTCACGATCGAACGCGACCAGGTGGCCTATGGCGAAGAGCCGCGGGTCGTCATCCCGTTCAGCACGCTGGCCGAAGCCAAGCTGATCCTGACGGACGACCTGATCCGCGATGCGTTGCGTGCCGACAAGCTGGCGAAGGCCGAGGCCGCCAACCAGAACGAAGAAGACGACGAAACACCGATAAACTAACCGCTCAAAGGGACGGGAACCCGGGCAGGAAAGACGGAGATTTAAAGCAATGGCAGTCAGTGCGAACCGCCTAGAACTTTTGCAGATCGCAGATGCAGTGGCGCGCGAAAAGGTCATCGACCGTGAAATCGTGCTTGCCGCAATGGCAGACGCGATCCAGAAGGCAGCGCGCTCTCGTTACGGCACCGAATCCAACATCCGGGCTGACATCAACCCGAAGACCGGTGAAATCCGCCTCCAGCGCCTGCTCGAAGTCGTCGAGGTCGCCGAGGATTATTCAACGCAGATCCCGCTGGAACTGGCACGCGACCGCAACCCGGATGCCGCTCTTGGCGACTTCATTGCCGATCCGCTGCCGCCGATGGACTTCGGCCGTATCGCCGCCCAGTCCGCCAAGCAGGTTATCGTCCAGAAGGTGCGCGAAGCCGAGCGTGACCGCCAGTTCGACGAATTCAAGGACCGCACCGGCGAGATCGTCAACGGCACCGTCAAGCGCGTCGAATATGGCAACGTCATTGTGGACCTCGGACGTGGCGAAGGTATCATCCGCCGCGACGAAATGATCCCGCGGGAGAATTTCCGTTATGGCGACCGCGTTCGGGCTTTCGTCTATGACGTTCGCCGCGAACAGCGTGGTCCGCAGATCTTCCTGTCGCGCACGCATCCGCAGTTCATGGTCAAGCTCTTCACCATGGAAGTGCCTGAAATCTACGACGGCATCATCCAGGTGAAGTCGGTTGCCCGCGATCCGGGCTCGCGTGCCAAGATCGCCGTCATCTCGAACGACAGCTCGATCGATCCGGTCGGCGCCTGCGTCGGTATGCGCGGTTCGCGCGTGCAGGCCGTCGTCGGCGAGCTTCAGGGCGAAAAGATCGACATCATTCCGTGGTCGCAGGACCCGGCGACCTTCGTCGTCAACGCCCTGCAGCCGGCCGAAGTCTCCAAGGTGGTTCTGGACGAAGACGCCGAGCGTATCGAAGTCGTGGTTCCCGACGAGCAGCTGTCGCTGGCGATCGGTCGCCGCGGCCAGAACGTTCGTCTCGCCTCGCAGCTCACCGGCTGGGATATCGACATCATGACGGAGGCCGAGGAATCGGAGCGCCGCCAGAAGGAATTCAACGAACGCACCAACCTGTTCATGGATGCGCTCGACGTCGACGAGATGGTCGGCCAGGTGCTCGCCTCCGAAGGCTTCGCCCAGGTCGAGGAACTCGCTTTCGTCGACCTCGAGGAAATCTCCTCGATCGATGGCTTCGACGAAGAGACGGCCCAGGAGATCCAGCAGCGTGCCCGCGAATTCATCGAACGGCAGGAAACCGAGATGGATGAGAAGCGCAAGAGCCTCGGCGTTGCCGACGAGCTGCGCGAGATCAACGGCATGACCGCGCAGATGATGGTTGCGCTCGGCGAAGACGGCATCAAGACAATCGAGGATTTTGCCGGCTGCGCCGCCGACGATCTGGTTGGCTGGTCCGAACGCAAGAACGGTGAGACGAAGAAATTCGAGGGCCTGTTCGCCAAGCTCGACGTTTCGCGCGTCGAAGCCGAGCAGATGATCCTTCAGGCACGTATCTCAGCCGGCTGGATCACGGCTGAAGAGGCTGCCACCGAGACCGAAGCGACTGCGGAGGTGGATGCCGAGGCCGAGCAGGAAGCATGATGACCGCGCTGAAACCGGACGCTGTCATCGAAGACGACGACGTGTCGGACGACGAAGCGAACGGCCGGATGTGCATCGTGACCAGAGACCGCGGATCGCCGGATGAACTGATCCGCTTCGTGGCCGCTCCTGACGGAACGGTGGTTCCGGATCTGAAGCGACAACTGCCGGGACGCGGATGCTGGGTCTCTCCAGACCGGGCGCTCGTGGACAAGGCGGTTGCCAAGAAGCTGTTTTCTCGAGCCCTCAAGGCCGAGGTTGCAGTGCCCGCCGATCTTGGGGCGACTGTCGATAAGCTGCTTTCAGCGCAACTTGCCGGCATGATGCACATGGCTCGCAAGGCGAGCCAGTTCGTCACGGGTTCGTCGAAAGTGGATGGTGCCGTGCGGAGTGGAAGCGCTATCGCCGTATTCCATTCGCTCGACGCGGCGGCAGACGGTGTCCGCAAGATCGACCAGGCTCGCAAGGCCTGGCATCTTGGAATGGAGACTGAAATGGAAATACCATCTTTCCGTCTCTTCGGAGACGCGGAAATGGAAGAACTGATGGGCCAGAACGCTTTTATCCATGCCGCGGCGCTTGCAGGGCAGGCTGGTGAAGGTGTAGTGAAGCGCGCAAACCTGCTCGAACGGTACCGCAATGGCGGTCAGTCCCGGGCAACGGGCGCCGCTGGCCAGCAACAACTATGACCCGGTCAACGGCCCATGCCGTACTGGTCATCAAGGTACATCTATTGAACGACAGGGGTCTGATGTAAGTCATCCGCCCCTGTCCGAAGGAACGGGAACGGAATGACCGACAACAAAGACGACAATACACCAGGCGTATCGGCTAAGAAGACCCTCACCCTGAAACCATCAGGCATGAGCCAGGGTACCGTGCGCCAGGATATGGGTCGCGGTCGCACCAAGGCGGTCGTGGTCGAGACGCGCAAGCGCCGCCCGCTACGTCCGGAAGACGAAAAGACTGTGGTTGCACCGGTGGTCGTTGCTCCGGTAACGCGCGTCGCTGAACCGACGCCGCAGCCGCCGCGCCCGCCACAGCAGCAGCCCGGCGCCCGCCCCTATCAGCCAGGCGGCCAGCAACGCCCGCAACCCAGCAGCCCGCAGCGTCCGCAGCCGGATCGTCCGTCGCGCCCGGTCGTGCTCAACCATCTCTCCCCGGATGAAATGGATGCGCGCCGTCGTGCTCTGGCCGATGCCCAGGCCCGCGATGCAGCCGATGCTATCCGTCGCGCCGAAGACGACGCCCGCCGCAAGGTAGAGGACGAGCAGCGCCGCGTCGAAGAGGCCGCCGAGGCCGTTCGCCTGGCAGCAGAGAGAGCCGCGCGCGGTCCTGAGCCGACCGAAGCCCCGGTCGAAGTGGCTCCGGCTGTCGAAGCCAAGGTCGATGCGCCGGCACCGGTCGCCCGCCGTCCCGATGGCACTCCCTCATCCGTACGGCCTGCGCCGACGATCGCCGAAACCCCTGCCAATCGCGCACGTCGCGGTGCCCAGGAAGCAGAAGAAGAGCGCTCGCCTCCTCGCACCGGCACGCCTGTACGTGGCAAGATCGTTCGTGCCGAACCGGCAAAGCCTGCAACACGCCCGAAGACCGAAGAAGAACGCCGCCGCGGCAAGCTGACGGTGACGGCTGTCGGTCTCGACGACGATGGCACCAATGCACGTGGCCGTTCGCTTTCCGCCATGCGCCGCCGGCAGGAGAAGTTCCGCCGCAGCCAGATGCAGGAAACGCGCGAAAAGGTAATGCGCGAGGTTATCCTGCCGGAAACCATCACCATTCAGGAACTGTCGCAGCGCATGTCGGAACGTGCGGTCGACGTCATCAAGTTCCTGATGAAGGAAGGCCAGATGCTGAAGCCGGGCGACATCATCGATGCCGACCTCGCCGAACTGATCGCGGTCGAATTCGGCCACACGGTCAAGCGCGTTTCGGAATCCGACGTTGAAGAGGGTCTCTTCAGCAAGGCCGATGATGCCGGAGAAATGGTTACCCGTCCCCCGGTCGTCACCATTATGGGCCACGTCGACCACGGTAAGACTTCGCTGCTCGACGCCATCCGCCAGACAAGTGTCGTCTCCGGTGAAGCCGGCGGCATCACCCAGCATATCGGCGCCTACCAGGTGGAACAGAACGGGCAGAAGATCACGTTCATCGACACGCCCGGCCACGCCGCCTTCACGGCCATGCGTGCCCGCGGCGCGCAGGCCACCGATATCGCCATCCTGGTGGTCGCGGCCGACGATAGCGTCATGCCGCAGACGATCGAATCCATCAGCCATGCCAAGGCAGCAGGCGTTCCGATCATCGTCGCCATCAACAAGATCGACAAGCACGAAGCCAATGCGGACAAGGTGCGCCAGCAGCTTCTCCAGCACGAGGTCTTCGTGGAATCTCTTGGTGGTGAAGTGCTCGACGTCGAGGTCTCGGCCAAGAACAAGGTCAATCTCGACAAGCTGCTCGAAGCGATCCTGCTGCAGGCCGAGATTCTCGACCTCAAGGCTGATCCGAGCCGGACGGCCGAGGGCATCGTCATCGAGGCCCAGCTCGATCGCGGCCGTGGTTCCGTGGCGACCGTGCTTGTCCAGAAGGGCACCTTGAGGCCTGGTCAGGTCATCGTCGCAGGCGACCAGTGGGGCCGCGTGCGCGCGCTGGTTACCGACAAGGGCGATCATGTCAAGGAAGCCGGTCCCGCGACGCCGGTCGAGGTACTCGGTCTTTCGGGCACTCCGTCAGCCGGCGACAAATTCGCCGTGGTCGAGAACGAGAGCCGTGCCCGCGAGATTTCCGAATATCGCCAGCGCCTGACCCGCGACAAGGCGGCTGCACGCCAGTCCGGCCAGCGCGGTTCGCTCGAACAGATGATGAGCAAGCTGCAGAACACCGGCTACAAGGAGTTCCCGCTGGTCATCAAGGGCGATGTTCAGGGCTCCATCGAAGCCATCATCGGTGCGCTCGACAAGCTCGGCACGGAAGAAGTCCGAGCCCGCATCGTCCATTCGGGAGCAGGCGCCATCACCGAGTCGGATATTTCACTTGCCGAGTCCTCCGACGCCGCGATCATCGGCTTCAACGTCCGCGCCAACGCACAGGCACGGACGGCGGCGGAACGTTCGGGTATCGAGATACGCTACTACAATATCATCTATGATCTCGTAGATGATGTGAAGGCGGCGATGTCAGGCCTGCTCTCGCCAGAGCGCCGCGAAACTTTCCTCGGCAACGCGGAAATCCTCGAGGTGTTCAACATCACCAAGACCGGCAAGGTAGCTGGTTGCCGTGTCGTCGAGGGCAAGGTCGAGCGTGGTGCGGGCGTCCGCCTGCTTCGCGACAACGTTGTCATCCACGAAGGCAAGCTCAAAACCCTCAAGCGCTTCAAGGACGAAGTCTCGGAAGTGCCGGTCGGACAGGAGTGCGGCATGGCGTTCGAGAATTACGAAGACATGCGCGCAGGCGATGTCATCGAATGCTTCCGCGTCGAACACATCACGCGCACGCTCTGATCCTCTGGCATCACTGCTAAAATTGAAACCGCCGGCTTTGTCCGGCGGTTTTTTGTTGAATTCGGCAAACGAAGCGTCACAACTTGCATAACCGTTTTCCTTGAGTGGGTTTCATGCACGTGCCAGCGCCTTCGCCGACCGTCGTCCATCTCCACCCTCTCGTGAAGCGTGGAGATGTGCCGGCTTGTTTCCACATCGGTCGATCGTGATGATGAACGCGCTGATAGAAGATCGGATCGTGATTTCCTATGTCCGCCAGCCGGCGGAGCATGCGGACGTCATGCGGCAGGCCGGCAGGCGCTTTGCGACGACCGATATGCGACCGAGCTTCGACGGTTGGTATCTGCTTCTCGGCATACTGGCGGGAGCCGGACTCTATTTCTTCTTCTACGCCTATCGCCGCCTTGTCCTCATACCGCTCCTCGGTTTGTCGCCGACTGTCGGAACCGGCGACATCCTTCTCACATGCTTCCTGCCCTGCCTTCTGGCTTACGCGCTGGTGATCATCTATCTCAGACATGCTTCCACCGTTCGGCTAGCCGCCATGAAGGCACGCATAAGGCCGGACGTGGTGGTAACCGCAACGATCTCGCATGATGGCATTTCCTGGGATTCGCCAGGGTCATCATTGCGACTCGACTGGCGCTCTGTCTCGGATATTGCCACCCGCAACGGCCGCATCGAGTTCGATGTCGACTCATTCGTCTGCTATATCCCGGGGCACGCCTTCCGCAATCAGCAGGAACAGGCGGCTGTTCTCGAGCGGATTCTGGCCTTCTGGGCGCCCCAGGAAGTTGTCAACCCTTGACCTTTGCGTCGTATAGAGTCATGTGAGCCGCTTTATTGCGTCACGAGCAGCAGGCTCCACGACGCCATTAACGGAAACACCATGGCCAAACCGACTTCTTCCGCGCCTTCGCAGCGCATGTTGCGCGTTGCCGAACAGGTCCGCGCCGCCATCACGCAGGTGTTGCAGCGCGGTGAAGTGCGCGACGACCTGATCGAGCGCACAGTGATCTCCATTTCGGAAGTTCGCATGTCGCCGGACCTAAAGGTCGCCACCGCCTACGTCACGCCGCTCGGCGTTGCCGACCACGAAACCGTCATCGACACGCTGAACCGCAATGCCAAATACATCCGGGGCCGTCTCGGACCACTGCTGCGTCAAATGAAGTATATGCCCGAGGTGCGCTTTCGCGACGACACGAGCTTCGATAACTACAAGAAGATCGATGAGCTCCTGCGCTCGCCTGAGGTCCAGCGCGATCTTGATGACGGCACCGACGAAAAACAATCATAGTAGAGACGAATGTCCAAACCACGCAAACCCAAGGGCCGCCCGGTTTCCGGCTGGCTGATCCTCGACAAGCCGGTCGATTTCGGCTCGACCGAAGCCGTCTCCAAGATCAAGTGGCTATTCAAGGCCCAGAAGGCCGGGCACGCCGGTACGCTCGATCCGCTGGCTTCCGGCATGCTGCCGATCGCACTCGGCGACGCCACCAAGACTGTGCCTTACGTAATGGACGGGCGGAAGATCTATGAATTCGCCGTCAGCTGGGGCGAGGAACGCGCGACGGACGACCTGGAAGGCGACGTCACGCAGACGTCGGACAGCCGTCCGAGCGAAGAAGATATCCGTGCGCTGCTGCCCAAATATCTTGGTGTCATCAGCCAGGTACCGCCGCAGTTCTCGGCAATCAAGATCGCCGGTGAGCGCGCCTACGATCTCGCACGTGAAGGCGAGACGGTCGAAATCCCGTCCCGCGAAGTCGAGATCTTCCGGCTGACGCTGCTTGCCTGCCCTGACGAAAATACGAGCCATTTCGAAGTCGAATGTGGCAAGGGGACTTATGTCCGCGCCCTGGCGCGCGATTTTGGTCGCGAGCTCGGCTGCTACGGTCACATTTCCGGCCTGCGCCGCAGCTTCGTCGCGCCCTTTGCCGAGGAGACCATGATCCCGCTTGCGGAGCTCGTGGAGCTCGAAAAAATCGAGGATATGGACGAGCGGCTGGCCGCGCTGGACGCATTGATGATCGACACCAGTGAGGCGCTTTCGGCGCTGCCGCATCTGGCGGTCACCGATGACCAGGCGCACCGACTGAAGATGGGCAACCCGATCCTCGTGCGGGGCCGCGACGCTCCGGTTGCCGAAAGCGAGGCCTACGCCACCGCGCGGGGCAAGCTTATCGCGATCGGCGAGATAGGCGAAGGCGAGTTTCGCCCGAAGCGGGTTTTCGTCTGATTGCCATCGGACTACCTTCGCGCCTGCGGGAGAAGGGAACAAGCATGCCTCTTCCCTTTGCATCCTGAATAGTCTATAGGCTGCGCCAGCATCGGGCATGCCTGATTGCATTCGCGGCCAATGCTGGACGACATCCCGGCTTTTGGCGACTTCTTCCTCTCATCGAAAGGACCATCCGATGTCGATTACTGCTGAGCGCAAGTCTGCGCTGATCAAGGAATACGCGACCGTCGAAGGTGATACCGGTTCGCCGGAAGTCCAGGTTGCCATTCTGACCGAGCGCATCAACAACCTGACCGATCACTTCAAGGATCACAAGAAGGACAACCACTCGCGTCGTGGCCTTCTGACCATGGTTTCCAGCCGCCGTTCGCTTCTTGACTATCTCAAGAAGCGGGACGAAAGCCGCTACACCAAGCTGATCGCAAGCTTGGGCATTCGCCGCTAAAGAATTTCCGGCGGGCGTTCTTCGGACGTCCGCCGGTTGCTTATCAGGGGTAAAGAGCCCTGTTCGACATGTTTCTGAGGCGCCGCAAGCGTTGCGCGCCGTGAGACAAACCGGCAGGCCGGATGAGCCGGATCTGCCAACGCCAACCGTTGACCTGTCATGGGGCAGGATTGCCGGATGCTTTTGGCTAAAGCTGCTGCTTTAGCCCGGTTTCGCGGTCACAAGCGACCGAGGCCGAGATGCCGGACGAACGAACGCAGTTGCCGACCGAGATGTCGCTGACCGCATCGACCTTCCGTAAAAGCCTCCCGTTGTCTTGCCCATGATGCGTCACATCAATGCGGTCGTAAGATGTGCCTTGCCGAAAAGCGGCGACGGCGCGCCTTCCCGCATCACGCAAGGATAAAATAAATGTTCGACGTCCATACAGTTGAAATCGAGTGGGCAGGCCGCCCGCTCAAGCTCGAAACCGGCAAGATAGCCCGCCAGGCCGATGGTGCCGTCATGGCAACTTACGGCGAGACCGTCGTTCTCGCTACCGTCGTTTCGGCCAAGGCGCCGAAGGCCGGCCAGGACTTCTTCCCGCTCACCGTCAACTACCAGGAAAAGACCTACGCAGCCGGCAAGATCCCTGGCGGCTACTTCAAGCGCGAAGGCCGTCCGAGCGAAAAGGAAACCCTGGTTTCCCGCCTGATCGACCGTCCGATCCGCCCGCTCTTCCCAGAAGGCTACAAGAACGACACCCAGGTGGTCGTCACCGTCGTCCAGCACGACCTTGAGAATGACCCTGATGTATTGGCGATGGTCGCGACTTCGGCTGCCCTGACGCTTTCCGGCATCCCCTTCATGGGCCCGATCGGTGGCGCACGCGTCGGCTACATCAATGGCGAATACGTCCTCAACCCGCATATCGACGAAATGGACGAGAGCTCGCTCGATCTCGTCGTCGCCGGGACGCAGGAAGCCGTCCTGATGGTCGAATCGGAAGCGAAGGAGCTCTCGGAAGAGATCATGCTCGGCGCCGTCATGTTCGGTCACCGTGGCTTCCAGCCCGTCATCGACGCGATCATCAAGCTTGCCGAAGTGGCTGCCAAGGAACCGCGCGAATTCAGCCCGGAAGACTATTCCGCGCTTGAAGCAGAGATGCTCGGCATGGCTGAAGCCGAACTGCGCGTTGCCTACAAGAACACCCAGAAGGCAGAGCGCTACGCTGCCGTCGACGCCGTCAAGGCGAAGGTAAAGGCGCATTTCTTCCCGGAAGGCCAGGAAGCGAAGTACTCGGCCGAAGTCATCGGCGCCGTCTTCAAGCACCTGCAGGCGAAGATCGTTCGCTGGAACATCCTCGACACCAAGAGCCGCATCGACGGCCGCGACCTGTCGACCGTTCGTCCGATCGTCTCGGAAGTCGGCGTCCTGCCGCGCACGCACGGTTCGGCTCTGTTCACCCGCGGTGAAACGCAGGCGATCGTCGTTGCCACGCTCGGTACCGGCGAAGACGAACAGTATGTCGACAGCCTGACGGGCATGTATAAGGAACGCTTCCTTCTGCATTACAACTTCCCTCCCTACTCGGTCGGCGAAACGGGCCGCATGGGCTCCCCGGGCCGCCGCGAAATCGGCCACGGCAAGCTTGCATGGCGCGCTATCCGCCCGATGCTTCCGACAGCAGAGCAGTTCCCCTACACGCTGCGCGTCGTATCCGAGATCACCGAATCCAACGGCTCCTCGTCGATGGCAACCGTCTGCGGCACCTCGCTCGCCCTCATGGATGCCGGCGTTCCGCTCTCGAAGCCTGTTGCTGGTATCGCCATGGGCCTGATCAAGGAAGACGCCCGCTTCGCGGTCCTTTCCGACATCCTCGGTGACGAAGATCATCTCGGCGACATGGACTTCAAGGTGGCCGGCACCGAAGGCGGTATCACCGCGCTTCAGATGGACATCAAGATCGAAGGCATCACCGAAGAGATCATGAATGTCGCGCTGAACCAGGCAAAGGGTGGCCGTCTGCACATTCTCACCGAAATGGGCAAGGCGATCTCCGAAAGCCGCGGCCAGCTCGGCGAATTCGCACCGCGCATCGAAGTCATGAACATCCCGGTCGACAAGATCCGTGAAGTCATCGGCTCCGGCGGCAAGGTCATCCGCGAAATCGTCGAGAAGACGGGCGCCAAGATCAACATCGAAGACGACGGCACGGTCAAGATCGCCTCTGCTTCCGGCAAGGAAATCGAAGCTGCCCGCAAGTGGATCCACTCGATCGTTGCAGAACCTGAAATCAACCAGGTTTACGAAGGCACCGTTGTGAAGACCGCCGATTTCGGCGCGTTCGTCAACTTCTTCGGCGCTCGCGACGGCCTTGTTCACATCTCGCAGCTTGCTTCCGACCGTGTCGCCAAGACGACCGACGTCGTCAAGGAAGGCCAGAAGGTCTGGGTCAAGCTTCTCGGCTTCGACGAGCGCGGCAAGGTTCGCCTTTCCATGAAGGTCGTCGACCAGGAAACCGGCAAGGAAATTCCTGCCGACAAGAAGAAGGAAGAAGCGGCCGAATAAGCCGCGCCTTCATTGCATTTCCGGGGCGCGGGAATAACTTCCGCGCCCTTTTTCTATCTGCCCTGCAAGACGAGATCACGCCATGAGCCGCGACGCGCTTAAGACCCTGTTCCATCCCTTCGCCTCCGGCACCGTCGCTGTTCCAGGTGAAGGCGAGCGCATTCTTTTTCTCGGCGCAGAGGCCGGTTTTTCGTTGCCTGAGGGTTTTGGAGCCGCTCTCAATGCCGTCCAGGGGTTTCGCCCACTACATCGCCACCTTCTGGCCCAGCGGATCGAGACGACACCTGAGATCGAAGGCGAGGACTACGACGGCGCACTCATCCTCTGCACCAAGCACAAGGGTGAGAACGAGGGCAACGTAGCCGAGGCGCTTTCGCGCGTTAAGCTTGGTGGTCTAATTGTCGTTGCAGGCGGCAAGGAAGACGGCATTCAGCCGTTGCGCAAGCGTGTCGAAGGGCTTGGCGTCTCTGTCGAGCACATGCCGAAATATCATGGCGTGGCTTTCTGGTTCGGCCGTCCGGAGGAAATCGCGCCATTGCTGGCGAAATTTGAAAAGAAGCCCGCGAATGTCGAAGGCCGGTTTGTCGCCGAGGCCGGGATGTTCTCGTTTGATCGCGTCGATGCCGGTTCGGAACTGCTGGCATCGCGCCTGCCGACCGACTTCACCGGCGACGTGGCGGATTTCGGCGCCGGCTGGGGCTACCTATCGGTGGAGATGGCCGCGAAGTCTCCGAAGCTTGGCCGCATAGACCTGTACGAGGCCGACCATGCGTCGCTCGAGGCTGCCAAGGCTAACATGGCAAGGAACTGCCCGTCGATCGGCGCCCGCTACTTCTGGCACGATCTGACCGGCGAGCCTGTCAGGGACAAGTACGACCTCGTCATCATGAACCCGCCGTTCCACGAGGGCCATGCCGCGGATCCGGCGCTTGGCGCTGCATTGATCAAGACTGCCGCTTCGGCCCTTCGCGGCGGAGGCCGGCTTATGCTGGTCGCAAATCGCGGACTGCCTTACGAGCCCGTCTTGGCGGAACACTTCAAGGAGCATGGCGAGACCTGCCGCAACGCCCGCTTCAAGGTGCTCTGGGCGAAGAAGTAGGTTCGCGGAAGCTGACTGCCTATCGAGAGACAGAACGAAAAACGGACGCGAATTGAAACAATTCGCGTCCGTTTTGTTTTGTAGCAGCTCGTCTTACTCGACGTCGGCGCGGGTCAAGGTTTCCAACGTCGGCATCGACGTGATGTTGTAGCCGGCGTCCACATGGTGGATTTCGCCGGTCACGCCTGCGGAAAGATCCGACAAAAGGTAGAGTGCGGAGCCGCCGACGTGGTCGATGGTCACTGTCTTGCGCAGCGGTGCGTTGTGCTGGTTCCACGACAGGATGGCGCGGGCGTCCGAGATGCCGGCACCGGCGAGCGTGCGGATCGGACCCGCCGAGATGGCGTTGACGCGAATGCCGCGCGGGCCGTAGTCAGCCGCGAGATAGCGCACGGAGGCCTCCAGCGCCGCCTTGGCCACACCCATCACATTGTAGTTCGGGATGACACGGGCCGAGCCGTTGTAAGTCAGCGTCAGGATGCTGCCGCTTTCGTCCATCATGCTCGCTGCACGCTTGGCAACCTCGGTGAACGAGAAGCACGAGATTAGCATCGTACGCGTGAAATTCTCGCGCGTGGTGTTGGCGTAGAGGCCCTTCAGCTCGTTCTTGTCTGAAAAGCCGATCGCGTGCACCAGGAAGTCCAACTTGCCCCAGCGGGCTCGCAGTTCCTCCATGGCCGCGTCAACCGAGGCGATGTCCTCGACGTCGCAGGGCAGAACGAAATCTGAACCGACTTCCGCCGCGAGCGGCTTGACCCGCTTGCCAAGCGCCTCGCCCTGATAGGTGAAGGCGAGTTCCGCGCCTTGGGCCGCCAGCGCTTTTGCGATTCCCCAGGCGATGGAATGATTGTTTGCGACGCCCATGATGAGGCCGCGCTTGCCGTCCATTATTCCGGTCATTGGGTTATCCGTTGTAGCGCTGGAACACGAGCGTGGCGTTGGTGCCGCCGAAGCCGAAGGAGTTGGAAAGAACGGTGTCTATCTTGGGATTGTCGATGCGCTTGCGCACGATCGGCACGCCTTCGAATTCCGGGTCCAGTTCGGCAATATGGGCGCTCTCGCCGATGAAGCGTTCCTGCATCATCAGGATCGAATAGATTGACTCCTGGACGCCGGCCGCTCCGAGCGAATGTCCCGTCTGCGACTTGGTGGACTGGATATGCGGGATCTTGGCTCCGAACACTTCGCGGATCGCGCCGATTTCCTTGCTGTCTCCCACCGGCGTCGAGGTGCCGTGGGTATTGATATAGTCGATTTCATTTGCGACGGTCGCCAGCGCCTGCCGCATGCAGCGTGCAGCGCCTTCGCCCGACGGAGCAACCATGTCGTAGCCATCTGACGTGGCGCCGTAGCCGACGACCTCGGCGTAGATCTTGGCCCCGCGAGCCTTGGCATGCTCCAGCTCTTCCAGAACCAGCACGCCAGCGCCGCCGGCGATGACAAAGCCGTCGCGGCTGACGTCGTAGGCGCGCGATGCCGTATCGGGCGTATCGTTGTACTTGGACGACATCGCACCCATGGCGTCGAACAGGTTCGACATCGACCAGTCGAGATCTTCGTGGCCGCCGGCGAACATAACGTCCTGCTTGCCCCACTGGATCATTTCAGTCGCGTTGCCGATGCAATGCGCCGAGGTCGAGCAGGCAGACGAAATAGAATAGTTGACGCCGTGAATCTTGAACCAGGTGGCGAGGGTGGCCGACGCCGTCGAGGACATTGCCTTCGGCACGGCAAACGGGCCGATGCGCTTCGGGCTGTTGTTCTTCTCGGTGATCTCGGCTGCCTCGATGATCGTGCGGGTCGACGGGCCGCCCGAACCCATGATGATGCCGGTGCGCTCGCTGGTGATATCAGCCTCTTCCAAGCCTGAATCGGTGATCGCCTGCTTCATGGCGACATGGTTCCAGGCGCCGCCCTGAGACAGGAAACGCATCGCACGGCGATCGACGAGCTCCGTCGGATCAAGCGACGGGCGCCCCCAGACCTGGCACTTGAAACCGTGGTCGGCGAAATCCTTCGAAAAAGAAATGCCGGATGTGGTTTCGCGCAGCGAGGCGGTAACTTCGGTGGCATCGTTCCCGATCGAAGAGACAATACCAAGACCTGTGACAACTACCCGTCTCATGTGTTGGACCTTTTCCTTATTGTCGAATCTATGCGGAGGGCGCAGTACATATCATGCAGCGCCCCAGCCGCCTTCACTCAGCCTTGTCCTTGGACAGACCAACGCGCAGATCGGTTGCCCGGTAAATCTCCTCGCCATCGGCCTTCATCCAGCCATCGGCGATGCCGAGTACCATTCGGCCACGCATCACGCGTTTGAAGTCGATCCCATACTCAAGGAGCTTCGTGGCAGGACGAACCATGCCCTTGAACTTCACTTCGCCGGTTGAAAGCGCCATGCCGCGTCCCGGTTCGCCGAGCCAGCCGAGGAAAAAGCCCGTCAGCTGCCACATGCCGTCCAGGCCGAGGCAGCCGGGCATGATGGGATTGCCGGCAAAATGGCATGGGAAGTACCAGTCGTCCGGGCGCACGTCATATTCGGCGCGGATATAGCCCTTATCGAAAGCACCGCCCGTTTCGGAAATGTCGGTTATGCGATGGACCATCAGCATCGGCGGCAACGGCAGTTGCGCATTGCCCGGCCCGAACAGTTCGCCGCGCGCGCAGCTAAGGAGTTCCGCATAGGTGAAGCTGGATGGTTTCGTCGTCATAAAAGTTCCGTTTCCCCCGCAAAGTGCCGATGGATGGTGAAGCTAGTTCAACCCCGGCAGAAGATGAAGCGCAAGCGCAATGTGCTGTTTTTCTGTCGATCCGTTAAACGAGCATTACGGTGTTATTTGGTGGTCGCATACAGGAAGGCCAAGGCTCCTGCCAGAGGCAAATGCACAGATAGCCCTATTTTGCAGCCAATCGACACTTCTTGTCCCCATCGAAACTATTGAAAGCCTCGCGCGCAAAAGTTATATGGTCACCTGAATAATTGCGTGACAACGGCAAACCGGAGCTCCTTTGAATGGCGGCTGAAGCCAATATCGCTATCGAGACCAGGCTGCGCGTGGCAGGCCTGAGGCCGACCCGGCAGCGGGTGGCGCTTGGCGATCTTCTGTTTGCGAAGGGTGACAGGCATCTGACCGTCGAAGAACTGCACGAGGAGGCAGTTGCCGCAAATGTGCCGGTGTCGCTTGCGACCGTCTATAACACCCTGCATCAGTTCACCGAGGCGGGGCTGATCCGCGTGCTAGCCGTCGAGAGCGCCAGGACATATTTTGACACCAATGTTTCCGACCATCACCACTTCTTCGTTGAAGGTCAAAACGAGGTTCTGGACATTCCGATCAGCAATCTGACGATCGACAACCTGCCCGAGCCGCCGCCGGGGATGGAAATCGCGCATGTCGACGTCGTGATCCGGCTTCGTCGTAAAGAGCGCTGAGTATCGGTCTTCGGTGCTACATCACGTCATCCGGATGCCTGCCAGCCCTTGGCTTGTAGCTTGGGAATGTCCATCCGAACCATAGCGCACCGCCCCGCACAGCAAATGCCGCTGCCACGCCCAGCGCCGACGAGGCATAGAGCGGCATCGGCGTCGCGTTTGCCAGCGTGAAGACGCAGGCGCCCGCCAGCGCCGCCGTGACATAGATCTCCGGACGTAGCAGCACCGAAGGCTCGTTGGCCAGCAGATCGCGCAGTATCCCACCGAAGGTCGCCGTCAGCGTTCCGGTTACGATCGCGACCGTCGGCGAGCCGGTTGCGGCGAGGCCCTTGGCGGCGCCCATGACGCAATAGGCGGAAAGGCCGATGGCATCGAGCCAGATCAGCAGCCGATAGCGTGATTCGAATAGATGAGCCGTGAAGAAGACGATGGCGCCGACCACGCAGCAGACAAGAATATAGGTTGGGTTCACCACCCAGAAGACCGGGACGCGACCGAGCACCACATCCCTCAGCGTGCCGCCGCCGATGCCGGTGACCGCGGCGAGGAAGAGATATCCGATGAGGTCCAGCTGCTTGCGGGACGCGGATAGCGCACCGGTCGCGGCAAAGACTGCGACACCGGCGTAGTCCAAGAACGTAAGTAGCGACATCGGCTGCTCCGGTGACTGCATATAGGGAATATTCGTCGGAATGGATCACGGCGGCAAGGGCGGCGCAAGCGGCGCTGGCTAATATGCCAATTCGACCGTCGCCGATCTTGCTGCGCGACCTTTAAGAGGAACGACTGTGAAATCCCTATTGATCGTGATCCTGAACGTGATCGCACTTGTGGTCATGCCTACCATCGCGCAGGCCCAGCAATCGCTGATGCCAGACCCCGCCGCCTTCGAGAGAGACCATTTCAACAAGCGCTGCGGCGGGCAGGCGAGCTATGGCGACGGGTTCGTCACCGAGCAGGACATCAACAATGACGGACTGAAGGACATTGTCATCAACGAAGGCGAGATCACTTGCAAGGGCGAAAAAGGTCCCGACTGCACCGACGAAGGGTGCCCGCGGAACTTCTATCTTCAGGTCGCCGAAGGCGGCTACTTCATGGTGGCGACGGCACGGATCTACGGCTACGATTTCATCCAGCGCTTCGGCAACATGGTGCTTGTCATGAAGATGCATCCGCATTTTTGCGACCGCACCGACACCGAGCCATGCGAAATGACGGTGCGGGTCCGCGGCACCAAATTCGTCACGATCTCGAAGAAGTAGCCACCGAGCCGAAGCGATCGGGACCTACGGCGCTGGATAAAGCGCCGATGTGCGGCCGGCGAAATAATAGCCGACGAGACCGATCCATTCCCTGACCGCGGTGGATAGCAGCCCCGTATTCAGCGATGGCTGCGAGGCGTCGAGGCGGAGATATTCCTTGCCGCTCGATCGGTAGTCCACCGGCCACGGCACGACTGGGATGTCGAGCTTGCGGAAAATGCCCATCGAGCGCGGCATATGGAAGCCTGACGTGATCAACAGGCAGTTGGACAGCCCGTTGCTTGCAAGCAGGGCCTTCGTATTGATCGCGTTTTCGAAGGTGGTGCGCGAATCCTTGTCCTCGATCAGGCGGTCCTTGCCGAGGCCGAAGGCCGCAAACATGCGTTCCGATATGACTGCATCACCCTCGTAATTCCCGGTTATCGAGCCATCGCCTCCCGATACCAGAATGCGCGATTGCGGAAACTTCTGCGCCAGACGCAACGCCTCGACAAACCGGTCCCCGGCTGCATCGAGATCATAGCCGCCGCGCGATGTCGTGACGACGGTGTCGAATGCGCCGCCGAGAACGATCATGCATTTGAGATCGGCCGGGTCGCCCGATGGCTTCGGAAATCGATCCTCCAGCCCCTGCACCAGATATGCCCCGGCCGAGGTGAAGAGCGCGACGAAAAGGATAGCGGTTGAAATCGCTGAGGCGAGGATGCCGGACCACCGCCAGCCCAATAGAGCCGCCAGGAGGCCAATCGCAACAAAGAAAAAGGCGAGGGAAAGCGGCTGGCCGAGAATCCAGACGAGTTTCGAGATCAGGAACAAGCGATTGTCTCCGGTTGCGTTTCCACTCTCCTAGCAGATTTCAATGCCAGACAAACAACAGCTATTTTGCGTTTTTCTCAACCGGCGCGGCGATCGCTATGCGGTGGTTGAAACGGTGCTGCAGCGGGCGCGGAATGAAAATGGTGGCGATCGCGACCAGCAGCGTTATCATCGATACAAACCGGAGCGCCTCCGCGGCGAATATGTGTACCAGCACCGCTCCGAGAACGGCGCCGGCCAGCATGCCGATCCACGGTACGATCTGGATCGTCCAGGCGATGTCGCGGTCGCCGATCAGGAAGCGACCGATGCCGCGTCCGAAGCGCGAGAGTGCGCCTGTCACATAGGTCAGACCGATCGGCAGACCCTCGATATGCTCCACCGTCGCGTTGACCATGCCCATTGCGAGCACGATGAGGTAAAACTGCACCAGCAGCATATCGGGCGAGGAAAACATCGAGGCGACGGCGAGCAGGATACTGACGCTGGATAGCACGACGAAGGTGCGGCGAGGTGCGGCGTGAGCAAGAACAATGCCGAGCGCATTGCCACCGACGAAGGTAAGGATTGCGAGCAGCAGCACCAAACCATGACGAAGATCGCCACCTGCGAGCGAGATGGCGGCACGGGTCGTGTTTCCCGTCATGAAGGAAACGAAATCACCACTCAGCACTAGCCCGACCGCATCGGTCATGCCTGCAATGAAAGAGATGGATCCGACGAGAAGGAGCCCAGTCGTTTTTCGGCGGATCCTGATGAGGCGACGGCGGCGCTGTCTGGTCATGCTCTAATCGGAATGAGTCGAGGTCAGGCCCGATGCTAGACCTCAGAGGATGCAGATGGCCAGAGCTAATAATTTCCCTGCCTACGATGCGCTCCATGCCGGTGCGCCGGCGGCCTGACCTGCGCGCCTCCACCGACGGCGCGGTGCATCCGTCACCAACGGTATGATCTCTGCGGTACGCGTCGGAGCCTCGACCTGCGGCGACGCTTCCACGACATTCTCGCCGTCGATCATCAGGCCGTCCGGACTGCCGAACATGCGGTGCATCAGGCCGGCGAGCGCTGCGCGTGGGTGGGCCTGTGCGGGCATCGCTTCCGGCATTTCGCTGAACAGGCGTTCGATCATAGTCTCGCGCACGGCGTCGGGCGTCTTCCTGATCTCCCCGCCGTTGCGCCTGTCCTTGAGCGCGACGATCGAGAGGGTGAAGCGCTGGCGGATATGGTCTGCTGCCGTCACGCGGCCGACGACATCGAGATCCTGGAAGGGGCTGAAGATCAGCAGATCACCGGGATCGACGAGCTTGGCAACGCGCACTTCGGGGATCACCATTCGCGCGTCATGGACGGAGATCTCCTCGACCATGCACGAGGTGGCGCTGCTGCCGTAGCCGACGCGGGTGCGAAGCGCCAACGGGAAGCGGATATCGTCGAGCGGGATACGCGGCAGCTCGATGCAGACGAGCATCGAGACAAAGGCATAGATCATCACCACCATGCCCCAGGCGACACTGAAGCCATCGAGGTCGTGATAGGTGTTGAGCAGCGGGCCGTTCAGCATGCCGACAAAGGTAAGAACGATGATGGAAAGGAAGATAATCGCCAGTGGATAGAGCACCGTGACCTGGCTCCGGTCTTCTCCCTTTGCGGTGACCTTAAAGGGCCGTCCGAAGGGGCGCAGGATCGCGTGAAAGATCGCGACCGTGATCGGGATGGCGGAGACCATCTGCGACACCTCAGTGAAAAGCGGCAGGCTTCGTCGATCCGATACCCAGTAGTGGAAGGCCCACATGCCGCCGACCATCGGCAGCGCGTACATGAAGAACGCCTCCGGCTCCATTAGGATCGCGGGGAGCCCCATGAAATAGTAAAGGATCGGTGCCGCGAGCAGCAGCAGGATGAACGGCCGGCAGAACCAGAACAGCAGGCCGTGGAAATAGTGCAGGCGCTGCATCAGGGTGTAGCCGCGGCCAAGGAAGGGGCCATCCCTGAGCAGGGCGACCTGGATCGTCCCGAGGCACCAGCGGCAGCGCTGGGTGATGTAGCCGGAGAGCGTTTCGGCAGACAGGCCTACGCTGAGGCGCTCGTTCAGCCAACGTGTGCGCAGACCCTTCTGCATCAACCGATAGGTGAGATGGATGTCTTCGGTGACAGTTTCCTGCGGCATGCCGCCGATCAGCTCCAGCGCGTCACGCCGGACGACACAGGAGGTGCCGACACAAAACGCAGCGCCCCAACCGTCCTTCGACGGCTGCATGACGTCGAAGAAAATGCGCTGATCGTCGACCCAGGCCTTGCTCGCGAGCAGATTATGCTGAACCGGGTCGGCGTTATAGTAGAACTGCGGGGTCTGGATCAGCCCGATGTTCGGATCGGAGAACTGGCCGATCGTGCGCTTGAGGATGGAGCGCTGTGGAGCGAAGTCGGCATCGAGAATAAGGATATAGGGTGCATTCGCGCCGGCGGAATGGCGCAGGGCATTGTTGATGTTGCCGCCCTTGGCGCCAGCGTTGTCGTCGCGGCGGAGATAACTTACGCCAACATCCTCGCAATATTGCCGCAGCCAGTCGCGGCGACCGTCGTCCAGAACCCAGACGGTGAAATTGTCATAATCGATGACCTTGGCGGCGAGAATGGTTCGCTCGAGGATCGGTAGCTCTTCGTTATAGGTGCAGATGAAGACGTCGACGGCAGGCTGGGTTTCCATCTCGCAGATCATGCGCTCGCTTTCGTCCGCCTTGCCGCTGTGATCAGTGCGGCGGAAGAAGAAGACGATCGACAAGATCGTGTAGAAAATGATGATCGTCTCGAAGCCGATATAAATGCGCGGCCAGATCGAATAGGCGCTACCGTCAAGCTCCGGCAGCGTACGGGTCGCACGAAAGAACAGATAGTTCAGCAACATCACGATGAGGATCGTGCCGAACAGGATGCGGTCGCTAGCCTTGCGGCTATCGAGAAAAAACGAGCAGGCCAGGATAAGGAGGATGGCGACGGCGCAAAAGAGGATCGAATCGGACAGGGTTACTATTTCTGGGGACATGGATCATCCTCGCTTGCGGTTCGACCCTTCAGGCCGACGAATGGATTGATGTCGAGGGCAGCAAGCGCTGCCCAGCCGGTCGCACCCACGTGGGGGAGCCGGTAATACTTGAAATCGCCCGGTGTGGAGTTCGGTCCGACCTGCAGGCCCGTCGTCAGCTGCTCGTTGACGGTGGCGTAGATCAGCCCGTCGGGCGCCAGTTGCTCTTTCATGGTCTCGAACAACGGCTCGGCCTTTTCCGGATGGCCGGTCAGGCGGTAGACGAGGGCGGCCTGGGCCGTGCCTTCAAGCCAGATGCCGTCGCGGTCGTTGTTAAAGTCGAAGCCGCCGGGAACGCCGTGATTGACCTCGGTCCAGGCAAGGGTCCGCTCGGCCTTGTCCTTCAGGCTCGGCACCGCGATCAGCGGCCAGAGTTCCGCATCGAGGCCGGACATCCCGGCGTTCGGAGAGGAGGTGTCCGGCAGCGTGCCGATATAGAAGCGCCCTTCGCCATTGTCCCACATGCTCTTGACGAAAGCCTCGGCGCTGTCGGCGTAGTGGCCCCAGTCTCCGCCCTTGTCGATACGCGCCAGCCAGGCGTCGGCGGCGTAGACGTCGAGATTGTGCTCGGTCGATTTCCAGGTCATCCGGTCCGGCGTCGGCTCATGGCCGAAGAAACCGCCGAAATATCCCTTTCCCTTCTGATCGAAGGTATTCTTATGGATCCAGTCCATGATCTTGCCGGCGGCATCGAGATAGGCTTTCTGATTGGTTTCCTCATAGGCCATCAGCAAAGCCAGCGCCCCCCAGGCGGTGCTACCGGTGGCCGAGCCGACCTGATAGCCATCCTCGACCCAGGAATTGCTTGCAGTGCTCCAATAGCCCGGCAGCAGGATGCCCTGCTTATCGACCGTGACGGCCCCAGACCGGTAAGCATTGCGCAACCGGCCGTCATGGTAGTGCCGATCGGTTTCCACGGCGAGCACCAGAGCATCGGCAACGCGGCGCGCCTCATCCTTGCGATTGCAGCCATACAACGTCATCATCGCCAAGGCATTGTCGTAGGTGAAGCCGGTGTTTTCCAAAGCCGGATGAAGTGCCGACCCCCCATTGGCGGGCTCGAAACTGCGGAAGAAAAACGGCTGTGTCGGCGCGCCACTCATGTCGTTGACAAGACCTTCGCAAATCGCACAGGCGAGCACCTGGCGCACACCGCCCTCAGCGGTATCGGTTGCAAAGACGGCGGCAGGGAAGAGAGCAGCAAGAAGCACTGCCCATCCAGCCAAGACGGCGCGGCCAAAGATCGATCCTTCGTGACGGTGCTGATCGGCTGATGATCTCGGCGGACGGCTCAACATCGGACACAACCTTTCGGTACGCATGAACTTGGCCCGGTATCAACGATCAACGGTTTTCAGCACAAGCGGGCTTTTTTGCCCCGTCACTTTGTCGAAGATCGTGGATGCGGAAAGCCGCGTTGCGGACGACGGCGTCAATTCCGCAACGGCTTCCTTGGAATAGCGCATCAGTTTCGAGACGATCGATTCGCCCAGCGATACGATCACTTCCTCGCCAACATGGCAGCCGAAGAACTTGTCGTCGCTCTGCTTGGTTGCCGTGTCCAAGGCCGGTGCCTTGTCATCCAGCTTGAGGAGCACGTAGACTTCGTTGCCCTCGGCCTTGGGAAATTTTTCGAAGTAGCGGTTCTGCGTGCCGGAGCTGAAATAGCGGACGATCTTGGTAATGTGGGCCGCGCGCTTGATGCCGAGACTTCGGAAGTTGATCATCGCCGGGGTGCCTATTTCCAGCTCCGACACGTCGCGGCTCTCGTAGACGGCAGCAGCAAAGGCTTCCGTGCAGTCCAGCGAGCGCGCAACGGGCTGACCCTGCACCAGGAAATCGCCATAGGAGGCGTCGACACTCACGACCTGTCCGTGCTGCTGGGCAACGACGTTGGCAGCGCCGGTGTTTCCGAGCCGGCCCTCCTCGCGGGCGATCAGATTGTCTACCTGTCCCTGGCGGACTGTCATCTGATTGATCTCGATCTGGTCCTCGTCGATGTCGCCGGCGATTTTCGTGCGCTGCATCTCGAGGGTCAGCAGGTTCCCGGCAACGGGGCCGCCGGTATAGATATTTTTTTCCACCAGGTTGCGGACTATCTGGTTGCGGCGTACCTCGCCGTTTGCGGAATCGAGGTCGTACTGCGCCGCATTGCGTTTCTGCCGCTGCGGCTCGACGCTCATCTCGGACATCATGCCCTTCTTGACCATGGTCGTCTGACGCAGCAGCAGGGCATCCTGCTCACTGAGCTTTGCCTGATAGGACTGGACGTTCGACTGCGCGTTTTCGATCACGGCCGTCAATTCGCTCAGCACGCCCTTCTTCACGTCCTCGATCTGCGACACCACAGTTGCGAGCTGTGCCTTGCGCTGATCAAGAACGGCGGTCTGATTGTTGAGCTTTTCCGCAAGATCCAGCTTTTCGAGGCGGAGACCCGTCAGCGACGTCTGATCCTGGTTCGGATTGGAAACCGTCGCCGTGACGTCGCCGGGGTTCACCACCTGGCCGACCTGAAGCGATATCTTGTCGACGCGGCCATAGATCGGCGCGGCTATGAGTTGCACGGGGGCATTAATGACTGCTTTTGTGGACACGATGAAGAATTGGTTTGGAATCATCGCCATCGCCATAATCGTCATAAGCATAATGGCGAAAACATATCCAAATATCCTGGACACGGACAGTATCTTCCGGTTTTTCGTGGCTTCCGTAGAGGATGCGTCCAGCATGTACTTCCAATCCTGACAAATATTTATCACAAGTCTAAATTGAAAGGTGCTTCCCTTGCCCTTTATATAGTGTTTTTGCTATTTTTGATCTTACTTGAATTAGCACATTGCATTTTATGCTGCAATGCAACTTATCCCGACGTCGAACCGATGGTTTTACACTGTGTTAAAAACATCACTCTTGATACAGGCAGGAGCGTGGCCCTGAGTCGGCTTCTGACGGCTTTTCCGGCGATTTTAGGAGGAAGACGCGGCTGAAAACAATTCAGCATTTCGGGCTATGCGCGGAGAGCGATCGAGGCAAGTCCGAAATTTCTGTTTTTTATCAAGAACAAGGCGGATTGGTCGCTGTTTTGCTCCGAGAGTGCGCCTCTCTTGGGCACTTTGGTCGCGACTAGCATCAGAAAGGGCCAAAACAGCCCGGCTATCGCGCCTTCCGGCAGCAATCCGTTTATCAGGTTCGAAACCAGAGAGGGTTCTTGCGCTGCCGCGCGTATACTCCTTTGGGATAACAAAGCCCAAAATACTTCATGCTTCGCAGGTGCGAACAGTTTTATACTATTTGAAAGTAATACGGGAATTTGGTGGAGCTAAGCGGGATCGAACCGCTGACCTCTTGCATGCCATGCAAGCGCTCTCCCAGCTGAGCTATAGCCCCATCGAAATGGTCCGGTCGAGCCGGTCCTGGGACCCTTCGAAGCGCTTGGCCCGTCGGGGTGGCGGCTTATTACTTCCCGTTATGAAAGATAGCAAGCCGAAAAATCTCGGCCCGGAAACTTTTCCGCGTTATCCGGGCCGATGGATTGTCGATCAGACTTCGTCGTCGTCGCCCGTAACGCCGATGATGTCGCTCATATCATCATCATCATCGTCTTCGTCAGGGGTCAGGAAGGTATCGTCGTCGTCATCGCCGTCGATCTCGACTTCGTCGTCGCCGATATCGGGAATGTCATCGCCGGTCGCTGCCTCGTCGGCATCTTCGAGCGAAACCAATTCCACTTCCGTGTTCTCGGTATCGACTTCCGCTACCTCTTCCTCTTCCGGAATCTCCTTCGCAGCCGAAGTTTCCTCGAAGTAGGACAAGGGCCAGGACTTGCCGCTATAAGGCGACACGACCGGGTCCCGGTTCAGATCGTAGAACTTCTTGCCGGTGTCCGGATCGGTACGTTTTGTTCCAAGTTCCGCTTTCGCCACTGTCAAAGCCTCATGAAGGGCCGAATAGAATTTCGGCGATGCCGTCTAGATCGGCGTTATAAGGTAAATTACAAGCCGGTCCCCATAGTCGTTGTGGCTCCCGCTGTCAAAGCCAAACTTTCGCCTACAGGAAACGGCATTATCGCATCGCGGCGGATGACGTTGCAAATCGCATATGTTAACGACCCAAAGGAACCGAAAATTGACAAGATAGCTGGCCGTTCGAAGACGACTTCGTCATGAAAATTCGGAACAGCCGGCAAGGCCCGAGGCCTAGGAGCAGGCAATGTATCAGCCACCGCATTTCCGCGAAGACGACCTTGCCGTTCAGCATGCGCTGATCCGCGAACAGCCGCTGGGATTGCTGATTTCCAGCGGCACAGACGGACCGGTCGCCAACGCAGTCCCTTTTCATCTCAATGCCGAGGACGGATCAAAAGGCCGGCTGCAGACGCATGTCGCCAGGGCCAACAGCCAGTGGCAGGAAATTCGCGACGGCGCCCCGGTCCTTGTCGTTTTTCAGGGTGCGCATTCCTACGTCACGCCGTCGTGGTACCAGACGAAACGGGAAACGGGGAAAGTCGTGCCGACATGGAACTATGCCATCGTGCAGGTCCGCGGCCCGGCGCGGGTCATCGACGATCCCGCGTGGATCCGGGCGCAGATCGAGGCGCTGACACGGGGACAGGAGGACCGCCGCGCTGAGCCCTGGGCTGTCGGCGACGCGCCGGACACGTTTATCGCCTCTCAGATCAAGGGCATCATCGGCATCGAGATCGACATCACCGAGATCGAAGGGAAATGGAAGGTGAGCCAGAACAGATCGGCAGCCGATCGGAACGGGGTCATCGAAGGGCTGGCGACGAGCTCTGACGTCGACGCCGCCGACATGGCCGAACTGGTCCGGCGCTACGGCAAGAATGATTGAAACCGGGAACAGGACAAGGGCATGATCATCGCCATCGACGGACCGGCGGCAGCCGGCAAGGGGACGCTGTCGCGGCGGATTGCCGAGCAATATGGGTTCCACCATCTTGACACCGGTCTTACGTATCGCGCCACGGCCAAGGCGTTGCTCGATGCCGGACTTCCGCTCGACGACGAAGCCGCGGCAGCAAAGGTTGCGGGAGAAGTCGATCTCTCGAACCTCGACCGGAATATATTGTCACGTCACGATATTGGCGAGGCGGCATCGAAGATCGCTGTGATGCCCGCCGTCAGACGAGCGCTTGTCGAGGCTCAGCGGGCATTTTCCCGGAAAATGCCCGGAACCGTTCTCGACGGCAGAGATATCGGCACCGTTGTGTGCCCGGATGCATCGGTGAAATTCTATGTGACCGCGTCGCCGGAAGTGCGGGCGAAGCGACGATACGACGAGGTCTTGTCCAGCGGCGGCAACGCCGACTATGCCGCGATCTTCGAGGATGTGAAGCGACGTGACGAACGCGACATGGGCCGCGCCGACAGTCCGCTGAAGCCGGCGGAAGACGCGCTCTTGCTTGATACCTCGGAAATGAGTATAGAGGCGGCGTTTCAGGCGGCAAAAATGACCATCGATGCCGAGCTGAACCGAAATGCCTAAATGACAGCGGCTCTCCCGTGCTCCTGCACGAGATGCCGCTTTTGCCCTATAAGCCTGGAATTCCGTCCCCGCGCCGGATTGCTCTCAACAAGAGGGCGGACTGGATCCAGACCCGTTCAACACCAACCCACCGGCGCATTGTGTCCAAACCTATCATGGACACGCCAGGAGATTATATGTCTGTAGCTTCCCCCTCACGTGAGGATTTCGCATCCCTTCTCGAAGAGTCCTTTGCCAAGCACGATCTGGCTGAAGGCTATGTCACCAAGGGTATCGTCACCGCCATCGAAAAGGATGTTGCGGTTGTCGACGTCGGCCTGAAGGTCGAAGGACGCATCGCTCTCAAGGAATTCGGCGCCCGCTCCAAGGACGGCCAGCTGAAGGTCGGCGATGAAGTCGAAGTTTATGTCGAGCGTATCGAAAATGCTCTCGGCGAAGCTGTTCTGTCGCGCGAGAAGGCTCGCCGCGAAGAAAGCTGGATCAAGCTCGAAGCCAAGTTCGAAGCTGGAGAGCGCGTCGAAGGCGTGATCTTCAACCAGGTCAAGGGCGGCTTCACCGTCGATCTCGACGGCGCTATCGCCTTCCTGCCGCGTTCGCAGGTCGACATTCGTCCGATCCGCGACGTGACGCCGCTGATGCACAACCCGCAGCCCTTCGAAATCCTCAAGATGGACAAGCGTCGCGGCAACATCGTCGTCTCGCGTCGTACCGTTCTCGAAGAATCCCGCGCCGAGCAGCGTTCTGAAATCGTCCAGAACCTCGAAGAAGGCCAGGTTGTCGACGGCGTCGTCAAGAACATCACCGATTATGGTGCGTTCGTGGACCTCGGCGGCATCGACGGTCTGCTGCACGTGACCGACATGGCATGGCGCCGCGTCAACCATCCGTCGGAAATCCTGAGCATCGGCCAGCAGGTCAAGGTTCAGATCATCCGCATCAACCAGGAAACTCACCGCATCTCGCTCGGCATGAAGCAGCTCGAGAGCGATCCTTGGGATGGCATCCAGGCCAAGTATCCGGAAGGCAAGAAGATTTCCGGTACCGTCACTAATATCACCGACTACGGTGCATTCGTCGAACTGGAACCTGGTATCGAAGGCCTGATCCACATTTCGGAAATGTCCTGGACCAAGAAGAACGTTCATCCCGGCAAGATCCTGTCGACAACGCAGGAAGTCGAAGTGGTCGTTCTCGAAGTCGATCCGACCAAGCGCCGTATTTCGCTTGGCCTGAAGCAGACGCTCGAAAATCCGTGGCAGGCATTTGCCCACAGCCACCCGGCTGGCACCGAAGTCGAAGGCGAAGTCAAGAACAAGACCGAATTCGGCCTGTTCATCGGCCTCGAAGGCGATGTCGACGGCATGGTGCACCTCTCCGACCTCGACTGGAACCGTCCAGGCGAACAGGTCATCGAGGAATACAACAAGGGTGACATGGTCAAGGCTGTCGTTCTCGACGTCGATATCGATAAGGAACGCATCTCGCTCGGCATCAAGCAGCTCGGCAAGGACGCCATCGGCGACGCTGCCGCTTCCGGCGAACTGCGCAAGAACGCTGTTGTTTCGTGCGAAGTCATCGCGGTCAACGACGGCGGCATCGAAGTCCGTCTCGTCAGCCACGAAGACATGACCTCGTTCATCCGTCGCGCCGACCTTTCGCGCGATCGCGACGAACAGCGTCCGGAGCGCTTCTCGGTCGGTCAGATCGTCGACGCCCGCGTCACGAACTTCTCCAAGAAGGACCGCAAGATCATGCTGTCCATCAAGGCTCTCGAGATCGCGGAAGAGAAGGAAGCCGTCGCACAGTTCGGTTCGTCCGACTCAGGCGCTTCGCTCGGCGATATCCTTGGCGCGGCTCTGAAGAACCGCGGCAGCGAATAATCGCAGCCTACTCTTGAACTGACAAAGAACCCGCCGGAGCGATCCGGCGGGTTTTTCGTTGCCTGTGATCTGTGTCACTATTCCCAGCCAACCATGCGCTGGTACAAATCGAAGGCGTGATCGCGAAGGGGCTCGCGCGGCGGCGAGGCCGGTAAGGCAAGCTGCGCTGGCTCTGTCGGTACCTTTAGCGCCTCTACAACAACCCCATCGTTCCCCGTCGCATCTTCAGCAGAAGGCTCGGCTGCATGATCTGCCGCTTGAAGCGTCTGCTCATCGCCTTCTGCCTCTTCATGTTCTTCCGGTTGGCCGGCCTGTCCTTGGCCGTGCTTCTCGTCATCGACAGGGTCGACGCGGTCGATGAAGATATCCTCGCGTTCGTCGACAATTTCATTCGTCGGCAAATACTGGGCAATTGCAAAGGGAACCCCAACAACCGACATCGCGCTTGGCTGCATTTGCATTGCAGCCAGGGGAGCCGCTGTGGGCGGCGGCGGTCCCTCGGCTGGCGTCGAGGCCAAGTTGACTTGAGCCAGCTTCTCGTCGACTGGCAATGGCTGGGCTACCGACGTTGGGGACGCAGTCGCAACAGGGGCCACAGCGGGATCGGGCAGATCTGCCTGTGACAAGGACTGGAGCGTGACGCTATCCATCATATCCGCAACGAGAGCTTGGGCGACCACCTTGTCTGCCAAGGGTTCGCCTTGCGCCATGATCTGCAGGATATCTGGACCGGCGGCGTCTATGGCAAGGCTTACGACGACCTTCAGCCCCTCCTGAATATCTGCTTCGATTTGCTGGATCTGACGCGGCACCGATGCCTGTACCGCCTGAGGCGGCTGGGCCCTTGCCTCCATCGATGTTTGGGCCTGAACCGGGAGCTTGCCTTGTATAAGGCTCGCCGACGCTTCGCCGGCTACGGATATCGCGTTGGACTGGATCGCAACGACAACGGGACTTTTCGCATTCCGGGGCTCGCCAGCATCCGTCGGCGCTTGCGAAGGGATGCCAAGGGGAGCCAGGACTTGCCGAGATGTCGTTTCCGAGCCCTGTCCCGGAGAGGTTGCGGCATTGACGACAGGTGCCGGCGAGGCTTTGAGCGGAGCACCGATGCCGCCTGGAAGCGCCGGAGCTTCCTCCGACGAGATCTGTCCCAGCATTGAATTGATTGTTGTCCCGCCGATTTGCTTGGCCGCCTGCGGCTCTGATTTCGTCGCAATCGACGCTTCCGGATTGCCGTCGTTGAGGCCGTATGAACTCACGACCGCCTTGGTCGCCAGATCGCGGTCCTTGTATCTGACGACTTCAAGGTAGGCGACAACCTGGGCTGCAGCCACTCCGGTTGGATCGTGAAGCGCCCGTGCAATCAATGGCAACGGCAGCGTCTTTACCGCAGTGTTCACCTGCTGTTGGACGTTTCCGAGCTGGCTGGGCGTGAGGTTGCTTATCGTGTCGGCGAGCCGCAACGCGAAAGCGGAGTTCGTCTCGCCCGGCTCTTGTGGCAGGTTGAGCGCGGCACTGACTGCATCAACAGCCGCAAACAGGCTCTCCACCATACGCTCGCGGGCGGCGATCAGCAGCATGTTGAGCTTGCCTTCGACGCCGGCACTCATCGCAATCGACAATGCGACCGCGGCGTCCGGCTCGGAGGCGAGGCTGGAAAGCGCCTCGGAGACGACCGAGGCCTCAGTCTGGGCGGCAGGTGCGGCAACACTGGAAACTGCACGAATTGGAGGCAACACGGCATGCTCCTTTTCTCGCAATACGACGATGGAAGCGGAAGAGATTTGCCCCGCTTGCGCGGGGTGCATTCCAGAGCCGATATAGAACCAGGCAGCTCGGCGCCTCATGGCGCCTGTCGAATGCTTGTGCAAGCGGCTAGAATATGTCTCGTAGAGTTAACGAAGTGCTAACGAAAAAGCCGACGCCCGGTTTGGGCGTCGGCTTTCGCTCAAAGATTGGCGCCAAAAGCTCAGCTATGGGCGAAAATATCCGTCTCTTCCCATCCGAGCAGATCGAGCTTGGCCCGTGTCGGCAAGAAGGTGAAGCAAGCCTCGGCATGTGCCATACGGCCATCGCGGACCAGACGTTCCGTCAGCTTGTCGCGCAGCGCATGGAGATAGAGCACGTCGGAGGCGGCATATTCGAGCTGCGCCGGCGACAGGGTCGCTGCTGCCCAATCCGACGACTGCTGCGCCTTCGAGACATCAACATCAAGCATTTCCTTGAGGTTGTCCTTCAATCCGTGGCGGTCCGTGTAGGTCCGGCAAAGGCGCGAGGCGATCTTGGTGCAGAAAATCGATACCGTTGTCACATCAAACGCATTGAACAGCACGGCAATGTCGAAACGGCCATAGTGAAAGATCTTCTGGCGTGACGGATCGGCCAGCATGGCGACCAAGTTCGGCGCCTGCTTCTGGCCGGCGGCGATGCGGATGACATCCGCTGTGCCGTCCCCGGGCGAGAGCTGTACGACGCAAAGCCGATCGCGGCGGGGAACCAGTCCCAGCGTCTCGGTGTCGATTGCGATCGCCCCGGTATAGCGAGCGGCATCCGCGGCGGAAATATCGCCTTCGTGGTAACGTATGGTGGCGGCCATGAAACTCTCCAGTCTCGGTCTGTCAACAAATCTTCATTCGGCCCGCTATAGCGCAGAGATGCCGCCGACGATACAGCCGTAGCGTGGATTCCGAGCGACGCGAAGGTCAGAATGTCGGCGGCGTATTGATCCAGAGCAGGATCGTGTCGCCGTCGTGGCGGTTGCGCCATGAATGGGCTCGCCGACTTTTAAAATACAGCGAGTCTCCCGGGCCCAGGTCGAAGAACTGGTCGAAATCGAGCACAAGCTCCAACCGTCCCGCCAGCACGTGCAGGAACTCTTCGCCGTCGTGACTGTAGGCGCCTTCGCTTGTGGCGCCTGGCGCCAAAATGAAGCGGTGGCAGTCCATCATAACAGGACCTTCCGCCAGAAGCTGAACCGTCACGCCCGGCGTCGTTGCCGGCCATGCCCTCCATTCGCCCGAGCGCACCAGGACCGAGGCTTCCGGACGGTCCTCGCCCGAGAGGCGCGAGGCGGTGGTGCCGTAATAGTCTGCGATATCATGGAGCGTCTTGAAGCTGACGCCTTGCGATGTTCGCTCGAGGGTCGAGAGGCTCGAGGCGGTTATGCCAATATCTGTCGCCACCTGATCGAGCGTCTTGCCGGAGGCGTGACGGAGCGACCTGAGACGACGCCCGATTTCCGACGAGATGCCCGCTTCCGCCGCGTCCGCGGCAGGGTCTTGCAAATCCTCGGCTTCCAGCGCTTCGCGAATGGCCGCGGGATTGAGGCCGCGCTCTGCACGAAACCACGATATCCGCTTCAGCCGCGCGACGTCGTCGGCACTGTATTGTCTATGGCCCGTCACTGAGCGGAATGGGACGACGAGGCCCTGGCTTTCCCAGAGCCTGAGGGTCGAAGCTGACACACCCGCCAGGCGCGCCGCTTCCGCCACCTTGTAACGAACGGGTTCGGTGTCGTTCATCAGCCAATGTCCCTAATTGTCTTTTTCCATTCGTTAGCATGATTTCCGGCAATCGCCGAAGCTCGGCAAGAGCAAATGACACCATTACAAAATGTCGCTTGAAGTCTTGCAGGAAAAATGTAGGATTTTTATAATTTCCTACCACAATTCTGCAAGATAATTTGAAACATTCAAGGACTCATGCGATGCCGACGACCGCAACGACAATGACAGACCGCAAAAATGCCGCCATATCTCGCGGCGTCGGCATGACGACACAGATCTATGCCGATCGCGCCGAGAACTCCGAAATCTGGGACAAGGAAGGTCGTCGCTACATCGACTTTGCCGCAGGGATCGCAGTTCTGAATACCGGCCATCGTCACCCGCGCGTCATCGCCGCCGTCAAGGAACAGCTTGATCGGTTTACACATACCTGCCACCAGGTCGTGCCCTACGAGAACTACGTCCATCTGGCGGAGCGACTGAACGCGCTGACACCGGGCAATTTTGCGAAGAAGACGATCTTCGTCACGACGGGCGCGGAAGCCGTCGAGAATGCCGTGAAGATCGCTCGTGCGGCCACCGGTCGCTCGGCGATCATCGCCTTCGGCGGAGGCTTTCACGGCCGCACCTTCATGGGCATGGCGCTGACCGGCAAGGTCGTTCCCTACAAGGTCGGCTTTGGCCCGATGCCCGGCGACGTCTTCCACGCGCCATTTCCCGTGCCGATGCATGGAGTGACGGTCGAGCAATCATTGGCAGCCCTGAAGAAGCTGTTTGCTGCCGACGTTGACCCGCAGCGGGTCGCGGCGATCATCATTGAACCGGTGCAGGGCGAAGGCGGTTTCTATCCGGCGCCGGTGGCTTTCATGGCGTCCCTGCGCGAACTCTGCGACCAGCACGGAATCCTGCTCATAGCAGATGAGGTGCAAACCGGATTCGCCCGAACCGGCAAGATGTTTGGGATGGACCATCATGCCGTCGCGCCGGACCTGATGACAATGGCAAAGAGCCTTGCCGGCGGCTTTCCCCTTGCGGCCGTTACCGGGCGGGCCGAGATCATGGACGCGCCGGGTCCCGGGGGCCTCGGCGGCACCTACGGCGGCAACCCCATCGGCATCGCGGCAGCACACGCAGTGCTCGACGTGATTGCCGACGAAAACCTTTGCGATCGCGCCAATCAGCTGGGCAATCGGCTCAAGCAGCGTCTCGAGTCATTGCGCGAGCAAGTCCCCGAGATCGTCGATATCCGCGGGCCTGGTTTCATGAATGCCATCGAGTTCAACGATGCCGCAACGAAGTTGCCGAGCGCCGAGTTTGCCACGCGCGTGCGCCTCATCGCGCTTGAAAAGGGTCTGATCCTGCTCACCTGCGGCGTCTACGGCAATGTCATCCGGTTCCTGGCGCCGATCACCATCCAGGAAGGCGTATTCGGCGAGGCGCTCGACATTCTGGAGGCGGCCATGCTTCAGGCGAGCGCCGGTCGATAGCGACCGCACCACGGCCGAATTGAACCACCCCGCCCGGCCGCAACAGGCCGGGCCATCCATTCCCTTGGAGTTTACGTCATGCCATTCACAGAAGCCCTCACCCGCCACGTTGCATCGAGTGATTTCCTGCGCGACAGCGGCTACATCAACGGCAAATGGACGGCCGGTGCTGCCACCGGGCGCTTCGATGTGGTCAACCCGGCGACCGGCGAGGTGCTTGCCTCCCTGCCTGATATGGGCGCGGCAGAGACTGCCACCGCGATAGATGCAGCTTATGCCGCGCAGCCGGCCTGGGCAGCACTTCCCGCCAAGGATCGCAGCGCGGTCTTGAGAAGATGGTTCGACCTGATGGTCGCCAATGCGGATGCGCTCGCTGCAATCCTGACCGCGGAAATGGGCAAGCCGCTGGCCGAGGCGCGGGGCGAAATCCTCTACGCCGCCGCCTATATCGAATGGTATGCGGAAGAAGCAAAACGCATCTACGGGGAGACCATTCCCGCCGGCCAGACGGACAAGCGCATGCTCGTCATCAAGCAGCCGGTCGGCGTCGTCGGTACGATCACGCCATGGAACTTTCCGGCAGCGATGATCACCCGCAAGATCGCCCCGGCGCTTGCCGTCGGCTGCACTGTCGTCTCCAAGCCGGCAGAACAGACGCCGCTGACGGCAATCGCTCTTGCGGCCCTTGCCGAACGGGCCGGCATGCCTGCCGGCGTTTTCAACCTCATCGTCGGCGTCGACGGTCCTGCGATCGGCCGCGAACTTTGCGGCAACGCCAAGGTGCGCAAGATCAGCTTTACCGGCTCCACGGAGGTCGGACGCATCCTGATGCGCCAGTGCTCCGACCAAATCAAGAAAGTGAGCCTTGAGCTTGGCGGCAACGCGCCCTTCATCGTCTTTGACGACGCCGATCTCGATGCCGCTGTCGAGGGAGCCATCGCGTCCAAGTATCGCAACGCCGGCCAGACCTGCGTCTGCGCCAACCGCATCTATGTGCAATCCGGTGTCTACGATACCTTTGCCCGCAAGCTGGCCGCCAAGGTGGAGCAGCTTTCGGTGGGTAACGGCTTCAAGTCCGGCGTCGCAATCGGTCCGCTGATCGACGAGCAGGGCATCGCAAAGGTCGAGGAGCATGTGCGCGATGCAGTCGCCAAGGGCGCAAAGGTGGTGATCGGCGGCAATCGCATCGATGGTGCAGGCACCTTCTTCGCGCCGACGATCCTGACGGAGGTCGAACGGAGCATGACGGTCGCTCGCGAGGAGACTTTTGGGCCGGTTGCCCCGCTTTTCCGCTTCGAGACCGTTGAAGATGTGATCGCGCAGGCCAACGATACGGAATTCGGCCTTGCCGCGTATTTTTATGCCGGCGATATGAAGAAGGTCTGGCGTGTTGCCGAGGCGCTGGAATACGGCATGGTTGGGATAAACACCGGCCTGATGTCTTCCGAGACGGCGCCATTCGGCGGCATCAAGCAATCCGGCCTCGGCCGCGAAGGCTCGCGTCACGGCGCCGACGATTACCTGGAAATGAAATATCTCTGCATCGGCAATCTATAGCCGGCAATGCATCGGCCTTTCGGGGCCGATGCTCGCGCATATTCACGTTGAGGCAATGTGAACGCGGCCCTGCCACAGACGCGCTGCGCTCAACGTTCCCGAACGGAAGGCACCTGTGTCCAGGTTTAGCCGCTCCCCGTTGGCCGTGACCCGTTTCACCGGCGTGTGCCCGTGGACGACGAGCTTGGGCATTGGGTGCCTGCTGTCCAGAAACGGCGAGCGAATATATACCAGGTCCGCGTCCGACTGCTCGGCGAGCGGTCGCTCCGGATCGATGCCAGCGTGCACGAAAAGCGCGCTCGGCGTATCCAAGAGGATCGGAAGCCCACGGAGAAATTCGATATGGGCTGCGGGAAGCGACGATCGAATGAAGTCATCGAGCTTCTTTTCAGACGAATGCTGGCGCGAAAGATGCGCGACATCGAGGCCATAGGATTGGAGGGTCGCCTCCGCGCCCATCGGCAGCCAATCGGTGAGCGAAATCCGACCGTCGATATAATCAAGCATCGTGGTCTCGTGATTGCCGGTCAGGCAGATGCGATCGAAGCCCGGCGGTGGCGGCGCCATCAGCCTGCCGATGACCCGAGCAGATGCCGGGCCACGATCGACGAAATCGCCGAGCATGACGATCAGCTTCCGGCCGGGCAGGCGAGCGGCATCCGCTATGATCTTCTCTTCCAACGCAGCCAGCAGATCATGGCAGCCGTGAACGTCGCCGACAGCATAAGTCGGCGTTGATGACGTGTCGATAAACTCCCGCCGACGGGTCTGGTCGGTCCTGGCCCCGAACAGCCCTCGCGTCAGATTTCCCGCCATGAAACTCCTTTGGGCAAGCCCTATCGAGACCCGCTGCGCGCCAGCGCGATATCCCCTAGCCGATGCGATCTGTTATCAGATTTATTCAAAGGTGATAATTATTTGCGGCCGTTCGGGTAGCGAACCTTTATGAACCCAAAAACTTACGCGCTTATTGACTTGCGGCATAGCGTCACGACGACCCGACGTCGCCTCCCGGGTAATTGACAGTGTTGGGCACCGACCCTAACGACTTTGCTGCACCGTCGGTCTAATGTTACGTTCAAACCCAGGGAAACCCCCATGTTCAAGACACTCGTCAAGCTCGGAATGGCCGCCGTCGTTGTCACGGGCCTTTCAAGCCAGGCTTTTGCACACGCCCACCTCAAGTCCTCGACACCCGCAGACAAGAGTACGGTTACCGCACCGACCGAACTGGACCTGGCGTTCACGGAGGAACTGAACCTCAAGTTTACCGGCGTGAAGGTCACCGGTCCGAAGAAGGGCGTCGTCAAGACGGGTGATGCGATGCTGATGGACGGCAACGTCGGCCTGATGGTTCCGCTACCGGAAAAGCTCGAACCCGGTGCCTACACCGTCGAATGGCATGCGCTATCGGCTGACGGGCACAAAACCACCGGCGCCTACTCCTTCACCGTGAAACCTTGATCGATCTACAGACAGCGCTCGAGGCGTGCCGCTTCCTTCACAATGCATCGCTGATGTTTCTGTGGGGCACCTCTGCGTTTCTCTGCATCCTCGTTCCCCGGCCATTGGCGACCACCATCTGGCATGCTCTTGGTCGGGCGCTTGCAGTTGCGGCCGCTGTCGCCATTGCCACGACCATTCTTTCGTTGCCGCTCGAAGCCGGATCGATTGGCGATGGCTGGAACGGAGCTATTGATCCGGCTACCGTGCATGACGTTCTATTCGAGACGACCGTCGGGCAGGCATGGCAAGTGCAGGTGGTCGCTGCCGCCCTTCTGGCCATGGCCTTCCTGGCGCCCAAAAAGATGCGCATGGCATTGGTTGCCTTCGCATCTGGCTTCAGCCTTGCTTCACTAGCGCTCACCGGTCACGCATCGATGCATCAGGGCTGGCTGGAGCTTGTGCACCGCTCCAACGACGTGATCCACGTGCTCTCGAGCGGCGCGTGGGTCGGCGCACTGGTTCCCCTTGCTTCTGCCCTTGGACTGCTCGCCGACGATCGCTTCCGGGCCGATGCCCAGCTTGCACTACGGCGCTTTTCAAATGTCGGCCACGGGGCCGTCGCGCTGGTGATCGTTTCGGGGATATTCAATACACTTCTGGTCCTCCAACGCCTGCCCACTGACTGGTCATCGCCCTATCAGATGCTGCTCGCCGCAAAGATACTGCTTGTTTTCTCCATGATCGGGCTTGCGATCGCCAATCGCTATATCTTCGTACCCTGGATGGCGAAGTCGCCAACGCAGACGATCGAAGCGGTCAGGTTGGGCTGTGTTGCCGAGATCGTTCTCGGGCTTATTGTCCTCGCGCTTGTCGCGATCTTCGGCATCCTGGAGCCGGTCTGAGGCCGTCAACCCTCCGCGAAATTGATTGCGGCGGATCAAGCTTCGTACCGAACTTAGCCTATTTCATCGGAACCAGTTGGATTGGGGTTGCCCTCAGCTTCCGCACGCCTACCTTCGATAGGCGGATATCAGCAAGAGATACTTATCTTCTGGCCAGGCGGCTCGATTCTTGGGCGGCGATGGAAGGATCAGGCTTTCGATGAAAGATGAATTGCTCCTCACCTTCAACGCCGGCTCATCGACGGTCAAGATCGGGATATTTGCAAGGGGCAATGTGGGTGCGCGGCGCATCGGCAAGGGCATGATCGACTTTCGTAAACCGCCTCTGACGTTCCACTTGACCGAGGGGCCGAAGACCTTCGATGTGCCACTGGAAGCGAGCGATGAGGAAGACCTGCGCGAGGTACTGACGGAGGTCTTCGGCTGCCTCGCCGATCATTTCGACCTCGACTCCGTCAGCGCGGCGGGCCACCGCGTCGTACATGGCGGCGATGTCTTCACCGGACCCGCGAAGATCGACGACAACGTCATCGACGGGATTCAGGCGCTCGTTGCACTCGCGCCGTTGCATCAGCCCCAAAGCTTGCGGCTGATCACAGCGTTGCGCCATTTGAAGCCGTCGCTTGTCCAAACCGTGTCGTTCGACACCGCCTTTCACAGGACGAACGGCGATCTGGTCCGGCGCTTTGCCATTCCGCGCGCAATGCATGACGAAGGGATCAAGCGCTATGGTTTCCATGGACTCTCCTACAAGTTTATCGCCGGTGCGCTCGCTTCCAGGAAGCCCGATATTTCCCAGCGAAAGGTCGTGATCGCACATCTTGGCAGCGGCGCCAGCCTCTGCGGCATAGAGAATGGCGTCAGTCGCGACACCAGCATGGGATTTTCGACGCTGGACGGGATTCCAATGGCGACTCGATGTGGGGCGCTCGACCCAGGCGTCCTACTGCATCTCCTGAGTGAGAAGCAGCAATCGCCTGGAATGGTCGAAAATCTTCTTTATCATCAATCCGGGCTTCTCGGCGTATCCGGCATCAGCGCGGACAGCCGCGAGTTACTCGCGGACGGCAGACCGGAAGCCGGCGAAGCACTCGATCTCTTTGCCTTCCGCATTGCCGGAGAGACTGCACGGATTGCCAACACGCTTGGCGGGATCGACGCCGTGGTCTTTACCGCCGGGATAGGCGAGCACCAACCCGAGATCCGGACACGCGTCGCGAGGCATCTCGCATGGCTCGGCGTCGAACTCGATGCCGCCGCCAATGCCCGCAACGACGAAACGATCAGCACCACGCAGAGCCGCGTCGCCGTGCTGGTCGTACCGACAGACGAGGAACAGACCATCGTCGACGAAGCGCTTTCCGTCATTGGTTGACACCAATCAAAGACGGAGCCGTCGCAACCATATCCAGTCGTTGCCGATGCAACGCCAGAAGTGACCGAGGAGCCAGACAATGGAAGACATTTCCTCCACGCCGCGCACGAACACGCTCGATCGCGACCAACTCAGCCTCATCGACCGTTATTGGCGGGCGGCGAACTATCTCTCGGTGGGGCAGATCTATCTGCTCGACAACCCCCTGCTGCGCGAACCGCTGAAGCCCGAGAACATCAAGCCGCGGCTGCTTGGCCACTGGGGGACGACGCCGGGCCTGAACTTCATCTACGCCCACCTCAACCGGGTCATCAAGGCGCGCGATGCGGACGTGATCTATATCTGCGGGCCTGGCCACGGCGGACCGGGCATGGTGGCCAACACCTATCTCGAGGGGAGCTATAGCGAGCTCTATCCTGACATCTCATTCGACGGAGAGGGGATGCGCAAGCTGTTCCGACAGTTCTCCTTTCCCGGCGGGATTCCAAGCCATGCGGCGCCAGAAACGCCCGGCTCCATTCACGAGGGCGGCGAGCTCGGCTACGCGCTTGTGCATGCCTATGGTGCCGCTTTCGACAATCCTGATCTCGTCGTTGCTTGTGTCGTCGGGGACGGCGAAGCGGAAACGGGGCCACTGGCCGCCTCCTGGCATTCGAACAAGTTTCTCAACCCCATTCGTGACGGCGCCGTGCTGCCGATCCTTCATCTCAATGGCTACAAGATCGCCAACCCGACCATCCTTGCAAGGATGACCGATGAGGAGCTTTGGCACCTGTTCTCCGGCTATGGTTACGAGCCCTTCTTCATCGAAGGCAGCGATCCCGAGGATATGCACCAGAAGATGGCCGGCATCCTCGATTTCATCTTCGACCGTATCGGGGCAATCCAGAACGAGGCGCGTACCCAAGGGAAGATAACGGAACGCCCGCGCTGGCCGATGATCGTGCTGCGAAGCCCGAAGGGCTGGACGGGACCGAAGACCGTCGACGGTAAGAAGGTGGAGGGATTCTGGCGGGCGCACCAGGTACCGATCGCCAATGCCAGAGGCGACGCCGGCCACCTGAAGCTGCTCGAAGAATGGATGCGCAGCTACGATCCCCGGGATCTGTTCGACCAGGCCGGACGCCTTAAGCCTGAGCTCGCGGCCCTGGCGCCGGTCGGCGACCGCCGCATGGGCTCAAACCCTCATGCCAATGGCGGACGCCTGAAGCAGGAACTCATCCTCCCAGACATCCATGACTACGCCGTCGAGGTGACCAGCCCGGGCAAGACGCTCGGCGAATCGACCCGCGTCCTCGGAACCTTCCTGCGCGATGTCCTCAAACTGAACGAGGAGGCCGCAAACTTTCGGATTTTTGGGCCCGACGAGACGGAATCCAACCGGCTTGGCAGTGTGTTCGAGACAACTAACCGGGTCTGGATGTCCGAAATCAAACCTTATGATGAGCATCTGGCACATGAAGGCCGCGTGATGGAGGTGCTGAGCGAGCACCTTTGCCAGGGTTGGCTAGAGGGCTACTTGCTGACCGGTCGCCACGGCCTTTTCTCTTGCTACGAGGCGTTCATCCACATCGTCGATTCGATGTTCAATCAACATGCCAAGTGGATGAAAGTGTCGCGTGAACTTCCGTGGCGCAAGCCGGTTGCCTCACTCAACTACCTGCTGACCTCGCATGTGTGGCGGCAGGACCACAACGGTTTCAGCCATCAAGATCCCGGCTTCATCGATGTCGTCGCCAACAAGACTGCCGATGTGGTGCGGGTCTATCTGCCGCCGGACGCGAATTCGCTGCTTTGCGTCGGCGCGCACTGCTTACAGACCTACGACCGCATCAATGTCATCGTCGCCGGCAAGCAACCGGAACCGCAGTGGCTGACAATGAGCGAAGCCGCCGTCCATTTCAAAGCCGGTGCTAGTATCTGGGAATGGGCGGGAACTGAGGAGGGCGGCTTCGACCCCGATGTGATCATGGCCTGCGCCGGGGACGTGCCAACGATGGAGACGCTGGCCGCCGTCGATCTGTTGCGCCAGCACCTGCCGAACCTCAGAATCCGGGTGGTCAACGTCATCGACCTGATGACACTGCAATCCGACACCACCCATCCGCATGGATTTTCCGACGCCGGATTCGACGACCTGTTTACCACCGACTGCCCGGTCATCTTCGCCTATCACGGTTACCCCTATCTCATTCACAGGCTGACCTACAGGCGCTCGAACCATCACAACATCCATGTTCGCGGCTTCATCGACCAAGGTACGACGACGACGCCTTTCGACATGGTTGTCCTGAATGAGCTTGATCGCTATCACCTTGCGATCGAGGCGATCGAGCGCATACCCGGCCTGAAGAAAATGGCCGAAACGGCCATCAAAGACTTCCGCGCGAAACTGGACGAACACCGGCGCTATGTCCGCCAGTATGGCGAGGATATGCCGGAAATCCGCGACTGGCAGTGGCCTTATGAGAAAAAGGCATCGGCATAGGATCAAACCGTGGACGCTCCGAATCTATCTTCAACGTTATTGTCGCGACGACGATTAGCAGGTGACATGATCGCCTTTCTCTGCGAAAACTGCTCGTAGACAGGGGCGTCCGTCGAGAGACGGGCTGAGATGTACCCTTTGAACCTGAACCAGATCATGCTGGCGGAGGGAGTCGCATCGGGCTTTCGCACACAACGTGCTCTTGCTCTTCGCGCTTGCCCCGTCTGAAAGGGGCATAATGACCACCGCGATTTCAACTGGAGGCATGCTCGCTTCGATGCGGCAAACCGCGCCGCTCGTCCATTGCATCACCAATTTCGTTGCCATGAACATCGCGGCTAACGTTCTATTAGCCGCCGGCGCGTCGCCGGCCATGGTCCATGCGGACGAGGAGGCTGGCGAATTTGCGTCGATCGCCGGGGCGCTCACCATCAACATCGGCACGCTCTCGACAGATTGGCTGGCCGGAATGCAGTCTGCAGCTGTTGCCGCTGCAAAGGCAGGCAAGCCGTGGGTGCTCGATCCGGTCGCGCATTATGCGACGGCATTCCGGCGAGCCGCCACCGCAGAGCTCCTCGCGCTGCGACCGACGATCGTTCGGGCCAATGCCTCCGAGATCATCGCGCTCGGAGGACGGCAGAGCCGCGGCCAAGGCGTCGACAGCCGGGATACGGTCGAGCAGGCTGAGGATTCGGCGATCGAGCTGGCGCGGCGCCATGATATGGTCGTGGCAGTGACCGGCGTGGTGGATTTCGTCACGGATGGAAACAGGTCTGCGCGCATCGCCGGCGGCTCGGCCCTGATGCCGCAGGTGACAGCGCTCGGCTGCTCTCTGACCTGCCTCGTCGGTGCCTTTGCCGCGACCAATCCGCAGGCACCGTTTGAAGCGACGACAGCAGCGCTGGCCACTTTCGCCGTTGCCGGCGAACAGGCGGCGCTCCACGCAGCCGGTCCAGGGTCCTTCGCGTGGCGCTTTGTCGACGCCTTGGCTGCATTGGATCCCTCCACGCTCGACCTCAAGGCGCGAGTGACAGCCGCATGAAGACGTTCGACCTATCGCTCTATCTGGTCCTCGATCCTGAACTCTGCTCCGACATAGGCATGATCGAGACGGCCCGCGCAGCCGTTGCGGGCGGCGCCACCATGGTGCAGCTCCGCGACAAAGGCGCAGACACCGCGAGCCTGATCGAAACCGGACGAGCACTGAAGACGATGCTGGCCGGAAGCGGTGCGCTGTTGATCGTCAATGACGACGTCAATGCCGCGGTCGCGATCGGTGCCGATGGTTTGCATATCGGGCAAGACGACATCGACGTCTCTACGGCTCGCTTGATGATCGGACCGGACATGATCCTTGGGCTATCGGTGGAGACCGAAGCCCTTGCCGCCGCGATAAACCCAGCGCTGGTTGACTATGCCGGCGCCGGCCCCGTCTTCGCGACGCCGACCAAACCGGATCACAAGCAACCAATCGGCTATGAGGGCCTTGCAAGGCTGGTTGCATTGGCTCCTGTACCGACCGTCGCCATTGGCGGACTGAAGGCAGAGCACGTCGAGGCCGTGCTTGGGACCGGCGCGGGGGGCCTGGCTGTTGTCTCCGCCATTTGCGGAACTGCGGATCCCGAAACCGCTGCCACTAGGATTTGCCTTGATATCAAGAGGTTTCGGCTGTGATCAGGAATGTTCTTTCAATTGCGGGATCCGATCCGTCCGGCGGCGCCGGTATTCAGGCGGATCTAAAGACGTTCGCGGCGTGCGGCGTCTATGGCATGGCAGCCCTCACCGCGTTGACGGCTCAGAATACGCAAGGGGTCTCGGCTGTTCACCTGGTTCCCCCTGAGTTCGTGGCGCAGCAGATCAAGGCTGTATTCGCCGACATTCGGGTGGATGCCGTCAAGATAGGCATGATAGCCAATGCGGGGATAGCCGAGGCCGTGGCCGATGCGCTGGCGCCGTACCGCGGAGTCCCTGTGGTTCTCGATCCTGTGATGATCGCCAAGGGTGGAGCTCCCCTGCTTACCCCGGAAGCCGTCGACACGCTGGTGAGCAAGCTACTGCCGATCGCGACATTTCTGACGCCGAACCTGCTCGAAGCTGCAGCCCTTCTGAAAACGCCCCTAGCTGAAAGTCGTCTGGTGATGGCCGACCAAGCCATGCGCCTTCGCTCCCTCGGCGCGTCGCATGTGCTTATCAAGGGTGGCCATCTCCGCGGCGAAGAGAGCCCTGATATCCTCGCCTCGGAGGAAGGATTGAGCTGGTTCGAGGGGGAGCGCATTGCGACCGTGAACACCCACGGCACCGGCTGCACCCTGTCGAGCGCGATAGCCTCAGAACTTGCCAAGGGCGCTTCGCCCCAGGAAGCCGTCAAGGCCGCCAAACGCTATCTCACCGCCGCGATCACGGCTGCCAATCTGTTATCGGTTGGATCCGGCCATGGGCCGGTGCAGCATTTCCACGCACTCTGGAATTAAGCCGACGGAAAGAGGAGCGGGCACCGCCCTTCCGACAGGCGGTATCGCCACATGTACCGCGTTGGGCGGGCTAAGGTTGGCAGGCCCGTTCCAGGTAGGAATCATCATCGTCGCAGTGTGTCAAAGACGCGTGCTGCAGGTGTTCGGACTGAAAAGCGCTTGCAGTCTGGCGGGATAAGGCGGAACCGCCCTGATTGAACAGCCCCATACCTGCGAGAAGCACGACCGCCGCCACCACCACGACAATCTCCCCGAGCGAAAGCCGATGGGCGGAAACATGCTCCCGGTACTCCTTTTCGCCCGCGCCATCTGGATCGCCGAAGCGATCGTGGGCTCGACTGTCGCGATGGGATGTATTCAAGAAATCACAATTTGTCATATCGTCCACTCCTTCCGGCCGGGTCAAATTAATACCGGCCTAGAATTCCAGTCTGATCTGATCGCGCGCCAAAGCCCGTGATCATCGCATGCGTCTCGTCTTGGCATGTGGGTTCGGGAGTGCGTTGGTTTAAGGACCAGATCTACAAACGCAGTGTTCGTAGATGGGTGCTAATTCGCCTCAAGACGCGGTCTCTGTTGCGCTTGGATGCCCAAGGCTTCGATGCACTTTTGCTACGGTGTGGGGTATGCGGGCCGTTGGCCTATCGCACCCCCCGAACGACAAAAAGCCCGCTTGTCTTGCGACATTGCGGGCTTTTGGGTTTGTTTTGGTTTGGTTGCGGGGGCAGGATTTGAACCTGCGGCCTTCAGGTTATGAGCCTGACGAGCTACCGGGCT
>NZ_PCDP01000037.1 GCF_003240585.1 Arminella tubonensis
CGCCAGCCTCCTGCTCACGCAGCACACCGATGATCTGCTCTTCCGTAAATCTCTGCTTCTTCATTCGTCCGTCCTTCGTCAGGCCGAACTCTAATCAATTTTGGAGGAAATTCGCAGTGGCAGGTCACCAGATATCGGCCATTGCCGTGGAAAAATCCCAAGACGTTATATTGGTAACTGACGACGTCAAGGAGGACTGGTGGCATTATGAGGGTAGCCGATTGGTCGGACCGCTTCCGGCGCTTCGTAAAGAATTTCTTGCCCTCACAGGACGATCGATTTGGCTTTATACGACAGAAGGTTTTCTTAGAGCTGCAAAGGAATTTGTTAAGGTGGACATTAGTGCCGCGGCATTGAAAGAAGTATCTGCTGCGCTAAACATCCAGAGTCAGCAAAGGTTTCAGCGCTACTTGAAGTTGACTACCGACAAGATAAGGCTCCCTCTTAAGTCCAAATTAGACGATGTGGAACGAGGGGAAGATAAGAAAAAAACGAACTTGTCACTCAACGAAAATGAACAGGAAGACGAAGAGCAATAAAATGGCGGTTCGAGCTTTTACCGAGAATCCCGAGGCGCTCTTATCCGCTATTAAGCGAAGCATTACTGATGGCAGAGTTACTGCGTGGAAACTCGATGAAGATGGTGATCTTACGCTTACTACTGAAACCTTCTTGAATCAGGCATGGATGCGACCTCGCGTTCTTTCCGATCGTCTTCTGTTTAATATTATAGGCAAAAAAAACAAGGAGATGTCATCCAGTGTTTATGCCGTTTATCACGCTAGGTTGATTCAAATGCTTCTGACATATTTCGACACGAGATTCAAAACAACTTCGGCAACGGCACTCCCAACATCTGGTGACAACATTCCCGTTTGAGCGGATAGCAGGATCATAAGCCGCGACGTTGGCCCGTCATGGAAGGCAAAACCCAGCTTACCGCACGGCCCAACCGATCGAGCATCCCCACGCGCCCTCACCCCATACCCCTCCCTCAAGCAATCCGCCTCTCGCTCTGCGGATCAAAATAAACCGCCTTGTCCAAATTGAACGCCAGTCTCGCGTTCTGCCCGGGGACGATACGAACATCGGCTCGCAAACGCGCCACGACTTCCTTGCCGCCGAGCTTCGTGACCGCGAAGGTGTCGGAGCCGGCGGGCTCGACGACGTCGATGAGGCAGTCGCCTTCGACAAGCTGGCGGGCATTGCGGTCGGCGCCGTCTGGATCGGTGAGCGCTTCCGGGCGTATCCCGAAGATGACCTGTTTCCCGGCATAGGGAGCAAGACTTTGCACCTGCGCAGCAGGCAGGCGGAGCGGTTCGGCGTCGGGTCGTGCCAACGAGACGTGGAGATCGTTGCCGGTGCCCTCGATCGTCGCTGTCAGAAGATTCATCGCAGGGGAACCCATGAAGTCGGCGACGAACAGATTGGTTGGGTTGTTGTAGATCTCGGCCGGCGTTCCGAATTGTTGCACCTCGCCGTCGCGCATGACCGCGATCTTCGTTGCAAGCGTCATCGCCTCTATCTGGTCGTGCGTGACGTAGACGATCGAGGTCCCCGTCGCCGCATGCAGGCGCTTGATTTCGATACGCATGTCGACACGAAGCTTCGCATCGAGATTGGACAGCGGCTCGTCGAAAAGGAACAGCTTCGGGTCCCGCACGAGTGCCCGTCCCATGGCGACGCGTTGCCGCTGGCCGCCCGAGAGCTGGCTCGGCTTGCGGTCCAGCAGATGGGTGATCTGCAGCACCTTGGCGACCTTGTCGATAGCCGTCTTGCGCTCGGCCACCGGCACGCCCCGCATCTCCATGCCGAACGAAATATTGCCGGCCACGGTCATGTTCGGATAGAGCGCATAGCTCTGGAACACCATGGCGATGTCGCGCTTGGAGGGATGCAGATCGCCGATCGCCCGGCCGTCTACCCGGATGTCGCCTTCGCTGATCGTCTCGAGCCCGGCTATCGTGTTGAGCAAAGTCGACTTGCCGCAGCCAGATGGCCCGACGAGCACCAGAAAGCCACCCTTCTCCAGTTCGAGATCGATGCCCTTGAGGATTTCAAGCGACCCGAATCGCTTCCTGAGGCCGGTTATTTCTAGAAAAGCCATTGGTTATCCTTTGACGGCGCCGGCCATCAGCCCGCGTACGAAGTAGCGCCCTGCGACGATGTAGACGATAAGAGTGGGCATGGCGGCGATCATCGCCGCTGCCATGTTGACGTTGTATTCGACGACGCCGGTAGACGTATTGACGACATTGTTGAGCGCGACCGTCATCGGCATGGACTCTCCGGTGCCGGCATAGGCGGATGCGAACAGGAAGTCGTTCCAGATATTGGTAAACTGGTAGATGACAGTGACGACGATGATCGGCAGCGAATTCGGAAGCATGATGCGCCGGAAAATCTGGAAGAACCCCGCACCGTCGACCTGGGCGGCCCTCACCAGCTCGGTCGGAAACGCCTCGTAGAAATTCCGGAAGAACAGGGTGGTGAAGCCGAGGCCGTAGACCACGTGGACGAACACCAGGTTGACGGTGGGATTTCCGAAACCGAAGGAAAGACCGGTGGCGTTCTGGAGCGTCACGCCGAAGCGCCCGAGACTGCCGAGGATCGTCGCCATCGGCAGCAGCACCGACTGGAACGGAATGAAACATGCAAACAGCATGAGACCGAAAATCAGGGTGTGGCCGGGAAAGCGCCACTTGGTCAGCACATAGCCGTTGAGGGCGCCGAGCAGGGTCGAGATCAGCACCGCCGGAACCACCATCTTTATGGAATTCCAAAAATAGCCCTTGATGCCGGCGCAGGTCAGGCCGACGCAGGTCTCGCCCCAGGCCTTGATCCAGGGGTCGATGGTTGGCGCCGCCGGCAGCGAAAGCATATTGCCGTTCTGGATCTCGTCCATCGTCTTGAAAGAGGTGACGACCATGACGAAGAGCGGCATCAGGTAGACAATGGCGAACAATATCAGCAGGCCATAGATCACCACACGGTTGAGAATTCTCACTCCGCTGGTGTGGCGCCCTGTGGCGCCAGGCGATATGGCGACGCTCATCGTGATTTCTCCCGGAGCTCTGAATAGAGATAAGGCACGATGATTGCAGTGATCGTCATCAGCATGATGATCGCGCTGGCCGAACCGACCGCCATCTCGTTGCGCTTGAAGGTATATTCGTACATGAAGTTGGAGGGCAGCCAGGCGGAGCCGCCAGGCCCGCCGCTGGTCAGCGCCACCACCAGATCGTAGGATTTGATCGCCATGTGCGCGAGCACGATGAAAGCGGAGAGGAACACGGGCCGCAGCAGCGGAATGACGATGCGCCTGTAGAGCTGTACTGTCGTCGCGCCGTCTATCTGCGCCGCCTTCATGATTTCGCTGTCGATCCCACGCAGACCTGCCAGGAACATCGCCATGACGAAGCCGGAGGCTTGCCAGACGCCGGCGATCACGACCGTGTAGATGACGAAGTCCTTGTTCTTGATCCAGTCGAAATGGAAACTCGTCCAGCCCCATTGATGCAGCGTCTGTTCGAGCCCGAGACCGGGATCGAGAAACCACTTCCAGGCAACGCCGGTCACGATGAACGAAAGCGCCATGGGATAGAGGTAGATCGGGCGCAATATGCCCTCCCCGCGGATCTTCTGATCAAGCAGGATGGCGAGGAAAAGGCCAAGTGCCAGGCAGATGCCGACATAGAGAAAGCCGAAGATGGCCATGTTGGTGATCGAGGTGTACCAGCTCGACGGCGGATCGCTCTCGAATGTCCAGCCCCACAGCCGCTGATACGCGCGCGCGCCGGTCAGCGTATATGAGGGGAAGGTTTTTGAATTGGTGAAGGACAGGTAGCCGGTCCAGATGATGAAGCCGTAGACGAAAATGATCGTCACCAGGAAGCTCGGTGCGAGAACGATCTTTGGCAAGGCGTCCTGCAATCGGGAGCGGATCGAATATCGCTCGGCTCGCTCGGGCGTGAGGGTGACGTCGGGGGTCACAACGGTGCTCATGAAATCTACCCCTCCCCGGGGCTGGTCTGGCATAAAGCTCCCCCGCCTTATGCGGGGGAGACACTAAGCTTTCAGAGATGCTTACTTGGCGTCGTTGATTGCCTTGACGAGCTCGACCACGGCCTGATCGGACGACTTGATCTGTCCGTGAACGAACTTCGACACGACGTCCTTGTAGGCGTTGGCAACTGCCGGAGGAGCGCCATAGCCCTGGGCGAGCGAACCGAACAGCGTGCCGCCGTCGTTCGCAGCCTTCAGATCGGCGATGCCCTTCTTGCCGCAAGCATCGAAGGCCGTATCCGGAACGTCTGTCCGGGCAGGTACCGATCCCTTGACGACGTTGAATGCCGACTGGAAGCTCTTCGAGAGCGTTGCGGTTGCCAGCGCGACCTGAGCGGCCTTGCGGTCGTTCGGAACGTTGAACATGCCGAACATATCCGAATTGTAGATCACGCTGCCTTCAGTGCCCGGGAAGCGGTAGCAAAGGAAATCCTTGTTCGGAGTCTTCTTTGCAGCAACGAATTCACCCTTCGCCCAATCGCCCATTACCTGGACGAGAGCGTCGCCCTTGATGACCATGGCGGTCGCAAGGTTCCAGTCACGGCCGGAGAAATTCGGGTCGACGTACTTGATGATCTTGGCAAGGTTGTCGAACGACTTCTTCATCGTGTCGGATTTCAGCGAGTCCTCATCGAGGTCGTTGAAGGCCTTCTTGTAGAACTCAGGTCCGCCCGTCGACAGGACGATCGAGTCGAACATCGTGGCTTCCTGCCAGTTCTGGCCGCCCAATGCCAGCGGAACGACGCCCGCAGCCTTGGCCTTGTCCAAAAGCGCAATCAGGTCGTCGAAGGTCTTCGGCTGCTTACCGCCGATCTTGTCCATGACAGCCTTGTTGATCCACAGCCAGTTGACGGAGTGGACGTTGACCGGAGCCGCGACCCACTTGCCTTCATAAACCGAGAACTTCTGCAGAGCCGCCGGAACAGACTTGTCCCAGCCTTCCTTCTTCGCAGTTTCCGTCAGGTCGCCCATGACGCCGGCCTGCGCGTAGTCCAGCACAGTGTAGCCAAGCATCTGGGACGCTGTCGGATAAGTTCCCGCAGCCACCATCGCCTTGAGCGCCGTCATGGCAGCATCGCCGCCGCCACCTGCTACAGGCACGTCCTTCCAGGCATAGCCTTCCTTGGCAAGATCGCCCTTCAGCACGTTGAGCGCCGCAGCTTCGCCACCTGACGTCCACCAATGAAGCATCTGAACTTCTTTGACGTCAGCGGCACGGGCTGCTCCGCAGCCTGCTACCATCAGTGCTGCCACTGCCGTCGTCATCATAAACTTGCGCATCGTATCCTCCCCGGTTGCAAGTCGTTGAAGCGGAAGCTCCTCCTCCGCTTTTAAATGCCATCCCGCCCCAGGCGGGTCGCAAATCTCAATGCGGTGCTTTTCACCGCGCGTTATTTAAAACGTTATAAATTGTGTGAAGTCAAGCACCCCCAAAGGCCTCAGATACACCCTCGAATGGTTTAGACAAGCCATTGTTTACATTGCCATTCGCTAACTCTATCAATTCCCTCTCGCTGAGCAAAGACCATGTTCAATGGTGAATAAACGTTTTCACAAACACATTGCGCATCCTCACGTAAGCGGCTAAAAATGCCCATCCTCATGGGCACCGAGTATTGAATTGAAAGACACCCCCAACACCTCGCCGCGCCCTATCCCGAAAAGCGGCAAGCCGACGCTTCGAACGATTGCCGAAATGACCGGCTTCGCAGTAACCACCGTGTCCCGCGCCCTCGGCAACGCCCCCCAGATATCGCTCGAAACCCGCAAGCATATCCATGAGGTCGCCGCAAGAATAGGCTACCTGCCGGATCGCGCTGCGCAGCGCCTGAAGACAGGCAGGACCAATGTCATAAGCGTCCTTCTCGACCCGCACGAGGAAATCCTTGGCTATGGGATTTCGCTTATGCACGGGCTCGCCAAGGCGCTGAAGGACACGCCATATCACCTGATCGTCACGCCGAACTTCATCAATGGCAGCAATATCGACGCCGTGCGCTACATCGTCCGCAACGGCATGGCCGACGGAATGATCTTCTCCCGCACGGAGCCCTTCGACCCACGCGTCCGTCTCCTGCTGGAAAAGGGATTTCCCTTCGTTACCCATGGCAGGACCGAGTTCACCACCGAGCATCCCTATGTCGACTATGACAATTTCAGCTTTGCCTACGAGGCCACCAAGTGGCTGATCCTTCGTGGTCGGCGCAAGCCGATGATCATACTGCCTCCAAAGCGCCTCACCTTCTCGCAACACCTGCTGCACGGCTTCATGACTGCCGTCCGCGAGGCCGGCGTTGCCTACGAAATACCCGACGACATCGACCTCGACTGTCCCGTCGACCGGATCCGCGACTACATAAGCCGCCGCGGGGGCCAGGCTGACGCTCCCGACGGCTTTGCCTGCGGTGGAGAGGTCTCGGCTCTGGCGACGATTACCGGCATGAGCGACAACGGCCTGACGCTCGGCAAGGAATACGACGTTGTTGCCAAGCGAACCTCGAAACTGCTCAGCCAGATCCAGCCCAAGGTCGAGACGATCTACGAAGATCTGACCGACACGGGGGAGCAGATGGGACGCCTTCTGCTGGCCCGGATTGCCGGCGACGAGACGGCCGATATGCAGGTTTTGCTGAAGCCTCAATTTAACTTCCCAATGCTGGCTGACGCGGGTTAATCGACTTTCCTTCGACTGAAGACCTGAGCTTCGGCCCGGCTATGCCACGCCGTAGAGCTCGGTCAGGGTTTTCATTCGGCGCGCGGCAAGCTCCGGCTTGTCGAGGACATTGGCCTTGTCGGCGAGCCTAAAGATATCGGTGTAGTGGATGAGGCCGCGCGCGGATTGCAGGCCGGCTGGCATTGAGAAATGAGACTGGTGCCCGTTCAACCAGGCAAGAAATACGACGCCTGCCTTGTAGTATTGCGTGGGCGTCTCGAAAATCTTCCGGGACAACGGCACGGTCGGCTCGATCAGCGACCGAAATGCGGCGACATCGCCGGCAGCAAGCGACACAAGGGCTTTCGAGGCGGACGGCGCGACTGCATCGAAGATGCCGAGCAATGCGTGGCTATAGCGCGCGCCATCTCCCTCGATAAGCTCCGCATAATTGAAGTCGTCGCCGGTAAAGCACAAGATGCCTTCAGGAAGACGGTTGCGCAGCTGGACCTCTTTTGCGTTGTCGAGCAATGAAATCTTGATGCCTTCGACCTTGTCCGCATTTGAACCGATGATCGCAAGGACGCTGTCGAGGCACGCCTCAAAACCCTCACCGCCCCAATAGCCCGCAAGCTGAGGGTCGAACTTGTCGCCGAGCCAGTGAAGGACGACTTTTTCCTTCGCCTGCGAGAGAATGCGCCCATAGACCTTGGCGTAGTCGGCAGGCGAGCGGGCCAGTCGCGCAAGCGCCCGGCTCGCCATCATGATCGCCCGGCCACCATGGCTCTCGACGAACTCGATCTGCGTCTCGTAAGCTCTGATGACGTCGTCCAAGGACCTCGCATCTGCAGGCGCAAGATGATCGGTGCCGGCGCCGCAGGCAAGGTCCGCGCCCGGGATGTCCCGCGCCGCCTGAAGCGAGCGGCGGATGAGTTCCTGCGCACCCGCCCAATCGAGCCCCATGCCGCGTTGCGCCGTATCCATGGCTTCCGCAACTTTGAAACCCAAGCCCCAAAGGTGGCGACGAAACGCGATCGTCGCGTCCCAATCGATCGCAGGACGACCCCACGGATCCAAATCCCGCAGAGGATCGGAGACCACGTGGGCGGCTGCATAGGCAATGCGATTGAATTTCGGCGGGCTGGCAGGACGCTCGATCGGCTGGCCGGACAGGCGGTATTGCTCAACGCTACCGTCGGCTTTGGGCAGCTGCAACGTGATCATCGTGGTCTCCTCCAGTCGAATGACAATCTCCAATAATTTAGATCGTTCCAAATTTCAAGATGAATTATTCCGCCTTTACCGCTTCCCCAAAAATTGACGGCCTGATGTCGCCGAGAGAGTGATCGGTCCTATCTCTGCTAAAAACTACGCCAACAATTGAATTTTGCAAACTTTTCTGCGTCATCCGCGCCGTATTTTGCCCGCGATTCGAGGCAACAACACATTATTCCATTGCAACTTCGCTTGACAAATTTGGATCGTTCCAATTAAATATCGATCACCAGAATGCGTCGGGTAGAGGAATCCAATGACGAAGGAGCGAATTACAGTCGTTGAGATCGCACATGCCGCCGGCGTGTCGAAGTCGACCGTGTCCCTCGTGCTCCAGGGTTCGTCGCTGGTGAACGAGGTGACGCGAGCCAAGGTGTCTGCCGTCATTCGCGAGCTCGGCTACGTCTATAACAGGGGCGCCGCCAATCTCCGGCAATCGAACTCGAAGTCGAAGATTATCGGCATTGTGGTCAATGATCTTACGAACAGCTTTTTTGCGGAACTCGCCGTCGGCGTCGACGACGTCGTGCAATCCGCGGGCTATGTGCAGTTCCTGTCCAACACAGGCGAAAGCGTCGATCGCCAGCGTGAGGTCATCGCCTCGATGCGCGAACACGGCATTTCTGGCCTGATCGTCTCGCCTGCCAGGGGAACCGAGCCCGCAGACCTAAAGCCCCTGGTGGCAAGCGGAATTCCGGTCGTCGTTGTCGTCCGCAACATCCAGGGAGCCAAGGTTTCCTCGCTCATGTCGGACAATCATGCGGGAGCCTCGGCCGCTGTCGAGCACCTGGTAGCACTTGGACACCGCCGGATCGCGTTCCTCGGAGGCTTCCCCGACACGGCAGTCTTTGCAGAGCGCCTCGTCGGATATCAGACGGCGCTCAAATCGGCTGATATCGCCTTTGATGCGAGCCTGGTCATCAGCTCCGCCCCATCGAGAGCCGGCGGCGTGGATGCCATCGATCGCGCGGTCAGACTTGGCGATCGCCCAACCGCGGCGCTGTGTTTTAACGACGCAGTGGCATTCGGCGTGTGCGATGGGCTTCGAGCCAACCGCCTGGAACCGGGCGCCGACTTCGGGGTCATCGGGTTCGACGATGTCATCGAGGCAAAAACGGCAGTGCCAGCCCTGACCACGGTGTCGGTGGACCCACAAGGGATGGGCCGCCGCGCGGCGCAGCTTTTGTTGAAACAGATCAATTCCGGAAACGCCGACCCCGAGGCTCTTGTTGGTTCGGTCCGCCTCGTCGTGCGCGAAAGCAGCGGCCCGGCGCGCAGAGACGTTGAAAAGAGGACTGCCTGATGACTGTTCGATGGGGATTGATGGGCGCGAGCACGATCGCCAGGGAGTGGGTGATAGACGCGATCCGGGCCACCGGCGGCGAGATCGCCTCCGTGATGAGCACGAGCGCCGAGCGTGGCGCGGCCTATGCCACGGAGAACCGAATTCCAAAAGCCGTCACGTCCCTTGACGAGGTGGTCGGCGATCCAGCCATAGACGCGGTCTATATCTCGACCACCAACGAACTCCATCGCGACCAGGCGATTGCCGCTGCCAAGGCTGGCAAACACGTCCTGTGCGAGAAGCCGCTGGCGATGTCGCTCTCCGATGGCCATGCTATGATCAAGGCGGCGCGCGACGCGGGCGTCGTTATCGCCACCAACCACCATCTGCGCAACGCCGCCAGCCACCTCGCGATGCGCGATGCCATCGCCTCCGGCAAGATCGGCAAACCGCTGTCCGCCCGGGTGTTCCATGCGGTCTACCTCCCGCCGCATCTGCAAGGCTGGCGTCTGGACAAACCCCAGGCCGGCGGCGGCGTCATCCTCGATATCACCGTGCACGATACCGATACCCTGCGCTTTGTCCTGAACGACGATCCGACCGAGGTCATCGCGTTCAGCCAGTCGGGTGGAATGGGCAAGGAGGGTCTGGAAGATGCGGTGATGGGCGTCATGCGTTTCAAATCCGGCCTGATCGCCCAGTTCCACGACGGCTTCACCACAAAATTCGCCGAAACCGGGTTCGAGGTTCACGGCACCCACGGTTCCCTGATCGGCAAGAATGTCATGACGCAAAGGCCAGTCGGAACGGTGACATTGCGCACCGCCGAAGGCGAGCAGGATTTGCCTTTGGACGACAGCAATCTTTACCGGACCGCGCTCCACAATTTCCATGCGGCCGTCGCTGGCGGAGGCCATGTCTCAGCCAGCGGCGAGGACGGCATCTGGTCGCTTGCGACCGGCCTTGCCGTGGTCGAAGCGGCGCGAACCGGCGCCGCTGTAACAATAGAAACCGGACTCTGAGATATGGCCACCAAAGAAATCACCCTGGAAGCAGCTGCAGCGCTGATCCCCGACGGAGCGGTTGTGTCTGTGTCGTCGTCGAGCGGCCTCGGCTGCCCGGACCTGATGCTGAAAGCCATAGGGGAACGGTTCGAGGCGACAGGCCGTCCGCGCCAGTTGACCACGCTGCACCCCATTGCCGCCGGCGACATGAGCGGCATCAAAGGCGTCGACCACATCGCGCGCAAGGGGCTCCTGGCAAGGATCATCGGCGGGTCCTATCCCTCGGGGCCATCGACATCGGAGCCGCCCCTCATCTGGCAGATGATCGGCGCCAACGAAATTCCGGCCTATAACATCCCGTCCGGAATTCTCTTCGACATGCACCGCGAGGCGGCGGCCAAGCGCCCGGGAGTGATCACCAAGGTCGGATTGGATACGTTCGTCGATCCGCAAAACCAGGGCTGCGCAATGAATGCGGCAGCGGCAGCCGTGCCGATCGTCAAGAAGCTCGATTTCGAGGGCGAGGAGTGGCTGTTTTTCCCGTCGATCGCGCCTGATGTGGCGATCATCCGGGCCACGACCGCCGACGAGCGCGGAAACCTGACCTACGAGCACGAGGGTGCCTATCTCGGCGGCCTCGATCAGGCGCTTGCAGCAAGGAACAGTGGCGGCATCGTCATCGCGCAGGTCAAGCGCGTCACCAAGGAAGGCACGTTGAAGCCGCACGACGTCCGCGTGCCGGGGATGCTGGTCGATTACATCGTGGTCGACCCGGATCAGAAGCAAACGACACAGACGCTCTACGATCCGGCGATCTCAGGCGAAATCTTCCATCCGCTCGACAGCTTCGGCGTCCCCGACTTCAATATCCAGAAGGTCATTGCCCGCCGCGTCGCGCAGGAACTGCAGTCCGGCAGCTGCGTGAACCTCGGCTTCGGAATTTCGGCCAACGTGCCGCGCATCCTCCTCGAGGAGGGTCTTCACGGCGCCATTACCTGGGTCATCGAGCAAGGCGCCGTCGGTGGCGTTCCCCTCCTCGACTTCGCCTTCGGCTGCTCCTCGAATGCCGACGCATATATGCCCTCGCCCTACCAGTTCACCTATTTCCAGGGTGGAGGGTTCGACGCCTCGCTCCTTTCCTTCCTCGAGATAGGCCGGGATGGCTCGGTCAATGTCTCGAAGCTCTCATTCCGACCTCACGTAACTGCCGGCGCCGGCGGTTTCGTCGACATCACCGCGCGAGCCAAAAAGATCGTTTTCTCCGGCATGTTCAATGCGGGGGCGAAGCTTTCGATCGACGCCGGCAAACTGGTCATCGAGAAGGAAGGCAAGCTGAAGAAGCTGGTCAACGAGGTCGAGCACATCACCTTCTCCGGCAAGCGCGCCGTCGCACAGGGGCAGGATATCACCTACGTCACCGAACGCTGCGTGCTCAAGCTGACGCCTGATGGCATCGTGCTCACCGAAATCGCACCGGGCGTCGATCTGGCGACGCATATTCTCGACCAGTCCGAATTCCCGCTGATCGTCTCTCCAGACCTGAAGATCATGGACGCGGCGCTCTTTGCCGAGGCACCCATCGGGCTTTCTCTGCCGGCGAAACCGCAGCGCAAGCTGAAGGGGGCCTGAGATGTCCCAATCAAGAATCAGCATCGATATTGACGGCGCCGTCGCGACAATCACGATTTCGCGGCCGGAAAAGCTGAACGCCCTCGACATCGACATGCTCAAGGAATTGTCAGCCGCATGCGACGAGGTCGAGGCGAATGCGGCCATCCGCGTCGCGATTCTGACCGGCGCAGGCAAGGCATTCTCGGCAGGCGGCGACATCAAGGCCTGGGGCGGCATGCAGCCCAACGAATTCGGCCACGCCTGGGTACGTTTCGGCCATCGCGTCTTCGATCGGCTGGCGACATTGCGCATGCCTCTGATCGCCGCGGTGAACGGCCATGCGCTGGGTGGCGGACTTGAATTGGCGGCCGCTGCAGATATTCGCATCGCCGAAAGACACGTGAAGATCGGCCTTCCCGAGACGTCGCTTGGCATGGTGCCGGGATGGTCCGGCACGCAGCGGCTGGTCAGGCGCTTCGGGGCGCAGGTCGTGCGTCGCATGGTGCTCGGCGGCGAGATTTTCACAGCGGAGGAAGCACGCCTTCATGGCTTGGTCGATCAGGTCGTCGAAACCGGCAATGCCCTGACCGCGGCGAAGGAATATGCGGACAGGATCGCCATGCGCGGCCCCGCCGCGCTCGAGATTTCAAAACTCATGCTCGCCGTTGCAAATGGCGAGGACAACGGCGCAGCCGTCGAAACCCTTGGCTCCATACTGGTTGCCAAGACCGGCGACCTCAAGGAGGGGGTTGCCGCGTTTTCGAACAAGCGTCCAGCAGAATTCAAGGGAGAATGGTAATGACTGTTTTGGTGGCTCCGAAGACGCTCGCAGACCTCAAGGTTCGCGAATTCAAGATGCTGATATCAGGCGAATGGGTTGGTGGTGCCGAGGGACGGACACTCGAACGGGTAGCCCCGAGCCATGGCGTCGTCGTCAGCCGCTATCAGGCTGCGACCAAAGTCGACGCCGAACGTGCAATCGCAGCGGCTCGCAAGGCATTCGACAGCGGCGTCTGGTCCGGCCTGACCGGCGCCCAGCGCTCCGGAATTCTTTTGAAGGCAGCCGATCTGATCTCGTCGCGCGCCGAAGAACTAGCCTATCTCGACGCCATCGAAGCCGGCAAGCCGATCTCCCAGGTCCGCGCCGAAATCGCAGGCTCCGTCGATATATGGCGATACGCGGCAGCGCTCGCCCGCGACCTGCATGGCGAGAGCTATAATACGCTCGGCGATGGCACGCTAGGTGTTGTGCTGCGCGAGGCGATCGGCGTCGTGTCGATCATCACGCCGTGGAACTTCCCCTTCCTCATCGTCGGCCAGAAATTGCCGTTTGCGCTCGCAGCGGGATGTACCTGCGTGGTGAAGCCGTCGGAACTGACATCGGGCTCGACATTGGTCCTCGGCGAAATCCTGATAGAGGCGGGGGTACCCGCCGGTGTCGTCAATATCCTGGTCGGAACTGGACCTGAAGTCGGCGCGACGATGACCACGCATCCTGATGTCGACATGGTTTCGTTCACCGGCTCGACCGGCGTCGGCAAGCTCACCATGGCCAACGCCGCGCAAACGCTGAAAAAGGTCTCGCTCGAACTTGGCGGGAAGAACCCGCAGATCGTCTTTCCCGATGCCGACCTCGACGCCTTCGTCGACGCCGCCGTCTTCGGCGCCTATTTCAACGCGGGGGAATGCTGCAATGCAGGCTCGCGTCTGATCCTCCACAAGAGCATCGCGGAAGATGTCATCGCCCGCATCGCTGCGCTATCGAAAAAGGTCAAGGTGGGCGACCCCCTGGATCCCGCGACGCAGGTCGGCGCCATCATCACGCCGCAGCACCTCGAGAAGATCTCGGCCTACGTCAGCGGAGCGACGGCCGCCGGCGCCAGGATCGCTCACGGCGGTGAAACCCTTGACTTCGGCATGGGCCAGTTCATGGGACCGACGATCCTTTCGGGCGTGACGCCCGATATGGCGGTGGCACGCGAGGAAGTGTTCGGGCCTGTCCTTTCGGTCCTTACCTTCGAAACGACGGAAGAGGCGATTTCGATTGCCAATTCAGTCGACTACGGCCTCTCCGCGGGCGTTTGGAGCCGGGATTTCGACACCTGCCTGACGATCGGCCGCAAGGTCCGGGCGGGCACGATCTGGATGAACACCTTCATGGACGGCGCCTCGGAACTCCCCTTCGGCGGATACAAGCAATCAGGCCAGGGCCGCGAGCTCGGTCGTCATGCGGTGGAAGACTATACCGAGACGAAGACGCTCAACATGCATATCGGCGCACGTACTGGCTGGTGGATGCCACGGTGAACGAGGATATGTGACGACGGCGCCCTGTCGCGCGCCGGCAGCAAGAATGAACGGGGGATATCATGGGGGATGTATCGAGACCTGTCGCCGTCATCACCGGCGGCCGTCGCGGCATCGGGTTTGCAAGCGCGATAGCCCTTGCCGGATGCGGGTTCGACATTGTGTTGACGGGCATCGATGATCCGAAGCCTGGCGATAGCGTGCTTGACGACCTCAACGCGCTGGGTGCCCGGGCGATCTATACGAAGTCCGACCTATCGGACGTTTCAACGCATCGACGAACCGTCGAGACCATTGTCTCGCAGTTCGGCAGGATCGATTGCCTCGTCAACAACGCCGGAATGGCCTCGGTCGTGCGTGGCGATTTCCTCGACCTCACCCCGGAGAATTTCGATGCGATCATCGCGACGAACCTGCGCGGCACGGTCTTTTTCACGCAAGCTGTGGTGAAATCGATGCTGGAGACCGCTGGCACGAAAACGGTTCGATCCGTGATCAATATCACATCGGTCTCCGCGTCCCTGAGCTCGCCCGAGAGACTGGACTACTGCATCAGCAAGGCCGGGTTGTCGACGTTTTCAAAGGGGCTTGCCTTGAGGCTCGCGGACTGCGGCATCGGCGTCTTCGAAATTCGCCCGGGCATCATCCGCACGGAAATGACGGCTCATGTCGCGGAGAAATATGACCAGCTGATCGCCGATGGTCTCGTGCCGATGAAGCGATGGGGAGAGGTTGCGGATGTCGGCGCCATCGTATCCGCGTTGGCGTCGCGCAGTTTTAGTTTCGCCACGGGGTCGGTGATCGATGCCGATGGCGGCTTGTCGATCGCAAGGTTGTAGGGGAAGAGCATGGCATTCGACTATATCATCACCGGCGCAGGCCCGGCAGGTTGCGTTCTCGCCAACCGGTTATCCGAAGATCCCGATGTCAAAGTCCTGCTGCTGGAAGCCGGTGGAGGCGACTGGAATCCCCTGTTCCACATGCCCGCGGGCTTTGCCAAGATGACAAAGGGTGTCGCCAGCTGGGGTTGGCAGACGGTTCCGCAGAAGCATATGAAGGGCCGTGTTCTGCGCTACACCCAGGCAAAGGTGATCGGCGGCGGCTCATCCATCAACGCCCAGCTCTATACCCGCGGAAATGCCGTCGACTACGACACCTGGGCAACCGAAGACGGATGCGATGGCTGGAGCTACCGCGAGGTGCTTCCCTATTTCAAGAGAGCCGAAGACAACCAGCGCTTCGCCGATGACTACCATTCGTACGGCGGCCCAATCGGCGTATCGATGCCGGTTTCCGCCTTGCCGATCTGCGATGCCTATATCAGGGCCGGCCAGGAACTCGGCATACCGTATAATCACGACTTCAACGGCAAACAGCAGGCAGGCGTCGGGTTCTATCAGTTGACGCAGCGCGACCGCCGCCGTTCTTCGGCGTCGCTGGCCTATCTCAATCCCATCAGAAACCGGAAGAACCTGACGGTAAGGCTTGGCGCACGGGTCACCCGTGTGGTGCTCGAGGGCAGCCGCGCGATCGGCGTGGAGGTCGCGACATCGGGGGGCGCTGAAACGATCCTAGCCGACCGGGAGGTGCTCGTATCCTCAGGCGCGATTGGCTCGCCCAAGCTGCTGCTTCAATCCGGCATCGGGCCGGCGGATCACCTCTCGTCCGTCGGCGTGAAGGTCCACCACGATCTCCCAGGCGTCGGCTCCAACATGCAGGACCATCTCGACTTGTTCGTGATTGCCGAATGCACCGGCGACCACACCTACGACGGCGTCGCCAAGCTCCACAGGACGGTATGGGCCGGTCTGGAATATGCCCTGTTCCGGACAGGACCGGTTGCCTCATCGCTGTTCGAGACGGGTGGTTTCTGGTACGCCGACCCGAATGCGCGCTCGCCTGACATCCAGTTCCACCTGGGACTTGGATCCGGCATCGAGGCGGGTGTCGAAAAGCTGAAAAATGCGGGCGTGACACTGAATTCCGCCTATCTTCATCCGCGCTCGCGCGGAACCGTCAGGCTTTCGTCGTCAGATGCGGCAAGTGCGCCGCTGATCGACCCGAACTACTGGTCCGATCCTCATGACAGGGCTATGTCGTTGGAGGGCCTGAAGCTCGCCCGTGAGATCTTCCAGCAGTCGGCCCTGAAACCGTTCATCATGGCCGAGCGACTTCCCGGACCGAAGGTGACGACAGATGAAGAGCTCTTCGAATACGGCTGCGCCAATGCGAAGACCGACCACCATCCCGTTGGAACCTGCAAAATGGGAACCGGGCGGGACGCGGTCGTGGGTCTCGACCTGAAGGTACACGGGCTGCAGGGCCTGCGTGTCTGCGACAGCTCCGTCATGCCGCGGGTCCCCTCCTGCAACACCAACGCGCCGACGATCATGGTCGGCGAAAAGGCCGCCGATATCATCCGCGACCTGCAGCCACTCCCCGCCGCGATCTTCGCGCACGAACGCAACGACCAACTTCCGCGCGGCCGGGTTCGGATCGAGTAGTGCGCGATCTGCATGGTGATTGGTTGCCGTTGCGCGCCGCGCGGTTCAACCTTCTCCGCCCATTTCCGCTATTCCAACCAAACTGAAGGCCCCGAGATCCGCAGGGCCTTCTTGTTCGGACGATTGCCGGAGCTCCCACGGATACGGAATTCACGCGAAAAAGGGGTCCCGGCAATGCCGGAACCCCTCTCTTCTTGCCCGCGCTTTTTATTGGCTATTCGGCGGCAATGGCCGGGATGTCGCGATGGCGATCGCCGTCCTCATCTGTTTTTTCGCTCGATGGAACCGCGTCGTGCCTCTTCGGCTCACGGCCGAAGAACAGGGCGTAGCCGGCCGGCAGGACGAAGATCGTAAGCACTGTCGCAACCAGGATGCCGCCCATCATCGCGTAGGCGAGCGGACCCCAGAACACGCCGCGCGAGATCGGGATCAGCGCCAGAACCGCGGTCAGCGCCGTCAGCATGATCGGCCTGAAGCGGCGGACGGCCGAACCGATGATCGCCTCCTGCCGGTCCATGCCGGCCCTTATATCCTGGTCGATCTGGTCGACGAGGATGATGGAGTTGCGGATGATGATTCCGAGCAGCGCGATGACGCCGAGGATCGCCACGAAGCCGAATGGCGAGCCGCTGATCAGAAGAGCCGCAGCGGCACCGATGATACCGAGAGGACCCGTCGCCAGCACCAGCATCGCCTTGCCGAAGTGCTGCAGCTGCGCCATCAGGAGCACGACGATGACGAGCAGCATGATCGGCGCCTTGGCGGCAATCGAGGCCTGGCTTTCGGCCGCATCCTCTGCCCCGCCCTGGATCTCGATCTTGTATCCGGCAGGCAGGCTGTCTCTCAGATCCTTCATATCGCTGTAAATCTTGGCGGTGACATCGGTCGACTGCACGTTGTCGGGAAGCGTTGCCCTCACCGTGATCGTCGGCAGACGGTTGCGACGCCATTCGAGATCCTGCTCGAGCACCGGCACCACCTTGGCGACCTGCGAGAGCGGAACGAAGCCACCTGAGTCAGTCGGTATGTAGACCGAATTGACGGCAGAGAGCATGCGGCGCGTTGCATCCGGCTCGCGGGCAACGATGGAGACAGTTTCCTCGCCTTCGCGGAAATCGCCCAGCGGCGCGCCGGACATGGCTGCCTGCATCATTTGCCGGACGCGTTGCGAGGTAACGCCGAGCGCACGGGCGCGATCCTGGTCGATGACCAGCTTCATCGCGGCCACCGGCTCCAGCCAGTCGTCGTGAATGGCGCTGAGCTGCGGATCGGCCTGGAACCGCTGCTTGACCTGATCGGCAATGTGGCGAACCTGTTGGCGATCGGGTCCCATGACGCGCAACTGCACCGGCCAGCCCGTCGGCGGACCGAGGAAGAGGCGATCCACCTTGCCGCGGATCGACGGAAAATCCTCGGCAAGTATGGTCCTGAGCTTGAGGATAAGCCGTTCGCGGGCCGGCTCGTCCTTGGCCATCACTAGAAGCTGCGCATAGTTCGGGTTGGCAAGCTGCTGGTCGAGCGGCAAGAAGAAGCGCGGCGCGCCTTCGCCGATATAGGTGGCGACGAAGCGCTTGTCCGGATCGTCGGCGACGCGGGCCTGCAACGCACTGGCTTGCTTTTCGACTTCCTTGATGCTGGTGCCTTCCGGCAGCCAGAGATCAACGAGGATTTCCGGCCGCGACGATTGCGGGAAGAAGTTCTGCGGAATGAACTGGAAGGCGAACAGGCTGCCGGCAAAGGTGCCGAGCGTCAGCAACAGCACGATGACGCGGTGGCGCACCGCCCAGCCCACTGTCTTATGCAGGCGTCGATAGAAACGCGTATCGAAGACGTCGTGATGGCTGCCCGCATGCTTGCGCTGCTTCAGGATCATGTAGCCGAGCCACGGCGTGAAATAGACGGCCACGAACCAGGACGTCACCAGCGCAATGCCGACGACGTAGAATAGCGAGCGCACATATTCGCCTGCCGTGGAGGCCGCAAAGCCGACGGGAATGAAGCCCGCCGTCGTGATCAGCGTTCCGGTCAGCATCGGAAATGCGGTCGATGAATAGGCAAAGCTGGCCGCATCGAGCTTGACAAGCCCCTCCTCCAGCTTCCTCTCCATCAGTTCGACGACAATCATCGCGTCGTCGACCAACAGCCCGAGCGCGATGATCAACGCGCCGAGCGAGATGCGCTGCAGGTCAATACCGAGTTCGAACATGATGGCGAATGTCGCTGCCAGCACCAGCGGTATGGCAATGGCGATCACCAGGCCGGAGCGCCAGCCGATCGAGACGAACGAGACGATGAGCACGATCGCCAGCGCTTCGACCAGCGCATGCATGAACTCGCTGACAGCATCGGTGACGACATCAGGCTGATTGGATATCTGATCGACCGAAACGCCGAGCGGCAGCGACGAAATGAAGCGCTCGTAGGTGGCGTCGACCGACTTGCCGACATCGGTAACCTTGAAACCCTTTGCCATGACGACGCCGAGCTGGACGCTGTCGTGGCCGTTAAACTGGAATTTTGCCGTGTAGGGGTCTTCGAGCCCCGCTGTAACAGTAGCGATGTCGCCAAGACGCGTCACCTGGCCGCCAGCCCTCAGGCGAAGTTCCCTGATATCCTCGACCCTGTGCACGTCGCCTTCAACGGAGATGCGCACCGAGCGTGTATCGGTTTCGACGGAGCCCGCGGGATCGACGTTGTTCTGGCCAACGACCGCGTTGCGCAGATCGGTGAGCGTGAGACCGCGTTCGGCAAGCACCTTCGACGAGACATCGATATAGATCTTCTCGGGCTGGTCGCCGATGATGACGGCTTTTTCGACGCCCGGCGTCGACAGCAGCATGTCGCGGGCCTGGATCGCGAACTTCTTAAGCTCCGGATAGCTGTAGCCATCGCCGCTGATCGAATGCAGCGTGATGAAGGTGTCGCCGAATTCATCGTTGAAATAGGGGCCCAGCAATCCAGCCGGCAGTTCGCTGGAGATGTCGCCAACCTTCTTGCGCACCTGGTAGAACGCGTCGTTCACCTCAGCGGTATTGGTGTCGCCCTTGATCTGCACCGTGATGATGGCGCTGCCCGGCCTTGTATAGGAGCGGACGAAATCGAGATGCGGCGTTTCCTGCAGCTTGCGCTCGATCTTGTTGACGACCTGGTCTTCCATGTCGGTCATCGACGAGCCCGGCCACATCACCTGCACGACCATGACGCGGAAGGTGAAATCGGGATCTTCCTTCTGGCCCATATGCGTGAGCCCGAGCGCGCCGGCAACGATGATCAGCCCGAACAGGAAGCGCGCGATGCTAGGATGGGCGATTGCCCAGCGCGACAGGTTGAAGGGCTTCTTTTCCTCTGGGAGGCTATCCATAACAGTGTTCCGCTCTGAATGATGCGAGTTGCTGCTCAGCGTACGACAGCTGAGGTGACGGTGCCGTCAGGTGCCGCAGCCGCCTGCTGGTTTGTAGCGTCCGGTAGCTTGACCTTGAGGTTTTCGGTCATGAACTGCGTTCCGGCCGCAACGACAGTCTCGCCTGCCTTCAGCCCGTCGGCGACGCGGACCCCGTCACTGGAAAAATCCGCCACCCTGACCGGTTGCGAATGAACCGTGCCCGCCTGGCGATCTACGAGCCAGACGATCTTTTGCCCGTCCTTCTCGGCAAGCGCGCTGAGCGGGATCGACACGAACGGCTGCGTATTTTCCGCGCTGGCCTCGACGTTCGCGGTCATGCCAAGCAGCACGCGCGGGTCGTTCGGCAAGCTGACTCGAACGCTGAAAGTCCGCGACTGAGTATCGGCGCTGCCGGAGACCTCGCGCACCTTGCCATCGAGCACGAGCGCATCGTCGGACCAGAAGCGGGCCTTGACGGCCTTTCCGGATGTGAAGTGGGCGATATCCATTTCAGGCACCGCGATCTGCACTTCCTTTTCACCATCGACGGCGACGGTCAGAACCGGTGTGCCGGAGCCGACCACCTGGCCAACATCGGCGTTGACAGCGGTGACGATGCCGCTCAGATCCGATTTGAGGTCACTGTAGGCAACCTGGTTCTTTGCCTCGTCGAGGGCGGAGCTGGCTGAATCACGTGTCGACGTCGCCTGGTCGTAGCTGAGCTGCGCCTGCTCCAGCTGCGATTTCGGAGCGACGTTCTTTTCGAATAGCTGCTGGGCGCGTTTGAGGGTCAGATCGGCGGTCTGCACCTGCTTTTGCGCCGAATCGAGGGTAGCCTCGGCACGCTTTACCGCCAGCTGGTAGTCGGTGGAATCTATCCGCGCCAGCACGTCGCCGGGCTTGACGCGCTCACCGATATCGACACGACGGTCGACGATCTTGCCGTTGATGCGGAACCCGAGGTTCATGTCGGTCCGCGCCCGGACGGAACCGGAGTAGTCGAGCGCACGAGTGGTATCGGCCTTGGCAATCTCGACGACCTTGACCGGTCGGACGACTTGCGTGGCTTCTTCCTTTTTCTCGGTGCAGCCGGAAGCCACCATCGCGATCAGCGCGATAACAGCAAAGCCAGCGACGATCGGCGTATAATCATTTTTTGGCGAAAACATTTCGCACTCCTCGAACAACAAGACGTGACAAAGGGCGCGGCTGGGCCGCCGCGCGATTATTTCTTCAGAGCTCTGATCGCATAGTCTATGAGATCCTCGGGCATTGCCCGGTTCTCCTTGGCAAGACACTGCGCAACCATCTGGGGATGACAGAGCGTAACCGTCGCCGCGCCGAAACATTTCGACGCAATCTCGGCGTCCTGCTCCGCAAACTCGCCGGCAGCAATCCCCTCCCTGATAATGTCGGCAATGATATCGTGGATCCGGTCGACATGCTTTTCGATGACATGCCAGTCCCGTTCGATGGCAATGATCACCATCTCGTGGACCTTCTGCTCATCCAGCATGACTTCGACGGTCATCTGGTATTGGGCGTTGACATATTGCCGCAGGCGGTCGGAAGCGCTGATCGGCAGACGGGAGATCGTCAACGCAATATTGTAGCTCATCTCGAGCATGCGCCCGCAGACAGCCTGGTGAATCTCCGTCTTCGATGCAAAGAAGCGATAGATATTGGCCGTCGACATTCCGAGGTCGCGCGCGATGTCGGCAACCGTCGTCTTGCCATAGCCGTAGTGACGAAACAGCCGCTCAGCCGAATCGAGAATACGGGTCACGTTTTCCTGGCGGGAGGAATCAATGCTGAGGTCGGCAAGTTCGTCCATCTAGGCTATTCCAAATTACGAGTGACGAATTTCAATTATCGTCACTCGTAATGCATCATAGCTAGTAAGTCAACGATGCCGTCCGCGAAAGCAGGCAGCAACTTGCGACCGAGAGAACGGCCAGGGAGCCGTCAGAAGCCCATCAAGGCAGGGCGGAACCGCCGCAGGCTGAGAAAACCGATCACGACGGCCGCGATGAGAAGGACCACCTGCGAGATGATGACAGCGGGCTCGCCTCCGGTTGGCGCCAACGCATTAAGCGCCGGAACCTTTTGAAAAGACTGCACGATCAACACGAGACAGTTGAAATAGAGAAGAACCAGGCTGCCGATCACGAAGACCGGTCGCCAGATACCGGCCAGGTGATACTTATATCGAGCCGCCGCCGTCGGGATGAAGATCAACACCGAGAGAATCCCGACGCCGATGCCGGGCGTGAAGCCGTTATACGGAAAGAGGAAACCGGTAACGCTGGTCGCCAACGTCATGATCAGGAAGACCAGCGTGGTTTGCTCGAACCGCCTGGCGGTAACGAAGCCGTAGGCGACAATGAGGCCGCTGACGATTGCAATCAGTGAAATAATGACGTGAAACAGTGTAAATGCTGACATTCCTGAGCACTCCTTTTTGGCACGCTGGATATGCGTCCAAAAAGAATAGTGCTTCCTATATATGCAGGATTGTAGATTTAGCGCGAATTGTGGTGAAATGGCCGCGCTGCGGGAGCGGCGCGGCTGCAGGCATTCTGCGATCAGCTGAAGGTTATGTCGAGCGTGATCGGAACAGCCGCGAGTGCCTTGGAGACCGGGCAACCGGCCTTTGCCTTTGCGGCGAGGCCCTTGAATGTGGCTTCGTCTGTGCCGGGCACGGAAGCCACTAGATTGAGGTTGATCGCGGTGATCGCAAAACCGCCTTCGACGCTCTCGAGCGTCACCTTGGCGGTTGTCTGCAGGCTGGTGGCCGTGAGACCGGCTTCGCCGAGGATCGCCGAAAGCGCCATCGTGAAGCAGCCGGAATGGGCAGCGCCGATCAGTTCTTCGGGATTGGTACCCGGGACGCCTTCGAAACGACTGGCGTAGCCATAGGGGTATTCCTTCAGCGCGCCGCTTTGCGTGGTAATCGCGCCCCTGCCATCCTTGAAGCCGCCGGCCCAATGAGCCGAGCCTGTACGATTTATCTGCATGCCGTCCTCCTGTTTTCGATTATGCGTCGGAAAAGGCAAGTTGCCTTCCCTTGTTGACCGATTGGAAGAAGCCGTAAGACCACTTCTGCGGGTCGATATAACGCGCCAGCCTCGGAAGGCGACAGGTCGATGCCCGTCAATTTATGATATTTTTGTCATGTGGAATAAATCAGCCTCGACGACCCATGGCGGCCGAGCGCAGATTGTCGAGCAGAACCGCGACCAGAAGAATGAGCCCGCGCACGACATACTGGTAGAAGGCCTGGATATTCAACAGGTTCATTACGTTTTCGGCAATGCCCATGATCAGGACGCCGACGATGACTCCCGTCATGGCGGCCCTCCCGCCTGCAAGCGATACGCCGCCGAGCACGCAGGCAGAAATCACCGAGAGTTCCAGGCCCGTTGCCGCATTCGGCTGGCCCGAGGTAATGCGGGATGCCAACAATACGCCGGCAACCGCGCAGACGAGGCCCTGCAGCGCGAAAATCCAGATGCGCATGTTGGCGACGTTGACGCCCGCCAGCCGCGATGCCTCGGGATTGCCGCCGATCGCCAGCGTGTTCTTGCCGAAGACGGTGCGATTGAGCACGAAGCCGAAAACGAGGAACAATATCACCATGATCCAGATCGGCGTCGGAATTCCGAGGAGCTTCGACAATGCAAGCTGATAGAAACTCGGATCGTTGATCCCAACGGCACGACCGTCGGAAGAGATCAGCGCCAGCCCGCGGACGATCTGCATCGTGGCAAGCGTCGTGATCAGCGCGTTGATCCTGAATTTTGCGATGACGATGCCGTTGACGAAACCGACAAACGCGCCGCAGACGAGCGCAGCCAGCAGCCCCAGGGTGATGGACCCGGTCACATTCGACGCCATGACCGAGACCATGCCGCAGAAGGCGACGGTCGAGCCGACGGAAAGATCGAAGTCGCGGGACGCGAGGCAGAACATCATGGTGCAGGCGACGATGCCGATGGTCACGACCGACTGCAGCAGGCCGAGCATGTTGCGCTCGGTGAGGAAGTTCGGAACTGTCAGTGAAACGACCGCGAAGGCGACCGCGAAGATCACGACAAGTCCCTGTTCGCCTAGGAAGATTCTTTTCAAGGAAGGCATCGTCACGGTTTCCTAAAGGTCAAAAGGAGGCTGCGGCATTCTTGTCCGGCAAGGCGGCGGTCAGGATCTGGTGCTCGTTGAAATCGGCGCGGGCGACGTTGGCGGCGACCTTGCCGCCGCACATCACCATGATCCGATCGGAGACGCCCATCACCTCTGGCAATTCGCTCGATATGACGACGATCGCCATGCCGCCAGCCGCAAGTTCATAGAGGATATCGTAGATTTCCGACTTGGCGCCGACGTCTATACCGCGGGTCGGCTCGTCGATAACCAGCACCTTGACGCCCTGCTCGGAGAGCCATCGCCCAAGAATGACCTTCTGCTGATTGCCGCCCGACAGGTTGATGATGTCCTGCTTGCGCGACGGCGTTCGAACCCGAAGCTTGGCGATGAAGCGCTCTGCAAGCTCGCCCTCCTTGCTTGGCCGGATGATACCGAACGGCGAAAAATGTCGCCGCGACGATATCGCGATGTTCTCCTCGATCGAACGGCCCTGGATGATGCCATCGAATTTGCGGTCCTCCGGGCAGAGCACCATCCCGGCATTGATCGAAGCTTTAGGATTGTTCGGCGAGACGGCCACGCCGTCGATCGCGACGCCGCCCTTGCCGCGATGATCGGCGCCGTAGAGCAACCGCGTCATCTCGCTGCGTCCAGCCCCGATCAGGCCGAAGAAACCGAGGATCTCGCCTTGCCGCACCGAGAAACTGATGGGGGTGCCGAGTTTAGGCCCGGCAAGGTTCTTCACCTCCAGCCGCACCGGCCCGAGGTCGCGTTGGCGCCAACCCCAGATATTGTTGATCTCGCGCCCGACCATCTCCGAGATGATCTGCTCGCGGGTCACCTTCGAGACGTTGGGATGATGCGCCGCCAGTCTTCCGTCGCGCAGCACCGTCAGGCTGTCGCAGAGCCGGAAGATTTCGTCCAGCCGGTGCGAGACGTAAAGAATGACCGTGCCGCGCGCCTTGAGCCGGGCGATCAGCGAGAACAGTATTTCGCTTTCACGGGACGAAAGAGACGACGTCGGCTCGTCCAGCGCAATGACCCGGGCATCGAGCATGACCGCCTTGGCGATCTCGACCATTTGCCTCGCACCGATCGACAGCGACGCCACCTTCGCCGCCGGATCTATATCGATGCCGATCTCGACGAGCTTCTCCCGGACAGTCTCGACGAGCCGTTTGCCGTCGATGACGCCGGCCTTGCCGGGAAAGCGGCCGAGCCAGAGATTTTCAGCAACCGTCAGCTCGGGTACCAGCTGCAGTTCTTGGTGGATGACGATGACGCCGGCATGAAACGCATCGCGCACGGAACTGTAGTTCTGCTCAGCACCTTCGAGCATGATCTTGCCGCTATCGGCCGATTGGTCGCCGGATAGCACCCGGATGAGCGTCGACTTGCCCGCGCCGTTTTCGCCCATCAGCCCATGAACAGCGCCCTTTTCGACGGAAAACGAAATGTCCGCCAATGCCTGGACGCCGGGATAGCTTTTGGAAATGCCGTCGAATTCGAGGAAGGCTGTCATTGCTTGTCCGCTGCAAAAAATGTCCGGCGGCAGAAAGCCGCCGGACCTTGGGTAGTCATGTTATCCCCGGGGTAACCAGAGTTATCCCCGGGGGTAACCAGAGTTATCCGCAAATGTTACTCGATGCCCAAGTCCTTGCGAACGGCCTGGTAGGTGTCGCGAAGTGCCAGCTGGCCGGAGGTCAGCGTCAGCTTCGGCGGCTCCTTGTTGTCGGCGACCCAGTTGTACATGTTCATCGCGGTCTCGTAACCGTGGCGCTTCGGCGAGATGATGACGGTGCCAAAGAAGCCGGTTGCAGTCGGCTTCTTGAACTCGTTGATCGCAGAGTCCGCACCACCGATACCGACACCGATAACGTTGGTAGCGGGGATGCCGACCGATTCCGTGGCGCGAACGGCGCCGAGCACGGCTTCGTCGTTGAGGCCGACCGCGACCCAGTATTTCACATCCGCATGCTTGTTGAGAACGGTCGTCGCGGCGTTGAGCGCTGCTTCCGTATCCGTCTTGGCCTGCGGTGCATCATAGATGTTCTGGGCCGGGAAGCCGGCAGCCTTCAGCACCGCGATCGCACCTTCGACACGGTCGACGGCAGTCGGCAACTGGTCGTAGGAAACGCGGATCGCGCCGACATTCTTCATGTCCCAGCCGCGCTTCTTGATTTCGTCGGCGATCGCCTGTCCGACGCCTTCGCCGATCTTCGTGGCGGAGATGCCCATATGCGGAACGTCTTCAAGCGGCTTGCCGTCGGCGCCGACCAGGCGGTCGTCGACCGTCATAACCTTGAGCTGGTTGGCGGCTGCCTTGGCGACGATGCCGGGGCCGAGCTTTACGTCAGGCGTGCAGATGATGAAGCCCTGCGCGCCCTGCGCACCAAGGTTGTCGATGGCCGACTGGACCTTTTCGCCGTCTTCGGCGCCGATCTTGACGAGCGTGAAGCCCTTCTCCTTGGCCGCGATGTCTGCAAACTTCCATTCATCCTGGAACCAGGGCTCTTCCGGCTGCTTGACGACGAAGCCGATCTTCACGTCGGCCGCAAAACCTGATGTGGCCGCTACGATCGCGACCGTGCCAGCCAGGATGGCTGCTTTGAAAAAGCGCATGTCTCTCTCCCTTTAAAAAATAACGAATTCGCCGACTACCCTCCCAGGCAGTTTATATTTGAGTAAGATAAATCATCATACCAGTCAATTGCCAATGTATGATGATTGAAATAATGTGATAAATGAGAAAGAACGCAGATGTCGACGTATGCGCTTGTCGCAAAGTCGAAAAATTTCCGCTAAGCAAGTGTCGGCCACGCGGGGAGCATGGCGGAGAGGTCATTTGGAATTGGTTGCACGAGAGCAGGATTTGACGAGTATCCAGGCCGAGCGACGTCCGCGCGTGCGCAGGAACGTGACCGCGGCAATCGCCGAGGATATCTGTGCCGAACGCTATGTCTCCGGGTCGCCCTTGCCGCGTGAAAACGACCTCTGCAATATCTACGGCGTCAGCCGGACAGTTATCCGCGAATCCCTGAAGATCCTCGAATCCAAGGGGCTGGTACGCGGCAAGCCCCGGATCGGCACGACCGTTTGTGACAAGGATGAATGGAACATCCTCGATCAGGACGTGCTCGAATGGATGGGTCCCTACATCAAGGGTTTCGACATTCTCGGCTGCATCATCGAAGCGCGGCGCTCCATCGAGCCAGCCGCCGCCGAATATGCCGCCGAGCGGGCAACTGCCCAGGAGATCGCCGATCTCGACAACGCCTGGCGCCAGATGCGCGACTTCGGCGGCGACCCCGAGCGGTTCACCGAGGCCGATGTGATGTTTCACACCGTGCTTCTCAAAGCCAGCCACAACCAGGTCTTCCGCCGCCTGTCGAGCGCCATCCATGCCGGATTGAAATACGCGCTCCATGCATCGAATGTGGCAGTCGACAGCCGCGACGAGGCGATCGTCCTGCATGGCGAACTCGTGGAGGCGTTGCGCATGCGAGATCGCTTTGCCGCGCGTGATTGCGCCAATCGCATGCTGGATCTGGCCGTTCGCGACCTTGCCGCCGCTGAAAAGGTGATCGGACGGACAAAAGCCACACGATCCTGACAGAATTATTGAAATCCGCGGCGGGCATGCCGCCGATATGACCATGTGAGACGAAACGGAAACATTTCCCATGAAAATCACCAAACTGACGACCTACATCGTTCCGCCGCGCTGGATGTTCCTGAAGATCGAGACCGATGAAGGTATCGTCGGTTGGGGAGAGCCTGTCGTCGAAGGCCGGGCACTGACCGTCCAGGCCGCCGTTCACGAGCTTGAGGACTATCTGATCGGCAAGGACCCGTTCCTGATCGAAGATCACTGGAACGTCATGTACCGCGCCGGATTTTACCGCGGCGGCGCCATCCACATGAGCGCCATTGCCGGCATCGACCAGGCGCTCTGGGACATCAAGGGCAAGGCGCTCGGCCAGCCGATCCATTCCCTACTCGGCGGCCAGGTCCGCGACAAGATCAAGGTCTACTCCTGGATCGGCGGCGACCGGCCTTCCGACGTTGCCAACAACGCCCGCGACGTTGTCGCCCGCGGCTTCAAGGCGATCAAGCTCAACGGCTGCGAGGAAATGCAGATCGTCGACACCTATGACAAGGTCGAAAAGGCGGTCGAGACCATCGCCACCATCCGCGATGCGATCGGCCCCTATATCGGCATCGGCGTTGATTTCCACGGCCGCGTCCATCGTCCGATGGCCAAGGTTCTCGCCAAGGAACTCGAGCCCTACAAGCTGATGTTCATCGAAGAACCGGTTCTTTCGGAAAACCGCGAAGCACTGAAGGAAATCGCCAACCACTGCTCCGTTCCGATCGCGCTCGGCGAGCGGCTCTACTCCCGCTGGGATTTCAAGTCGGTCCTGACCGACGGCTATGTCGACATCCTGCAGCCGGACCTCTCCCACGCCGGCGGCATCACCGAATGCCGCAAGATCGCGGCCATGGCCGAAGCCTACGACGTGGCGCTCGCACCGCATTGCCCGCTCGGCCCGATCGCGCTCGCCGCCTGCCTCCAGGTCGACGCAGTTAGCTACAACGCCTTCATCCAGGAACAGAGCCTCGGCATCCACTACAACAAGGGCAATGACATCCTCGACTACATTTCGAACAAGGAAGTCTTCCAGTATGCCGACGGTTTCGTCTCGATCCCGCAGGGCCCCGGCCTCGGCATCGAAGTCGACGAGGCCTACGTCATCGAACGCGCCAAGGAAGGCCACCGCTGGCGCAACCCGGTCTGGCGCCACGAAGACGGCAGCGTCGCCGAATGGTAATTGCTGTCTGATCCACATCGGACCCAGCGGAGGTGTGAGGCCGGCACCCCACCTCCGTCATCCTCGGCCTTGTGCCGAGGATCTGCCGTAGCCCAATGAGATCGCAGATGCTCGGGACGAGCCCGAGCATGACGAGAGACGTCGTCGGGATCTGGCTATCGCCGCAAGTCCGTTTGCGAGATGTGCTCGGCAACCCGCAGCGCCTGTGCCGCAACCGACAATGCCGGATTGACCGCCGCCGATGTCGGCAGGTAGCTGGCATCGACCACGAACAGGTTGGGATGGTCGAAGGCGCGGCAAAAGACGTCGAGCGGAGCGCTCGAGCCGTCATGGCCGATCTTGACGGTACCGCATTGGTGCGATGGCGTCCGCTTGTCGAAGGGGCGGGAAAGCACGATCGGGAAGCCGGCCTTTTTGAGGACCCGCTTCAACTTCGATACAAGGTCGAGATGGGCTTGCCAGTTGGTGCGCACCCATTGCAGCACGATGCGCTCGCCCTCGACGGTAATGCGGCTTTCCGGCGAAGGCAGATCCTCGCTCATTGCGTAGAAGTCGATCGCATGGGCGGAAATCTTGTTCAGCAACCACTCGGGATAGGCCGGCATGTTCGCCTTGAGGATAGCGCCCGAGACGCGCCCGAGCAACTGCACGTTGCCGAGCGGCGGACCGCCCTCGCCGTCAGACAGATAGAAATCGTTGAAGCCGAAGGTCTTCTGATAGATGCTGTCGTTCTTGTACCATGGCGACATCGCCAGCACCGCGGACGAATTGTGGTTCATGAAATTTCGGCCGACCTGGTCCGACCGGTTGGCAAGCCCGCGCGGATTGGCGTCGTTCGCAGAGCGCAACAACAGAACCGCCGATTGCACCGCGCCGGCGGAAAGCACGACCAGCTTCGGTCGGACAACCCTGGTCTCGCCGAACGACATATAATGCACCGCCTCTATCGTCCGGCCATCGCCTGCCGTCTCCAGCCGCGTCACCCGCGCGCCTGTCTTGATCTTCACGTTCGGATACTGCAGCGCGTTGGCGAGCGCCACCGTCTCGGCATCCATCTTGCCGTCGAAACTGTTGGGATGGGCGTCCCAGGGTGTCTTTCCCTTGGCAATCCATTTATCGATGTCGACGCCGAGCGGCAGCGAATAGGGATGGACCCCGTTCTCTTTCAGCCGCTTGCGGACGCTCGCAATCGCCGGCTCGTCAGGGATCGGCGGAAAGGCATAAGGCTGGGAATGGTCCGGCTCCGTCGGATCCTCGCCGAGTGTCCCGCGGACCTGATAAAGCTGCTCGGCTTTGCTGTACCAGGGCTCCAGCTCTTCGTAAGGAAAGGGCCATGCCGGCGAGACGCCTTCGAGATGCTGCATCTCCTCGAAATCCTCGCGCCGATAGCGGACCAGCACCGCACCATAGAATTTCGAATTACCTCCGACGTTGTAGTAATTGCCGGGATTGAAGCCCGAACCGCCCTTCTCGTACCAGGTCTCCTTGGGTCGGAAATGGCCGCGCTGAAAGATCGCCCTCTGGTCGCGGTTTTCCGGCTTGTCCTCCAGCCGCTCTCCGGCCTCGAGTATCAGAATATTGGCACCAGTCGCGGCAAGGCCGTAGGCGAGCGTCGAGCCGCCGATACCAGAGCCGATGATGACGATGTCCGGTTCCGCATCATAGTTCCTCCCAAAGCCTTTTCCCGCTTCGCTTTGTGGCTTGAAAAACCGGGAACTGTCCAGAGCGAAAGTAAAAACGCACGGTTGCAGGTCGTACTCGCCTGTGCACACGCGAAAACAGGACGGGCCGAACAGATGATCGGCCCGTCCAGGTACCTAGCTGCCAGCCTATTTGTTCAGCTGGGCCTGGAGCTTGTTGACGTCCTCCGTCGACATTTCGCCATCGGTCGCAACCTTGCCGTCGGCGATCTTCCAGAGGCGGAACGGGCCAGTGATGTCGCCATATTTGTCGAAGGCGACCGGGCCGATGACGCCTTCGTAGCGGATCGCCTTGCCGTCCTTGATCAGGCCGAGCGCCTTGGCGAACTCCTCCTTGCCGGCATAGATCGGCGTGCCCTCGGGATCGACCGCCTTGAACATCGCATCCCGGATCTTGCCCGGCTCATCCGAGCCCGCAATTGCGATGGCGAGCCCGACGATAGCGCCGGCATCGTAGGAGCGGTCAGCTGCCGGGTTGGACGGCTCGATACCGGAGAACTCCTTGTAGTTCTTCATGAAATACTCGGTCGACGCAGTCGGGCTGGTACCCGACGACGTGCCGTAGGCATCCTTCAGATAGTCGGCGCCGACGGAATCGATGAAATCAGGGCTGTTCATGCCGTCGTTGAGCAGGAATTTCTGCACGCCGCCCTGCGAAATCCACGTACGGGCAATCGTTGCTCCATCGACCGGCGTGCTGACGAGGTAGAGACCGTCAGGGCTTCCACCCATCGCGGCCGTGACTTCGGAGGCATAGCTCGACTGCTTTTCGTTGTATGGCGTATCGGAGACGATGACGCCGCCGAGTGCCTTGTAGGCGCGGGAGAACTCGGCAACCATGTTGACGCCGAAGTCGTTGTTGACATGGATGACCGAGAGCTTCTTGAAGCCCTTATCCATGGCATATTTTGCAGCCGCAACGCCCTGCAGCGCGTCCGAGGTGATGGTGCGGAAGAAGATGCCATTGGTCTTGCCGTCCCGGCCAAGCGCTGTCAGCGTCGGCGAGGACGAGGCCGGGGACACCTGGACGACCTTGGCCGGTGCCGTGACCGAGGTCAGGATCGGGATCGACACCGATGAGATGATGCCGCCGATGATGACGGGCACCTTCTTCACCTGCACGAGCTGCGTGGCAGCGTCGACGGCGACGTTGCCCTGGCTCTGGCTGTCGCGCGTGTCGGTGACGAGGTCGCAGCCGCGAACGCCGCCCGCCGCATTGATATCGCGGAAGGCCATCTCGACCGACTTTGCACCGGCCTGTCCGTATTCGCCGGCAGGACCCGTCAGTTCCATCACCAGTCCGACGGTGATCTTGCAATCTGCGGCATTTGCGACGCCCGCAGCGGCCAGAAGCGCCAAAGCGGTGGTCAGTTGGAATATCGTCCTTTTCATCTTTGTTCCCCTTGTTAGGTTAGGTACGACTTGGTTTCTGTCTTAGGCCTGAGAGGTCTCCGGCATCTGCAACCAGGTTTCATGCAGATGACGCCATTCGACGCCATTGGGCGCCGATGAACTCGATGTGAAAAGCGCACTTGCCTGACGGCGGCTGGATATTCCGGCCCTGACCTGCGCTTCTATGTAAGTCACGACGATCGTATCCGCGGCCTCCCAGCCGCAGCGGATATCTTCGATCTCGATCGAAAAGTCCCCATTGAAACTGCCTCGGTTCGATCGGATCAAATCGATGGTCGCTTCCCTGTCAAAGATGCGGCCGGTTGGCGGGATCATATGGAAGCCCTGGCCGAAGACCTGTTCGCACCGGCCGAAATCCGTCGTGTCGGCCGTCGCCGCATCATACCACGCAACGAAAAACCGGTGGAACGCGATGACCTCGGCGCTGGCACGCTCGAAAAGGGAGATGCTGCCGCTCATACCTTCCCCGCATTCAGGTTGTAGTGCATGATCGAACCATGCCGGCCGGTCCGATCCCGTTCCAGCGTATAGACATCGCCAAGCGGTCCGCGGCTTTCGGCGATGACACCCGCGATCCGGCGATTGTCCTCGTCGCTAAGCGAAATATCCATGATTTTCGCGTTGGCAAGCGCATGCGCCTGGTTCCGCGCGCCAACGATGACCGCGGCGACTTGAGGTTGCTGCAGCACCCAGGCGCTGGCAATGGTGGCGATATCGACGCCATGCCGGTTGCCGACATCCTTCAGCGTCCGAAGCAATGACTGGAACAGGTCCCAGCCGCCGAAATCGTCGATGATCAGCTTGTATTTCACCAGCGATCGGTTCTCGAGCGGCATCTCCGGCTCCGGCTGCCCGAGCCACTTGTCGCTAAGGAAACCGCCGGCAACCGAGCCGTAGCAGAGAAACGAGACGCCGTTTTCGGCGGCCAGCGCGCTCAGTTGGTTGGCCGGCCGCTGATCGAGCACCGAATACTGCAGCTGCTGGCTGACCATCGGAATGCCGGCTTTCAGGATCTCGGCAACGTGCGGGGTGTCGAAGTTGGTCGTGCCGACATTGCGCACCATACCCTCCTGCCGCATCTCGTTCAGCCATCCCATGACGTCGAGATAGCCGTCGAATGCGTAGTCCCACCAATGGAACTGCACGAGGTCCAGCCGGTCGGTTCGCAGGCGGCGCAACGACTGCTCGACAATGCTCCTGATGTAGTGGCGGCTGATATTGCCCAGTTTCTCGAGATCGGGCACCAACTTCGTATGAACCTTCATCGTCGCCGCGACGTCGGTGTCGCGTTCCTCCGCAAGACGGCCTCGCGCAGCTCCGATCAACTCTTCGACGCCCGTGTAGATGTCGGCGCAGTCATAGGTCTTGATGCCGGCATCGAAGGCGGCGATCAGGTCTGTCACCGCCTGCCCGCGATCGATTTCGCCATGACCGCCGGCAAGCTGCCAACCGCCGCGAATGACGCGGGAGATTGTATAGCCGGGCCGGAGTTCGAAAGTCCTGGCACTCATTTGTCTTCATTCCTGTTGGACAGCGGCACCGCCGTCGTCTCTGCATGGCTGAACCGGCGCTTTCCAAGCCGGACGATCTTCAGCCGACTTGCGCAGTTCGGATCGGGACAGGCGATCTCAGCGTCGGACGTCATCCAATCGTTCTTATGGGTCGGTCGTTGCTTGGCGGCGAGCAGCGGCAACACGGCGGAGATCGAATAGATCGAGAAGCCCTGCCCTTCAGGCATCGAGAGCATCTCGCCCTTGAGCTCGAAATAGTCGCCCTCCTTCGCACCGCAGTAGATCGGCTTCCCCTCAGGGATGACCGCCTCGACGCGAAGGTCGAAAAGCTCGAAACTATCGTCGACCGCACTCATCTCAGACCTCCGTCCGCCTAAACGTTACGTCGCAGGCGCCATTGCGGCGGATGATGCCGCAGGAGGCCGCGAAATGCTCGCGATCCTCGGGGCGAACCTGCGCGACGACGCTGCCGGCAAGCCAGCCGATCGGGAACAGTAGCCGCGCGCCCTGGCCATAGAACAGGCCGATGTCGAAGATCGGATTCGGGTTGCCGCCCCACATGCGCGCCGGCACGTAGCTCAGTACGATATCGCCCGGCTGCGGTGTCAGCGTCGCATTCTCGGCCGGCAGGGCCTTTGCCCAGTCCGCACCTTCGAGATGCGTCGCAGGGATCGGGCAGGAGATTTCCGGACCGGTCCACATGGCATGAATGCCGGGAACGACCTTCGGCTCCGACAGATATTCCGAGAGGAAGGCGGCATTGTCGGGCGCCTTCGCATCGAGAAAGGTGGCGATGACGGAAAGCCCTGAACGCGGCTCGGAGATATGGATGGCACGCTGGGTCATGGTCGGTTCTCGGACTTCGCCGCAGCATCGGCTTGCAGCTTGTTGCGCAGGAAGGTGAATGGCCGGCTGATATCGGCAACGAGCGCCTCGCGTGCGGCAGCCGCATCCTGCACCGCGAGCGCGGCAACGATGCGGCGATGATAATGCGCTGTATCGACTTCGCCTGCTTCGGAAAACGCGTAGATCGCGACCCGGATGCAGGGGCCGGATTGCAGCCACAGACTCTCGATCATCGGGATCAGCACCGCGGAACCGCAGGAGCGATAAATCTCGAAATGGAAACTCTGGTTGAGAGTAACCTCGTGGTCGACATCCTTCTTGTGCTTCAACGCGCGCATCTCGTCCCACTCGCCAAGCATTCCCTCGATGACTGAAATCTGTCGCGGGGTCATGCGGGTCGCCGCCAGCGCGATCGCCTCGCCTTCGATGAGGATGCGGGCCCGAAGCAGGTCGTCGAGCCGATCGAGCGTGATCGGGGGAACGCGGACGGACCGGTTCGGAAGAGCCTCGAGGGCCTTCTCCGTAATCAGCCGCCCCAGCGCCTCGCGAACCGGCATGGTGCTGGTGACGAGCGCGTCAGCAAGTCCGCGAATGGTGAGCGTCTGGTTGGGTTCGAAAAGACCGCCGATCAACGCCCGGCGAAGCTCCGAATACACGCGATCCTGCACGGTTTCCCGACCGACCGGCGCGAGCTGGGCGGCGATGACGTCGTTGCTTTTCTCGGTGGCGGTCTTTTGCATTGGGGTCCCGCTTTTGACTTGCAGAACCGATTAAAGCCGATTAGCGTGATCAACGCAAGTGTGATCACAAATCAAAAATCAGAAGACGGCACTACGATCGTCTTCGGCCAGAGGGATCCATGGCACTACAATCCGAACGGCATGGGGAGGATACCCAAGCGCCTGTTCTGACTGCGAAAAACGTTGTCCGTCGCTTCGGCGGCGTGGCTGCCGTCAACGACGTGTCCTTCGATGTCCGTCGCGGCGAGATCCTTGGGTTGATCGGCCCGAACGGCGCCGGCAAGACGACGATGTTCGACCTGCTGGCCGGCAGCGTGCCGCCCACATCGGGCGAAATATTGCTGAACGGCACTGTCGTTTCCGGCGAGCCCGCCCATCGCCGCATCGGCCGCGGCCTCGGCCGCACTTTCCAGATTCCCCGCCCCTTCCCAAACCTGACGCTGATCGAGAACGTCATGCTGGCGGCTCAGGGCCAGGCGGGCGAAAGACTGTTCGCCAATTTCCTGATGCCATGGCGCGTCGCGGCCGAAGAGAAAACTTTCGAGCAGAAGGCGATGGATCTGCTCGATCTCGTTTCGCTGACACGGCTTGCCCACGAGCCCGCCCGCGTGCTGTCAGGCGGCCAGCGCAAGCTGCTTGAGCTCGCCCGCGTCATGATGGCCGATCCAGCTATCATCCTGCTCGACGAACCGGCGGCCGGCGTCAACGCGACGCTGCTCGAGGTCATCATCGACCGTATCCGTGACATCAACGCCCGCGGCATCACCTTCCTCCTCATCGAGCACAATATCGACATGGTCACCCGTCTCTGCCACCGCGTGCTGGTGATGGCGAGCGGCGAGCTTCTCTGCGAGGGTACCGCCGACGAAGTCGCCCGCGATCCGCGCGTCATCGAAGCCTATCTCGGAGGTGCGGCATGAGCGAACCCGTCCTCCTCGTCCGCGATCTCGTCGCTGGCTATGAGCCCGGCGTTCCGATCGTCCGCGGTGCCTCCATATCAGTTGGCAAAGGCGAGATCGTCGTCGTCCTCGGCCCGAACGGAGCCGGCAAGTCCAGCTTCATCAAGGCGGTCGCCGGCCTCGTCCCCATAACCTCGGGCACCGTCCTGCTCGACGGCCTGGATATTACCGCAGCGCCGGCCCACACCATGGTTCGGCTCGGCCTTGCCTTCGTGCCGCAGACGGAGAACATCTTTCCGCAGATGTCGGTCGACGACAATCTCAAGGTCGCCTGCGGCATCCTGAAACCGCGAGACATCCCGGCGCGCATCGACGAGATGTACGCGACCTTCCCCGATCTCGAGCGCCATCGGCGGATGTCGGCCGGAAACCTCTCCGGCGGACAGCGCCAGATGCTGGCCGTCGCCCGCGCCCTCATCGTCCACCCGAAAGTGCTGGTGCTGGACGAACCCTCGGCTGGCCTCTCGCCGAAGTTCGTCTCGATGGTCTTCGAGATGCTGACCGACATCCGCAAGTCGGGCGTCACCATCCTTTTGGTCGAACAAAATGCCAAGGCGGCGCTGGCGATCGGCGACCGCGCCTATGTGCTAGTCGAAGGCAAGGATCGGCACGAGGGCGTCGCCTCCGAACTCTGGAACGACCCTGTCGTTGCGGAGCTCTACCTTGGCCAGCGTCCATCGCACCCGAAAACCGGAGGTGCCGCATGAACCTGCAATTCATCGTCGACGGATTGCTGACGGGTTCGATGGTCGGCCTCGGCGCCATTGGCGTCACGCTCACCTATTCGATCCTTCGCTTCTCCAACTTCGCCCATGGCGATTTCATGGCCTGGGGCACCTATGCGACGCTCACCGTCGTCAGCGCCATCGGAGCCATGTTCGGCAAGATCGCTCCGATCGGCGCGCTATCGTTCGGCTGGCCGCTCATCGTCGCCGTCATCGTCGGCATGGCCTTCACCGGGTTCATGGCACTCGTGCTCGACATGATCCTCTTTGCGCGATTGCGAGCCAAGGGGCAGGCCATTATCGTCGTCATGGCAAGCTTCGGCGCATCCATGGCGCTGCGAAGCCTGCTCGAATTCATCTTCACCTCGCGCCCGGCCTATTTCAGCCGCGCCATCCAGATCGCCATGCCGGTCGGCTTCGGTATCCGCATCACCCCCGACCAGATCGTTCTGCTGCTGGTCACCGCCGCTCTCGTACTCACAGTCCACCTGCTCATCACCCGGACGCAGATCGGTCGCTCGATGCAGGCCGTCAGCCAGAACGCGGCGCTCGCCCGCGTTGTCGGCATCGACGTCGCCAAGGTCGTCCGCGTCACCTGGCTGCTCGGCGGCTCTCTTGCCTGCGTCGCCGGCGTAATGATCGGCATCCTCGTCCAGATCCGCCCGCTGATGGGCTTCGACATGCTGCTGCCAATGTTCGCGGCGGCCATCCTCGGCGGCATCGGCAGCGTACCCGGCGCCGTCCTCGGCGGCCTCATCATCGGCCTTGCCGAGTCCGGCGCGGTGCAACTGATCGGTGCCGAATGGCGTGCGGCGGTCTCCTTCATCATCCTGATGGCGGTGCTGCTCGTCCGGCCGATCGGCATTTTCGGAGTGAAAGAGAGATGATGGATATCGTCGGTTACGGCGCGTTCTTCCTGACGACCGCGCTCATATTCTCGCTCATCACCCTCGGCCTCAATCTGCAATGGGGTCTCACCGGCCTCTTCAACGTCGGCGTTGCCGGCTTCGTCGCAATCGGCGCCTATACCTCGGCGCTGCTGACGACGCCCGATGCGACGGGCAGGTTCGGCGGCTTCGACATGCCGATCCTCGTCGGCTGGGTCGGCGCCATGGTCGTCGCCGCCATCGCTGCAGCGATCACCGGCGTTGCGACCCTGCGCCTGAAGTCGGATTACCTCGCCATCACCACCTTCGGGGTGGCGGTCGTGGTGCAACTCGTGGCGCTGAATGCACAAAGCTTCACCGGCGGCCCCTTCGGTATAGGCTTCATCCCCCGCCCCTTCGGCGGCCTTGCCTCGACGCCGATCCTCTTCAATTTTTCAAACCTCGCCGTGGTCGCCGTCGTCACCCTCGTTGCCTATCTGGCGCTCGAGCACCTTGCGCGCAGCCCCTGGGGCCGCGTCCTGAAAGGCCTTCGCGAAGACGAGCGCGCGGCAATCTCGCTCGGCAAGAGCGCTCGCTTCTACCGTGTTCAGGCCTTCGCGGTCGGCGGCGCCATCATGGGTCTCGCCGGCGCCGTGCAAGCTCATTTCATCGGCTTCATCGCGCCGGATAACTATGTGCCTATCCTGACCTTCCAGGTCTGGGTCATGCTGATCGTCGGCGGTTCGGGCAGCAACAAGGGAGCCGTCGTTGGCAGCGTCCTCGTCTGGGCAATCTGGGCCGGATCGGGCGCGCTCACCAGCGTGCTTTTCACCCCGGAACAACAGGCACGCGCAGCCTCGCTGCAGATCGTCGCCATCGGCGTCATGCTCTGCATCATCCTGCTGGTGCGCCCCAACGGCATCCTCGGTGACATGCCCCGTCGCCCACGCTTTGGAAAGAAGCTGCAGAAGACCGTCCCCGATCAGGACGGCGCCACCCCATGAGCCAGGCAACAAGCGATCGCAACGGCGGCCTGTCGCTCTGGCATGCAGTCGGCCGAAATAACAAGACGAGGCCGACGTTCGAAGGCGAAATCGATGCGGACCTCGCCATTGTCGGCGGAGGCTTCTCCGGCCTGTCGACTGCACTGCATGCGGCCGAAAAAGGCCTCTCGGTCGTGGTCCTCGAAGCCGAGATCGTCGCCTGGGGCGCCACCGGTCGCAATGCCGGTTTTGTCGTTCCGAATTTCGCCAAGCGGGATCCGGACGACATCATCGCCGAGCTCGGCCCGGAGCGGGGCGAGCGGCTTGTCGACTTCGCTGCAGGCAGCGCCGACCTCGTATTCGACCTGATCAGGCGGCATGGCATCGAATGCGACGCGCAGCAGAGCGGCTGGATCCAGCCGGCCCACTCGGCCGCGGCGTTCGAAAAGGTGAAATCGAGATCCCGACAATGGTCCGACAGGGGCCGCCCGGCTGTCGTTCTCGACAAGCAGGCCGTTCGCTACCTCACCGGCGCCGACGGCTATTTCGGCGGCTGGATGGACGAATCGGGGGGAGTACTCAACCCGGTGGAATATGCGCGCGGTCTTGCGGACGCTGCCGAAAATGCCGGCGCGCGCGTCTTCGAGCGATCGCCGGTGACATCGATCGATCGTACAGGCGACGGTTGGGTCCTGGCCACCCGCAGCGGCAAAGTGCGCGCCGGCAAGGTCGTCGTTGCCACCAACGCCTATGGCGGCGCGCTGAACCCGCAGCTTTCCCGAACCTATTTTCCGCTCAAGGTCTTCCAGATCGCCACCGAGCCTTTGCCCGTCTCGCTGCGTGCCCGCCTGCTGCCGGGAAACCAATGCGTCTCCGACACCCGCAGAAACCTCTTCACCTTTCGCTTCGATGCCGCCAATCGGCTGATCTCGGGTGGCATGCATATATTCGGCGCCGGTGCCGACGATCGCGTGCCGCAGACCATCCATCGCCGCCTCGCCGAGCATCTGGACCTGCAGGATCTGCCGTCGCCCGCCTATAGCTGGTCCGGTCTTGCGGCCGTGGAACCGGATTTCCTGCCGCACCTGGTCGATCTCGGACCCGGCATGATCGCCGGCTTTGCCTGCAACGGCCGTGGCATCGCCATGACGTCGGGCATGGGCAAGGTGCTTGCCGACTGGGCGGCCGGTGCCGACGCAAACGAACTTGCGATCCCCTTCGCCCCGCCGGCGCCGATCCCTTTTCATGGCCTGCTCCGACACGCACCGAACGCGCTACTACCGTGGAGCATGCTGCGCGATCGCCTCGACGAGCGCTCAGCCCATTGACCCGTCAAAAATGACAGCGCCCGCAGCATCGATTGACCGATGCCGCGGGCGCCCAGGCGTCTTCTGGCCCCACCAAGAAGTCGCCCTTACTCCTTTTCACCTGTGAAGTTCAGGAGAAGCTGGAATATATTCACGAAATTCAGGTAGAGCGAAAGGGCTCCCATGACGGCCATCTTCTGCTGCGATTCCTGGTCGTAGTTCTCTGCATATTGCTCCTTGATGTTCTGCGTGTCCCATGCGGTCAGGCCGACGAAGACGACGATACCGATCAGCGAGATTGCAAACTGCAGCGCGCTCGAGCCGAGGAATATGTTGACGACGCTCGCAATGACCACGCCGATCAGGCCCATCATCAGAAAAGAGCCGAAATTCGCCAGATCACGCTTGGTCGTGTAGCCATAGAGGCTGGTCGCCCCGAACATCGTCGCGGCGATGAAGAAGGTCCGGGCTATGCTGGTGCCGGTGAACACCAGGAACACCGAGGCAAGCGAAAGACCCATGACCGCGCAGAACGCCCAGAACATCAGCTGCGCGCCGGCGCCCGACATCGACTGGATGCGGAACGAGAAGAACATCACGAAGGCGAGCGGCGCCAGCATCACCACCCACTTCAGCGGCGACGAGAAGATCGGCACGTAAAGCGCAGGCGTCGTTCCGACCACCAGGGCAACGAGGCCGGTCAGAACCAGGCCGATGCCCATGTAGTTGAAGATGCGCAGCATGTGCTTGCGCAATCCCTCGTCGAACAGGGCCTGTGAACCGGCGGTAGTGGCGCCGAGGCCGTAGCGTGGATTAGTCGGGGTCATCGATCGATCTCCAAGAGTTGAATTAATAGAGCGTTCGGGAAAGCTGTTCGGCCTCCCCGTCGAGATTTTCCGCCTTGCCATTGGCGATCAGGACATAGGCGACCTCGCCGATCTGCCAGTAAGCCGCCTGGATGCCGTCAAGCGCCACGTGACTGACCTTCTGCACCGAGAAGCTGCCGGGCCGAACGGCAAACAGCGACAGCCGCTCGCCGCGCGCATCGACTGACAACTCGACGCTCGGGCCGTAATCCGAGGGATAGATCTCGGCGTCGGAAACCGACCAGCCGCCCGGCAGTGCGGGCATGACGATCGCCGTTGCGGCGCGGATATCGTCGGCATTGTAGGTTGTCGCCTTTTGCTGCGAGGCGACCCGGCCGCGGGTCTCGGTCGTTCGATAGGCGCGCACCGCATCCTCGACAAAGACCGGAGGCGGTACGGAGGCGGAGACCTCGGTGGCCGTAAAGGCGCCGAATGACGTATGGGCCACCCATCCGGCGGCGATGAGAACCGCGACCGCGGCAATCCGCTGAAGCGAATTCAGCACCCTGTTATAGGCAAGCCCTCGCTCGAGACGGCGGGCCGCCTCACGGGTTTCAGGGCGCCCGGCAAGCGGCTCGGCTGCCAGCGCCAGGCGCAGCTCGCCGCGAATGCTGAGATCGGCCATGACCTTGGCGGCGGTAACAGGATGATCGGACAGATAGGACTCCACCGCGATGCGACGGGCGACATCGAGCTCGCCATCCACATAGGCGTCGAGGTCGGCGTCGATGACCGGATCAATTGTTGTCATGACCGTTTCCTCCGATGAGCCGAAGATGGGACGCACCCGGCGCCTTGTCTTCAAAATCCCGCAAATGAGCCCGGGCTCGAGATATCCGCGACATCAGCGTGCCGATCGGAATTCCCAATGTCGACGCCGCTTCCTGGTACGAAAGATCCTCGATGGCGACGAGGTGCAGTGCTTCGCGTTGTTCTTCCGGCAGGCTGAAGAAGGCGCTGCGGACCTGGCTTAGCCGAACGGCATGCTCCTGGCCTGCAGGGAGAGACGTTTCCATCTCCACTGCCGCCTCGTCATGACGCCGGTTCATGGAGCGACCTTTCCGAAGTCGGTCGATATGGGCGTTATGCACGATCGACAACAGCCAGCTGCGCAGGTTCGCGCCGCGCCGAAAGGTCGATTTGCGTTCATAGGCCTTGACCAGCGCGTCATGCACCAGGTCTTCCGCCTCGTCGGGATTGCGTACGAGCGAACGGGCATAGCGCCTCAGCGAACCGAGCTGCCCTAAAACATCAAATGTCCGTCCCTTGCGTTCCATGACCTAGTATACGCAAGCACGCCGAAGTTTATTCCATCGCCCCTGCAGAAATTTTCGCAAAGGCCTCACATCAGGATGAAATCCTTCGGAAGCGGCGCCGGTGGCAGGTCGGTCTCGCCCATCGCTTCGAGCAGATTGATCTCGATCGTGTCGGCAAGCGCGCTGATCGCTAGCGCATTCGGCTGGTTGCCGAATGGGTCCTCGAGTTCGTCGCCGAGCGCATCGAGCCCGAAGAAAGTATAGGCGACAAGTGCGGCGACGAACGGCGTGCCCCAGCCGAGCGCATCGACGAAGCCGAACGGCAGGAGGAAGCAGAAGAGATAGGCCGTACGGTGCAGAAGCAGCGTGTAGCCGAACGGCAGGGGCGTATTGCGGATGCGCTCGCAGGCGGCCTGAACAGCGCCCATCTGCCCGACACTGGCATCGAGCATCTGATACTGGATGTCGGATATCCGTCGGTCCGCGCGCAATCGCGCCAGATCGGCGGCCAGCAGCCTCAGGAGCATATCGGGCGGATTTCCAGTGGCGCGATAAAGGTCGATGATCCCGTCCTCGAGATGACGGGCGACCTTCTCTTCTCCGCCGCCCGGCCGCAGATGACAGACGAGCGCCTGGGCGAAGGCTATCGTAAGCTTCAGGAGTTGCCGCCGCTTGGCACGACCCTCTTCACCATGCTCGGCCTCGAGCATCAGCGCCTGCCGGGCAAACCCGCGGGAGACATGGACAAGCTGGCCCCAGTTGCGCCTGGCTTCCCACCAGCGGTCGTAACAGGCGTTATTGCGGAAACCGAGGAAGATCGACAGCGCGATGCCGAGAAGCGCGAAGGGCGCACCGTTCAGCGAAAGGAATACCCCAGGCTTCGCCTCATGTCCCCAGACGATCGCCACCGACAAAACGAACACGACGATCATCTGCGGCAGGATTCTGAGGATCACCGAACCGCGGACAATGAAGAAAAGTTGCAGTAGGCTGGGCCGCGGCCTGATGATCATGGTGCGCTCTTGGCAAGGAATAGCTGTCGTCGACCGATACATCAAAACGATTGGCCGGGAGCAAAGTTTTTGCTGGCCGCGAAACATTGCCACTTTGTCCGGCATCGTCAAATCTCTATTACATCCAGAGCTTAGAGGTGCCCAACTCGAATGACACATGGGATCGACTGATATGAGCGTGAGACACATCGATGGCAGCGCGGGCGACGCGAACTACGGGACGATCGGCAAGAGCTATTCGAGCTACCGCCAGCCGGACCCACGTATCGCTGCCGTCATCAACGACGCGCTCGGCAATGCCGGCACCGTCCTCAACGTCGGAGCAGGCGCCGGGTCGTATGAACCGACCAACCGCGACGTGACGGCCGTCGAACCCTCCGCCTCGATGCGCGCCCAGCGCCCGGCACACCTATCGGTCGCGATCGACGCAGTCGCCGAAAACCTGCCATTCCCAGACAAGCACTTCGACGCCGCCATGGGCACGTTCACCATCCACCAATGGCCGGACCTGAAAGCGGGCCTCGGCGAGATGCGCCGCGTCACCCGCGGACCGGTCCTCATCCTCACCTGCGATCCGAACGAAGTGCAATCCTTCTGGCTGAACGACTATGCGCCCGACGTACTATCGACCGAGGCGCGGCGCTACCCTTCGATGGCTGCGATCCGCGAAGGCTTCGGCGCCGAAATCGACATCCTGCCCATGCCGATCCCGCTCGATTGCCGAGACGGCTTCAACGAGGCCTATTACGGCCGGCCGGAAATGCTGCTCGAAGACGGAGCCCGCCTCTCGTGCTCGGCCTGGAGCTTCGTCACACCGGAGGTCGCAAAAGGCTACATCGACCGGCTGCGCACAGAAATCGAAGACGGACGCTGGGACGAGAAATACGGCGAGCTCCGAACCCAGCCGGAATTCCACGGCTCGCTCTATCTCGTCATATCACGAGGGATGACCGGCAATTGAGCACGATCAGGATAGCGGCCGCGCTGATCGTTCGTGATGATGGCGAAACCCTTCTGGTGCGAAAGCGCGGCACGACGGCCTTCATGCAGCCGGGAGGCAAGATCGAGCCGGGCGAAAGTCCGCACGAGGCGCTCGTGCGGGAGTTGGCGGAAGAAATCGGACTTCTCGTCGATCCGGACAGGCTGACACTGCTCGGCCGTTTCGAGGCAACCGCCGCGAACGAACCGGATCATATCGTCATTGCCGACGTATTCCGCCTCGACGTGACGGCCGCGGATCGGATAGAGGCCGCGGCCGAAATCGAGGAGGCCGTCTGGATATCGCCGCATGCGCAAGCGGATATCCCGATGGCTCCTTTAACCGAGTACCTGATATTGCCGCACTACCGACGGACGCTCTCTGCCGGCGACGTATAGCCGGCAAATCACGTCAGTTGGCGGCTTCGACCAGAACCGGATCTGCGCGATACTCCTTGGGGAATATCCGCTTGAGATCGTCGATCTTCGGAAGATCGTTGATGACGATGTAGGGGTAGGTCGGATGGGTCGTCAGGAAGTCCTGATGATAGTCCTCCGCAGGATAAAACGTTTTGTCCGGCTCGATTTTCGTGACGATGGCAGCGCCGAAGGCATGCGCCTGATTGAGCTGATCGATATAGGCCTTGGCAACCTTCGCCTGCTCAGCCGACGTCGGGAAGATGGCGGACCGGTATTGCGTACCGCTGTCGGGACCCTGATAGTTCAGCTCCGTCGGGTCATGCGCGACGGAGAAATAGATCTGCAGCAGATGGCCGAGGCTCACCTTCTTCGGATCGAACACGACCTTGACAGACTCGGCGTGACCAGTGGTGCCGGTGCTGACAGTCTCGTACTGAGCCGCATTCTTGGCGCCGCCGGCATAGCCTGATGTTGCGCTGACGACGCCGTTGACATGCTGGAACACGCCCTGCACACCCCAGAAACAGCCGCCTGCAAGCACGATCGTCTCATTGCCGGCGCCAGGCGCCTCGTCGGCGGCCGGTGCCGGGATTTCCCTTGCCTCGCCTGCCATCGACGGCGTGAAATGCAGCGCGAATCCACCGATCAGGAGGACAGCGGCGGCAGACGCGACCAGGCGGCCGCGCCGCGACAGAACGTTCGAGACAGCGTTTTCCGATGACGTTTTCATGGATGATCTCCTATCAGCCGAAGGTGAATGCATAGGCTTCTACGCCGGGGTCGAGAAAGTGGATTTCGAATGTGTGGTCGGCAACCGGGCCGTTCGATCGGACAAGCTGGTAAAGCCGCTGGCCGGTAACCGTTCCCTGGCCGGCCTCGTCGGTATCGGCGCCATGGCTATTGGCCGGCGGCTTGCCGTCGATCATCACCTGAAAGCGCACCGGCTTGCCGTCGGCTCCCGGTCCGAGCACCAGATGTAGGTCTCGGGCATGGAACTTGTAATAGATGCTGCCGTCCTTTTCATTTAGCGCAGCCTGTTCGCTGCCAACCGTCCAGTTGCCCGTCAGGCCCCATTGGTTGAGCTGCGGCTCCGATGCGGTGTAGGTGTGGGCGGCATCGTTGACCGTACCCTCGGTTCCAACGAAATTCTCCGAGCGCTGCCAGCCGACATAGGTCTCCGGCGACTTGACGTCGCTCTCATCAGACGCAGCCTGCGCACCCGTCGCCTTGACCTCGACCACATCGCTGGCGACGCCAGCTTTTCCGGCTTCCGCAAGAAGCTGCTGGATGACATGTTCCGACTGGTCGTACTCGCCCTCGCCGAAGTGATGATGGCGCACACGTCCCTCTGCATCGATGAAATAATGCGCCGGCCAGTACTGGTTGTCGAAGGCTCGCCAGATCGCATAATTGTTGTCGACCGCAACGGGGTAGTCGATCTTCAGGTCGCCGATCGCCTGCTTGACGTTGTCGACGTTCTTCTCGAAGGCGAATTCCGGCGCATGCACCCCGATGACGACCAGGCCCTGGTCTTTGTATTTATCTGCCCAGGCCTTCACATAGGGAATGGCGCGAAGGCAGTTGATGCACGAATAGGTCCAGAAATCGACGAGCACGACCTTGCCCTTCAGCGACTCGGCCGTCAGCGGCGGAGAGTTCAGCCACTGCACGGCGCCGTCGAGCGACGGCATCGTGCTTTCGACCGGCAGCGCAGGCTCGGCAGGCGCTGCGGCCTTCATCATCATGGCGTTGGTGCCGCTCATCATCGCAGTATTGCTTGTGTTGCCCTTCATCGCATTGTTGGCACTCATCATCGCGTCGCCACCCTTCATGACGACGGAAGGCTGGTTCTCAGGCGGATTTTGCGGGTGGAACTTGTCCAGCAGGCTCTGTTCCAGCGTCCCGGTGCTGGCAAGCGAAGCCTGCGTCAGGAACCCCGTATCCGCGCCGAGGCCAATCGCCACGACAGCAACCAGAACTGCAACGCCAAGGCCACGGCGAACCCACTCGCCGACGCCAAGCGAATTTCTCATCACCTGATAGACCCGCCCGCCGATCAAAAGTGCAAGCGCCAGCGATGTCGCCGCGCCGAGGGCATAGGCGAGCAACAGCAGGGTCGTGCCGACGCTGGCGCCCTGAAGCGCTGCACCCGTCAGGATCAACCCGAGCACCGGACCGGCGCAGGGAGCCCAGAGCAAACCGGTGGCCACACCGAGGAGCAGCGACGCGACAACCGTCGAGCCGCCCTTGCGGCTGCCGCGATCGGCCGACTGCGAAAGACTTGCTCCGAGGGAAACCAGCGGCCTCGTCAGATAATCGGACAGGGCCGGAAACAGCAGGATGATGCCGAAGACGGCAAGCAGGATCAGCGCCGCGAACCGGCCATACTGGTTGGCCTCGACCGCCCAGCCGCCGCCCACCGCTGCAAGGGTCGCAACCGCTGCGAACGTCGCGGCCATGCCGACCAGCATCGGCAACGTGCTGCGCATGAAGGGCTGCCCCGCCCTCGCAAAGACAAAGGGCAGGACCGGCAGGATGCAGGGGCTGACAATGGTCAGCACGCCGCCGAGATAGGCGAGCAGGAAAAGGAGCATGGGAACAGGACTTTCCGGTTGGTCAGGCAGAAACAGTGTGGAATTTCAGGGCGACGCCATTCATGCAGTAGCGCAGACCTGTCGGCTTTGGCCCGTCGCCGAAGACATGGCCGAGATGGCCGCCGCAGCGCATGCAGTGCACCGCATTGCGCACCATGCCGTAGGACGTGTCGTTTGTCGTTGCCACCGCATTCTCGATCGGCGCCCAGAAGCTCGGCCAGCCTGTGCCGCTATCGAATTTGGTGCTCGACAGGAAAGCGTCCTGATCGCAGCCGGCGCAGGCGAAATTGCCCTTGCGTTCCTCATGCAGCAATTCGCTGGTGAAAGGACGCTCGGTCCCTTCGTTGCGCAGGACCTCGAATTGATCTGCCGTCAGCAGCTTGTGCCATTCCGCGTCGGTATGAGTGACCGGAAAAGTCTCGGCAGCCCGTGCCGGGTCGGTGCCCCAGCTCAAACGCGCGGCCACCGCTCCAAATACACCCGCCATAAGTAGATATCGTCTGTTCAACATCATTGAAATCTCCCCATCACGTGGATGATCATGAATTCTACCAGCTGATACGGAAGGAAGAGGCGTTTTGTTACACACGTGCGCGTGAAAACACCAAAACGTGAATGTTTCTTCTCGATATCTCCATCACGGCTAAGCGTAACAGGCTCGGGGAACAATCGCGGGACCGAACGGTTGATGGCCGGAGAGTGGTCGAAGAGGAACCCCGATGGAACTGTCAGGCAAGGTGGCGCTGATTACGGGCGGAGCGTCCGGCATCGGCAGGGCATCGGCACTGCGGCTGGCACGGGACGGCGCCATGGTCGGCGTGCTGGGTCACACCGGAAGCGAACTCGACGATACGGTACTGGAAATCCATGCGGCCGGCGGCAAAGCCTTGGCACTGCTCGCCGATGTCTCCGACGAGAACCAGATGCGCGAAGCCGCAAGGGCGCTGGCCGAGCATTTCGGACATATCGACATCGTCGTCGCCAATGCAGGCATCAACGGCGTCTGGGCTCCCATCGATGATCTCAAACCCGAGGAATGGGACCGGACGATATCCGTAAATCTTCGCGGCACCTATCTGACGCTGCATGTTTGCATGCCCTATCTCAAGGCGCGCGGCAGCGGATCGATCGTCGTCATCTCCTCGATCAATGGTACCCGCACCTTCACCACACCGGGCGCCACCGCCTACTCAGCCACCAAGGCGGCGCAGTTGGCGATGGTCCAGCAGCTCGCCCTCGAACTCGGCAAGCATCACATCCGCATCAATGCGATTTGTCCGGGTGCGATAACCACCGAGATTTCCGCCAATACGACGAGGCGCAACCAGGACGAGGCGGCTATCCCGGTCGTCTGGCCGGAGGGAGAAATCCCCCTCACAGACGGAAAATCCGGCAGCGCTGAAGATGTCGCCGAAGCCGTGCTGTTCCTCGCCTCGGAACGCTCGCGTCACATCACCGGTACGCCGATCTGGATCGACGGCGGCCAAAGCCTGCTTAGATAGCGCTCAATAATGCGGCGGACGCGTATTCGCCGGCGCATCCAGCGACTCGCCCTCGATCGTCAGAAAACGCTCCGTCAGCCTGTCGAGCTTCGATCGCGTCTGTTCGACGACGCGCCACTGTTCGGCCAGCTGGTCGGAAAGCTCCTCGATCGTCTTTGCCTGATGGGCAATGACTTCCTCGAGCTTGGTGATGCGGCTCTGTATGTCGGACATCTCTCCGCTCCTTGTCGATCGTGAGGCCGTCAGGAGACACCAGATTTCCGTATCGATGGCAAGCCCGAAAGGCAGCCTAGCCCATAGCCGGCATGTTGTAGGGCGTGATGATCTCGACCGCAGACAAGGACGACGCAGCAGCGCGGCCGCCGATGGGGCTGCGGCTCATGATGGCGCGAAACGCCGAACGTGCATCGGTCCTGAGATCGTGATGCAGCACGAACGTGATGCGCCGGTCCCGCAGCAGCACGCGGTTGTCGGCATCGAGGTCATGCGCCACGTAGATGCGGATCGCCCGGCCGGCAGCCTCGAATGCCGCAAGCACGGCGCGATTTCCGCCGCCGATGGAATAGACCGCGTTGATCGCCGGATCGCGCGCAAGCGCCACGGAGACCAGGCTGCCCGTCGCAGCGTCCGTCCCATGCCCCTCGCTGATCTCCTGGATGCCGACATCCGGAAAGCGGTCGCGAATGATCCGGCGAAAGCCGATCTCCCGCTCTTCCTCCCCGCGAAAACGGCTGCTCGAAAGCGTCACGAGCACTGTCCCGCGACTGCCCGCCAGATGCTCCCCTATCAGATAGGCAGCCGTCTCGCCGGCGGCGCGGTTATCGGCGCCGACATAGGCGGCACGGGCGACATTCGGCAGATCGGTCACCAGCGTCACCACGGGAATGCCGGCCCCGACGGCGCGGCCGACCGCCTCCACGACTTCGGGCACATCGGGCGCCTTCACGACCATACCATCAGTGCCGCGCAGCCGGATGCGGTCGACCAGCAGTGCCAGTTCGGCCGGTCGCATCACCTCGGAAAAATGAAAGCGGCAACGAAAGACTGTCGGCAGATAGGTCGCGACCTCCGCCTCGAAGGCATCGCGCACGGCCGCCGTAAATCGCTCCGGCGCCTCCATCAGAATATCGATCGCCAGTTTGCGGCCGGTCGTCTCGGCCCCGGTTTGCTGCTTCTCCAGCTCGGCGATCGCCGCCCTGACACGCAGCTCGGTCTGCCGCCGCACGCCGGGACGGCCGTTCAATACGCGATCGACCGTCGCGGTGCTCAAGCCTGCCTGAAACGCGATGTCCTTGACGAGAAAAGGATGTCCCACAGCTATGCCGTTCTGATGGATTTTTGATGGATCGTTGAGCTATAACACGCTTCATCCAAGCGTATAGTGCTTCCATCCGAAATGTGACGGGAGGCACATGATGAAAACCGACAACATTCAGAAATTGAGAGCGAACCGCGTCTGGCTGACGGAGGACGCCTGCGATCTCGACGACTTTCGCGCACTCGCCGAAAAGACAACCGCGCTTGCGGACTATCCGCACGCCAGCGCCGTCGAGAAGAACGTCCTCGTCTACGACAGCCGCAAGGTTCTGGCATCCGCCTCGACCGCGGAAGGCCGCCGCGCGGTACTCGCCGAAATCTGCGAGGTCTTCGGCGACGGCCCTGGTGTCGTCGTCTTCAAGCGCGCCTATGAAGATACAGCTGTCATCGACGACGCCAGCGGCATATTCAGCGATATCATCGAAGAGCAGCATCGCACCTCGTCCGGTGGCGGCGACCATTTCGCCAAGCCGGGCGCCAACGACCGCATCTGGAATTCTCTGGAAAAACATTGCCTTGCCGATCCAGGCAATTTCGCCGCCTACTACGGCAACGCGATCGTCGCACTGGCGAGCCAGGCCTGGCTCGGGCCGAACTACCAGATGACGGCGCAGGTCAACCGGGTCAATCCGGGCGGCGCGGCACAGTCCGCCCATCGCGACTATCACCTCGGCTTCCAATCTTCCGCTGTCATCGAGCAGTATCCGGCCCATGTCCACAGGCTGTCGCCGGTGCTGACGCTGCAGGGCGCGATCGCCCATTGCGACATGCCGCTCGAAAGCGGACCGACGCTGTTCCTGCCGCACAGCCAGACCTATGTACCCGGCTACCTCGCGCTCAAGCGCCCGGAGTTCAGGGAATATTTCGATCGCAACCATGTCCAGCTGCCGCTTGAAAAAGGCGACGTCGTTTTCTTCAACCCCGCCCTCTTCCATGCCGCCGGCACAAACCGCTCGGCCGACATCAAGCGCGTTGCAAACCTCCTGCAGGTATCCTCCGCATTCGGACGCGCCATGGAGACGGTCGATCGCCGGCGCATGAGCGCCGCCCTCTTCCCGGCACTCAAGGCGCTGAAGGCTTCGGCCAGATTGACCGACACCGAAATCGCCAATGCCATCGCCTCGTGCGCCGAAGGCTATTCCTTCCCCACGAACCTCGACCGCGACCCACCCGTCGGCGGCCTTGCACCGAAGACGCAGGCGCAGCTGATGCATGAGGCGCTGAGGGAGGGCTGGAGCGACGAGGCATTCGTCGCGGCTTTGGCGGAACTGGCTGAGAAGAAGCTGACCTGAGTGTCGAACGTAGACCCCCTCATCCGCCCTGCGGGCACCTTCTCCCCGAGGGGAGAAAGCAACCGAGGCTGCGGCGCTTCCTCTCGATGAAACGAACGAAGGTCGAGGCGGCGGCATCTCCTTCTCCCCTCGGGGAGAAGGTGCGCGACAGCGCGGATGAGGGGGATTTATTCAAACATTTCCAAAACGGAGGACATCCATGAGTACTGACCACGGCCGCCTCGACGGCAAGATCGCTATCGTCACCGGCGGTACGCAGGGGCTTGGCGCCACCATCGCCACGCTCTTTGCCGAACGCGGTGCCAAGGGCATCGTCATCTGCGGGCGCAACGAGGCCAAGGGCCGCGCCAAGGCTGACGAAATCGAGGCCGCCACCGGAGCAAAGGTCGTCTACATCAGGGCCGATCTCGCCAATGTCGAAGACGCACGCAACGTCGTGGCCGTTTGCGACAATGCCTTCGGCCGCGTCGATATACTGGTGAATGCCGCAGCCATCACGGACCGCGGCACCATCCTCGACACCAGCCCTGAGCTCTTCGACGCGATGTTCGCAGTCAACGTCCGCGCACCGTTCTTTCTGATGCAGGAGGCGGTCAAGGTCATGCGGCGCGAGAAGATAGAGGGCACGATCGTCAACATCGGCTCGATGTCCGCCAAGGCCGGCCAGCCCTTCATATCAGCCTACTGCGCTTCCAAGGGAGCGCTGGAGACGCTGACGAAGAACACGGCCTATGCGCTGCTGCGCAACCGCATCCGTGTCAACGGCCTCAACATCGGCTGGATGGCATCCGAAGGCGAGGACCGCATCCAGCGCGAATTTCACGACGCACCCGCCGACTGGCTGGAAAAGGCCGCATCGAGCCAGCCGTTCGGACGGCTTGTCGATCCTGCCGAAGTCGCCCGAGCCTGCGCCTATCTCTCCTCTTCCGAGTCCGGCTTGATGACCGGGTCGGTGATCTGCTTCGACCAGTCGATCTGGGGCGCCTATGACGGTTCGCCGCACCCGGTAGCGCCACTTTGACAGAGATGTGACAAAACTGGAAAACGGCTGAAAAAGCCTGTTACCCAACTGACATCGGACGCTTCTATACAGGCCGCAAGAAGCGCCTGACGGGCAGCGATGCCCGAATTCGTCACGGCGCTTCCACCCCGAATCTCGGAGAGGCGCCGTGAAGATCATCCAGATCACCGATACCCATTTCAGCCCCGGCAAACCGCATTTCAACGGCAACTGGGAGCCTTTGACACGCTGGATCGAGGAAAGCGGTGCCGATCTCGTCATCCACACCGGCGACCTCACCGTCGACGGCGCCGACAACGATGAGGACATCACCTTCTCGATGGATCTGATGCGTCAGATCTCCGTGCCGATGCTGCTGGTTCCCGGCAACCACGATGTCGGCGACCTGCCGGGCACGCTCCAGCCGGTAAACGCCGTTCGCCTGGATCGCTGGCGCCGCCTCGTCGGCCCCGACTACTGGGCGGAAGACCTCGACAACTGGCGTCTGATCGGCATCGACAGCCTGCTGCTGGGCTCCGGAAGCACCGAAGAGGAGGCGCAGTTCGAGTGGCTGCAGGGCATGCTGGAAGGGCGCGGCGATCTTCGCGTCGCGATCTTTGCCCATAAGCCGCTCTTCGTCGACGCGCCCGACGAAGGCGACACCGGCTACTGGAGCGTCCGTCCGACACCGCGCCGGAGACTATACGATCTGATCGCCACCCACGACGTGGCGCTCTTTGCCAGCGGCCATCTGCACTGGGCCTGGAAGGGCGGCTTCGACCGGACCTCGACCGTCTGGGGTCCCTCCGCGGCCTTCATCATCGACACGATGGAGCGCGAAATGCCGGGCGAGCGGCTGATCGGCGCCGTGGTGCATCATCTCGATACTGACGTCACCAGCGAGATTGTCGCCGTGCCCGGCATGAAGGCCCATGTCCTCGACGACGTCGTCGCCGAGGTCTATCCGCATGTCGCCCACAAGGTGCAGCGGGAGCGGACCCTATGAACGCACTCTCGCTTCGCGGCATCACCAAATCCTTCGGCGACCAGGCCATCCTCAAGGGCGTCAGCCTGGATGTCGCCCCCGGTGAATTCATCGCGCTGGTCGGCCCATCCGGCTGCGGCAAGAGCACGCTGCTCCGCATCCTTGCCGGTCTCGACCATGCCGATGGCGGCGAAATCCTCATCGGCGGCCAGGAAATGTCAGGCATCGCACCAGCCGACCGCAACGTCGCCATGGTCTTCCAGTCCTACGCGCTTTACCCGCATTTGACGGCTGGCCAGAACATTGCCGTCCCGCTCGCCATGCGACGCCTTTCGCGGACGCAGCGCCTGCCTTTCGTCGGCTCCATGCTTCCCGGCCAGCGCAGTGCCCGCGCGGCTATCCTTCGCGATGTCGAGGAGATGGCGAAATCGCTGAAGATCGACCACCTGCTCGACCGCAAGCCGGGCCAGATGTCCGGCGGCCAGCGCCAGCGCGTGGCGCTTGCCCGCGCCATGGTGCGGCAGCCGAGCGTTTTCCTGATGGACGAGCCGCTCTCCAATCTCGACGCCAACCTGCGCGTCCATGCCCGCGGTGAGATCGTCGAGCTGCATCGCCGCGCCGGTGTCCCAACGGTCTATGTGACGCACGATCAGGCCGAAGCGCTCTCGATGGCTGACCGCGTCGCTGTCATGATCGGCGGCAACCTGCTGCAGCTGACCACCCCGCAAGCCATCTACGATGACCCGACCCACCTCGAAGTTGCCCGCTTCATCGGCCAGCCGCGCATCAATGTTGTGCCGGCGCTCGCCGAGAATGGTCTCGTGTCATTCGGAGGCGTCCGGCTGGCGCTGAATGATGCAAGCTTTGCCGGCACATCAGTCACACTCGGCATCCGACCGGAATTCGTGTCGCTTTCGCAGAACCGCAAGGATGCGCTCGCGGCCCACGTCGAGCGTATCGAGTTTCTCGGTTCCGAAGTGATCCTCTACTGCAAGCTGGACGCCATCGGCGAAATCATGATCGCCAAGCTCACGCCGGCAGAGGCAAACGGCGTCAGCGCCGGCATGCCCGTGGCACTGACGCTATCGCCCGAGAAGGCCATGGTCTTCGCCGAGGACGGCCGCCGCCTGGCGGCAACGCCGGTTGCCGTCGACGCCCTCAAGGAGAAGGCGCATGGCTAGCCTCGCCTCCATGTCGATACCGTTGACGACCGAGCGTGCGCGTGAGCGCAGCGAAGCCCGCACGGCCTGGCTGCTGGCATCTCCGGCGATCCTGCTCATCGTTCTCTTCGTGCTCGCGCCGATCGCCGCCGTCATCTTCCTGGGCTTCACGGATTTCCAGCTTGGGATCGGCAAGTTCCGCTTCGTCGGCTTCGAGAACTACGCGCATCTGTTCAATGACCGCACCTTCCGCAAGTCGCTCTGGAATACGTCGGTCTACACCGCGATCGTCGCCCCGCTTTCGATCGTCCTCGGTCTCGGCGTGGCTCTCCTGATCGAAAGCGAGACCCTTGCCCGCAGCTTTTTTCGAACCGCTTTCTTTCTGCCCGTCGCCTCGCTGATCGTCGCGATGGCGACCGTCTGGCAATATCTTTTCCATCCGACGATCGGGCCGATCAACGCGCTGCTCGCACTTGTTGATATTCCCGGCCCGAACTGGCTCGGCGCATCGGGAACCGTGCTCTACAGCCTGTCGATCATCGGCGTCTGGCAGTCGGTCGGCTTCAACATGGTGCTGTTCCTGGCCGGACTGACCGCCATCCCGCGCGAACTCTATGCAGCGGCAGAAGTCGACGGCGCCAGATCCTCGTTCGATCGCTTCCGTCTGGTGACCTGGCCGATGCTCGGGCCGACCACGCTTTTCGTCACGACGATCAGCGTCATCAACGCCGTCAAGGTCTTCGACACGGTCAAGACGCTGACCGATGGCGGCCCGAACCATGCCTCCGAGGTCCTGCTCTTCACCATCTATCAGGAAGGCTTCGTCTATATGCGCGTCGGCTATGCCTCGGCCATGACCGTGGTGTTCCTCGCCATCCTCGTCGTGCTGATGTTCCTGCAATATCGCCTCCTCGATCGCCAGGTGCACTACACATGAAGACTGAGGCTCTCACCCCAGGCCGCGCAATCCGCTTTGGCCTTCTCTCGGTCTGTGCGCTGATTTTCCTCGCACCCTACATCTTCATGATCTCTACAGCAGGGAAGGCGCAGGACGATATCTTCACCTCCGCGCTGTCGCTCATCCCCGCGCACTTCTACTACATCGCCAATTTCACCAAGGCGCTGACGCGGGTGCCGATGGGGACGCTGCTCCTCAACGGCGTGCTCGTCTGCGGCCTGATCTTCTCGCTTCAGGTGCTGATTGCCATTCCCTGCGCCTATGCAATGGCGAAACTCAAATTTCGCGCCGCGCGGCTGATGATGGTGCTGGTCATGCTCGGCCTGCTGATCCCGATCCATGCGACCGCCCTGCCGCTTTACGTCGGCTTCAACGGGTTGTCGCTGCTCAACAGCTACACGGCGCTGGTCGCACCCTTCTCGATCTCGGTATTCGCGATCTTCATGTTCCTGCAGTTCTTCCGCGCCATGCCGGACGATCTCATCCACGCAGCCCGCCTCGACGGCATGTCCGAACTCGGTATCGTCGCCCGCGTCATCGTCCCGAATGCATGGCCGGCCGTCACGGCCTTCGCCATTTTCTCGGTCGTCGCGCACTGGAACGATCTTTACTGGCCGCTGATCGTCATCAGCAAGCAGGAGTACGCCACGCCGCCACTTGGCCTGATGTATTTTCGGGCGGCTGAAGCCGGCGACGACTATGGCGCGCTGATGGCCGCGACCCTCACGATTACCCTTCCCCTCGTCGTCGCGTTCCTGCTCGCGCAGAAACGCTTCATCGAAGGCATCACCATGACCGGTCTGAAAGGCTGACCGGTTTCAACCCAGGAGAACGAGCGATGAAGCATATCACCCGGATTCTCGCCGCCGCGGCCATCTCGATGGCAGTATCGGTTCCGGCCTACGCCGAGACGACGCTGACGGTCCACTACCCCATGCCCGGCTTCTTCAAGAACGTGATGGACACGATCTCGAAGAAGTTCATGGAAGAGAACCCCGACATCAAGATCCAGTTCGCCAGCCCGTCGGCGACCTATGAGGAAGGGATCCAGACGATCCTGCGCCAGCTCGGCACCAACGAGATGCCCGATGTCACCTTCATCGGCCTCAACCGCCTTCGCATGATCGATGAGCGCAATGTCGCCGTCGACCTCGGACCGCTCGTCCAGAAGGACGGCCACATGGCGGAAGAAGGCTTCTCGGATACCATCCTGAAGCTCGCACAGGTCAAGGGCAAGCAGATCGGCCTCGCTTTCGCGACCTCCAATCCGATCATGTATTACAACGCCGATCTCGTGAAGGCGGCCGGTGGCGATCCTGATAACCCACCGAAGACCTGGGACGAAGTCATCGCACTCGGCGGCAAGATCAAGGCACTCGGCAACGGCGTCGACGGCATCGACTTCCGCTGGCAGGGCGATGACTGGATGTTCTCCGCCCTGCTCTTCGGCGCCGGCGGCCACATGCTGAGCGCCGACGAAGGCACGGTCGCCTTCAACGGCCCCGAAGGCCAGAAGGCCGTCGAACTCATCCAGCGCATGGTCAAGGAAGGCGGCATGCCGGTCTTCACCAAGCCCGCTGGCGAGCAGGCCTTCGCCGCCGGCAAGGTCGGCTTCGAATTCCAGACGACCGGCGCGCTCGTCAACACCATCAAGAATGTCGGTACGAAATTCGACCTGCGCACCGCCAAGCTCCCGCTTCTCGACCCGGTCAACGGCAAGCTGCCGACCGGCGGCAACGCTGCTGTCATCCTGACCCACGACGCCGCCAAGCAGGAAGCTGCCTGGAAGTTCGTCAAGTTTGCAGCCGGCCCCTATGGTGCCTCCGTCGTCGTTCCGGGCACCGGCTACGTTCCGAACAACGAACTTGCGGCCGCCTCTCCTGAATATCTCGGCGACTTCTACAAGAAGAACCCGCTCTTCAAGGCCGCCCTCAGCCAGATGCCTGTGATGATCCCGTGGTACGCATTCCCCGGCTCGAACGGCGTTCGCGTCACACAGACCATCGTCGACAACCTGTCCCGGATCGTCGACCAGTCGGCCCAGCCGAAAGAAGCCCTCGACGACGCCGCATCCGACGTCACCGGTATGCTGCCGCGCAGCTAAGTCCATCATGGCTTGGTAAAGGCAACGCCGCTTTCCGCGTTCGGATGGCGGCGTTTTCATGTGCAGCGAAGTTGATCACGCAGGCGCGTTGATATCGCGGACAGTTCCACCGCATCGAAGCCGGAACGCCGCGGTGACGTGTCGGGGCGCCGCCGCGTTCTCGGCCATGTCGAGCAGCAGCGAGGCAGCGACACCGCCCATCGTGGCATCAGGGATCTCGACCGTCGTAAGCTGCGGATCCATCATCCGCCCGATGGCAATGCCGTCGAAGCCGGCGACGGAGACATCCCTCGGGATCGAAAGGCCCATGCGCCGCAATTGCCCCATCACGCCGAGTGCCAGCAGATCGTTGGATGCAATGATCGCCGTTGGCTGAAGGATGGATATCGGATGCAGGTCGAGCTGGTCGTAACTGTCGATGAACGGAATCTGCAGCGCATCGAATGGCGCAAGCCCGGCCTCCTCCATCGCCTTCAGGTGCCCCTGATATCGCAGCCGGGCCCTGTCCGACGAACCGAAATGCCCCGATATGAACAGGATGCGACGGTGGCCACGCAGCAGCAGATGCTCCGTCAGCTCCTTGCCGGCGAGGAAATTATTGGTGGCGACCGCCGCCGCAAACCGCGCGGTCGGCATGTTGCCTAGCAGAACAGTCGGGGGAAGAGCCGCCGAAAGCGCCAGGCTCTTTTCCGGGTCGCAGACGGTGAGGAGCAGCCCCGTCGGGCGCTCCTGGAGGAGCGAGGCGACGGCATCGACCTCCTGCGCCGGATCGTAGTTCGATTGCGCGATCAATACGCTGTGTCCCGCGAGCAGCATGCGGTTCTGGATGCCGGAGAGGGAGGCTGCGAATACGGGATTGGTGATGCTCGGAATGAGAACGCCGATAATCGGTCGCCTGCGCGCTGTCGTCGGCAAACGACCGCTGGCGCGATAACGCAGCTCGGCCGCCGCGCGCCTGACCCGGCGCACCATCTCGTCGCTGACCGGCCCATTGCTGTTCAGCACCCGGCTTGCCGTCGCAATCGAGCATCCGGCGCGGTGGGCAACTTGCTCCAGGGTCGACATTGTGACGGTCGCCTCCGATCTGCATCAGCTGCGAGACAGGGAACCACCATGCCTCAGCATCCGAGCGCCTTTAGCGGACGCGAATGACAGCCATGTGAACTGGTCGCAAACGGGACGGAGGTTGCGTCGAGCGCGACCCCGGCCGAACCGGCCCGACCTATGCCTGATAAGTCAGTTGGGCATTGCGGCGGATCGCCTGCGGCGGCTGGCCGAAGGCCCTGAGAAAGGCGCGCCGCATGCGTTCGCGATCGGCAAAGCCGGTTTCCCGCGCAACCACCTCGATCGGGTGCCGTCCCTGCTCCATCATCAGGCGAGCTGCCTCGACCCTCAGATTTTCAACGGCCTTTGCCGGCGATTGGCCGGTCTCGGAGCGAAAGGCCCGGCTGAACTGGCGCGGGCTCAGATGCGCCGCATCGGCCAGCTGCTCGACGGATAGAGCTGTGTGAAGATTGTCCCTGGCATAGGCAAGCGCGCTTTGGATACGGTCGGATTTGGCATCCATCTCCAGAAGCGCTGAAAACTGCGATTGGCCGCCGGCTCGCCGGTGGTGAAGCACCAGCTTCTTCGCCAGCGCCCGGGCGAGATCTGCGCCAAGATCCTTTTCCACCATCGCCAAAGCCAGATCGATACCAGCCGTCATGCCAGCCGAGGTCCAGACGGAACCGTCGACGATGAAGATGCGATCCTCCTTCATCCGGACCTTGGGAAAGCGCTCCTGCAGGTCGCGTGCATAGGCCCAATGCGTGGTCACCTGCCGTCCGTCGAGAATACCTGCGTCGGCGAGCACGTAGGCGCCCGTGCAGATCGAAGCGAGACGTCGCGACTGCGTCAGCGCCAGCCGCACGAAGTCGATGACCCCAGGGCTTGCATCGACGACACCATTGCCGCCACAGACGATCACCGTATCGAAATCAGCGCGCCGAAAGGCCTCGGTATCGAGAGCCATGCCGAGCGAGGTCGGAATGGGGCCGCCCGTTTCCGAGATGTAGGATATCTCATAGATCGGCTCCGGCACTTCGAAATTCGCAAACTCGAATACCGTCGCGGCCGCAAGCCCCATGAATTGGAAATCCGGGTAGATCAGGAAAGCGATCTTCTGCATGGCTCATTCTCACGATGTCCTAAAAGGTGGTATATATGACATTTGAGACATATGCAAGATGAACTACAACCCTTCCCAAGCGAACGGCATGCGCCAACGCAATCAACGAAGGAGAAAGACAATGACCACCGCAAATAAGGGTACGGCGCTGATTACAGGCGCCTCTTCCGGCATCGGCGCCGTCTATGCCCACCGTCTTGCCAAGCGCGGCTACGACCTGATCCTCGTCGCGCGCAACGCGGACCGGCTAAGTGCACTTGCAACCCGCCTCACCGCCGAAACCGGGCGCAGCGTCAAAACCATTGCCGCCGACCTCAACGACAAATCCGATCTTGGCCGGATCGAAACGGTCCTGAAAAACGACACCAGCATCAGGCTGCTCGTCAACAATGCCGGCGTCGGCGGGACTGCACCGCTGCTTCAGGCCGATGTCGACAAGATGGAGGCGATGATCAATCTCAATGTCACCGCCCTGACGCGGCTGACCTATGCGGTCGTCCCCGGCCTCGTTGCCCGCGGCGGCGGATCGATCATCAATATCGCCTCGATCGTGGCTGTCGCCCCGGAAGTCCTCAACGGCGTCTATGGGGGCAGCAAGGCTTTTGTCCTCGCATTCAGCCAATCGCTGAAGCATGAGCTCGCCGACAAGCACATCACGATCCAGGCAGTGCTTCCAGGCGCCACGGCGACGGAGTTCTGGGGCATTGCCGGCACGCCGATCGAACATTTGCCGACCGAGATCGTCATGTCGACCGAGGACCTTGTCGACGCGGCGCTCGCCGGTCTCGACCACGGCGAATTCGTGACCATCCCCTCGCTTCCAGACATCGCCCACTGGGACGCCTACGAAGCAGCCCGGCAGGTCATGATGCCTAATCTCTCCAAGGCAAAACCGGCTGCCCGATACGAAATCGCCTGAGCTTCAAAAATCGCCGGGGCGCTCGCCGCAAGGTGCGCGCCCTCCGTCGCTCGACGGACAGGCGGCAGATCGTTTGCCCCGAGCGGGCACTTTAGTTGAATCTACATAATAAATTGCTGGCCATTGCAGCATAGTTGCATAAACTGACTGCCAATGTGCCAGGGCACTAGCCGGCACATGGAAGTCGATCCCTGTCACAAGGCTGCCTTGCAGCCTGCGAAGGTGGATGGTTGAGGGGTTTTTGCCGGAAATCGTCCCGGGAATGACCTGGCTGTGGGGCATTCAGCGAGGCAACGATGCATGGTGCGGGTGTCCATGACTATTTCCGCTTGAGCACGCCGCGAAGCGCGCTCGAATCCGCGTTGAACATTCGCGGCATTGCACTGGCGGCGGTTCGAGACGGCGTTGTCCTCGGTCTGGAACGACAGGAGACGCCGACGGAGCGCATTCGGCTCGATGAGCGCTTCGTGGCCGTCGTGCCTTTTCCGCACGGCACAATCAGCCTGGCAAAACTGTTGCTCGATCCGACGGAACATCCACCGGGAGGCGCGCCGCACCAGCAGAATGCGACAGCCAACCTCTACCTTCCAAGAAAAGCCTTCGACCGGATCGCCGACACGCTCGGCAGCGACCGCATCGCGCACCTTCCTCTCTGTCCCGGCGCCGCGGTCGGCGACAGGGTGATCGAAAACCTGTCGGCTTCGCTGACACCTGCGATCCGGCAGCCTGCAAGTGTCGATACGCGGTTCATCGATCATATCGGCAAGGCCTTCAACACGCATCTCGCCCAGCGCTACGGCGGCATGCAGTCGCGGCGTGCGGTTGTCGTCGGAGGATTGACGCCTCTGCAGTTGCGCCGGGTGAGAGACAACATCGACGCCCGCCTCGACCAGGAGATCTCGCTTGCGCAGCTCGCCGGCGATTGTGGCCTTTCGACCAGTCATTTCGCCCGGGCCTTCGCCCGCAGCACAGGCGTTCCCCCACACCGCTGGCTGACGCAACGACGCGTGGAACGCGCCAAGGAGCTGATGCAGACCGAGGCATCGCTGGCAGAGATTGCGCTGATGTGCGGCTTTTCGGACCAGAGCCACCTGACACGCGTGTTTGCCCAGGCCGTAGGCGTTACACCCGGACGATGGCGTGGCTCGCAACATTCGCCCGGCGCTTACCTTGCGCCGTCAGTCCAGCCGGAAAACGACGCCCGCTAGCGGCTCCGAAGGCCATATAATTGAAAAAGCCGCCTTCTCTGCGAAAGAAGGCGGCTGGATTTTCGGATCGTTTGACGACGTTATTTGCGCACGCCGTCCAGAAGATGCGGCAGGCTCTTGATGCCCTCATCCCGGAGTTCCGGCGGCAGAAGCGCATTAGGCAGATCCTGATAGGACACCGGTCGCAGGAAGCGGCGGATTGCCAACGTGCCGACCGAGGTGGAGCGGCTGTCCGAGGTTGCCGGGAACGGGCCGCCATGCACCATCGCGTGACTGACCTCGACGCCGGTCGGCCAGCCATTGGCGAGAATGCGCCCAACCTTGCGTTCCAGAACCGGCACCAGCTTGGCAGCATCGGCATGATCGCCCGCATCGAGATGCAGCGTCGCCGTCAACTGCCCCTCGAGCTTTTCGGCAACCGCCACCATCTGCGCCACGTCCTTGCAGCGAACCAACAGGCTGCTGGCGCCGAAGACCTCATTGCCAAGCTTCTCGTCGGCGAGGAAATGCTCCACGTCGGTCTCGAAGAAGATCGCCGGGCTACGGTTGACGCCTTCGGCCGCAAGCCCCTGCGCCACGGTCTTCACCGCCTCGTTGCCGGAAAGCGCCGCGACACCCTTGTCGTAGGCAGCATGAATGCCGGGCGTCAGCATCGGTGCCGGCGCGCGTTCGGTAAGTGTCCCGCTGGCACTCGCAACGAACCGGTCAAGATGAGGACCGTCGACGGCAAACATCAGGCCCGGATTGGTGCAGAACTGACCGGCGCCGAGCGTCAGCGAATCGACGAAGGCCTTGCCCAGAGCTTCGGCCCGCGCCGCAAGCGCCGCCGGGAAAAGATAGACCGGATTGATGCTGCTCATCTCGGCATAGACCGGGATAGGTTCTGCCCGTGCCGCAGCAATGGCCCCGAGCGCCAACCCGCCGCCGCGCGAACCGGTGAAGCCGACTGCCTTGATGTGCGGATTGCGCACCAATGCGGCGCCGGTCTCGTTGGCGCCGGTGACGAGCGAAAATACACCTTCCGGCAGATTGCAGGCGGCAACGGCCGCGCGGATCGCCCGGCCGACAAGTTCACCCGTGCCCGGATGGGCGAGATGGCCCTTGACGACGACGGGGCAACCGGCGGCAAGCGCGGATGCCGTATCCCCACCGGCAACCGAGAATGCGAGCGGAAAATTGCTCGCACCGAACACGCCGACCGGTCCGAGCGGAATCTGGCGAAGGCGAAGGTCGGAGCGAGGCAAAGGCTTGCGCTCAGGCAGAGCGGGATCGACGCGCAGATCAAGCCATTCGCCTGATCGAACCACCTGCGCAAACAGGCGCAACTGGCCAACGGTCCGGGCACGCTCGCCCTCGAGACGGGCGGCGGGCAATCCGGTCTCCTCGTTGCCGCGCTGGATCAAGATGTCGCCGATGTCCATGATATTGGCGGCGATCTTCTCCAGGAACGCGGCGCGCGCTTCCGGGCTCGTCGCGCGATAAGTATCGAAGGCCTGCGCCGCAAGCTCGCATGCGCGATCGACATCCGCCACGCTGGCGACAGCGAAGGCAGGCTCTAGATTGGCACCGGTTGCCGGATTGATCGCGTATACCGACCGGTCGTCGCCGGCAGTGCCCGCGCCGATCAGCAGGTCGCCGCTAATCACAAAAGACTGAGTCATGGATATTCCTTGGATTTTGCTGCAGCGCGAAGATGCGCTCAGGGCCATCGCATAGCAAGTTCGGATGACGATTGTAAGATGATACTCATCATCTAAAATTCAACCCCGGCAAATCGTCACGCCTGCTCCAATTTGGCTAGGGATGATGCAGGACGCTCAAGCCGCCGTCGATCGTCAGGCAGGTAGCGTTCATGAACGGGCATTCGTCGGAAATCATGAAGACGGCCGCCAGCGCTATCTCTTCCGACGAGGCGATGCGCCCGCCGGGATGGAGTTTCATCGTTGCAGCCTCGGCGGCTTCCGGATCGGCAAAGCTGTTCCAATAATCGATCGACTTTTGCGTCGCGACATAGCCCGGCGCCAGCGCATTCACCCGAACCCCCTTGCCCGCATATTCGATGCCGAGCGATTTGGTCATGCCGAGCAGGGCGTGCTTTGCCAGCGGATAGGGAAAGGTATGCGGGATGATCGTGAAGGCGTGGGTCGAGGCGATATTGAGGATTGCCCCGCCGCCCTGTTCGATAATGCCGGGAAGAACGGCCTTGCAGCAATTCCACGCGCCCTTGAGGTTGACGTCGAAGCATCGCTGCCATTCGGCATCGCTCAATGCCAGCGGTTCGGCAAAGACGTTGATGCCTGCATTGTTGATCAGCGCATTGAGCGCGCCGATCTCGACGGAGGCCTGCGAGACGACGCTTTCGATCGCTGCGACATCCGTGATGTCAGCGGTGGCAAAGCCAAGCGAAACACCGTCAGCCTTCAGCTTCTTTGCTTCTTCCGCCAGCCGCACGCCATCCATGTCGATGAGGAAAAGGCTGGCGCCCTCTGAAGCGCAGGCCTTTGCGATGGCAAGGCCGATGCCCTGCGCCGCGCCGGTGATGAGGATACGTTTGCCTGCAAGTCGATTGGTCATGATTGAAATTCTCTCGTAAATGCGAAAACTGGAATGCCCGGTCTCAGGTGATCGCCTCCGGCCGCAGCCTGATGCCGCCGGCCAGAACCTCGCCCCTGGCAAGCGGAACCAGCCCACCAAGATCGGGCAGGTTATGCCCATTTGCCAGATGCGACATCGGCTCGAAACAGAAATAATCCCGCTGAAACCCCGGGTCGAAGCTGGAATCGGAGACGAAGACAAACGCATGCTTGAAGAGCGGATCGGCAGTGAGCCGCAGGCGCGTGCCGTGTTCCGGCCAGCTGATCTCCGCCTCGCCTGTCCAGTCTTCGAAGCCATTGTTGACCCAGCGATGCGGCAGCGGACGTGGCCTCGAAAAATCGAGATCTTCGGGGATATCGGTCGCTTCGCCCGACAACCACCCCGGACCTTCGCTCCACATTCGCGCGGCAGGCGCCTTCAGAACAGTTTGTGAGGTCAACGGGAAATAGGGATGCCAACCGAGACCGAATGGAAGAGGGGCCTCCCCCCTGTTCGTCACGGACATCTGCAGTTCGAACGCGCCGTCGACGATCGTGAAGCGCTGACGCGCATCGTATTGATAGGGTGTTCCTTTTCCGGCATGCGAGAGGGCCAGTTCGACCTGCCGGTCGCTTTGCTGGAGCACCGTCCATTCACCCTGCCATCCATCGCCGTGAAGATAATGCGGATCCCAGCTCGTATTCGGTTCGAAGGCATAGTCCCGGCCATTGAAGACGAACCGGTTGTCCCGGACACGATTTCCGAAAGGAATCAGAGGGTAGCATCCCGAGGAAAGCGCATCGGCGTCGTCGGAATGGGCACCGCGCAGCAGCGGTATCCTCTCGCCCTGTTTCTCCCACCAGAGGCCGAGAACAGTCCCGCCCTGCGTGGAAATGCGCGCTTGCAAGGCCTTGTCTCTAAGTTCGACGGTTGTCATATCAGGCCTTCCAGCCTTCATTGCGATCGATGATCATTTTGGGATAATATGTTTCATCGTATTTATAAATTGAAAGATATTATTTATCGGTCAATATGACAATACGCGAGGACGCACGGAAGCCTGCAAATGGCTGCGACGGGGAAAACTTATGGGCAGCGGAGAGATGGGCGGCAGGATCAACGCCGAAACGCCGGGCTTGCTGGCAGGCGGAAAGCGGGGCGTCCGCGAGCTCCTGCTGGTGCAATTCATCGAGAAGATTGTTTCCGGCGAGATGCCGGAGGGCGCCACGCTGCCGAACGAGGCGGAATTGACCGAGCAGTTCGGCGTCAGCCGCACCAGCCTGCGTGAAGCCATGCAATACATGTCGGCCCTCGGCCTCATCCGCTCCCGTACGCGCGCCGGCACGACCGTGCTGCCGAAGGAAAACTGGAATTATCTCGACCCCTTGGTGCTGGACGCGACGCTGCGGCTCAGCAACGACGATCGCTTCTACACATCGCTCGTCGATGCCCGACAATTGCTGGAGCCGGCCGCCGCCGCGCAGGCAGCAGCCCAGGCAACGGCTCACCAGCTCTTCCGGATTTCCAAGGCCTTCGAGGACATGGTAGATGCCAATTCCCGCGACACCGAGGCCTGGAGCGTCGCCGACCTCGAGTTCCATACCGCCATCATCAACGCCAGCGGCAACTGGGTTTACCGCCAGTTTGCAACCGCGATCCGCGCCGCGTTGCTGGCGAGCTTCCGCCTGACGAACCGCGCCAGCCAATCGCACGAACATGCAATCGCGATGCATCAGGCAGTGCTGGAAGCGATACGCATGCGCCAACCGGATGCGGCCCGCCAGGCGATGGAGCAACTGATAGGCGTTGCCCGCAGCGAGCTCACCGACGCGCTGAGGAAGGCCCGGACCTGAGGCTCGAAGGCTGGCCCTTTGGGATGGAACTGCGCGCCCGTTCATGCCACTGTGCTGTTGCTTCACGACCTTGTATAGCAAGTGTTGCATCCTGATCGCATCAACACGGTCCACTCTGCATGCTCGTTGAAATCATCGACAATCCGATCGTTCAATTCTGCGCCGTGATCCTGGTCAGCATCGTGGTGAGCCGTGTCCTGCTTCGCCGCCATCGGGCGTACCGCCTGGTCGCCCAAATCGTCTTTTTCATCGCCCTGACCGGCATCCTGCTCTACCACGACATCGTCCCCTACACGCCGGCGCCGCCCGAAAGCTCGGTCAGCATGCGCATCTTCCTTGGCGTCGCCAAGGCGGTCTGGTGGGTCAATGGTGCCTGGGTGCTGGTCGGCTTCGTCCGCGTCTTCCTCATCTTCGAGCGCAAGCCGCGCGAGGGCCGCCTTCTGCAGGATCTCGTCGTCGGCGTCATCTATCTCGGCGCCGCACTTTCCGTCGTCTCCTATGTCTTCGGAGTGCCGATCGGAACCTTGATCGCCACGTCGGGCGTCTTTGCCATCATCCTCGGCCTGGCCCTGCAGAGCACGCTCAACGACGTCTTCTCGGGGATCGCCCTCAATCTTGGCCGCCCTTATTCCGTCGGCAACTGGGTGGTTCTCGACGACGATGTCCAGGGCCGCGTCGTCGAAACCAACTGGCGCGCGACGCATCTGCTCAACGGCACCAACGACCTTGTCATCATCCCGAACAGCGCGCTTGCCAAGGCAAGGCTCACCAATCTCAGCAGCCCTGATGAAACACACGGCATCTCGATAACGGTTCGCGTCGATCCGACGGCCGTGCCCCGCGTCATCACCGACGTCATGCGCAACGTGCTGCTGAGCACCAATTCGATCCTCAAGGTTCCCGAACCTACGGTGACGATCGATAGCCTCGATGGCCAGGCCCTGCAGATCGGTCTCTCATGCCGCGTCAAGGACATCTCGATGGTCGCGACGGCGAAAAACGAGATATTCGACCTGATCTATCGCCATACAAAATCGTCCGGCCTCAAGCTCGCCGCCCCGGTCGGGTCGACGGCCGCAACGCCTGCTGAGCCGACCAGCGAGGGGACAGGCCAGCACACCGGCACGCCGTGGCGGCTGCTGAACAATATTCCGCTGTTTACGCCACTGACCGAAGACGAGAAGGAAGTGCTGGCAAGCCACATGTCGCGCCGGACCTATCACAAGGATGCGATCATCGCCGAGCAGGATACGCGCCTGACCTCGCTGATGATCATGCGGACCGGCGTCGTCAGCATCAGCCGCAAGGAAGCGGGCCGTTCCATCGAACTCACTCGCCTGGCGCCGGGTGACTATTTCGGCGAAGGCGGCGTGCTGATGGGCGCCGGCGAAGTCGGCACCACCCGCGCGCTCACCTATGTCGTCATCTACGAGATCGGCCAGGATTGCCTGGCGCCGCTTCTGCACGACCGACCGTCTATTGCGGAGGAGCTGGGGTTGATCATGTCCAAGCGCATCGAGGCCGAGCGCCATCTGTTCAGCTCCGGCGATCTTCTGGCAAACGGCGCACGCGCCGGCTCGCTCACCTCGCGCATTCGGCATCTGTTCCAGCTGCAGCACGGCTGAAGGCGACGCCCACTTATTCCGATCGGACGGGTGCTGCGAAAAATGCCTTGGCGTCAGCGGAGAACTGCGCCCGCGAGGCCGGCCGGGTGTAAAACATATGGCCGCCGCGATAGAGCTTCAGGTCGACACGCCCGGCTGCCTCGGGCGGCAGATGTTCAATCACGTATTTGTTGATCCCGTAGGGAATGACGAGATCGCTGTAGCCCTGCGCGACCAGCATGTGAAATGACGGGACGAGTGACAGCAATTGCCTGATATCGTCGGTGGCGCTCGCTTCGAAACGGGACCCACCGCCGCCACGCCCGCCGCTCCAGTCCCAATGACCGTTCACCGCGCCGGACAAAAGCGTGTAGGTCATGTCGGTATGGAACCCCAGCTCGTCCCGCGCATAGCTCGAAAACGCCCCACCATAGGCACGGGTAAAGCCATCGAGGATCGGATCGTCGCCCCTGTCCGCATAGGACTCCGGATAGGGATCGGGCGCCACTAGGGACGCGTCGTACGAGCTGACGACGTCGGAACCGTCGTCGATGGAATGTTTGACATAGACGTCCTGCAGGAAGCCGTTGCTACGCGCAACCACATCGGCCGGAATCCCGGTCAACTGTGCCACGCGGGCATAAAACGCCTTTCCGGCATCCCCCGTCGGCGGCCGGCCGGCAAGCGTCGTCAGATAGTCGCCGATGGCGAATTTCTCCGCATCGGCCAAGGCCGCCTCGCTGAAGGCGTTGCGACGTTCCAGCGCGGCCGCCGCCAGCGACGGCAGTTGCAGCGCAGCGCTGAGTGCTGACCCATCTCCCCCATAGACGAACTGCCCTTCGAGCAGCGGCGACACCATGACGATGCCGGAAACGAGAATGCCCTGCTGCTCCCGCAGCGCTGAGGCAACCTTGGCGGATCGAAGTCCGCCATAGCTCTCTCCAAGCAGGTATTTCGGCGAGGAGGCCCTGCCGTTGTGCGCGACGTAGAGCGCGATCGCCTTGGCAAGGCTCTCCGCATCCGCCCTGACACCGTAGAAATCCGAGGCATCGTCGGGCTTGACCGTGCGGCTCCATCCCGTGCCGATCGGATCGATCAGCACAAGGTCGGTAGACTGCAGCCAGCTATCAGGGTTGTCGACAAGCCTGGCCTTCGCGCCGTCGCGGCCGCCCGGCCCGAAATCGAGCACCCGAGGACCGACAAGACCAAGGTTCAGAAACGCCGACGACGCACCCGGCCCGCCATTGAAGACGAAGGTGACGGGCCGGTCTCCGCCCTGGTTCTTGGCCACATAGGCCGTGTAGAAGATCGCCCCGGTCCGGTTTCCGTCCGGTCCGAAAAGATCGAGCGTCCCGGCAGTCGCTTCATAGTGAATGGCCTGCCCACCCGCATTAAGCACGTGTTCTGTCACGGCGTCGGCAGGCAAGAGCCCAAGAACGCCGCCGCCTGTCTTGCCCGGTGCCTGCTGCTGTGCAAATGCGGGGGCCGATCCAAGCGAAAGAACAACGATCGCCGCCGTAACCATGCTGCGAAAAGACAATGTCAGACCCTCCTTGCGCCCCGGGCTCGGGGCTATCAAGAGATACTAGCCCATGGGGCACGAATAAGAATTCAACAGATCTTGATCCCGGCCCGACCATCGCAAGACGATTGCATATGTCGGACGGATTGGCGGCCCATCCCCATCCCTCATGGTGAGGCGCGATGCCGCCGGAGCGAAGACGGAGGCAGCGGGCCTCGAACCACGAGGGATGGCCTCGGGGTTCGCTGTTGGCACAAAGCCGCTGATATCGGTGCAAGCACCCTCGTCCTTCGAGGGTCGCTCCGCTCCCGCCTCTGGATGAGGGCTCAACGTCTCGGCCCTTCAGGTACTTTTCATATGCACTCGCTCTCCGGACGTCTGAAGCACAGCCTTATCCCGCCAGAGGCTTCATCTCGGAAAGCACCGTCGGGATCAGCTCGGCGACAGTCGGGTGGATATGCACGGCTCGTTTCAACGTCGTCACGGTCGCCTTGGCGTAGATCGCATCGACTATGCTATGCACTGCCTCGTCGCCGCCAACGCCAAGGATGGATGCTCCGAGCAGCTCTTCCGTCTCGGCGTCGGCAAGGATCTTCATGAACCCGAGCGTTTCGCCTTTTTCGACGGCCCGACCGACCCTGGTCATCGGCCGCGTACCGATCAGCGCCTTTCGCCCCGACTGGCGAACCTGCTCTTCCGTCATTCCGATCCGGCCGAGCGGCGGATCCGTATAGAGCGCATAGGCAGGATAGCGATCACTGACCCGCCGATCCTCGCCGTCGAGCAGATTGCCCGCAACGATCTCAAAATCATTGTAAGCGGTGTGGGTGAAAGCCCCCTTGCCGTTGCAATCGCCGAGCGCCCATATCCCGTCCACATTCGTCCGAAGCCGGTCGTCTACCTTGATGTAGCCCCTTTCGTCGGTCTCCACCCCCGCCTTCTCCAATCCCAGATCGTCAGTGTTTGGACGGCGACCGCAGGCCAGCAGCAGATGAGAGCCGACGACTTCAGACCGATGCCCGCCGGCAGAAATCCGAACCGCGATACCCTCGTGGCGTTTCTCCAGAGCCAGATCTTCGGCATCTAGCCTGATGTCGATACCCTCCCGGGCAAGGATGTCGCGAACTGCCTCCGAGACATCTTCGTCCTCCTTGTGAATCAACCGGGAATTTCTCTCGATGACAGTCACCGTCGCCCCGAAGCGTCGGAACATCTGCCCGAATTCCAGCCCGATATAGCTGCCGCCAATCACGACAAGGTGTCGCGGAACCGTATCGAGTTCCAGTATCGAGCTGTTGACGAGGTAGGGAATACCGCCAAGCCCCGCGATATCTGGAATGGAGGCCCGTCCACCGACATTGAGAAAAATCTGCTTGGCCGCGAGCCGCTCGCCGTCGACCTCGATCTCGTGTGCCGAGACAAACCGCGCATGCCCGAACAACAGCGTGCAGTACTCCATCGAGCCCAGCCAGGTCTCGAGCCCGTGGCGCGAATCCAGCGTGACCTTGTCCTTGCGCGCCTTGACCGCAACCATGTCTATGCCGACCGCGCCGCCGATCGTGACGCCATAATCCGAGGCACGTCTTGCCATGTGCGCGGCATAGGCACTGGCGACCATCGTCTTGGTCGGCATGCAGCCGACATTGACGCAGGTTCCGCCGAGGAACTTCCGCTCAATCAGCGCAACGGTCCGGCCGGTGGCGGCAAGACGCCCCGCGAGAGAAGGGCCCGCCTGTCCACCCCCGACAATGATGGCGTCGAATGCGCGGGCCATCGAGGATCACTCCTTGCGCGTTGCTTCGAAGAGGAACCATGCGCGCCGCTCGGCGTAGTCAGTCCATTGGTCGACGATGCCGCTGGTCGCATTGTCCTTGGCGTCGTCGGCCAGCGCCTTCACCTTGCGGAGAGCCTCGACCAGATGCAGGTTGTCCTCGCGCAGCTCCTTCAGCATCTTTTCCGGCGAAACGAATTCCGCATCATTGTCGCGTATCGACTGACGGCGGGAAATGTCGCCGACCGAGCGCAATGTCGTGCTGCCGATCTTGCGCACACGCTCGGCAATATCGTCGGTCGTTCCGAGGATTTGCGCCGCCTGATCGTCAAGCATCAGGTGATAGTCGCGAAAATGCGGGCCGGATACGTGCCAGTGGAAATTCTTCGTCTTCATGAACAGCGCGAAGCTGTCGGCGAGCACGCCGTTCAGTGCATCCACGACCTTCGAACGGTCGTTGCGCCTGAGGTCTGTAGGGGTGGCGAGATCGGGGGCTGGCGAATTATCCTTGGACATAATCTTTCCTTTTTCATCTTTAGGTTCTTGATTTGCGGCGAGCTTTCGAAGCAATGGCCGACGTTCCAGGCAACTCTCGCTTTAGCTGGGTATGCGTCCACGAACACCCGGGTCGCGTCTTGCAGAAACCTGCCATAAAGCCAGCGACCTCGCGAAACCGACCATGTTTTCGATCACTCGACATATGATCTTGACCTCGCCGCCAATAAGTCCAGCTTTTATTGAGATATCCGCATGCAATGGTTATGCTGACCGGGGACGAGCCTGTTCCTCCCGCCCAAAACCCGGTCCAGGCCAAGGCTTGATCCAGAGATAATTGCCTCTCCGCTCCCATCCCAAGGAAACACGATATGTCCGTGAAAGCGCCCATTGCTCCAGACGCTAAGGTCGAACAGGTTAGCCCGGCTCTCCCACCGGCTGACCCCTGCGCCATGGTTCTGTTCGGGGCGGGCGGCGACCTGACGCGCCGCCTCGTGGTCCCGGCACTCTACAATCTCATGCTGTCGAAGACCCTGCCGGACAATTTCGCGCTTATCGGCGTCGATCTGGCAGAAGGCAGCGTCGAGACCTGGTCCAAGCGCCTGCACGACATGCTGCTCACCTTCATCGGCAACCTCTCCTCGGATTTCGACATCGATGCCATTCACGAGGACGCCTGGCAGAAGCTGGTCGATAGGATGGTCTACATCCAGGGAGACATGACCAAACCGGAGCTGTTCCAGGACATCAAGCGCGCGCTTGTCGATGCCGAGGCGAACCGTGGCACCCGCGGAAACGCGATCTTCTATTTCGCCATCGCCGATCGCTTTTTCGGAACCGTCGTCGACCAGCTCGGAGCAGCCGGCCTGACGGAACAGCCGCTAGGCGCAGACGGCAGACAGCAACACTGGCGCCGGGTGGTCATCGAAAAGCCGTTCGGCCACGATCTCGCCTCGGCACAGGCGCTGAACGCCCAGATCCTGAAAGTCCTCGAGGAGGACCAGATCTACCGGATCGACCATTTCCTCGGCAAGGAAACCATCCAGAACATCATGGCATTCCGCTTCGCCAACGGTTTCTTCGAGACGATCTGGAACCGCGACAATATCGATCAGGTGCAGATCACCATCACCGAAACCGTCGGCGTCGAGGCGCGCGGCAAGTTCTACGAGGCGACAGGCGCCCTGCGCGACATGGTGCCGAACCACGTCTTCACCCTGATTTCCATGGTGGCAATGGAGCCGCCCGCCGCTTTCGACGCCGCCTCGATCCGCTCGAAGAAGGCCGAGCTTGTCCAGTCCATCCTGCCCTGCGCGCCGTCAGATGCCGTGCGCGGCCAGTATGACGCCGGCGAAGTGCTGGGCAAGGTCTCAGTTCCTTATCGACAGGAGCCGAACGTCGACCCCGCGTCCAATACCGAGACCTACGTCGCCATGAAGCTGTCGATCGACAATCCGCGCTGGCAGGGCGTTCCCTTCTATGTCAGGACCGGCAAGCACCTGACCGAACGCCGCACCGAGGTCGCCATCCACTTCAAGGCGGCCCCCGGCTTCCCCTTCCAGAACGAGGCCGGCGCCAATCCCCAGCCCAATTGGCTCGTGCTCAGGACCGCCCCCGACGAAGGCATATTCCTCGAGCTTCAGGTCAAGAGACCCGGTCCCCAGGTCGCGTTGGCGACGGTCGGCATGGACTTCCGCTATGACGACTGGTTCGCGGATTTTCCGAACGTCGGCTACGAGACGCTGCTCTACGACGTCATGACCGGCGACGCGACACTGTTCATGCGCGCCGACATGGTCGAACAGGCCTGGCGCGTCGTCCAGCCGGTTCTCGATTCCTGGGGCGCGGAGAAGCCGGACTTCCCGAACTACGCCTCCGGCACGGCAGGCCCCAAGGCCTCCGACGACCTGCTGGCCAAAGGCGGCCAGGCCTGGCGCCCGCTGAAACCCTACGTTCAGAAGGCATGATGTCAGCTCGTCCTCAACTAAAGCGAGCTTAATTTCAAACTGTCATATCGCTGTAGCGAAGACCTGTTCCTGTTGGCTGAGCCAACAGGAACGATACCGATGACCGAAACCAGCCAGGATCAGCTCACCCGCATCAAGGAAGAAATTGCCGACAGCTTCGACGAAGAGCTGGAGATGCAGATGGAGGAAGATCGGCTCGACGAGCTCGTCGCCGAAGGCATGTCCGAACCCGCCGGTGAGACGCTTGAGCGCAAGGTCTATTTCCGCGAGCTTTTCCAGCTTCAGCACGAGCTCGTCCGGCTGCAGGATTGGGTCCAGCACCAGAAGCTGAAGGTCGTGGTCATTTTCGAAGGCCGCGACTCTGCGGGCAAGGGCGGCGCCATCAAGCGCGTCACCCAAAGGCTCAATCCACGCGTCTGCCGCGTCGTCGCGCTCCCGGCCCCGACCGAGCGCGAGCGTCACCAATGGTATTTCCAGCGCTATGTCCCGCACCTGCCGACGGCGGGCGAAATGGTCCTGTTCGACCGCAGTTGGTACAATCGTGCCGGCGTCGAACGCGTCATGGGCTTCTGCACGCAGGACGAACTCGAGGAGTTCTTCCGTTCCGTGCCGGAATTCGAGCGCATGCTCGTGCGCTCCGGCATCATCCTCATCAAATACTGGTTCTCGATCACCGACGAGGAGCAGGAATTCCGCTTCAAGATGCGCATCCACGACCCGCTGAAGCAATGGAAACTGTCGCCCATGGACATGGAAAGTCGCGTCCACTGGGAAGAATACACCAAGGCCAAGGAAGAGATGCTGGCAAAGACCCACACCGAGGAAGCGCCATGGTGGGTGGTCCAGGCCGTCGACAAGAAACGCGCCCGCCTCAACTGCATCGCCCATCTCCTGAAGCAGATCCCCTACGCCGACGTCCCCAAACCGGAAGTCGAACTCCCCGGCCGCATCCGCCACGCCGACTACACGAGGATCCCGGTCCCGGAAGAGATGTATGTGCCCGAGGTTTATTGATAGCGACAGATGCGCTAATATCGAGGCTTCGATAAGCCCCCGCCGAAGTCTCCACCTTGAACGCACTAGGCGAATTTCCCGGTCAAAGCGGGAAGGATAAAAAGCACTGATAAAATGCAAAATGGGTCAAAGATGACTCTCGTAATATGTTGGCTATATTGATTTTCGCAACTGACCGGATTGATGGGGAAGCGGGCGGCTTCGCCGGCAATCCCTACGATATCGATGGTTACCATCCGCGTTTTGACGGCAATGACAAAGTCGTCGGCTGGTATTCGCGCGATGGCCGCCTCGGGCAAATTGACGTCTCCGACAAGACAAAAATCCGCAATCTCACCAGGCGCTATGAGGTCAGGCAAAGCAAAGGCGTGTTCCACCCCTGGCAAGCGTCTGGCCAAGATTGAAGTTGAACCGGTCGCGCAATGCTGTACCTTATGGTTGCAATTCGTTCGCGATGCTGGAGCTCAGATGGCAAGCCAAACCTGAGGTGAATTTGATGGCGGCGACTCCGAACGGTAGAGTGTCCCGCCCGACCATGCGCCGTCGCAGCATGCAGTGGTTTGCAGCAGTCTGTTGCGCGGCAAGCCTCGCCTCCGCCGCGATTGCCGCCGAGGACTATCCGTGCAAACCCGAAGGTGACCGAGACTCAGCCTTTTACGATATCGAACATATGGACCCCAACTACCTGATCAAACTTCATCTCGGTGGCTTCTCCTTTGCAATCCCCTATGCCTATGAAAGCTGGCGTTCCACACCAGAGCGGGTGAACTGTTCGCCTGTAAGGGACCGCTTCGAGTTTGCATTACTGGATGCCGGATTTACGACCGAGCGTGAAAGACGCATCCCACAGGGCCAGCCGGCCAAAAGAGGAAAAAAGACCGCCGGGCGGCGGCTATATCGTGGAGGCAGAAATTAGAGAAATTCCCGAGGACCAAGAGACGCCGGGTTATGGGTTCCCATATATTCGCGAGGACTTTGAAGAGAGTGCAGAACGCAAACTCGCCTTCGACGGCATCTCATCGCGATATCAAAGGGCCCCATAGGATGGGAAACCTACGTCAATTTCGAGGGTGAGGAATTTCATCTAAACTGCACACCAACTGAAAATTGTATGTTTACAGTCTATTTCAGCGACCTCAAGCTCGCGGTGCAAGGCGGCCTCGTCTACGACAAGCTTGCCGAATGGCGGGCAGTCAAGGAAGCGAGCCGCACCCTCATTCAACGCTGGATCGGCAAACAGCCGTAAAGCACACCGCGAAACGCCTCGCGACGTTCGCTATCGGCAAATCCAGCCTTGGCCGATCCCGATCGGCAGCCTCGATAAGGGTTGCAAGTCATTTCTCAAAATACGACCCAGACAGCTTCGTCCGCACCACGTCGTCCTCCGTTTGCGCACCTACCACTACCGAGCCCCGGTTTCCTCCATGCCCCCCGAACGCCAAAAAGCCCGCTTGTCTTGCGACATCGCGGGCTTTTGAGTTTGTTTTGGTTTGGTTGCGGGGGCAGGATTTGAACCTGCGGCCTTCAGGTTATGAGCCTGACGAGCTACCGGGCTGCTCCACCCCGCGTTACCTCAAGGCGACGGTTTCGTCGTCCTGTCCAGTTTTTGCCGAAGGCAAAATACCTCGGGTTTTTGCGTCAGCAAAATACCCTTGATTTGGTCGCTCTGCGGGTTTTTGCCGAAGGCAAAATACCCCAGGTTTCGCGAAAGCAAAATATCCTGTTTCTGCCAGAGACAAACGTTTGTGGTCTAAAGACAGAAAGGGCCGCGTTGAGCGGCCCTTTTATGGCTTTGGGCCGGGTTTGTTAGGAGAAGATGATCTTTTGTGCGAACGGGGGCAAGGTTTAGTTTGCTCGTGTTCACATTGAATGTTGCGTT
>NZ_PCDP01000032.1 GCF_003240585.1 Arminella tubonensis
AGCGCGACGTGCCGTCGGGCATGACGCCCTGGCCCTGGGTCGAGCGGATCGCGGTGCAGAGGTTCGTCTTGCGCGAGAGGCAAGAGGGGCATTGGCGGCATTCCGGCGTATAGAGCGGGATGACGTGGTCGCCCTTTTTCACCGAGGTGACGCCGGGGCCGACGTCGACGACGATCCCGGCGCCTTCATGGCCAAGGATGGCCGGAAACAGGCCTTCCGGGTCGGCGCCGGACAGGGTGAAATCGTCGGTGTGGCAGATGCCGGTCGCCTTGACCTCGATCAGCACTTCGCCGGCGCGGGGGCCTTCGAGCTGAACGGTCATGATCTCGAGCGGTTTTCCTGCCTGAACGGCGACTGCGGCGCGCACATCCATCTAAATTCCTCCATCGCTTCGTTTCGTTTTGCGCTCGGGCGTTACATGAGCCCAGAGTGCCCTTATCTCATCTTTCAGAATTTGGGATTCCTGCCATCTGTCGGTGCTGTCTTCGCCGTCACGCCCGGTGATGGCATAGGGCTTCGGGCCGAGTTCGCAAGTGAAAGCCAGAACGTCATCCGGCCCAGCACGATTTTTCCAGCTCCGGAAGCCGTAATCCCACCAGCCGAGGAAAAGGTTGAGCCACGGCTTGTGATGGGGAAACGAGATTTCGATCTGCACCTGCTCCCGCGATGCTACCCGGCCATGAAAAGACCACGAGCTGTCAAGCACGCGGTGCATAAGCGCGTGGTTCTCGTCCGAGATCGGCCACGCGAATTCGCGACCGACCAGAAAATGCGAGAGATCCCCGAGAAGTTTCAGGTCGGGCATCCGGTCCAGCAGATCGAGCGTGAAAAACAGGTCAGTCGTCATGCGGTCGCGGTGGGTCTCGACATAGACAGGGATCTTCGCCTCGTCCCCGAGCCGCTGCCAGCCCTCCAGTAGAGGCAGACAGTCCTCGATGCGCCGCAGCCTGACGTCGGGTTGCAGACAGATATGGGCGACCTCGAATTCGACGGCGTTTTCGAGCACCGGCTTGAGATCGTCGACGGTCTTGGGAAAGCACTGCCCTTCAGCTTTCAGGTCACGATCTTTCAGCAAAGTGGCGAGCTGCCTGACATAGGCGCGCTCATGCCAGTGAGCGCTGACGCCGTCGAAACCCGCGTCGGCGGTTCGTTGAACATTTGTCTCGAGCGAGGGTTCCGACTTCGAGGAACTACGCAGCTCCATGGCCCAGAGCGACTGGAATATGTTCAGCGTTTGCAAGGGCGCCTCCAGTTGCGGTTACTTGCGGAAAATTTAAAATCAAACATTCTGGGCGGTGATCGTCATGAAGCGCACTGGATCGATTGCAACCTCGGCCTGGATGATGCCAAGCTTGCGTAATATCAGATCGACGGAACGCCGCGCCTGCGTTTCTGGCGCTTGGTCGAGACAGATATCAAGCAGGCCCGATTGAAGATAGCGCTTCTTTCTTTGAGTCAGCTCGTGGCCCACCCAGAAGATATCCCGCTGACCGCTCAAGGTTTTCAACACCGTGGCGACGCCCTCGTCTCCCCCACCGGCTGAATAGACGCCGATGATCTGCGGATCGTGACGGAGAGCCTCGCTGACAAGGTCTGCTGATCGCAGGTCGTCGTCAAATCCGATCATGACCCGCGTCAGGTCGTGAGTGCCGGCCTTTCCTGCTACGAAGTCAGAGAAGCCCTGGATACGCTCCCGATGGGTTCTGTAGGTGCCGCTGTGGCAGATGGCAGCCAGATTCCCGCTCCTACCCCCAAGCATGCCGGACATGAAAAACCCGGCGCTCCTCCCGGCTGCATAATTGTCGATCCCAACGTAAGGGATCTCCGCGTCGTCACACCGGCTGACGACCTGCACGACCTCGACGCCCGCCTCCCTGACACGCCTCAAGCTCTCTGTGACCTTTGGATGATCCAGGGCGCAGATGATCACACCGGAGCGGCGAAAGCTTGGATTGGCGATATGGTGCGCCATGCCGACGGGATCGCTCTCCTTGACAAAAGTCCGGTGAAGAACGACGGATCGGTCAAGCGACGCGGCGATGCGCTCGAAGGCCTGGTTCAGGCGGGCGAAAAAGCTGGTTTCAGGGCGCACGAGAATGACCTCTATCTTGATAGCCGGTCGATGTCGCTTGGATGGGCGAATGCCGTAGTTCAGCCTCTCCACCACCGCCAAAACCTTTTGAACGGTATCTTCCCTGACGTTGCCACGCCCGTTGATGACACGCTCTACGGTCGCTGTGCCCACGCCCGCCTGCAGGGCGACGTCCCTGATCGTTATCTTTGGCATTGGCAATCCGTTGTCTTGCACCAGGACACGAGACTCCTACCGCAAAACGTGGCCAATGTCGGTAGGGGAGAGAGCTTATGACATACGCTCTCTCCCCGTCGCCGCCACCGGAGGAGTTCGGCGACTGCGAATCGAGACACGATGATCTTGTTGTCATGCAGCAGCCTGAGCCGAGCGCACATCCCTTAGCAGTTCCTTAAGGTTCAGCACTGGATCGGCCAGTTTCGAAGGGTCTGGCGTGGCTCTCGCATCGATCAACATCTCCGCCAGTTTGATATCCTTGGCGACGCCGTTGCCGACGCCAAGCCCAGCCGCGGCAACAAGGCGCCCACCGTCCAGATAGAATTCGATCGCGCCGTCGGCGATGTGTCGAACGATGGTCTGTTGCCCAGGCATCGGTATTCCGACGACCTGCAGACTAAAATCGTATTGATCCGACCAGAACCAAGGTGTGGCGACAAATGCTTCCTCGCCGCCCAGCATGTTTCGGCTTGCAGTCTCGGCCTGCTTGCGGGCGTTCCGCCAGCTTTCAAAGCGCATGTGCCCATTGTCGCCGATAAGGACCGAGGCACAATCGCCTGCCGCAAAGACGTCGGGCGCGCCTGTCCGCAGGCACGCGTCAGTCACGATCCCGTTCGACGTCGCAATTCCTGCAGATTCGGCCAGTTCGACATTTGGAACGACGCCGATGGCCGCGACTACTACGTCGGCAGGCAAGACCGTTCCGTCAGCGAGCACGACCGAATTCTGCTTTATCTCTTCGACCCCCTGACCCAGATGGAACGCCACACCCTCCTCGACATGCCTGGCATGCAGCATCTGGGCGAAGCGCCGCGGTACCGCCCGCCCGAGAGGCTTCGAGGCCGCTTCTACAATGCTGACCGCGATACCTCGCCGACGTAACACCGAGGCAAGCTCCATGCCGATCAGCCCGCCTCCGATGATGGCCACCGATTTCGCGCCTCTTGCTTTCTCGAACATGACGCCAGCATCAGAATAGGTCCGAAAGCCGAGTGCAAGGTCGGAACCGCGACAGCTAAGACGCCGCGGACTTGCTCCCGTTGCAAGAAGCAGCTTGTCATAGCGGTATGTCGTTCCGTCGGTCATTTTGATCGATCGCGCTGCGACGTCTATGGCCGTGACAGCGCATCCTTGCCGATATTGGATTGACGCTGCCTCCAGAGCCTCTGCGGTGCAGATCGCCTTCATCTGCGCGATGCCATCCGAGGGCTTCGATAGTGGTGGACGCTCGTAGGGGAGATGCAGCTCCCCGCCGATCAGGGTTATCGGCCCGACATAGCCTGCTTCGCGCGTTGCGAAAGCGGCCCGAGTCCCACATTCGCCAGCACCGATGATAACGATTCCGTCCATGGTTTTCGTATCCGTGAAGGGCTGGCGCGCTGCCGCTCGCCAGCCGCATGGGGTCAGTTCTTGTGAGCGTATTCGTTCATGTTCTTGGGGGTGACGAGTTCGAAGGGAACCATGACCTCCTTTTCCACCGACTTGCCGCGCGCGAGCGCGACGGCCGCATCAAGGGCGCTTCCAGATTGACCCTTGGCATTCTGGAAGACAGTCGCGGCCAGATCTCCAGCGGCCATAGCTGCGAGACCATCCTGGGTCGCGTCGATGCCGACGACGATCTCGTCCTTCATCTTCATCCCGGAGGATTTTAGCGCCTGCACGGCGCCGAGAGCCATTTCATCGTTGTTTGCAAACACGACGTCGATCGGCCGGCCAGCGGTGATCCAGTTCGTGGTCATATCCATCGCGCTCGTTCGCTGCCAAGCCGCCGACTGCTCGTCCGCGATAGTCGCCCCCTTACAGTCGCCACCGGCAAAGGCGTCCTTGAACGAGTCTGTGCGATCGTGCGATGCCTGGTGAGCGAGATCACCCATCAGGATGTAGACCTGCGCACTGCTTTCCTTCTTCTTGGACTTCAGGAGATCGCATGCCGCCTGGGCTGCCAGCTTCCCGGCGTCCGTCTCCTTGGAGCCGATATAAGCTTCCTGGTCCGGGAGCTTGGCAACGTTCGAGGGCTCGAGGTTGAGGTAGACCAGCGGGATCTTTGCTTTGCTCGCCGCCTCGCTGATCGCCGGTGCCGCGGATGCGTCAGCCAGAGTGATGATGATTGCATCGACTTTAGCGGCGATGAAGTTGTTCACCTGATTGATTTGCTTTGAGATGTCAGTCTGCGCATCCTCGAATTGTACGGTGACCCCGCCCACCTCGGCCGCCCTCGTCTGGATGCCCTGCCGCAACAGCGTCTGGAAATTGTTGTCGAAGCTCTGCATCGAAACGCCGATCGTTTCGGCTGACGCGCTGCCGGCCATTAAGGCGGCAATAGCTGCCGCCACCAAAGTCATTTTCATGTTCATCCTCCCATTTGATGCCGGCACATCCAAAAAGCGCTCCGGAGGCCGTTGTGGCCCAAACCAAATCCTTGTCGCCTAGGCGAGTTCGATGCGGATCTCCCCGTTCATCACCACCGCGGGGTAGGTCTTCAAGTTCTCGCAGGCCGGAAGTCTGATCGCCTCCCCAGTCCGATAGTCGAAGACGCCAGAGTGCTTGGGACACTCCACTTCAAAATCCATGACCAGCCCGTCTGCAAGGTGGACGGCCTCGTGCGTGCAGAGACCGGCGGTGCAGTAGACGCTGTCATCAAGGGCGCGATAGACCGCATAGGTGCGGCCCAGGTAATCGAAGCGGATCGCGCCTTCCTGTTCGACGGTGTCCAGTCTGCAAACTGATATCCAGCTCATTCGGCAGCCTCCCCAACGCTGCTACGAGCCTTTTGCGCGGCGAGCTTCGCCTTCCGTTTGCGGTAGCGATCCTGCATGCGGGCATCGCCCTCCTGCGAGCCGTCGTGCCAGGTCCCGAACCACTTATCGAGAGGGATAAGGGCATCGCCATAGTTCACCTCGAAGTACTTGTGGTGCAGGTAATGTGCGTAGGCATGGCTATCGACGAGCGTTTCCTTGCCCACCTCGACCTTGTCGAAGCCCACATGCCCAGGGATCGCACCAAAGCCCGCATAATGGAGCTGGTAAAGCATGATGACCGGATTCGAAGGCAGTATGAGGTGGTAGAATGCCGTTCCGAAATACAGCAGGTGCTCGATCGGATGCATCGATAGCGACGACCACGGCGACGGATTGACTGAGTTGTGGTGAACTGAGTGGACCCATTTATAGAGCAGTGGCGTGTGAATGAGCCGGTGAACGCAGAAGAAGTGGAACTCATGAATGATCGGGACGACCAGCGCGACAATCGCAAGGGTCCAGGGGTGCTGAGTGAAGCCGAGCCAGGGCGCATAGCCATTCGCGTAGGCCCAGAGCATGGCGACTTCGATCGCGGTCCAGATGGAGACGCCCGACAGAAAGGTCCGGAGGATGTTGTCCCTATTCTGGTTTTCGAACCAGAAAGCCTTGTTCTTCTGGTCAGAAGGAAATTTTCCGTTGTATTTGAAACGGTTCTTCTGCCGCTTCAGCACATACAGGTGAAGTTCGAAAGCACCGTAAAAAAGGAAGACACAGACAGCATTGACAAAATACAGCCCCCCAACCCACCCTATACGGATCGTCTGCATGCTCTCCGTGGCTGGAATTACCCACGCCCAATAGGCCACTGCCGATGCAGCAAAAGTCAAATTCCATGGGAAGAAGTAGTGCGGCAGCCACTTCAGAATGGCGACGATTCGTGTAGGAAATTGAAATAATGGGGCATAGACTACTGGATTATAAGGAGCCCAATCGCCACGCTTGTCGCGTTTTCCGTATTTTTCATCGTCCATGCGAGCTCCTTCACGCGACTTTCATCGCAGTGCTTTTCAAGCCAAATTTTGTGATGAAGACCGTGACCAATGCGCTGTCAGCACGTGCCTACTTGCCTTCTCCCATCCTTCAAAGATAGCAGGACAGTTGGATCAAGCCGAAAAGTAAACTGATCAAAAGTGATCATTTTGAACCCTCTGCAGCATGGGCATTGAATTCATTCTGCGGCTACCTGGTGGTCGGAGGAGAGCGCTGACGCCGCTGCACGTCTTTTCGACGGCCACCCGCATATCACCATTTTTCCCGGCGACGGTGTGGATGTAATGCCTTTTTTGACGTGACCGTTACGTGCAGGCATCATCACACGAGATGATATCACTCAACTACGCGGGGGTCCGCAACGGGCCAACCCCGACCTTGGCGCGGCGTGCTAAAATCTCCGTTTTCTCGTCGAGTATGCTAGCAGCGGACGATCTGCGGTCGGCCCCGTGAATCCTTGCGTTCGCGGGTTCTTCCGACGGCCAATGGTGGCCGAAGGAGAACTCAAGTGGGTATCGCGCAATACGATCCTGCTGCACTGGGTCGACCGGCATGGAACGCCGGCCGGAAGGTCGGCGTAAAGAAGCCCCTGAAGCAGCGACAGATTTGGGCAATTCGTTTCTTCCTCGATAGGGAGGGCGCATGAGAGATCGGGCGCTGTTCGATCTCGCAATCGACAGTAAGCTACGCGGCTGCGATCTGGTTAAGTCTCGCTTGAAGGGGACACTTGAGTTGGCGCCCCCTTCCTGGAAGGACGAGTTCACTAATCAGTGGGGCACCTTAGAGATAGTCTACGCTATGGCGTTGAATCGGGCTAAAAGTGTTGCAGGCGACAGCCATAGCGAAATTATTCTCAGCAAGGAGGAACATTCGCTTGTTTTGACATCGATCAACAACCTTCAGCGACTTATTCCGTTGGTCTCAGGTTCCGTCTGAAGTGACCCAAGCGAGTTGGAGCGCCTCTGAAAGCCGTCCTCGATCCCCTCAGACAGAAAATCGGAAATGCCCTCGTCAACAGCGATGGCGATCTTTGGACTTCGCGCGGATTTGGATCTTCTTTGGGAAAAGCTCGCCCGGCTGCCGGCGTGGTCGGTGTGACCTACAATGACCTGCGCGGACCGGCTGCGACGAGGCTTGCCCTCGTCGGATGCACGGAAGCGGAGATCGCGACTTTGACCGGCCATAGTCTTTGACAGGTGCGCTCGATTCTCGACGCACACTACCTTCATCGCGATCCACTGCTCGCCGTCGCCATCCGGAAGCTCGAAATGAGAACGAACTCTTCCAAGTGACTATCAATGTTCTAAGAGAAGAATGAGGAAAACGAAGCAAAAACAGATGACTGGGAAACCTGGACTCTCACATGATTTCAATGGCTTATAGAGAACGCCTCGAAATTTCCTCTGTTTTCCCATCGCAAGCGACCGTGGATGCCACCTTTGCGCCCTGCCTTTGGGCCTCAGTCAACGGGAGGGGTCTAGCGGCAATAATTGCCGCTTTCGGGGCCCAACTGGCCCTCGCCTGCCCGTCATTCCAGCAGCTTTCGGTGGAATTCGGAAGCAGGGCGACGGGAGCTGGATGAGTACGATGGGCCACAAACGGTCGTCTCAAATGGTGGTTGTCGATGACCAAAATGGGGCCGGAAGGAGACTGGCCGCATCTGGAGAGTTAGCCAGAAATGCAGGCTTAGCGCAGTTGCAGTTCGGGTCTCCCCCGAACGCCATTTCGCGAACAGAACTGGGCACTTCCGCCGAAGCCCCCGCTCGCCGCCCATCACCAGACGTTCAAGAACCGTCCGCTTTCCGTTGATACTCATTTCCGTGCCGTCCACCTCGACGCCGTCGGTCACAAACAAGGATGACGGCTCGATGGAGGTGGAGATCGCCTGGACATTACCTCTTACCACTTGTTGACTCAATCGCGGTTGAACAATAACTTGCGAGTTCGGTCGTTAGGCTTGTCCTCACATGACGAATCAATCTCTTCAGCGTCGCCTTGCCGCCATCGTCGTTGCCGATGTGGTGGGATATTCACGCCTGATGGAGGCTGATGAAGTCGCAACGCTGACGAACCTCAGGGAACTCCGTTCTGGCGTTATCGAGCCGGCTGTGATGCGCCACAACGGTCGCATCTTCAAGGTTCTGGGCGACGGATTCCTAATCGAATTCGGTAGCGCGGTGGACGCGGTCGCAGCCGCGTTGGAAATGCAACGGGCCACCACTGCTGTTGAGGCTTCCGGAGACCGGCGCCTGCTTTTGCGTGTAGGCGTCAATCTGGGAGATGTCATTGACGACGGTTCAGACGTCGTCGGCGACGGCGTCAATGTCGCGGCGCGCCTCGAGACGCAGGCCGCACCGGGAGGTATCTGCATTTCAGCCAAAGTTCACGACGAGATCGTCGGCAAGATCGGCGACCGGTTCTTTGATGCAGGCGAACGCTACCTAAAGAACCTGACTCGCCCGGTCCACGTGTGGCATTGGCCGGATGCGCTGCAGAGCATATTGCCGCTGCCCGAATGTCCCTCGATCGCTGTATTGCCGTTCACGAACATGAGTGGGGATGAAGCGGACGCGTATTTCGTCGACGGATTGACCGAAGACCTGATCACCGACCTTTCCCGTACGGCTGGCCTGTTCGTCATCGCGCGCAATTCCGTCCACGGTTACAAGGACAAGCCGGTCAACGTACGGCTGGTCGCCCAGGAACTCGGCGTCCGCTACGTCCTGGAGGGGAGCGCCAGACGCGCAATGGGCCGTGTCCGCATCAATGCCCAATTGATCGACGCGCTTGGCGGCGGGCACTTGTGGGCCGACCGGTTTGACAGGACGGTGGAAGATGTGTTCGAATTGCAGGATGAAGTTAACGCCAAGATTGTCGAAGCCCTCGTCGGCCGGCTGACCATCCCGAAGCCGCGCAATCGGCCGAAGAACTTTGAGGCGTACGATCTGTGTGTGCGCGCCCGCCTCCTGACGGAAGTGTCGCCGCAAACTGAGCGTGAGGCCTATATGCTGCTCCAACGCGCGGTTAAACTCGAGCCATCATATGCCGAGGCGCTCGGTCTGCTCGCGTATAACCGTTGGCTTGCCTGGACTCATTTCGGCGAGCCCGAAGATCCTAACCGTCGGATGGCGGCGACGTTCGCGCAGAAGGCGGTCGACCTAGATCCCAACGATGCCGGCTGCCGTTACGTTCTGGGTACCATTTTGGCTTATGAGCGGCGATGGGAGGAATCGGAGGCCGCCTTCGCCAAGGCCCTGGAGCTGGACCCCAACCATGCCGACACCTGGGCCGCTAAGTCGGACATGTCCGTGCTGGACGGCAGGGTTGCCGACGGACTAGCGCAGATCGAAAAAGCTCTGCGGCTCAATCCCTATCCACCCTGCTGGTATCTTTGTCATCTGGGGCAGGCGCAATACGCCGCGCGTAACTATCAGGCGGCAACCGCCACACTCCGCAGGGAAAACACGTATCGTACCAACTCACGCAAATTCCTGGCTGCTACGCTTGCGCAGTTGGGCCACCGTGAGGAGGCGCGGCGAGAAGCAGAATTGTTCCTGATCGCCCACCCTCATTTCACCATCGGCCATTGGCTCAGCTCCCAGCCGCTGCGCGATGCATCTGTACGAGACCACTTTGTCGACGGCTTCCGAAAGGCCGGCCTGCCGGAGATGTGACAGCGGGTGGGACAATCCCGACGCGTTCGAGGACTTGATCAACGGATATGCGCTGCGCGAGAACGGCGGTCTGGATCGCAGTGCCAAGCTTCTTCAGACGCTCCACAGAACGCGTCAACCAGCCCGAGTCTCGCATGACTTTTCCGCTGGACCGCCTTGCATCAGGTGGCGATGAGCCCATAGCCCAGAATGAAGACAGGATGCTTTGAGAAACATTTAAGCAGCTTCGCCGAGACATGAAGGCGACGACGCTTACTTCCGCTATCGGCGGCGCAAAGATGCCGTTACCTTGAAACTAGACAATGTCTGCTTTCCGGCAGTCATGGGGCCGGAAGCAGACTGTCAGCACTTGGACTGGCAACTCGAGAAGCCGACATCATGGACCACCTATGGACAGTCCATGATCGCCCCAAGTCACAGGCTAGCGGCTAGCGTTGGAAGGTGAGGTGGATGGTGCCGCTCGGTGACGTTTCCGCCTTGACTGTGCAGCCAGCTTCCAAGCCGCGCAGATCGTCCCACAGGCGGATGCCGCGCCCGAGCAAAATCGGCACGATAGCAACATGAAGGCGGTCGACGAGGCCAGCTTTGAGATAGTCGCAAACGACGGTAGCACCACCGCCATCCTCACATCCTTGCCGTTTGCGGTCCTCACGGCCTGCTGGAGCGCATCGACAGGGGTGGTATTGAGGAAGTGGAAAGTGGTGCCGCCGGCCATCTCGATGGACGGCCGGGGCTTGTGGGTGAGGACAAAGACCGGACACCCGAACGGCGGCTCGTCGCCCCACCAGCCGCGCCAGTTCGGATCGTCGGGAAAGTTGTGGAGCCCAAACATGCCGGCGCCCATAATCTCAGCGCCCACATTCTCGAAATATTCCTTCGCGTATTCGTCGTCGACCCCTGTGGTCCCTTCCCCCGTGGTATCCTTCAACACGCGCTCACGGAACGTTCGCGTTGCGGCATATGCGCCGACGAGACGCGGCCAGTCCTCGCCGAACGGGGTTTCGGGCGTCTGGTCCGTCGTTGTCGCGAAACCATCGAGCGAGATCATGAAATCGACACGAACTACCATTGGAGTCCTCCTTGAAAGGTGTTGCACCACAGCGCCCCCTCGTTCGGGGCCAAACACTAAGGCAACTACCTTTATATTTGGAGCGGGATACTAAGGCAAGTGCCTTTTTAACCTTGACCTGAGCCCCCGACGCCTTTACTCATCCATATGCCTTACCATTCGACTCCGCTCGACCTCGCCTTTCACGCTCTCAGCGACCCGACCCGCCGCGCGGTGGTGTCGCGGTTAGTCGAGGGCGAGTTGCCGGTCAGCGCGCTGGCCGAGCCTTTTGACATGGCTCTGCCCTCCTTCGCCCAGCATCTCAAGGTGCTGGAAGATTGCGGGCTGATCGCCAGCGAGAAGCGCGGGCGCAGCCGCTGGTGCCGCCTGGTGCAGGCGCGCTTCGACGAGGCGGCGGACTGGATGGTCGCGGAGCGCCGTCGCTGGACCGGGCGGTTGGATCGGCTGGAAGTCTACCTGGACAAAACGGAAGAGGATGATGAAGGACATGGCAAACCTCTTTGAGACATGGTCGCTCGACCGCGAAATCGTGCTGGTCAAGGTGCTGAACCACCCGCGCGACAAGGTCTTTGCGGCCTGGATGGACCCGAAAGCGCTTGCCGAATGGTACGGCCCGGACGGCCTCAGCATCGAGAGCCACGAGGCCGATATCCGCGAAGGCGGGCTCTGGCGTTTCGACATGGTGGGCGTGTTCGAGGGTCGGGAGCAGCGCTTCCCGAACCTCATACGCTTTCTGGAGATCGTGCCGAACGAGCGGATCGTGATGGACTACGGCACGCCCAACCCTGATGATCCCGACCGTTTCCGCACCACGGTGACCTTCGATGAGCAGACCGACGGCAAGACGGTGCTGACCTTGCGCCAGCTCCATCCCAGCCGCGAGCGGCGTCAGTTTGTCATCGGCTTCGGCGCGGTGGAATACGGGCTGCAGACGCTGGATGGTCTCGCCGCCTGGCTGGACCGCTGAGCCCTTGGCCGCTCGGCGTCGCTCGCGCCAGTTGGCGATGGCCGAGGCGGGCGTGCAGATCGAGCTGCGCTGATCGCGCAGGTCACAGCTTGACGGAACAGGAGGGCCACACATGATGTCTGCTTTCGGGCGTCCGCTATCGCGATCTGTAGGACAGCATGGCGGGCGCAAAGCCGCCATCGCTGCGGTGCCCATCTTTGTGGTGGAGTGGTGGGAAATGGCGCGCTCGACAGGATGAAACTGGGCACTGGTATGTGATTGTTTGCGCTGTGTGATTTATGAGTTCCCGCCGAAGGACGCAAGTCGAGCTTTGATCATGGTTGGTCACCGAAGCTCGCGTTTCAATAGTGAAACTCAGATATCCGCGTAGACGTGGGTCTCGGCTCGAGCGCCGGGGTGCGTTACCGCGCCTTTTGATGCGGGGCCGACGTTCTGAGCGTAGCGCCAGAGCGCACCTGATTGGTAGTTGCTGGCGTGCGGTTCCCAACCGGCGCGGCGCTTTTTCAGGACCTCATCCGTCACATCAAGATCAATTGATCCGGCTTCGGCATCGATGCGGATTATGTCGCCGTTTTCGACCAGAGCCAGGGGACCGCCGACCGCTGCCTCGGGGCCGACATGGCCAATGCAAAAGCCACGAGTCGCGCCGGAGAAGCGTCCGTCGGTCACGAGTGCCACTTTCTCGCCCATGCCGAGACCATAGAGCGCTGCCGTCGTCGAAAGCATCTCACGCATTCCAGGCCCGCCTTTTGGGCCTTCGTAACGAATAACGACAACGGAACCCTCAGGGACGTCGCGTGACTCGACAGCGGCGAAGGCGTCTTCCTCGCATTCGAAAACGAGGGCCGGGCCTTGGAACTGAAGGCGATTCATGCCGGCGACTTTTACGATCGCGCCGTCAGGCGCCAGGTTTCCGGTCAGCCCAACGACGCCGCCCATCGGGCTGATGGGCGTCCGCGCATCGTAGATGACCCTCTGGTCGGGGTTCCAGGTCACCTCGTCGATGTTCTCGGCCAAGGTCTTGCCTGTAGCCGTCAGGCATTCGCCATGAAGATAGCCTTCGGCGAGGAGCGTCTTCATCAGCATGTAGACCCCGCCCGCCTCATACATGTCCTTGGCGACGTAGCGTCCGCCGGGCTTCAGGTCGGCGATATAGGGAGTTGACTTGAATATCCCTGCGACATCGAACAGATCGAACTGAATCCCTGCCTCGCTCGCCATGGCTGGCAGATGGAGCGCTGCATTGGTAGAGCCACCTGTCGCGGCGACGATGCGCGCGGCATTCTCGAACGCATCTCTCGTGCAGATGTCGCGCGGACGGATATTGCCGGCCAGCAAAGCCATCACCTGCCTGCCGGCCGCGCGCGCAATCTCGTCGCGGCCACGATAGGGAGCGGGAATCATGTTGCTGTTGGGCAGCGACAGGCCGATCGCTTCGCCGACACAGGCCATGGTATTGGCGGTGAACTGGCCGCCGCATGCCCCGTGGCCAGGACAGGCAACCCTTTCGAGGGCATGCACGTCCGAGATCGAACAGGCACCGGCAGAATATCGGCCGACGACCTCGAACACATCCGCCACGGTCACGTCGCGATCCTGATAGCGCCCCGGCAGGATCGATCCGCCGTAAACGAAGATCGATGGAACATTCAGGCGCAACATCGCCATCATCATGGCCGGAAGCGACTTGTCGCAGCCGGCGAAGGCGACCAATGCGTCGTAGCAATGTCCGCGAACCGAGAGTTCGACCGAATCGGCGATAACCTCGCGGCTGACCAGCGAGCTCTTCATTCCCTGATGACCCATGGCGATGCCATCGGTCACGGTGATCGTGTTGAAACGACGGGGCGTGCCGCCAGCCTCCACGACGCCTTCACGGCAAAAGTCGGCCTGCTCATCCAGCGTGGTATTGCATGGAGCGCTGTCGTTGCCCGCGGATGCGACCGCCACGAAGGGGCGATTGATCTGATCCTCGGTCATGCCCATCGCATAATAGTAGCTGCGATGCGGCGCGCGCTCTGGCCCAATCGAGACATGCCGACTGGGTAGGCGTGACTTATCGAAGACCTGGGTCATCGGATTTGCTCCGGTGGAAGCTCCAGAAGGCAGAGCCGCTAGGATCTACGCGCCCCAAGCCAGTTGTCGGCAGCTTCCATGCCGGTCGGACCAATGCGGCAGGATCGTCCTTCAGCCACCATTGGCCTTCAGGAAAACGCATGATCTCAATGATTCACCGGGCCGACAACAGACCGTCCGCTCCTAGGGCACCCTCCACGAAAGCGGACATCGAAGTATCTGTGAAGGCCCGGATTTGGCGCAAATGAGACCCACGTCAGGGTGCGTGATGGCCCGAAGCGGCCTCTCATGGATGTTGCTTCGACAGAAATGTTCGGTGGGTAACCCACGATAGCTGCGGCCTGGTGTCCAGACATCGCTTCCCAGGAACAATATCAATTTTGGACGCACCGTCTCATCGCAACTAAAAGGAAGTAGACCTTAGTTGTTGCACGCTGATTGTTATTGGAACCATTCCTGATAGACTGCCCTCCTCATCCCAAAATAAACGTTAGCGAGCATCCAAGACTATTCATCAAAGAGAAACCTTAGGGGGCAAGCATGGCAACGATTGGCAGAAGCCTTGCATTGATCGCAATTGTTGTGGCGGTGGCGAGTGTCGGTAGCCTTAACAAAGCCGACGCGCAGACTGACGGCTTGAGACCCCCGGCGATCCTCACCCCGGACAAAGTACAGACAGCGATAGGACCGCTCGACTTCAAGGATGGTGCCCCGAGCAGCGAAACGTTGCAAAAGGTCTACGATCATCTGGACTTCACGCACGCCTTCGATGCGTTCATGAACACCATGCAAGGTGTCAGTGTCGCCGCCTTCGATAAGGGCATGCAAAGCATTGGCGTGAAGCACAACGAAGTCATCGTCTACTCCAAGCTAATGGATGCCAGCTCTCTCTTTTTGACGGCCAACGCGGACACGATCTACTTCTTCGGTGTCCTCGATCTTACAAGGGGGCCAATGGTTCTGGAGGTGCCACCGAAAGCGCTCGGTGCCATAGACGATTATTGGTTCCGTTGGGTCACTGACTTCGGTGCGCCAGGACCCGACCGGGGCGAAGGTGGAAGATACCTCGTCTTGCCACCCGGCTACGATGGACCGCTACCGGAAGGCGGCTTCTATGTGGCTCACGCAAAGACCAACAACGTCCTATGGTTCGGGCGCTCGTTCATGGAAAACAACGATCCCGCCCCGGTGGTCGAGGGGATCAAGGCCAATACCAAAATCTACCCCTACCAAGTCGGTGGTGTCGGCACGAGCATCGCCCAATTCCTGGCGGGCGATGCCAGGCTCGGCAAAATCACCGAGCCGCCAGCGACCGTGTTTCACGAAGGCACCGCCGTTTCGGTCAACACGGTCCCGCCCGGCGACGTCAGCTACTTCGACATGCTCAATGAGATCGTGCAGAACGAGCCAGCGACGTCTCTCGATCCCGAGCTGATGGGATCGCTGGCCGCGATTGGCATCATCAAGGGTAAGCCGTTCGCGCCGGACGAGAGGATGAAGACGATTCTTCAGGAGGCAGCGGCGCTCGCAAATGCTTCATCACGGAGCTTGTTCATGGCTCCGCGCGATCCAAGCTGGTTCTATTACCCAAATTCATCATGGTCGAATTTGCTGTTCCAGACCGGCTATCAGTTCGAGACGCCGATCCCGGAAATTACCACAAGCGGCGTGAAGCCCTATCCGGACACCGGATACCGTACGCTGAATGCGCGATCGTATTTCTTCTACGGCGTGACCGGCATCACGCCGGGAATGGCCATGCGCCTGCCGGGTGTCGGCTCGCAATACCTCCTCGCCATGCAGGACGCGAACAAGGAGTATTTCGACGGCGGCAAGACCTATAAGGTGGCACTGCCGAAGGATATTCCCGAAGCTAACTTCTGGTCGTTCACACTCTACGACAACCAGACCCGCTCTATGCTGGATACCCCGCAGCGCTATCCGCGTGCAGGAAGCCAAAGCTTTCCGTCGCCCGCTGCCCAAGCCGATACGGACGGAGTGACGACCGTCTACTTCGGACCGAGCCAACCCGAAGGGGTCAGTCGCGGTAATTGGGTGCAGACGGTGCCCGGCAAGGGTTATTTCGCGATCCTGCGCCTCTACAGCCCGCTTGAGCCGTTTTTCACAAAGGAGTGGCGGCCGAGTGAGATTGAACCCGTAAAATAACAGGGCGTCCGATGAGACAGATGCGCCTGTTTGAAGCTTGGTGCTTTTCCTATCCCTAGTTTCTCGTCCGGCGATTCGTGCGCATCACGCTTTTTAGGAGCGTGTCATGGGACGATACTCTCGGTCGGAATGGTAGGATGGACCTTAGCCGCGATTTTGGCAGAAGGTCAGGTGGTACCTCCACCGGCATCGCGATGTGCCATGATAGAGGTGTTGTTAGGAACCGCATGGGAGGAGCCATCCATGGAAGAGATTACCACGATTGGACTCGACATTGCTAAGTCGGTGTTCCAGGTGCACGCCATTTCCGCAACCGGCACACGGTCGTCGTTCGCCGACAACTGAAACGCCCCCTTGTCGTTCAGTTCTTTGCGGGCCTCAAACCGTGTCTGAGGACCGCCGGAACAGGCGCTCCGGTTCTTCGAACAGCTCTACCGGATCGAAAGGAAGGCGCGAGACGAAAAGCCCGACGTCGGTGAAACGCAGGCCGACTGCATTCACCGTTTCCGCCAACAGCACAGTTTGCCTGTCCTGAACGCTTTAAAGACGTGGCTCGAGGCCGTCGCGCCGAAGGTCGTGCCGGATACCAAGCTCGGCGATGCCGTGTCCTACACTCTGAACCAATGGGATTACCTGACACGCTACACCAGCGACGGCAGGATGCCGATCGATAACAACATTCTCGAACGCGACATCAGAGTTTTTGCGACAGGAAGAAAATCGTGGCTGTTCAGCGACACTGCCGACGGAGCCAAGGCCAGTGCTGTTATCTACAGTCTGATGCTCACCTGCCGCGCCTGTGGCGTCGACCCTCTCACCTGGCTGCGACACGTGCTCACTAAGTTGCCTCAGCGAGATGACGACGCAGATCTCAGCGATCTGTTACCGTTCAACTTCTCCAAAACCTCTGCGGCCTAACAGACCCGGATATCGCTGCCGATGCGAGGGCGGTTCAGCGGTGCCACAGCCGTCAACGCGCAGGGAAAATCGCGCTTACGGTTGATCACCGACTACTCGTTCTTTTCAGTTTTATAGCCCACCGTCCGGCCGGCGTTCCATACCGGGCGACCCAGTGCAGCAGGATCATATTGTGCGATACCCGTTTGAGTTCTCATCCGGCCACGATTGGCCGTTGGAAGAATGCGCAAATTCCAGGTTCAAGGGGACCGGAAGCGGACTGGCAACTTCAGGCTGCGGATCTTCAAAGAGCGGACATTCGGGTGGGCGCGGACATCGTCGTGACCTGACCCTGAGTGGGCTTTCGGAACGACCGCGTTGGACGGCCGGGAGCATGACAGAGCAGTCATTGCGTGGGGCTGCAACGTCGGCTGCGTCCACATGAGCCATGGCCAACTCGATCTCAACCAAGATCGCTCTGCCTGAAAGTTCTTTCTTGCCCTCTGTCTCCCTGCTATCGTGGAACTTAGGAGACTGCGTCATGAGCGAGAACCGAAAGCTGGCTGCAATCCTGGCCGCGGACGTGGTTGGGTACAGCCGGCTTGCCGGCGCCGACGAGGACCTCACCCTGGCGAGGTTGCGGACACTGCGAAGTGATCTCATCGATCCGACGATCGCCGTGCACCATGGCCGGGTGGTGAAGCGCACCGGCGATGGTGCGCTGGTCGAGTTCCGCAGCGTGGTGGACGCCGTGCGCTGCGCCATTGAGGTGCAGAACGGAATGGTGGAGCGCAATGACGGCGTCCCGCAGGACCGTCGCATTGAGTTCCGGATCGGTATCCATTTGGGCGACGTCGTCGAGGAAAGCGACGGCGATCTGATGGGCGACGGCGTCAACATCGCCTCGCGATTGGAGGGCGTCGCCGCGGCGGGCGCGATCTGCCTGTCCGAGGATGCCTATCGCCAAGTCAAGGCGAGGCTCGACCTCTCGGTCAGCGATCTCGGCAGCACGCAGCTCAAGAACATCGCCGAGCCGATCCGGGTCTATTCGCTGCAAGTCGGCAGCGCAGGGACCAAGTTAGCCGCGACCTCGGAAACCGCGACGAGCCAATCGGCGACGGCAGCGTCGCCGAAGCTGTCGATCGCCGTCCTGCCCTTCGCCAACATGAGCGGTGACGCCGAACAGGACTACTTCGCCGACGGCATCTCGGAAGACATCATCACGGCGCTATCGAAGCTGTCGCAGCTCTTCGTCATCGCTCGCAATTCGTCGTTCACTTTCAAGGGCAAGAACGTCCATGTGCAGGAGGTGGGCACGAAGCTCGGCGTGCGGCATGTACTTGAGGGCAGCGTACGCAAATCGGGGAACAGGGTACGCATCACCGCGCAGCTCATCGACGCCACAACCGGCGGGCATCTATGGGCGGAGCGGTTCGATCGCGACCTCACCGACATATTCGCGGTTCAGGACGATGTCACGCAGCAGATCGTCGGCGCGCTGGCGGTCAACCTGACAGAGGGCGATCGGCAAAAACTTGCGCCGGGGCAGACCCGGCACCCCGAGGCGTATGACTGCTTCTTGCGTGGCCGGGAGCTGTGGCACCGGCTGACGAAGCAAACGAACAGCGACGCCCGCGACCTTTTGCAACGTGCCGTCGAACTGGACCCGAACTTCGCTTCGGCGCACGCCTTCCTCGCCCTTACCCACGGGCTCGACTACCTGAACCGGTGGAGCGCGTTGCCGCAGCGCTCGGTCGAGCAAGCCGAAGAGGCTGCGACACTAGCGGTAGCGCTGGATGATAGCGATCCGGTGGCGCACTGGTCGCTGAGTCTGGTCAAACTTTACTCGCGACAGCACGATGGAGCCATAAGCGAGGCCGAGCGTGCGATAGTCCTCAATCCGAACTTCGCCGAAGGGCAGGTCAGCCTCGGCGAGGCACTTGTCTATTCAGGCAGATCCGAGGAGGCACTCGCCTATTTCGATCGGGCAAGGGTCCTGAACCCATACTTTCCGGATATCGTTCTTCACTTTCAGGCCTGGGCCTTGTTTCAACTGGGAAGGTACGAAGAGGCCGTCGAACTGTTGCTGCAGCGCGTGAGCCGCAACCCCGTCACCGATGTCTCGCGCGCGCTTCTGGCCGCCTGTTACGGGCACCTCGGCCGTTTCGAAGAGGCTCGCGCGACGTGGCAAGAGGTGCTGCGCGTCAATCCCGACTATTCCTTGGAATACCGTCGCAAAGTCTTGCCCTTCAAGAACCCCGCCGATTTCGAGCTCGTCATGGAGGGGCTACGCAAGGCGCGTGTCGTACAATGACGGTGATTAAAGTCCGATCTTGAACCTGTTGCCGCCATTTGCACGGGATGAGCAATAGCCAGTGCCGGCGCAATGACGACCTCCAACGTGATCGCCAGCAATATCTGCTTTTAGGAAGCTGCGAAGCCGCCCTCTATGGCCGACATGGTGAAGGGGGCGCGAAGCGGAAATTATCTCCGCTCTGGGCTGCTGGCGGCATGGGGCCGAGAGCGGACCGCCGCCCGGTGCAAGGAAACCTACCCCGAAAGCGGACACGCGACGCCTTGGGGCGAAGGTCCGGAATTGGCCCCAAACCCGACCCCTGAATTGAGGAGAAAGCGGCTCGGCTCCAAAGATTGAGTCAATCGTGAGCGGTTAGCCGATAGCGTCAGCGGTGAAGTTCAACGGCATGAGCAGCTCAATGTCTGAGGCTGGCCAGCGATTTGCGATGCGGGTCAGGGTCAGGGATAGCCAGGCGAGCGGATCGACACCGTTCATTTTGCCGTCTGCAGAAGTGTGGCGATCGTCGCCCATGTCTCTCCGCCGCCCTCGCTCCCAGCGAAGAGGCAATTTGTTCTTGTAATTGTTTGGGCGGCTTGTCGTAGCTGCGCCTGAATTGCACCATCAGCTTGTCGGCCGGGCAGACGTAATGATTTGCATCCGCGTCAAAAGTGAAGTCGGCACGCGAGAATGTGCCATCGGTGCGGTTGGATTTGTCAAAGACCGGAATATGCGGCGTGATCTTCTTGTCCTTGCGCCGACCAAGCCTTCGGACATGCATCGCCTCACGACGGTCTCGAACAGATGACGGAGAAGATCGCTGTCACGGAAGCGCCCATGCCGATAGCGCGAGAAGGTCGAATGGTCGGGCACCTACCGTCGAGTCCGAGCATCAATGTGCCGCAGCATGTGATCACCGGGAACATGATCGTTCAGGCAAAAGTCGTAGAACAATCGGACAGGTTCTGCCTGCATCCCCATCGTCGCTGCGCTCTCCTCTCGAAGCAACAATGAGAGTGAATCACGAGGAGCAAAGCCAATCAAGCACCGACTAAATCAACAATATCTGCCCTCAGTGGACCTGAGCGGATTCCCGATCGGCCTGCCACGTCGCGCGAGCCCCGCTCAAGCAAGATGGGTTGCGACCATGAAGGCCCGAAATGGTAGCTCTGACCACCGTCTTATTCAGAACAGTCGGTAACCAAACCAAAGGTGGTACTGGAATAGCGCTGCCAGAGCGTTAGTTTGTAGTTGCAGAAAAATTGTAGGTAAGTTGCGTGCGGGAAAGTAATCTGGCCGGATTGCTCGGTGAACTTCGTGAAATTGCGAAGCAGGGGCTCAACAGTCGCGTGAGGCTCGCGTGCGGATTGGCAAGGTACGCATATGGCTAAAAATCCTTCGATTAAGAAGTTGCGGAGGGATTACAAGGCGAACCCGACGCACAACAGCTTGGTGGAAAAGAACGACGGCAAGGGTGACGAGCATGCGGATCGCAATTCAGGGCTTCCCATTATCGGCATTGGTGCATCGGCAGGCGGAATCACGGCGCTCAGCCAATTCTTTGCCGCGATGCCCCCTGACAACGGCTGCGCCTTCGTGGTCGTGTTGCACCTTGACCCATCGCGTGGGAGCGAACTCGCGCACGTACTGAGCGCCCATACGGGTATGCCGGTTGCTCAGGTAATAGACGGAATGATAATCGCGCCAGACCATGTTTACGTCATAGCTCCCGGTTCCGATTTGAACATCCGAGACGGCCAGTTGCATTTCGCAAAACCTTCGGCATCGTTTGGCCACCCGGTCGATGTGCTGTTCCGTTCACTGGCTCGCGACCAGGGAGAACGGGCGATCGCCGTCGTCCTTTCCGGAACGGGAAGCAACGGGACAGAGGGTCTGAGGGAAATCCGTGCCGAAGGCGGGATGAGCCTGGTGCAAGCGCCGGAGACCGCCCAGTTCGACGGAATGCCAAGGAGCGCGATTTTGGCGGGCCTGGCCGATCACGTTCTTCCTCCCGAGAAAATGCCTGAGGCTCTGATTGCCTTTATAAAACATGGCTACGTCATGCATCCCGCTGCAATGGACGCCAGTTCATCTGAGAGCCCGGTAACGTTGAGCACTGTCCTTGAACTGTTGCGCGCCCGCGGCGAGTACGATTTCCGTGGCTACAAGCACTCGACGCTCGGGCGGCGTGTCCATCGTCGGCTTGGGCTGAGAAATATCGACACCTTGGACGGATATGTCGAAGAACTTAGAGCCAATCCGCATGAACTCACGACACTTGCCGGTGATCTGATGATCAGCGTTACCGAATTTTTCCGTGACGCCGACGCGTGGAAGGCTCTGGCCGAACTTGTCATCGCCCCGATCATCGAGGAGCGTGAGACTGGCGCTGCGATCCGTGTCTGGACGCCTGCCTGCTCCACCGGAGAGGAAGCCTATTCCATCGCCATGCTGGTAACGGAGTTGGCTGAGGCGGCTGGAAAGCGGTTCGAACTAAAAGTGTTTGCGACTGACGCGCAGGAAGAGAATTTAGGAAAGGCGCGAGTGGGTACTTATCCGTCGGCTGCCATGTCCGCCTTGTCCGCCGAGCGCCTGGAACGCTTCTTCGAAAAACACGATAGTACGTTCCAGGTCAGCAAGGAGCTTCGAGACATGGTGGTGTTCGCGCCGCAGAACCTGTTGCGCGATCCCCCGTTTTCCAGGCTGGACCTGGTGACCTGCCGCAATGTGCTGATCTATCTGGACGCCGAGTCGCAGCAGCGGATCATCACCTTGTGTCATTTTGCGCTGCGTCCAGGCGGGCATCTTTTTTTAGGCAATGCCGAAACGATCGGGCGGCAAGAGGAGTTATTCGAAACCGAATCCAAGAAATGGCGGATTTACCGAAAACTCGGTACAGGACGCCATCATCCCATCGACTACCTACCCACGCTCCGATCAACTGGATCTCAACCGATGGATAAATCGACGCCGCCCCCTGAGCCAAATCTCCCGGCCGCGGAACTGGCGCGACGTGCGCTTCTTGACCGCTTCGCCCCGGCATCGGTGCTGATCGACGAAAAGGCGCGCGTGTTGTATTTCCATGGGACGACCAGGGAGTATCTGGAGCATCCGTCAGGCGAACCGACCAGGGATTTGCTTATGATGGCGCGTGCTGGGCTGGCCCCAGCGCTTCGCGCCGCGATACGAGAAGCGGTGAGAGAGAATAGGAGCGTGACGGTCGATGCTCTGATGCATGACAAGCCCGGAGCATCGGTCACGATGACAGTCACTCCCCTGCCAAGTGCCGCCCCGGGGGCCTCCTTCCTTCTCGTGAGTTTTGTGCCCGCTCTGCCACGATCTGATCTTATTCGGACACCTGTCCTCGATGCCACAGAAGACGCATCCGCGCGTGAACGCGCCCTGATCGAAGAATTGAAAGCGACGCGGGCCGAATTGCAGAACACGATCGAACATCAGGAAACCACCAACGAGGAATTGAAGGCCTCGAATGAGGAAGCGACCTCAATGAACGAGGAGCTTCAGTCAACCAATGAGGAACTCGAAACGTCGAAGGAGGAGCTGCAGTCGTTCAACGAGGAGCTGAATACCGTAAATAGCCAGCTTCGACATAAGATTGGCGAGTTGGAAAGTACGACCAACGATCTTAACAATCTCCTGGCGGGATCGGAAACAGCCACATTGTTTCTCGACGAGACGTTCCGCATTCGATGGTTCGCGCCAGCCATCAAGGACCTGTTCGATCTTGCGCCATCGGATGTCGGCCGTCCGATTTCAGCCTTCGCGCAAAAGTTCTTCGATGAAAATCTTTTGCTGGACGCAGAGACAGTTCTGAAGAATTTGAGTGCTATCGAGGTCGAGGTACCAAGCGATAACGACCGCTGGTATTTGCGGCGGATGCTTCCCTACCGCACACAGGATAATCGCATCGCGGGCGTGGTGATCACGTTCCAGGATATCACTGACCGAAAGCGCGACGCCGACGCGATCAACGACGCTCGTAAATATTCCGAAGCCATCGTTCGAACGGTCCAACATCCATTACTGGTGCTGGACCACGATCTGCTTGTCGTGACAGCCAATAGGGCCTTCCGCGAACTCTTTGCAGTGTTCGAGGGAGAACCAAAGGGACGCCTGATCTTTGAGCTTGGAACCGGCGAATGGAATAACCCGCCGCTTCGGGCGCTTCTCGACAAAGTCCTATCCGCAGACGACGAAATCCACAATTTCGAGGTTGAACAAAATTTTCGGGTGGGCGGACACCGATCGATGTTGCTCACGGCAAGCCGATTGCCACAGGAACGAGGCAGGGAGGAGCTGATCCTAGTGGCGATCGAAGACGTTACCGATCGCAAGCGCAGCGAGCAGCATCGGGAAATCCTCATCGGGGAGCTTAATCATCGTGTGAAAAACACAATGGCAGTCATCCAATCGATCGCCACCCAGACCCTTCGCCAAGCAACGACGGTGGAGGAAGCGCGGCATGCTTTTGGTTCGCGGTTGATCAACCTGGCCAAGGCCCACGACGTCCTGACCCGCGAAAGCTGGGATGGTGCCGACCTTGTCAATATTGTCACCGACACGGTCAATCCCCATGCAGGAGACAACCGTTTCCTCATCGAGGGTCCCGATGTCCGGCTGGGGCCGAGCGCCTCGTTGGCGATCTCAATGGCGCTGCATGAATTGTGCACCAACGCCGCGAAATACGGAGCGCTCTCTTGTGATGCAGGTCAGGTCGTCATCGTCTGGCGGCTTATTGGCAAGGGTCAGGACCGGCGTTTGAACCTTACTTGGTCAGAAAGCGGTGGTCCTCCAGTGACCATACCAACACGGAAAGGTTTTGGTTCTAGGCTTATCGAGCGTGCACTGGCCCAGGAACTCCGCGGCACGGTGAGCGTTACGTACGAGCCGTCGGGGGTGATGTGCGAGATCGATGCACCGATGCCGTGAAGGCGAAGTGGTAAGGGGCATAATGACAAAACAACGAGCGATACGGATTCTCATCGTGGAGGATGAAGCCCTGGTCGCGATGCTGCTGGAAGACTTACTCACAGAAATGGGGCATGAGGTAGTTGGGCCGGCATTTCGTATTGATGAAGCTTTGAAGCTTGCTCGGCAAGCCGAGCTTGACATCGCGATACTCGACGTCAATCTTTCAGGAAACCAGTCGTTCCCAGTCGCAGATATTTTGCGCCAGCGGAATATCCCGTTCATGTTCGCAACTGGTTACGGGGCAGAGGGCTTCCGAGATGGGTATCGCAATGAAGTCACCCTCCGAAAGCCGTACGAGCTTGGCGACCTCGAGCGGGCAATCGCAACGGTGCTGTCGAGCCATTGCTGATGGCTCGGTGAGAATCGTCCAAAATCGCTTAGCTTGCAGCGCGCGTCGATGTGAAGCGAAGCTCAGTAGAGGATTCAGGGGTCAGCCAGTCCTGTTCGACTAGATCGCGTAGCTTGTACGCACGATCCAACGCCTGCCTGCTCGCGGCATGCCACTTCGCGGAAATATCGGGATGGGGCGAGTGAGTGTATTCGGCCATTTGAAGACAGAATTCGGCGCGCTCGTTAAGGAACCTTACGGCTGCGCGCATCACCTTTTCCATTTCTTCGAACTGCGCCGAAGCCATTATGTCGGCCGTGTAGGTGTGGCCGATATGGCAGCCGAACTTGACGATCGATGCTTCTTCGAACTTTTTAAGCGCGCCGCCGCAGTCGGGACAGGTAACCGTTAGCGGCCGATCGAATGTTCGTCCTCCTACGATCTCAGGTCCCTGCTCATGCTCAAGTTGAGAAGGAGTTTCCAACATTGACCCTTCCTCTCCTTCCTTTCCCTCGACCAGCTTCAACAGACATCCCGGTATGGCCCCGAGTGACAGGCAATAGTCCAGTTCGACATACGCGGCGGCGCTTTGTGGCATTTCGGGATAAAGGGCGTCGTCTAAATCCTGTGCGATGGCTATCCCGCCTCGTCGCTTGATCTCATAAAGACCCAGCGTCCCGTCGTTTAAATTACCCGTCAGTATAACGCCGATTGCGGCTGGCCCATAGTGTTCAGCGACGCTCCGGAACAGCGGGTCGATCGCCGGCCTGGCGCAGTTTTCTTTTGGGGTTCTTAACAGGCGTAGTTGTCCCCCATCTATAACCAAGTGACGATCGGGTGGTGCTAAATAGATGTGTCCAGGCTTTACTATTTCGCCGTCCTCAGCATGATTTGCGGGGATGGGACCTGCCGCAGACAAGATCGCTGGCAGTTCACTTCGGTTCGCACCAATGTGCAGAACGACCAGGATCGGTGCGGGCAAAGTCGCAGGAAGCGCCGCCGCCAGTTCGCGCAGAGCAGCAACGCCCCCGGCCGACGCCCCAATAGCAATAATCGAAGAGCGGGCCATAAAGTTCATCTAACCTGCAAATTGAATGTGGTTAGTATCAAACGCACAAAAAGGAGAAATGTTCGGTGGCAGAATTCGCGTTGCGGATATGCCGCGTCAAGATAGGCGATCGAAGAACGCGAACCGATGTCCGCAAATGGCGCGATCCGGAAGCTGACCACCGGCGACCTATGGGCGCATAGCAGCTTCGTCAAATTGCTAAAACCGGAAACTTTTTTCCCAAAAGGCGCGGCCTCGCTTGCTGCGGGGCCGCACTCTCTCAAATCTCTGTATGCTCTGCTAGTTCCAGCGCATCCTCGATGTCACACCAAGATACCTCAGGGTGTTCTCGATTTCGGTATGCCCGATCTGGATTGCACGAAGATTGCCCGTCGCTTTGTAGATCATTGCTGCCTTCGTGCGACGAAGCGAGTGCGTGCCGTAGTCTTCGCGCCTTAGCCCAATTGCAGTCACCCACCCATCGACCAATCGCGCATACTGCCGAGTGCTGAGATGATCGGCATGATCGACTCGACTGGAAAAGGCGTATCGAAGTCGTCACTCCATCGGATCGGTGCGATCGGGATGGTCTTCGGTCACTTTGGAAACAGGAATGTCACCGCCACCCGCACGCCGAGACCACTCGGTCCGCTGTCAGGGGCCGTGGCCCAGTAGCGTAATCCGGCGAGAAGGCTGATCGGCTGTTTGTTCACCTTTACGAGCTTGGAGACCGTCAGATTGATCGGGATCGCCCAGTCGTGGGTTTCCCAGTTATAGGTCGACTCGGTGTTCAGCGCGAACGTCCAGGCATCCTTCGTGGTGTAGGAGACGAACGGCTGCAGGAAGGTGGAACTGACATCGGTACGGTTGCTCTGTCCGGCGAACGACCAGATGTGGTTGGCAAGGGCACCATAGGTCCACGGCCCGTCCTGCTTCAGAACCACCGCCGTCGGACCTGCGCCCCACTTGCCGCTCCCGAGCAACGGATCAGTCGCGGTCGGTATCAGGAATGCCGGACCGATACCCCAGACAAATCCGCCCGCTCCGGGCTTGGCGGGCGAAAGGAAAAAGCTCTGCGTCGTGTCTCCGAGACCGAACTGCGATCCCGAGGGCCCGGCGATGTCGTTTTGCCAGATCACGGGTACAATCGTGCGGGATATGAGATTCCAGTCCTCGCTGAGCGAGAACGGGATGACCGGCTGGATGTTCAGCGTCTCCCTGTTGCCATTGTTCGGTCCGTAGCCGTGGTCGTAGTTGAACTGGAACGGAACGCTGATCAGCGAGGCGATGGGGTTGGATAGCTTTTTGGCCAGAGCCTCGCTGGATTCCTGGGCCTTGGCGGGTATCGCCAAGGCCATTAAGACCGCTATGCTCGCTATCAGCTTGATCATTAATTTCTTCCCCAGTTGATCGGAGGCCGGATACTGAGACTACTTCAGCAGCCCGAGATTGAAGAGCTGGACGCGGCGGTTGACGGCCGATGCGGGGTTTGTACCGTCGATGGGATATTCCTGGCCGGCTCCAACTGCGAACAGGCGTTCGGGCTTGATGGCGAAGGTCGTCGACAAGGCGAGCTTGATGGCGTTGGCACGATCTTCGCTGAGTTGCAGATTGCGCTTGGCGTCGCCCGTGGAACTGGTGTGTCCGACGATCAGGAACGAATACCGCGCCAGGTTTGGATGATGCAGCGCATCGGCGATCAGCCCGAGTGTGCGATAGGACTCGGGCTCCATCGCGACGGAATTGTTGACGAAGTTCAGTTCGACGACCAGTTGGGAGAGCTGGGCAAGCTTGGCCCAGTCCGGAAGGCCTGCCGCACTTCCGGCCGGATCTTGCGCCGCCTGCTGTTTGAGGAGCTCGACATCGATCTTCGGCGCGACCTTGCCGGCATTGTCGAGGGTGGTGATGATCCGCTGTTGCGATACTTCTTGGGCCAAGACTGCAACGGGCAGAAGCATGATGCCGCCAATGAGCGCAGCACTGATCTTACGAATAGACATGTTCGCTCCTCCCTCTTAACGCCAACCGGCGTCGGTGATCGCCTGGGTGCATTTTGGTCCAGTCATGCGCTCGGCCTTGATGAGGCAGGACAGCATGTTGCCGTCGCCCTTCACGCCCTTGCAGGTGGTGGCCATGTTGCGTCTGCAGACCGTGTAGTAGGCAATCTGTGCCGCCTGGCGCTGCTTGATCGAAGCGATCACGCCCGCAAGCGTCGAGGTGCAGGCTGGCGAGACCTTGGCCGAATTCTTCTGCAGGCAGTCGGCGATGGCGTTGTTGCCGAGATTGAGGCCACTGCAGACCTTCTTGATGTCCTCGCCGCAGCTCTTGGCAAGCGTGGTGACGGCGTCCGCATAGCTGATGGTGTCGGCGCGAGCGATAAGGGAGAGGCCGAGAAAGGCGACAAGCGCCCCCGCCCCGATAATGGTTAGTTTGCTTCGCATGCTTAGTTCCCCTCTGTGATTTCTATCAGCTAACTCTGGACTTCGTTTCAACCCGTCACTCGCGACGGACGCATCTGAAGCCGACATGGCTTGTCGACGTGTCCTCGGGCTCGGCGTGCCGGGCCGCGGGCCGGTATCGTCGACAGTAGTTTGGCGCGCAGAGATGCGATCCGCCTTTCAAGACGCGTCGTGGAATCTGGATGTTTGGCTCGCGCGGATCGAAGCTCGCTTCACGCGCGCCGCCGCGAGGGTTGCTCGGAATGCAGCAGGAATGCGCCGCCGGCTGCGAATGGCGTGTCGACCAGAAGTCCGCCGTCCACTCCCAGACGTTGCCGATCATGTCGTAGAGGCCGTAACCATTTGGCGGATAGCTTGCGACCTGGGACGTCCGATCGCTGCCCCTTGGCTTCGTCGAAGACGTTGGAAACGTCCCCTGCCATGTGTTCGCCATCAGAATGCCGTCCGGCGTAAGCTCGCTGCCCCAAGCAAACTCCATTTCATCGAGCCCGCCGCGTGCCGCAAGTTCCCACTCGGCCTCAGTCGGAAGGTCCTTGTCCGCCCAATGCGCATAGGCGATCGCATCGGAATAGGAAACATGGACCACCGGATGATCGAAATTGCCTCTTATGTTGCTGAGCCCGCCGTATGGTCTTTTCCAGTTCGCGCCAAATTTAAACGTCCACCATTGCCGGATGTCCGAACCAACGACCGGCCCCCGAGGCTGAGTGAAGACCAAGGAACCCGCCTTCAACATGCCTGGCCGAGCGCCGGGATAGTCTGCGGCCTGAGGAGTCTTTTCAGCGGTCGTTACATGTCCTGTCGCCTTGACGAAGGCGGCGAACTGTCTGTTTGTCACTGGAGTGATGTCGATCCAGAAGCCATCGACGGTGACCGGATGCACCGGGGCCTCTTCGGGATAATGCTTGTTGGAACCCATATTGAATGTGCGGCCAGGGACCCAGGCAAGACCTGCCGGAGGGCGGGCCTCCGGATTTGCATCGGGATCATCTGAGCCGCGTCTCACCTGAGATACCGTCACGAGATAAGCTCCGCTTGTTCACCAGTTTAGAATTTTATGATCACGCTCGAGATAATGCCGTGCTGGGTGGCGTCGTAGCTGAAGCCACCCTTGTCGTAGTTGGTGTAGAGCACCCGATAGCCGAGCGTCGACGAGATGTGGTCGTTCCAGTTATAACCGACGGCGACGGTATCCTGCGTCGTGAAGTGCGAGCTGACGCCGAAGCCGCCGATGTCGACCATGGCGTCGAGGAACCATTTCGGCGTGAAATCATAATGTGCGTATAGGCCAATCACCGGATCGACCCAGTCCTTGGAACCGCTGCGGCTGATCGAGCGGAAGCGCTCGGGATCGATGTCGAGGGTCGCCTTGTAGTGCTGGTAGCGCAGGCCGATCGTGCCGAAAAGCTGCAGGTTTTCGACAGCCAGCGGGATGCGATGCCCGGCGAGCGCCGTGAACAGTATCTGTTCCTGCTCGAAGTCGCCGGAACCGGACGAGCGCTTGAAGTCGTAGTCGGCCTTGACCTTGGCATACAGGAAATCGGCAAACAGCAGCCAGGTGCCGTCGTTCGCCATCAGCGAGCCGGCGAATGCCCCGTCCAGATGCTGGATCGCGTCCCAGGCGCTGAGATCGACGTGGGCGGGCGGCAGGCCACGGATGCCGACGTCGCCGTTGAGCGCTGTCGCCCAACCATAGATCGACGCCTGATACTTCCATCCGTCGACCAGCGGTGCTGGCGGAGCCTGCTCTGTCGGAGTGACCGCGTCGGCGGCCAGTGCCGGTGCCGCAATCGCCAGCGCGGCAAACGTCGCCAGCGCAACTGTTTTGAGAATCAATGCCATTAATTCGAAGTCCCCCATAATCTTCGGTGTCTGCGACCGTCCCAAGCCTTGTTAAGGTGACAACCATACTGGGATGGTGTCCCGGACAAACCACACTGCGGCAGGGTCGGCCGGACTTGATGCGGCTTCCCCTGGATTCGATTTTCGGCTGCGTGCGACTCGGCCCTATTTGCACGTGTAACGATTAGTAGCAAACCTGGTAAGGTGAATCAACGCACGGAGTGGGAGGAGCTTGCACCGGAGCCGTACCTGCAAATGTCGCCTCCGAGGCGATGCTCGGCAGCGCGCTTCCATACCAAGCGCCGTGGAGGACTGGCGCGTGCCAGTAGGTGCGCTGGGGCGATTGGTCGTCGGCGGCACGCGGTGCCCCTCCAGCCTTCGGCGAACCGCGGCTTTCCTCGCTGAAATCGTCGATGAAGACGGCCGTCGGTCCACTGCCGTCGAGGCTGCCTTCCAGTATCGAGACCTCGAACGTGAGATTGTTGCCTTCCAGCTTCGGCGATCTCAAGGTGACCACAGCATCGCTAACCTTCGACCCGTCCCCCCCGAGAACAGAGACGGTGGCGTTCGGTGGATCCTTGGCGAAGCTGCTCTTTCCATCGTCCCACTGCATGATAAACTGTTCCGTGGCAACGTGACCCGCGGCGCGGATCGGGCGGTCCGCGAAAACGATCGCATTGGCGGAGACGCCCGTCAGCGTCAGCTTGTCTTTGTCCAACGACGCGCCCGCCGAATTGATGACGGCCAACGATGGGACGGGTCCCGTGGGCGTCACGGCTCCTATCGTCTTCTCCAGCGGCACATGCGGCCTCGCATCCTCCGCACGCAATCCTCCCGATACGAAACAAACACCGCTCGTGAGAATGACGAAATAGGCAAGTTTAGTGATGACCATCTCAATGACTCCCGTTGATCCCGTCCACATTGAAGTCGGCAAGAGCGACTTGTCGATAATTGGCTTTGCATCTTGCGCCTGCTCCTTGGCGCGGCGTCATCCGTCGCAGTTGGCGATCAATTAGATCAGTCACCCAGCGCAGTTTTGATCGCTGCGATCAGCAGCGAAGCTTGAAAAGGTTTTCGAAAGAAGGCGATGCATTCCAGTCGCTCCGCCTGCTTTTGAAACGCGATTTCATCAAGCGCAGTTATGAAGATCACTGGAAGCGACGATCCGGCGTCCTTCAGACTGCGTTGCAGGTCGATGCCCGACATTCCGCCAAGATCTATGTCGAGGATCAGGCAATCGGGATTGACCGCCTGATCCCGTCGTAGGAACTCCTCCGCGGACGCGTACTCGATCGAATGAAAGCCGGAGGCGTTCAGCAATCGGTGTACGCTGCGGCGCATACTTGCATCATCCTCGACAACAGCAACAGTACGACGCAGGTTCTCCATCTCACGCTCGTCTGGTTGAATTGAGAGATCGGCCGTTTTTGGGACTTTAGCCTTCTCTCCTCCCCGATGATATTGCACCAAAGGGAAGGGCCTGGTGGCATCGATCTTATTCGACGAGCCCGATACGGCTGGCCAGCGATACCGCCTCGGCCCAGGACCGCACTTTCAGCTTTTCCATGACCCGATGGCGATGAACCTTCACCGTCCGCTCCGATGTCCCCAATGCGTGCGCGATCTGCTTGTTCAGGTGACCATGTACGACCAGCGCAAAGACCTCGGCTTCGCGTGGCGTCAAGCTATCCACCAGGGTCTGAATCATTTGTCGGCGTTGATGTTCGGCAAGTCTGCTGTCGTACTGGTTCAAAGCCCGTTCGACCGCCGCCAGCAAAGTCGAACTGGAGGCTGGCTTTTCCAGAAAATCCACGGCACCGGCCTTCATCGCGCCGATGCCGGTGCCGATGTCTCCCTGCCCCGTCAGGAACACGACCGGAAGAAGGGGCGCTAACTCTGCGATCTTGTGCTGTAGAGTTAAACCGTGAATGCCCGGCATTTGCAGGTCCAGCACGATACAGCCTGGCTCAGCGCCCGGCAGCAGGGCAAGAAGCTGATCGCCGGACTCGTACGGGGCGACGTTAAATCCGGATATCGAAAGCAGCCTGACGATCGCGCCTCTGTAGGACGCATCATCGTCCACGACGTGGATGGTCCGTCCCATCAGATCACCTGTTTTCTGCGAAGCGGCAGCAAAACGCGAAATATCGCGCCACCCTCCGGGCAATTCCCGGCCGAGATGCTACCGCCGTACATTTCGACGATGGCGCGGGCGATCGACAGTCCGAGGCCCGTGCCGCTGGGCTTGGTCGTGTAGAACGGCTCGAAAATGCTCGCGAGACGCTCGTCCGGGATTCCCTTGCCCGTATCCGAAACAGAGATTTCAACCTTGTCTCTCCTCAGTCGTGTCGCGAGCATCACGATCTTTTCTGCCGCCGCGTTGTCCAGCATGGCGTCCATCGCATTGGTCGCAAGATTGAGGATGACCTGTTGAAGGTGAACCTTGTCCGCCAGCACCGGCAACTCCGCAGGCTCCTGCGTTGATCTCACCTCGACGCCCCTTCGTTCGGCCTCGCCATGAAGAATGCGGAGCGCACTGGACGTCACGTCGTTGAGATCGAACTCCTGCCAGTCGATCTCGTTTCTTTTCTTCAGCATCCCTCTCATCCGGGAAACGATGTCGCCGGCACGCTGATCGTCGGCTTGTATGTCGAACAGAATTTGCTCGATCAACGCCAGGTCCGGTTTGTCGCTGCGAAGCATGATCGCCACCGCCTCCGCATTGATGCGGATGGCACCGAGCGGTTGATTGAGTTCGTGCGCGACCGCCGAGGACAGCGCTCCGGCGGTCGCGGACTGATTGAGGTGTACGACCTCGAGGAGATGAAGGCGCGATCTGCGCTCGGCTGCGTGTCGACGCCGCCGCTCCAGCAGGAGCGCTGCGATGACGATGGCCTGAACACCGACGACGGCGATCGCCGCAAGGCAAGCCAGCCAGTGCTGCTCCCATAGACCCGGTTCCTTGAACATCAAAAGGGTGCCCGGCGGGAGATTCGCCTGCTTCAGCCCCCACCGATTGAGCTGCCGCCAATCCGCGACGAAATTTTGGGGCGTTTCGACGCTGGAAACGGGTTTGTTGTCGACGAGTTCGATTGCAAGGTCCGCCGCCGTCCGCCCGAGCGACGCGAAGGTGACGGTGCTTCCACCGACCTCTCCGTAGTCGAGGTAGGTCTCGTAAGGACCGTAGATCGGCGCGCTGGCTGTTGCGGCGATCTGCTTGAGCGCCTCGCGAGGTATGAAGTTCCGCCCGGTTCGATCCTTGAAGACCGTCAATGCGAGAACGATGCTGTCGGCAGGCAGCCGCGCCGTCCGCGCGACCAGTTCCTCGATCGTCATGTCCTCGAGATAGGTCGTGTCGTAGTCTTTGGAGAAGTCCTCTAAATCGGCGTGGGCCGCCGCCAGCCACTTGCGATCAAAATCCGAAGACCCACCGATGACGAAGAGATGGCGAGCGTCCGGTTGCAGACGCCGAGCCATTTCCGCCGTCTTCGCGATATGGAAAGACGTGAACGCCCCAATCACGTCGTTCGGCATGCCCATCTTTTCCGCCGTGGCAGAATCGAACCCGGCGGCGATAATCTTGGCGGCCGGCGCGACGGCGCTCCGGTGGTCGACGATGAAGCGCGCCGACTCCTCGCCGAGCGCGATGATGACGTCCGGGGTGCGTGCGGCGTATTTCTCGGCGAGATACTGCGCCATTCGGGCGATATGAGCTTGTTCAGGAAACCGCGACAGGTCGAGGAACTCGGAAAAGATGTCGATCTTTCCGGCCCGCGCTTGAAGCAGCTCGGTGCGCATTGCCTCACCGGCGATATTGGTCGCGGCTATCCGTTCGTCATAGGGGTATAGCAACAGAATGCGGGGAACGTGATCCGCCGAGCCCGCCTGGGCGATTGAAACGTTGGCGAAAACAAGCAGCGCTAGCGCGGCCGCCCGTAAGGCAGGCAGGCGCAGTCGCCCTTCCCGATCGCGGCCCCGATTCATAAGCCTGCCCCCACACGCTGCGTTGTATTAGCAGAATGTGATGCACGCGTCTTGGCCATACTGCAAAATTTTTCGATCCGTGATTCCCCAAAGGGCAATATCGCCGAGCCTCGACAGTGGCTAGACTCGGGCGCGGTGGACAGATTTCAGGATCTAGGCACGCAACCTGGCCAGCCCACAATTCAAAACGTGCATCCGGGCTGAGGACAGGAATGCCGTCGCTCTAGCATGGTCTTTTTTGCCTGCACCGCATTCAACGGAGGGATCTGATATGCATAGCAAGGCCCTTATGTATTGCTCCGGAGCGATTGCCATCGCGGCAGCGCTTTGGTTGCCAGCGACGCCCTTGAGCGCGCAGGAAACGCAGAAGAAGCCCAATATCCTCGTCATCATGGGCGACGATATCGGGATGTGGAACATCGGTGCCTATAGTCGCGGCCTAATGGCCGGCCGCACCCCAAATCTGGACAAGATCGCCAAAGAAGGCATGCTCTTCACGGACTATTATGCCGAGGCGAGTTGTACGGCGGGACGCGCTAATTTCATTACGGGGGAACTGCCGATCCGAACGGGCATGACGACCGTCGGACAAGCCGGCGCGCCGACCGGACTTCCGGCTGAGGCGGTGACGACGGCAACCGTGTTGAAATCAATGGGCTACACCACCGGCCAGTTCGGAAAAAATCATCTCGGCGACAAGAATGAGTTTCTGCCGACTGTTCACGGCTTCGACGAATTTTTCGGCTACCTCTATCATCTCGACGCGATGGAAGATCCGGCTCACCCCAACTATCCGCAGGATTTGCTGAACGTGGTCGGACCCCGCAACATGGTTCACAGTTGGGCGACGGACACAGACGATCCGACCGAGATGCCGCGATGGGGCAAAGTCGGCAAGCAGAAGATAGAGGACGCCGGAACCCTTTACCCCAAGCGCATGGAAACGGTCGACGACGAGATCCGCGACTTCGCGACGAGCTTCATGGCAAAAGCCAAGCAGGACAACAAACCCTTCTTCGTCTGGCTGAATCCGACTCGCATGCATATCGTCACCCACCTGTCTCCCAAATACGAAGCAATGCGAAACTCTGAAAACGGCTGGTCGGAAGAGGAAGCCGGCATGGCTCAACTCGACGACGACGTTGGGCTCGTGATGAAAAAGATCAAAGACCTAGGCGAAGACGACAACACCATCGTGCTGTTCACGACCGATAATGGAACGGAAGTGTTCACCTGGCCGGACGGAGGACAGACCCCCTTCGCGCAATCCAAGGGCACCGTGTTGGAGGGTGGCTTCCGCGTACCTGCAATTCTACGCTGGCCCGGACACGTGCCTGCAGACGCGGTGCAGAACGGCATATTCTCCGGTTTGGACTGGTTGCCGACCTTTGTTGCGGCTGCTGGCAACCCGAACATCACCAACGAATTGCTGCAAGGCAAGACCATCGGTGACCGGACCTACAAGAACCATCTTGATGGCTACGACCAGACGGCTGCTATCACGGGTAAGGGTCCGTCTGCACGTCATGAGATCTTCTATCTCGGTGAAAGCACGGTCGGCGCGGTTCGCATCGACGACTATAAGTTTCGCTTCATCGATCAGCCCCAGGGGTGGCTTGGCGAAAAGACCCATCCCGATGTGCCATACATCACCAACCTCAGGCTCGACCCGTTCGAGCGGACCGGCTGGCCTAATAGCGGCACTAAAGAGGGCGGACAGCAGTACTTCGACTGGTTCAAGTACCAATTCTGGCGCTTCGTCTTCGTTCAGCAGTTGGTCGGAAAGGAACTCCAGACCTTCCTCGATTTTCCTCCAATGCAGCGAGGTGCAAGCTTCAATCTCGACGCCGTCAAGGCCGAGATGCAGACTCGCATGAAGCAGGCCGAGGCGGCTGCAAAAGGTACCGGCAACTGATAGAGTCCGTTCTCGCTCCGGGCGGTCCCATACGACTGCCCGGAGGGGAAAGCAAAACTCACACCTGCCTCGCATCGCGTCGTTCTCCCGAATATACTGCTTGTAACGACAGAGCGGCTCGATGCCCCGGCACCGTAGCCGGATTGCTCCGATCACAACCCCGACGACCCCTGGCGGCGTCGTCCTCGTGGCGAGGAGTTTCCGTCCGATCATCCTCGCGCATCACTTCGGGCTTTCTGCGGCAATATCGTAAAGTCAGGAGCGCATTATGAATTCGAATTTGAAAGTTCCAAAACTGCTCCGCGGCGTGGCGTTGGTCATAGCGATCGCGCTTCTTGGCTCTGCTTCGGCGCAGGCGCAGAGCGATCCTCTCCCGTCTTGGAACGACACCGCTCCAAAGGCTGCGATCGTCGCTTTTGTGGAGAAGGTGACGAAACAGGGCTCGCCCGAATTCGTCGCCGAATCGGAGCGCATCGCCGTGTTCGACAACGACGGAACGCTCTGGGTCGAGCACCCGATGTACACGCAGCTCGCTTTCGCTCTTGATCGCGTCAAGGCATTGGCTCCGGCGCACCCTGAATGGAAGAGCACCCAGCCCTTCAAGGCCGTTCTTGACGGCGACATGAAGACGCTCGCAGCGTCGGGCGAGAAAGGTCTTCTCGAACTGATCATCGTCACGCACGCGGGAATGACCACCGACCAATTCCAGAAGGTGGTCTCCGACTGGCTTTCCAGCGCGCGCGATCCAAAATTCAAGCGTCCCTACACCGAACTTGTGTATCAGCCGATGGTCGAACTGTTGGCTTATCTTCGCGCCAATGGGTTCAAGACCTACATCGTCTCGGGGGGCGGCGTTGAATTCATGCGGCCATGGACAGAGAAGGTCTATGGCGTCCCGCCGGAACAGGTCATTGGCTCCTCGATCAAGACTCAGTTCAAGATGAAAGACGACACACCGACCCTGTTCCGCCTGCCGCAGGTCAATTTCATCGATGACAAGACCGGCAAGCCGGTGGCGATCAACGAGTTCATCGGTCGGCGCCCGATCGCCGCGTTTGGCAATTCCGATGGCGACCTGCAAATGCTGCAATGGACGACGATGGGTGGTGGACCAGCCCGCTTCGGCATGCTCGTCCATCACACCGATGCCGATCGAGAATACGCCTACGACCGTAAGACCGAGTTCGGACAACTGAACAAGGCGCTCGATGCGGCAGCGAACGCCGGCTGGACGGTCGTCGACATGAAGGCGGATTGGAAGCAGATCTTCAAGGATTGAAACTGGCCTCTTGCCTGTGCCAACTAGGAGGACGACCACAATGAACAGCGACCGTTTTGCTTGCCTGATGTTAGCCGGAGGCTTCGCGCTGGCAACCACCGTTGCCTTTGCGCAGGACGCCCCGAAGAAGCCGCACGTACCGCTCGAAAAGGCGGTCGGCCAGGTCACGCCGACGGGACCGGTGCCGTCGCTGGCAGTCATCAATTCGGCTGGTGCCAAAATCGAAAACGGGAAGCTCGTCCTGACCGGCGTCTCTCCCAATTCAATTGTCTTCGCCGACCGGCCGGTGCGGGCTGCGGGACATGTGATGACCGAGCAGTTCATCATGCAATGGGACGACGGCAAGGACAATTTCGCCCTCGATCCGCCCAATGCGACCGTGTCCATTCTCGGTGGCGACGGATCGGACGTCAGTGACGCCGTCGTCACGCTGAAGACCCCCAAACTCGATGGCTCGACGTTGACGTTCGACGTCGCTGTCCTTGAGGGAAGCCTAAGCGGAGCATCAGGGCCCGCAGCCCTGTTCATCGATCACTTCGGTGGTAGTTTCGGCGGCGGTGGCTTCCATGGTGGCGGGTTTGGTGGTGGCGGTTTTTCCGGCGGAGATTTCCATGGTGGAGATTTCCATGGCGGGGATTTTGGCGCAGGCGGTTTTCATGGGAGCTATGCGCATGTCGGTGACGCGAGCTTCGCTCACGTTAGCGGCACTTACTGGCATGCGCCAGTCTACCACGGAGCCTGGTATCGCGGCGCTCCGGTTGCCGCGGGTGTCGTGGCTGGCGCGGCCATCGGGGCGGCGGTCGCCCGCCCTTACTATCCCGACTACAATTACTACGGCGACGGTCCGCGATGCGGCTATTATCCCTACCCGCCCTGCTATTGATCGGCCGTTTCCGAGATCGGGCCTTGGCCTGAATTTTTTGCGATAGGCGATGGAATTTCAATGGCAGCATTGACGAGGCATCATATGCGAGGGGCCTCCTGCTGCTTTGCGATGTGCGCCCGCCTGGCGTGAGGGCGGCATCGATGGCCAGCGAATCCTACCGCCCCGCGGTCCACTCCCTAGGTCGAAAAACTCGACATGTCGCCGCCTTGTCGATTTCCGACCAGGCAAGCTGCCCGGCCTTCCATAAAGCGAGATCGGCGGCAAGCTCGGCAGCCCACTGGCGCGCAGGCCCGAAGCCAGGCAGCACACTCAAGCGAGGAGCCGCGTGAACCTCATCATAGGCGGCCGCAAGGCTCGCGAAATCGATTGCCGACCTCCCTGCGAGTTTCCGGGCAGCCATGAGGTGCCTTGCGGTCGGCTTCTCGACTGAGACGATCACGTCGGCGGTCAGCCGCAGGTTTTGAGGCAATGCCTTCAGGGAGTCGGTCACGACAATTGTTTGATGCCGCGGCGACAAACGCCTTCTTGGGATATGCTGAGGGTGCCGTGACAGCTGAAATGGGGGCGCAGAGCGGACGCCCATAAACGACTTTTTTTGGCCTTCAGCAGGTGATAGAGTGTGCCTCGCGGACATCCTTTCGCATTTTGCGAGGTCGCCGATCGGGCAAGGCCGCCCTTCGGCTAGATCACCAGCAGCGAAAAAAGCGACTGGGGGCGGCATGAGCGACAAAAGCAACCGTGCTTTGGCCAAGAAGCTTTTGGACTCCGGGCAACTCGATCACCCGCAAATGGCGTTAGCGGTCCTGATGGCGAACACCGGCAATGATGCAGGCAAAGCGCTTCGTCTTTGCGGGGAAGCTTGCGCTCAGGCCGCGAATCTCCCGTGTCGCGATATCGCCTTTCGCGCTCTCTCAAGAGTCGGCGCGTTCCTCGAAGACGGCGAGCCTCTTTGACAGTCTGGCCCACACGACGGCTGGCTGCACGTCCGGGACGATAGCATCGTCCTCGAGTGCTTGACGCTGGCTGGCCGCCGCGCATGCATTCGATACGGCGCAGAAACGCCTGCCGCAGCCGTCACCAACGCCACTTTTGCAATGTCTGCCCTCGCCACCTCGCGACGGCCATCAGGAATCCGAGATGAAGAAAATCGAAATACCGAAGGCCAAGGCCGGTTGGCCACCTTGGACGATCTTACGGCACGCCGGAACGAACTTGGCGCGCGCATCGTCAACATGGAGAAAGAGAAGTTCGACTACGCGTGGGATTACAACCCGCCCATGGAAACATCGCCGGACGCTACGCCTCTTGTTTGATCACGACGGAAAGCAAGAATTGGGATCAACCGAGAACGGCCCGAACGAACCGAATCTCCGCGCCACCCCGCCGCCGTACCGCCGACCGACGACCAACTGGCAAGTTTTCGCAGCGATCATCGCCGTTTTGGTAGTGGGCGGTTTCGCGTGGTCGCAAATGGGTGGACACCCCGGCACAGATCGGACGACTACTTCGTCTACTACAAACGACACTACGCCGCTGGCGCCAGCGAGTCCAAAAACGCCAGCGCCGGCATTGGCTCCCCCGACGGCCTCACCAGTCACGCCGGCTCCTGCCAACTAAACTCTATCTTGGCGCTGGGCTCGTTTCAGCGCCGACCCTCAACATTTCAATCGGAAAAAGCGTACGTTTGGGGACAGCCGGTCCTGAAACCGCGATTTTCCAGCGATTTTCGGCCGGGGAGTCACGGCTTGAGGTTTGCGAGGTTGTCAACCAATCGCTTTGCCCGTGCAGTCACATTGGCCACACCTTGGTCGGTCTCGAAGGACGGCTTGCGAGCTGCGAGCCACAGCATAGGTTCCTCATCATCGAGGTCGACAACACGGCAGTAGGTGTTTGAAACCGCGCCTTCTGGCATAAGGGAAATCTCCTCGAGGCGCATCTTCGAACAATAAAGGTACTCGGTCCCATTGTCCGTCTTGCGCTTCTCATACTCGGTGAAGTCGCCACCGACGGAAACACAGGCACGTTCATTGTTGTTCACGGCGGAGATAATGCGGCCCGCGGTGGCGTTGTCCTCAAGCGGCATACGGAAGGCGAGACCCTTGAGGCAGTTGGCGAACTCCAAGATTATTGCTCATTCCAAGTACTCCTTTGTGAAAGGAGAACACGGACACCGGGACTTTTGTTCCGAAACGCAATTGCGCTACCGGATACCCGCGTAGTTCATCAGCGTCAGGATGACGACAACGGCGGCAGCAAGCCACAAAATCTCAAACATCTTGCCCACCCCGTTCGCAACTCCCGTTAACGCGCGAACGAGGATGGAGTTCCAAGCGGGCCACCCGCTTCACAAAAGATAAGGAAAATTAATGACCAAACATCCCCCTCAGCCGGTCGTGAGGTGCTGCTCGGGGGCGGGTTCGTAGCTGACCGCATGGACCTCGAATATCGTCTTGCCAAGCTCCTAGCAATCGTCAACTATTGCGGGCAGCAATCTTGCAGGGGGTCGTTCATTTTATGATTTGTATACGTTTTTCGTCTGCTTTCTCACTGTTGCGTCGGGCTATCGTAATCTTCAGTTTAGTCTTGTGCGCCCTCTCTTCGAGTGCGCAGGCCCAAGACGAACCGATGCAGATCCTTATAATGCACGGTGACATCCTTGAGGGCGGCTGCGGGTCCGATAACACGTGTCCCGATTGGATCTCGGCTGAGGGAATAATCAACAGAGATTCGCCAGACGATTTACGAAAAATATTGGAGAGTATGGGCGATCGAAGGCTCCCGATCATTCTAAATTCTCAGGGTGGAGACGTTGAGGCCGCCATCCGAATGGGTCGCATGATTAGTGAGCGCGGTCTTTCGGTCGCCATAGGTCAAAGCAGGCTTAAAGATTGTTCTACAGGTAGACCTTTTTGCGCCGAAGGCCGCCGCTGGGGCACGCTGGGGGCGGTCAACGCGGCGGGCGGCTATTGCTATTCGGCCTGTCCTTTGATCCTTGCGGGCGGGTCAAGACGCATGCTTAGTCCTTACGCGGACGTGGGTGTCCACCAGCTAACGTATATACAAACCCATGTGAGAATTGAGTATCAAACAGCATACAAGACGATCAATGGAAAAAGGCGCGCTGCAGATCGGTGGGAGGTCGGTCGCAAAGTTCTCAGCGAGCACAAAGACACAAAGATGACGGACGCCACGAAGGCGACATTGCTCAGCTATTTTAAAGAAATGGGCGTAGATAGTTCGATCTTCGATATGCTGATGAGTGCAACGCCAGATACATTCCGAATGATTTCGCAAGCCCAGGCATTGAAAATCGGATTGGTGACAGATTCGAACTCGGCAGACGATCTAATTGCTGCCGGCAACTGCCCGATAGGGCAACCACTATCGATCTGTCATGCCCCTGCTTCGGACTTTCCGTCTGCCATGGGGGCGAATCCGTTCCAAGGCATCTCACCGTCTGCCACCGGATGGAAATCTGACCTCATAACACCGGTTACGGGACGGTGATTCCGGATGCTCGCAAGTCGCGCGCCCGGTTGCTACGGCCCGCGGTTAACGATTCGAGCGATACCGGCCTCGGATGTAGTCGTTGAAGTAAGTTCCGGCCGATCGTGTAGACGTTCTCGGGCACGCGGTAATAATCGTACGGCCCCCCGCCAGATATGCCACCAAAGGCACTTGTCGATCGCCAACTGCGAGCTATCGCCGCCTACACGAAAAGGTGGCAGCCGATTGCAACGGCGAAAATTGCCAGCGGTAGCGTAAGCACGATAAGGGCGCGCCTCTTTTGTAATCGTTTCACTTACAACGCAGGCCGCATTGTTGCAGCCTGTACGGATGCAGGCGCCGGCGGTTCGGTCTATTTCCCTAGCGGCGCGTCTACGACGTCAGCGGCCTCAGTGTTGACTGCGCCAACCAAACTTGGGAACTTTCGCCGCTGGCTGTATTGCACCGGACCGGAGGAACGAATGCGCTGAACGTCAACGCAACGGGCGTTCGGATATACGGCGGCACCATCGACATCGACGCCCTGGCGATTGACTACGTGAGCGACCAGCGATGGGGAATTGATGGCTGGAGCGGAAACGGAGGTGCCGGCTAGGGGCTCGAGCTCGACGACGTTGCCTCAGCAAACCAGCGCAACCCAGGCGGTCAATCCGAGCGATTTACACCCGAACGGCGTGTTAATCGAAGTCCATAATACGGCCGGAGTAGTTATAAGCGGGAATATGCCTCATACAGGAAGATTGGTCTTTCGATTAATTCCGCAAAATGCGGCTCGATCATGGGGAACGCTGTTTCTGCCGCGTTTCAATACGGGATTGAGATCGGCGCCTTTAATGGCTCTGGATCAACCGGCTTGGGTGCGTAGGTAACTTTGTCCAAGGCGTCAACGGTCAAGCTGTCGGGTCGGCGGCTGACTCGCAAGGAATTTCTCTTTCGAGTGGGGCTACCAAGAATAATATTCAGGGAAATTACGCTCTAGCTTGCTCAGTCCCTATTTTCGAGAACGCACCCTCTTCGGGAAACAACATTGTGAATAACATTACGAGTTGATGACGGTGGGCGGCTTGGCCGCCCTATCAAAATTCGAATATCTTTTCACCGTTCCGCAAGGTCTTCCGGAACTCTTCTTCCCAAGGATCGAAGAATTCCTGCTCCGCTATTTCCGGGGTCGTCGAAGTCGGATCGACTTCAGGGTGCGTTTCCTTTGAATCAATCATTGGCCTTGTCTCCTCATGCGTATCTAGCGGGGCAAACAGCAGACGTCGATAATTCGACTGAACACAAATTATGGCCGATCACAGTTTAACGTGATCAACGAGGGGCTTCGGTGGGCCGGTTCGGCAGTAGGGTAAATGACGTATTCAAAACGTCACAAACTTCTGCGCATGTGCGCCGGTCGGACGTGCCCGCGCCCGACGCAATACCTTGGCCCGCTATCCCGAGGACGGCGGGTCTTTTTTGTGTTTTGGTAAACCAAGGGGAGAAAAAAACAAGCGCTGAACCTTTGGGGGAATCCAACGCTTGGTCTCAAAGGGTTAACCGTTTAATCTTTAGTCGAATCTGCAACTTGAGGCAACGAAATTTCGCGTTGGTCTGGTTCAGAGTTAACATGTTCTTAGCGGCTTCGGCCGCCCTACTGCTCTGCGGCGCCGCTGCGGAGCTCCTTGCTACTTAGGTGGGTGCTACTCTCTAAATCTCTATCCCCTGTCCGCGGCATGCGCCACGAACCAGCAAAATGCCGCATTTGGAGTTTCGTCGCCTATCGTGACGAGATCGCAGGTCGACCGATTGAACTATGATGAACCAAGCAATCCACTCGGAATCTAAAGCTTCGTCGAGATGCCGCACAAAGTGCCGGCCGACGACCTCCATGACTCAGCTTTCGTTTAGCAGCGCCCAAAGCCAGACGCCTGACCTGAGGGATGGGATGGCGCCTGGCCTTCTGCGGTGCTCACTTTGTTGGAGGCGAGCCTCGGCCAAACAAGTGCCGAGTGCAAATGTTCCTATTGCTGACCGGAACCCCGTTTCACGTTTCATTACAGGACTGGGGGCATCGAGCGTTTGCCAAGAACGTTTCAGCCTGCCCGTGCGCTGGTGGGCGTCCTCACCACCTCAAAAAAGCCCCGCCTGTTGTGACGGGACAAGCGGGGTAAAGTGGGGATCAAGAAGCCGTTGGTGCGAGATCAACGCTTCCTGATCCCGAGCGCCTAACAGCGGGCCGGGCGGTTAGTTCCACGCACGATCAATTAAACCCAGCCCCACGGAACGAATGACTATCATTTCCATTGAGTCGCAGTTTTTGCGTTTTTGGTGGAGGGCATCATGGCCCTTGTGTCCGATAAAATATGGTCCGACGGCGTCTACATGGAACTCGGCAAGCTCGGGGAATACCGGGTCGTCTGGTCGACGAGAGAAGCCCAGAACATCCTCTTGAACCCCGTCAAAGATGGGGACGCTTTCCGGGTATGCGCTTAATATCTGATCGAGCGTTCTGAAGCTGCCGGCCGACGAGGCTCGCCATGCTTTCATTCTCGCGACTGAGGAAGTAGGTCTCTTTGTCGCCGACAAGCTCCCACAGTACATGACGCTGTTGATACCGACCGAACCGAACCGCAAGAGCACTGACACGAAGTTTTATCCGAAAAAAAGGGTCAGACGATGAAAACTACCATAGCAATTTGCGTCGGATATCTGTTGGCCGGCATGGGCGTCGTTTGGTGCGGCATCGTGGTTTGCCGATTGGCCGAATTCGCTTTGATAATGGAGTGATCCATGGAAAGAGTTCGCAGAACCTTCAAGCCTGTCCGCATCCTGGTCGCCGGCAAGACTGTCAGCACGGTTATGGGCGCCGGAAGTTGCCGATGAATCAATGGCCGGCGGATGAGGGCGCCGCCCATCGGCGGGCGCAGATCGCTATTCTCGAAGCCTTTAACGAGGAGAAGTCGCCGGAAGAGGTGCGTCAGGCTCTTCTCTATGCAGCGACCGAGGCTAATCTGGATTTCAAGTAAGGAACCAGACGCATCCTTCCCCCAAAGAATCAATGCGCCTGGTCTTTGGTTGCACCAGACGGTGAACCGCGATCATGATTGGTGTAATTTATTCGCTGGTCAACCTCGGATCAATATTTAGGCGATGGTAATAATCTTCGTGGCTGAAGCTTTTTCATGTTGCAGTCCATGTCGCAGGTACTGACTCATAAAATTTGGGAATCATTTTGAAAATGAGCGTAACCCATTGGTATTGCGTGGTACTATGTTGCAATGCTCTGCAACATGGATTTTATGGGATTGACCGCTAAGTCATTGAAATGATTGGCTGGTGAACCCGGATTCTCACGTTATTTCAATGGCTTATCGGACTTGCCTTGAATTTCCCGTTACTTTCCCATCGTGAGCGACCGTGGATGCCACCTTTGTGCCCTGGCTTTGGGCCTCAGTCAACGGGAGGAGTTTAGCGGCAATTATTTCCGCTTGTGGACTTAAGTGGGCCTTCGCCTGCTGGTCAGCTCCACAGCTTTCGGTTGAATTCGGAAGCAGGGCGACGGGAGCTGAATGAGCGCGATGGGCCACAAACGGTCGTCTCAAATGGTGGTTGTCGATGACCAAAATGGGGCCGACGGCAGACTGTCCGCTCCTTGGGCGCCCAACACGAAAGCGGACATCGAAGTATCTGACGACGAGGTCCGGGATTGGTCCTAATCGGTCATTCCCGAACCCCATGAGACAGGCCAGGAAGCCGTCACCTGCTGTGACATATCAGCGTTGCATAACAAGTAGTATTCGTTTGCCTAAGAGGAGGTCATAAGGCGCGTAGCTGAGGCACAGGAGGGTCTTTATGATGGATTGGGTCCCTATATTCTTTGTTACGTTTAAGGTTCTCGCGTTAGGCACGGCCATGTTCTTCGCAATCAAGTGGCATTACGATCAAGGGGAGAAGGGGGAGAGGCGAGCGGTGCTACGCACGGGCGGCAAGATGGCCGCAGTCTTCGTTCTAGCGCTACTAGGCGTGGGGCTCGTCACCTTCATCCTTGGCAGGATGCTCGGTTTGGACCTAAGCTTCCCATGATGGCATCAATAATGTACATAGCCCGCACGGGCTCCTGGGAGGAATGAGTAAAGCGATCGGCATGGAGGGTAGCTGTCCAGCCGCGTCTGCCCTTCCAATGTTCTGGATATCTCGCAGTTTGGAAGGGTCCCGATTTTGGCGCACCGAAACTGCAATCTTCCAACCGCAGATGGCGGTTGCAGTCTGCTTCCTAAAGCTTCGCTCGCCGTCGTCGCGACCCAGAACGCCGAAGCTATCTCTTCGCCGCTGCGTAGACGATGCCTCGACGACCTCGCCATCGACCGTGATCTGAGCGATCACACGCTGGTATCCATCGCCCTCGAATTCGTCGAGCCGGTGCCAATGTTCCGGGAGATCGGGAGACCGAACCGATCGTGGGAGGGTTCCCGCAGCGGCTTTAGCTACAGCGTCGGTTCACTTGAGGCAATTGTCCTTCGGCCACCTTGTTGTTTACAAGAGGAATAATTCATGCTTGCAACAATCATGCATGCTCCCCGCGACGTTCGGTGCGAGGAAATAGCCGAACCGAGGATCGAGAAACCGACCGACGCGATCATCAGGCTCTCTGCATCGTGCGTCTGTGGGTCGGACCTATGGCCATACCGCGGCGCGAACGAAATCAACGAACCGAAGGCCATGGGCCACGAATATTGTGGCGTTGTGGTGGAGGTCGGCAGTGCCGTAACGTCCGTGAAACCGGGGCAGTTTGTCGTCGGCTCGTTCTGCCTCTCCGACAACACGTGCCCACACTGCAAGTTCGGCTTCCACTCGTCTTGCGTGCAGCGCGAAATCATGTCGGGCGCCCAGGCTCCATTCGCCCGTGTACCGCTCGCGGACGGCAGCCTGGTCGCGACCGCCGAGCTGCCCTCTGACGACCTCATCCCGAGCCTGCTCGCGGTCTCCGACGTGTTGGGGACCGGCTGGTTCGCGGCAGACGCCGCCGGAGTGCAGGAAGGATCGACGGCCGTCGTCGTTGGCGATGGCGCTGTCGGCCTGATGGGCGTGCTGGCGGCAAAGCGGATGGGCGCGGCCCGCATCATCGCGATGAGCCGGCACAAGACACGGCAGGACCTGGCGCTGGAATTCGGGGCAACGGATATCATCTCCGAACGCGGCGATGACGGCGTGGCGCGCGTCAAGCAACTGACCAACGGTGTCGGCGCCGAGTCCGTCCTAGAATGCGTGGGCACGCAGGAATCCATGAGCCAAGCGATGAACTGTGCCCGACCGGGTGGCAAGATTGGCTTCGTCGGCGTTCCGCACGGCGTAACCTTCGATGGCCAGTACCTGTTTCGCCAACAGAAGAGCTTGCTTGGCGGCGCCGCACCTGTCCGGCGCTACCTGCCCTATCTGATGGATCTCGTGCTGAACCGCGAGATTAGTCCCGGCAAGGTGTTCGACCTCGAAGTCCCACTCACCGACGTAGCCGAAGGTTACCGGGCGATGGACGAACGCCGGGCGATCAAGACGCTTCTACGCCTCTAATAAACCGACGTTGGCCCGGCCTGGCGAATTTGGAGACGAAATCCTGTGGTGGACGGGGCGGCTTACGGCCAATCCGAAGTGGCCGCGGAAAAAAACCCCGACAGTGATGCCGGGCTTCGTCGTTAGCTGTTCAAATCCTGTGCTAATCGCGATGCTCCGGCATGTCGTTGAGGCTATCCTTCGACCATGTCGTGACAGCATGCACTTCGCCGTCTTCGTCACGCATCCAGTCGAGATCGCTGAGGTTCACGGCCACCGGCTTTGCTCCGATCCCGAGGAAGCCACCGACATCTATGACTGCTTTCCCGCCGGGCCCTGTGCCATGAAGATGGTCGAGCTTGCCGACCTTCTCGTCGTCGACGCCATATATTGTAGCGCCTTCCAGAATTTCTGGTGTCAGCTCAGCAGTGGCCAAGCGCACATGGTTTGTATGGTCCATTGTCAAATCCTCCTGTTGACTGACCACACAAACCCCCAGCTTCTCCGGTTTGTTCCACTTTGGAAGCCTAGTCGTTGGCCGTGGCTCTCGACACCAGCCGCTCACTCGGCGGATGTGCACGAACACCCGAATAGGCCGGCCATACGGGCGGTGGCGTCCGTCCGGCGCTCGCCTCAGGCGTCCAAGGCAATGTCAAAAAAAGGAGGGCTCTTTGCGCTCCTTCGGGCAGCTCGTGTACAGACGTTCGGCAGGTATCACGACTACGATAACGCTGACAGACCACTAGCTGCGAGGACGGGCTAGTCCTAAAGATTGTCGACACCAGCACGCCCGAACCTTGTCTTGGAGATGCAGCACGGTACCTTTCCCGCGAAGAGGAGGACCACATGCAAAAAGACAGCTTCGACGTCATCGCCATTGAACTAAACCGTCTCGCGGATGAGATTGCTACGATCAATGCCCAGCCGTTTGACCGCGCGGCCGAACCCCACCTAACTGGCGACGAAGACGCCGACAGTTTGCTGGAGGCGGCTCTGGCATGGTCTCCTCCGCAGTGAAACGATCATATTAAACGTGGCAGCGAGTTTTCCGCAGTCGTTCAAAAACGAAACGCATTCGGTGCCAGTAGCGCTAGTGCTCGTAGCCGTCGCGGCTGCGGAACTCCTTGGCCCGCTCAGAGTTCTCGCTCGAAGGAGGACTTACTCATGTCGAACAACGCAATCCCAGAATCCGCCAAGCTCCCGCCGAAATCTCTGAACGAGGACACGCAGGACGACGAGCTCCCGGACACCAACGCCGACGAGCAGCGGGCTCCGCCTGTGAACATGGGAAACAGCCGCGAGGCTGGTGACGCCGTCACGCAGGCCGATTCCAAGACCGGTCGCGCCGGCCCCAGGGGCCGCATCCCCGCCCCGCAGTTCTCGAACCGGGAGTGAAGCTATGGATGAGCGCAAGAACTATCTGAATTCCGACAAGCTTCAAGCCGACGACGAGCTATCGCCAATGCCTTCGCAGGACGGTGCCGTCCCCGCCCCGCACATGTCGGAATCGCTGAATAATCCTGCCGTGAGTTAACCTATCTGCTACGCCTGTTTGGCACCTGAAGGATTCGAGCATTCGCCGCAGGCGATAGTGTATGGCACGACAACGCGATCGCTGACGCTGAGCTTGGAATTGCCATGGCCGACTTTTACGACCTCGCCCATCGTCTCGTGACCCATGACGTCGCCTGCGTGCATACCCGGAACGAAGCTGCCGTAGAAACGATGAAACATAGGAAAGCACCCTCGGCGTAATGAGCGCTACAAATGCATTCGCCCAGGACGCCACGAAGACGCCGCACGTCCCGCTCGAAAGACCATCGGCCAGGAACCCGCATTAATTAACCTCGGTCTGGTGCCAGTCGTCGGCCATAGGCGCTCCAGCGCTCAGGGCATGTCGATCCACGACATTCAGACACGATAGATAGCAAAGCGATCCCGAGGAAACACAGGTTGCATTTTCCAACTCTCCGGAGAGGTACTCCCGGCACGGAGGCACCGGGAGCAGTATTGTCAGTCCGTGAGCGCGGCCTTTTCAATGACAGCAGCGACTAAATTCGCGTGGACGACGAGGGAGGCATGGCTGCCAGCCACCTCTGTGGTCTTGGCCTTAATCCTGGCTGCGAACATTTTCTGGGTCTCGGGCGCGATTACCTTGTCCTTCGTGCTGATCACATAGAACGTCGGTTTGTCGTGCCAAGCCGCCCTATCTACGGGAGCCTCGTAGGCTGTGTGGTTTAGTGGAAGCTGCTGGTTTGCCAGGGATTGGGCGATCGTCAGAGGAAGGTCCGCCGCGACCGCCGAAGGAAACACCTTGGGATCGATATAGAGGTTGCCCTTCTCGTCGGGATGAATGGCCTTGGTGCCCTCGGTCGCCGGGCCGCTCTTGGCTAGGGTCGCCAGTGACTCTCCAACGTCAGGCGCGAAGGCTGAGACGTAGACAAGTGCGGAGACCTTGGGATCGTCACCGGCTTGCGTGATGACTACGCCGCCCCAGGAGTGGCCAACGAGGACGGTCTTGCCATCCAGCTTCGCCAGTGCCTGCTTGGTGGCATCGACATCCGCGGCGAGGGACGTGAGCGGATTTTCGACCAGCGTTACGTTATAGCCCTTCTTCGTGAGGATGCCGGCAACGGGCTTCCAGCTTGTCTGGTCGACGAATGCGCCATGTACGAGCACGATGTTGTGTGCCGCCCCCTTCGGTAGACGAGCCGATTGGGCGGGTGCGGCAAACGCTGCCCCGGCGACGAGGATGGTGGCGGCTGAGAGTAGTATATTTCGCATTGATTGCTCCTGTTGGGATGCCGACAACTCCGACCCAAGGAAAGGGCAGGCGCTTGGGTAAAGTCGCGCTTCGTGTTGCGGCAGCTTGCCAAATTGCTTGCTGCGTGACCTGTTGGCTCACCTTGACACGAAATAGTACGAAGGGTTCTCGGACGTTAGGCCCCAATCGTCCGGATATTGTGTCTGACCGTCCGGCGGACTAACATCAAGTGCATGGACATCATCGCCGAAGTGCTCGATCGCGTTCGCCTTAGCGGAAACCTGCTCTTTCACTTCGAGCTGGGTCATCCCTGGAACCTGGCCTTGCCGGCGCGCCCCTACGCCCTGTTCCACTATCTCAGTCGTGGAACAGCCACCCTCGCGCTCGAAAATGGGCTGGAGCTGTGCATGACGGAGGGCGATCTCGTCGTCGTTACACGCGGCGAGCCCCATTTGATTTACTCGGATAGCCGGACCAAGCCGTTCCCGATTATGGATCTCGATCGACCCACCCATCTTGGCGTCGTGCATCACGGAGGCAGCGCGCAGCCGCTCTCCACCATGATCTGTGGCAATTTCATTCTGTCGTGGCCCTCGCGCGGTAGCGTGATGGAGTTACTCCCACCTGTACTTCTCCTGAAGCCGACGTTGGACGGTGAATGGCTCGAGGCGATTCTGCGGCGCATGGTAAGAGAGTCGGCGCTTCAACGTCCCGGCCAACGCGTCGCGCTCGCGCGAATGACAGAGATGCTCTTCGTCGAGGTGTTGCGAAGCTGGATCAAATCTCTCGGGCCAGGAGAAGGCGGATGGCTGGGGGCGATGGCGGACCCGTATATTGGCCGAGCGCTTGAGTTGATCCACGAACGACCGGATCGCCCTTGGACCCTTCGCGACCTCGCACACCGTGTAGGGCTCGGCCGCTCGGTGTTTTCGGCTCGCTTTACCAAGCTCGTCGGTCAGTCCATGCAGCGCTATCTGATCGCACGCCGGATGTCGGAGGCTGCGTTTCTACTAGAATCAAGCGATGAGGGTATTGCACGGATTGCAAGCCGCGTGGGCTACGAAACCGCCGCGGCGTTTTCGAAGTTGTTCCATCGGCACCACGGCCTATCGCCCGGCCGTTATCGGGCAGCTCGGCGCACTGACGGCGGCCCAAGGCCAAGGGAATTTCTCGAAGCAAAAGTCGCTGATTGGTCTTGAGGTGTCGGTTCACAGCTACGCCTAAAAAACCAACCGTTGTTGCACTTGGCCTGATCGTCACCTTGCAAGGTCATGCCGTGGTGATCGCTACGGCCGTATAAGAACCTGAGCTTCCATCTCGACGGGACGATTAAAGGGCAGTCCCACGGGATCACGTTACGTTCAGCACGCCGCCATTATTCTCATAATCGAATATTTTTTGTATAACGAGAGCGGCCGCCCCCCGAGCCCAGGAATTGTCCTTCCAGTCAGGAAGAAGATAAGGCGGTGCCCGGAACGTCCTTAGTGCAAGGGCGTGTCTGAGGGGTTGCAGTAGCGGTTCACCCAGAGAGACCGCCTCGCCGCCGACCACGATGACTCCCGGATCCGTAATGTTGACCAGATCGGCTAGCGCCGTGCCGATACAGCGACCGGCCTCTTCGACGATTGCGACTACAACCGGATCTCGGGAGGCAAGGGAAGCGCGAAATTGCTGCGATCCCGCTTCGTGATTGACGCCGATCTGCTCAGTCCAGCGTTTCACCATCGAGGCTTCAGAATGATATGCCATGAGGCAGCCTTGTTTCCCGCATTCGCAGGGCCGGCCGTTCGGCTCGACAATCGTGTGTCCCAGTCTGCCGGCTGCGCCGTTGGCGCCGCGATAGAGCTTTCCCTCGATTACATGGGCGCAGGCGATGCCGACACCGACTGCGAGCACTGCCATGTTTTGATGGTGGCGCCCTAGTCCAAACAACTGCTGGGCGATCGCGTAGGCATTCGTGTCGTCTTCGAGCCACACGGGCACTCTGACCTGGTTCGCTATCAATTGTGCAAGCGGAACGTTATCCCAACCAAAGCGGTGGCTTCTGATACAGACGGTCTGGTCATGACTGATAACCGCCGGCATCGATATTCCAATCCCCGCCAGCCCCGAATGCGGTCGCCCAGCCAATTTGATCAACTTGGGTAAGGTCTCAACCAACACAGCCACGACGGTCTCGGGCACACGACGGGGCAGAGTGACACGCATCGCCGCGATAATGTTCGTCTCAAGATCCGTGGCAACGCATTCGACGGCGTCCGCCATTAGTCTGAAGCCGAGTGCTATTGTTTGATCGTAGTCGATCTGCACGGGAACTGGTCGCCGACCGGTCTTGCCAGAAACGGCACTCCCATCTTTAACAACTTTTTCCTCGATCAGGTCGCTTACGACAAAGCTTACAGCAGCCGGACTTAGACCGGTCGCGATTGCCAGCTCGGCCCGGCTCATTGGACCATGCTGCCGAAGGAGGTTCAAGATCAGGCAACGGTTCATCGCCCTTGCGGTCGCTTGATACCCCTTTGGCTTCACCGTCCCCATCGCTCACCTTAGTGTCATCAGCAAGTGTGGGCCATTGCTCGAAGCGATAGCAGCTAGTCGTCCGACGTTTGAGAGTCGGTACAGATGTCCGCCAAGCCGATCGAGGTCGAAGCCGATGTAGTAGAGCGATCAAAAAGGCTCTCTAGCTAGACTCCCGGTTGGTTAATCTCGCTAACGGATGTAGGCGCCAAGCTTGTCGAAGTCGGCCTCAGCTACAATCGTCTTTTGGCACTTTGCCTTCGTGTCATTCTTTACAACCGCCGCTGCTGAATTGCGCCGGGTATGGAGAAAATAGACTTTGGAGTGTGCAGGGAGAGCCGACGCGTCGCCATCGAGACGAACTCCTTGGCGACGTGAACTTCGATAGGTTAGTTGTGGTGAATTTCGGTTCCCAAAACTTTAAGGCATTCGCGAATGAACGCCGCGAGCGCCGTCCATCCCTTCGCCGAAACCATTGTGCCGTCGACATAGGCATCAGTTGGCGACAGATCGATGTAGGTGCCGCCGGCAAGTATCACTTCCGGCTCGCAAGCGCCGAGTGCAGCAACTTTCTTGCCCCGTATCACGCCTTCGACGGCTATCAGGATCTGAACGCCGTGACAAATCGTGAAGATCGGCTTCTCAGTTTCATGGAAATGGCGAACGAGAGCCTGGATCCGCTTGTCGGTTCGGATGTATTCCGGGCCACGGCCACCCGCACAATAGACGGCGTCGTATTGTCCCGGATTGGCGACCGCTTCGGAGAATGTCTTGTTGATGGTGAAGTAGTGCCCCATTTTCTCCGTGTAGGTCTGGTCGCCTTCGAAGTCGTGCAGCGACGTCTTGATCAGATCGCCCGCGTTCTTGTCGGGGCAGACGACGTGAACAGTGTGGCCGACGGCCTCCATAGCCTGCTGGTAAACGAATATCTCATATTCCTCGGTGAACTCGCCGGTCAGCATCAATATTTTCTTGGCTGGCATTGTCGTTTCCTCTTGTCGTGAAGGCGTGGGACACAGGGCTAACGCGTCTGCGCGCCCTGTGTTTGCGTGGTCAGAAAGGAGAGTCGGGGAAATAGTATTCGTTGGCGTTTTCGGGCGTGATCAGCGGGGCGTCAAGCTTGACGACGCCGCGCACTGGTGCCTGACCAACGTACTGGGCGACAGTCATGTAAATGGCCGTCTTGATCATCGACGGTGGATATGGCGTTTCGATCGGAGTCATCGGATCCTTGGCGATGACCTTCGCGACGATTTCCTTCATCCCGTTGCCACCCAGAGCAAATTTGATATCGGTGCGGCCCGATTGCTTGACGGCCTCCAAGACGCCGAGCAAACCGTCGTCGTCATTGGCCCAAACCGCATCGATGTGCGGATATTTGGCAAGGTAATCCTGCATCAGCTTGAACGCTTCGTCGCTGTTCCAGTGAGCGTACTGCATATCGAGGACTTTGAGGTCTGATCCGGCGATGCCGTCCTGGAAACCCTTGATGCGCTCGTCGTCGATGACGGTCGGAATGCCGCGAAGCACCACGAGATTGCCCTTGCCGCCCAACTTGTCGACCAGGAACTTGGCTGTATTTTTGCCGACGGCGATGTTGTCCCCGGCGACATAAAGACCCTGAATAGTAGGGTCGGTGAGGCCGCGGTCAACAACTGTAATGAACGTGCCCTTGTCTTTGATGGCCTTGACCGGTCCGGTCAGCTCTTCCGAGCTGTAGGGCAAGATGACGAGGGCGTCGATCTTTCTGGAGGCCGAAAGATCCTCGATGGCGGAGACCTGGTCGCTCGCCGATGGCGACGTCTTGACGATGACCTCCACGTTTGGAAACGCTGCGTTGATCTCCTTGGCCGCGGCGTTCGCGTGATAAACGACGCCTGATGTCCAGCCGTGGTCGGCCGCCGGTATCGAGACGGCAATGATCTTTTTATCCTGTGCGATGGCGTGCGACGCCATGAGCATCGAGCCCAGGGCAGCCACAGCTATCCATTTCTTTTTAAGCATGGTTTCTCCTCCTCCAAATAGGCCATCACAAGTACCGCGGGCCTGATCGCGGCTTATTTCGAAAATCGTTGAATGAGCATGGCGATGATGATGATGACGCCCTGGACTGCCGAGACGAGATACTCGGACACGAAATCTGACAGCACCATCAGATTGGCGATCAGCTCAAGGATGACGGCTCCGGCGACCGTCCCCCAGATATGCCCCTTGCCGCCGCGGAGCGCCGTTCCTCCGATCACCACTGCCGTGATGACCTGCAACTCCCAAAGCAGGCCGGTGGTCGGAGTGGCTGCGCCCAGCCGCGGCACGTAACAGATGGCAGCGATCGCCACGCAGGCACCCTGAATGACGTAGGCAGTAGTCCGGATCTTGCTGACGGAGATCCCGGAATATCGGGCGACGTCTTCGTTGGCTCCGACCGCCGCGCAACGACGTCCATATTTCGTCTTGTAGAGTATGAACGAGGCGATCAGCGCCACGACGATGGATACGACGATCGGGATCGGAATACCCGCCAATGTTCCGAAATAAACCGGTCGGTATGCGTCGCGCAGACTGCGATCAATCGGGATCGTGCCGCCATTCGCCATGTAGGTGATCAGTGCACGGAAAATGCCCATGGTGCCGAGGGTGGCGATGAACGGCTCGATTTTGCCGATCGTCACGATCAGACCGTTGATAAGGCCGCAAAGGATCCCAGCCACCAGTACGATGCCCATTCCCGCCGAGATTGACAAGATGCCAAGGCTGGGGACAAGCCGGTTCATCGACAGGATCATGATGCCAGTGACAAAGGCGGCCATCGAGCCGACCGACAGGTCAAGGCCGCCTGACGAGATGACGAAGGTGGCCCCCACCGCAATGATCGCGATAAAGGCGCTTCGCGTAATGACGTTGGCGAGATTGGTGACCGTCAAGAAGTCCGGATTGACGACGTAGCCCACGACCAGCAAGACGCCGAGCGCGATAAACGGACCTGCATCCGTCCAGTTGATGGACCATTCCCGTGCCGGGCGCAGCGTGGTAGCGGCGGAGATATCAGTCATGGGTGCGTCCCTCCCTGGACAGTCTGGTCTGGCTTGGTCTCGCTGGTGGCTAGAAACGCCACGTTGCGTTCGGTCATCTCATCGCCCTGGAGTTCGCCGTTGATATGCCCCTCCCGCATCACGACAATCCTGTCGCAAATACCGATCAGTTCCTGCATCTCGGACGAGATGACGATGCAGGTCTTGCCCTCGGCCACCAGATTTTGGATAAAGGCGTAGATCTGAGCCTTATTGGCGATGTCGATGCCGCGAGTGGGTTCGTCGATGATGACCAGCGATGGGTCCGTGAGCATGATTTTTGCAAGAAGCAGCTTTTGCTGGTTGCCGCCGCTCAACTGGCCCGCTTTCAGGTTAAGGCTTCTCAGCCGGATGTCGTATTGGTCCACCGCCTCGACAAGCGCCTGGCTTTCACGACGTTTTCTGAGGTAAAGGTGCGGGTAGAACCGCGACAAGGCGGACAGGGTGAGGTTTGGGCCTAACGGTTCATGAAGCAGCAGGCCCTTGCCTTTCCTGTCCTCGGTCAGGTAACCGATTCCGGCTTCGATCGCTTCAAGAGGCGACTTTATACGGATAGGCTTTCCGCGCAGCCGAACCGCGGTTGAGGTGGCCGGACGGAGACCGAGGAGACCCTCGAAAAGCTCGGTTCGCCCTGCCCCGATCATCCCGGCAAAACCAAGGATTTCGCCGCGATAAACGGTGAAGGAAACGTCCTTTGCAAAGCCCGGCACGGTTGCGCCCATCACTTCAAACATGGGTTCATTTGTCCGGGCAGCCGTCTTTGGCGGATAGAGCGCGTTGAGTTCGCGTCCGACCATCCAATGGGCCATATCCATCTGGCTCAGCGTTCCACCGGGATAGGAGCCGACCATCTTGCCGTCGCGAAGCACCGTGACCCGGTCGGCCAGCCGCTGCACTTCGTCGAGACGATGACTGATGTAAAGGACAGCAGTCCCCTCTGCCTTCAATCGCTCGATGATCCGTATAAGGGTCTCGACTTCTTCACTGGTCAGGACTGCCGTCGGCTCGTCGAAAATAACGACACGATAATTGTCAAGCAGTGCCCGTGCGATCTGGACGAGCTGCCGATCCGCCAGCGAAATATTGCGAACGAGCGTGTTCGGCGAAACTACGCAGTTGACCTCGGCCAGCCGCTCGACCGCCAATCGGTTCATTGTACGGTCGTCGATCACGCCTTTGCGGGTGATTTCCCGTCCCAGAAATAGGTTTTCGGCGACCGTCAGCGCCTCGGCCAAAAGAATCTCCTGATGGACAAGGACAATTCCAGCGGCCTGCGCCATGTCGGGCTTTGAGAAGTCGACCCTGTCGCCGTCCATCCACAGGCTACCTGAACTTGGCTCCGCATAACCGGATAGCAGCCGCATGAACGTCGATTTGCCGGCACCGTTCTCACCAATAATGGCGTGAATCTCACCGCGCATGATATCGAGCGTGATGTCCGACAGAACCGTGACGGGTCCATACTGCTTGGAAAGACCCTCGGCACGCAACACGGGACGGATCGTCGTCTCGCCCTCTGTTGGCAGGGCCGCCGTGCCTTCCGTGTTGCGCGCCATGACCATGGACATTATTCGAACACCGGCAGGAGGCGATCGCGCGAATGTTCGATGTGATCGCGCATGGCCTTCTCGGCACCAATGGGGTCACCACAAGAAAACGCCGTGAGGATCGCCTCGTGTTCGTCAAGCGCTTCCTCAGTCACCCGAGAATGGAACATCAGTCGAAAAATGTGGAAATGGGTGTGTTGATAGGCCAGGGTCTCGCGAATGAGTTCGTTGCCGGCGATCTTCATGATCTTGTCGTGAAAGATGGCATCCTGGCGCGCGAACATGGAATAGCGGATGCGGTCGTCGGTCCCTTCGCGACGAAGCATGACGCCCGCGGCTTCGGACAGCTCGCGCATCGCATTTTCGTCCATGTTGGCGGCGGCGCGACGGGCGGCATCAGGCTCCAGCAACAGGCGTAGGGCATAAAGTTCGTCGAAGCGACGCCGGGAGATTTGCGGGGCGGCGCTGTAGCCGACCAGATGCGTCTTGACCACCAGCCCCTCGCCTTCAAGGCGGCCGAGCGCCTCGCGGATCGGTGTGTGAGACACGCTCAGTTCCCGCACCAGGTTGTCGACGGTTATCCTTGAGCCGGGGGCAATCTTTAGCGCCATCAGTTGCGAGAAGATCGCATCGTAGACCTCCTCGGCAAGACTATTGGCACGCTGGATCGGCGATAGATCGGCCGGGCCGTCGATTGGACTTGATGAGTTTGTTGAATTGGGGCTGCGCATCTTTTTGCCTCTTGACATGAGACACCGCTAACATGATGGTTGCGCCGATGCAATCCTATATCTTATACGATTTTATATTTGGGGGTGAGAGTGAGGGTATCGGAGGCTTCGGCAATGACTTTGGTAGGCAAGTTGCTCGAAGGCCGAAACGTGCCATCCCGCCAGGCGAGGCAGCAAGCGCTGGTTCTCGTCGAAGCGGAACTCAAAGGCCATCCGTCCCACGGACTTCAACGCCTGCCACGTATCCTCGCCAGGATAGACCGCGGACTGATCGATCCGACGACCATGGGGTCGTCCCATTGGCGCTCCGGCGCTGTTCTTGAGGTGGATGGAAAAAAGGGACTTGGTCCCGTCGTCGCGCTTGCGGCTCTGAACAGGATGAGATCTGAAGCGACGGCGGCTGGCATCACGCTCGCGGCAATTCACAACAGCAACCACCTTGGGATGCTTGGCCATTATGTCGAGCAAATTGCCGAGCGCGGTCAGATCGGCATCGCCCTGTCGTCGTCCGAGGCCCTCGTGCATCCCTATGGAGGAACGCGGGCAGTCCTTGGAACGAACCCGATTGCAATCGCGGTCCCGACCGCGCGCGGCTCCCTGGTTCTCGATCTGGCGACAAGCATTGTTTCGATGGGCAAGGTTCATCACCACGCAGCCAATGGCATTCCTCTTCAGCCGAATTGGGCCAGGGATGCGAGCGGCAATCCCACCACCGACCCCACGCTTGCCAAGAATGGGGCGATTGCACCGTTTGGAGACGCCAAGGGATACGGCCTCGGCATAGCGATCGAGCTACTGGTCGCCGGTCTTGCGGGATCGGCATTGGCACCGGCCGTGCTAGGAACCCTCGACGCTGAGGCTGTCTGTAACAAGGGTGATATCCTGATTGCCATCGATATGGCCGCAGCGCCCGACCTTTCGGAGCGCCTTGCAGATTACCTCGATTTCGTTCGCTCCTCGCCGGCGATCGACCCCGGACGTCCCGTGGCGGTGCCTGGCGACGGAGCGCGGAAAAGACGCGAGTGTGCCGCGCTCAAGGGTTTCGATGTGGATGATCGCCTCTGGACAGAACTCAACGAACTGACAGCCGCCTCTCAAGCCTTCCAACAAGGATATATGCAATGACCCTGTTTGCCGCCATCCGGCTTCCTCGCGAAATCCTGTTTGGAAAGGGTCAGCGCCATGCATTGGGATCGGTGGCCAGTCGCCTCGGCTCGCGCGCCCTGATCTGCACCGATGAGCGGTTCGCGGCGACGCCGGCGTTCGCGGAAATTCTGGAGCTTTTGCGTGCGGCCGGGATCGAGCTGAGTGTCTACGACAAAGTGTTGCCGGATGTGCCACGAGATACCGCAGCGATTTGCGCCGCCGGAGCGCGCGATTTCCGGCCTGACATGGTCATCGGCGTCGGTGGGGGCAGTTGCCTTGACATGGCGAAATGCGCAGCCCTGCTCTTGTCCCACGGCGGCAAGCTCGAGGACTACTACGGTGAATTCAAGGTTCCGGGCCCGGTGTTGCCGATCATCGCCATCCCTACGACCGCCGGTACCGGCTCGGAAGTCACGCCCGTCGCCGTCATCGCAGACCCTGACCGAACGCTGAAAGTCGGCATATCTAGCCCCCATCTGATCCCAATCGCCGCCATTTGTGACCCCGATCTGACACTAACCTGCCCGCGCGGACTGACGGCGATCGCAGGAGCCGATGCCCTCACCCACGCGATCGAGGCGTTTACGGCCGCTCGCCGCGTCGCGGATTCAAAACTGGCGCAAAATCATGTCTTTATCGGCAAGAGTTCGCTCACCGATCACTTCGCCTTGCTTGCCATAAAGCTGCTCGGGCGGAGCCTGGAGAGGGCGTGCGCCGATGGCACCGACGAAGATGCGCGTGCGGACGTCATGATGGGAGCGCTGGCTGCGGGATGCGCCTTCGGCACCGCTGGTACAGCCGCTGCTCACGCCATCCAGTATCCGGCTGGCGCGGTCACGCACACGGCCCATGGGCTCGGTGTCGCGACGATGATGCCCTATGTCATGATGTTCAATCGCTCCGCGTCATTGCTGGAAATGGCCGAAATCGCCGAAACACTCGGACTTCGGGTGGACGGTCTGACGACAGAGGAAAAGGCTGACGCCGCCATTTTCGAAATCGCAAGGCTTTTTGCGGCGATCGGCATTACACCGACACTTGAAGCCTTGGGGTTACCCGTCGACAAGCTGGATTGGACCGCCGAACAGGCAATCGGTATCGAGCGCCTCATCAAGAACAACCCAAAGCCGCTGGATCTCGTTTCGATGAAACAACTGATCAGGGCCGCCTACCATGGCGATCTATCCGCCGCCACCTCCGCTTGACCACTTTCACCTAGGATCCCATGCCATGACCGTCGCCCAGCAACATCTGAAGACTCCCCTCACCCACAACATTGATCTCTCCGCATGCTCTCGCGGCCTCTATATCGGTGGCGAATGGCGGACCTCCGAAGGCGACCGAAAGATTCCGGTCGTCGACCCCTCCACCGAAGTCGTGCTTGCACATGTGTCCGACGCCTCGATCGGCGATGGCGTCGCTGCCGTCGACGCTGCAGCGAAGGCCGCAGCCGGCTGGCGCGAGACTGCACCGAGAAAAAGATCCGAAATCCTGCGTCGATGCTTCGAGTTGATGATCGAACGATCCGAGATGCTGGCGACGCTGATCTCGATGGAAAACGGCAAGGCGTTGCGCGACGCGCGCGGCGAAGTGGCCTACGCGGCCGAGTTCTTTCGTTGGAACTCGGAGGAAGCCGTTCGTATCGCCGGACAGTTCGGCACCGCTCCGTCCGGAACGAACAGGATCATCGTCGACTATCAGCCGATTGGGATTTGCGTGCTGATCACGCCGTGGAATTTTCCAGCGGCGATGGCCACCAGAAAAATTGCGCCGGCTCTTGCGGCGGGCTGCACCGTCGTTCTGAAACCCGCCAGCGAGACACCTTTGACGGCCTACGCGCTCGCCGCGATCTATGAAGAAGCGGGTGTGCCGGCGGGCGTCGTCAACGTCGTCACAACCTCGACGCCCGGCCCCGTTACCGCGGCAATGCTGGGCGATCCACGTGTGCGCAAGCTTTCCTTTACGGGATCGACCGGTGTTGGGCGCACGCTCTTGGCTGAAGCGGCCAAGAGTGTCCTTAGTTGCTCGATGGAGCTTGGCGGCAATGCGCCGTTGATCGTTTTCGACGATGCGGATCTCAAAACTGCCCTCGACGGCGCGATGGTCGCCAAGATGCGCAATGCCGGCGAGGCCTGCACCGCTGCCAACCGGCTCTACGTCCAGGCTGGAATTCACGATGCTTTTGCAGCAGGCCTGGTCAAGCGCATGTCCGCGCTTTCCGTTGGCGACGGCGTCGATCCTAAGACCGAATGCGGCCCGATGATCACCAGAAAGGCAGTGGACAAGATCGAACGCCTGGTCGCGAACGCCGTGCAAGGCGGGGCGAAGGTGATGAGTGGCGGAACACGACCCGAGGGCAAAGGCTTCTTTTACCCGCCGACCGTCCTTTCTGGCGTTTCTCAGCAATCGGAGATGGCGCACGAGGAGATATTTGGTCCAGTTGCCCCGATTAGGTCTTTTAGTTCGGAAGACGAAGTGGTCGCGCTTGCGAATGACACCGAGTACGGCCTCGCGGCCTATGTCTTCACCAAAGATCTAACCCGCGGGATGCGCGTTGCGGGAAAGCTCGAGGCAGGCATGGTTGCGCTTAATCGTGGCCTTGTTTCCGATCCTGCCGCACCCTTCGGAGGGGTAAAACAAAGCGGACTTGGACGCGAAGGCGGATCGCACGGCATTCTCGAATTCATGGAAGCGAAATACATCGCGGCTAGCTTCTAGTGAAACCGGCCGAAAGGAATCCCCTTTGGAAAAAGATCAGTTTCGCACGCGCGATCATGTTCCTGAGTTCGACGATCTCGTAGACGAATACCAGGTACGAAGCGATACAACGCGCTCCAATCTCCGCATGGTGGCCTCTATCCCTTATGGCCCGCATGCCCTTGAAAGACTCGATCTGTTCTTTCCCAAAGGGAACCTCGTCGGAAGGCCCGTGCACATGTTCGTCCATGGCGGCTATTGGCGAATGTTCAGCAAGAATGATTTCTCATTCATCGCCGAAACGATCGTTGGTGCGGGTGCGATCGCGGTGATCATCGACTACGCGCTGATGCCTGACGTCCGCATGGCGGCGATCGTCAACCAGGTCCGCAGCGCCAAGCGCTGGGTCCGTAATCACATTGCCGAGTATGGCGGCGATCCGAACCGACTGACCATCAGTGGGCATTCTGCAGGCGCCCACCTTTGTACATTCTTGTTCAATGAGGACGAGAGACCGTCCGGTGTTCGGGCCGCTCTGTTGCTGGGGGGGCTCTATGATCTGGAACCATTGCAGCCGTCCTTCCTGAAACCGCTCATCGATATTACCGATGAGGAAGTCCTGTCCTTCACTCCGCTTGATCATCAACACGACCCCTCAGTAACGACAATACTTTTGGTCGGCGATGCTGAAACTGCGCCATTTCATTTCCAAGCAGAGGCTTTTGCCAGCCGTTTGGCGGAACAAGGATTGTTTGTCTCCAACCATGTCTTGGCCGGTCGCAATCATATGAGCAGCGTGCGTGATTTGGGTTTGGCAAAGAGCGTTGCAGGTTCCTTACTTTCGAACTTGATCGGCACAGTCTAGCCCGAATGGGCGCCGGGAAGCTCACCTTTCGCTCCAATGTACCAGTGTCTGGTGGTTGTTCCGATCGGTTTCGGAACCGAGAACCGGGGAGCTACTGAGCAAGAACGATCATCGTCGCGATGCTTCAGCGTCGCGACCGTCTTGCCGACATCATCAACGTGCTCGGGGTCTGCGAAGGATCCCACAGACAATGTGGAGCGATAGGCAGAGTTGGTCAAAGGCATTCCTTCCAGGAATAATTATTAGTCTGGTTTGACCGCTACTTCGCCGATCTCAATGGTTTTATCTGATTGTTGGGCCACCCGTCGGGTGCCAATCCGCTTAGGCAGCGCAGCCTCCAAGCGGGTCAAACCAACCAAATCGAAAGATCATTTCATGGGCAACAAATTGAACGGCAAGGTCGCTGTCGTGACCGGCGGCAGCGCAGGCATCGGGCTCGGCATTGCAAAGCAATTCGCTGAAGCGGGCGCGCTCGTTTACATCACCGGCCGTAGGCAAAACGAGCTAGACAAGGCTGCTGCCGAAATCGGTCACGGCGCCATTGCCGTACAGGCTGATGCGTCGAAGCTCGCTGACTTGGATAAGCTTTATGAGACCGTGAAGCAGAACAGCGATCACATCGATGTCCTGGTTCTCAATGCCGGATTCTATGAATTCATGAAGTTCGGCGAAATCACTGAAGAGCATTTCGACAAAAGCTACAATACCAACGTCCGTGGCCTTCTCTTTGCTTTCCAGAAAGCCCTGCCTGTGCTGCAAGACGGTGCTTCGATCATTCTGACGGGGTCGATTGCTGCCTCGAAGGGAATCCCAAGCATGTCTGTCTATTCCTCGACAAAAGTGGCGATCCGCAGCCTTGTCCGCGGCTGGATCATCGACACCAAGGAGCGCGGATTCAGGATCAATGTCTTGAGCCCCGGCCATACTTTGACGCCGGGACTGTCCGGGCTGATCCCCGCCGAAGCATACGAAGGAATTGCTGGGACCATTCCAATGGGCCGCATGGGTACACCGGATGATATGGGCAAGACCGCGCTGTTCCTCGCATCTGACGACAGCGGCTATATAACCGGTGTTGAACTGGCCGTGGACGGCGGTGTCGCACAATACTAATGGTAGCGCGGGCGGCGATCGCCACCCGCGCTAAGTGCCCTCGCCAACGTGCTTACCGCGGAACTCGGCTGCAAGCTCCAGCTTGATGAAGTCGGCAAAAGTTCTTGCTTTCGTCGTCGCTGCGCGCCCGCTTGGAAAGACGGCCCAGAGATCGACAGGCGGAAGTTCCCAGTCCTGCAGAACACGTTGAACCTTGCCCAAGGCGAGTTCCGGTCCGAACATCCAGTCCGAAGCAACGGCCAGGCCTATCCCGGCAAAGACCGCTTCGCGTACTCCCTCCGCCGCAGTCAGCCGGATGCGCCCGCCAATGGTAACGGTGCTCTGGGTTGAGCCTTTGGTAAAGTTCCACACAGAACCCCCACTGCGTAAATCATAAATGATTGCTTCACGCGATGCGAGTTCCTCAAGGGATGTGGGCACTCCGGCGCGGCTCAGATACTCTGGCGAGGCAATCACGCTTCGAGGGCTTTGACCGATTTTTCGTGCGGTCAGCGAAGAATCCTGCAAATCGCCCATCCGCAATGCGATATCGATCCCAGCTTCCACCAGATCGACGTTGCGGTCGTCCATATGAACCTCGATATCGAGATGGGGATGCATTGCCAGGAACTTTGGCAGCCTCGGAACAACGTAAAGTCTGACGAACGTGACCGCACCGCTAATTCGCAGCCGCCCACTCAGTGCTGCACCGGAGCCTCTTGCTTTGGCCTCGGCCTCGTCCGCTTCCTCGATTGCACGTTTTGAATGCTGGTAAAAAGTCTCGCCGGCTTCTGTCGGGGCGAGGCCTTGAGTGGTGCGCAAGAGAAGTCTGACGCCCACCCGTTCTTCGAGCTGAGCGACCATCTTGGAAACGGCAGGCTGTCCCACGCGAAGTTGCCGTGCGGCACTCGTGAAAGAACCAGTATCAACGACACGAACAAAAGCATCCATCGCGGCCAGCCGATTCATATCCATTCCTCCTTGGAATGACGTATATGTCGGCGTCATCCGTTTCCCAGTCAAGTCAATGCGCCCACATTGGAGCCGTCCGGCACAAGGTGCCATGTCGCCTCAACGCAACCGCCAAGCTTGGAAACCAAAATGATTGAAGTTTACGCCTTTTCGACACCCAACAGCATCCGTGTGCCGATCGCTCTTGAGGAGCTTGGCCTTGCTTACGAGCTCAGACCGGTCAACGTACGCAAGGGTGAACAGAAGCTTCCAGATTATCTCGCAATCAACCCGAACGGAAAGGTGCCGCTTTTGGTTGATAGCGAAGGCTTCGATGGAGCACCTGTCACGATCAGTGAGTCCGGCGCAATCCTCGTCTATCTTGCCGAGAAGACGGGAAAGTTGCTTCCCCTGGACGGCGTCGGCCGTGTGCGGGTCTTCGAGCAGATGTTCTTCCACTTGACCAGTGTGGGGCCGGCTTTTGGCCAGCTTGGTTTCTTCAAGCGTCAGGCGGCTGAACAAAATCCCCTCGCGATCGCTCGTTTCCAAGTGGAATCGGAACGTGTGCTAGCCGTGCTCGAAGGCGTGCTCGGCGAGCGCCAGTTCGTCGCCGGAGACACATTTTCTATCGCCGACATCGTACACTTCGGCTGGCTTTGGCGACGAGAATTTGCGGGTATTGACTTTGAGAACAGCCCAAATATCGTTCGCTGGTACAGCCAAATAGACGCCAGACCAGCCTTTAAGCGAGCGATCGAGAAAGTGGTGGCACTTGTTCCTGCGGCGTGACCCAGCAGCTCATAGATTGATCGGAAGCTGCGCGGATGACAATGAGCAGCAGGGAATAGGATGTCGAGGGTAGAAAGAGCCTATGCCCGAGGCTCCGTCGTGTCGCCGTGCGCGACAAACGCGGCAACGTCTGCTCGTACGTCGTCGCCCTGAAGGATCCCCGTGGCATCGTTGGGACGAAACAGCGGGATATAGAACAGTGGACAACCGGAGTCGCACCGCAGGCGCTGCGACTTCGTCGTTTCAAAGGGTTAGCCCGGCATCCGATCAGCTAAAACGGCAGGCTGGCGAATTTCGAGCGGGCCATCAAAAAGTTCATCGTATCGAGCAACCAGTGCAGCGGCCACAGCCCCCTGAAGATGGGCCTGACGCCCTTCCTCATCACCAAAGGCGTCGAAGATCGCAAAGGTCGAATGGTCAAATCGGACGGCATACCAGGCGACGGTAAGCGGTTCCAGCAGCACCAATCCTTGAGCGCTCCTGAGAAACTCCGCAACGTCTTCTTCCTTGCCCGGTTTTGCTTTTAACTCTACGTAAATTGCCACTTTCGTCATCTGTATCTCCAAGTTTGAGGGGGAATAATCTGCCCGGTATGGGGCTGCGTAAAGGCCGGTGCCAGCTTGGCTGTTGGAATAACATCCATTCCTATCCGGAATATGTCTGTCCAGATGAGCAAGGCTTTCAACGAAGTTATGATCGCATCTCCCATTTTGAACAACACACCAGATGAACCGGCACAGAAATCGCTTTATTCGTTGGCTCGCTCTTGGACTGCCTGAAGCAGTCGGGCCGATACTGGCATTTATCGACCATGGAACTCAGAAACGCGCTCTTCTAAAGAAAGCATCATCGCGCAGCGCAACTCGATTTCCAGACCACGTTTCGTCTCCTCGCGGAGTATCGCCGACAATCTCTCATGCTTGTCCAGATCAACTATCTTAAAGCCCATGCTTTCATAAAAAGGCGCGTTCCATGGGACTTCGCGGAACGTGGTCAGCGTAATTGCCTTGCAGCTTTCATGCTTGGCAAACTCAATTGCGTGATCGACTAGCGCTCGGCCCAGTCCACGACGCTGAACGTCTGGCAGAACACCCAACTCCCAGAGATGCAGGACATTTCTTTCGGTTTCGCCGCAGAGAAAGGCCACAAGCGAACTGCCTGAATCGACCGCGACCCAGCTCGCTCGTTTGGAGATCAGCTCCTTGTATCGGGCAACGGGCAAGTCCTCGCCATCGACAAGATGAGCAAGCGCCGGAATCGTCCGAAACACCATACCGGCGGCATTTTCAAGCGCTGGAAGGATATCTCCGTCATCGATTTCCGCAGTCCGGATGCTAAACCGGAAAGGCTCACCATGCTGTTGATTCTCCTGAGTTCCAGAGCAACAAACGTATTTCATTCAGTTGCCGCCGCTAAAATCTGACCGCCATTTTGAACCTGGATGATGATGGCAGTCTTCGGTCCATCTTTGACGCTCGGGAGAGTCAGGCTCAACGCCTTCCCACTCCAAGTACCAAGATGGGCGAGCAATCTAACGACATGGGCATGTGGCAGGGTCGCACCAGCATTCTCGCCGCGTGAAACAGGGACTTCAACAGTACCCGGATCATAGCGGACGAACCAGACATCGGCTGGTGTTCCAGAATGGTTGCCCGCGTCGATCGTTGCTACATCTTTCGACAGCATGATCGTTGGACCGGATAGTTTCTTTTCGGAAGCGATCTGCGCGCGGAGTTCCTTGAGGTCAAAGCCGACGGTCGAATAGTGGCCGTTGATGACCATCTGCGGCGTGAAGGGACCAGACTGACCAAGTGCCGGCTCATAGTTCGCCTGCCGATTGCTGAACTCGGGCTTCCCAAAACTGTCTTTCCATCCGAGATAATCCCAGTAGGTCACCGAGAAGCTCAGTGCCAGAATGCCAGGATCATTGCTCAACTTGACAAGATTGGCGTTTGCTGGAGGGCATGACGAACAGCCCTGGCTCGTGAACAACTCGACGACGGTAGGCGATTGGCCGGCGGCCGCCTGCGTCGATTCAAACCCGAAGAGTATGGCGATGACGCTTAGGCCGAATGCGATTGAACTTTTCATGGCGATGCTCCCTGGTGATCTGCCTCTCACCAACTTCGCAATCGCGAGCCTGTTTGTTACAGGGCTCACGTTTTAGTGACGCGCCCTGTGTCGGGGTGACTAAGACTATGGCCGGTCTCCGCCCAAGCACTCTCCATCCTGCCTTGAAATAATAATCTCGTCGTCGCTGTAACAAACCCCGTCTTCCCTGCGTAGCCGCTATTGAACGCCACGTAAGGGCAACGAGGAACGACCATGGCGACGATCGACTATGACGAGATACCGCCGACTGCGCCCGTGACGACCTTTATTCGCCGCCATTCGGCAGTGACGCGCGTCACGCATTGGATCAACGTCCTCTGTCTCAGCCTGCTCCTGATGAGCGGACTACAGATCTTCAATGCGCATCCGTCTCTTTATTGGGGTCAATATGGTGCCGACGCCGATCCGTCTTGGCTTTCGATCGATGCTGTCGAGGACGGAGGCGCAACGCGCGGGGTCTTGCGCATTGGCAATCTGTCGATCACCACTACCGGCATACTCGGGGTCTCGGGCATAGGCGATGATGCCGCGCAACGCGGCTTTCCGGCATGGATCACTGTCCCAAGTTATCAGGATCTCGCGACCGGCCGTCGCTGGCATTTCTTCTTTGCCTGGCTCTTCGTCATCAACGGGGTCGTCTACACCCTTTACGGTTTCGCCCTGGGGCATTTCCGGCGCAATCTGGCTCCAAGCGCGGAAGAAATATCGCCGCGGCATCTCAAGCAGGAGATTGCCGACCACGCTCGACTGCGGTTTCCGAAGGGCGAAAAGGCGCGGCATTACAATGCCCTGCAGAAGCTTACCTATCTGCTCATCATTTTCATCATGTTGCCACTGATGTTGGCGACCGGGTTGACCATGTCGCCGGGCATTGATGCCGGCTATCCCTTCCTGCTCGATCTCTTCGGGGGCCGGCAGTCCGCAAGGTCAATTCACTTCATCTGCGCCTGGTCAATCGTCGCCTTCGTAATCGTGCATGTTCTCATGGTCATTCTTTCCGGCCTCTGGAACAACCTGCGATCGATGGTAACCGGCCGGTATGCGATCGAGACGACAAGAGGTGACCAATGACCTTCTCCATCACCCGTCGCCGTCTATTAATCGGATCGGCCGCCGGGCTCGGTACAATTGGCCTGACCGGCTGCGATGAAGTCGTACAGAACTCGAACGTCGAAAACGTGCTGGCAATGGCTGAGAAGCTGACGATCGGAAGTCAGCGCCTCCTCGTTCCCAAACACGAGCTGGCCCGCGAATTCTCCGAGGCGGATATCTCACCGATATTCAAGCCCAACGGGACAAGCCAACCGGATAGCGAAGAATACGCCCGGATGATGGAGAATGGCTTTGCCGATTGGCGTCTGAAGATCGACGGCCTTGTCGAGCGTCCCGTTGCCCTTTCTCTTGCCGATCTGAAGCGGCTTCCATCTCGCACCCAGATCACTCGCCATGACTGTGTCGAAGGCTGGAGCGCCATTGGCAAATGGACCGGCACGCCGTTGGGTGCGCTGCTACAGAGCGCCGGCCTGAAGCCGGGTGCGCGCTACGCCGTGTTTCACTGCGCCGATCAGCTCGAGCAAACACTGGACGGAAGCGGGACCTACTACGAGAGCATCGATCTCATCGATGCGTTTCATCCGCAGACGATCCTTGCCTATCAACTGAACGGCAAGGACCTGGAAGTCGCTCATGGCGCGCCGCTCCGCCTGCGTGTCGAGCGGCACCTTGGCTACAAGCACGCAAAATACCTGATGCGCATAGAGATCAAGGACAGCTTTGCCGAGCTTTGGGGCGGCAAAGGCGGCTTCTGGGAAGATCGCGGCTACGAGTGGTACGCGGGAATTTGACTGGCTTTAACGGGCAATCATGCCCACGAAGAGGAGAATACTATGTTGAAGATCACGATTGCTGCTGCCGTTCTAGCATCGGCCTTTGCACTGCCGGCGTTTGCCGAAGACACCATGATGGCGAAATGTGACGACGCCTCGATGATGAGTGCCAATAGCAAAATCGATGCGATGAGCGACGGCAGCCACAAGAAGATGGCAATGAAAGAAATGATGATGGCTCAGTCTTCGATGAAGGAACACAAAATGAAAAACTGCAGCATGCACATGGACAAGGCCATGAAAAGCATGGGCGCTATGTGACCCTCAACGAAATGCAGGTAGGCCTGGATATACAGGCTCGATTCAGCATTCAGTTCGAACTGGCCGTGTAGGCCAACTATGGGCGGCGCAATTGCGCCGCCCATTTCATTTGACCCCCTGTGGCGCTCCACGAGGTCAGCGACCAGATTGAGGTTTTGATCGGGGCCTTTTACCAATGACCCCGTATGGGTCACCACCGTAGAATGCGGCCGCCAATCAGAGTGCCGACACCTGTGACGATGGTAATGGCAAGAACGTACCAAACAGCAACGAAGAGTGGGCTGTCGTCGGGGCAGTGCCAGGCATAAATGGCGGCAGCGATCCCGCCAGCGGCCAGGCCGGCAACAGCACCCGCAAGCCGCGGATTTTCGGGCGCACCGTTCCTTAGGGCAAGCATCAAGCCGGCCAGTGGCACCAGAGACAAAACAGGTATGAAGAACATGCAGAAGGCCGCATGGTGTCCGATCATGCTCGCGCTCCAGGCATCCTCGGGAACGGCAGAGAGTTCGCTGGCAACGGCAATCACCAGCATGCAGAGCGGCAACAGCAGCCAAGCGGATATCGTCAGTGACGCGGCGGGACGACCGATCCTTAACACCAGGGCCGACGCGACAATCGCCAGCACGAGCGTCACGAGAAGCTTGAACAGCACCCGCGCAGTTTCGATGGCGCTTGGCAAGTCGCTACGCATTCCAATGGTCGACATCAGAATGGCAACGGAACAACAACGCCAGTTGTCAATGCCAGCGCAAGCAAGCGGTTTAGCGGCCAGCGAACAGGCGCGCCTTCTGCCAATAGGCTGATTAGGTCATTAATGTTCACGTAAGTTACTCCGATAGAAAGCCGCCAGGCATTTTGGGGCACGATGCAGCGCCACGCGCACTGCAGCTTCTATCATTTTAAGCCTTTCGGCCGTCTCATCTATGCCCCCACCCTGGAGAGAGATGGAGCGAACGACTTCCCGTTGCGGGTCCTTCAGTCGTTGCAACAGTTGCTCTGCGTCAACACGGTCAAAGCCATCGTCTGGCTGCTCGACGTCGAGCGTCTCCATGACGTCCTCGACCGGGACGTTCACCCGCTGGTCCAGCCGCCGCAAGCTGTCGAACAGCTTTTTGCGGACGATGGCCGACAGCCAGGGGCCCGATCGGCCGTTCGGGGTCCCAGGTCCCTCGCTTCAGATGCACGGCGAGTAGAATTTCCTGCACAACGTGTTCGGCGTCGCGGGGTGGCCAACCGATTTGATCACAGCGATGGCGGACCATGGCGCGCAGAGGCGGCGTCGCTGCCTCCAAAAAGCGTTTATAGGCCGTTGTCTCACCCTTGATTGAGTGACGCATCCATTGCGCCCATTGCTGTTCGCGAGATGAATTTTTCAACCCACATATCCTCTACGCTCCGAGCCCCGGCTTTGTTACCGACGCAGGCAAATATCCCTTTGTAGCGGACTATGCTCATTAACTCAGGCCAACAGCAATCGCTGCGGCAGCCAGATCGCGATTGACTGCTGCGCAGGCGCTGAAACCGATCCTACCTGAACGATCAACGGGCCAAGAGCAAGCGCTGAAGTGTCCCGACAGTTGCCGTCGTCAGCCGGATAGCATCCTTCGATTCCGAGTTCAAATGACGCCGCGAGCCATTGCCCAACCTGGCACGATCGCGTTGGAATAAATTCCTTTCGATCAATCCTTTGCAGGGTGACGTCGCATTTCGAACCCAGCGGCGGCGCGTCGTGCCCGGATCGCGGCGGCGATGTAGTTGCGTGACAGGCCGTGATAGAGGGGCTCGCGAGACAACAGGCGCGAGGTGAGGTAGCCGATCATTGAGACTGCCATGATCGGGATGACCGCCTGATGGTCACCCGTCATCTCAAGAATGATCACAAAGGCGGTCATCGGTGCCTGGACGACACCGGCAAAATATCCGGCCATGCCAAGTATGGCTGCAAGTGCAATGCTGGTTCCAAACATTGAACCAATGGTACTGCCGAAGCCTGCACCCACCGCCAAAGATGGAGCGAAGATGCCGCCGGGTATCCCTGACATCATCGATAGGAAGCTTGCGAACAACTTTGCAATGAAGAACAGTGCTGGGGTTGCATGACCCTCGACCGCGCCACGTGCTTGTTGATAGCTCGTCCCAAAGGTGTCGCCTCCCGAGATGACGCCAATCACCGCTACCGCGAGCCCGCAGATACCAGCGAGCAGTACCATGCGTTTCAGCGGTGCTGGTTGGGCCCAGCGACGAATGCGCAGCCCGATGTGCAAGGCAAATCCGCTAAAACCGGCACCCAGAATACCGCCGCCAACGCCGCAGATGGGCACCAGCGCCCAATCCATCAAATGCATGGGGGCCACCGAGGCCGTGCCGAAATAGTTGTAGCTTCCAGACAGTGCAAGTGCTGCAAGGCCTGACAAGATGACAGCCGTCAGAACGACACCGTTGGAGCGCGATTCGTAGGTTCGGCTCATCTCCTCGATTGCAAAGACGATACCCGCAAGCGGGGTGTTGAAGGCGGCGGCGATCCCGGCGGCAGACCCTGCGAGAATGAGACCGCGTGCCTGCGCTATCCCGCCGAAGCGGGCGGCGCCCAGCATGAAGGACGCGCCGACCTGCACGGTCGGCCCCTCGCGTCCAATGGAGGCACCGCAGAGAAGGCCGAGTATAGTCAGCAAGATCTTTCCGAACGCGAGGCGAAGCGACAGGAGCCGTGAACGCTCCTCGTTATCATGCAGATGTCGGGCAGCGATCGCCTGGGGGATGCCGCTACCCTGCGAATTCGGAAACACAGTGATTGCAAGCCACGCCGATAGGGCGAAGCCAGCCGGACTAAGGATAAGGGGCAGTAAATAAGTCCACCGGCCCGACGTCGTGATCCCTGCGAAGGCTTGCTGGGCCAAATCAGCGGCCTTGGCGAAAGCAACGCTCATCACCCCGATCGCCAATGCCCCGGCCCAAAACACCAGGCGCGGCTTCCAGAGATCGAACGACCCCCGGAGAACGCGGGAACGACGGGCGAGTTTATACTTACTGTAGAACGTTGGCATTTTGTCGAGCCGTGGTGAGCAGATGGCTGCTTATCCGCTTCGTAACGGTCAGACGCAAGGTCAATTGCGGCCTAAGTTTCAAAGGCCGTAAAGCTACCGGCTATAGCTGCGGCGGAGAAAATTGGCGGGGCGCGAGTGGGGGCGCTTCGCTTACATTGGACTGTCGAGCGCTTCCCGCGACGCGTCCGACGCAGAAGCGGGTAGCCTCCGTCATGCCTGACCACTCCGGGGCTTATGCCTTGGCGGCGTTCTGCGCGGCCTCGAAGACTTCGCGTGCGGACGTTGTACCCGCTATGTGCTCCGTACCCTCGGCTCCGAGGTCCATCCATCCTGCATTCACAGCCTCATACATCTCTTCGGCAGATCCGGTGTGGCCCTTCGGGATGCCGAATTGCTCGAAAGCTTCCGCCCACCCCGCACGCGGAACTGCAAAGGCTTTCACGTCGAGATTGAGGACTTCACCCAATTGTTTCGCCACTTCATCCGCGCTGACCATCGAACCAAGCTCGACGACGCGCTGTCCTAACCAGTCCGGCCCGGTCAAAAGGGTTGCGACTTCCGCGCCAATGTCGTTCGTCGCGACCATGGTCGATTTCCGGTTTGTCGGATTGTAGTAGACCGGTAGCGTTCCGCCCTGGGCGACGTGCAGCCCGTAAAGGAAGTTTTCGAAGAATCCGCCTGCGCGCACGAAGGTGACCGGAGATGTCAGGTTGCGAAACCCTTGCTCCAGAAGCGACAAGGCCGTGATCATCCCGAGCCCGCTGGTTCTGTTCGCACCCATCGACGAAAGCGCTACCACTCGCGGCGCTGCATTGCTGAGCGCTGCAACATAGTTCGCAATCACGCCCTTTGCTTCTTTGTAATCAGGCGATGGGGCCCAGACAGAAGGCAACATGACAAACGCACCTTCAACGCCTTTGAGTGACGGCTCGATGGCTGCCGAGTCATTCCAATCGCCGTCCACCAGTTCCACGCCCTGGTCCGCCCACTTAGCCGCCTTTTCGCGGTTGCGGACGAGCGCGCGTACTTTCTTGCCTTGTGCCAACAGATGTTGTGCCGTTGCACCACCGACTTTTCCGGTAATTCCCATTACTAAAAACATGCGTTTTCTCCTGATTTTTAGGGACAGAACACTGCCCCTGTTGGTTCAATGGATGAGCGGCAGAATGGCCCGGATACGGGGATCGCGCAGATAGAGGCCGCCCCATGTCATCGCGCCCAGAAGCAGGGAAATGATTTCCGGCGGCGACCCCAACTCACCGATGCGGACATGGGCGCAGATCGCGCCTCCCAGAAAGCCTGTCACTAGGATCGCGCCAAGGACGGCCGTGGCCGGGATGGCGTAGAGGATGGCGCAGGCGAGTATGATTGGCCCCACGACACGGGTCAGGTCCATCGCAAACCCGGTTTCCTTCAACATGCTCGCGATGTGTGCCGGCGCGAAAAGCTGAATAGTGCCGTCTGCCACCAGAGCGATAACGACAATCGCGCTCATTATCCGGCCGGCCCACAGGGCGCGATGCAAGGTCATAGTTTCAGGCACCTGACGCAGGTTCATAGTCTCGGACATTTGTCGTTCTCCGATGGGTGGATCCCAATATTCGGAACTTACTGTGTCTCTTATTTGTGATAAATACCGATGAAATGAACTTACTGTTCTCTCTGAAACGAACAATGCCGGCGCGCAAAAATGCAGAACCTCGAACCCATCCTCATTTTCATAACGGTCGCGGAAATGGGGAGCTTCACCCGCGCGGCCGATAGCCTGGGCATACAAAAGGGGAGAGCCTCAACGGCGGTCCGGAAGCTGGAAGAAGATGTCGGTGTCAGGCTCCTGCACCGCACGACGCGCAGTGTGCAATTGACGGAGGACGGACGCGCATTTCATGGCCGCGCCCGCGATCTGCTTGCTGAAGTCGACGAGCTACACTCGATGTTCGCAGGCGATCGCGTGGCACTCCGCGGGCGTTTGCGGGTCGATCTTCCGACCGAGGTGGCGCGCACAACCATCGTGCCGGCCTTGCCGGATTTCATGGCGACTTATCCCGAGTTGGAGCTGGAGGTGTCGAGTACGGATCGGCAAGTCGATCTGGTTCAAGAGGGGTTCGACTGTGTATTGCGGCTTGGACCCATCAGGGACGAGACGCTGATTGCCCGCCAACTCGGCCTGTTGCGCATGGTCAACGCTGCCAGTCCCGCTTATCTGGCGCGCTATGGCATCCCGCGATCGATAGAAGATCTCCAGCGTCAGGAGCATCGAACAATTCATTTTTCGACTATGCTGGGCGCAAGACCCTATGGATGGGAATATCCGGACGGTGACAGCTACGCGACGCTTCAGTTGCCAGGTGCCCTGCACGTCAACAGCGCGCAGACCTACGACGCCGCTGCCGTCGCCGGCCTTGGTCTGATTCAGGCACCACTCCTGGGGATTGGCCAATACTTTGAGAGTGGAGCGCTTGTGGAGATAATGCCCGATTTTCGTCGCCGGGCGATCCCGGTGTCCCTCGTCGTAGCACATCGGAGCAATCTGTCGCGACGAGTCCGCGCATTCATGAAATGGATCGAAGATGTGCTGACGCCGTATCTAGAATAGATGGCCGCTTCCGGGACGACTCACTTTGCCCGAGAACGGCGAGAATGAAGGCGCAATTGGGACCTCGGCATGGGTCGCCTCATGGCCGATACTGTTGAAAAACTCGGCATTGCTGAGGCTTGCCTGTCGTGATTCAATCGTCGCATTGATTTGCGGAGGGTTGAGCGATGATGGGATGCCAGACGGTTCCGATGCAGCTCTTCTATGATTTCT